>NZ_FWYF01000002.1:0-159695 GCF_900176375.1 Reichenbachiella faecimaris | reverse complement strand
TCCCGTGGGTCCTGCAGGCCCAATGTCTCCCATGTCACCTTTATCACCCTTATCTCCTTTTGCACCTTTTAGAGAAGCTAAAAACTCCTCTTCAGTACCTTCATTTCCATCTGCTAGCCATAATTCATAGGCGGATTGCCCGTCTTCACCATCTTGGCCATCTGCTCCAGTTTCTCCTTGAGCACCCTGTTCTCCTGTTGCCCCTTGAGGCCCAGTGGCGCCATCTTGGCCATCACTACCATCTGCACCTGCTGGTCCTTGCGGCCCTGTATCTCCTTGTGGTCCTGGGAGTGAACTGCCAGATGTTTCTGCGTAAAGTGCGTAGGGAACACTCAGCATTTGTGTGGTACCTAGTGTTTGGAAACTAGAGCCTCCGTTCGTATCAATAGCTACTTGGATGAAATAGGGGCCTGCACTCCAGTCAATTGCACTGAAAGTACCAGAAATTGTGTTTCCACTGCCTATGTCCATTCCGACCAGCCCATAGCCATTGGTGTTCACCAAATGGGTTTCTGAATAGACTGTGGTGCCAGAGGCACTTCCCTGTAATAGGCTGATTTGAAAATTGACCTCTTGATTGACCATGGGATCTCCTGACCCATCACGAGCAATTGCCTGATATTTGAAGGCATTAGGAGACTGTGCCCAGACAATAGATGTTAAAATAATTAGTAGAAAGCTGAAGGATAGAAACTTCTTCATGGTTACCGAGTTTTGGATAGTTTAAATTTTTTAATGGGCTGCTGGCTCGAGTCTAAAACTTGCAGTGCATAGGCTCCTATGCTCAAGTGACTCACATCAATAATTTTTTGATTTATTCCTGAACTAAAACCTTGATAAACAGTTCTTCCTGCCAGGTCAGCAATAAGGACTTGATAGTTGGAAGCTGCATTGTTGAATTGAATGGTTAGTTGATCCTGAATGGGATTAGGAAAGATCTGAATGTTGACGAAATCTGATTTGACATTTAGTACGTAGGGATCTATTTCTTCCACTTGAACACCAGAGGAAAGCGTGACTTCACTATTAGAAAAAGAGTCTAAAACAGTACCTCCAAGAGTCCAGCTGAGTTGCACGTTGGTACCAGTATAAAAGTCTCCGGCCGAAGCAAAAATGGACGGCGCTAATTCCTGAGCTGAGCAAGGCAGAGCAAACAAAAATAAAAGGGAGAGCAGTAGATTTTTCATGGTCAGACTTTCTGTGTATAGAAATAATTCTTTCCACCGAATAAGTTTCGGTGTCCAACCATTTTTCTGCAATTACCAAAAATAATTAAAAAAAATCTAAATAAAACACAATTAGGAGTATCTTATATAGATTTGATCTATCCTCCAGAGGATTTTAGGTGGTATATAAGTTTTATTTCTTTTGCGATTAATAGGGGCAAAATGATGTAATAACTATATTTAGTTAAATGATTCATTGGGTAAATAACAACCATCATGACAACAGTACTTGTAGTTGACGATTCGAAGTTTCAGAGAGAGACCATCAAAAACATCTTGGAAGAGGGAGGATATGAAGTAATAGGAGAAGCAGCAAATGGTGAAGATGCAATCAAATTGGCTCTGATTCTAAAACCAGAAATAATCACATTGGATAATGTACTTCCGGATATGTTTGGATTAGATGTGATGGATGAGCTGAACGATGTTGATTTCAAAGCCAAAGTAATCATGATTAGTGCCGTAGGTCAGGATATAGCCCAACGCGAAGCCAAAGAAATAGGCATTCTCGAATACATCGTCAAGCCATTTGAAAAGCAAGATCTTTTGGATAAGGTGCTCAAGTTGGCCACGATGTAGTGAGTTTTATAGCATTTGGTTGTTTAAATGACTAAATTAATGCCACCACCAATGATTAGAAGCTATGAATACCCGTTCACTTCTACTTAGTATTGCTTTTTTTATCTTATCAACAGCACTCTGTGCTCAGCAATTAGAGAGGCATATTATTGCAGCAGCTGGTAGTAATAGCACTACAGGCTCCTACACCTTAGGAGAGGTCATAGTAGGATCTACGTCCAATGGGGATTTGGAAATTATTTCAGGTTTTCAGCAGCCATTCCCAGTGGTGGATTCGCCTTTGAATGTTGAAGACATTTCTAAAACAATTAGCGTTTACCCTGTTCCTGCCGAAAATAGGGTCACCATAAATGGACCAACATTCGATCCTGAATTGACAGATATAAGTCTTTTTTCAAGTCAAGGACAAAAAATTAAAATTTCACCTATCCGATCTAAAAACAAAGCCCTATTAGACATAAGTCATTTGCCTGCTGGCAATTATTATTTGACTTTATTGAATGAGGCGAACTCAACCATAGCTAAATACAAAATACTTAAACTTAAATAATACCTCTTAATCCTTACTCCAATGATAAGACGTTATTTCTATATCTTCTCAGCCACCTTGTTTGTACTGTTTACAAGTACCAGGGGTGTCAAAGCCAATATTTATAACCCCTTGCTTGAAGAACTAGCAAGAAACACCAATAGCCCACCAGATGGGTTTAATTATCAGGGTGTACTACGTGATAATAATGGCACGGCACTGGATGAGGCTAATGTAACTATGCGTTTTACCCTTTCTAATTCCGAAGGAGATTTGTTAGTAGAAACCCATAGTGTCACCACCACAGCAGATGGCTTGGTCTCTTTGGTCATTGGGCAAGGCACTAAGACAGGAGGCAGTGCCACATCATTTGCTGATATAGACTGGTCTACAGGAGTTGCTATAAAAGTGGAGGCCAATGCCGGAGATGGCTTTGTGAATTTAGGGACTAATGAATTACAAAGTGTGCCTTATGCCAAATACGCAGAAAATGGCCTGACAGATGTTCAAATTGAAAAACTGGAGGCGCTTGATGAAAATGGAGAACAGAATGTGAATCCAAACTGGGACGAAACGGACAACACGTCTGATGCCTTTATCCAAAACAAGCCGGAAATCCCAAGCGATATCAATGAATTGACGGATGCAGACGGATTGTTAGACGGTAGCACTTTTGATGGCTCCTTTGAAAGCCTGACGGATGTGCCAGCCAACCTGGACGAGGATGCAACTGATGATTTTTCTGGTTCTTTTAATGATCTGACAGATGTTCCAGCTGATTTGGCAGACGGAGATGATGTGAGTGCAGGCGTGTTTTCAAATACTGCTGATGTCATCTTTGCTGGCGATGCAGATGATGACTTTGTTTTTGGGTCAGATCAGCTCACTGATGCAGATGATGCCACCAAGGATGTACGCATGTATTTTAAAAAATCTAATGGTGCCTTCAGGGCAGGTAGAGTTACGGGAACTGCCTGGGACGACCCTGGTGATTTCTCTTTTGCAGCTGGAAGAGCAGTGGTAGCAAGTGGTAGTCTTTCGACTGTAAGCGGAGGTGGGGAAAATTTAGCCACTGGGAATTATTCTACCATAGGAGGAGGAGATTCAAATTCAGCTTCCCAAGATCACGCAACAATTGCAGGAGGTAATAATAATGATGCTTCTAATTATTTTTCTTCTGTAGGCGGAGGTAATAACAATGACGCCAGTGGCTATGCGGCAGCAATTAGTGGAGGGTCTGGCAATGAAGCTTCTGAGTTTGGGACCTTTGTAGGTGGAGGAGTGGACAATGTGGCTTCGAGTCAATATGCGACAGTAACTGGCGGATATAGTAATGCGTCTGAAGGGGATTTTACTGCCATTAGCGGTGGCAAGAACAACATATCTGATGGAAATTACTCTACTATAGGTGGAGGATATGAGAATAGAACATCAGGGGACTTTTCCTTTGTAGGTGGTGGAAAGGGAAATAGAAGTTGGGGAACAAGTGCATCTATTCCTGGGGGACATTATCTGAATGCAAAATCTTTTGCTCAAACAGTAATAGGAACTTATAATACTGACATAGTACCCACTAGTAGCACAGCCTTTGTAAATACAGATCCAATATTTGTGATTGGAAATGGAGCTGACAATGCAAATCTTAGCGATGCTCTAGTAATGCTCAAAAATGGTAATACGACTATAAATGGAGAGCTCACCTTATCGGATGGAGCTAATCCTATTACCTTTCCGAACACTGATGGATCCAGCGGTCAGGTTTTGAGCACTGACGGATCAGGGGCGCTGGGCTGGACTAATGCAGGAGGAGCATTTAGCAATACAGCTAATGTCATCTTTGCTGGTGATGCAGATGATGACTTTGTTTTTGGGTCAGCTCAATTGAGTGATGCAGGAAATGCGGATGAAGACAACCGAGTTTATTTTGACAAATCTAGCGGAAGCTTTAGAGCAGGGTCTGCGAGCTCTACAGAGTGGGATTCGCCAGGCTTATTTTCGTTTGCTGCTGGACGGAATAATACGGCATCTGGTTCTAGATCTACCGTAGGAGGAGGAGAAAGTAATACGGCTGCGGTAAGTTATAGCACGGTGGCTGGAGGTAGGGGCAACGTGGCTTCTCAAAGCTATACGACAATTGGAGGAGGAAGAAATAATGATGCAGAAAATTCTTTTGCATTTGTAGGAGGAGGTGATTCGAATTTTGCTGAAGGCACTGGAACCGCTATAAGTGGTGGGTTAAATAATACAGCTTCTGGAGGTGGGTCTTTTGTTGGGGGTGGACTTGAGAACACGGCCAATGGAGCCTATTCAGTGATAGCTGGTGGTTATCAAAATGTCACTCAAGGAAACTACTCGTTTATAGGAGGTGGCTATTATAATGTAGCTTCTGGCAATCATTCCTCCATTCCTGGGGGAGACAATCTTCTTGCAGAATCATTTGCTGAGACTGTTATAGGTACCTACAATACAGATGTGACACCCAATAGTACTACTACTTTTAATTCAGCTGACAGACTATTTGTCATTGGTAATGGCACTGGCCCATCCAGAAGTGACGCCATGGTAGTGATGAAGAGCGGAAACACAGATGTCAATGGTAGCTTGGTGGCCACAAGCCTGGGAGTAGATGGACAATTTACTTTGCCTACAAGTGATGGAGCAGATGGACAGGTTTTGTCTACAGATGGATCAGGTACTGTCAGTTGGGCAACTATAGTGCCCACCATAGTCACAAGCACGGCCAATGCTGTGACGGTTCCAGATGATGTCAAGGAGTACATTCTTTCACATGACGGATCACAATCTTTTGTCGTCACTATGCCAACTTCAAGTAATGCTGGTGATAAAATCCAGATATCTGTCTCGACTGGCTCTCCTTCAAACGGCGAGGTGTCCTTTAGTGCGGGCTCAGGTTCAGCTACTATATTAAGTACAACTCCCAGTACTTTTGGTGCAACAATGAATTTGACCAACCCCACCATTATTTTTATTTACGATGGTACTACATGGTTGCTGGTCAAAGGAGAATTAAGTGCTGTTTGAAGTGAAATAATTGAAAACGCTATGAGCTAACTTTATTTGCTTGTAATTGTCAGGTTTCTATTTATCTTCTTATTGATTAATTTGAAGCATGGACAAACTACACTTTGTATCTGGATTCCCACGTAGTGGGAGTACATTGCTCTGCAACTTACTCAATATGACAGATGGCTTTTTTGCCACACCTACTTCTCCTACTTTGGATATGGTGCTTCAAATGCGCAAGGTCTTTAGCCACAATGTATCCTACAAAAACATGGATCGTCTGACAGAAGAGGTGAGATTTCAAAGAGGGATGAAAGCTTATCTCCAATCTTATTTTGCAGACCAGCGAGTGGTTTTTGATAAAAACCGGGGTTGGGTCAACAAGCTGCCCATAGTAGATCGGATGATGGAAGATGAGGAGAGTAAAGTGATTTTTTGCTATCGCAATCCAGTAGAAGTTTTTCAGTCTATAGAAAATCAGTATCAGCGAACCATCATGATGGAAAATGTAGATGAGTCGCAAAATACAGCGGGTTTCACCACGCTTTATAATCGGGTGGAAACATTTATAGCAGACAATTTTACTTTGATGTCTACCCCCGTGGCTTTGTTAGAAGATGCACTTACACAGGGTCATGGGCATAGGATACTCATTGTTAGATACGACAAGCTTTGTGCGGAACCTCAGCAGACGTTAAATATGATTCATCAATTTGTGGGTGAGCCGCCACAGCAGTATGATTTCAGTCAACTGAAACAAACCACCTTTGAAAATGATGCTGCCTACAACTATAAGTTTTCGCATAAAATTAGAGAAGGAGAAGTCACCTACAGCCCAACCAAAATCACGTTGCCCAAGGATGCAATAGATCGTATCAACAAAAGGTTTCATTGGATTATAAGTCGTGTCGAGAAATCAGAATAGTCATGGCAGCGATCAACCTTCAAAAAATAGTAGCAGTAAAAGGTCAGCCCGGACTGTTTCATCTGATCAACTATAACTCCAAAGGCTATTTTTTACAGCCATTTGAAGGAGGGGCGACGAGGTTTTTTTCCAATGAAAAAGGAAAAGTATTGGCCGTGGGCAATGTAGATCTAAAACTAAAAGAAGGCTCCATTAATTCACTTCAAATTTTTTTGCAAATGAAGGATACTGAAGTTCCGAGCCAAAACACTTCCAATGATGACATATCGTTTTTTTTCGAGCAATTAATTCCAAATTTGGATGATTCAGTGGCACCCAGTCATTTGGAAAAAGTATGGAAATGGTACCATCTCATTGCTGATCAGTATCAGATGCATGACCTAGTGAATGATGAAGATGATGGGCTGAATATTATCTGATACCCTGGTGTTATTCCTTTTGTCCTAAGACAAATTTCATATCAACGCCTTTAGATCTCCACCAGTACGCCATTATGATTACCGCTCCACATACAGGTTTCATCCAAGCCACTCACATACCTATCGCACTCATCCAACATGGTATTTCGAGTCTCCAGCAGTTGGTCAAGATTTGGATAATCAATATACATATTTGTAGGATTTGATAAAACAATTTATACATTTGTATAAATTGAACTGTTTTTTTTATGAAAGGAACTCAAATTGGTGAATTTGAAGAGGTGGTATTGCTTGTTGTGGGTCTATTATTTCCAAATGCTTATGGCGTCAATGTTCGGCACGAAATCGAATCCCAAATAGGAAGAAAGGTAGTCCTTGGCGCTATTCATTCAGCTTTGAATCGACTGGAAAGTAAAGGGTTTCTCATCTCGAAGCTTGCCGAAGAAACTCACGTACGTGGTGGACGGAGAAAACGACTATTTCAAATTACGGCTAGTGGAAAAAAGGTATTGGAAATCAATCGCAACCTAAGAAATGAACTCTGGAATCAAATCCCAGACATCGCTTGGAAAGGCCTAAACTATGGAGAACTATAGACCTCACTCACCTCCAAAATTGGCGGATAGATTTCTAAAATGGTTCTGTAAAAAGGAACTATTGGAAGAGATCAAAGGAGATCTGCATGAAGTCTATTTTGAAGAGACAAACAAAATGCCTCGATGGCGGGCTTCACTGTTTTACTGGGTGCAGGTGTGCAATTTTTTTCGCCCTTTTGCCATCAATGGTCAAAACTCAAAAAAAACTATCATGATTTTTAGTTATCTAAAGTTCGCGAAACGCAATCTTGTGAAACACAAAACCAGTGCTTTTCTCAATATTCTCTCCTTAGCCATTGGTACAGCCTGTTTTACTTTTATTGCTGCTTATGTCTATTCAGAGCTGATGTACGACAGGTTTCATAAAAACGCAGATCTCATCTATCGTGTGCCGATCGACTTTGTGGATAGCAAAGGCCATAGACTTCCTGATGCTACCACACCGCCTGCATTGGCACCTGCATTAAAGAGAGATTTTCCAGAAGTAGCAGCGGCTGTCAGGCTTTTTCCAGGATGGGGGGAGAATTTCCGTTTTGAAACCGCAGAGGGCAAGCAGTTTTTTGAATCAAAATTTTTAAGAACAGATTCTACATTTTTTGATGTATTTACTTTTCCGTTTTTACATGGAAGCGCTCAGTCGGCATTGAATGCACCTGATCAGATTGTAATTACCAAAAAAGTAGCCCTCAAGTATTTTGGTAAGGATGACGTCATTGGTGAAAAGATTGCCCTCAGAGGCTCGGAAGGTAGAAGCTACCAGGTTTCAGCAGTACTCGAAGACTTGCCAGAAGCGTCTCATTTTCATTTTGATTTTTTGACCAAGATTGACTTTGATGGCCTGGAGCAGCGCTGGGGTTGGTATAACTATTATACCTACATCAAAATGAATAGAGGCGTAGACATGAATGCTTTTGAATCAAAGCTTCAACCATTTTATGAGAGCTATCTGAACGAGGGTGAAGAGTATTATAATATCATTTATACACAGCCACTTACTTCCATTCATTTGCATTCTCATCTGAAGTGGGAATTGGAACCCAATGGAGATATCAATAGCATTTACATTTTTGCCGCCTTGGGGATTTTCGTCCTCTTGGTTTCATGCCTCAATTACGTTAACCTGACCATTTCACAATCTGTGCGTCGTTTTAAGGAGGTGGGCGTGCGAAAAGTATTTGGTGCCAATAAAAGTGGCCTGATAGGACAATTTATGGTTGAGACCATTTTGTTTGCAGCAATTGCTCTTATTTCTGGGTTTATAATCACAGAAATTGCTTTTATACAGTTGGCGCCATTCTTGGGCAAGCAAATCTCTCTTTTGAGTATGGATGGGGCGATTTTTATGTTGGTGGTAGGCATGGTCGTACTGCTGATAGGTTTGATTACAGGAATTTTTCCTGCTCTTCATTTGTCCTCCTTTCAAGTGGTACTGGCCATCAAAGGATTAAGAAGCAGCTCGGGTTCATCTATTAAAAAAATGAGATCCTCACTGTTGATTATTCAGTTTGCCATTTCCGCTTTAATGATATTGGCGGCACTAGTGGTACATCAACAATTGGAATACATGCAAGGCGTGGATAAAGGATTTGACCCAAAGCAGGTATTGGTGATCAAAAATGGCAGGGAAATTGAAAATTATCACACATTAAAAAACGAATTGCTCAACATTCCTGAGGTCCAAAGTGTAGGCAGAGCAAGTGGCGTTTTGGGTCAGCTAAATTGGACAACTAACGTAGGTTATCCTGACCCTTTTTTGATGAATTATTTGGTAATTGATCCTGATTTTATCGAAACACTGGAGTTGGAAGTGATCGCAGGCAGGCCTTTTTCCAAGGAAATAACCACGGATAAAGAAGGCTGGACCCTTATGGTAAATGAAGCAGGGAAAGAAGAACTTGGGTTGGCTGATGACCAAATAGGTGAGTCCATACCACTTACCCAAAGTGAAGATTCAATAATCTATGGGACTGTGGTAGGAGTGATCAAGGATTTTCAGTTTACTGATTTGAAAATGAAAACAAAACCCTTTGCTTTTTTCTATCGCGAAGAGGCTCAAGGTTATATCAATCTGAAAGTCTCAAACAAAAACATCAGCACAACCCTCATGGCCATAGAAGAAGCTTGGGGTAAAGTAGCTGGTGGTGCACCAATTGATTATTTCTTCTTGGACCAGGTGTATGAAGGTCTACTTAAAGAAGAGGATCTTCTCAGCCGATTGATGTTGGGTTTGACCTTACTTTCATTTTTTATAGCGTTTATCGGAATGTTCTCCATTGCCAACATTCGATTAAAAGATAAAACCAAAGAGATAGCTATTCGCAAAGTGCTTGGTTCTTCAGCGTATGCTGTTATACAATTGGTGATTTCCAAATTTTTGTTGCTCGTACTTGCAGCCAATTTGATAAGTCTACCCGTAGCCTATTATTTTGCAAATAGATGGTTGGAAAATTTTAGTTATAGAACTACTCTTGATCTTGATCTGTTTGCCATTTCTTTCATATCTACGCTCTTGGTTGTGCTTGTGGTGGTTGGCGGACAATCTATAAGGGCAGCCTTGGTGAATCCAGTGAAGAACCTGAGGCAAGAGTAGGAGCGAGTATTTTTTCACCTCTTATTCCTAATCATCCTTGTCACCTCCTCTTCCGACACGATACCAATTGGGCCAGAATAAATACCGCCTTCCAGACCAATGTCAATGACCTTGATGGCTATGGTATTTTTGCCCTTCTTGTTTAACAAGCCTTTTGGTATGGGGTAGACTCGCACGGTTTGGTACGAACCACTTTGTCCAAAATCTCTTCCGTCGTCAGTTTCCCCTATTTTTAGACCGTTCAAATAGGTAACATCAAAATCGTCAATTCGCCCAAGGGTCAAATAGTAGTTTTCGCTATCCTTTGGTGAAAAATCCAACTCAAAAGTTTTTCGGTACCAAGCTACACCATCCAGTGATCGGTAACCCTGGTTGTCCCAATAAGATGGAACCAAAATAACATCCCAATTGTCATCATCTAAATCAGGTTCGCTAAAGACTCTCTTGTTCGATTTAGTAAATTTCCAGGGGCCATATAAGTTCTGGAGCAGCTGTTCACTGCCGCCAGAAACATAAATGCCTGGCTCTCCTTTTGCTATGCCTCCATTTTTGTACTCGTCATAGACCTTTACAGCTATTACATTGTCGCCATTGAAATTGATCAGTTCGTTGCCAATAAAATACTCTCGGTTAGAATCGTAGCCAGTTCGGAACCTAGGGGGGAAGTCTCCTGTCTTCCCCACCAATGTGCCATTCAAAAAGGTCTCGTCTACATCATCTATAAACCCCAGCACCAAATAATGGGCTTCATTTCTTTTGAGCATTCTGCCATCAAAGTGGACGCGATACCAGGCAAAGCCATCATAGCCATGAAACCCGTCATTTTCCCAATCTCCTGGTACTTTGATATCGACCCAAGATTTGTCGTCATGCTGGGGGTTTGCCCATCTGTCATTGGTTCCAATCTGAAATTTCCACTGACGTTCTAAGTCAATCACTCTGTAGTGGTCCTTAAAATTGTTAGGGACGACTTTCTCATGGCCGTCAAAAAAATTATTGAATATCAACTCCCAAAAACCAGGTTCCTTTTCTCTTTTACCATCAGATTGAGCTGAAGTATATGGCGCCCAAACCAAAGCAATTAGAAAAATACACCATGCGATTTTTGTACTGTTACTCATCATTTTTTAGCGTTTTTAGCAATGATCATATCGTCAGAACTAAAATCTGACTGGTTCTTTTTCTTTTTGGATTTGATGTGCAAGGTAGCTGTGCTGTCTCGCATATCAATGACAAATCCATAGCTTCGCATCATGTGTGTGCCTATAATTGCAGTAATGCGTTTGCCAGTTCGAAGTTGGATAGATTTGGCTACAGTAGATAGATCAAAGGCATAAGTTGGTCCCTTCAATTTTACGTGGCCAAACCTTAGTTCGGCGTTTGAGGTTTCGCTCAGCCCATTATTTGTGGATCCAAGGCCAGATACATTTATTCTGTCATCATTGGAATGACTGACAAAGAAGTCGTATTTCTGTTTGGCACCACTATCTAGGATGGTATATTCAGATCCAGTATCTAGTAGCACCCATGTTTTTTTGTCGTTTAGTGTCATTTGAATGATCGGTTTTCCTCGATACTTTGCTTCTACAGTTTCTAATTCTTGTGCTCGGGTGAAGTTGTTGACCAGCGCCACTAGCGAGACGATTACAATAAATTTTTTCATGGTTTTGAGTTTTATGTTATTGAATAATTCAAAATAACACCCACTCATGTTACCGTGTGTCACCCTTGGGTAAACAGATGTCACAAGTTGTCAAAACCTTAAAATCCAACCATTTTATACCCCATGCCATGCACGGTCAATATGATCTTGGGTTCGTTCGGGTTGATTTCTATTTTTTGACGAAGCCTCAGGATAAAGTTGTCAACCGTTCTGGTCGTAGGGAATTCGTCGTACTTCCAGATATTCTTTAGTAGTTCGTCTCTGCTCACTATCTCCTGCTGATGGTTTTTCAAAAATTTGAGTACTTCAAATTCTCTATGAGACAATTTGATTTCTTGGTGATCCTTTTTGGCAATGAAATTCTTGAAATCTACTTCCATCAGCCCTATGGTTTCAAACTGCTGAGGTGAAGAAGAATGGCTGTCCTGAGTTCTTCTCAATACCGCCTTGACTCTGGCAAGCAATTCTCGAAGACTAAATGGTTTGGTGATGTAATCATCAGCCCCCAACTCCAGGCCGAGGACACGGTCTATCTCTTCTCCTTTGGCTGTCAGTAAAATCACTGGCAATTTGTGACCTTCCATTCTCAATTTTTTACAAACATCAAAACCAGATATTTCAGGCATCATGACGTCCAAAATCAGCAAATCGTATGACTGCTCCGCTATTTTTTTTAGCGCGACCTTTCCGTCTTCTGCCATATCTACCTGATAACCTTCAAAAAGCAGATTATCTGCCAGCCCTTCCCGCATGGCGGGCTCATCATCAACTACTAGTATTTTATTCATCTTTAGATTTGATTAAGGGGAATTTGAGCGTAAATGTACTGCCCAAGTTTAGGCGAGATTCTACCACCACTTCTCCTTGATGTGACTCCATAATATGCTTGACCAGACTTAGCCCTAGGCCAGTACCCTTGGTTTTTTGTGTTAAGGCGCTTTCTACTCGATAGAACTTGTCAAAAATATGTTTCTGTGTACTTTTTGAAATGCCAATGCCCTGGTCTTTGATACTGCAACAGGCGAAACCACTGACGATAAATGTGGTAATGAAAATCTCCTGTTGACCATTTCCATATTTAATGGCATTTTCGATCAAATTGGACATGGCTTCATCAAACGCCTGCTCATCTACGGAGACAGGAAGCGATTGGTCTGATAATGTCAATTGGCAATTGATTTTCTTTTCGACAAAGTAATGACCATAACTTTCGTGCAATGATTTAATTAAATGATTCAAGTTTTTTTCCTCCATGCGATAGGTCTTTCTATTACCTTCTATTCTGGAAAAGTCCAAAATGTTGTTGACCAAAAAAGTCAATCTACCAGACTCATGATGGATCGTTTGGTAATAATGGTTTTTCTTTTCTTCAGAGGTGAGTCGGCCGAGCATGAGTGTTTCGGCATACATGCGAATCAGAGATAAGGGTGTTCGGATTTCATGAGATACGTTGGAAACAAAATCTGATTTGAGTTGTGCAATTTTAAGCGCATTCCTGATATTTCTAATCATCAAGTAAGTGCCAATAGACACGGCAAAAAGGGAAAAAATTAAAAAGTATAAATTCTCCTGTGACCTGGCCTTGATCAGTTCTGTATAACTTTTCCCTTTAGACTGAATAAATAGGTAGGTATTGGGCAAGAGCCAAAGTTTGTTTTTGACAGAGTTTTTTTTCGGCTCATAAGCTGTGGTACGATACAGCATATCCTGTGCGCTTTGGCTTGGTGGCCAGTGGTCGACAGCAATAGAGAATTCCTCGTGATTGATTTCTTGCATTCTGGGGCCAAGAATCTGTTCGATCCAAAATTTTCGCTCTACAATCAATAGTGCGTTGTACAACACAGAGTCTTGGTCATAAACCATAATGGTAAAGCCCGTTTGATCTGGCCTCAGCCCATCTAGAGGAGTCCAGTCGTCTGCTGATTGAATTTTCTGGAAACCAGCGTCCAAGTATTGGGACAGTCTATTCAGCACGGAATCCTTTTTTGAATACCAATGATCTATACCCGTTTGTGTACTTGCATTGATGGTCACATAGTCATTGCCGTAGATACTATCTACTTGTGTCTCCATATTTTTTAGCACCAGCATTTGAATGGATTCGTTGCCTAGGATCAGCATATTGGCATTTTTAGCCAAAGGATGTTGGTGGTCAGCCAACTGCCGCACCCATCTGCCCATCATGTCGTCCGCATATTGGTTGAGAGAAAACAGCACGGCCTCCATTTGTTTCTCATAGGCCGTTGCGGCCATTTTTTCATCCTCGTCTAGTGATCGGACCTGGAGGAAAGTGTAGATTAAAAAAGGCGCGACAATAAGAATAAGTATCAGGAAAAGTGCTCGAACTTCCTTAGTCATGATGAATTTGAGTTTGCCAGGCTAAAAATAATGCTTTTGCAAAACCTAAACGAGACATTGACGGAATGGATAATTTCTGCTATTCATTTCTCAATGTATCTGCCGGGTTGGCCTTTGCCCCTCTGTAGATGGTAATGCTTGTGGTGGTGATGCCTATAATGAATATAGCTAAGGCGCTTAGCGCGACTGGGATCAACTGGATGGGAATGTGAAAGGCATAGATCAAATCCAAAATCCAAGTCGCGCCATAATAGCCACCTACACTGCCGAGTATACCAGCTGTCACTAAAATGATTACAAATTCTTTATTGAGAAGGAAAAGGATGTTTTGCATAGTAGCACCCAGCGCCTTTCTGATTCCCAGCTCTTTGGTACGTCGTGCAATATTCAATGACGCCAACGAATAGATACCCGAAGCAGAAAGTAACCCGCCGAGTATGGTGAGAAATAAAAATATTTTTTTCAGATTACCATTGGTCTGGTTGCTTTCTGCGAGTACCACATCTTCTTGAAATCGACTAGAATAGGGTTGAGTGGGGTACATTCTTTTCCATTCTTGCTCCAGGTAATCATTGATGGTACTGAGATGTTCAGCTTCTGCTCTCACAATCATATTTCTCCATCTCTCGCCTACAGTAGCATAGAAAATATATGGCTCTGGTTCTTTGGATCTAAAGACGTTATCCACAAAATCTTCAATTACACCCACGATCTTTTTCTTCTGTTCCCTGATGGTCACGTATTGCCCTATAGGGTCTCCCTGAATGTTTAGAGTCTTTAAAAATTGTCGGCTGACTACAGCTGCTTCGTTGAAGTCATTCGTTTTGAAGTAGTCTATTGAGCGGCCTTGAATAAAGTCGAAATTCATGGTTTCAAAATAGTTTTCCCCGAATTCTAAATGTCTGACTTCGATTTCCTGACCTTCAAAAGAAATGGGGTTTGGGTAAGTACTAAATCCTATTTGATGCTCTGTGGAGCCTACTTCCAAAACCCTTGGGTTCAACCGTGCCTTGGCAGCCAATGCCTGATATTCTTTTTCGCTTTTAATATCAATCAACATCAATTGATCTTTTTTATAGCCAAAATCAATTTGCTCCTGAAACCTGGCATTTTGTATAAATACAATTCCTCCAATGAGCACAATTACAGAGATGGCAAACTGGATAGAAACCAATGATCGAGTCAAAAGGTTGGTGCCTTTCACCTGTACCTTTCCTTTGAGTAGCGAAATAGTATTTAGCTTAGAGCTAAATAGCGCAGGGTATATGCCAGCCAAAAGTGCTGTGATCAATACTAATAACAGCAGGGTGATGACTAGGTTGGTTCCACTCAAATCCGAGATGCCGTAGGGCAATTCCCACATGGCCGTAAACTCAGGGACAATGATGGTGGATAGGATGTATCCAGCCAACAAGGCAAGGAAAGCCACTATCACAGTCTCCAGCATGAACTGAGAAATAATTTGTCTCTTGTTAGCCCCTAGGGATTTTCTTACGCCAATTTCTTTGAGTCGATTAGCCACCATAGCTATGGAAGTATTGGTCAGATTGAAACAGGCAATCAGCATGATCATAACGGCCAGAATAATAAAAATAAGGAGAGGCTCTATAGGAATAGGGCTATTTACATAACTCCAGGTAAGGACAGTTGGATCAATGGTTGATTTGAAGGGTTCAAGGCTTACACGTTCGACAACCTGCTCTTTGAATGCTTCATTTCGTCTGGGCAGATACTTCTCAAAGTAGCCTGCAATTTCGTCAGCCTTTGCTGGATCTTCCAGCTCGAAAAAGGTCGCAGGAGCATTCCAGTCGCCCCAAGCAGGTTGATCCAAAGCTCTCATTTCTTCAAAGTGCTCGAAACGCATCACCATGGGCAAATAGATAGAGCTGTTGACTGGTACCTTGGCCAATACACCACCTACAGTTACTTTTTTGACAACACCCCTGGCGAAACTCATGGTAAGGACTTTGCCTATAGGGTCTTCATTTCCAAAATACTTTTCTGCAATCCTTTCACTAAGAAAAATACTGTGCAAACTTTTGAATGCCTTGTGATTGCCAGCCACCAATGGAAAGTCGAAAAAGTCGAATAAGGTGCTGTCAGCATAGGTTACAAATTCACCAAATGTATTGTTGATGTTGGTAGCTTCGTTGATATAGCTCACACTGGCTCCACCACCCTGGCTCCCAGCATACCTCAGGTATCTTTTGATGCCTGTGATGTCAGCTGTCGCCATGGGGCCTACAGGTGACGGAGTGCTCACAGCTTGTCTAAAATCAGAACCATTGATAACCACATGCGAATGCACACGAAAAATATGGCTGACTTTATCTTCATCATGAAAGTCATCAAATTCAATATTGAAGGCGATGAGGATATAGGCTGTCAGACAACAAGCCATGGCAATGCCGAGCCCCAAGGTATTGATGATCACGTAATTTTTGTTTTTAGCCAGATTGCGAATGGCGATGAGTAGATAGTTTTTGATCATGGTGTTTAGAGTTTTGTCAAAGGTGGATCGAATTTTTTGGAGACCAATTCATATAATTTCATTCCTTGTCTGAGAATGTCATAGTTTGTCACCATTCGATGGAATAATGCGAATTCATTCTAAAAAGACTTATGAAAGAAGGGATAGTCACCTTTTTTAGAGAGAAAGTTGAGGCATAGGGAATTAATTAGAAACTTGTAATAATCAACCAGGAGAAGAAGCTGGGCTTGTATTGGCAAATAGTTGTAGTAAGTTCGTTAGTAAACGTAATAAATACGTTTATACTGATTACTTTTGTATTCAAAATTTATGTCACCCATGAGAAAAATTTTAGTCAGTGGCGGATCAGGTTATATAGGGTCACATACTGTGGTGGAACTACAGCAATCTGGTTTCGAGGTTTTGATCGTTGATGATTTATCCAATTCTAAGAAAGAGATACTTCATAAAATTGAGACCATCACCAATCAGCTCCCTGAGTTTGTAGAACTCGACTTGAAAGATGAAGTGGCCATTGCGCATCTGTTCCAATCTTATGAAATTGATGCTGTCATTCATTTTGCAGCAAGCAAATCGGTAGGGGAGTCAGTGGTCAATCCATTGCTGTATTATCACAACAATTTACTGTCCATGCTCAATTTATTGAAAGCCATGGAGGCCAGTGATGTCACTTCCTTTGTGTTTTCATCCTCTTGTACTGTTTATGGTCAGCCAGATCACCTGCCCGTAACAGAGCAGACACCTACCAAACCAGCAGAATCGCCTTATGGCAATACCAAGAAGATTTGTGAGGACATTTTAAAAGACTATGCTCATGCAAACAGCGAATTTAACGGTATGTCACTAAGGTATTTCAATCCTGTGGGTGCACATCCATCAGGAAGTATTGGTGAACGCCCAAGTGGAGTGCCAAATAATTTGATCCCCTATTTACTAGAAACTGTAGCAGGAGTGAGGGAGAAGTTGAGCGTTTTTGGATCAGACTATGGAACGCCTGATGGTACAGCTATTCGTGATTATATACACGTGGTGGATTTGGCACAGGCGCATGTGATTGCAGTTCAGCGACAGCTTGATCAAAAGAATAAGTCCAACTACGAAGTCTTCAATTTGGGCTCAGGCCATGGTTATTCAGTATTAGAAGTGATCAAGGCGTTTGAAAAAGTGAATCAGGAAAAAGTGAACTACGAGTTAGTAGATAGGCGACCTGGGGACATAGAAAAAATATATGCAGATACCACTTATGCCAATGAAGAGCTAGGCTGGTCTGCCAAACTCGGCATAGAAGAAATGATGCGTTCGGCCTGGCAGTGGCAGCAAAACCTCAACAAAGAATCGTAACACACTAAGACAGTTTTGGGTAAATTGGGCGCTCCGGGGGGAGTGCCTTTTTTTATTCCAGAATTCACAGAAATACAAAAGAAATCGTTTGAGCTTCCCTTATAACACGCATCTTAGGTCAAATATCTGTTAAATGAGGTTTGAAAATTGACGAATCGAATATCAAGTAATATTTCAGTTATTTAGACAATTAGATTTCTGTTACATTTACTTAGATCAACAAATTCCAGTTCGCCATCAATAAAATTGTCAAATACAAAAAAAGGTCTTTTGTGAAGCACATGGTCTGTGTGATCATTCTGCTGTGCTTAGGCAGATCAGGCCAGACTCAGGGGTTTGAATTTCAGCATCTAGGTATAGAGGAAGGTATGCCAGGCAATAAAGTATTCATGACGCTGGAGGGCGATGACGGATTCATGTGGATGGCTACAGATCATGGTGTGGTGAGATATGATGGCAGAGTGCTGAAGACTTATCAGCTTCAAAATATTGAAGAAATCAAAAAACGCTCTTTTGTATCTCTGTTTTTGAGTAAGGATAGCCAGGGCAGGGTTTGGCTTATGGCCAATAATGGATTGCTATTCTATTTTGACAATGGACAAGATGAATTTCAGTACTTTGATCAGGTGTTGCCTGTTGGTGGTAAGAATATCTATGTCACAGAGTTTTATATAGATCATCAAGACAGGTTATTGGTTGGTTCTTCTCAAGGTGTGACTATCTATGAGCCTAAAAACAGAAAAACCAGGCAGTTGGAAGAGATAAAAAAGACCGTCTCTTCAATTATTCAGGCAGACAATGATCAATACTATATAGGAAGCAGGGGAAGTGTCCATGTTTTGGATGCCAATCTAAATTCAATTTCTAGTCTCAAATCCAATGGGTCAAATGGAACATGGTTCTCAGAGCAACAAAAAGTGGAGTCACTTTATTTACAAGAATCTGAAGACGAACTTTGGATAGGAACAGAAAGTTCTGGTTTGTATGTGTATGACTTAAAACATGATTTACTTTCTTCTATTAGTCAATTAGGTGGATTGGATATTTCTATTAGATCCATTGTAAACTATCACGGAGGGAAAGTACTCATAGGTACTGATGGCGGGGGTGTTATACTCTTTGATACTTTCAATCAAAAGGTGCTCACTCGTATGACACATCAAGATGACGATTCACAGGCTTTAAGTTCTAATGCTGTTTACGATGTTAACATCAATTCTCAGGGAGTCATTTTTGTCTCCACATATCGTGGCGGTGTCAATGTGCACAATCCCCAACGACAAAATATTTTATCTCTTCGACATATCAAAGGTGAAGCTAATTCGCTAAACAACGACGTGGTGCTTTCCATAGTCGAACCCAAGCCTGGGTATCTCAGCTTTGGTACAGATAAAGGGATTAGCATTTGGCGTCAAGCGCGAAATACCTGGGAGCACCTTGGTTTGGATACTGGAGAAAGCACCTCAAAAAGTGCTGTTGTGCTGTCGCAAACTGTGGATAACGAGGGCAACCTCTGGGTTGCGTCCTATGTATATGCGCTTTCTCAGTTTGCACCCAGTGCGCAAGGCTTCCAATTGTCTTCCAGTCTGACCCGAATCGGAGAGCAGTCTAGGGTCAAGCGTGTGTTTTATCATCCACATGGCGAATTATTAGTAGGAACCATCAATTCAGGATTGTTTTCTTATTTACCCTCTGGAGAAATCAAGAGTTATGACGTAAGAGAGCCTTCAGATTTTGAGGTTTATTCAGATCTAAAAGTAGTGATTGCGAATGGTGATGGATTGGCTCTTTTGGACTTGGTCCACGATCAACTCACCTGGATAGAAAACGATACCTTGTCCAAAATGGTGGTCGTGTCAGTCTTGGTTGATACCAATCGTGAACTATGGATTGGTACGATTGATCATGGCGTATTGAGAGTGGACAACAAGGGAAATATTTTGGATACCTACAATACTTCGTCTGGGCTATCTTCTAATACTGTTTTCGATTTACTATCTGACATGGACAACAATATTTGGGTGGCCACGTCCAGAGGGATCAGCAGAATAGCTGCCCAACGAGTCACCAACTTCTATGAGTCTGATGGGCTGATTTCTACGGACTTCAACCGCAACGCAGGCGCTCGGGACAGCCGAGGCAATTTATACTTTGGCACCAACAGAGGAGTAATCACGTTTGACCCGCAAAAGGTGAAACCCTCAAAAATTGAAAAAAAGGTCGTTTTCACTGATTTTTACCTTAATCATGAACGAATCCTTGTAGAGGAAAATTCAGTCTTGGATCGTCCACTGACTCAGATTCAAAGTATACCACTTTCATACAATCAGAATTCCTTTTCGATTGGATTTGCCAGCATCGACTTCGTGCATGCAGCGTTGGGTCAATATGTTTGGCGGCTGGATGGATTTGATAAAAGTTGGGTCGTAGGTGATCATCAGGACAGGGCAACATACACGAACCTAGACCCTGGCGTTTATACTTTTAGACTGAAAATGACCGACGGCATGGGCAACCAGATCGGAGAAGAAAGTCAGCTTAAAATGGTGATAGACAAACCATACTGGAAAACACCCTGGGCTTATGTGCTATACCTTATCATTATATTGCTTTTGGTTGCTTTACTCCTCTATTCTAATAGGTTACGATTAGAATCCAGGAATGCAGAGGAGCGACTTCATTTCCTGATAGAAATGGCGCATGAAATCAAAACGCCATTGACACTCATTCGAGCACCATTGACTGATTTATTGAGTAATAGCAAAACAGATAATCAAATGAGAGAAAGTCTGCAGGTAGCTTTGGGTAGTGCAGAAAAACTTCACAAGCAAATGATGCAATTCCTTGATTTCAGAAGAATCAATGTGAGGCGCAACGCCCTTCAGCTGGCTCCAATCGATTTGAATGCATTTATTCATTCTAAGATCTATGCTTTTAAAATCCTAGCCGATAAAAAGAACATCAAGCTCATATTCGAACCATCACAGGAGGCTATGATGGTCAATACGGATGAGACGATTTTAGATAAAATCGTGAGCAATCTCATATCCAATGCCATCAAATATACGCGCGAAGATGGCGAAGTCATCCTCAAGGCAGATACCACTGACAAGAGCTGGGCATTAACCGTATCTGACAATGGTATTGGTATTTCAAAAGAAGACCAAAAAAGAATCTTCACCTTATTTTATAGGACTCAAAATGCCAGAACCTCTGGTAGTTCGGGCAGTGGAGTAGGGTTGGTACTTGCCAGCGACCTTGCCCGTACCATGGGCGGTTCTGTCAAGCTAGTAAAATCAGACAGCCAGGGGTCAAAATTTCTGGTCACTATGCCCATGGTCGAGCTGTCAGAACAAACTATGCCAGTGGAATCTTTTGAGGCTATTCCAGTGGAGCAGGAGGCTGAAACCGAAGCAGAGGATAGCGCCAAACTCACGATACTGATGGTAGAAGATGATGAGGACTTGCGTAATTACCAAAAATCAAAATTTGATACAGAATATCGTGTACTCTCCGCATCTAACGGAGAAGAAGCACTGAAAATAGTAGCCAATGACCCACCTGATATGATTATCAGTGACGTGGTCATGCCCAAAATGAATGGAAGGCAGTTGTGCATGAATATCAAGTCTAATTTCGCGACCAGTCACATTCCTTTTATTCTATTGACTGGACAAGAATCTAAAGATCACATTCAGCAAGGTTTGGAGAGTGGCGCTGACGATTATATAGTGAAGCCATTTGATTTTGAGATGTTGTCGTCCAAAATCAAGAATCTCCTAAAAACCCGCGCAGCCATCAAAGATCGTTTTGTGGCAAGCGAAGAAAAGGAGACCTTCCAGGATATATCCAACGAACTGGATCAAAAATTTCTGGATGAGATTACCAATTTGATAGAGGAAAACATAAGTGACCCCGAACTTTCAGTCAATCATATTTGCCAAAGCATGGGGATGAGCCGCACCTCCCTTTACCATAAGTTGAAATCTCTGGTAGACATGTCTCCTGCCGAGTTTATCCGAACCATCAGATTGAAACGTGCTCGTAAGTTGCTTCTCAATCCCATGAATAATATCAGTGAAGTAGCCTATAGTACCGGTTTCTCAGATGCCAAATACTTTAGCACGTTATTCAAAAAATACTACAATCAAAGTCCTTCAACGTTTGTCGCTGAAAAACGCGCAGGCCTCTAATTCGGAGAAATTCAAGGATTGCTAATTATCATTTCCTCTTATTTAGAGTTATCTTATAGTAAAGAATTGATAGTTAAAAATGCCCATTATAGCTCATTAAAAAGGGTTTAACTGGATTTCAACCTTTTGAAACAGTATTTAAACCCTAAGATTCACCGAATTGCTCAACTTCGGGAAATGAATACTGATACAAATCGAACATGACTAACGTGATGATATGAAACAAACTTACTTAATAACGATTTTAATTTTTCTGGTTCATCTGACCTACGCCCAGCACAGTATCAAAGGTACTGTTGTAGATAATGAAGGGCAAACCATCCCTGGAGCCAGCATCCTAATCAAAGGGACAAAAGAAGGGGTGGTTACAGACATTGATGGAAAATTCAATTTGGAGGTTCCACAAAAGGACGCGGTTTTGGTAGTGTCTTTTTTGGGCTTTACCAAACAGGAAGTTGAGGTAGGCGGGCAGTCAACTGTAGATATTGTCTTGCTGCCAGATTTTGTAGAGCTAGAAGAAATAGTGGTGGTCGGCTATGGCACGATGAGAAAGAGTGATCTCACGGGTGCCATCTCTTCAGTGAAAGTCGAGGACAATGTAGCCAGACAATACACCACAGTAGATCAGCTACTCAATGGTCGAGCACCTGGAGTTCAGGTGATTAGCAACAATGCCAATCCAGGGGCTGGTATAAGTGTAAAAATCAGAGGAACCAATAGCCTCAGAGGCAATAATGAACCATTGTATGTGGTAGATGGGGTGGTGATTTCCTCTGCAGGTGAAGATGTAAATAGTGCCTCCACAGATTCGAATGAAAGCCAATCCAATCAAAATGGCCTAAACGGTATCAATCCACGAGACATCGAAAGTATCGAAGTACTAAAGGATGCCTCAGCTACTGCCATATATGGCTCCCGTGGCGCGAATGGTGTAGTACTCATCACCACCAAACAAGGCGTAAGTGGCGAAACGAGGATCAACGCTTATGCGACATCCAGTGTGGCAATGATTGAAAAAAAGCTGGATGTATTGGATCCAGTCACCTATGCCAAGTATCAGAATGAAGGTCAATTGCAGAAAGACGCGAATCCAATATTTCATATTGAGAATGGTCAAATTTATTCAATCGATGGTGGTTCTAATGTAGGATCAGAACCAATGAAAACAATCAATTGGCAGGACGAAATTTATCAGCCAGGCTTGAATTATAATGCTGGCGTTTCTTTCGGTGGTGGGAGTGATAATGGAACCTATTATGTTTCGGCAGGGTATAACGACCAATCAGGTATTGTCGAAACATCGAAATTTCAAAGTGGCGACATTCGTCTAAACCTTAAACAAGATCTGACCAAGGATCTTGTTCTGGATACCCGATTTACTATTTTTTATAGTGAAGGCAGTTTTTCTCAAGATGGAAGTAGAGCAGGAGGAAATCGAGGATTTATCAAAAATATCATCGACTCAGCTCCAATTATTGATTCTGAGATTGAGACGACTGCTGGTGATTTGGACTTAGGAAATCCCTATTCATTCATCAAAGATTTTGAGGATAAAACGAAGGAGTCGAGAATCATAGGTTCCGCGGCTTTGACCTATCAATTGCCTGTGAAAGGTTTAAAATTTCAAGTCAGAGCAGGTGGAAATATCAGAAATAAAGATCGCAGAAGATGGTATGGACTGACCACCTTTCAAGGGCAGCAAGCCAATGGCGTACTTTCAGTTTCAAATATTGTGACTAAATCATACACCATCAACAATTTATTGCTATTCAATCGTACCTTTTCCAAGATTCATAGATTCAATACCACACTCGGGATGACCTTTGAAGGTAGACAGCGAGAAGATCAAATCTACGAAGTACAAAACTTTTCCACATTTGATTTTACAGTGAATGGCGCCCAATATGGTCAATTTCCATCTCGCCCGTTGAAGACCTTACCAAGCGAAGAACAGTTGCTGTCATTTCTTGGCAGGGTGAATTATACGCTGAATGATAAATATATTATTACTGCTTCGCTTCGAGTAGATGGCTCATCCAAATTTATCAAAGACAGGTATGGTTTTTTTCCATCTCTGGCTGTGGCATGGAGATTATCAGACGAAGCATTTGTACAGTCCTTAGGGTTGTTTGACGACCTAAAACTTAGAGCTGGAGTAGGACGGATAGGTAATCAAGCCATCCAACCCTATCAGACGGGAACTAACTATGCCCCAGTGTACTACGCCGCTCCTGATAATTCAGATAATATCGGTTTTGTAGCATCCAATGTGGCCAATCCAGATTTGACATGGGAAAAAACGGATCAGCTGAATGTGGGTCTTGATTTTGGAGTTTTGAATAATAGATTGACGGGTACAGTGGATACCTACTACAAGAGCACCACGGATTTGTTGCAAAATCAGCCATTGCCGAATTCGGCGGGGTTCAGTAGTATTTTGGTGAACATGGGAGAAATCATAAACAGAGGTATTGAGCTTTCTCTCTCATCGACCGCCATAGATAAAGGTGATTTTAAGGTTTCTCTGGGAGCCAATATAGCCTTCAATCAAACACAGCTAGGAGAGCTAGGCATTCCTGATTCGGAGCTACTCATAGACGGTGAGTACAAACAAAAGTCGTTTTATGTAGGAGACCAGATTTCTACAGGTACCTATTTTAAGGCTCCAGCCAATATTTTTATCAAAGGAGAAGAGTCTGCCCTGTTTTATGGCTGGCAGACAGATGGCATTTATCAATCCACAGATACGGAAATCCCCACCGCCTTTCAGCCAGGTGATATCAAGATCATTGACCAAAACGGTGATGGTATAATTGATGACAAAGACAGAACAATCATTGGAAATCCGAATCCAGACTTTATCTATGGAGGTAATATCAACATCAATTATAAGAGATTTTCATTGAATCTGGTCTTTGAAGGCTCACAAGGCAACGACATCGTAAATGGGAGTGCCATCACTTTAGGTACAGCAGAGGCTTCTAGTAGAAACATCTTTCCAGCTGCGTACCACGAAGCCTGGAGGCCTGATCGGGAAACCAATACTTTCCCAAGAGTGGGGTACAGCAAAGAGCAAAGTGCTGGTGCCATCACAGATAGAGTGGTAGAAGATGGTAGCTATTTCAGGTTGAACAATGTGATATTATCTTATGATGTCCCGGTCAAGAACGTGGTTAGCAATTTGAACATTTATGCATCAGCTCAAAATGTTATTACGCTGACCAATTACAGTGGATACAATCCAGTCGTATCAAGCTTTTCAGGTAATGGCCTGATCAATGGTGTCGATTGGTTTGGTTACCCCAATGCGAGATTATTCATCATAGGCTGCAACGTCTCTTTCTAATCAACTAAATCTCAAGAAAATGAAATTCATAAATTATATCATATTAATGGGTCTGCTAATGACCACATGGGCTTGTGACTTAGATGAGAATCCACCATCTCTGTCGAGAGAGTCTGTTTATTCAAACTTAAATAATGCGAAAGGAGCTTTGGATGGGACTTACGCAGGTGTTGCCGCCTATCATTATTATGGCAATACTTTCCATTTTGTAGCCAATTGTCATTCAGGCTTCTTTGTTTCGGGCAGAGGCAATAGTGCTACTGCCACTGATAATGTCACAATCGCGGCACTTCAGCTCACTAATGGTTACAATGACTTGGAAAATGTATGGGAAGCCATTTATCAGGCTATTGCACGCAGCAATGAAATCATTGATCAGCTCGACGCTGTAGAGATACCAGAAGTAGATGAGGAGATCGGAATGAATGAAGTGCTTGGACAGGCTTATTTTCTGAGAGCTTTTCACTATTTCAACTTGGTGAGACTCTGGGGAGATGTGCCTTTGAAATTGGCATTGACTACTAAGGACAACGTTCAGCAAAATACGGCCAGTGCTGAGTATATTTATGACAATATTATTGCTGACGTGAAGCAAGCTCAGTCCTTGATGACAGGGTATTTTGGCGAGGGTTATCCAGAGCAGTACGCGGCGGATATGTTGTTGGCCAAGGTATATATGACATTGGCGACAGCGGACGCTGAGCTGCAAGACAGTACCTTAGACTACTGGCAATTGGCTTATGATGAAGCCATCAAAGTATATGGCCAGTACAGCCTGCTTAATAATTATGCAGACCTGTGGGTAGATACTGGTGGAAATACCTCAGAATCTATCTTTGAGATCCAGTTCAATTATACAGGCCCATCCAACTTTGTTAAGTTTTTCACGGCTCCAAATGCCATTAATACCTCTACCTGGGGTAGAGTTAAAATCAATGCTGATGTTTATGATCGTCATGCGGCAGTTTATCCCGCAGATCCGAGAATTGGCGAGACTTTTCTGGGTTCTTATTTGAATAATAACACTACAAGTAATGGGTTTGGCAATCTACGAGCAAACTATCCGGATAATGCTGCACGCAAAAATTTCTCGCAAGGATTTCCGTACCTGTTGAAATATTCCTCTAAAGACCCAGGTCAAAATACTGATCTAGGGGAGCAAAATTTCATTGTCTATAGATATGCGGATTTGCTACTCATGCTGGCAGAGATCACCAATGAATTGGGTAATCCTGATGGCAATCAATATGACTATGTAGAAGAAGTATTGGGCAGAGTAGGTATGATCCCGAGTGCAGCGCTGCAGATAGGGAGCAGTCAGTCTGACTTCAGGACAGCCATCATGAAAGAGTACACGCACGAGTTGTTAGGTGAGGGGCAGGATTGGTTCAACAATCGTCGCAGAGGATATGCCTACTTTCAATCTGAAGTGATCCAGGCACACAACAATAGTGCAGTCTTTGATCCGAATGTAGACGTGACACTTCTCGACAATGACGAAAGTGTGATGTCGCTGCCTATCCCTCAAACAGAAATTGATAACAACCAAGAAATTGACTGATATGAAAGCCATAAAACTAGTAATGTACGTGATGATCGCATCAGTAAGCATATTGTTTTCGTGCGATGACAATCCTTATGATACCTTTGAAGAATACACACCTGCTGTCATCGATCCGGCACAAGTGGGATTATTGACTTACACAGATACAACCTCTTTCCCAGTTCAGGATGTCATTTATCTTCCTGTCCCATTAGACGAGATTGATCGTTCCCATAGATTTGTATTGGATACGATCAAGGCTGAAGGCCAAGCCGCACCTGTTCTAAACATTTTCTCTGTGGATAGTAGAACTGGTGTGATTGAAATTGATAACTCAAATGGTCAACTCACACCAGGTGAATATGTCATTAGTGTAGGCGTCACCAGTGGCGATGGTGTGGCTATCTTCGAAGATGCTGTGACCATGACTGTCTTGGACGTGCCAGTAGACCTAAATGTCGCGAACAAAACAGTGAACGTTGGCGCCTTAGATGTAAGTACCTTGTCCAACTTGACGGTAGTAGACAACTCTGGAGGTACACTGACCAGCTCTTCAATCACTATTTCATCGAATTATACTGCAGAGATACAAATAGATTCAAATACTGGAGATGTTGAAAAGGTGGCTACCATCCTGGGTAGCCCTACCTTCAACATATCGGCCACGGTACAGACTAATTTGGGGACAAAAGTCTTCAATGACGTGATTACTGTCACAGTAGGAGCTGCCCCCACGATCAACTATGTGCAGCAAGATGGAGTCACGGCCTTAGCAAACGTAAAACTGTCGCCTTGGAGTAGCTATACGACACATGCACCCGTTTTGGATGGCATGACAGCAGCAAGCTTTGATGTGATTTTGCCAGCAGAGTTGTCAGCATTTAGTTCTGAAATCACTATCAATAGCTCAGGACAGGTAGATATAGCTGCGGATGCATCACTTCCAGATGGAACCTTTTCGATTGGCGTAATAGCAAAAACTGTGGCCAGTGTAGAAGCCTCATTTGCGGATGTATTTAGTATAGAAGTTGAAACAGTGATCGAATCAGTTCTCAACGAACAATTAAACGAAGAAGAAAATGATGCCGCAACACCTGAAGTAGCGTATCCTGGCGAATGGCAACAATACAACAATGGCAGTGGTGCGACCTGGAAGAAAAAGAACGGAGCTAATAGCCATTATGGCTTCCGTATGTTCAAACCAAGCGTGACTGCTGCGGATGCGAGCATGACCAGAGCAATAGATGTTACTGGTTACAAATCAGTCAATGTAACCTTCGGCGAGATCCTCAACAATAGTAATAGCCTCAAATTCTGGGAGCACTATTATCGCGAGTGGTTATATGGTGATAATGTCACCGATATTGCTGGTGGCACCTTCAATGCATCCAACTGGACGACCATATTAGATGCCAATCATGCGGATTGGGTAGATACAAATGAATCTTGGAATGGATCATCTAATGAATATTCTACGGAAATAGATGTGAGCCAATTGTCAGGTTCCACCTTGTATTTGCACTGGAGAGTCACACCTCAAAACACCTCATCTGCGGAAGTGGACAACGGACAATGGTGGGTAGATTTTCTGGTAATCAGCGGAGCAAAAGTATACGAAGCGACAGAGGAATAGTATCTCTGATAGACAGATAAAGATATGAAAAAAGAAAACATGAGAGTGGTAGGAAAGGGTAGACGGCGATATGCTGTGCTGGAGGTATTTTCCAGTGTCTTGTTGGTAGCAGTACTACTTACCATGCTCCTGTTTTTATTGTAATAATTTTTTAATGAAGAAAAACGTGAATAAAATATTAATCTCCTTGTCACTGGCATATACAGTGGCTGCTTGTCAGCAACCTTCTATACCTGTTGACTATCTGAATGCTGATGCACCAGTCGAACAAAGGGTAGAAAGTTTAATGTCCCAAATGACATTGGAGGAGAAAATCGGCCAAATGTGCCAATACGTGGCTCCCTTGCATATCGAGGAGTCTAAGAAAAGAATCAAAGGAGAAGAATTGATTCATAATGACCAATGGGGCTTATATCCAGGCATGAGTGCAGATTCTTTGAGATCATTAGTAAAAGAAGGAGAGATAGGCTCATTTCTTCACGTGAAAGATGCCAAAGAAGCGAATGAACTTCAAAAATTAGCACAAGCCACCCGCCTCAAAATTCCATTACTCATTGGCATAGACGCTATCCACGGTCATGCCATGATCGAAGGCAGTACAGTTTTCCCTACACAACTGGGGCTTTCTTCTTCTTGGGATAACGAGTTGTTGTATGAAGTAGCCAAGGCTACTGCCAAAGAAGTGAGAGCAACTGGCATGCACTGGACCTTCTCACCCAATGTAGACGTAGCTCGCGACCCGAGGTGGGGAAGATGTGGAGAGACTTTTGGCGAGGATCCATTCATGGTTACTCAGATGGGATTGGCTTTCACCAATGGCTATCAGGGAGATTTTGGAGAAGACAATGTGCTGGCTTGCGCCAAACACTTCATTGCAGGTAGCGAACCCTACAATGGCACCAATGCATCTCCCATGGATGCATCTATGAGACAGTTACGCGAAATCTGGTTACCGCCTTATAAAGCGCAGGCGGAAGCGGAAGTCTTCACCTTCATGGCCGCGCATAATGAACTGAACGGCATACCCTGTCACAGCAACAAAATGTTGCTCAATGATATTCTTCGAGAAGAATGGGGGTATGATGGTTTTGTGGTGAGTGATTGGATGGATATCGAAAGAATAGAAAAGCTGCACCACGTGGCTGGCAGCCCTAAGGAGGCCATCCAACTGTCCGTAGATGCGGGTATGGATATGCACATGCATGGCCCTAACTTTTTGAAGCCTTTGGCTGAGTTGGTAAGAAATGGAAATATAGACGAAAACAAAATCAACGAATCATGTCGCAAAATTTTGACTGCCAAATTCATGCTTGGCTTGTTTGAAAATCCTTTCGTAGATGAGGGTAGCGCGGCCAAAGAATTATACTCACAACAACATCAGGAATTGGGGGTTGAAGCAGCCCGAAAATCAATTATTCTTTTAAAGAATGACGGGTTGCTTCCTTTTTCTGATCAAAAGAAAATCCTGATCACTGGGCCAAATGCAAACAATCATAGACTCATGGGTGACTGGGCACTGCCACAGCCTGAGGATAAGATCACTACGATTTATGAAGGTTTCAAGCAAGTGTTTTCAGATGCACAAGTCGACTTTGTGAATAGTGGAGAAAGTCTAAGAAACCCAGACGCAGCTGCATTGGATGCAGCCATTGCACAAGCCAGAGGATATGATGCTATTGTGGTGGCCGTGGGCTCCAATTCGCTCAGATACGAAAAGTATGAGAAAAACTGTGGCGAGAACGTAGGCCGCTCCACCATCAATTTGATGGGCAACCAACTGGAGTTGATCAAAAGATTATATGAAATCAACAAAAACATAGTCATAGTTTTAGTGAATGGACGTCCACTATCAGAACCCTGGATTAAGGAAAACATCCCAGCCATAATTGAGGCTTGGGAGCCGGGTTCTTTTGGTGGGCTGGCCATAGCCGAGATCGTGAAAGGCGACGTGAACCCCTCAGGCAAATTGACCATGACTTTCCCTCAGCACGTAGGCCAAGTGCCCATGGTGTACAACCAGAAACCATCAGTATTTTTTCACAAGTATATAGACTCCCCATCCAAGCCGCTTTGGCATTTTGGTTATGGTCTGAGCTACACCCAATTCGAGTTCAGTGATTTGCAATTAAGTGCCAGTGAAATAGCGCCCGAAGATCAGGTGTCGATTGCTGTGACAATCACTAATACGGGAGATCAGGCGGGCGACGAAATCGCTCAGCTTTACATCAGAGATGAGGTGTCGTCTGTTACACGACCAGTTAAAGAACTAAAAGGATATCAAAGAATCTCATTAGCTCCGCAGGAATCAAAGCAAGTAGTGTTTGAGCTGGTGGCAGACGACCTCGCGTTCTACGACATAGATATGAATTATGTGGTCGAGCAGGGCAGTTTCAAAATCATGGTAGGTGCCTCATCGGCAGATGAAGATTTGCTCACGACAAATCTTGAATTGACCCAATCAAAATCAATGAATAAGTAATAAACACTATAGATGATGAATAAAATGAAATATCAAATTGGAGTAGGATTAGCAGTAGCGATGGTAATGTCATCTATAGTGACAAGCTGTACCAGTTCGACTGCCAGCAAGAAAAAACGCCCAAACATTATCTACATCATGAGTGACGATCATGCCACACATGCGATCAGTGCTTATGGGGGTATTTATGACGATTATTTACAAACGCCGAATATTGATCGTATTGCCAATGAAGGCATTAAGTTCAATAATGTGTTTTGCACCAATGCCATTTGCGGCCCTAGCCGCGCGGCTATCCTGACAGGCAAGTACAGTCACGAAAACGGCTACTACAAAAACGAAAGTGGGGGCAAATTCGACTCTACGCAGTGGACATTCCCAAAGGCCATGCAAGACCATGGTTATAAAACTGCCTTGGTAGGCAAATGGCACTTAGGTACTGAACCAGTCGGGTTTGACTACTTCAAATATCATGACAACCCTGGTCAGCAAGGGTTCTATTATAATCCTATTTACAATGAGAATGGTACTAAGGTGAAAGAGGAAGGCTATGCCACCACCCTGACTACTAATTATGCGCTGGATTGGCTGAAAAACGAAAAGGAAAATGAAAAGCCTTTTATGTTGATGCTGCAATACAAAGCGCCACACAGAAACTGGTTTCCTGAAGAAAAGTATGTGGACTTGTACAAGGGGATGGAATTGCCATATCCTGAGACGTTCTACGACGATTATAAAGGCAGAGAAAAGACCGCAGGTGATACGGATATGACCATGGACTTTTTCAATAGAAAAGACATGAAACTGACACCTCCAGAGGGTCTCTCTCCAAAGGAATTGAATAGGTGGTATGCTTGGGGAAATAAACGAGGCATGGGCGAAGGCTGGATGCCGAACGACACCATGACAGTAGAAGAAGCCCGCAAGTGGAAATACCAACGATACATCAAAGACTATCTGGCCTGTGTCAAATCTGTAGATGATGGCATTGGCAGAGTATTGAAATATCTGGATGAAGAAGGCTTGGCCGAAAACACTATAGTAGTCTATACTTCAGACCAAGGGTTTTACTTGGGTGATCATGGCTTTTTCGACAAGCGATTTATGTACGAACCTTCATTGAAAATGCCGTTTGTACTTCGCTATCCTGCAGAGATCAAACAACCTAAGGAAAATAATGACATGATCACAAATGTAGATTTTGCCCCCACCATCTTAGATCTGGCTGGTGTGCAAATTCCAGGAGATGTTCAAGGGAAAAGTTTTGCTTCCAATATGATTGGCAATAAGCCAACGGATTGGCCCAATTCCATGTACTATCACTATTATGAATTTCCATTCTGGCACCATGTCCAGCCTCACTATGGATTGAGAGGAGAGAGGTACAAGCTGATTCATTTCTATTACAACGTGGATCAATGGGAATTTTATGATCTCAAAAAAGACCCGAACGAAATGAATAATGCGATTGATGATCCGGCCTACACCGACATCATCGTACAGATGAAAATAGACCTGAAAGAACGGCAAAAGCAGTATGGCGATGATGAGTCATTGAATGAATTCAGAGCCATCACTGATACAGATTTTGGCAACATTTCGGGAAATCATTAAACAACTAAAGAGATGAAGAAATTGAAGTTGGTTTTTTTGTTGATCTTGAGTCTGGCCGTTTCTGGTTTGGCCAGTGCTCAGGATCAAAATGTACTGTTTATAGCAGTAGATGACCTCAAGCCATTATTAGGTGCTTATGGTGATGAGATGGCGATCACGCCTAATATTGATCGTCTGGCAGCCATGGGTGTCACCTTTACCAATACGCAGTGTCAGCAAGCGGTATGCGGACCATCCAGAGCGAGTTTGCTCACTGGTATGCGTCCAGATGTAACCGAAGTTTGGGATCTGAAAACTTTGATTAGAGATAAAAATCCCAACATAGTAACCCTGCCACAATACTTTAGAAGCAATGGTTACGAAACGGTAGGTATAGGAAAAATCTTTGACCCAAGAAGTGTAGACAAAGGCCTGGATGAAAAATCATGGTCTGTGCCCTATCTGATGCCTGATGTGGAGGATGAACAGTATGGTGAGCCAGCCGGACACTACCAATCACCCGAAAACAAAGCCAAATTTGAAGCGCTCAGAAAAGAAGGCGAAGCCAAAGGATTGTCTGGAGGCAAGCTCAATGCTTACGTGAGAAATGGCAACAAGCCTACAACTGAATCTTTGGATATAGCAGACGAAGGATACTTCGACGGGATGGTGGCAGTAGAAGCCATCAAGCAATTAAAAAATTTAGCCAGTGGATCAAAGCCATTTTTGCTTTGCGTGGGGTTCAAAAAACCGCATTTGCCTTTTGTAGCACCCAAGAAATATTGGGACATGTACAAAAGGGAAAACATGCCCTTGGCAGAATTTCAAAAGCAAGCGTCAGGTACAGTACAGCTCTCTTATCACAACAGCGGCGAGCTCAATTCCTACACGGATATCCCTGATGCCTATGGTAAGAATGGATTGGTCAATGAAGACAAACAACGCGAGCTGATTCATGGCTACTACGCCTGTATTTCGTATGTCGACGCTCAGATAGGAAAAGTACTGGATGCGCTGGAAGCGCAAAATTTAGCTAAGAATACGTCTATCGTGCTTTGGGGTGATCATGGCTGGCACTTGGGCGACCATGGTATGTGGAACAAACATTCCAATTTCGAGCAGGCCACCCGATCACCATTGATTTTTGCCAGCACCACTATGCAGCAAGGGGTACAAAACGATTCACCTACAGAGTTTGTCGATATCTTCCCGACGTTGTGTGATTTAACTGATCTGGAAACGCCAGATTACCTCCAAGGCAAAAGCTTAAAACCAATCCTGGATGGTAAAGAAAAGAGTGTAAAGCCATTTGCGATCAGCCAATATCCGAGAGCCAAAAACATGGGCTATGCCATGCGCAATGATAGATACAGATATGTGGTGTGGTACAAAGACGGTGACACATCCAGCCCATCCAATATCTTGGCCAAGGAGCTGTACGATTACAAGAAAGATCCCTTAGAAACTCAAAATGTAGTAGGGAGCAACAAGGCCCTGGCAGACGAACTGCAAAGTCAATTGGATGGTTTTTTAGTAAATCAAGAGACTCAGAAAAAGGCTTTCAAAAAGTCAATGAAGCAAACTGTGAAAATAGGAATGGCTGCACCCGTAGTAGGTAGTGGGGCCAATCTGGTCTCTAATCCGGGATTTGAAAATGGACTGGAGGGCTGGAAAACCTTTGGTAAATGTGGCATAAAGGTAGTGAATGAGGAGGCGCATGCTGGCAGTGCCAGTTTGCAGTTTACAGGTTCCAAAGGGGGCGTCAATCGAGTGATCAAAGGACTGAAGCCCGAAACTACCTATGAGGTTTCAGTTTTTGCCAAAACACAAAACAATGAAGCCGTCATACTGAAGTTGGCTGACTTTGGGGGTGAGGAGGCGAAGGCAAAGCACAAGGCCAATGACTATGGTCAAATGACTGCCTCATTTACTACTGGAGCAGGTGCCACATCCGTAAAGATTGGACTTCAAAAGTATGGCGACGGCACAGGCAAATCATGGTTTGACGAGGTACAAGTCGTAGAAAAAAAAAGTAAAGGTGAGAGTATCCAAGGCGTAGCGCTAAAAGACGCCCTAAAGGACGGAAATAAAGAACCCTTCTACATAGGAGCCACCATGGCCCATAGCCAATTAGGTACAGACGCGCAGGATATACTTGTCAGTCAATTCAACTACACCGTTTCTGAAAATGCGGCCAAGCAAACCAAAGTTCACCCTGCTCCAGGAGAATGGAACTGGCAGGAAGTAGACGCCATAGTAGATATGGCCAAGGCCAATAATCTCGTGGTGAGACTGCATGGGCCTATCAGTCCACAAGCTTCGAAATGGGCGAAGGCAGATGAGCGCACACCTAAAGAGTTGGAAAAAATAATGACTGAGTTCTTCACTGCCCAATGCAAGCGCTTCAATGGTCATCCGAATATCAAATGGATGGACGTGGTGAATGAGACAGTAGAAAAAGACGGCACTTGGTTTAGCCCAAAACCAGGTGTGAAAGATTGGGAAAACCCATGGACGATCATTGGCGCTGACAAGGACAAAAATCAAACACCCATCTATATTTCAAAAGCCTTCGAAATGGCCAACCAATATGCCCCAACTATTAGTCTGGTTTATAATCAGCACGGTGGCATGGAGCCACCCATGTGGGAGCGAGTAAAGGAGACCATTTTATACTTAAAAGATAAAGGACTAAGAGTGGATGGTATTGGCTGGCAAGCCCACTTGAGAAGCGATGAGCCATTGGCTTTCGCGCCAAAAGAACTGAATTATTTGGCCGAATTGATCGATTGGACGCATGCCAATGATTTGGATTTTCACGTGACTGAGATTGATTATAAACTCTGGGATAGAGTGAAGACAGCTGATGCCTTGAAAAAGCAGGGAGAGGCTTATGCCAATATTCTCAAAGTATTGTTGGCCAAAAGATCCACAGGAGTAGTCACTTATAATACCTGGGGGATTCTGGATGGCCATGGCAAACATGCCGACAAATTCATGTTTATGTTTGATGAAGATGGCAACCCAAAGCCAGCATATTTTGCCGTGAGGGAAGCTTTGATCAACCCCAATTCAACAGTTCGAACCGTCTCAAAAACAGTAGTGTTTAGTGATGGATTTGAAAACGGGGATTTCGAAAAATCCTGGAAACAGTTTGGTGATACCAAGCCGTCTGTGGTCAATCAAAATGCCGAGCAAGGCCAAGCTTGTGTGGCACTTACTGTCGACAAAAGTGGTATTAAGCGAACGCTAGAAAGCCTAAAGCCAAATACAAAATATACCGTTGAGGCTTCTATCAAGTCGCCTAAGGATATGAAATCTGTTGTGAAAGTAGATGATTTTGGTGGCGAGCAGGTGGTAGAAAGAGTAAAAGGAAATGGAGACTATCAAAAGGCCGTGCTTTCATTTACCACTGGAGCCACAGCCACCAGCGCCCAACTGATCATCAACCGTTGGAACACAGCAGGTGAAGGGCAGGTATTGATCGATGCCGTGGAAGTTTCAGAATCAGCTAATTAAGTCTATGAAAAGTATTAAGAACATACTATTGGGGATATTGCTTTTGTTTGCCTTTTACGCTTCCGCGCAAAACAAAAATGTCCTTTTCATCATCGTTGATGATTTAAAACCCTTGATTCATGACTATGATGAAAATCAGATGATCACCCCAAATTTGGATGCTTTGGCAGGGGAAAGTGTGGCCTTTACCAATGCGCACTGTCAGCAGGCCGTGTGTGCCCCGTCGCGAGTGAGTTTTATGACTGGTATGCGCCCAGACTATACCAAGGTGTGGGATTTGAAAACCAATATGCGAGACAAAAATCCGGATATCCTCACCATGCCGCAATATTTCAAGCAGCAAGGATACGAAACAGTAGGAATGGGAAAAGTGCTGCATGGTGCCAAAAAGAATGATCCTAAGTCGTGGTCAATGCCTTTCATCGAAGATTTGGATTTGAGCTATGCCAAGGGCTTTGACACACCTGCCAATTTCAAGTATCAGAGTCCTGAGATTCAAAAAATCTATCAGGAAATGAAAAACGACTTTCCGGGAGACCCTACCAGCGACAAAGTCTGGCTGGCTGTCAATCGGGAATTCAAGAAAAAGGGAATCAACCCATCCAGCGAATGTCTGGATGTGCCCGACGATGCTTATGCAGATGGCGCATTGATCACCAAGAGTACTGCTTTGATGGATCAATTTCAAAAGGAGAATAAGCCCTTTTTTCTGACAGTTGGTTTTCGCAAGCCGCATCTGCCCTTTGTGGCCCCCAAAAAATATTGGGATTTGTACGACAGAGATAAGATTGAACTGGCGCCCTTCCAGCAGCACGCAGAAGGTTCTCCTGCGTTTGCCTATCACACCTTTGGCGAGTTGAAGAATTACTCCGACATCAAAGAGCACATTGACGAAAATGGCGCAGTAAAGGCAGCCAAGCAAAAGGAATTGATTCATGGCTATTATGCGAGTGTTTCTTATGTAGATGCACAGGTCGGAAAACTTATGGCATATTTGAAGTCTACAGGACTGGATCAATCGACCATGGTAGTGCTGGTAGGAGATCATGGTTGGCACTTGGGCGATCATGGCTTATGGAACAAACACTCGAATTTTGAGCAGGCCACCCGTACACCACTCATGATCAAATCGCCAGATTATAAGGTTTACACTCAAAACAGCAGCCCGGTAGAGTTGGTTGATATCTTTCCTACAGTATGTGAGTTGAGTGGATTAAGTATCCCTGAGCATTTGCAGGGCAAGAGCTTGGTGTCGATTGTTTCGGGAGATCAAGCCAGCGTAAAAGCCTTTGCCATTAGTCAGTACCCTAGAGGTCAAAGAATGGGGTACGCCATTCGCAATGATCGCTATCGCTATGTAGAATGGTATGAGGGGGATTTTACAGATCGTATCAGCCACGACGAATCTAAGGTGGTCGCCAGAGAATTGTACGATTATCAGCAAGACCCATTGGAAACCAAAAACTGGGTGAATGAAGCAAGTATGGCACCTATTTTATCTGAGTTGCAAGAGAGCTTAAGAACGATGATATGGCAGTCAAACGGATTATAATACTGCTACTGACCTGTACAAGTATTTCTTGGCTATGGGCAGCACCAGCCCAGCCGAGTGTCGCAGATAAAGTAATCGTATACAAACAAATGGATACAGTAGTCTTAAAACTACATCAGTATTTGCCAGCCGATTTTGATTCTACAAAGACATACAAAGCAGTCCTTTTTTTCCATGGCGGAGGCTGGCGGTCTGGCAGCTACAAAGCCTTTAATCGTCAGGCCAGGTATCTGGCTAAACGGGGGATGATGGCTTTTTCGGCTGATTACCGTATTTACAACTTGCATAAGACCTCTCCATTAGACGCCACTGCAGATGCTTCTGATGCTTTCCAATACTTATTGGATCATGCCAGAACATTGAATATTGACCCTAATCAGGTAGCAGTAGGTGGTGGATCTGCTGGTGGACATTTGGCTTCTGCTACTTGTTTCTGGCAAGATAGAGATATAAATCCTGCAGCTTTATTGCTGTTCAACCCAGTACTTGATACTGGCCCCAGTGGGTTCGGGTTCCAACGAATGGAGGGTCGCTATCTGGAAGTGTCACCCATAGACCACATAGCTGCCAATTATCCACCTACCTTGATTTTGGTAGGCACAAAGGATAAAGTTTTGCCAGTAGACTTGGCAAAAAGATATCAGAAAGGAGTAGAAAATGAAGGTGGTCGATGCGACGTCATATTTTACAAAGGGGAAGAACACGCCTTCTTTAATAAGCCAAAATATGTGGAACTCACAATGGCTGAAGTGGATAAATTTTTAGTATCCTTAAACATATTAACCAGCAGCGAATAACTATGATGAATTTACCATTCAATCGTCTTTCGAAAAGGATGCACATGGGGCTAATCAGTATATGGTTCAGTGGGATATTACAAGCCCAACAGCCCAATATCCTATGGATCACTTGCGAAGACATCAGCCCAGCGCTGTCCATGTATGGCGATTCTACAGCTCAAACCCCCAATTTAGATCGACTGGCAGCTGAAAGCACCATCTATACAGAGGCGTATGCGACAGTAGGTGTTTGTGCGCCTACACGCAGTTCGATCATCACTGGCATGTACCCCATTTCGATAGGCACGCAGCACATGCGTACTGGAAGAGATATGGCTGGGTGGGGAAGCCGGGATTATAGCTCGCCCTCTGAGGCTGTAGATGTCAATGGAGAGGCTATACCCCTGTATTCGGCCGTGATTCCCGCGAAGGTGAAATGTTTTACTGAGTATCTGCGCAAGGCCGGGTATTTCTGTACCAATAATCCCAAGACAGACTATCAATTTGCTGCGCCAGTCACCGCTTGGGATGAGAATGGATATCAGGCACATTGGAAGCACAGACGGGAAGGGCAACCGTTCTTTTCAGTGTTCAATATCAATGTAAGCCATGAGTCTTTCCTTTGGAAAAACAAGGACAAGCCGCTGACTGTAGACCCTGCCACAGTGCCTGTGCCCCCATATTTTCCTGACACGGAAACCGTGCGGAAAGATATCGCCAGAAACTATTCCAATATCGAATTGATGGATGCGCAAGTAGGTGTACTGATTGAAGAATTGGAAGCTGCTGGTTTGTTGGACAACACCATCATATTCTTTTTTAGCGACCACGGCGGCCCATTACCAAGAAGCAAAAGATTGCACTATGAGTCTGGCTTGAGGGTGCCACTGATGGTTCGCATGCCTGACGCATTGAAACAGAAGTATGACTATGACATGGTGTCTTTTGTGGACTTAGCGCCAACAGTGTTGGTGCTGGCCAATGTGGATGTACCTGATTATTTACAGGGGCAAGCCTTTATTGGAGGTCCGGTCGCACGACGAGAATTTATTTTTGGCTCTGGTGATCGCTTCGATGAATTCAGTGATCGGGTACGATCTGTGATCAGTAAGAACTATGTATATGTCAGAAATTTCTATCCCGAAAAACCAGCCTACAAGGATATCTCTTATCGCAAGCAAATTCCCATGATGGATGAATTGTTGGCTATGAATGCATCAGGAGAGTTGAATAAGAACCAGCAATACTGGTTTCGTCAGACGAAAACGAAAGAGGAATTTTACCTGAGGAAAGAGGATCCGTACAGTTTAAAAAATAGGATAAATGACCCCAAATATCAGACGCAAATCCAGTTTTTGCGCGGCGCCATGGATGAGTGGTTGACTGAAGCAAAGGATTTGGGGGCAATACCCGAAAAGGAGCTATTTCTAAAAATGTGGCCTGACGGTAAGCAGCCAAAAACACCAAAACCTTTAGTGAATGTAAAAAAGGGCAAGGTGGCCATTTATACCAAAGAGCCCGGAGCGTCTTTGGCTTACATCCTTTCGGATCACGAAATCGAACCTGACCTTGATTCGGGATGGCAGGTGTACACTCAGCCTGTTGATATTGATAAAGGACAATACTTATATACCCTGGCGGTCAGAATTGGCTATAAGGATAGTGACATAGTAATGATTGAAAAGTAAGAGAATATGAAAAAGCTATTAGTTGTAATCTTATATCTATTTTATTGTTCAACTTTTGCCCAACAGAAGAATGTGCTCATGATTGCCATTGATGATCTGAAGCCACTATTGACCAACTATGGCTACGACCAAATGCTCACGCCCAATATAGATCGGCTGGCAGCCATGGGTACCACGTTTACCAATGCATCTTGCCAGCAGGCAGTTTGTGCTCCTTCCAGAGCAAGTTTGTTGACTGGATTGTATCCTGATGCCACAGAGGTTTGGGATTTGAATACACTGATCAGAGACAAAAATCCAGATGTAGTCACGTTGCCACAGTATTTCAAAAACAACGGTTATGCCACCACTGGTGCGGGCAAACTATTTGATCCACGTTCGGTAGATGATGATTACGATGGAGTGTCCTGGTCGCAGGCCTATGTGCACTCCGTGGATGACGAATATTATGATGCTACTTGGGGAGACGGCTACTCGGGCTACCAAGATTCGCGAGTGCCAACAGATGACGCAGCCTACGAACAGTACTTGGCCGACAATGACATCACCAGTAGCAAAGATCAGAATGAAGCTGTCAAAATGTTTCCTTATGCCAAGCCCACTACGGAAGGATTAGACGTGCCTGACGATGCCTACAAGGATGGAGCCACCACCAATTATATCCTCGAAAAGATGGAGTCTTTGGCTTCCACCAATGAGCCATTTTTGCTAGTCTCTGGCTTTTCCAAGCCACATTTGCCATTCGTGGCACCAAAAAAATATTGGGATCTGTATGACCGTGAGGAGATCGAGCTAGCTACAGATCAAACGCAAGAGGCAAGTGTACCTGGCCTAGCCTGGCGCAACAATGGAGAAATGACCAATTCATACTCCGATGTGCCTTTGTTCAGTGATCGGGATTTGAACGAGGACGAACAGAAGAAATTGATTCACGGCTATATGGCCTGTGTGTCTTATGTAGATGCGCAGATTGGTCTACTGCTAGACAAATTGGATGACCTGAATCTCACTGAAAGCACAACTATCGTGCTCTGGGGAGATCACGGCTGGCACTTGGGCGATCACAACCAGTGGGGCAAGCATTCCAATCTGGAACAGGCCGTTCGCTCTCCCTTGATCATCTATGATCCAGATTATGGCGAAGGGGGAGTTACTTCAGCGTCTCCAGTAGAGTTGTTGGATATTTATCCTACGTTGAGTGAATTGACAGGGCTTGAAATTCCCGAATCATTACAAGGAAAATCTTTAGTTAAAATACTAGAGAACACCACAGATGAAGTGAGAGCAGCAGCTATGGCTCAATTTCATCGCAAGTCAGGTGGAGAGCCACACATGGGCTACACCTTGAGAGATCAACAATACAGATACACCAAATGGGTGAAGATGGACTATGAAAACGGCGAACGCTATGGAGAGGCCGTGGGATATCAGCTGTACGATTTGGACGCAGACCCTACAGAATCTCACAATCTGATCGGCAATAGTGAATATGATGATGTTGTGGATCAATTTGAGTTGGAATTTAAAAGAAGAAACGTGGCGCAGGCTACACCAAGTAGCTACTTGGAAGTGACCATCTGTGAAGGCACTTATACCTCGCCAGATGGATCAGAATACACTGAATCGGGACTCTATTCAAATACCTTGATGGCCACAAACGAAATGGACAGCATAATCACCATTAGCCTGACAGTAGAACCTTTGGAGATTCCTGAAATCTCCTTGTCTGAAGGAGCATTGAGCACTACGGCCGAGGGTGTAACCTATGGCTGGTGGAACTGCGATACGGAAAGTTTTGTGGAGGAAGAAACCAGTCAAACCTTTGTACCAGTAATCACTGGCAGCTATGCCGTACAAATTTCGAATGACGGCTGCTCTCAAAAATCTGTCTGCCAACAAGTAGAAGTCGAGGAAGAAACGATTCTAAATTTGGAATCTAAGGAATTAATTAGCGTGTACCCTGTGCCAGCGAAGGAAGGAGTTTTAAATATTAATTTTCAAAACATGAATGATGCCGTTACCCTCAGGTTAGTAAACTTGACTAGTAAAACGGTATTGAAACAGCATTTCACTCAAAAGAAATCCGTCAGTTTGGAAGGCCTCCCTTCAGGACTTTATATCCTTCAAATTCAAGCTGATCAATCTAGCCATACGAGCAAGGTGCTGGTGGAGTAGATTAGTACTAATCTGGATTGAAAACGCCAGCTTTTCAATTGCTATCTAATAAGCAAACGTATATCTTGGACTTCGCAATTGAGAAATAGCTCACTTAATTTGGATTATGACCGAAGAAACGAGAAATAAAATTGAAACGATATTAGAGAGTTGTGTTTCAAGAGCACTTGAAAGGACAGCTAACAACAAAACACACAGGCCTTTTCATGAATCTTTGCTGACTAAGGAATTGGTTAACGCTTCCTCATTCGAAAGATCCTTCTCCACCTCCTTCGGACAAGGACGAATTGAAGAAATTTCTCAGTTGATTGCAATAGACTCTGGACACGAATCGAAAAGACAAAAGGAAACACGGGTCAATGTCTTTAAAGGAGTGATAGATGAAATAGAAAGAATTTGTAGTAGCCTTAGGAGTGGTGAGAAAGCTCCCAATTGGAATCAAGAAATAAATAAACTACAAGCATATCAAAAGGGAGATACAGAAATTAGGAGGGTCATAACCGATTTATGGATTAAAAAGGATGGAATTGAAACATTTATTTCAATTAAGACAGTCAAACCAAATCTGGATCAAACGGAGATAGCTAAAAAGGATTTATTGCTATTGAAAGCCCATGACCCTGACTATCAAACATATTTTGGGCTATTCTATAATCCAGGAGGGCCTGAAAGGAAAGATTATAATTGGACAATACCCTCCAAAATTTTCAATATGAAGAATGATTCTGTTGTATTAATTGGGAAAGATTATTGGAATAGGCTCGGCGATTCAAACACTTACAAAGAACTCTTGGAAGTGTTCGCGGCTGTTGGTCAGCGAACTAGGAAAGAAATTTTGAGGTTAGGCTGACTCTATGGCTAAAGTCATATCAAAGTTTTCCTTCCACGAAACTTCATCAGTAAATTTATAACGGGAGTATTTGAAGTTTTTCAAGGTTCTGACTTCTTGATTTTGCATTAACTTTAATAATAACTTCCCTACGGCATAGCCTAGTCCTACGGGTACAGCATTTCCGATTTGCTTGTACTTATCCAGAAGGCTACCTTGGATTTCCCAATGGTCAGGAAACTCTTGAAGTTTCATGTATTCTTGCACACTTAGTGGTCTGTTTTCAACTGGGTGGCAAAGATCAGTAGCGGGCATTGCAGGGTGGGTGACCAAGGTAGGACTTGGTTCATTCCATTTCAATCTTCTCAAGAAGCCAGTTTTTCCTCCACCAGAATAAAATGATGCTCCCATAGCCTCCATTTGCAAATCTAAGGGTAAATTTTTCCAATTTTGTCCTTCAGCTAGCATGCGGTAATATCTCAATCGTTTCTCGGGGAACTCTAAATGTTCATGGGCCCCTTCAGGTATAGTTTTCACTGCATTTTTAAACGTTCTCCATTTCTTAAGTTCACCTTTCCCACTTTCATCATGAGTAGGTTCTAAATAAGGTGGTTTTTTTGAATCTCTTGAACAAATAATGATTACCCTTTCTCTTTTCTGTGGGGTTCCAAAGTTAGCTGCGTTGTATAGATTGAAACTGACACTGAACCCTGCCTTTCTCAATTTGTCAATAATGTAATTCAAGGCTCCTCCGGGTAATTCGTCAGTGGTTAATTCCCTAAACCCTTCGCCTCTTTCATTGTGAGTTCGGTGCTTTAAAGGAGCTGACAGTAGCCCTCTTACATTTTCAATCACTGCAAACCTTGGGTTCAACTCGATTATCATATCGATAAAAGTTAAAAAGACATTTCCTCTCTCGTCTTCAAATGCCTTTCTTTTGCCAGCTGTACTAAATGCTTGACATGGGGGGCCACCCACTACTAAATCAATATCTTCATCTGGCTTCAAACCTGAAACAAACCTAACTTCAGATGCCGAATATTCTCTAATATCTCCTATTAAGGCAATGTCTGGATCATTTTTGAGAATCGTCTTTCTACAGGCTTTATCAATTTCGCTTGCCAATAGGGTTTGAAATCCAGCCTTTTTCAGCCCAAGGTCCATACCCATGGCTCCGCTAAAAAAGCTTAATGCGATTGGTTTTGATTTGTCTTTCTTAGAAAACCCATAAACTGTTTGGTTCTCAGCAACTCCACAATGGGTTGAGCTAATTAGTTTATCAATTGATTTTTCATTAATTATCCATGTAGCTCCAATTTTTTCTGACACTAATTTCCCATCTCTGCAAAGATTTCTAACTTGTTGGGGACTTAGATTTAGTTTAACTGCTGCTTCTGAAACACTTAACATATGGTACTTAAATTACTTTCTTTAAGGAAAATTTATCAGGTACCCAAAAATAGAAAGTAAAACAACATACCACAAATAAAACGACTATTCTAAGAGCTAATTATTTTTTGTGTTTGAGTGAGATCAAAAAAAGACCACCCCATTCGGAGTAGTCTTTCGTCCTAATATACTAATAGTTTATTTCTTGCCCATATAAGCATCTACCTCCTGGCGCCAATTTTTGATCAAGGCCATCAGCTCTGCGCTTTTCTCAGGCATGGCTTTGGCCAGATTGTTTTGTTCTTCAGGATCTTTTGCAATGTTGTATAGCTCTACACGATTGGCTTCGTAGAAGTCTAGCAATTTGTAATCGCCTAGTCTTACGGCCGTATTGGCTCTGTCGCCAGTGCTCTTGGGTCTTGGTTTTGGCGAATGCCAAAATACCGGACGATTTTCATTTTGTGTATTTTTCGTGGTCAATGATGATGCAAAACTTACGCCGTCAAGGTGAGCCTCGTTTTCTAAAGGCAATCCTGTGAGCTCCAATAGCGTAGGAAAGTAGTCTGTACCCGTGACGACAGAAGAAGACTCACCCGCCTGTATCTGGCTCGGCCAGGCCACAAACATCGGGATCCGGACGCCACCTTCATAGTTGTGCCCTTTGCCAGCTCTCAGAGGAAGATTAGAAGTAGCTAATTTCCTTCCGTTGCCACGATTAGAAAGTCCACCATGATCGGAAGTGAATACCACTATGGTGTTTTCTTTCAAGTTCAATTCTTCCAGCAGATTCATGATTCGTCCAAAGCTTTCATCCATACTCTCCACCATTCCAGCATAGACTGGATTGTCTTGGCGCAATTTTGTTTCGCCAGTTGTTGGGTCTGAGGAAAACTCTGCTACTTCCTCTTCGCCATATAGCGTTCTGGCTTTTTTGCGGTACTTCTTGGTCTTTTCGACTTTGCTTTCAAATGGAGTATGCACCCCATAGTGGGAGAGATACACCAAAAATGGCTGATCTTTATTTTCTCTAATAAAAGCCTCCGTCTTATCTGTCAAGTGATCAGTCAGATAGTAACCCTCTGGTGCATCTTCCAGATTTTCTATGCTTTTCTCCTTGCCATTACCTTTGCCAGACTTTTGCACGTTGTAGGGCTGGAAGTAGGACTTTGGTGCGCCAGCATGTCCACCACCAAAATTGTAGTCAAACCCTTGGGTATCTGGATAAGATTCTGCTGAGGCCAAGTGCCATTTGCCGGCAAAGAACGTGGTATAACCAGCTGCCCTGAATGGCTCTGCAAGTGTTATAGCATCGTCGGTCAGGTCGCCCTCTCCTGGGCCAGGGCTATTGATCCTGGCCGGATACCTACCCGTAATCATCGCATACCTGGAGGGCACACATCTGGGGTGGGCGGCGTAGGCTTGGGAGAAAACCACGCCTTCTTTGGACGCCTTGTCGATATTTGGCGTTTCGTAGAATTTGGATTGCGCAAAACTCACATCATTCCATCCCATATCATCTACCAAAAAGAAAACCACATTGGGTTTTTGCTTTTGTGCAGTCGTAGGGCAGATGCCTATGGCCAGCATGCACACTAGCAGTACACTGGCGATTTTTTGAATGTATCTATTCATCATGATCTAATTTATTCTATTACTATCTTTTTATTTACCAATTGATTCTCAAATCCAATTCTCAGCAGATATACGCCTTGTGCCCAGGAAGAATCCAATGGTATTTCAAGTGGTTGACTGCTATAGGTATTTGAATAGAGGTGGTGCCCTTCCATGTTGTATAGCGCTACAGTGACCGTGCCAGATATTTTTTCACTCAGTTGAATTTTGATATCACTGTTGGAGACAGGGTTTGGATAAATTTTGATTTCTTCCTTTTGATTGCTGATTTCTCCTAGGATGATTTCTATTTCTTCTTCCTCTTGGGCTTCTTCTTCTGTGATAAAATGGGAGGTGAGATGGTAGTTTTCTGTTAATGAAATGGTTTTAGGATTTTCTTCACCAGGCGCTGTTCCTTCCCAATGTGAAAACACATAGCCATCAGCTGGTGTCGCGGTCAGCGTGATTTCTGAGTTGAGCAAATAGGTGCCATCCACTTCATTGATGGAACCCTCTCCGATCACTGAAGTGGTCAGCGTGGCATCTATCACGATTTCTTCTAAAACTTGCTGGACAGCATAGTACGCGGGTTTGGCTGTTCCCTCGGCATCAAACATGGCGGGTAAGCCCGCAGCCCCCTGGCCGTCACTATCACGTACCATCCACGCATTCCAAGTCACTACGCCACTGGGAGCTTTGGAAAGTACGGCCTCTACAACAGTGGCAAATACTTCTGCTTGGTTTTCGTTGCCGTCTCCATCTTCTATGTCCACGTCATTTTCCGTGACATGAAACTCCAGGTCATTGGCGTGCGCCCAATCGATCAAGTCTTCCAATTTGGAAATCACATCAGGAATATCCAAAAAGTCGGTTTCCAAATGGGCTTGCCAGCCAATGCCATCTACTCGAAGCCCGAGAGATTTCAAGTACAGCACGGTCGCTTTTGTCTTTTCCCACATGGGGTCTTCCATGTCGCCATGTTGGTTGTAAATCAATTTGATGTCTGGGGCATGCTCGCTGGCAATTTCGAAAGCCATACGAATGTATGAAGGAGGATTCAACCCGTCCTCAGTTTCATCGTAGCCAATCAATGGCCAGGGGTTTTCCCAAAGGTCAACACCTTCCTTAGGGCCAAACCAATTGCCATCCCGTTCCACGGTTTCATTGACAACATCCATCCATTTGATATTAGGATGGCCATTGAAGTGCTTGCAAAGCTCGGTCATGTATTCGGTCATGTTCGTTTCTAGTTCTGCAGCCGTACGTGAATCGTCTTTGGCCCATTTCGAAGCTTGCGGGCTTATGGGCGAGTGCATACGGATCACTTGTCCATTGAGCGCTGCACTGTCTGCCCATTGATCTGAAACTTCCCATCTCCATTTATCTGGTTCAGGGTGTATATATGATTGCTTGTAATCATTGGCTGGAGTGATGTAGCTAAACTCGCGGTTTAGAATTTCAAGTGAAGCCGTTCCGAACAGTTTGCCGTGCGTGGCACCTCCTATGTAGATTCTGTCATACACAAAGCGGTCTGCCGCGATTTCTCGCAAGCGTCTGCCTGTGGGTATTTCTAGCGTGGAGCCTTGTTCTTCAAAATATTCATACCCAAAAGCCCAATCATCAGCGTCATCTATTTTATGATCCCAATCTTCGCCATCTAGTTCGTAGCTGATGCTTTCTAGTTCATTGGCTGAAGAGCCAGCCCATTGCACGTCAAGGTCACGAAACCATATTTTACCCTCAGTGGAGCCAGAGGCAGGGGCGCCAAATACGATTCTTGTTTTCCATTCGCTAATGGACTTAAGGCTTTGGAAAGCTGAAATATCATTCGCATTGTTAGCGAAGGATACTTCTACCCAGTCTTCTCCAGGTATCACTGTACAGCTCGATCCATTTTTGTAAGGATGGTCTGTGGCCAGGTCGTCCCCGTTCAAATTGGGATATTTGGTGATCGACTGATCGTCCGCATCCAGGCCTACCATCTGAAAAGATACTTTTAGGTCAATGGTAATTTCAGACTTTACAAAAAACGAAACCTTGACCTCTTTATCTACTGAGAAATCAGGGTAATCGGAAAATTTGGAAATGTCTTCTTCGTTTTGATGGAAACTAGCCTCCCGGATGTTAGAACTGGAACCAGATATACTAGTCCAATCCGCATACATAGTGTTTTGTGCGAAACCGGAGAAACTAATCAGGTAAAAAGCTAAAAGGTAAAGGGTTCTTATGATCATAGACTTGATGGTCAGTTAAATACATTATTAAACAATCAAATCTATTTCCTTAATCTTCCTTTCAGGTTCGAAATTGGTTTTTTGAAGTTGGAATACTGTTAGCTGTGGTTTGCTATGGAAAATGAAATAGGCTATATCTTAAGAAGTATTGAAAAATGTCCCGTTTTGTAAAAATTCCGGTCGATTGATAGAATTCAAACCCTAAAAAACAGTTTTTAAACTGGATTGCGTGCTAAGATGGAAACCTTTGAGATGATCAAAAAACAGAACGCATGAAAACATTTCTACAACAACTTTTCATTTTATTGATAGTCCTGACTACTACTCAGGTTGGATATGCCCAGAGCGATATTGTCTACGGGTTTGATACAGATGAAGAAGGCTGGTCTAATATCGGAGGAAATACTTCCATTGCCGTAAGTGGCGGCCAATTGGTAATGGGTACCAGTTCTTCCCAAAACCGGCCAGGCATCAAACTCAATGGGCCATTGGGATTTTCGGATGTGATATACACACAAGTTGAAATTGTGGTACAAAACAATACTGCAATATATGAGGAACTGGAGTTCGTAGTTTTTGATACGGATGATTTCAATGTTGGCAATGGAGAGAAAGTAGTGTTTACCATTTCGACAGAAGATGCTAGCCCGCAGACCTACATTGTGGATATACCTATTAACTCTGACAATCAGGGCTACCTTAACCGAATTGGCATACGTCTCAATGAAACGGGCGTAAACGTAACGGACATGTTTGCCTTTGAATCGATTACCTTATTAGCGGAAACAGGAGATTATTTTGATTTAACAATAGATCAGACAGGTTATGGTACAGTGAGCCCGTCCACCAGCAACTTGCCCACAGGAGATGTGACCATCTATGCCAGCCCAGCTTTGGGATATGAGCTTTCGAGTTGGGGTGGAGATGGATCAGGCTCGGACAATCCGTATGTGTTCACCTTAGACGCAGCCAAAACTGTGACCGCCAACTTCACAGCAATTTCAAGCTTTAGCTACGACTGGACTTTTGGTACGGATGACGATCAAGAGGATTGGGTAGAAGCATCAGCCACAACAAGTGTGGCTAGTGATGTACTGACCATGTCGTTTGATGGCACGGGTACACCTAAAATAGTGCTAAGCGACTTAGGTATTCCTTCGGATGATTATCCGCAGTTAGAATTGATTGTGAAAAACAACACCACAGTCCTGGGAGACAATGATACCAATGCAGATGGCATGAGAATTGTCACGACCAATGATAATGCAGATACAAAATATATCAGATTTGATCATACTGCCAGCGATGCAGATTTTCAAACTTATACCATAGACTTAGCTGGAGGCAACTATACTGGATACATTACCAATTTAGAACTGCAGGGAATCAGGGATGGAAATCCTGGTAGCATTGAAGTGGAAAATATTAGATTGATTTCGGCCTTGCCCGAACATGCATTGACTACAGCCGCTACAGGTTATGGTTTAGTGGATGTAGCTTCAGGCACTTATCCAGAAGGAGATTTGGAAATTACAGCTACGCCAACCTTGGGACATGAATTTGTCAATTGGACAGGAGATGTGACCAGTACAGATAATCCACTCACACTGACTTTGGATGCGGACAAGAGCGTGACCGCTAATTTTTCACCTATTACTGATTACACGTATGAGTGGGAATTTGATACAGATGATGACACGGAGGGCTGGACAACCACTACCAATGCCACGGCTACTGTAGCTAGTGGTGTAGTCAATCTTGCGTTTGATGGGTCGGGCAGACCTAAGCTGATTTTTGATGCTTTGGCTCTGGTAGCCGACGACTATCCATTTATGGAAGTGACTGTCAAAAACAATACGGCCGTAGACAGTGAGTCTGGTGATGGCATGAGAGTAGCGACTTATAACGGGACAGATTTCGCCTTTACATTTTTTGATCACAGTGCTAGTGATGTAGAGTTTCACACCTACACCATCGATTTGCGAACAGCCAAATACAATGGTATCATTCAGCAAATCGAAGTACATGGTATACACGGAGCTACTGTCGGAAATGTCGACATTGATCGTGTCAGGTTGTTGCAGAAGGCTGATCAGACCATCACCTTCGAAGCGTTAGATGAAGCTTTTGTGGGGCAAGACCCTTTTGAGCTGACAGCTACGGCTAGCTCCAGTTTGGAAGTGACTTATGCCAGTGGAAATACTGATGTAGCTACTGTTTCTGGAAGTACCGTGACTATTGTTGGCGAAGGCACTGCCGTGATCACTGCATCACAGGTAGGTGATGACTTATACAATGCGGCTACAGACGTAGAGCAGACCCTGACGGTTAGCACGGTTGACCTCTGGGCACTGGTTGTCTCACAAAGTGGATATGGTACTGTGGATATAGCCTCTGGAAGTTACCCGGAAGGTGATATTGATTTAACGGCAGCATCTGTTTTTGGTCACGAGTTTGTGAACTGGACTGGTGATGTAACTAGTACAGACAATCCACTGACCTTGACTTTGGATGCGGATAAAGGCATTACTGCCAATTTTTCTCCTACCCTCGATTTTGTGTACGACTGGGGCTTTGACACAGATGATGATATGGAAGACTGGATCAATCAATCGGCTGACGTTACCGTGGAGGGAGGACTAGCAACTATGGCTATTTCAGGAAATGTGCCAAAAGTGGTAAGAACCGGATTGGCGATACCTACAGAGAATTATCCTGTAATCTCCGTTCGTTTAAAAAATAACACTGCTGTAGACGGTACAGACGGCTCTACTTGTATGAGAATAGCCACAGGAATCAGTGGTGAAAGTGGTTACAACTATTACAACTTTGACGAGACAGTGGTCCCAATTCCTGATGGAGAGTATGAAATATATAATATTATTTTAGGCGAACGGACCAGCTATACTGGCTTTTTAGAAGAGATTCAATTTATTGGCCCGAGACAGCTGGATTTAGAAGACCCTGATGTGCTGGCTACTGCCAGTGTGGTGATCGATTATATCAAATTGTCTACCATGGCAGATCAATTCATAGACGTTACGGCTGTAGACGCTTATGTTGGCGGTTTGCCCGTAGAGCTTCCGTCTACTTCTAATGCTGGATTGGAAATTACTTATGAAAGTTCAAATACGAGTGTAGCAACTGTAGAAGGAAATATTTTGACTATCGTGGCCACGGAGGCTGCAACAGCAGAAATAACAGCAAATCAGGCCGGAAACGAATATTATAATGCAGCACCTGAAGTGACCGTAGCACTAAATGTAACAGTCACTGATTTGTATGATCTGACCATCACCAAAACGGGTGCTGGTTTGGTTGATGTGGCAACAGGAACTTACCCAACAGGAGAAATGACCCTAGAGGCGACCAGTGTGCTTGGCTACGAATTTAGCAGCTGGACAGGAGATGTGATCAGCACGGACAATCCGCTAACCATTAACTTGACTACTGATCTAGCCATTGAAGCTATTTTTACCAGGGACGAATCATTTTCGTTCGAGTGGAATTTTGATACAGATGACGACATGGAGGGCTGGGTAACCAATTCAAATGCAGAGGCGACTGTATCAGGTGGAGTCCTCACCATGAACATCACAGGCAATGCACCTAAAATCGAATATTATGATTTGGGTATAGACCCAGATGATTATGTCATGATGGAAATCAGTTTACAAAACAATACTGGCGTAGGGCCTGATGATGGATCAAGTACAAACATGAGGATTGCCTACGATCCTTATGATCCTACTGAAGATCCAGAACCAGGTTTCAAATATTACAATATAGATGGCACGGCCAACGACGCGGATCAGGTGGTCTATCAGATTCCACTAGCTGATCAAGCCAATTACAGAAATGTAGATTTCATTGAAGCCTTGGGCTTTGTGGGGCCACGTCAGCAAGGGTCTGGAACCGTCGTTATTGACTATATCAAATTGCTGCCAAAGCAATCACAAAGTATCACCTTTGATGAGCTGGTAGCAGTTGCAGAAGGAGATGCTGCATTTAACCTGACTGCTTCTGCCAGTTCAGGATTGGATGTGACTTATAGCAGCTCCAACCTGGATGTAGCCACAGTGGATGGTCATACAGTGACTATTGTAGGCGCGGGTACTACTGAAATCACAGCCTCGCAAGAAGGAGATTATATCTATCTGGCTGCTGAGGATCAAGTACAGACCTTAACGGTCAATGGCGAAAAGTTGGATCAAGTCATTACGATATCAACAATAAGCGACCAGTGGAATACTCGAACAGAGTCTATCAATATTGAAGCTTCAACGAATTCTAGCTTGACATTAGATTATGATGTGACCGGCCCAGCAACTTTAACTGGATCAGCTTTGACCCTCACTGGTGAATTGGGAACTGTGACAGTATCAGTTTCACAAGAAGGAGATGACACCTACAAGAGTGCCAGTGAAAGCATTTCGTTTGATGTGGTGTCTTGTGCTGAGGTTACTTTGTCCTTGGCGACAACTCATATCTCATGTTTTGGGTCTGATGATGGAGCCATTGATTTGACCGTGAATGGTCCGGAAGGATATGCCGTAAGCTGGTCATCTGGATCAGATGCGGAAGATGTTTCTGCGCTCAGTCCTGGCGAATACACAGCTATAGTGACTTATGAGGGTGGCTGTAGCCTGACGGAATCTGTGACTTTGACTTCTCCTGTAGCGCTGACCGTGGAGGCAGATGTCACGGATGGTGAGATAGCCTTGACAGTAGCAGGTGGCACCTCTCCCTATTCATTTGATTGGAGCCATGGAGTCACTTCGCAGAATGTGTCAGGCCTATCGGCAGGGGAGTACACGGTAGCGATCACTGATGAGAATGGATGTGAGGTTTCAGGCACCTATATGGTAGAAACTACCGTTACGGCGGTTTCTCCTAACGATTTTGAATTTACTGTTTCAGTTTTTCCTAATCCAGTTTCTGAATACTTGACTCTTAATTCAAACCTTGAAAATATACAATTGAACATTGAGGTGCTTGATATGTCAGGAAAATTACTGATGAGCAAAGAAGTGAATGACAATAATCATCAATTGTCTCTTGGACAACTCCAAGCTGGGCAGTATTTACTGAAAATTTCTACTCGGAATAATAGTATGGTTCACCATGTGATTAAGCGATAAATTGGGCATTACTATGGTGAATTCACAAATAGATTGAGAGGATAGGGACGAACTTTCTTCATAGTCCATTGAAGACTATTTGTCAATTTAATCATTAGGTTATTGCAAATGGGTGTAATATTTGGTAACTGGTATGGACGGAAAATTCATTGATGTGTATTTAGTTATTCAGTCAAAACAAATTTTCCAAATGTCTCTGGAATATGAAAATCAGGTTCAGAAGTGTTTGGATCTATCCAACTCATCCATTTGAATCCCTCTTCTAAATCTCCAGGTTTGATGCAATTGGCTCTATAGAGCCCAGTGATGATTGCTGCATCATTCAATAGCTTCAATTGTTTTAAGGAGCTAATGGTTATTTTGCCTGATACTGTGTACCCTTTATCATTCAAATTAGATTCAATCACAAGATTTGGCCAAGACCAGTTGAAATCTAAATTTCGGTAATGGGAGGATTGGAAATCCATTACTTGACCTATAGCATCTATTTCCAAACAATAGTATTTGGATAATTCAGCATCTGTGGAGAAAAAAAGCTCAATTCGATCGTGATGGTTGATTTCTTCCTTGTTTTTATCAATGGGTTTGGTGAATATGTTTTTATCCACAGCGTCATATTTGAAGTACAAGTAATTAGAATCCCAGAGCGCCCTGAAAGTAGTTTTTGGCGCTTTTTCGTTTTCCCAGGGATAGCTGAAATCAGTGAGTAATTCTGCAGTGTGCCAAGGAACGGTGGATAATGAAGCTGGGAATTTATTGACCTGATAGGTTTTCATAATAAAGAAAGTTATAGGCTTAAATCAGCTATTTGTTGTTTGACCATTTCAAAAATTTTATTCGCCTTTTCTTCTGTGTCAGATTCGGTATAAATCCTGATGATGGGTTCAGTGTTTGATTTTCGAATATGCGCCCATTCCGTACCAAAAATGATCTTGAGACCGTCTTCTGTGTTAAGCTTTTCATCTTTGAATACCTCTTTTAGGTTGTCGAGCAACTGATCCGCATCTAGTGCTGGAGTAAGTTCAATCTTATGCTTGGCAATAAATGAGGGAGGGGCAGCAGCCTTTAATTCAGATACTTTCTGTTTGCTACTTGCGAGATAGGAGAGAAATAAGGCTATTCCAACTAGTGAATCTCTGCCATAGTGCAACTCTGGGTAGATAATCCCTCCATTTCCCTCACCACCAATGACGGCACTTACTTCTTTCATTTTTTCAACCACGTTGACTTCGCCCACTGCCGAATCGTATCTGAGTTCACCATATTTTTCAGCAATAGTCCCCAGTGCAGCAGACGATGACATATTGGAAACCACAGCCCCAGGTGTATGAGAAAGGACATAATCTGCAATAAGTACGAGTGTATATTCCTCTCCAATAAAGTCTCCTTGTTCATCAATAATGGCCAGACGATCCACATCTGGATCCACCACAAACCCAACATCGTAAGAAGCAGTTCTAATCAGATTGCAAATATCTGTCAGATGTTCAGGAAGAGGTTCGGGGTTGTGAGGAAAGCGGCCTGAAGGATCACAATACAGTTCCTCTATTTGGCTCACTCCTAAGGCTCTTAGCAGTTTGGGTATGGCAATACCACCAGTAGAATTAACGGCATCTATGGCTACCTTAAAGTTCGTTTTTTTGATAGCTTCTACATTTACCAATGGTAGGGCTAAAATATCCTCAATATGTAGATCTATATACTCATCCGCTTTTTGAATAGTCCCAAGTTCCAGCACTTCCGAGTAGTCAATGTTGGCCGCTTCTGCCAAATCAATGATTTCTTTTCCATCACTTGCTGATAAGAATTCACCTTTTTCATTCAGGAGTTTTAAGGCGTTCCATTGGATAGGATTGTGGCTGGCAGTGACTATGATACCGCCCGCAGCAGATTCTTTTGGTACAGCAATCTCTACTGTAGGAGTAGTGGATAATCCAAGGTCAATCACATCAATACCGAGCCCTACGAGTGTGTTAGAAATGAGGTTGCTTACCATTTCGCCAGAGAGCCTTGCATCTCTGCCTATCACTACTTTGATTCGGTCAGTACTTTGGTTTTTGAGCCATTGCCCATAGGCTGAAGCAAATTTTATAATATCCACAGGCGTTAAGTTTTCTCCTGGTTGTCCTCCTATGGTACCTCTTATTCCGGAAATCGATTTGATTAAAGTCATGTCTCTTGTCTATGTGAAAGGATATTTTCTTTTGTGATGATATCGATGGGTAACGTTGTTTTTTTCTTCATTTTTTTGTCAAACACCAGGTGCTCGCCTATTTGCATGGCAGACAGAAAAGCCTGTTGTTTCGCATTTTGATAAATGAGAAAGTCAATAATGCCTTCAGAAAGAAAGCTTGCATTTTTATCTATCAAATCATACCCGACCAGTTTATGAGGCAACTCATGATGGCTTAGGTATTGAGCAACTTTGTAACCCTTAGAGGTGGTCACAAATATTCCTTTAGTGTCTGGGAAGGAGCTGAAAATGGTATCCAGGTGGTCATGCAATTGCCCCTCTTCTTTTTCCGTCAGGTTTAGAGCTGTCAGCCTCCATCCTGTGATGTGGTCTTGATCAAAATAATCACGAAATCCAGCCTCTTTTTCCTGCATGTGCATGGCATTGGAGATGTTCTCATCGAAGTGTATGATAAGGATGGTGCCTCCTTGGTCGCTCATGCATTTATGCAACAAGCCTGCTGCCACACGCCCACTTTGCACTAAATCTTGACCAATAAATGAGGCGAATGATGAGGAAGGTAGAAATGTGTTGAAATTGATGCAGGGGATGGCTTTCGTTTCGCATTGGGCAATGAATGCAATAGATTCCTGATGAAAAAACGGGGCCATCACCAGACCAGCTGGCTGACTTTCTAAAACAAGTTGGCTAACAGTTCCAAAGTCTTTAGGACTCTTTTGATCAAAGTAAAAATATTCAAAGCCTACATTATACATGGACAACTCCTTTGCTGCCTGATCAATGCCGATCTTGGCATCTTCCCAATAGACATCTTTTTCTACAGAGGGCATCAGTACAGCAATTCTAAATTCCTTTGAACTACTGAGAGCTTTGGCAATGACATTGGGCTGGTAGTCTATCTCTTCGAGTACCTTCAGTACCTTATTTCGGGCTGTTTCTGACACCTTGCCGCGATTGTGTATGACACGATCAACCGTTCCTCTCGACACATTGGCCAGTTGAGCAATGTCTTTAGATGTATATCGGATTTTTTTCATAAGGCCAATTTGCGGCGACATTATTTAGGGAACAAGTTTCAGCGTGCTAAAATTTATTGTTCACGAGAACAAATATAATGTTCACGTGAACAAATTCCAATTTCGCTTGCTTTTTATTTAATTATTGTCTTGGTTTGTGAAGAGATAATGAAATGATATGGTAACAGAAGACATAAATTTTAAGAAAGAAGGAATAGAGAGAATTCCAGTCCGAGTTTTCGAATCAGACGTAGTGGCGAGTATTGCTGTGGCTGAGCAGATGGCATCCGTCATAAAGGAAAAGCAGAGCCAGAATAAAATGGCGGTCTTAGGTTTGGCCACGGGATCGAGCCCAATCAAGGTCTATAGAGAACTGGTTCGAATGCATCAAGAAGATGGATTGAGCTTTGCCAATGTGGTAAGCTTCAATCTGGATGAATACTATCCAATGAGAAAAACTTCTGATCAGAGTTATTACTATTTCATGCATCAGCACTTGTTTGATCATGTAGACATCAAATCCGAAAACATAAATATTCCAGATGGTGAATTGACTATTGACGCCATAGATCACTACTGCCGAACATACGAACAAAAAATTGATGAGCTAGGAGGTATAGATTTGCAGCTATTGGGCATTGGGAGAACGGGTCATATTGGGTTCAACGAACCTGGCTCTTATTTCGAGTCCAAGACCAGGCTCGTTAAGCTCGATCCGTTGACCATACAGGATGCAGCGAGTGATTTTGGTCGTGAGGAGTTAGTTCCGACAAGAGCAATTACCATGGGCATTCAAAGCATTTTTAAAGCCAAAAAAGTAATCTTGATGGCTTGGGGAGAGAAGAAGGCACCCATCATTAAAAGAACAGTAGAAGGAATCATAAGTGAGGCAGTACCAGCCACCTTCTTGCAAAAGCATTTGGATGTCGAGGTGGTAGTAGATGAAAACGCTTCCCTCCAACTGGCAAAAGTGAAAACACCATGGATTTCTTCCATTTGCGAATGGAATGAAAAACTGACAAAATCGGCAGTCATCTGGCTGAGTCAAAAATTGGGTTTGCCTATTCTGAAACTTACAGATGATCAATACAGAGAAAATGGATTGGGCGACTTGATCGCACATTATAACGGGAGTCAGGAGCTCAATGTAAAAATATTCAACGCCCTACAAAAAACGATTACAGGATGGCCAGGCGGAAAACCCGGAGCAGATGACACCAATAGGCCAGAAAGGGCTTTGCCAGAGAAAAAGAGAGTGATCGTCTTCAGCCCACACCCAGATGATGATGTAATCTCCATGGGAGGTACTTTCCTGAAATTGGCCGAACAAGGCCATGAGGTACATGTGGCTTACCAAACTTCTGGAAACATTGCCGTATTTGACGATGACGCCAGGAGGTTTTTGGATTTCTACCATGACCTATCGATTGAGCTAGGACTCAATGAAGACGAAGCAGAGAAAATCTACCAAACGGCATTGGATAGCATAAGTAATAAAGGTGGTGAGACCAAGGATCATGAAGTGGTCAGAAAAGTAAAGGGTCTGATCAGAAAAGGAGAAGCTGCAGCAGGTGCTCGTTTGGTAGGGCTGCCAGACGAAAGAATTCACTTTTTGAATTTACCTTTTTACGAAACAGGTGCAGTCAATAAAAAAGACATAGGCGAAGCGGATGTCGCCATTATTACTGAATTGCTTAAGAAAGTGAAACCTCATCAGGTTTTTGCGGCAGGTGATTTGAGAGATCCACATGGTACACATAAGGTGTGTTTGGATGCCATCTTCAAAGGGCTTGCAAATGTAAAGAGTGAATCTTGGGCAAAAGATTGTTTCCTCTGGTTGTATCGTGGAGCATGGCAAGAATGGGATGTAGATGAAATTCAGATGGCTGTGCCACTAAGCCCAATGGATTTGGTCAAGAAGAGAAAAGCAATATTTAAGCATCAATCTCAGAAAGACACACCCGTTTTCCCAGGCGAAGACAAGCGCGAATTTTGGCAGAGAGCAGAAGACCGAAATAGGGAAACTGCCAAAATTTATGATAGCCTGGGTCTTGCTGAATATGAGGCGATGGAAGCCTTTGTAAAATATGATTACTAGATCAATTGAAATTGTACTTAATAGGGTTTAGTTATTTCTGCAGCTGTTGGATTAGCGTATGCAGAAGTCGGCCAGGCACTGGTCTGGCCGACATTTTAAAGAATTGAAGAGTCACAAAGATGTATCGTTCACATGAAAATACTTGAAGCGCTTAACGAATTTAGATTTTCTTGTTCTTCCTGCAAGCTGGAAGGTTTCGGCGGCGAGTTGATCAATGATACATTTTATCTCAAGAATTCTGATGTCAGCAAACCAGATGGCTTGCTCCAGCGCATCAATCCTCGAATTTTCAAGGACATTAAATTGTTAATGAAAAATATAAGTTTAGCGATAGATTATTTCGAACCTGATGGAGAACAAGTCATAGATCCTGTGCGTCCAGCTACAACCAAGGAGGGTGGTAGTCAATATTACAGGGATACTGATGGGTATTATTGGAGAATGTATCACTTGCTAAGCAGAAGAGAACTATGTAAAATCAAGGACATACACGAAAATGCATTCAATTGGGCGTCTGTATTTGGTAAGTTCATATCCGACATAGATGAGCTTCCAATTCAAAGCCTGGTAGAAATTGAGCCTACAGATTTATTACATGCATCTGCAACAAAAAGGGCGCCTGAAGAGATAAAAAATGAAATAGACTATGTGCTACGACTCATCAAGCAGCTCACTATTATGAATAACATTTGGAGGGAAGAACAATGGCTGAATTCAACAATTGAAAGAGCGGCAAGACTGGATCGCAAGCGTTTGAGGGTTTTGAATGAAGTAAATAACTACTCAGGCATAGAATTAGAAATGAATAGAAACCGAGTCTTGGCTTACTAGAAGCCTAAAGGCCTTAAAATCATGAGATGATGAAAAAACCAAGTTTATTAGTATTGGCAGCTGGCTTAGGAAGCAGATATGGCAGTTTGAAGCAAATAGACAAATTTGGTCCAAATGGAGAAACTATTGTGGACTATGCGATCTACGATGCGATTGAGGCAGGATTTGAGAAAATTGTCTTCGTTATCAGAGAAAGCATAGAAGCAGAGTTCAAGGAAATCTTTATCAATAAGCTAGCAGACAAAGTTCAGATAGAATACGTGTTTCAGGAATTGGATGTATTGCCTGAAGGATTTCAAGTCCCTGAAGGCCGTGAAAAGCCCTGGGGCACAGCACATGCCGTCATGACTGCGGCTCCAAAAATACAAGAGCCTTTTGCTATAGTGAATGCAGATGATTTCTATGGAAGAAAATCTTTGGAAACCATGTATAATCATTTGATTACACTCGACGACTCCAAATTGGATGCTTGTTTGGTTGGCTTTGTTTTAGAGAATACGCTTTCAGAACATGGTCGGGTATCAAGAGGCATTTGCCAGACCAATGATCACAGTGAGCTGACTGAGATCATTGAGCGCACACATATTTTCAAGAAGGAAAGTGGTGGCGCTTATTATGAAGAAGATGGAAACAGCTTTGATTTAACAGGGAAAGAAATGGTATCCATGAATTTAATGGGCTTCACATCTCAGGTTTTTGAAGTCATGCAATCGATGTTTGTTGATTTTCTGAAAAAGGAAGGTCAAGAACTTAAGTCTGAATTTTTTATTCCTTCAGTGCTGGATCAGGTGCGCCAGTTAGGCGTAAAAGTACCAGTACTTACCTCTGAGGAACAATGGTTTGGAGTTACTTATCAGGAAGACAAACCTATTGCCAAGAGAAATTTGAATCAGTTGGTTGATGCAGAAATTTATCCCCAGAAATTATGGAAGTGAAAACAGACGGGCTGGCCAATGTCAGTGAAATTTTTAATCAGTTTGATTTTGAAGGGGACATTCAGAAGGCCAGGCCATTCGGGAATGGTCACATCAATGATACCTACAGATTGGAGAACACGGATCAGACCAAACCAGACTATTTGCTTCAACGGGTAAATCATCAGGTATTCAAAGATGTGCCAGGTATGATGGATAATATTTGGAAAGTGACCAATCATATCAGTAATAGCAAACAAGCTGATTTCAAACAAGAGACACTCAATATTGTAAAGTCGCATGGCGGTCAATTATTCACCAAACAGGAGGATAACTATTGGCGCATGTTTGAATTCAAGAAGGGGACGAAATCCTACGATGTAGTAGAAACGCCCGAGCAGGCCTTTCAAGGTGCATTGGCTTTTGGATGCTTCATGCGATTATTGTCTGATTTTCCCGCAGACACTTTGGTTCACACGCTTCCCGAATTTCACAACATCATTTTAAGGCTCCAGACATTTGAAGCTGCAGTGGTTGCAGACGAAAAAGGTCGGGCAGGAGAGGTGCGATCAGCCATAGATTTTGTACGAAGCATGGCAGAGCAGATGTGCGAAATCGAAGCACTTAGAATAAAAGGTAAGATTCCACTGCGCGTCACGCACAACGACACCAAGTTTAATAATGTGCTGCTGGATGAGCATGACAAAGGGGTTTGTGTCATTGATTTGGATACGGTAATGCCTGGAGTGGTGCATTATGATTTTGGAGATGGCATTAGAACCAGTACCAATACAGCAGAGGAAGACGAAACGGATCTGTCGCTTGTACATTTCGATATTGACAAATTCGAAGGGTTTACCTCAGGGTACTTGGAAGCCACCAGAGATATATTGATGCCAGTTGAAATTGAATACCTGGGCATTTCAGGCGCATTGTTGGCCTATATCATGGGCGTAAGATTTTTGACCGATTACCTCCAAGGAGACGTGTATTACAAAATCAAACACCCTCAACATAATTGGGACAGATCCAAAGTGCAACTAGAATTGGTTCGTCAAATAATGGAACAACAGCTGGACATTAAAAAAATAATTGCCAAGCAGGCGAGTATAATTTTGTAATCATGAGCAGACAGAGAGCAGAGAAAATATTGGTAACTGGTGGGACAGGGTTTATCGGGTCGCATACAGTAGTTGAATTGATCAATGATGGCTATGAGGTAGTAATTATTGATGACTTGTCAAATTCTAAAATTGAGGTATTGGACAGAATTGAAAAAATCACTGGTGTCAGACCGACATTTTACCAGCTCAATTTATGTGATATTGACATTTTGAAATCATGTTTTAAAAAGGAGGAAAATATATCAGCCATCATCCATTTTGCTGCAAGCAAAGCTGTGGGAGAATCGGTCGAAAATCCTTTGTTATACTATAGGAACAATCTGCTTTCTTTAATGAACCTATTAGAGATGATGAAGGCTTTTGAAACTTCCAGTATGGTGTTCTCATCCTCATGTACCGTCTACGGCCAGCCTGATCAATTACCAGTGGATGAAAGTACACCTTTCCAAGAGGCCGAATCACCTTATGGCAACACCAAACAGATTTGTGAAGAAATATTGAGAGACACGGCCAAGGCACATGAGCAACTCTGTGCCATTGCACTGAGGTACTTCAATCCTGTAGGCGCACACGAATCTGCCCTTATAGGAGAGCTGCCCAATGGCACACCAAACAACTTGGTTCCATTTATTACCCAAACAGCAGCAGGCATTCGTCCGAAGTTGAGCATTTTCGGGAGTGATTACAATACACCTGATGGCACTGCGATCCGGGATTATATCCACGCCGTGGATTTGGCCAAAGCCCATGTGATTGCCCTGAGACGTATGATCGAGCAAAAGAACAAGTCAAACTTCGAATTTTTCAACATTGGTACAGGCAATGGATTTTCCGTACTAGAAACCGTGAAAAAATTTGAAGAAGTAAACGGAGTCAAAGTGAACTATGAATTGGTGGATCGGAGAGAAGGGGACATCGAACAAATCTTTGCCGATACCACCTTGGCCAATGAAGAACTGGGATGGAAAGCTGAAAAAGGGCTGGCTGAGATGATGGCTACCGCTTGGAAATGGCAAACTGAGGGTGCAGTATAATTCTCCACAATAACAGATTAACGGCAATGAACAAGTTATCAATTATCTAAATATTACTATTGATATTTCTCAAGAATGATCAGGTCAAGCAGCATGCGTTGTTCTCTGCCATTCAAGCTTACACTTGCGTGGTATGGATAGATCGTGGTATTAGCTACGCAGATGCCTCTAGTCTAACGCTGAGAGGAGAGTGGCGTGTTGAGCCATCCAGAGCAGTTATAGCTACTAAAATCAGTAATGGTGAAACCATCATCAGTATGAAATGCCAACATGGTCTCACTTCCGAGCTGAAATTGATTCAATCGTCTGCTGAATAAAGCCTATTGAATCATGCAGGCATAAATTTAAGCTTGTGCTCATTTGCCCCTTGGGTTTGATTCATGAACCCCCATTAAATGGGAACTTATTAAGCAACTTTAGCTTACAGTTAATGAGTTATATGATATGTTCAGCTTGATTTAATGTTGATATCAAGGTATGGAATGGTTCCATAAACTTTGATTAATGATGGATAAAGTGACGAACAAACAATGGCTAATAACTACATGTAAAATCTGTCTGTACAAATTAACTTAACCAAACCAACAGTTTATGAATCTTTCAGTCAAGCAACTAAAATTCAGAAGTGAACAAATTTTTCGTTTAAACCATGAAATCAGAAAATATCTTACCAATGCGGTAAGCCTTTGTGAGTTGTTAGAAGGGAATGAAATTTCAGATGTGGATTTTGATCGATTTAAGTGCTTACTTTTGAAGAGCCTGCAAGATCTTGATTCTGCACTTTATATGCTTGACGATAGCGAACAGTGTGAGTAGTTTTCAAACAGTTACCTAGTCCTAGGTCAATAAAAGTCATTCCGTCTGGAGGTACGACTAGCGAAATCTCGTTAGCTGGCAGCCGAATGTAAATGTCCAAGCAAATTTTCCGCTAGACCTTGAGAAGATTTCTCCGCTGAGCTACGAGATGAACCCTGAGCTTACAAGCTTACTCAGACATCGGAAATATTCTCCTGCCCCCAACTGCACAGACTGATCCGTGATCAACCCCAACTTTGCAGACTGATCCCAATCTTGTGTGCATTCTTTGTTCGCCGAAAACAAATAAAGGCTGCTAGAGGTTAATCTAGCAGCCTTTATTTGTTAAAAGAGTAGTCCGTAGGGGAATCGAACCCCTGTTACCAGGATGAAAACCTGGCGTCCTAACCCCTAGACGAACGGACCATTACTTTGTCAAAATAAAAGGACGACAAAGCGTCCTAAGTATTGTAGTCCGTAGGGGAATCGAACCCCTGTTACCAGGATGAAAACCTGGCGTCCTAACCCCTAGACGAACGGACCAAAAAATGTCTTTTTTCGTCCGTAAAAGAATCGATGGCATCGGCCAACCGCCCCTGTTACAGATGAAAACCTAGTGCGGCCGGCTAGGATCCTAACCCCTAGACGAACGGACCAAAAAATGTCTTTTTTTCGTCCGTAAAAGAATCGATGGCATCGGCCAACCGCCCCTATTACAGATGAAAACCTGGTGCGGCCGGCTAGGATCCTAACCCCTAGACGAACGGACCATTTTGTAATGGTCTGCAAAAGTAAACTGCTTTTTATCTTTTCCAAAGGCTTGCTGTAAAAAGGTGCATTTTTTTTCTAATTACTCAATATTTTTTTTCTTCACATACCAACATATTGCCAATAGCAAAAGGTGTGAGTAAGTTTAGGGCATGGAATTGTTAGAGGTTAGAAGCAAACGCGACGAACAGGATTTTGTGGAGATGGCTGTCGATTTGTATCGAGGTCAAAAAAACTGGATTCGTCCGTTAGACAAGGACGTACATGCTGTATTTGATCCTGAAAAAAATAAGACTTTCAAATGGGGGCAATGCAGCAGGTGGCTACTGAAAACAGAAGGACAAATTATTGGCCGTATTGCTGCCTTTGTGAATGACAAAACGAAAGATAAGGACAACAGTCAGCCTACAGGTGGCACTGGTTTCTTCGAATGCATCAATGATCAGAAAGCTGCCAATTTATTGTTTGATACGGCCAAGAATTGGCTGAAGGTGCAAGGTATGGAGGCCATGGATGGACCTATCAATTTTGGTGACCGTGACAAGTGGTGGGGTTTGCTGGTAGATGGTTTTGAAATCGAGCCGAATTACCAATGCAACTATCATTTTCCCTATTACCAGGAGCTATTCGAAAACTATGGCTTTCAAGTGTACTTCAAGCAGTTCACTTTTATCCGAAATACATTTGATCCTTTTCATCCCAGAATCATGCAAAAGGCAGAAGTATTGAATAAAGACCCAGATTATTCCTTTGAGCACATGAAGTTGAGTAATCTCGAAAAATATACTGAGGATTTTCGCCAGGTATATAATGTGGCCTGGGCCAATCATGATGGAGTGGCTGAAATGTCGAAAGAACAATCTCAGGCAATCATGAAACAGATGAAACCGATTATTGATGAGAAGATCATCTGGTTTGCTTATTACAAAGGAGAACCTGTCGCTTTTTACTTGAATTTGCCTGAGGTCAACCAGGTATTCAAACATGTGAATGGCAAACTGGATTTGATTGGCAAACTGAAATTTGTTTGGCACAAGTGGAGAAAAACAAACAAAAAAATGTTGGGATTGGTATTTGGCGTAGCCCCTGCGCATCAGGGCAAAGGGCTGGACGGTGCGCTGGTGATGGCTACCGCCCAAATGGTGCAGAAAGACTACAAGCGATACCCCATTTTAGAAATGAACTGGATTGGGGATTTTAATCGAAAGATGATTTTAGTCGTGAAGCAAGTGGGTGGAGAGATTGGCAAGACGCATCATACCTATCGTTACTTGTTTGATAGAAACCAGCCATTTGAGCGAATGCCAATAAAATAGCAAAGCGTCTTGTAATAAAGAACGAATTATATCAACCTACTGCTTAGAAATCAATCGTATATGAAATCTGACTTTCAGGGTTTTTTGGATAACAACCATCGCATCATCGCGAAAGTCTGTCGGATATATACGGACAGTACAGAAGATTTTAATGACTATTACCAGGAATGTATCGTACAGCTTTGGCGTTCCTTTGATACCTTTCGCGGCGCCTCTAAATTAAGTACCTGGACATATAGGGTATGCCTGAATGTTTGCCTGTCTCAACTAAGAAGTAAGAAACGCACCATACCTACCGAAAACAGGGAGATTCCTGATATAATAGATGAAGACAGTGCGCTGCAAGAGGAGAGGGTACAAGAGCTCTACAAGGCAATCAAGCTCTTGAGAGAATCTGATCGAGCGATTATTCTTCTGTATTTGGAAGAAAAAAGCTATAAAGAGATGGCAGAAATATTGGGTATTACTGTTACCAATGTAGGCGCCAAAGTGAATAGAGTAAAAGCACAGCTAAAAAAGATCATTGATGAAAGATTTGGACATTAAAGACTTGTGGAAGCAGGGTGATGCAAAAGAAGTGGGGACATTCTCTGTTTCTCAAATCCAGGACATGATTCGTAAAGGGTCTGATAGTTTGATTCATCGTTTTATCAAAACTTTGACCATTGAGCTGTGGATCAATTTAGTGATTCTTACCTTGCTCAGTGGGTCGTTGCTTTATCTGTCCGAATGGGAGGTAGGTGGAGTGGCCATGATACTTAATATCCTTTTTTGGCTTTACTATAAAAATTTGATTGGCAATTTGAAAAGAGAAGAAATAGATAGTACCGTGCTCGCGCATCTTTATGTCATTCAGAAAATGGTCAAACGATTCATTCTCCATTACAAAATAGCGACCCTAGTCATGTCCCTTATTGCAGTGTCTGCTGTATTTTATCTGGAAAACAATGCCTTTTATTATATGTTTTCAGAGAAACCCAAAGCTACTGCCATTGGCATGGCTTGTGGATTCGTTTTTGCTGTACCGCTTTCTCTTTACTTGATCCATATACTCTATGGCAAAAAAGCTAAAAAATTAGCTGACATGATAGATTCTCTTGAAAAGGAAGAGGATTGACCTATACTGTGACCAGGCCGTCAAATACTCTTTTGATTTCGTGGTAGGCAATTCCCATGTGCGAATTGTGATAGACACACACGCCATCCGAAATGATCAGTACTTGAGGAGATTCATGTGGCACGCTAAAAGAAATGGCTATCTCATCCGAAAGATCCCTGTGCTGTATCAAATCTAAATGATAAATAGTCATGGAAGGAATCTCTTCAGTATTCCAAGCCCGCTCAAGTCTGTTTTCAGCCATGGCACTGATGCTGCATCTGGTGCTGTGCTTGAAGATTAATACAGGTTTGTCAGCAGATGAAGCCTTGATTTGATCTATTTGATCCTTAGCTGTTAAATGATTCCAGTTCATACTTAATTATTCCAAATTTCTATTTCGTCCTTATCGAACTTAGCCTTTTTAGGTTTTTTCTTAACAGCGTCAGGTTGAATTTTGTTCCCGTGCATGCGCACCCAAACCACATTAAATTTTCGTTTGGTATTTCTTACCGTTCGGTTTTTGTAATATTTGGCAGAGAGGTAATTGGCACTTGGGTGCATATCACTCTTTTTGCGCATTTTTTTAGTTTTCAGCTCATAATTAGCCATCTGGGCATTGGGGGAAAACCGTAAGTTTCGATTGGTGTATTTCTTGTAGCTTTTGATATTTTGATTATGATCACCTACATGAAAGGGTTTTTGGTATTTGTTTTTCATCACCCCGGCATACTGAGAGTTTGGCCCTGCTTTGTGTTTGGCAGGTTTTCTGTACAAGTTGAAATCGGAGAGAAAACCTTTTTTGCGGTTGCCAGCAGGTTTTGTTCTGTTGTAAGTAGGCGGAACAGTAAATCGAGGTTTTACGATCACCATTTTGCCAGCTTGTTTCCATTGTGAGTAGCGTGGGCTAATGTTTCTTCCTTTTACTTCGCCAGCATTGGTTTTGGTAAATCTTGGAGCAATTTTTCTTCCTTTTACTTGTCCAGCATTCAACACTGAATATCTGGGGTTTACTTTTCTATCCATCCCTGCTCCAGCATGGCTTTGTGTATACCTGACATTGATCTTTTTGCCTCTAAATTGCCCGGCATTGGCCACAGAATATCTAGGGGTTACTTTTCGATCTGTTCCTTTTCCCGCATTACTTTGCGTATATCTGATGTTTAGCTTTTTGCCTTTTGACTGTCCAGCAGTAAAGACCGAGAATTTAGGGTTGATATTTCTGTTCGAACCTTCTTTTGAGGACGGCTGAGAGTATTTGGTTTTTCCTGCTGCTATGGTCTTGTGTTTCCCACTTGGGCCCTTGATTTTTGCTTTCTTTTTGAATTGAAGGAATCCAGATTCTCTTCTGGCAGTTTTGAGCTTATTGCGATCTGTCAAAAGTTGCGCGTAGGAGATGTGGCTCGAGGCCATAATTAGGCCGGCGAATAACAAAAAAACATACAGCCGCTTGTTTAACATATATCCTCTCTACGCAATATAAACGGGAAGTTAACAAATATATTGAACTCAATATAGGAGGCTACAAAGTTAGGTGGTTAGTATTCCAAAAGGGTTTTTAATTTGGTTTTAAATCGCTCTTTGGGTAAGAAATTCTGTTCTAGGTCTGGGGCAAAGGGAACAGGTGTATCCAGACTGGCTTCACGCATGACTGGTGCATCTAGATTCTGGAAGTGATGCTCACTGATCCAAGCTGCCAGTTCGGCTCCAATACCGCCCGTCAAGCAGTCCTCGTGAAGAACAATCACTTTGTTTGTTTTCATGACAGTTTCAGCTACGGCCTCTTTGTCCCATGGCAGAAGTGTACGTAAATCTAGAATGTCCGCGTCAATACCTAATTCTGTCGTAATCTCTTTTGCCCAATGTACCCCCATGCCATAGGTAATGACAGATAGGTCTGAACCTTCTTTGACCAATTTGGCCTTACCAATTTCTACTGTGTAATAATCCTCAGGAATTTCTTCTGAAAGGGCTCTGTACAAAGCTTTATGCTCAAAAAATAAATAGGGATTTGGGTCTTCAATAGCCGCATGCAACAAGCCTTTGGCGTCATAAGGATTGGAAGGATAAACGATTTTTAGACCAGGTGTATGAAAAAACCAAGCTTCATTCGACTGTGAATGAAAAGGTCCAGCAGCTACACCCGCACCTGTTGGCATTCGAACGACCACGTCAGCATTTTGCCCCCAGCGCCAGTGAATTTTAGCCAGATTGTTAATGATCTGATTGAATCCACAGGTGACGAAATCTGCAAACTGCATTTCTACCATGGATTTGATGCCTTGAATGGAAAGTCCCAGTGCGCTGCCTAAAATAGCAGATTCGCAGAGTGGCGTATTACGCACTCTTTCCTCTCCAAACTGTTCTACGAAACCTTCTGTGATTTTGAATACACCTCCATACTTTCCTATGTCCTGACCCATGAGTACCATTTCAGGATATTTTTCCATGCTTTGTCTTAGGCCATCAGAGATGGCATCTACAAATCGCTTATCTACCTTTTTATCAGATTTTGGAGCAATGACCTTTTGTTCAAAAGGAGAAAAAAGATCATTGAATTCTTTTTCAGTTGACACTGAAATTAGGCTTTCCTCATTGGCTAACTTCAGACCGTTCTCTATGGCTATTTTTATCTCTCCCTCAATCTCGGATTTGAGTTTTTTGGTAAGCACTTTTTCTTTAAGCAAAAAATTCTCATAGTTGTCCACAGGATCTTTTTTGGACCACTGGTCTTGCAGCCCATCTGGATAGTATTTGGTTCCGCTGGCTTCTTCGTGCCCTCGCATCCTGAAGGTCATACACTCAATCAGGAAGGGTTCGTTTTTCCTTTTTATAGATTTTGAAGCCTCTGAAATCGCGTGATAAACCTCCAACAAATTATTGCCATCTACCTGCTTGGTTTTGATTCCGTATCCTGGGCCTTTTTGGGTAAAGGATTCAAAATTGAATTGTTGATTGCTTGGTGTGCTGAGTCCCCAGCAGTTGTTTTCTACTACAAAAATGACTGGCAGTTGCCATACAGAAGCAACGTTAAGTGCCTCATGAAAGTCTCCCTCACTTGCGCCACCATCACCACTGAAAACAAGTGTTGATTTTTTGTTTTTCCTTAATTTGTGAGCAAGGGCAATACCATCAGCAATACCTAGCTGTGGCCCCAAATGTGAGATCATTCCTACCAGATGATGCGCTTTAGATCCAAAATGAAAGGAGCGATCTCTACCTTGAGTAAATCCGCTAGCTTTTCCCTGAAACTGTGCAAATAGCCTGTGCAAAGGAATTTCTCGTGTAGTGAAAATGCCGAGATTACGATGCATGGGCAAGATGTATTCGTCCTCTTCCATGGCCAGTGCTGATCCAACGGAAATGGCTTCTTGCCCCATCCCAGAGAACCATTTGCTGATTTTTCCCTGACGGAGCAAAATCAACATTTTTTCTTCTATGAGTCTGGGCAGAAGTAAGTTTTTATAAAAAGAAAGAAGTTGCTGGTTGGTGAGTTTCTTCCGATCAAATTTCATTGGGTATGAATTGGGTTGCTTAACAATTGTTTTTGGACGAGCCAATCACAAATCTAACAGTTTGATCGAGTTGGTGAATGTATAGAAGAGAAATTTTACTGAATGTATCAATATAGTATAGATTCATCCGATTGCGACTTATTTTTACACTCAGAAGGAAAACTATGAAATACGAAAAATTTACCTTGGACAACGGACTCCAAGTGGTGGTACATGAAGATCATTCCACGAAAGTGGCCGTGCTCAATGTCTTGTATAATGTAGGTTCCAGAGACGAGGATGAGAACAAAACTGGATTTGCACACTTGTTTGAGCATTTGATGTTTGGTGGATCTGCCAATATTCCCTCTTATGATGAGCCTTTGCAGAAGGTAGGCGGCGAGAACAATGCCTTTACCACGCCTGATTATACTAACTATTATATTTCCATTCCTTCTAATAATTTGGAAACAGCCTTTTGGCTAGAGTCCGATCGGATGCTAAGTTTGGCATTTGACCCACAGTCCCTAGAGGTGCAGCGAAAAGTGGTTATCGAGGAATTCAAACAGCGATATTTGGATCAACCTTATGGTGATGCTTGGCTGAATATGAAACCAATGGTGTATAAAATCCACCCCTATAGGTGGAATACAATTGGGAAGGAAATTTCGCATATTGAGGATGCGACTATGGATGATGTAAAGGCCTTCTTTAAAAAGTTTTACATTCCAAATAATGCCATTTTAGTCGTAGCAGGAGATGTAAGTCTGGATCAGGTTAAATCACTGACAAAAAAGTGGTTCGCACCAATTCCAGCGGGAGAGCCTTATGTGAGAGACTTGCCTCAAGAGCCTAAGCAAGTAGAAGAACGGAACAAGACGATTCAGAGGGATGTGCCTATGAATGCGTTTTACAGAGCTTACCACATGCCAGATCGATTGGATGAAAAATATCATACGATTGATTTGCTAAGCGATGTTTTGGGGCGAGGAAAGTCTTCCAGACTCTATACCAAACTGGTCAAGGAAATGAAGCTTTTGAATTCTATAGGTGCGAGCATTACCGGGTCAATTGAATCAGGATTATTGGTTATTTCAGGTAAGCTAAAAGACAAAGTTTCCTTTGATGAAGTGGATAAAGTCGTAGATGGGGAAATTGAAGCCCTTTTGAAAGATGGCTTGACGCCAGAAGAACTGGACAAGGTGAAAATGCAGGCCGAATCTTCTCACGTGTTTTCTGAGGTAGAGTTGCTAAACCGGGCGATGAGTTTGGCCTACTATACTTTGCTTGGAAATACAGAATTGGTCAATGAAGAAACAAAAGCCATCAATGAAGTATCTGCAGATGCGATACTTAAGGAGGCAAAAAAAATGTTGAACAAAACCAATTGTTCAACATTGTATTATCAGAAAAAGGAAGCTTAGGCTTCCTTCCATTTTATCGTGCAGCCGATAGCTTTTGTTGAGGCTGTTTTTACTGCCTTACCCCCTAAAAGGCTATCTACAGCATCTTCCACATATTTTTGTGTCACTGCGTCAGCATCTTTGTGATTGTCATCAATAGCGCCAATGTAAGCTACTGTAAGTCCTTTGGTGTTTTTGTTTAATACGTAAACGTGGGGTGTGCGAGTGGCGCCATAAGCTGTGGCTACAGCTTGACTTTCGTCATATAGATATGGGAATGAATATGCTTTGTCTTGGGCTCTTTTGGTCATTTCCTCAAAGGAGTCTCCTGGTTGTTTGGTCACATCGTTCGAATTGATAGCAATGACCGGAAATCCCTGAGGCTCATATTTTTGGTTTAGCAGATCAATTCTCTTTTCGTACATTTTAGAGAAAGGGCAGGTGTTACAGGTGAATACCACAATGAAACCCTTGGCGTCTTTGTAGTCTGTCATGGAGATGGTCTTACCATCCACATTCTTCAATTTGAAATCAGTGGCTTTGTCTCCTACTTCAAAACCAACTTTTGGCTTGACAATTTCTTCTTTGTTGCCACTTGCAAAAAGCACTGCTGCTACAGCAACCAGGCCGAAAACTAAAAGTATATTTTTCTTCATGATAATAGGGTTATTTAATAAAGTTCAGATAGACTTTTTCTAGTTCATCTTCTGAGAATTCTTTTTCAATAAATTTTCTTTTTGTATTTCCTTTGGATACCATCAGAGTGGCGGGTATTGCCCCACTCCATGATGGATCCACCTTGTCAATGAATGCATTATAATCTGTTTCATCTAGCAGGTAGACTTTGGCTTCTATATTTTTTTTCGTTACGAAAGGCTTCAGTTTGTTTTCCAAGTCTTCCACGAAATCAAAACTGATCAGACTCAACTCTAAATTTTCTTCATTGTACTTTTCGTATAATTCGAGAAATTGTGGCAGCTCCTTCACACATGGTCGGCACCAAGTAGCCCAAAAATTAATGACTTTGTTTTTGTCTGATTGAGAAGAAATAAGTTTTGCTAGATCTGGGTATTTGATCACCTCAACACTTTGAGCCTGTGAATTGCTTGCCAATAAACAAACAATAATTATTGCTAGAAAAGGAAAATGGACTGCTTTATTCATGAACGATGGCAAATATAAATATTCTGTAAAAATATGATAACGTACTCAGAAATAGATAGTTGCAACTTTATTAGTGCGATGTCAAAATTATCCGTCAATAGTACTATTTTAAGAATTAGATATAGTTATCCACAAAATAGAAAGTTATCCACAATGTTTAAATAAAGGGATGTAACTGGCAGTATTATAGTGAGTTGTGTATTTTTTATGAAATGAAAAATGTGGAAAAGGCGAATCAATTTTAAAAATGCCTAAGCAATATTCAGGGAATAGTGCAAAGTATGCAACGTTGATAATTTTATTCTTTGTCTTGATTTATCAACTTATTTCGATAAGCATTAAAAATTCTGGATTTAGATAAAAAGCCAATATATTGTCCCTCGTCAATCACAGGAAGATTCCAGGCTTGTGTCACCTCAAACTTGTTCATCACAGTCTGCATAGAATCATCTGGGTGCACTTCCGCTGGAGGAAGCTGCATGACTTCTTTAACAATAATTTTCTTTCGGGCCTCTTCATCAAACATTTTTTCTCGAATGTCATCTAGAGTGATAATGCCTTCTAGCCCTCCATCATAGTTCAGTACTGGAAAAATGTTGCGCTTAGATTTTTTGATCAGTTTGATCATGTCCTCCAGTTTGGCATCGTACTTTATGGTTAGTAAGTCAGATTCAATGATCTTGTTGACTTTCATCAAACTGAGCACTTGTCGATCTTTGTCATGTTGAATCAAGTCTCCTTTTTCAATGAGGCTCTTCGTGTACAATGAATGTTTTTCGAAATAGCTGATGGTGATAAATGAAATGGCACTGACTAACATGAGCGGCACAAAAAGTTCGTAACCGCCAGTTATTTCCGCAATCAAAAAGATGGCTGTCAATGGTGCATGTAGTACGCCGCTCATCACACCACACATGGCTACTAGGGTAAAATTACTCGTACTAATGGTGATCGGTAAAACGAAGTTGACAGTTTTGGCAAAGAGATAGCCGGCAATACCTCCCATAAATAGTGATGGTGCAAAAATACCACCACTACCACCTGAGCCTATAGTTAATGCTGAAGCTACTGGTTTTACGACCAGAATAGCAAATAGCAGCATGATAATGACTAACGTTTTGTCTGTGCCCTCATATATCAAACTGTTATTAAAAATGATATCGTCATTGCCGTTCAGTAGTTGTTTGATGGTGGCATAACCTTCCCCATAGATTGGCGGAAAAGTTAAGACAATCAAGGCCACACCTATCCCTCCTACGACTGCCCTGCTCCAGTCGTTCGTCACTTTTTTTATCAATCTCTCAATGACATAGGTCAACCGTGTAAAATGTACAGAAACAATACCACAAGCTATGCCTAGAAAAATATAGTAGTGGACATGTTCTGCGAGAAACGGATCTTTCAACTTAAAAGAGAATAGTAAATCATCACCTAGCAGAGCCAGTGATACCAATGATCCCGTCACTGATGAAAGCAGAATTGGAATGAATTTGTTGATCGTGACATCAGTGAGGATAACTTCTATGGCAAAGATGACACCAGCTATGGGCGAATTAAAGATGGCAGAAATGGCACCAGATGCACCACAAGCAATCAACAAAGTTCTTTTCTTATAATTCAAATGTGTGAGTTGGGCGAGGTTTGAGCCAATGGCAGAACCTGTCACTACTATGGGTGCCTCTAGCCCTACAGACCCACCAAAGCCTACCGTGATGGCGCTCGTCAACATTCGAGAATACATCATTGATCTTTTGACAATACTTGATCGTTTTGAAATTACGAACAGGATTTGTGTAATACCGTGACCTAATTTTTCTTTTAGCACGTACTTCGCCACTACCATAGTGAGTACTATACCAGCCAATGGATAAAAGAGGTATAAAAAATCGAAGCCAGAAGTATATATGTATTTGTTTAAAACGGCCTGAATATAGTGGACAGACTCTTTCAGTGTCACTGCGGCTAGTCCTGCAACCAGCCCGACAATTCCGCTCAGTATCAAAGTGAAGTTGTTGTTGCTGATATACTTCATCCGCCATACCAGAAACCTGACCAGCAACACGTTTAATTTCATTTCAAGAAAGAGCTATAATTTTTCACCACAATGGAATGCATGAGCAAATGTAAGTTTTTAGGCTCTGAGCCAAAATTTATTTCTTATTATTTCCAAGCCAAAGAGACAAATTTTTCAATTGTTGCTCACCTGCACCTACCAAGACAGAAATATCATAAGATCCATAGTAGTTTGAGGAGGTGATTGGCACTTCAATTCCTAAAATTCTTGAACCTCTCTTGATTTTGAATATGACTTGATCAGAAAGTATGATTTCCTCTTCATTGAAGTTTTTTCCGTTCAATTCAAGAATTTCATCTCCAACTGATAGATACTCTTCCGTGTGGCTGCCAGGAGCTATTTCCGTGATTTTGTGATCCAGACATTTGATGCCCAACTTGCTTGTTAATTCATTTGAATGCGCTCTTGACGTCAGTTCGCAACCCACATACGAAAGCGCCTCTTTTAGATAAGTGTCTAAACTGGCTGTGGTTTCGTAGAGGGTATGAAGTAGTGGTTTGATGTTTTCACCACCAAAGTCCACTAATATAGCATATACCTGTTCTTGTGTATATCCGCCTTGTACATAAGTGTGATTTTGAAAGAGTGCCTTCACTATATCAATGAGTGTTGATTCATTGTTGGTATGCTTTCGAATTGTTAAATCCAAAATCAAAGAGCAAAGTGCACCTTTTACATATATCGATACTTTTTTGGGAGGAAAGAGGTTTTTGTATCCATCCACCCAAAGGTTTTGACTGGATTGAATTAAAGTACTTTCATGTCTGCCATAATTTTCAAAATGTCTGCTGAATAGTGTATTTAATTCTTTAAAATATTCGGCTTGACTGAAAACGCCAGATTGTTTCAAAAACAAATCTCCATAATAGGTGGTAAATCCCTCTGTTACAAAACCAGTCTTGGTCATCGTCTCAGAGTCGAATTGGTAGGGAGACATTTCTTTTGGGCGAATACGTGTCACATTCCAGGTGTGAAATAGCTCGTGTGAAGCTACGCCCATCAATTTTCCATAATAAGAAGCTTTATTGGCTTCGTCATTTGGGCCCAGTACCAGTATGGTTGAGTTTTGGTGTTCTACACCATGATAGTGCGTGTAATCCAATGATTGTATAATAAAATCATATTGCTTGGTTGGGAATCCGTCCATGGTAGCTATTTGACATTCACTGAATTTTTTAAAATCCTCGATAATTTTTTCGTCTGAGTACGGGCAGTCGCCAAGGATGGCAATGGAGAATTGGGATCCTTTTACTTGATAGTCCAATATTTTCAAATCAGGACTAGCCAGCAGGGGCGAGTCCACCAATTGAAAATAGTCAGCAGCATTGAATTGGCCTAAATTCGTTTGCGTGAGACTACAACTTACCAAATAGTCCTTAGGTATATCAACTGTCAGATTGATTGACTCAGCTGTATGCTTTTCTGTATAAAAAATGCAATTAATGAAATTGATGTAAATCTGGCGATCATCCAATACAGAATTGCCAGCATCCATTTTGTTTGCATAATACTGATAACCTACTGTGATTTCATTGGATTGATTTGTGTCTACAGTCCAAATGTTGGGTTGGGTTTTCTCCCACCCTAAAAGGCCGCCACTTGAATTTGTCACAGAAAATTTCTGGATATTTTCAACAAAAGGAGCCAATTCGTACCTGCCAGGACGCCATGCTGGTAGTATCAGATCTAATGTAGGTTGATTGCTGACTTCAAATTTCAGTTCAATATGCAATAAGTGAGTCAAAGGGTTTGGAAATGAAATGCGGCAATCAATCATAATTTTGTGTTTGTTTGCACAAATATTCAGGATTTGGAATGGATATATCAAGAACGCATCCTTTTATTATGCATTCTTGCCCAAACTATCTGATTCAGACTTTGTTATTGTCAAAAAGCTCTCTATTTTTGCACTCCATTTTTTCAAGCTGCGTCAGAAGAGTAGTTAGGGGCATTTGGAAATTTAGAGATAAAAAATACGATATAAGATGAAAAGAACATTTCAACCTTCTCAGCGAAAAAGAAGAAATAAGCACGGTTTTAAAGCCAGAATGGAAGACGTAGCCGGCAGAGCTGTTTTGAAAAGAAGAAGAGCTAAGGGCAGAAAAAAATTGACAGTCTCTGACGAAAGAAAGCACAAGAAATAAGAATCTTGGTTAGCTTTATTCCTTCTTAATGGAAGGAACAAATCATACATATAGAAAATACTCCTTTCCCAAACGGGAAAGATTGAGTAGTAAAAAATTAATTGATGCTCTTTTTACCAAGGGGGCATCTTTTTATTTTTATCCCTTTTCTGTCAGGTTCCTCTTGGCAGATGAAAATACCACGTGCCATCAATTTATGGTGAGTGTTTCCAAGCGGAATTTCAAACGAGCAGTTGATCGCAATCGAATCAAACGATTAATCCGTGAATCTTATCGGTTGCACAAACACCTGCTCGACGAGCATTTACCTCAAGGTAAATTTTTGCTGATTGCCTATATTTACACAGGTAAAGAAATTCATCCCTATGATTTCATAGAATCCAAACTTGTGGATTCTTTTAGGCGTTTAAAGTCCAAAATGGATCAATAGGTACTTAATAAAAAATTCATCAGATATGAAGAGAATAGTAATAGGTGTAGTTGGTGTGGCGTTATTGGCTGGACTGTTTTCTTTTACCTGGTTGGGTGGTGACCATAGTTTCGAAATTTCTCGAAACTTAAACATATTCACGACGCTCTACAGAGAATTGAATACCCACTATGTGGATGAGGTCTCAAGTGAGAAATTAATTGGTGATGGCATTGAGGCCATGCTAAAATCTCTAGATCCGTATGCTGCTTATATTTCTGAAAATGATATAGAAGATTATCGCACAGCCACCACAGGCGAATATGGTGGAATAGGGGCAATTGTAGGACAACGCAATCGAGCAAACACTGTCATCATGCCCTATGTTGGGTATCCAGCGCACACTGCTGGACTAAAAATTGGGGATGAGATCCTAGAAATTGATCATCAAAACCTTGAAAATAAGACTTCAACCGAAATCAGTGAACTCCTGAAAGGACAGCCTGGTTCTGAAATTGTGTTGAGAGTGAAAAGGTACGGAAGAGACAAACCTTTTGATGTGACATTGACCCGCTCTAAAATCACTATTGATAATGTAATGTTCTATGGCATGTATAATGAGACCATTGGCTTTATCAAACTGACCGATTTTACCACTGATGCAGGAAGCGAAGTAAAAAATGCTTTGGATAGTCTGAAAAGTGCTGGTGCAACTAAAATCATTCTTGATCTTCGAGACAATCCAGGGGGTCTGTTGGATGAAGCTGTGAAAGTGGCCAATGTATTCGTAGAACAGGGAAAAGAAGTGGTAAGTACCAAAGGCAAAATGGCATCCTGGAATAAAACCTACACGACGCCTTATGCTTCCGCAGATAATGATATTCCGTTAGTGGTGCTGACGAGTCGTGCCACGGCATCTGCAGCTGAAATTGTGTCTGGAGTGGTTCAAGACTATGACAGAGGAGTATTAGTAGGGACTAGGACTTTTGGAAAAGGATTGGTACAAGCTACTCGTCCACTGCCCTACAACTCACAACTAAAAATCACTACAGCCAAGTACTACATCCCAAGTGGAAGATGTATTCAGGCGATTGACTACTCGCACAGAAACGAAGACGGAAGTGTAGGAAAAATCCCAGATTCGCTAAAAGTGGCTTTTAAAACAAGCAAGGGCAGAACAGTTTATGATGGAGGAGGGATAGAGCCAGATATCCCAGTCACACCACAGAAATTCTCCAATCTGTTGTACAACATGGTAAGCCAAAATTTGATATTTGATTATGCCAATGAATACGCATTTAATCATCCCGAAATCCCTGCTCCAAGGCAATTTGAGTTGACAGATGCAGAGTATATTGAATTTGTAACATGGGTAAAAGGGAAGGAATTCAATCTGTCTTCACAAATGGATGATGCAATAAAAGCATTGGAGGAAATGGCCAAAAAGGAAAAGTACTATGAAGGTATGGAACCAACTATTGAGAAGTTGAAAGCAAAAGTTAGCACGTTGAAAGAAAACTATTTGGAGACTTTTAAGGATGACATCAAGTTCATGCTAGAAGAGGAAATAGTGAGTAGGTATTATTTCCATACAGGGATGATGGAAGCCAGTTTAGACCATGATCCAGCGGTGCTAGAAGCCGCTAAGATACTGGCAGATACTCAGACGTATTCAAAAATTTTAAATCAATAAATTTTAATCAGTGTCCTTAATACTTGGTATTGATACTTCTTCCAGCAGTGGATCTGTTGCGCTGCTAAAAGATGGGAAACTCATTGGCTCTCAGCTGTATTCCATAGAAAAATCGCACTCTTCATTACTGCATGTCATGATCGAACAGATGATGAAAAATGCAGGGTGTCTGATGAACGAACTATCTGCTGTTTCAGTGGCAGAGGGGCCAGGCTCTTATACGGGCTTGCGAATTGGGGTTTCGGCTGCCAAGGGATTGTGTTTGGCGTTGGATATTCCATTGATTGCTATCAATACATTGGAAGCCATGGCTTACCAGCTACATAGACGGTCTGCTGATCAAGTTACTTACTGTCCAATGCTGGATGCTCGACGTATGGAGGTGTACTCAGCGCTTTATGATCAGAATTTTCAGAATATAAAATCTACCGCTCCAGTGATTTTGGACGACTATGCTTATGAGGATATTTTAGAGAATCAAAAGGTATTGTTTTTTGGAGATGGCTCGAATAAGGCCAAAGAGGTGATTAACCACAAAAATGCCTTTTTTGTTGACTCCATTGTTCCTTCGGCAGAGGAGGTGGCACTTTTGGCCTTTGATAAATTTAAAAGCAACGCATTTGAAAACGTAATCAGCTTCGAGCCGTTTTATTTAAAAGAATTTAGAACTGCATCATCATTCAAATAATGGAAGGAGAAATAGTAAATAGGGTAGCGCAGAGTACATTGATCAACTTCGATTTGGAGCAATATTATGATCAGTCCCCCCGCATACAGATAGATATCAAAGACCAATTGTTTAATGAGTTGGTACTTCGAGAGAAAGATTTTAGGGCTTTTGTTAAGGATCACAATTGGGAGGATTATAAAAACAAAAACGTGGCTGTGCACTGTAGTGTAGATGCTATTGTGCCGACTTGGGCTTATATGCTCTTGTCTTCAGCGCTAGAGCCTTATGCTAAAAATTTCGTGTTTGGTGATTTGTCTCATTTAGAAAATCACCTTTTTCAGCAGGCTCTTTCAAAAATTGATTTGGCGGAATACAAAAATGAAAAAGTGATTATTAAAGGATGCGGAAAGTTTCCAGTGCCTGAATACGCTTATGTAGAAATTACGAGATTGTTGAGCCCAGTGGTTTCGAGTTTGATGTATGGGGAAGCTTGTAGTGCCGTGCCTATTTACAAAAAGGCCAAATCAAAATAAGGACTTACTTTTTCAAATCAAGTAATCGTGATACCTTTGAAACTGACTAAATGTATTACTATTGAAATTTGAAGTCAAGCTACCGTTATTTGAAGGTCCGTTCGACCTGTTGCTCTTTTTCATTCAAAGAGATGAGCTTGATATCTATGATATTCCGATTTCCCAAATCACCAATGACTTTTTAGACTATATCAAGCATTTGGAGAAGATGAATGTAGAAGTGGCTAGCGAATTTATTTTGGTGGCCTCTACACTCATGCGGATCAAATCAAAGATGCTATTGCCTCGACCAGTATTGGATGAGGAAGGCAATGAAATTGATCCACGAGAAGAATTGGTGCGTCACCTGCTAGAATATAAGCGCTATAAGTCAGTAATTGCCGAGTTGATCCAATTGGAGTCTGATAGATTGGATAGGGAAAAGCGTGGAAATTTAGCCAAAGAAATTCGTGCACTTTCGGAAGTGAGTAATGTAGAAGCCGAGTTGCAAAATCTGGATCTCTTCAAAATCCTGAAAGTGTATAAAAAAGTACTCCAGCGCTACGAGAGTGAACAAAACAAAGTGGAACACAAGGTAGTACAATATCCATATACCATATCTGGTCAAAAGGATCACATACTTTCCTCACTGGATAGAGTGCCTCGCATGGCGTTCACAGAGGTGATGGCCGAGAAGCCGGAAAAGATAGCCGTCATTTTTAATTTCCTTGCCATATTGGAGTTACTCCAAATGCAGCAAATTCAAATCACAATTGGTGAGGGCTTCAATAATTTTTGGATAGAAAAAACGGAGACCGTAACGGCCGATTGATGGAGATCAGTAAGAAGAGTGCCTTCAAAGTTTTAAATCCTAACAACATTTGGGTACCCATACTACTTGGTTTGGGTATTGTTTTTCTCCTGTTTTATTTTGATGATAATATTACAGCAGACAACCTCAGGCTGATTTTTGATGCGAAGTGGTCATCTGTTTTGGTTGCTTTCTTGGTGCTTCTGGCAAGGGATGCTGGATATGCCTATCGAATAAGAACACTCACCAATCAAGAACTGTCATGGAAAAGCAGTATCATGGTGATTATACTTTGGGAGTTTGCCTCAGCAGTTACTCCCTCTGTTGTAGGAGGTACGGCAGTTGCAGTTTTTATCCTTACGTACGAAGGCATCAATTTTGGAAAGTCTTTGGCGTACGTGATGCTCACGGCCATACTGGACAATTTATTTTTTGTTGTGGCGGCTCCAATTGTGATGCTACTCACGCAGGGTGTTATTTTTCCTGCTGTTGAAACCTTTGATTTACAAATCGGCGGAAGTTTGCAGTTTTTCTTCTTCCTAAGTTATGGTCTGATTGCTATTTACACGCTAGTGATGTCTTATGGCTTATTTGTGAAGCCCCGAGCATTCAAATGGTTCTTATTGAAAATGACCTCCATGAAGTGGTTGAAAACATGGAAAGTCAAGGCCAACCAGTATGGAGATGAGATTATCATTGCATCGAGCGAAATCAAAGGGAAGGTGGCTCAATACTGGATCAAAATTTCCCTGGCCACTATTTTTATTTGGTGTGCACGATATCTGATGCTCAATAGCCTGGTGTCTGCTTATACCGAAATTACGATACCAGAACACATGGTGATTTTCAGCCGTCAGGTGATCATGTGGATTGTGATGCTGATTTCACCCACGCCTGGTAGCTCGGGCACGGCCGAGTTCTTTTTTAATCAATTCTTCAATGAGTATTTAGGAAGCTATACGTTCGTCTCTAGTATATTCTGGCGATTGATGTCGTACTATCCTTATCTATTACTGGGTGCGATTTTCCTGCCTCGTTGGGTTCGAAGCAAGTTTTTCAAGAAATAAAAAAATCCCACCAGAAGTGGGATTTCATATTTTTATTCTATCGAAATATGCAATTAAATTTTCTCCAGTTCAGAGAAGAAGAAAGAGCCCTCAATAGCTGCATTTTCGTCTGAATCAGATCCATGTACCGCATTGGCCTCAATAGACTTAGCAAATATTTTTCTGATCGTACCTTCTGCCGCGTCAGCTGGGTTGGTCGCACCAATCAATTTTCTAAAATCCTCAACTGCGTTATCTTTTTCAAGAATCATTGCAATGATTGCTCCTGAAGACATGTAAGCACAAAGATCGTTGTAGAATGGTCTTTCGCTATGTACCGCATAAAATTTACCAGCAGTCTCAGCCGTCAACTTCGTTAACTTCATTGCTTTGATTGAGAAACCTGCTTCTTCTATCATTTTGGTTATTGCACCAGAATTGCCAGCACTGAATGCGTCAGGCTTGATCATGGTGAATGTTTTGTTAGTAGCCATTAAATTTTAAGTCTTATTTGTTCTAAAAATCCCGCAAAATTAGGGCTAATTTCTGACGATCAAAAGAATTCTTTACTTATCATAATTCGTAGTTGTGCAGGCCTTTTGCATTTCCGATAAATTTCACCACTTTTGCACCTTCTTTTTACATCATCGATGCAAAACTTAGCAGCATTTAAAGCTTTACTGGAGCTTCCAAAGCGAATAGTAATTACCACCCATGTCAAACCCGATGCTGATGCACTAGGTTCTTCTTTGGGGCTTGCAGGATATTTATTGAAGCAAGGCCATCAGGTATGTGTGATTACACCCACTGATTATCCGAAGTTTTTGAATTGGATGGAAGGAAATGATGATGTGTTGATTTTTGAAGGCAATGAAGAGAAGTCGAAGTATCTGGTAGAAAATGCTGATTTGATTTTTTGTCTGGATTTTTCCAGCCTAAATAGAATTGGTGAACTTGGAAAAATGGTCGCTGAATCTGATGCTGAAAAAGTGTTGATCGATCATCATCTAAACCCCGAGACATTTGCTAAGTATGTACTTTGGAGTACAGAGGCTGCCGCCACTGCCGAGTTGGTCTACGACCTGATTGATATGTTAGGTGATAGTGATAAGCTGACCAAAGGAATGGCAGAAGCTTTGTATGCTGGCCTCTTGACTGACACAGGCAATTTTAAACATCCATCTACTACTCCACATGTGCATAATATTGTGGCTAGTTTGATGGAATTGGGCGCTGATGTTTCCAAAGTAAGTCATAAAATATATGACAGTAACTCGTTGGACAGGATGCGCCTTTTAGGTTTTGCGCTAAATGAAAGGTTAGAAATAATAGAAGGCACGAATGTGGCTTACTTTTATCTGACTTTGGAAGATAAAAAAAGATTCAAATACCAAACAGGTGATTCAGAAGGTTTGGTTAATTATGGGTTGGCGATCGAAGGAATTAATGTTTCGGCGATCTTCATAGAAGATCCAGATAAAGTAAAAATTTCATTCAGATCATTTGGAGATATTCCAGTGAATGAATTGTCCAGAAAATATTTCAATGGCGGCGGACATAAAAATGCTGCTGGTGGTGCAACTGACGATAGCTTGGAAGATACCATCAAACTATTTAGAGAACTAGTAACAAAACAGACGAAGGAATTAAATTATGAAGTATAATGCACTCTTAGCCATTTTGGCTATTTCTATCCTATCTATAGCATGTAGTGAAGAAAGAACGACTGAATCAGGTATCAAGGTAAAAGTTATTGAAAAAGGTGAGGGATCAGCGCTTGTTGATAGTACGATTCTGAGACTCAATATGAAGTACCTAAATGGTAATGGCAATGAACAATGGAGTTCTGCAAAGACAAACGCACCTGTTCCAATTCAATACATCAAAGAAGTATGGTCTACTAGCGGTACAATGTATGAAGCACTAGAAATTATGAACGTGGGCGATAGCGTGTCTTTTGAAGTGTCGGCAAAGGATTTGTACGAAAATACGTTTAAGACGGGAGTTCCAGATAGTTTGGACTCAACTAGCAACATGACATTCTATGCCAAGATCGTTTCCATGATGACTATTGATGAATTTCAGGCTTTCCAAAAGGAAGAATACGAAAAAGCACAAGCAAAAGCACGTGAAGAACAAGCTGCTGCACAAGCAAAAATGCTTGAAGATGCTGCAGATTTGATTAAGCAGGATGGGGAGACAATCGATGCCTATTTGGCAGAACAGAATATCACACCACAAGTTACGGAGACAGGCCTAAGATATGTAATTACTCAAGAAGGAGAGGGAGCAAATGCTACAGATGGGAATCAGGTATCAGTACACTATAATGGAACTTTATTAGACGGAACTAAGTTTGATTCTTCTTATGATAGAGGACAACCTTTTAGTTTCACACTTGGACAAGGTAGAGTGATCATGGGATGGGATGAAGGTATTGCCTTGCTGAACAAAGGAGCAAAGGCAACCCTTTATATTCCAAGTACATTAGCTTATGGAGAGACAGAGACTGGTAAAATTCCTGCAAACTCAATCTTGAAGTTTGATGTTGAATTGGTTGATTTTAAGTAAAAGATTTTAATAATCTTGAGGGACTTCGGCATTTGGTACAACATGCATAATGTTTTCCAGGTGCCGAAGTTGTTATAAATAAGGAAAAAAGATGAAGAAGGAACTTCTATATTTATTCGTCATGCTATTATTTTTCACTTCCTGTAAGGATGATGAAAATAAGAGTTCCTTATTGTCTTATCTTAAGAAAAACAATATTACTGATTACAATACAACTAGCTCAGGACTCATCTATATTATAGATGAACAAGGAGAGGGGTTGTTACCCGAAATAGGTGATACAGTTCAAGTGGAGTACACTGGGTATTTCACTAATGATGAAATCTTTGATAGCTCTGTTGGTGGAAGTCCTCTTGAATTTGTACTGGGTTTGGGTCAGGTGGTCCCTGGTTGGGACGAGGGCATAGGTTTATACAATCAAGGCGGAAGTGGTACGCTCTATGTTCCAGCCAAGCTTGCCTATGGTTCTGATGATATGATATTTGAAATTACCTTAGAGAAGGTGGCCCTCGGAATTGCCGGATATACTATTGCAGATTATATAGAGGAAAACAATGATTGGGAGGACTATTCAGTTACTCAAAGTGGCATCCATTATAGAATAACCGAATCCGTGCCAGAAGCTGATAGTCCGACAAATGGAAATACGGTCACAGTAAACTACACAGGATATTATCTGAACAATAAAATATTCGATACTTCAGTAGGAAAGTCAAGTTTTTCATTTGACTTGGGTACTTCAAACATTATAGAAGGATTTAACGAAGCCGTATCACTGCTAAAGGTGGGTGAAGCAGGAGATTTTCTCATTCCAAGTGATTTGGCTTATGGTGAAGATGGTGTTGCTGGTGTATTTACGCCGAATCAAAACATAAGATTTACCATAAAATTGGTTTCGTTCCAATAAGCAATGAAAATAAGCATCAAAATATTATTTGTGTTCTGCTTGTTCCTTATGGGGAGCTGTCTTGATGATACTACAGAAGACGCAGTTGACTCTATAGAAGAGTACCTGGAGCGGAATCAAATTGAGGATCATATCACTACTTCTTCAGGCCTTATATATACAGTGAATAAGATTGGGAACGGAGATTTTCCTATTACAGGTCAAACGGTAACTGTACATTATACAGGCTATCATTTGGATGACACTCGATTCGACACCTCTTATGGAGGGGCGGCATTTTCATTTACGCTTGGCGATCAAAATCTGGTTCAAGGCTGGAACGAAGGCATTGCGCTATTCAAAAAAGGAGGGTCTGGTACTCTGTTTATTCCTTGGGAATTGGGATATGGAGAGGAAGGATTTGAAGGAGTCATTAAGCCCAAAGAAGATTTAAAATTTGATATTAACATAGTAGCAATAGATTAATGATAATGGGATTTGAAAAGAGTTTATTTCTGGGTGTGATTTTGATGGGAGGGGTTGTTTTTGGCAGCTGTGTTGATCATGCGGGTGAAAGTGAGGAGGAGCTGGAACAGATAAGACAAGATTCAATCCTTCAGGCAGATGCTGATAATGCACTTATTGATGCATATATAGCAGATGCGAGCAACGGAATTGATGCGAGTTTGGTAAAAGTTGGCGAATATGGTGTACGTCGTATTGTTTGGGCTCCAGCTGTGAGTATTCGAGTTCCTGAATACAACGAGATAGTTTCTGTTCACTATACAGGGAAGTATCTTGAGAATGCTATTTTTGATACTTCGAGCTCAACCACTGCCAAAAAATCAGATAGCCTTAATTATGTAACAGACGGAATAGTTTTTGATGATCTGTTGGCTAGCTCAAGCAAGTCCTATGAAGAACTTCTGGACTCACTCAATACTTCAGATGGAGCAATAGATGACCCTCTATTCTCTGCAAGTAGACTTTATTTGCCGATTGCCTTCAATCACACTGAGAATGGGACGGGAATCAGTTTCAACTACATCCCTGGATTTAGAAGTGGGTTAAAAGAAGCAATGTTGGAAATGGAACTGAATTCAAAGGCGCTAATCATGATTCCATCAGCAGTTGCTTATGGAGCGTCGGGTTCTAACCCTGGAGGAGAAGGCGGAATTCCAGCCAATACGCCACTAGTTTTTCAGTTTGATTTGGTCAACATTCATCCCTAATTGGTTTTGAAAATCTGTTTTGCCACGCACAACGAAAACAAACTTAGAGAGATCAATCAAATCCTAAGTGACTTTGAAATTGTGGGCTTGGATGAAATGGGTTGTACAGAAGAAATCCCTGAGACAGGAGCTACTTTAGAGGAAAACTCTCAGATTAAGGCGGATTTTGTAGCCAGCAATTATAATGTCTCGTGTTTTGCAGATGATACGGGTCTGGAGGTAGAGGCTTTAAAAGGAGCGCCAGGTGTTTATTCTGCCAGATACGCTGGAGATGGTAGGGACAACTTATCCAATATCAACCTACTTCTCAAGAATTTAGAACCACATTCAAATAAATCAGCCAGATTCAGAACTGTAATTACATTAATCCTCAAAGGAGAAATGTATCAGTTTGAGGGTGTGGTAAATGGAACAATTATTTCAGAACTCAAGGGAGAAAAAGGATTCGGCTACGACCCTGTTTTTATTCCTGACGGCCATAATCAGACTTTCGCCGAAATGTCCGCGAATGAGAAAAACAAGATCTCACATAGAGGAAGGGCAGTGGCTAAACTGGTTGAATTCCTAGAAAATCAAGCATAAAAAAAGACCGCGCCTGTAAAAATGAGCGCGGTCTTATTAAAGTTATTTTTATTAACCTTATTTCTCCTCCATGAAAGGATACCTGTAATCCTTTGGCGGGTTGAAAGTTTCCTTAATCGTTCTAGGAGAAACCCATCTCAACAAATTAATCATTGAACCTGCCTTGTCATTAGTTCCAGAAGCTCTAGATCCACCAAATGGCTGCTGACCAACTACTGCACCTGTTGGCTTATCATTGATATAAAAATTGCCAGCAGCGTTCACTAATTTCTTAGTGGCTAATTCTATTGCATACCTATCTTGAGAGAAAATTGCTCCTGTCAACGCATAAGGCGAAGTACTATCTACTAATTCAAGTGCTTCTTCAAATCTCTCTGCTTGGTAAACATATATGGTAATCACAGGTCCGAATATTTCTTCACACATGGTGGTGAACATTGGATCCTTAGCCACTATGATAGTAGGTTGCACGAAATAGCCTTCTGATTTATCATAACCACCCCCAGCTATGATTTCTGCCATATTACTATCCTTGGCAGCATCTATATATTTAGATATTTTATCAAATGATTTTTCATCTATGACTGCATTAAAGAAATTGGTGAAATCTTCGGGTGATCCCATTTTGATGGTTTTATGATCTTCCAATAGGTATCCTTTCACCTCTTCCCAAAGGTTGTCAGGAATATAAGCCCTAGAAGCTGCACTGCATTTTTGCCCTTGAAATTCGAAAGCACCTCTTGTAATTCCTGTGGCCAAAGCCTTGGCATCAGCAGATTTGTGAGCAATGATAAAATCCTTGCCACCAGTTTCTCCTACGATTCTTGGGTAGGATTTGTATTTGCTTATGTTTTCTCCTATTGTTTTCCATAAGTGCTGGAAAACGCCAGTGCTACCCGTGAAGTGTAGCCCACCAAAATCCTTGTGGTTGAAAATAACTTCTCCAGCTGTAGGGCCATCTACATAGATCAGGTTGATCACACCATCTGGTACACCTGCTTCTCTAAATACTTCCATTAGAATCTGAGCTGAATACACCTGACTCTCGGCTGGCTTCCATACGATCGTATTGCCCATCATGGCTGGAGCAGCACATAGATTACCAGCAATAGAGGTAAAGTTGAACGGAGTCAAAGCAAATATAAATCCTTCCAATGGGCGATGCTCCATACGGTTCCACATGCCTGGAGCTGATTCTGGCTGCTCAGTATAAATCTGAGTCATGAAGTCCACATTGAATTTCAAAAAATCAATGTATTCACAGGCAGCGTCAATTTCCGCCTGCATAGGACTTTTGGATTGTGCAAGCATGGTAGAGGCATTGATCTTGGCTCTATAAGGGCCAGCCACTAGTTCAGCAGCCTTCAGAAAGATACTAGCCCTGTGCTCCCAAGACAATTCAGTCCAGGCTTGTTTAGCACCTAGGGCTGCATTAATAGCTTGCTCCACATGAGAGGCATCACCATAGTTGAAATGACCTAAGGTATGTTTATGGTCATGAGGAGGTGCCATTCTCATCTTTTTTTCGGTCGTGACCAACTCGCTACCAATGTACATGGGCACATCAATTTCTTTGCTTTTCATTGCCTTTAATTCGGCTTTGAGGGCAATTTTTTCTGGACTTCCTGGGGCGTATGATAGTACTGGTTCGTTTTCTGGAACGGGTACTGCGTATATTCCTTTGGGCATATTGTTTATTCTTTAGTATTCAATGAATTTGCACAAAGGTAAGAAAGACCCATATAATGGGTATTGGATAAATACATATTATTTTAGCGGAAAATTCAGGTTTTTGACCTAACAAGCCAAAATAGTACGTGATGAAAAAACTGAAAGAATTTTATTTAAAATACAAGAATTACTTTAGGACAGATTTACTTTTTTATGTGTTTATGTTCCTGTTTCTTCTTTTTCTTTTTGTTGTGATTGGTCCTGATTAATGGACATAACTGGCTGCATTCATATCAATGGTACTACCAGTGGCATGATCAGCCATGCCGCTGGCTAAGAAGGTTACCATTGGAGCAATATCTTTAGGTTCAGTCATTCGCTCTAGCGAAATATCTGCAGTAGCATGTTCAGTACCATATTTTTCCATGGCCTCTTTAGCCATGTCTGTTCGCACGAATCCTGGGGCTATATTAAAGGCTTTAATCCCATCTTTGCCATAGGCTCTTGCAATCGTCTGAGTTAATGACACCAGCCCAGCTTTGGAGGCAGCATAGGCCATATACTCTGCTGTATCTCCTCGATAGGCTGCTCTGGAGGTGATGTTAATAATTCTTCCTGCGCTATTTCTTTTTAGAAAGTGCTCAATGGTTTTTTTGCAAAGAATACCTGCTGATGTCAGATTGACTTGAATCGTTTCATTCCAGGATTTGATCCAATCTGCCTCTTTACCATCTATTTCGGCTGCTTTTGCCACGCCAGCATTGTTGACAAGAATCTCAATGCTACCCATTTCCAGTATGACTCGATCAAACAAATTGGCAGCTTCGTCTTTTTTTGAAAGATCAGCTTGAAAAGCACGAGACTCATTGCCCAGCACGTGGGCTAAGTTTTCGGCCTCTCTCATATTTTTGTTGTAATGAACGGCCACTGTTGCACCTGCCTCTGCTAGTTTAGATGCGATGGATTTGCCAATTCCTTTGCTGGCTCCGGTAACTAAAATGTTTAATCCTGATAGGTTGATGTACATCTTTTTCTCTTATTGGAAGGTTAAATTAATACGCATCTAAGTAAATAAAAATTTCAGATCGTAATTATTTGCAGTGTGACTACTAATGAACCTATTTCAAGGCGTCTGGGTTAAACTATAGATCTCTGTATTTTTGTGTCATGAACTTTAGGAAAATGCTATTTCTATTTGTATGGCTGCCGCCATTTTTTTCTCATGCAAATGTGAATAATGATGAGCAGATAAACTGGAATGATTTGGAGTCCGCTCAAACGCTTTCTATAGAAAGTCCAAGGCCTATATTCATTGAATTTACAGCGAAATGGTGCGGCTGGTGCAAAAAGATGGAAAAAACAACATTTAGGGATGATAAGGTAATTGACCTGTTGAATGAAAAATTCTATGCCGTAAAAGTCGATTTTGATAGTCCGACGCTTATTGAATTTCAGGGAGAGAACTTTACAGGAAAGCAACTGGCAAAGCATTTTGGAATTAGTGGTTTGCCCACTATGATTTATATATCTAGTGATCAAAAAAACAGTGAAACAATTGTTGGCTACAAAACAGCAAAGCAACTGGTTAAGGAACTCAACAAACTAAATCAATTCTAAGTTGTAACCAAGGCATCCATACTGTAGTCCAATGACCAAACTCAAAAACGTCATTATGTTCTACAACTACTTCAAAATCTCTATCAGAAACATTCGGAAGCATAAATTGTTTTCGTTCATCAATGTTTTCGGACTTTCATTTAGTTTGTCCATTTGTCTTATCATCATTATGCTTTTGGCTGATCAGTTTAGCTATGATAGATTCAATACAGAAGCGGATGGGATTTATAGAATCAATCACACGCGAAGTGATCTGGATGCCATTGTCGAAGGAATGGCCACTTCCCCTATGCCATTGGCTGAGGAATTAGCAAGGAAATATACTGGAGTTTCTAGCTATACGAGACTGACTCGTGGTTTTGGCAATGGGTGGGTCAAGTTGATGCAAGACGTGAACATTCCGTTGTCTGGATTCTTTGCAGATCCCTCATTCTTCAACATGTTTCAATATGAGTTTGAGTATGGAAATTCAGAGACGGCCTTATTGGAACCTTATTCAGTAGTGCTCTCAAAAGAAACTGCAGAAAAACTTTTTAACAAAGAAAATCCTGTAGGTGAAACCATAATTGTAGGAGAGTTAGGGAGCTACAAAGTGACTGGCGTACTAAAAAGGATAGAAGGCAAATCACATATCAAGTTTGATGGTTTAGCTTCTATGGCTACCTTGGAGTCCTTAGTCAAGAAAGAAACTCTTCCTGAGAATCTGATGTCTTGGAGGAACAGATCTTGGACATGGACTTATGTGAAACTTGAGGAAAATATAGAGCCAGAAACAATTGAAAAGAATTTGGCTATAATCAGTGATGAACAGTATGGGGCAATGGATGATATGGATGCCGAATTTTATTTGCAAAATATTCGAGCCATCAGTCCAGGGCCTATGATAGGGAATCAAATAGGGCCTGGTATTCCCATGATCTTTGTGTACTTTTTGGCCGGAATGGCCATCGTCGTTATTGTTTCTTCATGCTTTAATTATACCAATCTATCCATTGCTCGCTCGTTGAACAGAGCGAGAGAAGTAGGTATAAGAAAGGTGTTTGGAGCAGTCAGGTTTCAGATTTTGATGCAATTCCTTACTGAATCGATCATCATCTCTGTGCTTGCGTTTGTGTTTTCTTTGGGAATTGTGCAACTCATGGAACCTATTTTCCTTGATTTGAATTTCAGTCAATTGCTGGACTGGAATCTGAATCAATCTCTTGAAGTCTACCTGATTTGTTTGGCTTTTTCTATTGCAGTTGGCTTCTTGGCCGGGATTGTACCAGCTTCTTTTCATTCTTCTGTGAGAGCTTTACAGGCTCTTAAGAATCTATCAGGAGTAAAGGTGTTTTCCAAGCTAGGGTTAAGAAATGCACTGATCGTTGCGCAGTTTGGCTTATCTGTCTTTTTAGTCATCACGGTCAAATTGATTTATGATCAAATGAACTTTATGGTCGATTCGGACTATGGTTTCGAAGCGGACAATATCGTCGTAGTCAAATTGAATAATACCGACTCAAATCAGCTTAAACATGAGCTGCTTACCTATCCTGAAATACGAAGTGTGTCTGCGGCTGGATTTGTGCCTGCATCGGGATCGAGTACATCTACGACAGTATTAATAGATAAGGTGGAAAAGGAATTGCAGTATTTTGAGGTAGATGAGGACTATGTAGAAAACATGGGGCTCACACTTGTAGCAGGTTCAAGTTTCACAAAAGACATTAATCAAAGAAAATTAGTAATCAATGAAGAGGCGTCAACAAGTTTTGGTTATCCACATCCATTAGATGCTATTGGTCAGATTGTGGTTCTCGAGGACTCCATTAGTTATGAAGTGATAGGAGTCATGAAAAATTACAATCATGAAACCTTTCTTTCTTCGATCAAACCAATGGCATTGATTTATAATCCAAAAGAGTTCGGAATTTTGCAGGTCAGAGTCAATTCTTCTAGTTATGAACAGGCTATCGAGAGTATAGAAACCGCTTGGGAAAAAGTCAATCCAGATCTAAAAATTGAGTATAAACTGATGAGTGATGAAATTGCATTTTTCGCAGATTTGATGTTTGGTGATCTAACCAAAATAGTATCGTTTATATCATTTCTGGCAATCATAATAGCTTGCCTTGGACTGATGGGAATGGTCGTATTCAGCACCCAAAGTAGATTAAAGGAGGTCTCCATTCGGAAAGTACTTGGCGCAAGTAATCAGGCATTGATATTTATTTTATCCAAAGGATTTGCCAAATTGCTATTGTTGGCAGTGATCATAAGTGTACCACTTACTTGGGTTATTAATAATTCTTGGATGAATTTCATTGCATTCAGAGTAGAAATAGGAGCTGGAGTGATGCTTTTTGGAGTGGCGATTGTGGCAGTGTTAGGGTTGATTGTAGTAGGTTCTCAAACCTGGCAAGCAGCTAATACCAACCCATCCAAAGTCTTGCGAGATGAGTAGATTTTGAATTCTCAACAATAAGTATTACACTTGTAATACAATCATTAAGTTATGCTGAATGTAAGACTCGATAAAGACACAGAAAAGACGCTAAAGAATTATAGTGAACTCAATAATATGTCAAAAACGGATGTGGTGAAGGAGGCATTGGCAATGTACTTTAGCAAAGAAAAGGAAATAAAGCAGCCTTATGGATTGGGAGAGGATCTTTTTGGTGCTGGAGAAAGTGGAGATGGTGATCGTTCGGCTAGTTACAAATCTAAATTACGAAAAAAACTGCATGAAAAGCATTCTCATTGATGCAGGCCCATTAATTGCACTCTTTGATCGCTCGGACAAATATCACTCACGTGCGCTGGATTTTATCAAAAAATATGAAGGTCAATTATGGACGACATGGCCAGTGGTTACAGAGGTGAGCCAGATGTTGGATTTTAGCACAAAAGCTCAGATTGCCTTTTTGAAATGGATAGAACGAGGGGGATTGAGATTATTTGATCTCAATGAAAACCACCTGAGGAGGCTGGTTGATTTGACACAAAAATTTGATGATGTGCCTATGGATTTGGCTGATGCTTCATTGGTTGTAGTGGCCGAGGTGAAGGGCCAAAAGGAAATAGCGACTATTGATTCTGATTTTTACATCTATCGAGACATCCGGAACGAATACCTGACAAATATTTTTATGTGAACAAAAGGAGAGCCATCCATTTTTATAGGGCTCTCCTTTTTTCGTAATTCTCATTATGGGCTTACTTCAGCCATGCCTTGTACATCCAAAGCGTCTTTTCCTGCTCCTCAATCAAGGCTGACATCTGATCTTCCGTGCCACTGTCATGAGCATCTCCAGCAATTTCCTTCAACTCCTTTTCTTGTGTTATGATCTGCTCAAGATTGGAAACTACTGTTTTTACAGAAATTTCACCTTCGTGAACATTCTTCACAGGCTTGATGTGAGCTGTCGCCAAATAGTCTTCAAAACTATGAAGTGGCGTTCCGCCAACTGTCAGTATACGTTCGGCAATTTCATCTACTTTCACAGATGCATCCGTGTAGAGTTCTTCAAACTTAACATGCAACTCAAAAAATTCTTTACCCTGGATATTCCAATGGAAGCCTCTGAGATTCTGATAATAGATTTGATAATCAGCAAGTAGCGAATTCAATTTTTCAATGATTACTTTATTTTCCTTCATGATTATTCTAATTAAGGTTATGACACTACAAAGAACGTAAAGTGGTCTGCGGAGGTGTCGCCATAAGCATCAGTTATGGTGATGTGATAATAAAAAATATTGATCTGATTTTTAAGAAGGAATATAACTCTTGAACAGGCTTTTGATTTTCATCTGAATCACTCCGAACACAGCTTCTTTGAAAATACCTCTGGACATTTTGGATTGTCCTTTGGTTCTATCTGTAAATATAATCGGTACTTCCTTGAGCTTGAAGCCATACTTCCAAGCCAAAAATTTCATTTCGATTTGGAAAGCATAACCTACGAAGTGCACATTATCTGGCCCAATAGTTTCTAACACTTTGCGCGTATAACATTTAAAGCCGGCAGTAGTGTCTTTGATGGGTATGCCAGTAATGAACTGCACATAGATACTAGCGCAATATGACATCAGCACGCGATCCATTGGCCAGTTGACTACATTGACACCAGAAATATATCTTGAGCCAATTGCTAAATCTTCTCCAGCTTCACAGGCTTCTCTCAGTCTAATCAAATCTTTTGGATTGTGAGAGAAATCTGCATCCATTTCAAATATATATTCATAGCCCTTTTCCAAGGCGTAATGAAAACCTGCTAGGTAGGCAGTGCCTAATCCTGATTTTCCCTCTCTTTCTAGCAATTGGAGGGCTTCAAATTCTGGCTGTATTTTTTTTACAATATCTGCTGTGCGGTCTGGCGAATTGTCATCCACCACCAAAATATCAAACCCAGCTTTCAAACTGAAAACGGCTCTTATGATATCTTCAATGTTTTCTTTTTCATTGAAAGTAGGAATAATGACAAGACTAGTGTTCAAGCGCTAATGTTTATTTTTTACGAAACTATGAGAAAATGCGAATATTTGAACGGTCTTCAGATCAAATGTCAAAAAGAATCATGGGAATTCCAGATTATTTATAACCCAATATCTCCATCATTTGTTCGCTCGACTGCTCCTCAGCAAATACGCGAGTTGACATCTTTCCGTTGTCATCTTTTTCTACTAAAATATGCTTAGGAGCAGGAATTAGACAATGCTGAATGCCGCCATAACCACCCAAGGACTCCTGATAAGCTCCAGTATGGAAAAATCCGAAATACATGGTTTGTTCTTTTTCAATAACTGGTAAAAACAATTCTCCAATGTGCGCTTCTGAGTCATAATAGTCCATACTATCGCACGTTAATCCTCCAATGTTGACTCTGTGAAATTGGTTGTTCCAAAGGTTGATGGGCAGCATGATAAATTTCGCATTGAGACCCCATACATCAGGGATATGCGTGATGAACGAACCGTCCATCATATACCAGAGCTCTTTGTCGTTTTGCAGCTTTTGGTCAAGTACGGAATAGATAGTGGCTCCACTTTCGGCTACAGTATAGCTGCCAAATTCTGTGAAGATGTTTGGTTCTTCTACACTGTTCTTTTTACAAATCCATTGAATGTTTTCAATGATTTGCTCTGCCATGTACTTATAATCATATTCAAAATGCAAGGAGTTCTTTATAGGAAAACCACCTCCAATATCCACGGCTTCAAGCTCAGGGCAAACCTTTTTTAGTTCAGCATATTTGTACACAAATCTGCTGAGTTCACTCCAGTAGTAGGCAGTATCTTTTATTCCTGTATTGATAAAATAATGAAGCATTTTTAGCTGGCCCTTAGATTTATCCTTGATTCTGTTTTGATAGTAATCAATGACATCTCCATATCTAATCCCGAGGCGAGAAGTGTAGAATTCGAAGTTAGGTTCTTCATCTGCGGCGAGCCTCATGCCCATATTGAACGGCTTCTTCACATGCTCCTCATAGTAATCCAGTTCCATCAGGTTATCCAAAATGGGCAAGCAATTTTTGAACCCAGCATTAAGCAACTGAGTAATCTTTTCTAAATAATGTGGACGCTTGTATCCATTACAAATGATGTAGGTGTCTTTAGTGATCAACCCTCTTTCGAACAAAGCCTCCACAATAGAAATGTCGTAAGCAGAGGAAGTCTCGATATGGATATTGTTTTTTAAAGCTTCCTCGAGCACAAAAGAAAAATGGTTTGACTTCGTGCAGTAGCAATAGGTATAGCTTCCGTTATATTTCTTTTTCTTGATCGCTTCAGCAAATATTGCTTTTGCGTTTTGGATGTTTTCAGAAATCTTGGGCAGATAGGTTAGTTTGAGTGGTGTACCATGCTCTTTGATGATGTTCATGAGATTTACCCCATTAAAGAATAGCTGGTTGTTCTTTACGTCAAATTCCTGAGTAGGAAAATAAAAGGTTTGGTCAATTAAGTCACGGTACTTTTTCATTTAAACAGCAAGGTAAAATTAGAGCTTAAGTAAACGAGCAAATATCTGCAAATTTATGTTTAATACGCATCATCGTAATTGCTAAAATTCCTGTTAAATTTGCCGTCCCAAAAACCCGAATTTGATGATTAATATTTTAATTAAAGACGAAACTGCTCCGCTGAAGTCGGTTGTACTTGGTACAGGCGAAAGTTTTGGTGGAGTACCTGCTATCGAAGAAGCATACGATCCCAAATCAAGGGAACACATTCTCGATGGAACCTTCCCAAAAGAGGAAGACATAATAAATGAAATGGAAGCTGTAGCTAGCGCACTTAAAAAATATGGAGTTGAAGTTTATCGACCTGAGGTACTCTCTGATACCAATCAGGTGTTTGCACGTGATATTGGTTTCGTGATTGGTGATAAATTCATCGTCCCTAACATTATTGATGATCGAGCGAGCGAAAGGGATGGTATTAATTATTTGCTTGATCAAATCAACCCTGAACAGATCTTAAGAATGCCAGAAGGTGCTTATGCTGAAGGCGGGGACGTGATGCCATGGAAGGAGAAACTCTATATTGGCTATTCGGAAGATGAGGATTACAACAAGTACAAGGTAAGTAGGACTAACCGTGCAGGTGTGGAATTTTTGAGAGATCAGTTCCCAAACTGTGAGTTTTATGCTTTTGAGCTCAAGAAGTCTGATGATGACCCCAAAGAAAACGCCTTACATCTCGACTGTTGTTTTCAGCCGATTGGCAATGATCAATGTATCATCTACAAGGGTGGTTTCAAAAACGAAAGAGATTACGAACTGGTAGTGAGCCATTTTGGTCAGGAAAACTGCCTAGAGATCTCCAAGGATGAAATGTACCACATGAACTCTAATGTGTTCTCCATTTCGCCAGAAATTATTATTAGCGAGCAAGGATTTACTCGACTGAATGACGAGCTGGAACGAAGAGGCTTTAAGGTTGAAAAAGTGCCTTACAGTGAAACGGCCAAAATGGAAGGCCTTTTGAGATGTTCTACTCTACCACTAGAAAGAGCCTACTGATATGGGAGTAAATACAACATCTACGATCATGATGATCCGTCCAGTACAGTTCAGGCTCAACGAACAGACGGCAGTCAACAATTACTATCAAAAGGCACTAGAGGGTATTACACCTGAGAATGTACAGGAACGAGCATTGGCTGAGTTCGATGGATTTGTTCAGAAGCTTCGGAACCATGATATTGAAGTTTTAGTAGTGAAAGACACGCTTGAACCTAGTACACCAGATTCTATTTTTCCAAACAACTGGATTTCATTTCATGAAGATGGAGTCATAGGGCTGTATCCCATGTATGCAGAAAATCGCAGACTCGAACGTCGTCAAGACATTATTGATGATTTGGGACAATTTGGTTATCAAATCACTAATATCATTGACCTATCTGGGACGGAAGAGGCAGGCAGATTCTTGGAAGGGACTGGGAGTTTGATCCTAGATCGAGGAAATCAAATAGCTTATGCAGCTATTTCAGAAAGAACTCACCCAGAAGTGATCAAGGATTTTGAAAGTGCCTTTGGCTATAAAGTAGTTTCTTTTGTAGCCAATCAAAATGTAGGAGGCAAAAGACTACCCATTTATCACACAAACGTGATGATGGCCCTGGGTCATGATTTTGCAGTCATTTGCCTAGACACTATTGATGATACTGGCGAACGAAAAATGGTGGTAGATTCACTAGAGAATTCGGGTAAAGAGATTATTGAAATTTCTGAAAATCAAAAAGCCCATTTTGCTGGTAATATGCTTCAGGTAGAGAATAAATCTGGTGATCGAATGATGGTGATGTCAGCTGCTGCTTATGCCTCATTGGACGAAGATCAGAAAACTAAAATTTTATTATATAATAAAGACATCATTTCCAGTTCGCTTGATACGATTGAAGCACTGGGAGGCGGAAGCGCACGATGTATGATGGCAGAAGTTTTTCTGCCCAAGAAGTAAGAAAGAATGGATATTGTATCACAATTGCAACAAGGAATAGCAGAGGGGCTCAAGTCTCTCTATGATCACGAAGTATCAGCTTCAGATTTGGGTTTACAGCCTACCAGGAAGGAATTTGAAGGGACTTATACTTTTGTGACCTTTCCTTACGGAAAAATTTCAAAAAAGAATCCCATGGAAACTGGCGAGGACTTGGGTACCTACTTGAAAGAGAATTGTGAAGTTGTAGATGGTTACAATGTGGTCAAAGGCTTTTTGAATATAGAAGTGTCTGCGTCCATTTGGACAAGTTTGTTCAATCAAATAGCTGCCAAGCCAAACTTTGGGGCGCATGCGCGAAAAGGGGAGACTGTGATGGTGGAGTATTCTTCGCCAAACACAAATAAACCTCTACACTTGGGTCACTTGAGAAATATCTTTTTGGGTTACTCTGTTTCTCAGATTTATGATGCTTTCGGATATGACGTGGTCAAAGTCCAGATCATCAATGATAGAGGGATTCATATCTGTAAGTCTATGGTCGCCTGGCAAAAATTTGGAAACGGAGAAACGCCTACCTCTGCTGAACTGAAAGGGGATAAGCTAGTGGGTAAATACTATGTGGAATTTGATAAAGCCTATAAGGCTGAAATTGCGCAGTTGGTTGAGGCTGGTAAGCCTAAGGAGGTAGCAGAGAAAGAAGCCCCTATTTTACTAGAAGCCCAAGACTTACTCAGAAAGTGGGAAGCAAAAGAATCAGATACTTATGCGCTTTGGGAAAAAATGAACGGATGGGTTTATGAGGGGTTTGACGCTACGTATCAGCAGATGGGAGTAGACTTTGATAAACTTTATTACGAATCAAATACCTATCTGCTAGGCAAAGAACAAGTAGCTGAAGGTTTAAAAGCTGGACATTTCTTTGCCAAAGATGATGGGTCTGTTTGGGTCGATCTCACTGAAGAAGGATTGGATCAAAAGATCGTACAAAGATCTGATGGTACAGCTGTTTATATGACACAAGATATAGGTACGGCTATCCAAAGATTCAAAGAATATCCAGGGTTGATCAAGCAGGTCTATACTGTCGGCAACGAGCAGGACTATCACTTCAAAGTGCTTTTTCTGATTCTAAAGAAATTGGGTTATAAGTGGGCAGAGGAGTGTTATCACTTGTCTTATGGCATGGTGGATTTGCCTTCAGGCAAAATGAAGTCTCGTGAAGGAACGGTGGTAGATGCAGATGATTTGATGAATGAAATGATCAGCACAGCAGCTCATCACACCAAAGAGCTGGGTAAAATTGACGGTTTTAACGAGGAGCAAGCCAGGGAGCTCTATGATACAATTGGTTTGGGCGCGCTGAAATATTTCTTGCTAAAGGTAGACCCAAAGAAACGAATGCTTTTTGACCCTCAGGAGTCCATTGAGTTTCACGGAAATACTGGCCCATTTATTCAATATACGCATGCGAGAATATCCGCCATTCTAAGAAGGGCAAGTGAATTAGGCATTGACACTGAATCGCTAAGCATTTCATCTGATATACAATTAACCCAGACGGAATGCGATCTGATTTATTTGATTTCAGAGTTGCCAAATAAGATCAAATTGGCTGCTGAGGATTATTTGCCCTCTGTGATTGCTCAGTATGTTTATGATCTGGCCAAGGAATACAACAAGTTCTACGCTGAGTTAGCTATTTTCGGAGAGCAAGATCAGGGAGTGACCACAGCTCGTGTAGCACTTTCAGCTCAAGTAGCGAAAAATATCAAATTTGGCATGTCGCTTTTAGGCATCCATGTACCAGATAGAATGTAAATTTGAATCTGTCATTTCGTAAGGAGGAACAACTGGAGAAATCTTGTTGGCTGAAACAACAAATACTTCGGATGGCTGCAATACGCTGAGAAAATTTCTTTGCCCGGGCTACGAAATGACTGGTTTTGATTGAAAGGTTAAAATTGAATAATGATCGATTCTAAAATAAAACACTGGCTCCAAGCTTTCAGACTTCGAACACTACCTTTGGCGCTGTCCAGTATTTTTATGGGTAATTTCTTGGCGAAATGGCAGGGGTCATTTGATTGGGGTATCCTGGGACTGGCAGTTACTACAACTGTATTTTTACAAATTCTGTCCAATCTGGCCAACGACTATGGAGACTCTGTTCATGGAGCAGATAGTTCAGAAAGAGAAGGCCCCTCCAGAGCTGTACAAACGGGTACCATTTCGAAAGAGCAAATGAAGCTCGCTATGATTGTTTTTGCAGGCCTGTCATTGGTTTCTGGGCTCTCTTTGTTGGCCCTGGCTTTTGCAGGTCAGTGGATATTGATTACTGTTTTCTTAGTGTTGGGCCTTCTAGCTATTTATGCTGCCATCACTTATACAGCTGGAAATAAGCCCTACGGCTATCGCGGACTGGGAGATATTTCAGTTTTAATATTTTTTGGGTTGATTGGAGTTTATGGTTCATATTATTTGCAAACCAGAGTGTTGGATTGGTCCATTCTGTTTCCGGCATTGAGCTGTGGCTTCTTGGCGACTGGTGTTCTCAATGTAAATAACATTCGAGATATTGAGTCTGATAAAAAGGCTGGTAAAATATCAATACCAGTTAGGATAGGCAGAGACCGTGCAGTGACTTATCATTTTTGTCTATTGGCTCTTAGTATGTTATCAGGTTTGATGTTTACCCTGCTCAATTCTACTCAATGGACATCATTTTTGTTCGTTCTTTCCTTTCCGTTAATCATAAAAAATGGATGGGCGGTGAAAACCAAAACAACGGCTGTAGCCCTCGATCCATATCTGAAACAATTAGCATTATCCACACTTTTATTCGTGATACTGTTTGGCATGGGGTTGATTTTGTAGCTCGACGGATATTAATGCTTTTCGTTACAGAGTGCGCTCGTGTACAATTACTGTCCGATTCTTTGACAAATATTATTTGGTGTAAAGATCAATAGACTATCTCTCAGTGAGTTAGCTTCTTGGCATGCTGTTGGCCTCTGACTGATTGTCAAAAACTTAAAAATTCACTGTTATGAACAAAATCAAAAGAATATCAGCCATGGGCTTGGCCTTATTGCTTATACTCCAAACTTCAGTCTTTGCTGAAATTCCAGAAAACAAATCTGTAGAGAAAGCCAAGGAAGCTGTAGAGAATGGTTCGCCAGATGATTGGCAGCTATTAGCCAAGCAGGCCAAAGTATTGCTAAGAAAAAAGAAGGACTTAGGTACGGCTAAGGAATGGATTGAAAAATCTATCGCCATCAAACGAGATGTCAGCAATCTGGAATTGATGGGTGATTACTATGTACTTAATAATTTGCCTAAACAAGCACTAGACTACTACTCGCAGTGCTCTGAGCTGATGAGGCAAAATGATCAAAGCGCAGACGTATCTTATTATCAGAACAAGATCTGGGAGCTGAAGTATTAAAAACATTTAAAACTTACGTTTATATCGTGAGGCCGTCTCAGAAGGAGACGGCCTCTTTTTTTGATAGGAGGGGAAGTATTGCTTTCTTTGTGAAAAATTCATCGTCATGTCTAAAAAAGGAAATTTCAAAAACCGGATTGGGGTCGTGTACTCCACAAGCGAAAGTTTTGATTATATAGAGGAGTCTGAATTAGAAGAAGAAACATTGGCACCCAAAGACCAAAAATTACGAGTAGAACTCGACAAGAAAAACCGCAAAGGGAAACAAGTCACTTTAGTCACTGGTTTTACTGGTATGACAGGAGATTTGAAAGAATTGGGCAAGTTGCTCAAAACGAAATGCGGCGTTGGAGGTAATGTGAAGGATCGTGAGATCATCATTCAAGGAGACTTGAGGGATAAGGTGGTAGAGATTCTACTCAAAGAAGGTTATCAGGCGAGGAAGATTTGAACCAGTTCAAAATTCAATAGTTAAAGTTAAAAATTGACTTTTGATCGGATTAAAGACATTTAAGAGTCATTTTTAGATAAGATCGAATCTTAAACCTTAAATCTTGAATTTATTTCACAGTGGGCTTTTACAAATGCTAAAGTTTTATCTATATTTGCACTCCGATTTTTTAAGGATCGCTAAAAGACTAGAAAAATGTCGAAAGTTTGTCAAATAACTGGTAAGAGACCACAAAGCGGAAACAACGTTTCCCACGCTAATAACAAAACAAAGAGAAGGTTCTATCCGAATCTATTCAAGAAGAGATTTTATCTTCCTGAAGAAGATAGATGGATTACTTTGAAAGTATCTTCAACAGCATTGAAAACCATCAATAAGAATGGTTTGGCTGCTACGTTGAAAAAGGCTAAAGAAAAAGGAACCCTTTCATTATAATAATTTAGAACGATGGCTAAGAGAGGTAATAGAGTTCAGGTAATATTAGAATGCACCGAGCATAAGACTACAGGTCAGCCAGGTACTTCTAGATATATTACGACAAAAAACAGGAAAAATACTCCTGACAGAATGGAATTGAGAAAATTCAATGCTGTTCTTAAGAAATATACTGTTCACAAAGAAATTAAATAACCATGGCTAAGAAGGTAGTTGCAACCCTGAAGAATAAGGATGGTGTAAAATATGCTAAGGTAATTAAGGCGGTGAAAACCAAATCAGGAGCATATTCATTCAGAGAAGAAATTGTCACTGAAGACAAAGTGAAAGAAGTATTGGCTGCGAAATAATTCAGCCCTTTAAGATATCTTTGAAAGTCTCCTGATTGTGTCAGGAGACTTTTTCTGTTTTTTACCTATCCACCAAACTGATTATGGGATTATTCAATATTTTTTCTAAAGAAAAGAAAGAGACACTTGATAAAGGTCTTGAAAAAACAAAAGAGAATTTCTTTTCTAAATTGGGTAAGGCTGTAGCTGGGAAATCTACAGTTGATGATGAGTTGCTCGATGAATTGGAAGAAGTATTGATTACCTCAGATGTAGGAGTAGATACTACAGTCAGAATAATCGAAAGGATAGAAGAGCGTGTAGCTAAGGATAAATACCTGAATGCTACTGAGCTTAATGTCATTCTTCGTGAAGAAATAGCTGGACTGCTAGAAGAAAACAATTCTGGTAATGCTGCTGAATTCGAATTGCCGGCAGATAAAAAACCTTATGTGTTGATGGTGGTAGGCGTGAATGGTGTGGGTAAAACAACGACCATTGGCAAACTGGCCTCTCAGTTTCAAAGAAGAGGCAAATCGGTTGTGCTAGGGGCAGCAGACACCTTCCGTGCAGCTGCAGTGGATCAGCTCAAACTTTGGGGTGAGCGAGTGAACGTGCCAGTGATTGCCCATGGCATGAATACGGATCCTTCAGCTGTAGCTTACGATGCAGTGAAGCATGCTGTGGAGCAGAAAGCTGATATTGTCATCATTGATACTGCAGGTAGATTACACACCAAAGTCAATCTGATGAATGAATTGACAAAGATCAAAAGAGTCATTCAGAAATTTGTAGCTGATGCTCCTCACGAGATCATGTTGGTGCTAGATGGTAGCACTGGGCAAAACGCCTTCATTCAGGCTCAGGAATTCACTAAGGCCACAGACGTTTCTTCTTTGGCCATCACCAAATTGGATGGAACGGCTAAGGGAGGTGTGGTCATTGGCATCTCTGATCAATTCAAAATCCCAGTCAAATACATTGGTGTGGGTGAAGGTATTGACGACCTTCAGGTTTTCAACAAGCATGAGTTTGTAGATTCCTTTTTTAATTAATAAAATCAATTCAACTTCTTATTGAGATCTTTCTAAATATTCATTGGAATTAACGGCTCTATTCATTTTATCTAACGTCAGCTGATTATATTGGGTGTAAGTTTAGCTCGATAGCACATGGCTCAGAAAGAAGAAATCCAACTCATAAAAGACGACCCTTGGTTAGCTCCCTACCAAGATGATATTGCCCAACGTATGAATTTTTTCAAACAGCGTTTGGATGATATGGTAAGTCATTCGGGTTCATTGTACGAGTTTGCAAATGGACATCATTATTTTGGTTTCAACTATGATAAAAAGGAAAAAGGCTGGTGGTATCGGGAGTGGGCGCCAGCTGCGGACGCACTTTCATTAATTGGTGATTTTAATGGCTGGAATGCTGAAAGACACCCTTTGACTCAGGATGAAAATGGTGTCTGGGGCATTTTTGTTCCAGACGGCAGCGAGTATCCTATGTCATCTTTGAGTCTCGTAAAAGTGAAAATCCAAAATGGATTAGCGGATCGAGATCGATTGCCGGCTTATATTCAATGCGCTATTCAAGATCCCAAGTCTTATGACTTTGCTGGACAGGTGGTATCCGAATCTAAATACAAATGGAAGGACTCGAAATTCGAGCTTGATATTAAAAATCCCATCATTTATGAGTGCCATGTGGGAATGGCTTTGGAAAAAGAGGGAGTAGGTACTTTTCGAGAGTTCACAGATTTGATCTTGCCCAGAATCGCCAAACAGGGATACAACTGTATTCAGATCATGGCTATCCAGGAGCACCCATATTATGGGTCTTTTGGTTATCATGTATCAAATTTTTATGCCCCATCTTCACGTTTTGGTACACCTGACGACCTGAGGTACATGGTTGATCATGCGCATCGGTTGGGTCTGGCAGTGGTCATGGACGCTGTTTATTCTCACGCAGTGAAAAATATTGCTGAAGGGTTGAATGACTTTGATGGATCTGATAATCAATATTTCCATAAAGGAGGTCGTGGTTATCATACAGGTTGGGATTCAAAACTGTTTGATTATGGAAGGACAGAAGTGCTTCAGTTTTTGCTATCCAATATTCGATACTGGATGGAGGAATTTCATTTTGATGGATTCCGTTTTGATGGTGTGACATCTATGCTTTACCACCACCATGGAGAGGGGGTGGGCTTTGATCATTATGACAAGTATTTCAAAGAAGGTGTTGATTGGGATGCCATTTGTTTTTTGCAACTGGCTAATGAATTGATTCATGAAATCAAAACAAATGCGATCTCTGTAGCGGAAGATATGAGCGGAATGCCAGGTATGTGTCGTCCAGTATCTGAAGGAGGGATTGGGTTCGATTATCGTTTGGGAATGGGGCTGCCTGATTATTGGATCAAACTGCTTAAGCATTCATCTGACGAAAATTGGAACATGAATGAACTTTGGGGAGTCATGGCCAATAGGCGCTACAAAGAAAAGACCATTGCCTACGCTGAATCTCATGATCAGGCATTGGTAGGGGACAAGACCTTGGCCTTTTGGCTCATGGACAAAGAGATGTACTTTCACATGACTAAATCAGACCATGATTTAGTAGTAGAACGAGGTATAGCCCTGCACAAAATGATTCGACTCATCACAGCAAGCCTAGGAGGAGAGGGTTATCTCAATTTTATAGGCAATGAATTTGGCCATCCCGAGTGGGTCGACTTCCCAAGAGAAGGTAATGACTGGAGTTATAAGTATGCACGTAGGCAATGGTCTCTGGTGGATAATGAAGACTTAAAGTATCAATGGCTCAACGATTTTGATCGGGCCATGTTAGCCATGTTAGATCAGGATAACGTGCTTTCTGCTTTGCCAGCGAATCAGTTGAATATAGATGAGGAGAACAAGGTCATCATCTTTGAACGTAACCTTTTAATTTTTGTGTTCAACTTCCATCCTGACAAATCCATTGCAGATTACAAATTTCATTTGCCAGAAAAAGGAGACTACAAAGTGATACTTAACACTGATGAACCTGAGTTTGGCGGCCACAGCAGGATTGATAGTTCCATTACATATCCAGCTATGCCCTACGAGCATGGATTTCAACTGTCTGTTTATTCGCCAAGCCGCACGGCCATGGTTTTAAAGAAAGTTTAGAGTTTCAAATGAAGATCACTCAGTATGTTGATGAGTGACTGGTACACATTGTAGCTGTTGTTTGTTTCACCTTGATCCAGATCTGGATTGAGACTTTTCAAAACCCCAATTGAGCCGAGTCTCGACCACTTCTTCTGTAAAGCTTCTGGTTTCTTGACCAACGAAGCTTCTAATCCATAGAGCTGCTTGATCCAACTTTCTTGAAGTGGGTAGTTTTTCAATTGATCCAAATCGACAGAACCATAGGCAGCACTGATGGGTTGCCGAATATTGTAAGTTTCGGTAGTAGAGGTTTTCATCTGTTTATTCAATGCCACTAACTCGGCCTTGGTCTTTGTTTTTCTGATCAGTTCATTCCAGCCACCAAAATCTTCCAGTTGCTGGCTACCGAGTTGCATGAAATTATTGACAACCTCATGGTCATGAAATAGTGTATCTCCTCCATCATGATTGACAAGCATGAGCATGAAGCCCTCATTGGATTTAGAACTGAAAACCCTTTGATTTTTTTTGTCTCCCAAATACCAATCTATTGCACCAGCAAAGGTTGATTTAAAATCAGAACTTTCAAGTTGTAATGCCAAGTCATTGAAATAGATATTTTCAGTATTGAAAAAATATATGGGCTTCACCCCAAAAAGATTTTTAACTAATTTCTGGTGCCAACTGACCTCTCTTTCGAAATGAGACTTTGAATATAAACTGGCTAATGAGTGATGATAAGTTCCGCCCAGGATGTTTATGTGTTTGGCAGACTTAATGGACTTGATTCTAGTGGGGTCGCAAATGGCTAACAGCTCCAAAAAAGAGCCGGAAAAATAAACAGACACAGGATGTTTGGCATCTATGACTTCGTCTAGCTGATTACTGATGCCCGAGATGTACCACTCATTAAACAGATTTTCCTCATCCTCTGCAAAATAAGATTTGCCCGATCTGACATCAAAAAATGAAAATTCTGATAAAGGACATTCCCAGTCATAAACTAAAACAAGTGATAGTAATTTGCTCATAATATCTTATCAACTACTGAAAGTACTTCAGCTGCTGACTTCTCCCAACTCAATTTTTTAATTTTTTCTCTATTGCTTTTAACCTGTAGTTTGCTCATGTTTTCATCTCCCAAAATGGCAATGATTTGATCTGCAAAATCATCAGTTGATGCTGGGTTAGCTTGATGTGCATCAGGCAACAATTCAGCTGCTCCGCATTTATCAGAAAGCACCAAGGGTACACCTGCATCAGCGGCTTCTACAGCTGCCAATCCAAAGGGTTCTGAAAAAGAGGGCATGCAATATACATGGGCTATAGCGTATAGTTTCTGAAGTTCTTCATGTTCAAGATAGCCTGTAATATGAAAGCGATCAGCAATTTCGCTTCCAGCACCAGCTTCAATTAATTTCTTGTACAACTCACCTTCTCCTGAAATGACAAATCTTGTGTCTGGATTTTGCTCAAAAACTTTCTCAGCAATTTCAAGAAATTGCATAGGGCCTTTTTGCCCTGATAATCGTCCTACGAAGAGTACTATTTTTTCGGCAAACGGACTTTTAGCTTTTACAGGATCAGTATGCGTATGTCCATGATAAATCACCTGAATTTTGTCTGGAGAAATACCATATTCACTTATCATCACTTGCTTGGAATATTCGCTGACTGCAATGATGGCATCTGCAGCCTGCATGGTTTTTTGTTCTAAATCGAAAATCCAAGATTTGGTCTGACCAAAATTTCTGTCAAAATCCAGTGAGTGGATATGCAACAACAAGGGCTTGCCAAACCTTTCTTTCAATTCCAGAGCCGCTTTGAACGTGATCCAATCGTGGGCATAGAGTACGTCGTAATCTATTTTTTCTCCTTCCAAAACCAGTTCGTCTGAATAAGTAGTCAGTTGTTTGTGTAGTTTCTGACTTTCTACTTTCTCCATGGTATGCGACTGAGTCACTTCATGGTAATCATAAGCAGAAAGCTGTGCTTCTATACTTACAGTAGCCAATTCCTTCAGTACGCTTAAATCCGAAAAAGAAGATTCCAGATTGACTTTAGGTTTTCCGAATTGATCGAATGACTTCGGCTCAATAATTTTTAAGCTTGTCTTTTTAGACAATTCTTCGGCAAGTTTTGCAGTGGCGACTCCCAAGCCACTAGTCAGACGACCTGGTGCGCCAGGTCCAAACATTAACAATTTTACGCTCATAGTTTTAGGTGTTTGATTTAGGTTCCTAGTGGGTCGTTCTCTATTGTTTAATGATTAATTGTTTAAAATTTTTGTCTATGGATAAACTCACTATGCCAGACTCAAGCTTAGCATTGGTGGTCACGTCTTCATTATCTACTACTACTTGTGATGGCATTTGTTGCAGTCCATGCAGTCTAATTTCATAGGTCTGATACGTAGAGGCAAATTCGCCATCCAGCACTTGAGAAATGAGCCAATAATTTCCTTCAATTGCAGATGTCAGTTGCTTTTTTACAAAGCCTTTGGACTCCAAATAGTCATAGCCATCTCCACTGTCTTCGTAAATGTAGGAAGCAGTGCTAGATGCCGGTTTGTAGCATTCCAGTGTCAGTTCGTCAAATACAAATTCATCTACATACTGCATCTTAGGCTGCTTAGGTATGATAGCTCCTTGTCTGATGAATATGGGTATCTGATTCAAGGGCGTGTCGACTTTGATCTCTAATCCACCATCGATCAGTTGATCAGACCAGTAGTTGTACCATTGACCTGACGTCAGATACATTCTCCTGCTGGATTTACCTGGCTCTGATACTGGGCATACCATGAGGTGATCTCCCAAGAAAAATTCCTCTTCACGATAAAATGTTTCTGGATCAATATGTCCTTCCAAGTGCAAGGAGCGAATCATTGGAATACCTGTTTCGCTATGATTTTGAAATACAGAATAAATGTAAGGCATCAATTCGTAGCGCATTTCGATAAAACGACGAACAATGTCTACATATTTTTGATCGAACTTCCAGGGTTCTTTGTCTCCGTGATCTCCAGAAGAGTGCGTTCTGAAGAATGGATGAAATACAGCCATCTGAATCCAGCGGGTATATAATTCGCCATCAGGTGAGCCAATAAATCCTCCGACATCTGATCCTGCGAAAGAGATACCTGAGGCAGCCAATCGCTGACATTGGATATTGGCAATTTTTAAGTGTTCCCACGAAGCCATGTTATCTCCCGTCCACACAGAGGCGTACTTTTGAATGCCTGCATAAGCTGATCTGGAGATAGTAAATGGTCTTTTGTTTTTCATGTACTGCTTCTGACCTGCCCATGTGGATTGTGCCATGAGCGAACCATATACATTGTGCCCTTTTCTGTGGCTACCTGGATGTCCGTCGAAATCATGGCGAACGTCATTCGGAAAGGTGCCATCTTCGAAAGTGGCTGGTTCATTCATATCATTCCACACCCCATCCACGCCATTTTCAATCAAACCATCAAACAGTGTAGCCCACCATTCACGTGTTTTCTTCTGAGTAAAGTCAGGGAAATGGCACAACCCAGGCCATACGCTGGCTTTGAGTAAGTCGCCATCCATTCTCTGGCAAAAATGATTGCCCTTCATGCCTTCTTGATAGACACGGTAATTTTTATCAATCTTGATCCCTGGATCAATGATCACCACAGTTTTAAATCCTTGATTTTTCAGATCACTGATCATCTTTTTTGGATTAGGGAATTTCTTATCATCCCACGTGAAGCACCTAAATTCGTCCATATAGTCGATATCTAAGTGGATGACGTCGCATGGTATCTCACGGCTTCTGAACTCGTCTCCAAGCTTTCTGACCACAGATTCTGGGTAGTAGCTCCACTTGCTTTGGTGATAGCCCAAAGCCCATTTTGGAGGAAGCTGTGGCTTTCCTGTCAGCCTGGCGTATTTGCTTACTACATCAATTAATTTTGGCCCATGGATATAGTAGTAGCGCATCTCACCTCCCTGTGACCAATAACTACAGACTGTTTTTCTTTCCTTTCCAAAATCGAAAAAGCTCCTGAAAGTGTTGTCCATAAAAATGCCATAACCCACCTGGCTGTGCTGTCCCATATAGAAGGGTATATTTTTGTAGACAGGATCTGATTCATTTCCATAGCCATAGCAATCTGTCCCCCACAGTTCTCGCTTGGTGCCAATCAGATTAAGATTTCCAGTTTTGTCACCCAAGCCATAGAATTTTTCACCTTCGTGCAGCACCCGAGTGCAAATACTGATATGACCACCATAGTGTTTGTGGTCTTGCCAGTGAAATCCCTTTTCATCTTCCAATACTGCCGTGCCGTCAAGCGTGACAATTTTGGTTTGCAGTGTAGTTTTACTGATATAGCATTTGAGTATATCAGTTTTGATGACAAAAGTGGCTTTTTGATCTTCAAACTTGTAATTCAGTTCTTCAGGCTGAAAAGAGGGATCAATGGAGTAAGAAAAATCATCTTCAAAATAGCCGCTTATTCCATGTCTAAATTTTAATATATCAGCAGCAATCACTCTGATTTCCAGAGAAGCCAATTCACCATGAAAGAGAAAGGCATCTTCTTGCTTTTCCCAAGTGACCAATGCGCCAGAGAAGAACTCCTCTACATTTTTGTCTTGGAATTTTTCTATATAATTACCAGAGAAGTCTGTTACGCCCTCTTTTTTGTTTTCTTCTGTAAGATTTTCCATTTCTTATTTTATCATGGAGAAATTTAAACTATTTTGAATGCCAATGGCCGTTTCTAAATTGAAGTTTAGCATAAACATGCCATCTTTCAGTTGATCAAAATATTTGTATGCAAAAATAGTTATGATTAACAACAAAAGGCTCTTTTTGCAAACTGCTTTTTAACAGATTGTATATTTTGTTAATTTTGCTCCAATGAATTATGCAATTTATTGAATATATCGTAATTCGCATTTGACTAATATTGCATTTCAAAAAATAGAATACTGCTGACCATGGCTCCAAAAACAAAAACTGTAGTTAGAAAAAACACAACCTTAGTGGAGGTAGCCTGGGAGGTTTGTAATCAGGTAGGAGGGATTTATACGGTAATCCGATCCAAAGTGCCCACAATGGTGCAGGGTTGGGGGACGAATTATATCCTTTTAGGCCCTAATGTGCATGCCAATGTGAATGCAGATTTTGAACCTGACGAATCTATAGACTCACCTGCAGTAGCCATTGTTAGAGAACTCAGGGCTATGGGTTGGGATGTGCAAATTGGATCATGGCTGGTATCAGGTCGGCCTACTACCGTGCTATTCAATCCTAAAAGTGTGATGGATAAGCTAGGTGATATCAAATACTTCTATTGGCAGAATCATCATATTTCTTTCAATCAGCACGATCCTCTAATGGATGAAGTGCTTGCTTTTGGATATATGGTTAAGGAATTTTTGTCCAGATATGCGCGTGTCTGTCTGGATCAAGATCATGATCTTTTGGCGCATTTTCATGAATGGATGGCTGGAACTGCGATCCCTGATTTGAAAAAGGAGCAAATACCTGTTCAGACCGTATTCACAACGCATGCGACTTTATTGGGAAGGTATTTGGCTATGAACGATCCTTTCTTTTATGATCATTTACCTTTTTTGGATTGGGCTTCAGAAGCGAAAAAATTTAATGTAGAGCCAACCGTACAATTGGAGCGTGCTTGTGCTCATGGAGCAAATGTGTTCACTACAGTCAGTGACGTGACTGCCAAGGAGTGTGTCCACCTACTGGGAAGAAATCCTGATTGTATTTTACCAAATGGCTTAAATATTGAGCGGTTTTCCGTATTGCACGAAGTGCAAAACTTGCACCACACATACAAGAAGCAGATAGAGCATTTTGTGATGGGACATTTTTTTCAATCCTACACTTTTGATCTCAACAATACGCTTTATTTTTTCACTTCAGGTCGGTTTGAATATAAAAACAAAGGGTATGATTTGACACTTGAAGCGCTCGCAAGATTAAATCATTACATGAAAGAAAAGAACATTAATAAGACAGTAGTGATGTTCTTTGTGACCAAACAACCCTATAGCAGCATCAATCAGGATGTACTCACCTCACGTGCGATCATGGAAGAGATTGATCACAACTGTGATGCAATCATGGAGCAGCTCAAAGAGCGCTTATTTGATGCTGCCGCAACAAATACAGATCATCGCCTGCCTGCACTCAATGAATTGGTAGATGATTATTGGAAATTGAGATACAGAAGAACGATTCAATCTTGGAAATCAGATCGATTGCCGAGTGTGGTTACGCACAATCTGGTGAATGATGCAGAGGATCCAGTGCTTAATTTCTTACGCGGAGCCAATTTACTCAATCATAAGGATGACAAAGTGAAAGTAGTATACCATCCAGACTTTGTGACTTCTACGAATCCATTATTTGGTATAGAGTATGGCCAGTTTGTGAGAGGATGCCACATGGGCATCTTTCCTAGTTATTATGAGCCTTGGGGATATACTCCTGTGGAGTGTTTGGCTCGTGGCGTTTCTGCGATCACTTCAGATCTGTCAGGCTTTGGCAATTATGTCAAAAAAATAAAAAAAGGAAATGAGGCACATGGGATGTATCTAATCGACAGAGAGGATCAAGATTTCCATTCGGCTGCAGATCAATTGGCCAACAAGATGTTGCAATTTGTGAATACAAATAGGAAATTTAGAATTCAAAGTAGAAATAAGGCGGAGGATCTTTCCGAAGAATTTGATTGGAAGAACCTCATCAAGCACTATGACAGAGCTTACGACAAAGCTTTGAATAATTATCCTACTAAATAAAAATTTAAGTATAAAGACAACTAAAAATGTTTTCAACTGACCAAGAGGAATTAATTGTATCTAGAGGAAGTGATATTAAAGTTATTGAAAGACAGATTATGGATTTTAAAACCGGATTTCCGTTTTTGAATCTTGACAGACCAGCTACGATTGACGATGGAATTGTGCGACTCACTCTCGAACGAATAAATACATTTTTAGAGCAATATGAGACGCTGACGTCTGGGAAAAAATTATTAAAATTTGTACCAGCTTCTGGTGCTGCGACCAGAATGTTCAAGGATTTATTTGAATATCTATCTACTGGTGAACTAAATACAGGCACAGAAAAATTTATAGAAGGACTCGGCAATTTTGCTTTTTATGGCGAGCTATCTGCATATCTGAAAAACCAGGGTCTTGATATAAAGGAATTAGTAGCATCAAAGGATTATAAAACGATTGTCAGTGCTTTGCTTAATGAAAATGGTCTTGGATATGGAAGCTTGCCTAAAGGACTTCTTACTTTTCATAAAACTGAAAATGGGGTTAAAACCCCAATAGAAGAGCATTTGGTAGAAGGAGCAAAATATGCCTCACAAGAGGGTCTGGTGTATTTACATTTTACGGTTTCGCCAGAGCATCAGCCAAAATTTGAAATTAAACTGCAGCGTGTGTTGTCAAAATATGAAAAGGAGCTAGGAGTAAAATATGAAGTGTCTTTTTCTCAGCAGAAGAAATCAACAGATACCATAGCAGTTGACTTGTCCAATGAACCCTTTCTGGACAATGACCAGATATTATTTAGGCCGGCCGGGCATGGTGCCTTATTAGAAAACTTGAATGAATTGAACGCTGATATCATTTTTGTAAAGAATATTGATAATGTAGTGCCTGATCATTTGAAAGAAGATACGATCACATACAAAAAGGCGATTGCTGGTATACTATTAGCTTTTCAAAGTGATTCGTTTGATTGGCAAAAGCGAATAGTGAGTGGTGAAGATTGTTTGAATGAGGCACTCAATACATTAAAATCCAAATACGGAATAGCACTTAACTTAAATAACACAAAAGAGTTGACTCAATACTTGAACAGACCTGTTCGTGTGTGTGGAATGGTGGAAAATACTGGCGAGCCAGGAGGAGGGCCATTTTGGGTGAAAGGAGATCAAAGTACTTCTCTTCAAATTGCAGAAACTGCACAGATTGACATGACTGATTCAGCACAGACTGAGATTTTAAAAAAATCCTCCCATTTTAATCCTGTGGATTTGGTATGTGGAGTAAAGGATTATAATGGAGAAAAATTTGACTTGTTAAAATACCGAGACGACAGGACTGGTTTTATTACACAGAAATCCAAGAATGGAAAAGACCTTAAAGCCATGGAGCTACCAGGTCTTTGGAATGGCGCCATGGCAGACTGGATTACACTCTTTGTGGAGGTGCCAATATCGACATTTAACCCAGTGAAAACTGTGAATGACCTGTTGAAACCAACTCATCAATAAGACTTAACAATTTTTAACAGCAACATCTGATCGATATCCGTCTTGGGTTTTAAAACTTACCCAAAGTGGATTAGTTTTGTTTGGTTAGAAAAGAATAATCTTCGAATATGGAAGCAACTGCAAGTGTAGATAGTAAAAAAGTGCATCAGGAAAAAATCAAGCAGATTTATACTGAAGTAAATAAGGTAGTAGTCGGTCAGAAGTATATGATCAATCGGCTGATGGTAGGCTTATTTACACAAGGACATATCCTTTTAGAAGGTGTCCCTGGTTTGGCAAAAACATTGACTGTAAATACGCTGGCTAATGTACTGCACCTTGATTTTAAGCGAATCCAGTTTACACCTGATTTGCTACCTGCTGATCTCTTGGGAACCATGATTTATAATCAAAAGGCTTCCAATTTCGAGGTGAAGAAAGGGCCGATTTTTGCCAATTTGATTTTAGCAGATGAAGTCAACAGATCACCAGCTAAAGTGCAGTCAGCATTGCTAGAATCTATGCAGGAGAAGCAGGTCACCATTGGTGAAACTACTTTCCAGCTGGATCGCCCTTTTTTAGTGTTGGCGACACAAAACCCAGTAGACCAAGAAGGAACCTACCCACTCCCGGAAGCACAGGTAGACAGGTTCATGATGAAAGTACATGTGGGCTACCCATCCAAAGATGAAGAGCTGGAAATCATGCGCAGAATGTCAAATATGACATTTGATAGTAAGGTGGATACCATATTGACCAAGGATGATATTTTTGCCATTCGAAATGAAATCAATAGTGTCAACTTATCAGAGTCGCTGGAGAAATATATTATTGAGTTAATTTTTGCTACCAGAGATCCTCAGGCCTATGGCATGAAGGAAGAAGCACATTACATTCAGTTTGGAGCATCTCCTAGAGCTTCCATTAATTTGAATTTGGCAGCTAAGGCCATTGCCTTCTTAGAAGGCCGTGATTTTGTGCTTCCCGAAGACATTAAGGAAGTGGCTCCAGATGTTCTCAATCACAGGATCATTCTTAACTATGAGGCAGAAGCTGATGGTATTACTACACATGATATTATCAATACCATTTTAAGTAAGGTCAATATCAGTATGGTCAAGTAATTGGCATCAACAAAAAGGAATTAAAAAGCAGCTTCAGCAACGGAGCTGCTTTTTTGCTTTATGTACTTCACATTCTCTTAACATTGTTAAAATAGCAATAACACCATTTGCTATTCTTTTAACAGAAAGGTAACTACTACTTCCACACCTGATAATATCACTTGTACAGTTTTGCAGTACAAATTTTGAAAAACATAATATCAGAATACTTAAAAGAAAAGAAATGAAAAAATTATTAGCACTATTATTCGTGTTTACTTCAATGGGATTGATGGTTTCATGTGATGACGATGATGATGAAATTGAGAAAACAGTAGAGGAATTACAACAAGAAGCAGTTGATGCTGCAGCTGTAGCAGTAGCTGCTGTTGTTTCTTCAGACGAAACAGCCACAGGAGCATCTGATGAAAGCGTATTTGACGATTGGACTTTAGTAGACCAAGCGGGTCAAACTGGTGGAAGAGTGAGAGATATTGCTGAAGAAATTGAAGTAACTGCAAATATCGAGCAAGATACTGAATGGACTAGCGACAACATATATGTGTTGAAGACAAGAGTAACTGTATTGGATGGAGCTACCTTAACTATAGAAGCAGGTACAGTTGTTAAAGGTGACGCCTCTTTATCTGGTGCAAATGCTGCCGTATTGATGATCGCCAAAGGCGGTAAATTGATGGCAGAAGGTACTGCTACTGCTCCGATTATTATGACTTCTACGGATGATGATATCCAACCAGGTGAAATAGCAGGAAGCGAGCTTGATCAAGACGACAAAGGAAGATGGGGTGGTTTGGTGATTTTGGGTAAAGCGCCTGTAAGTGCTAAAACTGAAAACCCTCAAATCGAAGGTGTAGATGCTGAAGATAGCAATGGTCAATATGGCGGAAGTGATGCAGCTGACAACTCTGGTGTAATCAAATATGTTTCTATCAGACATGGTGGAGCTGAAATTGCTGAAGGTAGCGAAATCAATGGTTTGACATTGGGTGGTGTAGGTACAGGAACTGTTATCGAAAACATCGAAGTTTATGCCAACTCTGATGATGGTGTTGAGTTTTTTGGAGGAACTGTGAATGTGACTAACCTTTTGGTTTACGCAGTAGGTGACGATGCAATTGATATTGATCAGTCATACGCTGGTACAGTTTCTAACTTCGTAGTATACGTTGATGAAAACTCTGATGAAGGTCTTGAAATTGATGGAAGAGAAGGTTCTTTAGACAAGTCATTTACTTTGATGAACGGATCTATTAACTCAATAGATGGTACGAATACCAATGCAGATTTTAAATCAAAAGCTAAAGGTTCAGTAACTAACGTAGTATTTGAAGACGGTAAAGTTAAGCTTTCAGCTTCTTTCGATTCAGAGACTTATCAAGAGTCTGAAGACGCTGCTTTAAACGTGGTGAACGAGTCCTTGACATTTAGCAAGGTAAGTGTTTCTTCTTTCGAAGTATACACGACTAGCTTTGACGAGTAATAGACTTCGTCATCAGATAAAAAATCAAAGATTCATTTTCTGAATATAGAGGCTCCGGCAGAAATGTCGGGGCCTTTTTGTTTCAAACTATTTTTTTCTGACTTGTTGAATTTAACATGAAATCCGGAGATCAAAAGTTAATCCAATGTTATCATCGTTAAAAAACGATTAAGACGATTGTGCAAGTATAAATGCGTGTTTTTGAATTCTGGCTATTCAGAGTCGATTTTTGTGTTAAGAAAATGTTAACCCCCTTCAATTAACCGACTGATTTTTAAACATTTCATAAAATCCTGAACACAGTCAAGGAATATGGGAGATCTAGTTTTGCGTTAAAATTAGAATATCAGAAAATGAACAAGATATTATTAACATTAGGATTAATCATTAGCGCGACCACACTATCATTAGCGCAACAGGGATTTTTAAGAGGGAAAGTAATAGACGGATCTAATGGCGAAGGGCTGTTTGGATCTACCATTACAAAACAGGGAACCACACAGGGTTCGGTTGCCGATTTTGATGGCAATTTCTCATTGGCACTAGAGGCAGGCACACACAATATTGTGATTCAATTTGTTTCCTATCAGCCACAGACTATTGAAGGTGTAGTGATCAAAGCAGGTGAAGTAACTAACATAAATGTTACGCTTTCAGAAGATGTACAGCAGCTAGAAGCTGTAGTGGTAACTGCCGAGCAAATCAGAGACAACGAAGTGGCGCTGATGTCTATTCAAAAGAAATCCGCCAACACGATTGATGGCATTTCTTCTGCTGCATTCAAAAAGGTAGGCGATAGCAATTTATCTTCTGCCATGAAGAGAGTAACAGGAGTAACCGTTCAGGGCGGAAAATATGTATATGTAAGAGGTTTGGGTGATCGATATACCAAGACATCTATGAATGGTATGATCGTCCCAGGGTTAGACCCTGATAGAAATGATGTGCAAATTGACATTTTTCCTACAGCCATTCTAGAAAATGTAATGGTTTACAAGACTTTCAGTCCTAACCTAAGTGGTGATTTTGCGGGTGGATTAGTTGACATTCAGACGAAGGCATTTCCAGATGAAAAAACGACATCAGTATCTGTTAGTATGGGCTACAATCCAGACATGCACTTCAAGTCTGACAATGTAAACTACCAAGGATCGGGCTCTGACTTTTTAGGATTTGATAATGGACAGAGAGATTTGCCGATTGCAGCAGGCACTGAAATTTCTACGCGCCCAGATGATTTTGTAGCTGAGACTACAAGAAAATTTGATCCCACCTTAGGAGTAGATCGTTCGAGGAACTTTATGAATACAGGACTTTCTGTGCTGCACAGAAATCAAATCCAAAGAGACAAGGTTACTTGGGGATACAATGCCATCTTTAACTACAAAAACACCAATACGTTCTACGACGGATTTGTAAGAAAAAGATATGAAAAGGACAGAACGACGAGCGAAGTTTCTTTGATCAGAGATTTTACAGGCGTAGGTGATTTGAGTACAAACAATGTGCTTTGGAGTGGATTAGGAACGCTGGCGGCTAAAACAGATAACCACACGATCGGCACGAGCTTGCTACATACCCAAAATGGTGTTTCGACTGCGCTAAAAAGAGAGATGAATTTCACAGCTCTAAATAATCCAACAAATATTAACAACGATATCTTGGCATATACTCAGCGCTCAATGACCAATAATATCACTTATGGTAAACATAACTTTGACAAGTTGAGAATTGAATGGTCAAACTCTTTATTGTTTTCAAAAATTAGTGATCCTGATTACAGGGATACAAGAATAAATGAAGACGACGGAGCGTATGGTTTTAAAAATGGTGGAGCCGTAAATCGTTTTTGGAGAGAATTGGATGAGGTAAGTGAGAGCTTCAAAGCAGACTTTACCTATAATTTGAACGAAAAGAATAAATTGAAATCTGGTGGATTAATGACTTTTAGAAATAGAAATTTCAATGTTTACCAGTATGCATACGAGCCATTGGAGGTCTTTGATGTAGCGTACAATGATCCAAATTGGATTCTGTCTGAAGACAATCTTTATGCTTCAACAAATGAAGATGGGCTTTATATCCAAGACAATAGCAACACTTACAACAATTACGAAGGTAGACAAACCATATTTGCTGGATACTTGATGAATGAAATGCAAGTGACACCTAAATTGAAATCAATCTATGGTGTGAGAGTAGAAAATGTACAAATGTATTATAGTGGAGTTCGCCTAAATGAAGACAATTCTAGCGAAGCTTTGGATAACGAAAAGACAATGAATCAAACTAACCTTTTGCCGTCTGTAAGCTTAGTATATGCATTAAGAGATGATATGAATTTGAGAGGCTCTTTCAACAAGACGGTAGCAAGACCATCCTTCAAAGAGAAGTCTTCTGCGTTCATTGAAGATCCAATTACAAGAACTAGATTTTCGGGAAATCTTGATGTTAAACAGGCTGAAATATTGAACTATGATTTGAGATGGGAATATTTCTTTACGGCCAGCGAAATGTTTTCTGTATCATTTTTCTACAAAGATTTCACAGATCATATTGCTTTGGTATTCTTTCCTAATAGTCCAGGCCAGTTAAAACCTAGAAATGTTGGTGAAGCTGCAGTATATGGTACTGAACTTGAAGTAAGAAAAAACCTTGGGGGCATTAGCCCACTGATGGAAAATTTTTCTGTAGGCGGCAATTTTTCGTATGTGATTTCTAAAGTGAATAGAAAAACAGTGGCAGTGAATGAAGAAGGTCAGTCGGAGTATGACAGTGAAGTGGCTTACAAAGGATCCGCTGAAGGCGTAGAGCAATACAGAGAAATGACTGGACAATCTCCATACGTTATGAATGGATATCTGAACTATGAGAATAACTTACTTGGCCTGACGGGTAACCTTTCTTATAACGTTCAAGGTGAAACCATTACCTTCATAGGTACCTCTAACGTTCCTGATGTTTACACCAAACCGTTTAATAGTTTGAACTTGAAAGTTTCAAAAACTTTTGGGGAGGCAGCCAATTCTCAGCTAAGTTTTAGTGCAAAGAACCTGCTGAGCGAAAAACAACAACAAGTTTACAAATTTGGTAATGAAGAGGAGTTGTTCTCTTTATATAAGCCAGGAAGACTTTTTGAACTAAAATACACTTACACATTTTAAGGTAAGATTAATCAAGAGCATTAAGGCAGCCAGTTGGCTGCCTTTTTCATTTTATAAGGGTCAGTTCTTTTTTGTATTGACCGAGCTTTTTCTGATTGGCGTTGAGTTTGACCTGTAGCTTTTCTATTTCTGCTGTATTGGTTTTTAATCTTGCCGTCAATTCATTTTTTTCTTCAGGTTTCTTTTCAATTCGCAACTGGAGCTTGCTGTTGTCCAACAAATATTTGTCCATTCGCTGACTAATTCTTTTTCCAGCTATTTCCTGTTCATTTATTTTGTTTTGAACTAAAGCCGTGAAGTAGTTCACCTTAAAATCTTTCAATAAGTTTTTAACCTGATTGCTTAATTGGGCCTGCTGATTCTCAGGTACCTCGTCTTTCACTAACGCCAATTTTAAGGTTGACAGATTTTTGTTTTTGTCTTCGATGAGTTGAGAAACAAATTTGAGTGGCTCGTTTGTATCCTTACCTTTAGCGGGAACGGTTAGAACCAGATGCGTTTTTTTGTTGAAAATAATGGTTCTGGCATTCACATATCTCCACCATTCTTTTTTCACCTCTTTGTAGGGCTGTACGAAATCTGTTGTATATCCATTAAAAATTTGACCTTCGAGAGTGAAATTAGAAGTGTTTATTTTTAATGAATAGACTTGTGCCAAAGATTGGAGACTCACTCCACACAGTGTCATGATACCAATAATGCAGATCAGAGATCGCTTACTTGTTAAGGAGAACAATTGAGTTATTGACATTTTAAAAAATCTCATACGAAGATAAAAACATTTGAATCAATCAATAATTTCGCCAATTCTCGTTCTGAAGTAAATTTCACCACATGCAAGAGATATATAATCCGCATAAAACGGTTGTTTTTCCATTATTGGATTATTTTTGCCCAAATAAGCTGAAAAATTTTATCTTACATGATCAATATTTTCGGCCGCTATTCCAAATGAACAAGATTTAATTTAGCTACGACCTGAATCAATGAATAATAGCTCTTCTCTAATTGCTAAGGCCAAATATCAATTTGATAATTATGTATCAAAGGGCACCATGACTCTTATTGGAGGTCTTGGTCTTTTGACTCTTATTCTTGTCATCATTTTAGCTGTCATATTAGTACTCACAGGCTTCGAAGTGGAAGTGGGCGAGAGTATAGGCTATCCAGAGTCTTTGTGGCAGAATATGATCCACATGCTCGATCCAGGGACTTTAGGCAACACTACCGGCGGCTGGTCACTTAGAGTGTATTTATTGGCAGTTACACTAGTGGGTGTAGTAGTACTCTCCACACTTATTGGTTTGGTGTCAAACGGTATCTTGACCAAACTCGAAGAATTGAGAAAAGGTCGTTCGTTCGTCATTGAAAAAGACCATACACTTATACTGGGCTGGTCTTCTAAGATTTTTACAATTATATCTGAATTGGTAGAAGCCAATGAAAACCTGAAGGAGGGAGTGATTGTAATTCTGGCAGAAAAAGATAAAGTAGAAATGGAAGACGAGATTCGTCTAAAAGTAGGAAACACTGCCAATACGAGAGTAATCTGTCGTACAGGTAGTCCCATTGATATTGACGATATTTATATTGCCAACCCGTTCAATTCCAAGTCCATCATTGTTCTGGATAAAGACAATGAAAATTCTGACTCCCAAATTATAAAAACAATTGTAGCGATTGTCACCAACCCAAACAGGAGAAAAGAACCTTACCATATTACAGCAGAGATACAGGACAGCAAGAACTACGAAGTAGCTAAAATGGTTGGCCAAGATGAAGTAGAGTTGATTTTATCTGACGATTTTATCTCTAGAATCATGGTTCAAACCAGTAGACAGTCTGGTTTGAGTGTCGTGTATATTGAATTAATGGACTACGATGGAGATGAAATTTATTTCTTGGAAGAACCTACATTGGTGGGAAGAACATTCCGAGAAATCATCTTTGCTTATGAGGACTCAGCGATCATGGGCATTCAGTTTGCGGATGGTACAGTGGCGATCAACCCACCCATGGACACGGTATTTAATGAAGGGGATCAGGTAATTGGTATCACTGAGGATGATGATACGTTGGTGCCATCAGGACTGGCGGATTATCAAATAGAAAGTAATAGGCTGTTGGAACGACCCGAAGAGGAAACCAACGAAGAGCAAATCTTGATCATTGGGTGGAATGACCGTGCAAAGAATATCATCAGAGAACTAGACCATTACGCACCCTTTGGATCTACTGTGAAAGTAGTCTCGAAATTTGAAGATCCGGTGACAGTCATCCAAAGAATCAAACCTTCTTTGAAAAACCTCACTGTGGAATTCAAAAGAGCAGAGACTACAGATAGAGAGACACTTGAGAAATTAGAAATTCCGACCTACGATTATATCATCTTGCTTTGTTATGAACAACATTTTCCAGTTCAAGAGGCAGATGCACAAACTTTAATTACACTGCTTCATATCAGAAGTATAGCAGAGCGAACAGACAAGCACTTGAATTTAGTAAGTGAAATGATCGATATGAAAAATCGATTATTGGCTGATATTACAAGCGCAGATGATTTTATTGTAAGTGACAAATTGCTTAGTTTGCTCATGACCCAGGTGTCAGAAAACAAGTTTTTGATGCGCGTATTCGAAGACTTGTTCGATGCGGATGGCTCTGAGATTTATATCAAACCTGCTAGCGAATATGTAGTCACTGGAGAACCAGTCAATTTCTACACCATACTGGAGTCTGCCGCAAGAAAGAACGAAGTAGCGCTGGGTTATCGTATTCTGGCCAAGAGTAAAGACCCGAACGCAGCCTATGGTGTAGTCGTCAACCCTAAGAAGTCTGAGTTGATAGAATTGACGGCTCAGGACGAAATCATCGTACTCTCAGAAGATTAAAAAGAAGTTTGCTGATTGAGAGCGGAGCGAATTTCGCTTATGGCTTTCTTTCTATAATTCTCTTCAGGTTGATTATTCAATGATGACATGTGTTTTACATATTGCATCACGTTATTCTTTTGATCAGTGTCCAGTGTTCTCACGTTTTGCATGATTTCCAAGACAGTTGCTAGTTGATCCATTTTCTGTTGTATTTAGTGAACTGATTGAATACTTAAATAGCTACTCCAAAATTAGAGCGAATAATCAATGAAATAAATACGCCTTTTACCTAAAATGAAATTTAGGTGAGATACGCATTTTTACACTTTGTGGAAAATGTTTTCTTAGGATTAGCCTGCAGAGTTGGGGCGAGAATATTTCGGATGCCTGAGTAGACTCACGAACTCAGCGTCATTCCGTAGCGCAGCCCAAGGATCTTATCAAGGTCGAGCAGAAGATTTGCCCCAGGTATTTACATGCTGCTATCAGCCAACGAGATTTCTCTGGTCGTACCTCCTGATGAAATGACTTTTAGTTCGCAAAGGTAATTGACTCAGGATTAAGTGACTGTTTAAAAACTGTAGGTTAGGATTGTCTAATCCCTCAGAAATATGGATTGACCCTTTTTTCTTTTGGTTAATTCTAGTACTTCAATGCCTTTTTGATTTGAGACAAAGCATTTTTTCGATAGCGATCCGTAACCTTTGAAGAATACTTATACCTGCTTCTGATATAGTCGAGCAAGTCCATTTGATCTTCCTTTTTTAGCATCCGAAGCGTATCTAGCAAATCGGGTGTTGGGTGCGTGTTCATATTTTTCTATGTTTTGTGGCTTAATCAAAGGAACGAATTCCATGAGCCAACAGCCAATGGGTTCAATTATCATTATTTTAATTAATGATTAATTGCATAGGTTGTTTTCTGTTGGTCACTTCTGATTATTTAATACTGGGATAAAATATCAAAGTTGAAGACAGGATTATGTGTTGGAATTAGCTAATATTGAAACAGATTTATAACCCAAAAATTTAATACCATGTCCAAGAACATGACTCAGGCCATTGATGCTTTCATGCAGAGCATATCGGCTAGAAATCCTGGCGAAACTGAATTTATTCAGGCCGTTCGTGAAGTAGCAGAAGTGATTATTCCTTTCAACGAAGAAAACAAAAAATATAAAGAAGCCAATATATTGGAAAGAATGTGCGAGCCAGAACGGGCCGTCATCTTCCGGGTGCCCTGGGTAGACGATCAGGGCAGAAATCAAATCAATCGTGGATTTCGGGTGCAGATGAATTCGGCCATAGGCCCGTACAAAGGAGGTTTAAGGTTTCACCCAACAGTGAATTTGAGTATACTCAAATTTTTGGCCTTTGAGCAAGTGTTTAAAAATAGCTTAACCACACTTCCTCTTGGAGGAGGTAAAGGAGGTAGTGATTTTGACCCTAAAGGTAAGTCTGACGCAGAGGTCATGCGTTTTTGTCAAAGTTTCATGACAGAGTTGTCTAAGCATATTGGTGGTTTTACTGACGTACCCGCAGGAGATATTGGCGTGGGTGGCAGAGAAATCGGTTACATGTTTGGACAGTACAAAAGATTGAGAAACGAATTTTCAGGCGTGCTGACCGGTAAGGGACTGCAATATGGTGGTAGTTTGATTCGAACGGAAGCCACCGGCTATGGTACAGTTTATTTTGCAGATGAGGTTTTAAAGGCTCATGGGCATTCCATGCACGGGAAGGTATGCGCAGTGTCTGGCAGCGGAAATGTGGCGCAGTACACCATAGAGAAGTTGTTGCACTTAGGAGCAAAACCAGTGACAGTCTCAGATTCTCAAGGCTATGTGTACGACCCAGAAGGGATCGACGAAGAAAAGCTGGCTTTCATTAAAGAACTGAAAAACGAAAAAAGAGGACGTATTAGCGAGTTTGCAGGTAAATATAAAAGTGCCACTTTTTATAAGGAGTTGACTCCATGGAATGCGAAAATCGATTTAGCTTTCCCATGTGCCACGCAAAATGAATTGCCAGACTATGACATGCAGACCTTGATAGACAACGGCTGTATAGGCGTGTTTGAAGGCGCCAATATGCCAACCACAGAAGGTGCCCTGGACTTGATTCGGAAAAATAGAATCTTATTTAGTCCAGGAAAAGCATCTAATGCTGGTGGTGTAGCTACCTCGGGTTTAGAAATGTCGCAAAACAGCATGCGTTTGAGTTGGAGCAGTGAAGAGGTGGATAAGAAGCTCAAAGAGATTATGGTTTCTATTCATGAGAACTGTGAGAGATATGGGCGTATTGATGATGATTATGTTGATTATGTAAAAGGCGCAAACATTGCTGGCTATGTGAAAGTAGCTGATGCCATGCTGGCTCAAGGGCACGTATAATTTTTGACAATAATATTGATCTGATTTGTGGTATGAAAAGAACGGATTATCTTTGACGTTCAAATTAAAATCTGGTTCGATATGACAATGATAATTTTAATTGCGGTTTTGTTTGTAGGCGCGGCTATTTGCCCTTTTGTGCTGCCAAACGAAAAAGTGAGCAATCATGAAAAAGACTGGGATACTTGGTAGGCCAGTCTTTTTTGTTTTCTATCCATTCTGTCTATTGAATTAAGACCCCTTTTTTGGTATCTTATAGATACTTTCCTCGTAAAAGGATTAATACTTTATTTCTAGGTCTATGAAAATTCAAAATACCAAAGCCCAAATCAGGCTCCCCCTTTTCCTATCTATTGCCATTGCAGCTGGGATCTTTATTGGTGCCAATATGACAAGCTCTGCAGATGGAGGGTCTGACTTGGCTCAATCACTTCAAAAATTCCGCGAAATCTTGAATTACGTAGATCGCAACTATGTAGATGAGGTCAAAACAGAGGATTTAGTAGAAAAGGCCATTGCGGATATGTTGGAAGAATTGGATCCGCATACAGCTTACATACCTAAAGAGGAGCAAGAGTATAGCCGCTCGCAACTTGAGGGTAATTTTGACGGGATTGGTATAGAATACAACATTTTTAGAGATACCATCTATGTAGTGGCTCCGCTCAGTGGAGGACCTTCCGAACGCGTAGGCCTGTTGACTGGAGATAAAATCATAAAAGTCGACACTGAAAACGTAGCGGGTATAGGTATTAAAACTCGTGGTGTACTGGATAGATTGAGGGGGCCAAAAGGAACGCAGGTGACTGTTTCCATTCTTAGAAAGAATAATGAGGATCTTTTGGACTTTGAAATCATTCGAGACAAAATTCCCCAGTTTTCTGTGGATGCTTCTTACATGATAGATGATGAAATTGGGTACATCAAAGTCAACAGATTTACGGCTACTACCTATGAAGAATTCAAATCTGCACTGGACAAATTGGACGAAAAAGGGCTGCAAAAATTGATATTAGACTTAACAGGTAATCCTGGCGGCTATATGAGTATGGCGATTCAAATGGCAGATGAATTCTTGCCGGGCGACCCGATGATTGTATTCACTAAAGGGAAAGAATTTCGATATAATCAGGAGCATAGAGCTGGTAACTCTGGGCTCTTTGAAGACCGACCTTTGATCGTATTGATTGATGAAGGAAGCGCATCTGCTTCGGAAATTGTTTCTGGCGCTATTCAGGATAACGACAGAGGGCTGGTAGTTGGAAGAAGGTCTTTCGGCAAAGGATTGGTGCAAATGCCAATTGATTTGTCCGACGGATCAGAATTGCGCCTAACGATTTCAAGGTATTACACACCAAGTGGAAGATCAATTCAACGATCTTACGAAGGAGGAAAAGATGATTATTACAGTGATATCTATAATAGATATACCTCGGGAGAATTGTATAATGCTGACAGCATCCACCAGAATGATACTTTGAAATATGAGACGGTAAAAGGCCGTACCGTGTATGGTGGTGGAGGTATCATGCCAGATTATTTCATTCCAATGGATACAGCAGGCAATTCAGCTTACCTCAATAGATTATTCACTACCAATGCCATTAGAGAGTATTCTCTGGCCTATTCTGATGGCAATAGAGCCAAACTGGAAAGTGATGGTTTCGATAAATACTTCACGGATTTTGAAATCAATGAAAAAATGTTGAAGGAATTGGTCGCAGTGGCTGAAGAAAGTGGACTGGCTTATAACGATGCTCAGTTCAAGCACTCCAAGAATTTGATCAAATTGTATTTGAAAGCTCAGATTGCTCGCGGCATTTGGAACAATGATGGTTTCTATCCGATTTACAACCAATCCAATGAAATTTACACGCAAGCCATCCAACTATTTGATCAAGCGGAAGCGATTATGGTGCGGAGCAACTAATGAAATAAAAATTAAGAAATCGCCTAAAAAGTTTTAATCCATCCTCCTATGGGTTGGAGAAGTAAAGTATTGCTCTTTAGGCGATCTCATTTTTAGCTACCTAATTCACCACAGTCAGTCTTTTTTTGATTACCTGATGAGGCAAGTTGACTTGGATGATATAGACACCATTTTGCCAACTGTTACTTTCAAGTGTAAGACTTTGCATGCCTATGGTGCTTCGAAGGTCAGTTTTGGCTTCAATTAGTCGCCCACTGATTCCTATTACCTGAATAGTATATTCTACCTCAGACGAAAAGACCAAATCTATGTTGACTATGCCAGACGTAGATGGATTGGGGTAGATCGATACCTTATTGGCTTGTGAGTTTTCGATGTCTTGGTTTTGTTCCCTAGACCTTGCCGAAGTTGAACTCCATCCAGACGAATACCATCCTTCACTACAGCGATTGAGATCTCCAGTTTGAGCACTACCATTATCATTAAACAATATATTGGCACATGAGGCATCTGCAATTGTAAAACTGTACCAGTCGTCTCCTTCAGGAGTCATACTTGGCCCAGGCCATTGCGAGGCATCTATGTCTGATGGAGTCACATCCCAAAAATGAATATTAGCCGTATTCCATGCGACTGGTTTTTTGAAATGAACAGTTAGCCCACTTCCTGGCTGGGGTTTCAAGTCGTACCAAGTACCTGCTTCATACCATCCTTCACTGCATCTGCTTAAGTCTGAAGTTTGGCTATTTCCATTGTTGTTAAAGATAACATTGGTGCAGTCAGCATTTTCTAAGGTATAACTATACCAGCCCTCACCTTCATCGCTCATAGTTATACCTGGCCAGATAGTGGATGCTCCACTTGGGGTAACAGCCCAAAAGTAGATTTCTGGGTCTGCGTAGCCATCTGGTTTAAAGTGAAGCGTAAGTCCTGGAGCCGGAGGCAAAAAGTTATAGGTCTCCGAAACGATACCTGAAGGCTGATTTATGTTATCAATAGCCAATGCACGGAGTGTGGTGGTAGTGGTAATAAGGATCGACCCATTGTAGGTTTGACTTTGATCGGTTGGCGTGCTGCCGTCCACAGTATAATAAATAGATGGTGCAAGCCCAGAATCATCACTAGCGCTGATAGTGACCGAAATTTGATCTCCAACAACAAAATTTCCACCTGCTATGTCTATAGATACAGATGGAGGGAGGTCTATTGGCGTTCGGGGGTCGGTATTACTCCAGGTGCCATTCTCATACCAGCCGTCTGCACTTCTACTCAAATCTTCGGTTTGATTGTTGCCATCATTGAAAATAAGGTTTGTGCTAGCTGCTTCGGCCAATGTATACTTGTACCAGCCGTCACCGTCATCCTGCATGGGTACACCTGGCCAATTGACACCTCCTGTGGCTTCAGTAGGTTGGACACCCCAGTAATAAATGTTTGGCTCACTCCAGCCTGAGTTGTTTTTGTAGTACACTGTGAGGCCACTGATTTCGCCAATAGCGTACGAATGAGTCACAACCGCTGAGTAATTGCCTAGCCCATCCACTGCTAAGGCCGATACTGTGCTATGAGTATCAATATTAAAAGGACTTTGGTAAATAGGGCTGTTGGTTGTAGGGGTGCTTCCGTCGGTAGTGTAATAGATGGTACTTGGTTCGTTTTGCGAAGAAGAATGCATTGTGATATTGATAGGATCCGTGTAATTGCCACCTGCAGGTGAAATACTTACTACAGGATTTCCTCCTCCAATACCAGATTGAAAATATCCAACACCATTTCCTCCGATCATTCCAGGTCCGTTGAGTACAAAAATACCAGCTGATCCAGAGGTGACGTCAAAACTGATAGAGCCATTAGTCACCTGTACTTCAGCACCTGTGACAGCGTCTCTGTAAGTGCCGTTTGTGAGTCCAGAAAAATTGAAAGTGGCGCCACCATCTTTGGCCAGTCCTACAGCTACTTCACTGTCGTTGTATTTTCTGACATAGCCCACGGCATTGCCGCCTGCATTGCCATCCCATCGCCAGCTACCTTTTTGCAAAGCAGGAATAGCTTTGCGAATGGCATTCAACTTTTTGATGTGTTGATAGATCACGTGGTTAGGCGCTTGGTCAAATTGATCCCCATAATAGGCTCTTCCAGTCAGGTCAATAGATTTGGTAATACCTGAGGCGTCATGAATATCTGCATATTCCCCTTTCATAAATTGAATCTCCGTACCATAGTACACCACAGGAATACCTCGCCAGGTAAACATGAAGTTCATACAGGCCGCCAGATTTTCTTCTGATCCGCCATATCGGGCATTCCAGTCATTGTTAGGACCAAAGTCGTGATTGTCAAGCCAGGTCAGAAGCGTGGAAGGGTCGCTATACAAGTGATCATATCGTGCAGCTGCCTGTACACCAGAAAAACCTCCCCCTTCTTCGAAAATGCCATGAAAAGTAGCTTCGGCATAAAAGTCGAGTACCGCTATATCAGAGTTTTCTGAATTGTTGACTGCACCACGCCAGGTGTACCAGTGTGGATTGATTTCTTCCACATTGTGCAGTTCATGTCTTTTTTGCGCCACTTCTCCAAAGATGAAGAGGTCTGGATTCACGGCATGGAAGGCGTCTTTGAAATACAATACATCTTCCTTGTCCATGTGCTTCATGGTGTCCCATCTGAATGCGTCCACTCCCATATTGATAAAGGTGGTGTAAGCCGCCACCAGATAGTCACGAACTACTTGGCTACCAGTATTCAAATCAGGTGTGTCTCCGGCCAGTGCCCGGTTATACAGATTTTCAGTGTCGTCCCATCCCTGTGCAAAGCCGTTGCCGGAATGATGATACCAATCTGGGTCTGTTGTATCCACATAGGACTGCGTAGAAGGCCAGTTGTAATTGGCTAGATTGCTATTATATGGTGGCGGCATGGTGGGCAGATTGGCACGGCTCCAGATTTTACCGTCATCCGGGTTTGGTGTAAGCCCGTCATAGGCCCAGTTTGGATTAGGCTGTAATACGCTTCCATTGGAATCCTGACCCCAAGGCTGTGTGGGATCGGTATTGTATTTTATTTCTGCTACATCTTTGATTCCAAATCGGCCAGCATGATTGGTCACTACGTCCAGAACGATTTTCATACCGCGTGCATGCACGGCATTGATCAAGTCTTGAAAGGTGGCTTCAGGAGATTCTAATCTTGGATCCACTTTAGTGAAATCATAAGCATGATAGCCGTGATAATCCAGAGGACTCCAGTTCTGAACAATAGGTGTGATCCAGATGGCAGTAAAACCAAGGTCTTGAATATAGTCCAGTTTCTCAATCAACCCTTTGAAATCCCCTCTCCAGGTGACATCGTTAGGATCAGTGATTTCAGGGTTTATTGTAGGGTCTGGATGATAAGAACTCCATTCGTTGGGTACATTGTTTGATGGGTCACCATCAAAAAATCTAGTGGTCAGTAGGAAGTAAATCGCTTCTTCCCTAAAATCCGTCTGGGCATTTGCGCCAAGTGGAACGAGCAAAACCTGTGCGGTCAGTAATAAAAATAGAATTGTTTTCATATAAATATTTAAAAGGTTTCTGTGTAGAAGTGGGTCTGAGGATTTTGCTTCATCTGTAAAGACGCGGGGGGATGCGATCTATGGTTTAAAATCCAACCTTAAATGTAAGGCGTGCCAAGGAAGTAATCGCTTCACTTCATCAAGTGGAACCTTTTTTCCATGAATTGAAACCTTTAAGAATGGTACAAGATGTTTTGCCTACTTATTCTGACGATGGTATAAGCCTATCAGTCGGTCTGTGAGATAAAAAGTGATTGCCAGAAAGAAAACATTGAGATGGATATTGAATATAAAAAAAGTGAGACAAGAGAGGAGGGTGAGCAAAATCAGATAACTCATAAAGCCAGCCAGGTAATTGGCTACCCTGACCGCACCAAAATACTTGGTGATGCGACTTTCCATATAATCCCCTTCTACAAATACCATGTAGCTCAGATAGGCATAGCTTGCAAGTATTAGCAGGAAAAACCAGAAGTTGACGTAGGTGTCACTTTCTTGAATCGTAAGAAAAGCATTGAGCAAAATGAGCGGGCCTGATGAAATTTCAAAAAGGGTTTCGTGCCTATCGTTTTCGAAAAAATCCCCAATCACAACAATTTTACCAGCCACAAAATTTTGGATATCCTGATCTTCCAGGAATAGCAGTTCGCCCATGTTGATAGGATTAAAACCAGCTTCAATGTTTTCAATATCCTTTTGGAGGAGTCTATAATTCATTACAAAATTGTTGGGTGTCCATCTGTCTCCAATTTTCACGAATGGACCATTTGGTTTTGCTTCTTGGTTTGAAAGATCCTCATAAACTTTGAGTGGCGTCAATTTCAGTGAGTCGTGGTGCAGTAGCTGATATTTATAAACCCCGTCAAATACACTGCCGATTACATAGTCAGATAATCCTCGATTGACATCTTTGAATATAGGGTATTCTATTTCTTCAAAGTCATTGAGGTGGTAGGAGATGATCAGGTTATCAAATTTTTGCAGTGTGGTATCCAGGCCAAAATCAGAAGCAGTCGAGTCCAGAAAATGAATGTCGCATATAATGTATTTAGGCGGATTTTCTGTCTTAGAAATGGCATCAAGAATGAGTGTCAATTTTTCTCGGTCAGTGATGACTCGTTGCCCAATAGGGAAACCGAAATCATCCAGACGATCAATGAGCTGTAAGTCATAAGAAGTGTTGATCAATGCGAAATCTTCTGAGGCCGGCATTTCTCGGTTGGCAAATTTAATGGCAGAGGTACTCCAGATCAGTAGCTTTTCGTCCCCGGCTAACCAAGGCAAACTCATGAAATAGAAAGTTAAAAAGATCATGGCCAAAGTATTGGCCATGATCCCCAACCACAGAAAAATTCGTTTTTTGATCATTAATTTGAAGCTTTTAAGATTGCTTGAATATCACTGAGCTCGCAAGAGCCATAGAGTGAGACAATAATTTCCTGCATGCTTTTGGCCTGTTCTTCTTTGCTTAAATCCTCTAGTGATTTTATTATGGCAGCAAACGCTGTGTCGTTCACAATTACGAAATCCAATGAGGTGATTTCTGTGGATTCTTCTTTTTGGCTGTCATAATAGAATAATTTGGCTGCTGAGGTTTGATTGGGGTCAATTGTGATGCCGTCTACTGCATAGAAAGTGCTCATATCAAATACCAATGATCCATTTTCAATATTCAATTTCTTATTGATGGTTTCACCATTGAAAGTATAACTGGCATAAAAAAATCTACTGTCGTCTGATGGATAGGACGTAGTAGAAATGGCTGCTGTGTATTTACCACCAACTATGGCAATTGGGCTTTCTCCGAACTTCTTGACAAAATCCATTTGATTGTTGATACCCCCAGATCGGGTACTCATTTTGCCTCTGGCTGGTGCCAGAACAGTCGACAATGAATAGACAAGGTCACTTCCATTGCTTTGATGGCTTTGTTGCTGGATGATGTATCTACCTCTTGATGAACTTAGGACTGCGGCTCGCGCATGAGCTGTTTCAAATTTAAGTTTGGAGTCTTCGCTCAACTTTGAACCGGATTTGAGATAGCTGTTCGTTTGGCTATTATAAATTTTACCTATCACATGGATGACAGTATATTGCTGCGCCTGTGCTGGCTGAAAGGCTATGATTAAAAATAAAATTACAATTATTCTCATGATGTGATTGTTAATAGATTCTGAAATCATTTTTCACGTTTTCTTCACGCGAAGTGGGTACTTGGTTACCCTTGCTTTTTTTGGTGACTTGTTCTCCCACCCATGCACGCATTTCAGAAATAGAATAACTTCTATCCCGATCGACATCTGCCCTTCTGGTGGTAATACCCTCAATGAAGCTGGCAGTGAACAGACCATTGGATGAGTTCATACCTTCGGCTGCAAATTCAGTGCCTCCAGCAGCTGATATGACTGTAGCACCAGTGCCTTTTCTCATATCACTGAAAAGGGACTTAGATAGTTCTAGTGTATTTTGTAGGCCGAAGCTGTTTTCTTTCAACTTCACAATACTACCTGTAGACCTAAAGGATACAGCCCCACTTTTTTTGGCTGAGGCCGTTACAGTTTGTACGTCTTCGTCATCCAGTTCGCCTGAGTGACAGGTGTCCATGAGCAATATCTTGTTTCTACAGTCTATACCATCTATGAGCGATTCTATTTGGGCATAAGACAATCCACCATTTGCTGGATTACTGAAATCCATATTATTGGTGGCGAAAAAATAATTATAGTCTTTGTCCAAAACGCCATGACCAGCAACAAAGATAGCCACTACGTCATCCGTTTTTGCCTGAGCTATGAAAGAGCGAACGGCCATAATGTTTGAACTTGTAGCATCTGCATTGATGAGTAATTTGGCATTAACCGTTTCATAGGCACTGGAGCCTGACAAGGTCTCAATCATATCTTGTGCGTCTTTGGCCGCAAAAGCCAGATTGTAGTCGGATTGTTGATAGTTGGATACGCCAATTCCCACAAGGTACAAGTCGGGTTTGTCCCAATCTGCTGTATATTGGATTTCAAATTTCTCAGGGATAGATTCTTGACCTTTTGCATTAGTGGCAGTTACTTTTATCTCATTGATGCCATTACTCAAAGGGAAGGATAGTTCCTTATTTATGATCTTGCCGTCTGATACAGAAACACCTTTCGATCCGAAAACTGGGACGTCATTGGCATATACCTGTAGTTGTTTGATTGGGTAAGTTTGATCTGTAGCAGTGACCTTAATTTTCATTGTCTTTTGATCTGTTTCCAGTGGTATGGAGGTGAAGTCTACTTTCACTTCGGGCAAATCAAAAGTATTCCCCAATTCCTCTTCTGTGTAACCGAGCCTTTTCAAGCGTCTGTCGTAAGCGGCCTTGTACGAAGAGATCAGTTTTTGTGGTGTGTATCCGATTCGCTTCGCAATAATATCAGGTCGATTGTATTTCAACTCAAGTTGCTCAAAAGGAAGGACTTTATTGTTGGATTTAAAGGCAATGGCCTTTGCTGCTCCTTTCGACGAGCTGTAGTACAAGTCTGGGGTATAAGAGATGAAATCATTGTTGCCGATGAGTGCCATACTTATGGTTCTTTGCTTAGTAGCCAAATTGTACAGGACAATTTCCCCGTTTTCATTTGTGGTAATGAGGTACTTATTGTCCTTGCTGAAGACAGCATCTGTCAATCTTCCATTTTGGATATCCGTGATGTACTCCGCATTCGATTTTTTGACTATGAGCTCATAGTTTTTCCAGCTCACTTTGAAGTCATTGTTTTTATACTTGTCTTCAAATAGAAGGTAGTCTCCTTTGATTTTCTTTTTGGCTTTGGACTCACTGATAGACCATATTTTGGCTTCTCCATCTGCTGTAGCGGCAAAGATTTGATCATCATCATCTGGATTGTACTTCACCCAGATCGTTTGTTTTTTTGTTTCTAAAAAAGACCTGAGCTGTCTTCCTGTCCTATAATTCCACATTTTGAAAAATTCGGTATTCACTGCAGCTGTCAGGAATGTTGTGCCATCGTCAGAGATGTCAATGCTACATACATCAGAAGACCTGTCAAAAGTCCGGACTAATTGGCCCGTATGGATATCCCAAACAGTAAGATTACGATCAAGTGAACCAACCATAATATGTTTGCCATCAGGTAAAATATCCACAGCAAGGGCAGGCTGAACGAAACCTTCCAAATCTCTAATCTTTCGGCCAGAGTGGTAATCCCACAGTTTTATCTTTCTATCATCATCGGCCGAAACGATCGTTCTGTAGTCAGGAGAAAGAGCTAATGCATTTAAGCCTAGTCCTGTTCCTTTTATTTCTTTTACCACAGGAGGAACATACTGAGTAGCTTCTTTTTTTCCAGGTTCTGGAAATTCAGCATTTTCAATATCATATACCTTCATGCTGTATTTTTCATTGACGATGACTTTGGTCTGATCTTGATTAAAGACAGCCACTGCTCTGGGATGACTAGATTGCCATCTAATGGGTTTCATCACTTCCGTGAATTGATTTTGATCCTTGGATAGTTCTATAATAGAGATACTGGACGAGCCTTCGCTGGTTTCTTCTCCTTTTGCAGCAGTGAGTGGCAGAAAGGTGTTTTGGGAGATTAATACTTTGCTTCCGTCATGCGTGAATTCGATATTGCTATAATTCATAATATAGAATGTCGTCATGCCTTTGCCTACATTGCCTTTGGCCAAATTCATAGCCAGTGCCACTGGGGTCATAATGGTTTTGGCGTAGGCTTGAGCAGCAGCAGCACCTTTCCAATGATTGAGCGCATCATCTATGATTTTTCCTTTGTCTAGGTCAATCAGTAGTAGTTCAACTCCATTGTTTTTGTAACCGCCAGATATGATTCTGGTGCCGTCTGGTGAGATTCCAATGGCTTGAATTGAAGCATTGAATCCCTTAATTGTTTTCAGTGTATCACCTTTCAAATTCCAAACTTTGAGCATTTTATCATCTCCACCTGAAACCATATATTGTTGATCTTTGGTGAATTTGACTGTGTTTACACTCCCCAGATGCGCTGATATAGTTGTTTTCACCAGACCAGTTTTGGCATCCCATAGCAATAGATTCCCTTGCAGATCTCCAGAGACTAATAACTGTCCATCTTCAGAAAGCTCCATGCACTTGACAGGAGCTGTGTGAGCGTTGAAGGTGCTAATGTCCACGCCAGTTTTTACATCCCACATTTTAATGGATTTGTCATCGCTGGCAGAATAGACCACATTTCCGTCAGGTCCATATTTCACGCTGTTTATGGCGGCTGTGTGCCCTTGGCGGACAATGAGTTGGTTTTCCTGTGCGTTTGTAAAAAAGCATAACAAGAAAAAGCTCAATAAGAGATAGGAGCGTAGCATAGTGAGTAGTTTTAGAATATAAGTGACTGCCTCGAATCAATCGAGACAGTCTTAACTATGGATTGATATTATAGAGAGTAGCTGATGATTTGCTTTTTGTCAGCCTTGAAGAACACCTGTCCAGAAATAGGATCGAAGTCATAAATGGGCTCTTTATCACCTAATTGAAGTGTTCCGAGTTCTTCACCTGTTGCCTTATCAACTTTTACAAGTCCAGAACTCTTGGCCTGTCCACCAGCACCTACTCGCGAAAGAATCATTTTAATATTACCCTTGGATTTGGATGCAGTGAAGAGTTTCTTGGCTTCATCTCCTAACATGCTAGCTCCTTTGGCAAGGTCTTCTGCTTGTTGTGCATACATTTTGGAATAATAGGTTTCTCCCCCATAGGCCGTGCGATACTGTGAAGAAGCTGCAGCCGAGCTGGCAGCCATAGCAACCATGGCAACTTGTCCTACTCTTAAGGCTATTTTGGCCGCCATGCTCATGCCTGGTGCTTCCCAGTATTTCTTCCATCGTAACGAACCATCTGTTTCGAACATGAAAAGGTTTTGACTGGAGCTTACCAAGTAGCCGCCATCGACTAGCTCAATACTTTCTGGTGATTCGTCACCTTCAAATTGTTTATCTAATTTCCCAACTAATACCTTATAATCTCCAGAAAAGAGATCAACATCATACAGATCCCCATCTATATACATCAACTCTCGGCCGAGTTCGACCTGATACCTAATGCTGGGCACATCAAGCATTCCCTTTTTGTCCCAAATTTTTTCGCCGTCGTATTGGATAACTCCCAATCTGCCTTTTGCGTCAGAGTACATGATTCCGTTACCAACAATGCGATCAATATTTATTCCAGAGATTTTTTCATCCCATTTGGCATCTCCAGTGGCTGGATCAAGCAATACCAGTCTTTTTTCTTTCTGAGTAATGGCAATACCATAGTCGCCAAGATCGATGACGGTTCCGTCTACTTTTTTGACTTTCCACTTTTCGGTACCAGATTTCAAATCATATAAACGAAGATTGCTTTCGTCCTTGGTTACTACCCCATAACTCATGGCGGTAAGTGATGGCACATCTTTTAATTTCAATTCTTGTTCCCAGAATTTTTTACCAGAGGCCATATCTACAGCTGATAGCGTACCGCTGTTTTTCTTTTTTTCAAAGAAATACCCAGTAGTTAGATCTAAGCTTAAGTCGAATTTTTCGAAGGTCTGATTTTTTAATGAAGTATTGTACTCCCATTTGATTTTACCAGTTTTTGAGTCCATGCGTGCAATTTTTGTTTTGCCAGGCATGATAATGTCAGTACCAACTACAAATGGAAAGTTTTCACTGGAGACTTGATCGCTTTCCCAAATCACCTTGGCACTTGGTAACTCGACCATTTTTGTGATCTGCATCCAAGGAGCACCTTTTTGCATGTAATCTTGCCATGAAGCTGAAATGATCACCATTCTCAATTCAGGAATATATCCTGTACCACTGTAGTTGAATGTTGGCATTTCTTTCCCGAAGAATTTAGTGATTGGCATTTCAGCTTTTCTTGGGCTAATCACTTCTTCTCCATTCTGGATATTGACAATGGCGTAATTCTTATATGCTGCATTGTCTGTGTATTTAATTTCAATGAAATCCCCCATCTCTGGATACTCTTCGTCCTCAATCACATAAATAAATTGCTCGAAAAGAGCAGAAGGGTCTTGTTTTTTGCCATCAGCACCTTTTACTGATCTGGCACCTTTCATAATGTCGTTACTCCATAGTTTGTTCCCATCCCGTGAGTCAATGCCGTGAAGTCCCATGTCGCTGGTACCCACAAGTAAGATGCCTGAATCCGTGATTTTGTTCCACGCGATTTCTTTGTCAAAGTCAAGTTGCCATAGCGCATCCTGCGCTTTTAGACTTCCCATAACGCAGAGAAGGCAGACAACTAAAATTCCATATTTTAGACTGTACATTTTCATAATGATTCCAATTTTTAGATTGTTTTTTCATTAAAATTAGAATGGTATGAAGCTGAGTTCAATCCGTATTGCTAGGTATATTGGTTGCCCTTTGGAGTAGATTTAAAGGATAAATTCTACCAGTTCTTCTTTTTGTCCAAGATGCGTGTGGGTCTTTTCTGTAAAAGTGATATGTTTTCCTTTTTTGAGCAGGGCAGTAGAACAGCGGGTGCCATAATTTTCAGTACTAATGAACATGGCGGAAAGTGCGCGTTCCCAATCCAAAGGGATGCCAGTACTAGGTAATTCTTGATCTGGTGCAATTGATTGGTCTTGTACCAGTGTTATTAATTCCTTGGGTGTGATTTGACCCTGACGTACGATCTGGTTCAGCTTTTGTTTCCCAGTTACCACCTTGGGCCAAGGATCATTGAGTAAGGCATTACTTAGCCCGTACAAGCCAGGTGAAAGGGAAACAATCTTGTGATTCAGATTACTATAATACCACAGGGAGTCATTATCTCCTACCAACAGATTAAATCCATTATAAGGGATTTTAACTGATTTAATTTCCTCTAGATAAGCTTGTGGAGAGATGTCCTTTGTGAGATATTTTTTAGTTAAATCTCCTCTTGATGGTGCATTTTCGTCAATATTTGCTGGGTCTCTGTAATTGGTTAAGGCGGCAAACTTGCCAGATTTTGTGATCCCCATCCAGGTACCACCAGCAGTCAGGTCTTTGCCTGCAATCAGCTCGGGGTGAGCCGTCCAGACATGCGCCTTCAGAGTTGGTCTCTTATAAAACTCATCTCTATTGGCTGCTAGAATCAGATCAAAGTGAGCGTGTTTTTTCCAAGCAAATAGAATGAGGCACATAGTTTTTTTCGTTTAAACATAAAAAAAGCTCTGGCCGTGAATATGGTACGGGTCAGAGCCTTAAATATTGTTAGTTTTTGGGACTATCTGAAATCAATGACTTCAGCTCCTGGGTATTTTGTCTTGTCGTACACAAATGTCTTATCAGTAATACTTGTATCTTCTTTGAAACTCAACACTTTGTATAGGTACCTGCTGCCAGATTTATCAAATACTTTGAAACTTTTCAATGACTTGTCGCTAGTCATTATTTCCATTCTGATCTTAAAATATTCCTTATCTCGATCTTCTGGCACCAAATCAACTACGTCAATGGTTCCATTGTTTCTAGATTCAGTATACACATATTTATATCCAATTTTGTAGATATTAAAAATGTTGGAAAGCGAAATTTCTTCTTCTTCAGGGTCATAACCTGAAATGGTGATTTCGTTCTCCTCCTTGAGATAGGTATAGATATCAGAGCCGTCGAACGTGACTTCCTGCTCATCCATAACCAACTTGTATTTGTCACCTCTTACTAATATAGTGCCTTTGAACCCCTCATCAATATCGTCACTATCATCTTCCATGGTATAAGAAAATTCAGCCTTGAAGGCTGGGATTTTTTGATACTTCGCACTCATGGCGTCGAGTACCTCTTTGGCTGCCGGGTCTTTTTGGGCTATAGCCTGGGTCAGCACGGCGATACTGAGTATAAATAGGAATTGGATCGACTTCATATTGTGTATGGTTTTAAAATGGGGTTGAAAATGATGCACAAATTGCACATTTCATGCCAAATATAAAAGTTAATTAAAATTCTTAAAGACCGTTAAGTTCATTGAGCAGTTGTTCGAGCGAGTGCTCATCAGTCACCAATACTTCTCGCGCCTTACTGCCTTCAAAGGCTCCTACAATACCTGCAGCTTCGAGCTGATCTATCAATCTCCCTGCTCTGTTGTAGCCTAGTTTGAGTTTTCGTTGTACCAACGAAGTACTACCTTGCTGGTGCATGACGATCAGACGAGCGGCATCTTCAAAAAGTACATCACGATCTTTAAGGTCAACCTCACCTATCGTGCTATCGCCTTCATCTCCTACATATTCTGGCAGCATATAGGCTGACTCATACCCTTGTTGATCTCCCACAAATTCGCAAATCCGATCTACTTCAGGTGTATCCACAAACCCACATTGCAGGCGTATGATATCAGATCCAAGAGACAAAAGCATGTCTCCCATACCCACCAATTGTTCGGCTCCTCCTGCATCCAAAATCGTTCTGGAGTCGATTTTAGAGGTCACTCTAAATGATAGTCGTGCTGGGAAGTTGGCTTTGATCACACCTGTAATTACGTTTACTGAGGGGCGTTGGGTGGCAACTACCAAGTGAATACCAATCGCTCTGGCTAATTGTGCCAGACGCGCTATGGGAGTTTCTACTTCTTTGCCAGCCGTCATCATCAAATCAGCCAATTCGTCTATTACCAGCACGATATATGGTAAGAACTTATGTCCCTTGTTTGGGTTAAGCTTTCTTTCAACAAATTTTTTGTTGTATTCTTTTAAGTTTCTACACCCTGCATTTTTTAATAGATCATATCGATTGTCCATTTCGATACAAAGCGAATTCAAAGTATAGATGACCTTTTTTGTATCTGTAATAATAGCTTCCTCAGTGCCTGGCAGCATGGCTAAGAAGTGCTTTTCTATTTTATTGAAAAGTGTCAGCTCCACTTTTTTGGGATCGACTAAAACAAACTTCAACTGTGAAGGGTGCTTTTTGTAGATCAGTGAGGTCAGAAGAATGTTGAGGCCTACAGATTTACCCTGACCTGTGGCACCAGCCATGAGCAGGTGTGGCATTTTAGCCAAGTCAGTCACATATACTTCATTGGAGATGGTTTTACCCAAGACCACAGGCAGTTCTGCGCTGCTCTTCATGAATTTGTCAGTAGTCAAGATAGATTTTACGTCTACCATCTCACGATTCTTATTAGGCACCTCTATACCAATAGTTCCCTTGCCTGGTATGGGTGCAATGATTCTAATCCCTAGTGCTGCTAAACTCAAGGCAATATCATCTTCAAGGTTTTTAATCTTCGAGATTTTAACTCCAGCCTCAGGTACAATTTCATAAAGGGTCACAGTGGGACCAATAGTAGCTTTGATACTCGAAATACCAATTTTGAAATTGATCAAGGTCTCTACTATGTTGTCCTTGTTTTGCTCAAGCTCTTCTTTGGATACCTGAACATTTTTTTCGGGATACTCAGTCAGTAAGTCTGGGGTAGGGTAGACGTATTTGGCCAGATCCAGGGTGGGATCATAGTTTTCAAGTTTGTCTGTAACCTTTTCTTTGGCTTCTGGCTTCTCTACCTCTAGCGCTAGATCATCTTCTTTTTCTATTATAGGAACCGCAGGCTCATTTTGAGAAACGGGTTCTTTTTTTGCCGTAGGTTCATCCACATCTAAAACCAATTCTGGCTTTTCTACCTGCTTAACTGCTGGCTTTTTTACCTCTACTTTCCATTCATCACTTTGATCTGATTGATTAGATTCGGCTTCTGCCTCTTCTTTTTCTACTTCCTCTTTGATGGCAGATACCACAGCAGCAATAGTGTCCGAGTCGTCTGGCTTGCCCTCATCTTCCTCAGAATCATATTTGTCTTCATCTTCAGCCAGATGGTCTAATCTGCTGTCTAATGAGGGTATTCCGCTAAGGCCTACCAATTTGGTGATATTGAAGAAGTAAACTGTAAATACAGCTAAGGCAAATAGCAGAAATAACAAGGTACCCCATCCCATGAGGCTGTCAAGCAAAATGGCTAATTCGAATCCTGTACCACCTCCTAAGAAACCCCAGATATTGATTTGCTCTGAGTTGATCATAAAGTAACCTATGAAAACACTAATCCAGAGAAGAAAGAAAATGGTAAACCAAAAAGATTTTGAAATTGGTAAAATTTCTCTATCAAAGACAATTTTATAACCAATCAGAAACAGAAAGGGCGGAATTAAAAATGAGGCGATGCCAAAAAACTGGTAGATAAAATAGTGTGCCGTGTAGGCTCCAAAAAGACCCAACCAATTTTCGGCCTCCAGACCTGAAGCTTTCAGTCCAGTTTCTACAATATTTCCCATCAGGCTTTGGTCAGCCTTGCCAGTAAATAGATAGGAGATAAAAGCAGTGAGTAAGAATAAGCTGGAAATAAGCGTCAAAAAACCTAGGGACAGGTGAAAACGTCTATCGTTCAAAAATCCGATTGAGATGGAGGGTAATCTAAACTGTCTTTTTTCTTTGGTTTTGCTCTTAAAAGTATTCTTGGCCATTGATGAGTATTTGGAATGTAAATTAATCAAAATGGGCACAAATGTGAACCCAAGAATCGATCATTTAGTATGCGTTTAGGCGAGGGTTTTATTGATTCTCGCAATCAATTTTGGGCCTTCATAGATGAATCCACTGTAGACCTGAACCAGACTTGCTCCAGCTTCTACTTTTTCCAACGCCGATTCACCAGAATTTATTCCACCCACACCTATAATTGGGAATGAGCCCTTGGATTTATCATGAAGAAACTTGATGACTTCAGTAGATTTGGATTGGACAGGTTTACCACTTAGCCCGCCTGCACCTATGGTTTCTACTTTAGCCTCAGAAGTTTTCAATCCAGCACGGTCAATGGTTGTGTTTGTTGCAATTACACCAGCTATCTGAGTTTCATTCACAATATCAATGATATCAACCAACTGTTCTTCGGAAAGATCTGGAGCGATTTTTAAGAGAATGGGCTTAGTCACTGGCCTTTTTTTGTTTTCCGCCATTAAGGTATTGAGGATATTTGAAAGTGGTTTTTTCTCTTGAAGTTCTCGTAAACCTGGTGTATTTGGTGAACTGACATTCACCACAAAATAATCTACTACGTCAAACAATTCATTGAAACAGATGATGTAGTCATTTACGGCCTCATTGTTTGGCGTTACTTTGTTTTTACCAATGTTGCCACCCACAAGGATATTGGACTTTCTCTTTTCTAATCTTTTTTTAATGACCACAACGCCATCATTGTTAAAACCCATGCGGTTGATCAAAGCTTGATCATCTTTGAGCCTGAAAAGTCTTGGCTTTGGATTTCCAGATTGTGGTTTTGGGGTGACCGTGCCAATTTCGACAAAACCAAAACCCATGGCAGCAAACATATCTATGGCTTCCGCATTTTTGTCCAATCCAGCTGCTAATCCCACTTTGTTGGGAAATTTCAAGCCAAAGAGTTCTGTTTCTTGTCCTTTGTTTTTTTGGCTGTATGCCAATGAAAAAATGGCTCTTCCAAGCGGGAGAACGTTGATAACCTTCATCATAAAGAAGGTCAGGTGGTGGGCATTTTCAGGTTGGAAGAGAAATAGAAATGGGCGTATCAGCGATTTGTACATAGTCAGTTTTTATCTGCCGCAAATGTACAATGATTGACGCATGGCTGACAACCAGCAACCCTAAAAAAGTAGTTGCTTTTTACTCCTTGACAAATCGTGATTGAATAACCTCGTCATTTGAAATCATTTTTAGCATGTAGATGCCTGGCATTAGCGAAGAAACATCAATCTGCCGTTTCGCTACAGTCAGGTTGATTTCTTTGCCACTGGCATTGTACAAGGCTACATGATCGACTTCAATGTCTGATTGGATATTTAAAAAATCTGAAGTAGGATTTGGGTGCAAAACCAAAGAAGAGTTAGAAGAGGTAGACGATACGACAGGAGAGAATTCTGTATAACCGTCATAATCCACCATTTTCAATCTATAGTAGGATTGGCCGACAATTGGGTCAAAATCTTTCCAGGTGTAGTTATTAATTGTTGTTGAATTGTGATGAGAACTGATTCGATCTAAGCCATCAAAGTTTTTCCCATCTGCACTTCTCTGAATTTCAAAATAATCATGATTGATTTCAGAAGCAGTTTGCCATTCTAATAATACATGGTTCAATTGTTTTGAAGCAGTGAGATAGGTAAGTTCTACCGGAAGGTTGGCTCCATTGTTTGCAATTGTAAAATTCCCAAAAGTAGTGACATTCAACGTCGCTATGACTCTTGGGTCTGTCACGCTTTCTAGAGGATCGAGTAAAAGATTCCAGTCGCCACCATTGTTATTAAAAATGGCTTGAGTGGTAATACCATTGTCCCAAATTGAGAACCAGTTAAATGTCAATACTTGTGAAGTTGGCGCATTATCCGAGGTAATAGTCCAGGTACAAGCAATGGACTCGTCCAAAGTAATCGCTCCAGTGACGATTCCATTTACACCTGTTGTTCTTGTAACAGTGACATTGCCGAGGTCATTTCCACCAGCGTTGGACGCTCCTAGTAAACTGAAAGTGCCTGTTCCAATAGCTCCTGCCTCTGCGACTACCGTTCCCTGAACATAGGAAGTAGCAGTTTCAATAATATTAGTGGCTGATGAGCTTAAATAAAAGGCACCTTGAGCATCGATAATTCCATTGGTTAAGGTGACGTTTCCTGTGATAGTCATATTAGCATCTGTAGTGAGTGTGGCACCATTATCTATCTCAATATTGGTAATAGTTATTGGATTACTATCTGAAGTAAAACTCAAGTCTTTATCGAAAGTAACAGATTCGTTGTAGGTGCCTGTACTTACAGAAATATATCCGTCTGACGGCGAGATATCCACGGCATCCTGGAGTACACCACTTGTATTCAAGTTGACAATACTTGCTGTTACATTCGATATTCCGATATCCGCACTTAAAGTAACCTGGCCTATATTCGGAGTGCCACCAGTACCAGAAATGTTGATGGCCTTATCTATGATTACATTTTCAAAGTAATTGTCTGCTGCGATAAATAGATTGTTTAATGCTGTAACAGTGGCAAGTCCAGCTGCTACTGTTTTTTTCGCGGTGCCTGGAGTCAACCCATCTCCGGAGTCATCAGGTCGAGTGCTGTCCACGTAGATGCTTTGGGCATTGACCATACATGGAATGATGACCAAAAGAAGAAACGCAGTTTTTCTTATAAAAGAACGCATGGTGGATTATTAAGGTAGTTATTAAGTAAAGATCAAATTTTGGGTATGATTGTTAGTATAAAAATAACGAATAAAATGAATACTTTATATTTAAAATATCATAAATCATATCTATCATCAATCGTTCAAATACTTTCTTGGCTGAATTTTTTTATAATTTGTTTTAGATAATCACGGTTTTAAATGCATGAAAAATTTTGGTAAGTAGAATGTTGTTGATGGTTCGACCTATCTCGACTCCTTTTGTGCTGAGGACAATCACATAGGTGTGAAACACACACATTTTAACTTTGATCTTGCCAAAGAATTATGAGTGGTGAACCAAGTAGACTGTTCTTTTTCATATTATATTTATGACTAAACGTTATTATAATATTTCATGACCTTACCTAAAAATGATTTTCAAGAGGCTATTGGCGAGCGACGGTCTCACCCCAGATTACCTTTGTTAATTGCTTATTTCACTGTATTTGTAGGCTTTTTGACTCTTATAGGGTGGGTCTTTAATGTAGAAGTACTTAAGAGACCCACCTCAGGTCTTGCAGCAGTTAATCCACTGACAGCGATTTGTTTTATTTTATCAGGACTAGGAATCATCTGCCTCGTGAAAAAATCTGGGTTTTCACTCCCACATTGGATAGTGAAACTGGTAGTTGTGTTGCTGATTGCCATAGGTTCAGTAAAAATGGCCAACCTGATGACCCAGTCAGCGTTTCAAATAGACCAGGTGATTTGCGCTGAACAGCTACAGGCTGATCTTGAAAAAGGCAAGCTTAACAGCATGGCTCCTAACACTGCACTGGGTTTCCTGCTGTTTGCTGCTGCTATGGTTTTGTCCATAAGAGATCGCGAGAAACATATCCAAATTGCCAATATCTTGTTGGTTTCTGTGTTTGTCGTAGGCTTTTTTTCTGTCATTGGCTATCTGTATCGCATTGGTGAGTTTCAAGGCATTCTGGCTTTCCTTCCCATGTCGTTTTATACGGCCGTTGGATTTGTCTTAATAGCCGTAGGCCAGTTGTTAGTTAACTCCAAAAGTGGCTTTATGAAAGTGATCAATAGCCCATATTCGGGAGGAAGAGTAGCTAAAATTTTGATCCCACTAATCATCATAATTCCTGTGCTATTTGGTTACCTCAGAATCCTGATGGAGGCCAATACGACAATGAGCACTGAGCTGGGCATATCTATCCTTATCGCGTGCATTATTGTTGGGTTGCTCATAACCACCTGGTTTTTAATCCTGGTTTTGAACAGGAGAGATAAAATTCAGGATAGCCTGAGACAAACACAGGAGCAGTTTAGGAGCGCTTTCGAATATTCTGCCATTGGGATGGCTCTGGTCTCAACCTCTGGTAAATGGCTGAGTACCAACAAGAAGTTAAGTGAAATCATAGGCTATCCCAGGGAGGAACTTATCAAAATGACCTTTCAAGATATAACACACCCGGAAGACTTGGAAAGAGACGTTGTACAGGTGCAGCAGTTGATCGCAGGGCAAATTGATGGCTATCAAATGGAAAAAAGGTATTTCCATAAAAATGGCGATTTGGTTTGGGCCCTGTTGAGCGTGTCTCTGGTAAGGGATGCGACTGATCGTCCGCTTCATTTTGTTTCACAAATTGAAAACATTACGCAAAGAAAGGAAGCTGAAATAGCCCTTAAAAGCGTATCTGACCGTTTGAAACTAGCTACTCAGGCAGCCAAAATTGGTATTTGGGAATATGATCTTCAGCAGAATCAGTTGGTATGGGACGATATCATGTATGAATTGTATGGCATCACCAAGGAAACCTTTGGAGGAGTTTATGACGCTTGGCGAAATGGTGTTCACCCAGATGATATAGCACGTGGTGATCTTGAGGTAGCCCAGGCCATCTCAGGAGAAAAGAAGTTTGATACTGAGTTTAGAGTCGTCTGGCCAGACAAATCTGTACATCACATTCGTGCGCAAGCTCTTGTAGAGCGCGACACCCATGGCGAGCCCATCCGTATGGTGGGAACCAATTGGGATATTACAGCTGATAAAAATTATAAGCAGGCTTTGCATGAAACCACGCAATTAGCAGAGGTGGCCAAGCAAGAAGCTTTGGCCTCTGCCAAAGCAAAAGAGAATTTTCTGTCGACTATGAGTCATGAGATACGTACTCCGCTCAATGCCATTTTGGGCGTAGCCAATTTGCTTTTGATGGAAGATATGAAAGAAGAGCATTTGGAGCATTTGAGATTACTCAAATTCTCAGGAGAAAACCTGCTTACCTTAATCAACGACATATTAGACTACAACAAAATAGACGCTGGAAAGATTGAGTTCGAACAAATCGATTTCAACCTGAAAACCTTGCTTGAACATATTCAGAAATCCATGCTTCTAAAAGTGGATGAGAAGGATTTAAGTCTGGAATTAAACTACGACAAGAAACTGCCGGAAGTGTTCATTGGAGATTCTGTGAGAGTTTCTCAGATTGTCAATAATTTGATGGGAAATGCGATAAAGTTTACTGAAAAAGGAAGAATTTCAGTCACTGTTTCAGCTGCCGAAATCGACCATGAAGCGGCCCGAATTCATTTTGAAATATCCGATACAGGTATTGGCATAGACCCTGAAAATCAAGCCATGATTTTTGAGAATTTTTCACAGGCTAGTGGAGATACAACTAGGAAGTTTGGAGGGACGGGACTGGGGTTAGCCATTACCAAAAAACTTTTGGAATACATGGGAAGCGATATCCATTTGACAAGCGAACTTGGCAAAGGATCTGTGTTTTCATTTGATATTTCTTTACCGCTAGGAGCAGTAAGGTCAAAGAATGATCATAGACAAGCAGACACCAATACCTTCGAAAGTCTAAGTGATCGAAACATCAATATACTGGTGGCCGAAGACAACAGAGCCAATCAGATCGTATTGGAGAAGTTTCTAGAGAAGTGGGGTGTCCAAGTGGAATTTGTAGAGAATGGGCTTCAGGCTGTTTCCAGATCAAAGACGGAACAATTTGACATGATTCTTATGGATCTTCAAATGCCGGAAATGGATGGCTATCAGGCGACCATCGAGATAAGGAAAAATAAGACCGAATATGCAGCCCATATACCCATCATAGCATTAACGGCTTCAGCCCTATTGGACGTCAGGAAGAAGGTGAAAGAATTGGGAATGACTGATTATATCACCAAACCTTTCAATCCCGAGGAGTTATATCGAAAAATATTGAAGTACCATAGCGTGGTTGACAGCAAACCAAAACCTGATGTGTCTAAGAATAAAATCTTCCTCAAACTGCAGGAGTATACTGGTGGAGATACTGTGTTTATGGATGAGTTGATCGCTCATTATACTGAAAACTACCAGTCGTTTTTATCCGCATTTGCAGAGGCGCTGAAGGGAGATGATCATGAGGCAGTCCGAAGTGCATGTGGTCAGATCAAGGTCAGTAATGAGGCATTAGGTGTAGATGATTTGGAAGAGGTATTGAAGGCGATAGATGCTTTTTTGGCTACATCAAAAGGGAAGGAAAAAGTGTTCAGCAAAGTAGAAACAGTTAGTAAAGAGGTGATTCAAAGCCTGGAGGAAGTAAAAAGGTACAATGCCCAATAAAAATTTCACCGAGTGATTGCTGCCAGTCAGCATCAAAGACTCCATTTTGACCGAGAATAAATTTTTGAGGCTATAGTAATATCTAGATTGCTCTAAATGATTGTAGCGGCAAAAAGAGAATTGAAGCATGAATGACGAATTTTATAAACGAGATATTTTGGGCAAATCTGCCCAGTTGGTTATACTCAATGCCAATGGCATATACCTGAAGTCTTGCCACACGTTAGAAAACTTGGCAAAATTCGAAGGGTCTATTTTTAAGAAAAGTCAATTCTTGAGTAGCAACAAGACACAAATCCTTGATCTCGAACCAGGAGAGGTACTCAATTTCTTTTGTGTCTCTGATCGATTTTTTAAATCTCAGATGATTTGCGACTATCGAATAGAGAAGGTAAAAAAAGGAGAAAATGAATTTATTCATTGGCTCATTCAGGATCACACGCAGCTGTACAAGGAGGTGATAGAGAGAGATTTGGCAGAGAAGGGGGTGGTTGGAGAATTGGAATCTCTGAGGCAACAAGTCATTGAGTTAGAACAAGAATTAAGGGTTAATCATGCGATTGGATCTAAACTGTATCATGAGATAAAAGCACCTATTGCGGGATTGAAATATATCTCTAAGTCAATTACTGATCAGCTGGAACCTGAGCTTAAAAAAAGATATCAGCAAAGCTGTGGCATCATTACGGGCTACCTCGAACACGCCATCAGTCAGATGGCATCCACAGAATTGAAGGAGACAAATACGCCCTTCAAGATAGACCAAATTATAGCGGCAGTGCAGGATACCTTTCTGAATGAGTCAGAGGCTCACCTGCTGTTTGAGAAAGAGTTTGAGTCATCAATTGTGATCGGCAATAAACACAAGGTGTACACAGGTATCGTTAGGCTACTAAGTATCATCAATGAAAGCAAACCTGATGGGCATGTGAAAATCAAATTCACCTATGATCAAGCCACAAGGTGTATTCGAATTGTTTTCAAATCCAATTTATTGAGGGACGCTATTAAAAGAATCATTGGAAAATATTCAGAAATCGACGGTTCTTATGAGTTGATAGAAGAAAAGGGTGCCATGGCCATGTTGTGCAATATTGAAGAAATAAAAATGCTAGAAATGAAGGCGGTCGATAGGGTCTCGAATGTAAAAACCCAAGCCATCACCAAGAAAGCATTTCCTTATTTGTATCAGATCACCAATCAAGATGAGGATATGGTCAGGGATATTGTAGAAGGAGTGCTTGATGTGGTCCCGTTCGAACTAGAAAAAATGAGTCTTCAGTATGAAGCGAGAGATTTCGATTCCTTGGCTAGGACTGCACATAAGGTAAAGCCGAATTTTGAAAATCTTGAACAAAAACAGTTCATTGATCAGATTTTTGGCATAGAAGAAGCAGCTCTTGAAAAAAATAGCACCTATCTACAGACTCATTTGGTCAGCTTTATTCGTGAAGCCAGTGCAAAACTTGAAGAATTGAAGGGAATTTATACCTGAATTCATTTATGATTTCCTTATTGTTGTTTCATGTTTCATCTAGCAGGTTGAGTTGGAGATGTAAAATAATTACTCAAGCAAAAACGAAGATATTTCAAGCTTTTATTGTAACTTTTATGTTGATGAAAAGGTTGAATCTTGATAGCCTTTTCGTATCAATCAGCAGCTGCTAACCTAAGAAAGAATGTCGAAAAAATTAACATGTGTTGCCATAGATGACGAGTTCATCGCGCTTAAAATCATTACTTCATTAATAGAACAAACGGGCTTTTTAGAGTTGTTGGGTTCGTATCAGAATGCCCTGGAGGGCACCAACGCCATTATCGAATTGGAGCCGGATATTGTGTTTCTTGATATTCAGATGCCTGAAGCCAGTGGTTTGGATATTATCAAATCTTTGAGCAAAAAGCCTGAAATTATTCTTATTACCTCTCAGGAAAAATATGCAGTGGAGGCCTTCAATTTTGATGTGACGGACTACTTGGTCAAGCCCATAGAAAGTTACCCACGTTTTGTCAAGGCAGTAACCAAGGCTAAAGAAAACATTGCGCTTAAAGAGCAAAAGACTGCCGGCAATGATGCTGTTTTCATGAAAGTTGATTTTTTACTGACCAAGGTGATGTATGAGACCATATTGTATGTGGAAGGTTATGGAGATTACATCAAGGTTCATACCGAGAAAAAAACCCATGTGGTGTATCACAAACTCAGTAGCATAGAGAAAAAATTGCCAAAAGAGCTCTTCTTGAGAGTGCATCGTTCCTATCTGGTTCAGATTAATAAAATAGATAATATAGATCAAAACAGTCTGTTGATTGGGGATGCCATAGTACCTGTAAGCGCGAAATACAAGCCCGAATTGCTGTCAAGAATTGAACTGCTATAAGGATTGATATTTTAAAGAGACCCATCTTTTCATTAGCAAAAGATGGGGAGAGTAAATTTCTAGTTGGCGGAAAAGAGAAAAATTAGTTTAATTTTAGTTCCGCATGAAAAAACCTGAAATACCTAGCAACGAAAAGGAAAGACTTGCCGAGTTAAAGTCCTATGAAATTCTTGACACAGCGCTTGAGCAGCGTTTTGATGATATCACCAAAATTGCTGCTTTTATCTGCGAGACACCAATTTCGTTGGTCAGCCTGATAGACAAAGACCGCCAGTGGTTCAAGTCTCGACATGGATTGAACGCCTCAGAGACTCCCAGAGATTTGGCCTATTGTGCACATGCCATTCACACACCCGAAGACATTTTAGAAGTACCTGACGCCTATGAGGATGAGCGGTTTTACGACAATCCTTTAGCTACAGGAGACCCACATGTCCGGTTCTATGCCGGAGCACCATTGGTTTCTTCTAATGGGTATTCATTGGGAACCTTATGCGTGATAGATCATGAGCCTAAGACGCTTAGTGATGCACAGCGAGAAGCCTTATGGGCACTTTCACGTCAAGTTACTGCTTTACTAGAACTGAGAAAAACCAATCTACATCTGGAGGAAAGCAAAAAGGAGCAGATTCATGCAGAAAAAACGTTTCGTGACAGGATCGAGCGAATAGGAGATATGGTTTACGAGTTAAACACGGAAGGGTACTTTATCTACGTAAATCCGGCCCTGGTCAGGGAATCTGGATTTTCTGAAAAACAATTACTCGAAATGCATTTTTCTGATCTTGTAGACTCAGGTGATGCGGAGAGAGTGTCGAAACATTATATTGATATCCTTAAAAATCATACCCGATCATCATACCTGGAATTTAAAATGAAAGGAGCCAATGGCCCATGTTGGGTGGGGCAAACCGTAGAGATAGAATTTCAGGATGACGTGGGCGTGCGAACATTTGGAGTGGCTAGAAATATTTCGGAAAGAAGAAAATATGATGAGGCCATTCAGGAAGCCATGCAGCTTGCTGAGAAGGCCAAGCAGGAGGCCATTGAATCTGCAAAAGCCAAGGAGAATTTTTTGTCCACCATGAGTCATGAGATTAGAACGCCGCTCAATGCCATTCTTGGAGTAACCAATTTGCTTCTCATGGAAGAACTCAAAAAGGAGCATTTAGAACATTTGAATCTTCTTAAGTTCTCAGGGGAGAATCTACTTTGTTTGATCAATGATATTTTGGATTACAATAAAATAGAATCGGGCAAGGTAGAGCTAGAAAAAGCGGAATTTAACCTAAAGGAAATCTTGACTGCCCTGAAGCAATCATTGGCGCCTGAGATTGGTAAAAAAGGCTTGGAAATGACCTTCATGTATGACGAGACCCTGCCCCAAAGATTTATTGGAGATTCAGTACGTATCACTCAGATCATTAACAATCTGCTCAGCAATGCTATAAAATTCACGGATGAGGGTTTTATTAAACTAAGTGTAACTCAGCTTGAAAAGAGAGGAGAGGAAGTCCAAGTTCATTTTGAAGTCCATGATTCGGGTATTGGAATAGAGAAGGCTAATCAGTCTATTATATTTGAAAATTTCGAACAAGCAAGTGATGATACCACACGCAAATTTGGTGGTACAGGTCTGGGGCTGGCCATTTCAAAAAAACTATTGCAGCTGATGGATAGCCAGATCGAGCTAGATAGTGCATTAGGTTTTGGCTCTATTTTTTCTTTTGATTTGATATTGCCTATAGGAAATCAGAAAAGCCCTGAATCAAATGAGAAATTCGTTCAGCCGGAGTTTGACAATTTGGCTGATTTAAAAATTCATATTCTTGTGGCAGAAGACAACAGAGCCAATCAGATTGTATTGGAGAAATTTTTGGTAAAGTGGGGGATCAAAATGGAATTTGTTGAAAATGGCAGATTGGCACTAGAACGATCAAAAACTGAACTATATGACTTGATATTAATGGATCTTCAAATGCCAGAAATGGACGGTTATCAGGCCACAAAAGCCATTAGAAAACTAAACTCTGTCTATGCGCAAAATTTACCCATAGTTGCACTGACTGCTTCTGCCTTGCTCCATGTACGGAAAAAAGTAAAGGAATTGGGGATGACTGACTATATCACCAAGCCCTTTGATCCTGAAGAGCTCTACAAAAAAATATTGAAATATCGAGGCAAGGTCATGAAGAAACATGCAGTTTCTACTGATCATCCCATTGGACTCAAGCTACTCAAGTTGGCCGACAATGATCAGGATTTTGTTAAAGAGTTGGCAGAGCACTATTTAGAAATCTATCAAAATTTCCTCTCCGACTTCTTGGAGGCTATGGATAACGCCGATGAGAAATTGATCAAACAAACCTGCGACTCCATTAAAACCAGCAATGAAGTTTTGGGCATTTCCAGCTTGCCCCAATTAATGAATGAAGTTCCACGCATTTTACTTGAAAAAGGTAATAAAAAGGGTCAGTTGATAGAAAAAATCAAAAAGGCATGTGAGGAGATCACAGCCGCCTTGCGCCACATCATGTCTATTTCGGAATAGAACATAACTTCAATTATTGGGAAAGAAAGCACTCTTTTAAGTCTCGAATTGATTAAATTATAGGACAACCTTTTATTTTTTCTAGCCTAGCCTTCGTACTGAACTCACCGAGTATTTATTCACTTTCACCGAGTCTCTATTCATACATGATTCAGGCGGTCTAAATTCGGGGCTATTAGATATTAACCTCAGTTTAACCTGTTATGAACGAGAAACGAAGTATAATACTCATTACCGTAATCCTTATTTTAGGCCTTAGTTTGAATTCCACTGCCCAAACTCCCGGACTGATTTACAAACCAGCCGATGGAGGGCAGTCGGTTTTAGATCCTAACCTCGATGGTTATACCTCAGAGACAGATCAAGGATTTGGCGCTGATGATGAGACCTCATCCGAAATCCCTTTTGTTCCATTACCTGTAGTTGGCACGGGAGAACCGTCCAGCGACAATTCAGCAGGCCCGAGCTGTGGGTTCGTGGATTTGGTTCGCTCCGATGAAGATGAAACCATCTATACCTATTCTGATGGAACAAATCTTATGTTTCGTTTTCGTTTAGGTGGTACAGCAGAAAATTCTAAAGGTTATACCATTCTCGTTGATACCGACCAATTGTTTGGTTCAGGATCTGATCTTGATTATGTATCAGGGAATCCTGGTTTTGAGTACGAAATAACTTTACGAACGAATTTCGGTGTGAGTATCTATGACATTGACAACAATACACTTACAAGTACCGAAATTGGTGATGGAACTGTAGATCGCCCTTATGAAGATTTCGCTCAAAAATCCATAGCAGGTTCTACCATTTGTGGAACAGATTATTTTTACGATTTTTATGTGCCTTATGCGGATCTACCCTTTAGTAGCTCCACACCCGTTAGAATGGTGGGAGGCACCACCATTGCACCCAAAGAATCAACAGGATTCAAAATGGCGGATTTGGGAGGTGTCGATGATGACTTGGGAGTTACTGATAATTTGTTTCAGGATTTGATTGATGTTTTTCCACCTACCTCAGGTGACGACCTGAGTAATGGGGAAGCGATAAACCCTAGAGCGGAGTGCCCCACTATTACTGGGCCAATTGCTGTAGATGCTACTTCTGTTTCAGGGACTACCACCGAAGTAGATGGCGCCACCATAGAACTTTTTAGAGATGGCGATCCAATAGGCACCACCTTGGCTTCTGGAGGAGCATGGACAGTGTCGGGTATCTCAGCAGTAGTTGCTTCTGAGGAATTTACTGCGACTGCTAAAGTAGGTGCTACTGCAGCCGCTGCAACTGCAACTAAAGAAAAATCAACTTCTTATTCGTCGTGTAATTCAACTATTGCGGGGGCAGTCTGCGCTAATGCAGCTCATACGTTGTCTATTACTGGTAATTCGAGTGGAGTTAATTTTTCCATCACTGATGCTGCAAACACTTCATACACAGTGTCTTTATACGATGAGGGCACTGGAAATTTGATTGCAGGAGCGAAATGGGCACCTGCTGAAAATCCTATAACAGTTGTTACAGATGGTACAGGAAACTTCACAGGAGCCGTAGATGCAAATCAGGGGTCTGCCGTTCCAACTGGCGTCTATTACATCATTGTTCAAGGAAGCGGATGTGCATCAAGCCGTGCCTATGTGTGCCAAGGTACAGGTACGACCGCTACACCTACTATTACAGAAACGGAAATATTAACGACAGCAACGGAAATCAATGGTACAAAAGCCTTAGCAGCAACGGTCGAATTATACATCGATGGGGTTGGGACTGGAACTACCTACTCTACAGCAGGAACAACATTTTCTGCCCTTCCTTTGCCCACACTCACAGTTGGTCAGGTAGTTTCGGTATACGCAACCGAGACCTCTTTATGTCCATCCGAATCAAGTGGTGTTGCGGTGACTGCAGCTCCAGTACAGTCTGCAACACCAACCTTAGATATAGATGGAGAATATTGTGTAGATGGAGGAACGAATATTACGTCTGTGAGTGGCTTTTCATCCGAACCCGACGGATCAACGATTACAGTCTATTCAAGAGTAATTAGTGGAGGCGCAGAGACTTCCGTTGGAAGCACTACAACTATTGCCTCAAACGGAGCTTGGACGGTATCTACTAGTAATATTCCTGCAACTTCATATATCACCGCCACTGCTCAGGCATCTGGAGATTTAATAAGTGATTTTGCTACTGAAGTATTTGTTAATACAAAAACTCCAGACCCAACGAATAAACTAACACTTGATTCTCCAATTGCGGAAGGTGATGACGAAGTGAGTGGGACAACTCTGGTTAGTGGAACAGATAATTTAGTGATTCAACTGTATATCGACGATGTAGAGATTGAAGGAGCTATTTATAATGTTCCGCCAAGTCTTAACTCTTTAGATCCATGGACCATTACGGGCTTATCGACCCCATTTAATAAGCTATTCGCTGGAGGGTCTGCTACGACAACAGTGACCAATGAAAGTGGAGGTCTCTGTGAAAGCAATCATTCGAATGCGGTTCTTATTGATTGTCAGGCACCCGATGTTGCAATGGAATTTGTAGCTACTTCAGCTACGACTATATGTGCAGGCGAAACCATAGATTTTTCGGTGAGTTATACGGAAAATTTGATTGTTTATGAATTGCAAGATCAAGATGATAATGGTATAGGTCCAGCTTCACTTGGAGATGGCAATACCCTCGCTTTGACTTCTTATGCTATTGACGCTTCTGTCACTTCCATTAAATTAGTGGCTTCACGTATTGGAACCGTTTGCCAGGAAATCGTTGGAACAATCAATGTGTCTCCAGAAGAAATTAATCTTACGCATGTAATCACAACCCAACCGACAAATTGCCCTTCGCCTGATGGAGTAATAACCCTCTCTGGCCTGACTGCTTCTGAAAATTATACACTCGATTATTCTCTAGATGGAGAGGCAGTGCCTTCTGCCATTATCACGGCAAATGGAAGTGGAGATTATGCCATGACAGGACTAGCGCCAGGAGATTACTCAAATATTACAATTAGCGGAACCGCAGTTACGTTGATTTGTGATAACGTCATTGTTGGACCTGTAAGTCTGGTCAACGCTGGTGCTGCTACGCTTGCAGTGGGAGTTGAAATGGAACCCTCTACCTGTGGCGGTTCTGACGGAAGTATCACCTTTACAAGTACCGAATTCAGTACCAATTATACACTCAACTATGTTTTAGATGGAGTACCAGGATCTGCAGCTGTTAGTAGTGATGGTACAGGGGCTATTGCTGGTTTTACCGGATTATCGGCAGGTGTATACTCAAGTATCAGTATTACCAATACAGGTACGCTTTGTAAGTCGAACTCTATTGGCCCATTTACGCTAGCAGTTCCGAACCCAACCATTGCAATTACAGGAAGCGCTAGCCCTAGCTCTTGTGGAGGAAATGGAACGATCAATTTCTCATTTACAGACATAACTGATGGAACTTATACGATTAATTACAATGGTGGAAGCTTTGCATCAGTGGCTGTAGCTTCGAACGCCGCGTCAGTTTCTGCTCCGGCAGGTAGTTATGTCGATCTCAATATAACAGATATAACCACTGGGTGTACCACAGACGAAAACCCGGATGTGGTACTCAATGACCCAGCTACGCATACCATTGCTGCAAGTCGAGTAAATCCAACCACATGTGGCGGTAATGGAAGCATTAATTTGACATTTACAGGAGTAGCTGTAGATGGCAATTATAATATCGATTATGACGGAGGGCAATTTACTAATGTGGCAATTGCATCCAATACTGCTACAATATCTACAGTAGCTGGTACTTATACTAACCTAAGTCTTACTTATGCCGGTTGCGTGAGCGCCGAATTTCCAGATGTGGTGTTGACAGATCCTACAAAACCAACAATTTCACTAGTATCTTCTTCAGGTCCAACAACTGCCGGAGGAACTGACGGTCAAATTGAACTGGTTGTTACAGGTGTTCCTGATGGCTCATATACCTTGAATTATCAAAATGAGGTGCCTAGTGTGCAAACTTTCACTGGTGTGTCAATAGCTTCAGGGTTAGCAACAATCACTGGATTAGCTGAAGGTTCTTATGACGATATTACAATTATTTATAATAACTGTACTTCGATTGCGGACATAGATGTTGTTCTTACAGACCCTGTCGTACTTACACCATCCATTACGGGGAGTACACCTTCAAACCCATCCACTTGTGGAGGTATTGATGGGTCGATTGCTTTGACATTTAATAACGTAGCAGCAGGTACTTATTCGTTAGATTATCACGATGGAGTAGGTACTGCTAGTTTTAGCGGAGTAGTAGTAGACGGGTCAGGAAATGCAACCGTTAGCAATCTCTCAGCAGGAACATATAATGACATTACCATTACAGTAAGTAGTAATACTTCTGTTGAGGATGTGGATATTGTATTAACTGATCCTGTTAAAGCAACCATAGCAGAGGGAACGCATACACAACCTACCAATTGCGCTGCTCCAAATGGAACGATTGTATTAACAGGTGTTACCTCTGGAACCTATGATGTTGATTTTTCATTTAATGGTACACCACAGTCCACCCAGTCTTTAACAGCAACTGCGTCGGGAATTTCAATAGCCGGACTGAATAATGGTGCTTATACAAGTTTAAGTATTACCAATCCCACTACGAATTGTCAATCCAATATCATAGCAGGGCCAATTAATCTAGCAAATTCTAGTGCACCTAGTGGAGCGAGCATCTCACCTAGTGCGACGACCTTGAACTGTACTGTTACGACAGCGACCTTGACTGCGAGTGCAACGGACAATGCAGGGACGAGCAATTTGATTTATGCCTGGACGACGGCTGACGGTACAATCGATTCAGGAGCTGCCACAGCTACTGCCACGATTAGTGCAGCGGGTACTTATACGGTAACCATTACTGACCCAGACAATAGCTGTACTACCAGTACTAGTCAAGTAATCAGTGAAGATGTATCTGCCCCAAACGGAGCGAGCATCACACCAACTTCAACAGTATTGTCAACTACAGTCACTACCGCAGATCTAACGGCTAGTGCAACTGACAATTCGGGAACCATTAATTTGACATATGCATGGACTACTGCTGATGGTACTATAGACTCTGGGGCGGCAACAGCAACAGCTACCGTTAGTTCAGGAGGTACATATACAGTCACTATATCAGATCCGGACAATTGGTGTTCGACCACCGCACAACAAGTAATAACAGAAGATTTTGTGGCACCAAGCACGACAATCAGTGGCGAGCCATCCGCGGTCAACAGCACGGCCCCTTATGATGTGACGGTCGACTTCGGGGAAATCGTGACCGGTTTTGTATTGGGAGATGTAGTCGTAGGCAACGGCAGTGCCACAGACTTCACCGACAATGGTGACGGCACTTACACGGTAGAAATCACGCCAAGTGGGGCAGGCGACATCAGCGTAGATGTCGGGGCGAACGAGGCCCAAGACGCGGCGGGCAACAACAACACGGCCGCCACGACAGTGACGACAGTTTATGATGTGAGCGCACCAGAAATTGTGATAGCTATTATAGCTGAAGATGATATCATTAATGCGCTTGAAGACGACGTGGATCTGACAGTAAGTGGTACAACTACAGATGTGGAAGACGGACAGGTAATCACCATTACGCTTAACGGAATTGATTATACGGCAGTAGTTGTAGGTAATGCCTGGACACTGGACATCCCAGCAGCAGATGTACAAGCCTTGACCGAAGGCGACAACGACATCACTGCGAATGTATCAGACGTAGCCGGCAACCC
>NZ_FWYF01000005.1 GCF_900176375.1 Reichenbachiella faecimaris | reverse complement strand
TTGTGTGTCGCCGGGTACTAACATTGGTAACGGTGACTTGACCGTTCAAATCTCTGGTGGTGCCGCTGTAGGCAATTATACCTTCAGATGGTTCAGGGGTACTGACGTAACCGATACCGACAGCGAAATCACTGGTACTGCGTTCACCAACACCGATCAGGGATCGGCCGTGATCACTGGTGGGGACGATGAAACCATCTCTGACCTGTCTCCTGGACAGTACACCGTACTGGTCACCGACAATGATGCAGATGACACCGATGATGGTTGTTTCTCTACCACCACTTTCACCATCACTAATGTGCCAGCTTCACCAACACTTGATGAAGCTAATATTGGTACTAATATTGTACACGTCGATGATTGTGGTGGAGCTAATGGATCAATCACTATTACTGACGCTGACGTAACTTCTGGCGACGTCAATGATTATGACTTTACCTGGTATTCTAATAATCCATTAACAGACCTCGGTGTAGCAACGACAACTGCTTCATTGACTGGTCTTGAGCCAGGTTTGTATTATGTGAAAGCAACTGACCAAAGTACAGGTTGTAATACTGGTCAAGTAGCATTTGAAGTGGAAGATCAATCTGAAGCTCCTGAAGTTACAGTTACTGTGAATACAGTGGATACAAGTTGTGACTCAGATGCGAATGAAGGCAATGGTGCTTTAGATTGGGAAATCACCAATGATGATGGTGGAAACTATTCATATCAGTGGTACGCGGGAACAACTGTTGCTACCGGAACCATGCTTACAGATGCAGGTAGTATTACTGGATCTTCAGGTGCTGCAAGTACTACAACTAGCGGCACTCTATCTGGAATAGATGGAGGAGCATACATTATTGTTGTAACTGATGAAAGCAACCCGAGTAATACATGTAGCACTGAAGCTACTCTATTGAATGGAGGTGAAGCTGATCTATTAGATGAAGATATTGCTGAATATGAAATTGTAGCTTCAACTATTGTTGCCAATACGTTCTGCGGAAGTGGAAGCGGTTCTTTTGAGGTGACGGATATTGAAATTGATGGAGTTTCTTCTGGTGTAGCTGGCTTCGATTTCAGCTATACAAAAGCAGATGGAAGTGCTCACAACGGAACACAAACGGGAACTGATCCGCTAATCGAGGACTTAGAGCCTGGTGTGTATGAAGTGACCTTTACCCATACTGCAACACAATGTGAGGGTGCAACTATTGATTTTGAAATTGAAGATGATTCGAGTACGCCTACAATCTCATTTACTTTGGATCAAGCTGATCAGTATTGTACTGGTGGAAATGGTGAATTGACCATAGCAGCAACAGATGCAACCAGTATTGCTAATGGTGTAACCTACCTCTGGGGTGATGGAGAAACGACTGCTCAAATTACCGGTCTCGAACAAGATACATATACTGTCACGGTCACTGATGCTGTAACTGGCTGCTCTACTACAGACAGTTATGTAGTACCTTTTGATCCAATAGATATATTAATAGATGTCACAAATGATGTAGTCATAACACCTACAACTGAGTGTAGCACTAACGTAAATGGTAGTATTGAGATCACTGCCATTTCTCCAGATAATGTAACTGATTACAACTATACTTTACATACAGGCACTTATGTATCTGGTGGTGGAGCAGCTGCTGGTTCTACTGGCTTGTTCGAAAATCTGGCTGCAGATACCTACTATGTGGAGGCTACAAGTACACTCTCTGGTTGTACCTCTAAAGTCTTCGAATTCATCGTAGAAGATGAGAGCACTCCTCCAGTGGTAGCACTCACAGCTTTCTCTTTACAAGGAAACTGTGATCCTACCATACCTAATGGTTCATTAACTGTAACAGCAGATGGGTCGTCTAGTTTAACGGATTATAGCTTTGATTGGACCAGTGCTTCAGGTACACCTGGACCAGGTACAGATCCAACTTATTCAGGACTGGCCGCGGGCACATACACTGTAGAAGTTCAAGATCTAAACACCTTGTGTATATCTACTGAAGAGTATGGTATGGTTGATGACCCTACAAATATTATGATACTCAACAATACCTTATCAGCCAATGAAAACTGTGACCCAGTAGCAGCAAATGGCTCGATTACCATTGATGTAATCATTCCTGAAACAGGTACTTTCGAGTACTACTTGTTTGAAGGCGAGCAATCAGGTGCTACTCCAAATCCTAGTAATCAACTCACTAGCAATACAGGTAATACACTAGAGGAAGGCGATTATACTATCTTAGTTAGGAACACAGACACCGGCTGTGATTCAGACCCTCATTTCGTGGAAGTACTTTCTGATAGAGATGATATGCAAATGACATTGATTGAAGATCATGCACTTACGAAATGTGACTTTGTGAATGTTCTTCCTGATGGTCAGGCCACAATAGTTCCTGCACCTCAAAGTGCTTCGAGATATACTGTCTACTGGCATGATGGTCCAAGTTTAGCTGATGTGGTGATTGATTCTGCCTATACAGTAGATAACCTTATGGCTGACACCTATACCATTGAAATGATAGATCGAATTACTGGCTGTACCATTGAAGATCAGATTACTATTAGCACTGATATAGAAATTGTACCTGAGCCTTTAGTTGAACTTATTAATGATGAAACCAACTGTATCACTCCAAATGGAGCGATTACAGCTTCTATCAATGAAAGTGTTGCTGGCTATACATTTGAATGGCAAGACGATCAAGGGGTCACTATAAGTTCGAGTTTTAGTGCATCTGGACTGGTAGCAGGTACTTATTCGGTAAGAGCTACTGACCTCACTTCAGAATGTGTATCTGAAGCAGCCAGTATTGCAGTTCAAGAAGACAAGAACAATCCTGTATTTACTGTTGGGACTACCGAATCCAATTGTTCTGAATTAGAATTTGGCTCTGAATCAGAATATGTCGGCAATGGAGAAGCAGTACTCAATTTCACTGGATCATTTAGTATAGAAAAACAGTACTGGGCCAATGCCACAGGAATTGGCGAAAATGATCCAATCGACCCAGATGATGAGAGCAGCGTTATTAGTACCAATGAGCAAATGAGCGGTTTGAGTCCTGGAGACTACAAGGTTCTGGTTATTGATGATCAGGATTGTTCATACCAAGCTGCCTTCTCAATAGATGCCGATATTGAAATATTTAATGGCGTATCCGACAATGGTGATGGCAAGAATGACTACTTTAGAATCTCTTGTGCAACTAGATTTGAAAACAATAGTCTCAAAATCTACACTAGATCTGGTACCTTGGTATATGAAACATCAGGTTATGAAGACGATTCTAATGGCAATGTATTCACAGGTAAGAGAAATACAGGCCTAGGTGGTGGAAATAATGGTTTGCCATCTGGAACTTATTTCTATATTTTTGACAAGGGAGACGGAAAAGATGGAGATGTTTACCAAGGATATTTAGAATTGGTCAGATAATAATAAATGAAACTGATAAAAGGAATTTTGATAGGTGTATTGGTGTGTGTGTGTCAGCTGGTTTCAGCTCAGCAACGCCCAGTATTTTCTACCTATCCCTACAACGGTCTAGCACTTAACCCTGCGTATGCTGGTAGTTTGAATATGTTTTCAGCTATTCTGACTAACAGAAATCAATGGGTAAATATAGATGGAGCACCTGTCTATCAATCGCTTACTGCACACACTACGCTGAGAGAAAAAAATGTAGGAGTTGGGTTGAATGTAGTTCGCGATGCAGTAGGCGTACATGAGCAATATAGTGTGTATGGTAGCTTTGCTTATAAAATTAGAATGAGCAAAGGCATACTCGCCATGGGTCTTCAGGGAGGATTTGATCAAAGAACCTCTAATCTGGATCGAGTAAATGTCATCAGTCAGGACGATCCCTTATTTGTATTTTCAAAGACGTTCAATCCGAACTTTGGAATGGGAATTTATTTTGCGAACAGAGATTATTTCATTGGAGCCTCTATTCCATACTTTTTAACACCAGATGTGATAGAAGGGTCTGGAGATGGAGCTATTGCATCAGAAGGAAAGGCATCTAGATATTATTATATCAATGCTGGTTTTGTGAAAGACATGAGCAGAAACTTAAAAATAAGCCCCTCAATTTTATTGAGACTTCAAGATGATGCACCAGTTGCTTTTGATATTAACTTAAATTTTATCATCAATGAAATCATCTATGCAGGAGTCTCCTATCGATATCAGGATTCATTCTCTCTGATGACTCAATTGGTACTAAATGAAAATTTTAGAATTGGATATGCTTATGATATTCCAATTGGAAGTCTGGGTACCTATACAGCTGGTTCGCATGAGATATTTCTTAACTATCGAATACCACTCAAATTCAGCAAGAAGGACGGGCTTTGCCCAGTTTATTTCTAATGAAATTGATCCCGCTTTTAGCGGGATTTTTTATGACCATTCATCAAGATTCCAATCAACTTCACTCTTAAAATTACTAAATTGAAAGTAGTTTAACCATTGACTATAACAGAGTGAATAGAAGAAAATTTATTGAAAACAGTGCTTTGGCTGGATCAGGATTGGCAATTATGGGTGCGTCATCTTGTACCACTGAAAACCTGGATGCCAACAAAATGAATATCCAACCATTCACGGCTGGAATTGATTTTATTAATGCAGAGGATAGAACTCAGCGCGTTGAGAAGGCTTCTCTACTGATGCAGCAAAATGGTATTGATGCCATTTTTATTGAGTCAGGGACTTCCTTAGATTATTTTACAGGGATCAAATGGTGGCCAAGCGAACGGCTAACAGGTGTTTTAATTTTTTCTGATGGCGTACTCCAATATGTTGGGCCAACCTTTGAAAAAGAACGTTTGGAAGAAATGATTTCGCTCGATGGTGAGGTGGCCAGTTGGGACGAGCATGAAAGTCCTTATGAATTAGTTGCCAAACTCTTTAAAAGTAAACATGGTGCCACTGGTACATTAGGTATGGAAGAAAATGTCAGATTTTTTCAATCAGACGGCATATCCTCCTATTTAACACAGGCAACCATCATAAATGCCAAACCCATAACTGCAGGGTGCAGAATGATCAAGACCCCCAAGGAATTGGCTCTGATGAAAAAAGCCAATGCAATTACACTTGAAGCCTATCGAATTGGGTTTTCACAAATGAAGGAAGGGATATCTCAATATGATCTGAGTGCTATAGTGGCTGAGGCCAGTACGGCTCTTGGTGCTACAGAAGCTGGATGGGCAGGTGCTATGTTTGGAGAATATACAGCTTTCCCTCATGGAAGCAAAACAGCACAGCAGCTCAAAGAAGGTGATTTGGTACTTATTGATGGTGGGTGCAAACTGGGTGGCTATCAGGCTGACATAACTAGAACAACCATTTTTGGGAAGCCTACGCAGCGTCAGCGAGATATTTGGGACATTGTAAAAGAAGCACAGACAGCTGTATATGAACAAGCCAAAGCCGGCGTTCCATGTGAACAATTAGACGCTACAGCTAGAGCAGTGGTAAACAAGCATGGCTTTGGTTATGGGTATGAAAATTTCTTTCATCGGGTAGGACATGGTATAGGCATGGACTTTCATGAATGGGAATACTTAGTAAAAGGGAACTCCACCCCTATGCAACCTGGCATGTGCTTCTCAAATGAACCTGGGATATATATCTATGGAGAATTTGGCGTTAGATTGGAAGACTGCTTTTACATTACTGAAAATGGCTACGAAGCGTTCACTCCACAAAGCCCGTCTATAGCCAATCCAATTTAGCAACTGCTTCATAAGTGTCATCACTAGTATTTGAACGAAATGATTATTTGTTCAAATACTAGTGTATTCATTTCATATTCAGGCAATTAATTGTTTAATTAGAAGTAAACTAACATCAACTCAAGTTATGAAATTCATTGGTTATTGTGCCCTCCTGCTTCTATTTGCTTCTTGCTCAGAAACTTTGGAATACAATCCTGAAAGGAACTTTTCGGATCAACAAAAATCTATTCTTACCTCCTTCATTCTGGCAAAAGACAGTTCTACCATTGACCTTCCAGAAGGTCATTTCAAATTTGACAAGAGCCTCATATTAGAAGGTAGGATCCATGTTACTATCAAGGGACAAGGTAAGGACAAAACCATACTTTCTTTCAAAGATCAATCGCAAGGTGCTGAAGGAATTCGTGTGGCCAATTGTGAAAATATTACGCTTCGTGATTTCACAATTGAAGATGCAGCTGGCGACAACATCAAAGTAACTGACACTGAGGGTATTTTATTAGAAGATTTGATTATTGGATGGACGGGAAAGGTAGACTCTACCAATGGAGCATACGGCCTTTATCCTGTGCTCTGTAAAAATGTCACCATTCGAAGTTGTACTGTATTTGGCGCAAGTGATGCAGGTATTTATGTTGGGCAATCAGACACTGTGCTAATTGAAAACAACACCACTTATTGGAACGTGGCTGGAATTGAGAGCGAAAATTCAAAGGAAGTTATTATTAGAAATAACACCTCTTATGAAAATACGGGTGGTATTCTAGTTTTTGACTTACCTGGACTTACTCAATATGGAAGAAACATAGATGTATACAACAACAATGTCTATGAAAATAATACACCCAATTTTGCTCCACCAGGTAATATGGTTGGCGTAACCCCTCCAGGAACAGGAATTTTGGTATTGGCCACTACAGGCGTTCAAATTCATGACAATATCATTCGAAACAATAAGACGATAGGTGTGGGTATGGTTAGTTATGCCCTATTAGAAGCCATGGGTGGTGAGGAAAACACAGGTGGTGGTGGTAGTCGTGAAGAGCTTGAAAGGCAAAATGAACTAGACATCAATTACGATCCATTTGTTGGTGACATAAAAGTCTATAATAACACCTATGAAAACACCTATCTCCTTCCCTATTTGGGCAATGATTTTGGCAAACTGTTTCTTCTAAAATTTGGCACGAACTTGCCACATGTGGCTTGGGACGGTTTGCAATCACCTAATTATTTTTTGGCAGATGGGAGTATTAATCCTAATTATGCCATTTGCGTGCAGGAAGCAGAAGGAATCAAATCAGTCAATCTTGATGCCGCCAACGAATTTGAAGGGTTAGAAGAAAATCCAGCCATATTCAATTGCAACTGATATGAAAACATTCATTACTGGGCTGTTTTTTTTAGCCTTTGTTTCTTGCCAAGAAAACAGGAAACAAAAAGTAGAAATACCTGTACCAAAAGGTAGCGACCAAACGATTTCAGAGCAAGTACAGTATGCATCATTGGGACTCACCAAACTTTCAGATTACAAGTTTTTCCTAGGGAAGTTATCCGACTTGACTCCAACAGAAAATGTGCTGCCCTATGATTTGAATACACCTTTGTTTTCAGATTATGCCAAGAAGAGACGTTTCATTTATTTACCAAAAGGTGAAAAAATAGGCTATCGCGAAAATGAGGTGCTGGACTTCCCAGTTGGCACAATCCTTATCAAAAATTTCTACTATGGAGCCACACAACTCAATTCAGCTTCTGACAAAATACTAGAAACGCGATTATTGATTCACAACAAGAGTGGATGGACCGCTCTACCTTATATCTGGAATACAGATCAAACAGAAGCTTATTTGGAAATTACTGGAGGCAAAATACCTGTCAATTTGACCAATAAAGGAAGGATTGATTATAACATTCCAGACATGAATCAGTGCAAAAGCTGTCATGACAAAGGAGGGAAAATGACACCCATAGGCCCAACTGCCCGTCAGCTCAATCGAATATATGAAATGGATTCAACGAGCCTGAATCAACTTACCAAAATGGTCGACAAAGGCTGGTTAAATTTGCCCAAAAGTGAAACGCCCAAACTTGCCGAGTGGAATAATCCTGAAACAGGATCTTTGAATAATCGTGCCAGAGCTTATTTAGATATCAATTGTGCACATTGCCACAATGACCAGGGTCCAGCCAAGAATAGCGGATTGAACCTTACCATATTTGAATCGGATCCCTATCGCCTGGGAGTAAACAAAAAGCCTGTAGCAGCAGGGAGAGGCTCTGCTAATTTCAAGTACGGCATAGTACCTGGAGAGCCAGAATCGTCCATCTTAGTCCATCGCATGCAAACTACTGAACCGGGTACCATGATGCCCGAACTGGGACGTACCATCCCTCATGAGGAAGGGATTGCACTTATCAAAGAGTGGATAGAAAATATGTGATCTACTCTTTGTGAGCTACCAACAGCTGCAACCTTTTGATTTCTCTAAGGATAGCATTGCGCTGCATCTGATTCCAATTCCAGAGTTTCAGCATACTAGGGATCAACATAGAACCAATCAGACCCAGACTCCAGCGTATCAAAGCATTGGTATTTTCTACTTCTATCACCTTCAAAAGGCAAACAACAGACAAGGCTATGAATACGAGTGAAATAAATACATTGCCAATCGTCCACCACTTCATTTTCCCTTCAAATAATCCTCCAATCATTTCAAATGGCGATTGTTCTTTTAAATCCTCATAAAAGGCAGCTTCTTCATTAGAAAGCGCTGTTTTTATCATTTCATCGATTTCTTCATTCTGATTTTTCATGATTCTTTGGTTTTAATAATTTCTTTAATTTTTCACGTGCGTGAAACAGTCTTGATTTTACAGTTCCTTTTGGAATGCACAAAATACCAGCTATGGACTCAATAGAATTAGATTCTAAATAGTAGAGAACTAAGATCAATTTACTATCTGCATTTAGCTCCTCCAGTGTCTTTTCTAGAGCGCTTATAGCACCCTCATCAAAACCTGAAGCAGCATCAGAATAAGCAGCAGAACTAATATCATCAGTTTGATCAACTCCATTGATGTATTCTTTTTGGTTGACTCTTTCTTTTTGATGTTTGCGTACCCAATCAATAGATCTACGATCTACTATAGTCCGTATCCAGGCACTGAATTTATTTACATCCTTCAACTTAGCCAGATTGACAACCAACCATTGCCAAACATCCTGTACAATATCTTCGGACTGTGTCCAATCATTAGTCCTGATAAAGGATTGATACAGCAGTTTTTTATGCCATTTCGTCACCAGTTGTTGAAAAGCTACATGATCTCCCTGTTGTGCTTTTAGCACCAGCCATTCGTCCAGTATATTTGATTTTTCACGCATGGTCAATAGGAAGTCGTATGCTTTACCAAAAGGTTCAATTCATTGGAAAGTTTTCTATACCTCCATCAATTTATAAAATCTAACATCTCACCTGATCATATTCTCGTATAATCCACTAAGTTTGCAACCGCAAAAAGTGAAGAACTTCTTGTCGTTCATTGATGTATGGGGTCGACCGGTTTTGACAGTAAGTGTGGATATTGTACTTGCATGTCGGGTGTTGAGTAAGCACACGTGATCAATTTACTCATATTCTATTTGGCGAATCTAATTACGCCATGGCTGCTTAATTTTTGCTGATAGCAAAAATTATTAATCCCGATTAAGAATCGGGACAGACACATCCCTCCATGCTTTTGTCTTATGAGCAGGATCAAGGGGTGTCACCCAGTAAGACTAGCCTGAGGCGAAGTTGCTAACCAATGGCGAAGCTAAAGTAACTGGTAGGAAAAGTGGGTTGTTGAACGCCAGCTCTCCTACGAGATCCTAAGTTTCAACTATGCATGTAGACGGTCCAATATGACCTTATCTGGACGAGGGTTCGATTCCCTCCGACTCCACAAACAAAAAAGCTATGAAATTCATAGCTTTTTTGTTTGTTGTCCAAGGACTTATATTGGCATTTCCCCAAGCGTATGCTCTCTGCCTTGATTTTGTTGCTGCAAGTAGCCCATTAAAGGCTCGAAATACTTTAACATGGCTTTGGCACTAATTTCTTCACCTGTATTGTCTTTCATAAGTTTTCTCCAGTCCTCTGTAGCACCTTTAGACAGGATGTTTCGCAAAAAGGCACCTGCTTTCTTCGAGCCATAGTAGTTGGTAGCTCGTGGATCTTGCTTCAATATATTTCCTGCTATATGATTATGCAATTGAAATAATATCACGGTAGACAAGCTATAGTCGTAATACTGAGCTGGATCATTGTTGATATGAGTTTTTGATGCCGCATCGCAATATTCTTCTCCTCTTTCTGACGGAGGGACAATACCTTGATACTTCTTCTTCAACTCCCACCACTTTTGATTGTATAGGTCTCTCGGCAGTGCTTCTGCATATAGGCTATTCTCAAATTGGGTCATCACGCCCGAGCCCCAGGGCATAACTACTACCATATCCAAAGCTTCTTTAAGCAATGCTTGCATTTCGTCTGTCTCGACCCCTTCCTCGATCAATCCTAGTCCTTCCAAAAATGGTTTCTGCATAGCAGCCAGCCCCATTTGAGAGCCCACTCCCTCGTGAAATGCTCTATTGGCACCTCCTCTTAATAAAGGTGGAACATTTGGATTGGTATATTCCATATAGTAGTAGATATGTCCTAATTCATGATGCGTGGTTTCATACCATCTGGCATTTGGCGTGACACTCATCAAGCTTCTTACATCCTGTTGTAAATCCATGTGCCAAGCCGAAGCATGGTTGTTCTTTTTATAGTCCGCTCCTTCAGGCAAAGGGTATAAACTTGACTTATCGTAAAAACTTTGAGGAAGTGGTTCAAAACCCATGCTTACATAAAACTGCTCAGCTTGTTTTACCAGCCACTCTGAACCTTTTTCTTCCAAAATAGCATCCAAATCTATACCTTCTACTTCTACCATGGCGGACCAACTTTGCCCCCATCTATTAGGCAGCCAATGTGCAGGTAGCATGTCAGGAACACTTTGCCCATACTTACTCGCTAATTCATATCTCGCATAGGTATGCAATTCACGATACAAAGGCCAGATGTCCTTTACCAGCTGCTCGCATAACTCTAGCATTTCAGCTCTTGTCATTCCGTAATCTGATACTTGATAAGTAAAATAGTCTTCGTACTCCAAAGCTTGTACTGTCTGATTTCTTAGACCCACCAAATTTTCCAGACCATCCTTCAGACCTATGCCTACCTCCTTACTTGTATTCCAGGCTATTAGCCTTTCATCAAGGTTGTCACTTGTTTTGAGTATCTCATCAATTTCATTTGTACTTACAGATTCTCCATCAATCTGAAAATCATACCCAAATAATGCTGCATTCTGAGCTGCATCAGCTTTAATTTTTTCTTTTACCAAGTCAGATACAGTACCTGGATTGGATGCTGCGCCATACAAAATAGCCTCCAGCTGTTTGATTTGAATAGCTGTAAGTACTTCTTTATCCTGCAGGAACTTAGTTGCCTGTTCGATATTTTCTGCACTACCCGTAAATGCTGCATAGGCACCACCTGCTTGAGATACTTTGTGCGAAGCCAAGGTATCACCATCTATAATTTTGGTATTTGCTTCCCACTCTGCTTCACTATATTCAGCATAAAGTTTAAGATATCGTTCGGTATAAGTGTTGAGAAATTGGTCTACTTGTGAGACCTTCGTTTCTGTATTTGTTTTACAGCCAACTGTGGCCATAAGTAACAAGAAAGCTATTTTTTTCATACGTTTTTTGGATCAATTAAAAGCTAAAATACTGAAGCCCATTGGAAGTTCCTAATGGAGAAAACCTACAAAAAGTAAAGGGGAAACAATAGACTATTGTTTCCCCTTTATTTCCATAGCATGCTACATATCGCGATACTACTCCCCTTCTAACTCAAGGATAAAATCTTCAAGTTCGGAAATCACTGGTGCTAGCAATTCTTCTAAAAGTTCTTTTGAACCATCACTATATTTAACGTATGCCACTGTTTCCCAATCAGTTTCTTCGAATACGATATCTCCAATTTTTGTACCTCCATCATATATAGCTAGGTCAACAAAGTCGTTGATATCAAAGGATTCACTTTCTCCATCTATTTTTGAAATATCTAATTTACCCTTCAGGGATATATCTCGATAATATAACTCGCCATTAATTATTTGGACTATTTCCTTGTCTGGGGATGCAAAAGATACATCGATTGTCGCTCCCATAATCTTATCTCCTGAGTTTCTCATGCTGTAAGCAACTGAAGAACTAGTAGCTGCATCATCTGAAAAACTCACGGAGAATTCAAATGGAGTTAAAGTCAAGCTAATCTCGGCTGAGCTAGGCATACCATCTTCATTATATGCTGCATTGAAATCCAGGATAACCAAAGTCTCTCCATCAACAGAAAGGTCTGCATTAATAGTAGCAGGTTCATAACTCACCCAACCAGCATAACTGTCTTCAACAGCTACATCTGCATAGGCCGTTAGATTCAAAGTTGCATTGTTGGTAGTAGACTCAGCCGTTGGGAAATTCAATTGGACTTTATCACCACCCTGTTCGGTCTGAATGAATTTTTGTTGATCAAAATTGTAATCATAAACACCCACTTCATTCTCGAAAATAAATCGATCATCTTCTTCTCTTATTCCTGCAGAAGCGGGAATGAAAATGGTATTCAATTTCTTAATTCTTTGAGCAATGATCTTTTTAGAGTTCTTATCTGTATTAATTCTACCACTAAAGGGGTCTGATTCAGAAACCAAATCCAGCAATTGAGTCAAGGCATCTACACCTTGAGTATTGACCATCTGAACCAGATCTGCTTCCATTTCATCGGCCACTTTATCCATACTAGCTTTCGCTTCTTCAGGAGTTGCCACATCTTCTTTTTTGTCATCAGTACAAGAAAATATTACAAGAGCTATCGCAAATAATAGGGTTGATTTTATTGTTTTCATCTTTTCAAATAGGTTATAGGATTTTATCAAATTCAAGACAACAATTTTCTCTAAACCCCTAAAACGATTTTTACATTTATTTATTGGATTGATGCGTGTCCCAAAACCATTTTACTGTTTCTTTCAATCCATTCTGGAAATTAAATTTTGGATCATAACCCAACAAACGTTTGGCTTTCTCAATACTGGCTAATGAATGTGGAATATCTCCTTGACGCTCTGGGCCGTAAGCAATCTCTATATTATTGATCTCTGGGTCAAACTCGCTTAAATATTTCTGTAGCCAATGAGTTAGATCATTGAGTGTGTTTCTCTCACCGTGAGCCGTATTATAGACTTCATTTAATGCCGTCTCTTTTGTGGTACTCAATGCCAACAAATTCAGCTGAATCACATTGTCAATGTAAGTGAAATCACGAGAATAAGAACCATCTCCATTGATCACTGGAGGCTCATGATTGATCAAAGATTTGATAAATCTGGGTATCACTGCAGCATATCCCCCGTCAGGATCTTGGCGTCGGCCGAACACATTAAAGTACCTTAAACCAATCGTGTTCAATCCGTAAGTTTTGTTGAATATATCAGCATATAGTTCATTGACATATTTAGTAATCGCATAAGGGGACAATGGTCTGCCAATCCTTTCTTCAATTTTAGGTAAGGCTTCAGAATCACCATAAGTAGATGAACTGGCAGCATAAATAAATCGATCAACTTTGGCGTCCTTAGCTGCTACAAGCATATTCAAAAAACCAGAGACATTGACCTCATTGGTTGTTATTGGATCGTTGATAGAACGAGGCACAGAACCAAGAGCTGCTTGATGTAAAATAAAATCTACATCCATCACTGCAGCATGACAAACCGCTATATCACGGATATCACCCTCTATCAGAGAAAATCCGGGATCTTTTAGCGAATGTTCTATATTCTCCCTTTTGCCAGTGGAAAAATTATCCAAACAAACAACGGTATTATCAAGTGTTAACAGCTTTTCACAAAGATTAGAGCCAATAAAACCAGCACCACCAGTAACCAAAATTTTTTTTCCACTCACTAACTCCATAGGCGCAAATTAAAAAGAATATTCTCAGATAAACTGAATCCACTCACATTCTAATCATAGGATAAATTCCATGGTTTATCGAAAAAATATGAGGAATGGCCTGAAATTTCGTCTATTAGCAAAACAATCATTTACGTTTTGAATAATTATCAAAATAAATGAGGGTAAACCTTTGAATTGTTGTTTATAAAATATCCTGCTCGAAACATAATAATGGAAAACATTATCGAGTTTTAAAAGTGTGTTATGAATTGATCTCTTGAGATCTATTGGTTCGATCGGTGGGTCGGATCTTTGAAATAAAAAATGTTAAGCAGATGAAAAAATTAGTAGCCGTGCTATTGGTCAGTGCTCTAGGAGCAACCGCGACCGCCCAGGAAATCTCATCCTATTCTCAGTATAAAATCAACGAAGGTGTGAGCGTTGAAGTAAAAAAATTAAAACGTGTGGAGCAATATGGGTGGGACAACTTCGAAGTTGTCTATCGCCTGAAAAACAACACAGACTTTGACTTATTCAAATTAGACCTTACTCTGTATTTGGTTGACAAGCATGATCGTGAAGTGGGGACTGTTGAGATTCACGATTTTAAAGTGCCGAAAAATTCTGATGAAGAATATCATTATGTTGATCTTCATTCTCCATACGTCAATGAAAAGTTTGACAAAATAGTGGTGGTAAAAAACAACATTGAAGTACAGGTAGATACTCCTAGAGCCGTCAGCATTGCTAAGATCAATTGTGAGCCTACATTCAGCATGAAGTAAAAGAAAATTAAACAGGTAATAAAGAGGGTGACTCTATTGAGTTTCCCTCTTTTTGTTTTTTTGACCGTGGTATTTAGAAGACAATTACGAACTTTACAGGTACATGGCGTCTTCGATCAAAACCCTACTACTCACACCACCTTTCACCCAGCTCAATACACCGTATCCAGCCACGGCTTATCTCAAAGGTTTTTTGAACACCATTGATGGTCACGCAAGTCAGGCAGATTTAGGTATGGATGTCATTCTCGCTCTATTCACCCGGAAGGGACTCATAAAACTTTTCGAAGCAGCCTCCAATTCCACCTTATCCAAAACATCCAATGAGCGAAGAATCCTCAGTTTACGTGATGAATATTTATCTACCATTGAACCTGTAATTACGTTTCTACAAAACAAAAATCCAACCCTGGCCTACTCCATAGCAGAAAGAGATTATCTACCTGAGGCCTCACGGTTTGAGCAACTGGATGATTTGGAATGGGCCTTTGGTCATTTAGGTATTCAAGACAAGGCTCGACATCTGGCCACGCTCTATTTAGAAGATTTAGCTGATTTCATCAAAAACACCATTGATCCGTATTTTGGTTTTAGCAGGTACGCCGAACGACTGAGCCTATCTGTACAATCTTTCGACCCTTTATACACCTCTTTGAACCTTGCACCATCATTTACAGATGAGATCCTTTTTGAATGCATTCAACCAAGAATGGAATCAGAAAAACCTGGATTAGTTTGTCTGTCTGTGCCTTTCCCTGGTAATTTATATGGCGCATTGCGCTGCGGTCAATATATCAAAGCCCATTACCCAGAAGTAAAACTGGCCATGGGTGGTGGGTATCCCAACACAGAGCTACGCACCTTAAAAGATATTCGAATATTTGAATTTGTTGACTATATCACGCTGGATGATGGCGAAAGACCCCTTCAACTATTATTAGATCACCTAGAAGGCGCATGCGAAACGACCAACCTGAAAAGAACACTATTACTCCAAAACGGAGCTGTCAAATACATCAATGACTCGACAAGCCCAGACGTTCCTTTTAGTCATACAGGGACACCAGACTACGAAGGGCTTGAGTTGAGCAGATACCTTTCCGTAATTGAAATCACAAACCCCATGCACAGACTCTGGAGTGATGGACGCTGGAACAAACTCACCATGGCACATGGCTGCTACTGGAAGAAGTGCACCTTCTGTGATATCTCTCTTGATTATATCAAGAATTACGAACCCATAAGTGCAGCTATCATCTGTGATAGAATGGAGGATCAAATCAGTCAGACGGGTGAGACAGGTTTTCATTTTGTAGATGAAGCCGCTCCACCTGCTTTGATGAGGGAAGTAGCTATTGAAATCCTAAAGAGAAAGCTGAAAGTAACTTGGTGGACAAATATCAGGTTTGAAAAACGTTTCACTCCTGACCTTTGCAGACTGCTCAAAGCATCTGGATGTATTGCCGTGTCAGGTGGACTAGAAGTGGCTTCAGATAGGCTCTTAGAAAAAATACAGAAAGGAGTTACTGTAGCTCAAGTGGCTCAAGTTGCTGACAATTTCACGGCAAGTGGAATCATGGTACATGCCTACCTGATGTATGGATTTCCTACACAAACTGAACAAGAAACCATTGACTCGTTGGAAATGGTACGTCAGCTATTCGAACTGGGCGTGATCCAATCTGGCTTCTGGCATCAGTTTGCCATGACTGCACATAGCCCCGTGGGTATGACGCCTGAAGCTTTTGGCGCGAAGTCTCTATTGGCAGAGGCTGGGAGCTTTGCTCATAATGACTTACCTCATGAGGATCCAGAAGGTGGTGACCACTCACTTTTCAGTAATGGATTGAAGAAATCACTGTTCAACTATATGCATGGTGCTTGTTTTGATTTCCCACTTCAAGAATGGTTTGATTTTGAAATTCCTGACACTACTGTTTCTGAATTCGATATAGAAATGGCTATTCAAAATAATCCAGGTACGCCAGTGAGCAAGGGTACAAAACTGATCTGGATTCATGCCAGACCTTTAGTCTCCTTCTATACCAAGAAGCAAAAAGGAACCCAAGAGAGCAAGTGTAAGTTCGAAATACACACGAATCAAAGCACAGAAATTGCAGTATTTACAGAAGCTCAGGGTAAAACATTAGATGCATTGTTTGAGAGGCTCATGCCAAATTCAAATACACCAACCTTGGATGAATTTCGAAAATCCTATGACTCAGCTGGATCAGAAAAATTTGATAAACTAATAAAAAGTCAAGGTTGGCAAACTATACGAAAAACAGGATTACTATTCGTTTGAGTCAGAAATTGTTAATTTAGAGGCATTTAGATAGGAAATTGTAAAAAACCAAAACCCGGCTTCACCGGGTTTTGGGCTGAGTTAGCATTTTTAAAGATGGATTAAATCTCGCTTACTATGCCGTGCCAACCGTTCAAGGACGGCTTCGGGTATTTAAGTTAATCAATATTCAGATCAAGAACAATGGAGATGAACAGAATAAATTCTCAAAGGTTTAAATATTTTGTACTTGCGTGCTGAACGACTTTGTACTGCCCTTTGACGTATTGCATCTGATATAGGCAAAGATTGGCATGCTCGAAGACATCCATCTTTTGAAGCGGATAGTTCAGCAACCAACAAACCAACATTCGCATAGCTCTTCCATGTGTAGCAATCAATACATTTTGCTCTGACTCGTTGTTCATAATATGCTTCATGGCTTCCTTTTGCCTTTTCATCACTTCTAGTGGCGTTTCTCCTTCTCCCACAGCCAACTCCAAATTTCCCTGAGCCCAACCTGCAATCGTATCTAAATAGATTTTATGCATGACTGGATCATAAGGTTGACCCTCATGTTTTCCCCAGCTGATTTCATCCAATCCACCATGGCTTTCATAAGGAATCCCTAAATCAATGAATTGTTGCACTGATTCTTTGGTCCTTTTTAAATCGGATGTATAGATCTTATCAAAAGGCACGTGCTTAAAAGCTTGGTAGAATTCATTCGCTTGTTGTCTTCCCGTAGCATTTATAGACGAATCTATCCCTCTGCCTTGCACTTTATTTTCTAGATTGTAATCGGTCTGGCCATGTCGGATGATGTATATATTTTTGGTTTTCAAGCGAATTGTCTTTTTGTTTGTAACAGGCGAATATAACCCACGAATTGAAAGAAAGAATGTTCCTTCCCACGTTTACCCTCGAAGGTATAAATGCCTTCTCAAAAAACACCATGACTGAGCACATAGGTATAGAATTTACCGAAATCGGAGAGGATTTCGTAAAAGCCACCATGCCAGTAGACAGCCGAACGGTCCAACCATTTAGAATGCTACATGGTGGAGCATCAGTAGTCTTAGCAGAATCACTTGGCAGTGTGGCAGCTACCATGACAGTTGATCCTAACGAGAAATATTGTGTTGGGCTCGATATCAATGCCAACCATATCAAAGCCGTAAAGAACGGCATAGTAGAAGGAATTGCCAGACCCTTGCATGTAGGAAAAAAAACACAAGTTTGGGAGATAAAAATCACCAACGAAGAAAAACAACTCGTATGTGTAAGTAGAATAACCATGGCTGTGATTGATAAAAAATAATGGAATTAAGTAAACAAACTACTCATCCTATCCCTGACACTGTTTTTCTTGAAAAGCTGGAGAATTTCTTTAGTACAGGTATAAAAATGGATTTGCCATTTGCTATTTGGAGAAATCCAAGAGAGACCATCATTCATTCTACTCTACAACTCGATCAGGAAAGTGAAGTCCCTGATGAAATTGAAAATGCACCTACTGGTTTTATGGTCAGCCCTTTTGAGGCATCTGAACGCCATGAAAGCCAATTCATAAAATCAGATGTACTCCTTGATAGTGATCTTAATGAAATTTTACTTGCACCCGGCTTCAATGATAAGGAAGGACGGTACGAGAATTTTCTTAAGCAATACGCCATTGTCAATGAAGATAAGCGGTTTGACTACAAGGACTTTCTAGAAGCTCCTACCCCATTCAAATCCACCAAGGACTCTTACCTTACACTGGTTCAAAAATGCAAAGAATCCATATCAGAAGGCTATTATCAAAAAATTGTACCCTCTCGACGTGAAAAGTTCAGAACGGAGAAGAACTTCCATCCTGTCAAAGAATTAATTAAGCTGTGTGAAGCTTATGAAAATGCTTTTGTGTCATTGGTTTACCTTCCTAGTCAAGGGTTATGGCTAGGTGCTACACCCGAGCTTTTGATTTCAGTAGACGAAGCTTACAATTTCGAAACTATCTCTTTAGCAGGCACCCAAGAAATCAGACCTGGGTTTGAATTGGCACAAGTGAGTTGGACACAAAAAGAAATTGAGGAGCAAGCTCTTGTGAGTAGATATATCGTCAACTGTTTTAAGAAAATAAGGCTACGTGAGTTCGACGAATATGGCCCAAAGACAGTCAAGGCGGGCAATTTAATCCACTTGAAGACCACATTTAAAGTCAATATGCAAGAAGTGAATTTCCCTCAATTAGGCAGTGTCATGCTCGATTTGCTCCACCCTACTTCTGCAGTCTGTGGCATGCCCATGATACCAGCCGCCAAGTTTTTACAAGAAAATGAAGCCTATGACAGGGAATACTATAGTGGCTATTTAGGGCCGGTAAAGTATGACGGTCAAACAGCACTCTACGTGAATCTTCGTTGTGCCAAAATCTATAAAAATGACATGATCTTGTTCGCAGGAGCAGGCGTGACAGAAGACAGTGACCCTGAGAAAGAATGGGTAGAAACAGAAATTAAGTTTCAAACGCTACTCAATGTTATTCAAGCCCAATAGATGAATCTTCAGCCCGTATTTGATCTAGTTCAGATTTGCCATTTAAAGGGTATAAAACACGCCGTGATTTCTCCTGGCTCTCGCAACGCAGCACTGACAATCGCCTTTGCCAGACACCCTGAAATCAAATGCTTTAGTGTTCCTGATGAGCGCTCAGCTGCTTTTATTGCTTTAGGCTTGAGCTTAAAAAGCAAGACACCTACCGTATTGATTTGTACCTCTGGCTCTGCTGCACTGAATTATGCTCCTGCTGTTGCTGAAGCTTACTTCAATCAAGTACCTCTACTGATTCTATCAGCTGACCGGCCACCAGAATGGATTGGTCAGCGTGATGGTCAGACCATCTATCAAAAGAACCTTTTCGGCAAGCATGCCAAACAATCATTTGACTTCCCTTCGCTTCTGGAAGGAGAAGAATCCATAAAACAAGGGTATCAAATGATCAATGACGCAATAGATACGTGCCTAGCTGATGGGCAAGGGCCAGTACATATCAATATCCCATTTAGGGAACCCTTCTACCCTACGTCTAGCGACAATTTTGACTACAATATGAGCTTAGCCATACCTGGCAGAACTCCTGACATTTCGGTAGAACGGAAACAGAATCTAGGTGAACTGAGCCAATTCAAAAAGATTTTGATAGTAGTTGGCCAAGAGCAAAAAAACATGGAGCTCAATAAGATGCTGAGCCAGATTTCTACTGAATATCAGATTCCAGTTGTAGCTGACATTATCTCGAATGCTCATGAAGTGGAAGGTGTAATTTCAAGTCAAGATGTATTTCTTAAAGGGCTTGAAAATCAAAATCTCCAGCCTGATTTATTGATTACCATAGGCCTGTCAGTGATCAGCAAAAACCTAAAGCTCTATTTAAGAAAGTACAGGCCTAAAGTGCATTGGCATGTTAGAGATGAAGAAAACGCACCCGACACTTACCTTTCACTTACCAAGCACTTCAAAACAGATGCTGCTGAGTTTCTTACTGAAGCAATACAGCTGCTTGCTCAACGTGACTTGCAGTTGGGTTTCTTTTCTGCATGGCAGGAAATCAACGCCAAAACCAAAGTTCATATAAAGCAATTTAGCACCTCTGCGTTTTCAGACTTCGGCTGTTACAAAAAAGTGATGGCTGCTCTTCCCTCTGGCTCAGATTTGCATTTGGCCAACAGCATGGCTGTAAGATACGCCAACGTCATTGGCCTGACGGCAGCCCAAGATATAGAGGTGTATGGCAACAGAGGAACCAGTGGTATTGATGGATCCAACAGTACGGCCGTAGGCACTGCACTCATGACGGATAAATCCACATTCCTCTTGACTGGCGACATGGCATTTCTCTATGATCGCAATGCATTTTGGCACAATCATCTACCAGATAATCTTAGCATTGTAGTTTTCAACAATCATGGAGGTGGCATTTTCAGGATGATTGATGGGCCTTCAAGACAACCAGAACTTGAAGAATTTTTCGAAACTCGCCAACTTAACGATGCCAAACTATTGGCTCAAGAGTATGGCTTTGAATATCTTCCTTGTCTTTCCGAAAAAGAGCTAGACCAAAACTTAAAGACTTTTGTCAAATCTGGAAAAAGAAAAATATTAGAAATATTTACAGATGCCGAAGAAAGCAAGCAGGCATACAAAGAATTATTTAGGAATTTACCCAAATGACCAATTAGCCAATTATTTTTGGCCTCAAAATTTAGAAATATGAGTACAACGTTCGACTGGAAATCAATCAAAGAATATTCCGATATCAAATTCGAGTTTTTTGAAGGTATCGCTAAAATAACCATCAATCGTCCTGAGGTATACAACGCCTTTCGACCTGAAACGAACAACCAGATGATAGAAGCCATGGACATCTGCCGCGAGCGCACAGATATCAACGTGGTGATCTTGACCGGTACTGGAGACAAAGCGTTTTGCTCTGGTGGAGACCAAAATGTAAAAGGAGTAGGTGGCTATGTAGGAGAAGATGGCGTACCACGTCTCAACGTACTAGATCTACACAAAAGGATCAGATCATTGCCTAAACCAGTGATTGCAATGGTAAATGGATATGCGATTGGTGGAGGACATGTGCTTCACGTCGTGTGTGATTTGACTATTGCTTCAGACAACGCAAAATTCGGACAGACAGGACCTAAAGTGGGAAGCTTTGATGGTGGGTTTGGCTCTTCTTATCTGGCCAGACACGTGGGTCAAAAGAAAGCCAGAGAAATTTGGTTCTTGTGTGAACAGTATACGGCAGATGAAGCAGAAAAAATGGGCATGGTGAATAAAGTGGTTTCTCTAGAAGAGTTGGAAGCCACTACTGTGAAATGGTGCAAGACCATTATGAAAAGAAGTCCATTAGCCATAAGAATGATCAAGCGCAGCCTGAATGCAGAACTGGACGGTCAGCATGGCTTGATGGAAATGGCAGGTGATGCTACTTTGATGTATTACCTGATGGAAGAAGCACAGGAAGGTAAAAATGCATTTCTGGAAAAGAGAGACCCTGATTTCGACAAGTTCCCTAAGTTTCCTTAATCTATGAAATTATCAGTTTGGTTCATCATTCTTTTACTTTGTCAAACTTGCGCAACGCCCAAGGTGATTAAGTTTTTGAATGATGAATTGGACTATAGTAAATACTATACCTATCGTCTGATTCATTATAAAAGTGACGACAAGTCCTATTCACCAGAGGGGATGGCTTTTTTCGGCGAAATAGAAATGGCTATTTCTCAGAATATGGCTGCTAAGGGCTATGAACAAGCAGACAAACCAGACCTCATTGCCAGATACGAAATAGTATCTACCACTGTCACAGAAAGCAATACAAGAAATTATGACCCGTATGGGTATAACAATTATTACTTTCCCCAAGATGCTAGAAAACATACTGAAGGGATTATACTCATAGAGTTAAGGGATCGTAAACAAAAGAAACTCGTATGGCAAGGCAGTCTGGATCTGAAGTACAAAATGAAAAAAGAAGTCCAGCTGACCATGCTAGAATCAATCAATATAATATTCGAAAGCTATCCCTATCAAGCGGGGTCTAATGAGAGGATTACTTCTGAAAAGTAAGCTCTGTTTTTAAATCAACAATATTCCCCTCTCCGTTTTTCAAATACCTTCTACTTCCTAGGTAACGATTCTTATTAAACTCATCATAATTTGGCGAATTCTCGTCAATCGAACTTATTCTCACTTGTTTGGAAGCATGGATAAATTCGCTATTATCTAACCAAATACCAACGTGGGTGGTTCTTTGTTTGGTTGAATCTGTGGCTGGCTTACCAAAAAATAGTAAATCGCCTTTTTCCAAATTCTCAAATTTCAAATCAGCATCCACTACCACGCCAGCATTCACCTGCTGAGAGGCATCTCTTGGAATAATCAGTCCATTCATCCAATAAACCGTTTTGGTGAATCCACTACAATCCATTCCTTTAGAGGAAGTGCCTCCCCACAAATAGGGCGTACCCATTAGTGATCGCGCATAGGACTCAATCAAATCACCAGTTGGCTCCAGTGCAGTCAACCAAACTTGGTAATCCAAAGCACTGTCTTTACTCACCTTTCCTGTTCTACCATCTGGAAATCGTACAAGCCAAGCCTCTTTTGTTTCGCTTATTTTCTCTAAAATATTCCCCAAAATCACGTCAGAAACTATGTTTTCCTGATCATCTGCTACTATGGCATGGTTAGAAGTAATAATCACCTTTTCGACATTTTCCCAAACAGCAAAATCCTCCTCAGATTTCAAAGAAACACCTCCATGATCTACCCAAGCGATATAATCATCCGGCGTTTGAACCAAATACCACTCGCCTGTAATTTTTAGTACTTTCATTACTGTTCCAAGAATGGCCTGTGTAGCGAGTTCAGCAGAATGTTTTGGGTTAGACCTCAAATTAGCCACTGAGTTATTCACAATAGCGTGTTTATAGGCATAGGTAGATTCGTCTGGTAGCAAATTGATTTGACTCTCAAGTTCATGTTCAGAAAGTTGATCAACCAAGATTTCCAAAGCCTCAGGCTGATCAGTTTCTCCTTTTAGAACCAATCGCCCATTATCAAATGCTGCTTCTACTTTAAAAATTGCTACTCGTCCATCTGGCACATATTGCGCTTTGAGACTATCAATTAGCATTACAACCTCTGTCGGCACACAGGTTAGTTTATTTTGCTGGCAAGCAAATACGATAAAAATCAGAAAGATGAATAAAAGGAATTGCCGAACCATAGTTATTTTGAATGTTGGAAATCTGCTAATCTATTAAACTATTATCTCAACATTGATAAAATTCATTTATAATGAATAATTACATTGTTTTGGTGCAGGTCGATTCATAGTTTTGCTGCAAACAATAATATTTCAATGCAGAAGCCTTCCATCCCAAGAGGAACACGTGATTTTGGGCCATTACAAATGGCCAAGAGAAACTATATTTTCAATACCATTCGTGAAGTATACGAACAATATGGGTTTGCTCAGTTAGAAACTCCCACCATGGAGAATCTTTCTGTGCTTACAGGGAAATATGGTGATGAAGGCGATCAATTACTTTTTAAGGTATTAAATTCTGGGGATTTCCTTTCCAAAACTCAAGCACAGGATTATTCGGCTGGCAGCAAAACTATGCTGACAAAAATATCAGAGAAGGGTCTCAGGTATGACCTCACTGTTCCATTCGCGCGCTATGTAGTTATGCACAGGAATGAAATTTCATTCCCATTCAAAAGATATCAGATCCAACCAGTCTGGCGAGCAGATCGTCCACAGAGAGGTAGATACAGAGAATTTTATCAATGTGATGCAGATGTAGTAGGTACAAATTCTCTTCTTTGTGAAGCTGAAATCATAGCTATGATCAATGAGGTATTTAATGGACTGAAACTTTCAGACTTTACCATTAAGCTTAATAATAGAAAAATATTAGTAGGCATCACTGAGGTCATTGGTGCCGAAGGCAAAGAAGCAGATTTCTGTGTGGCCATTGACAAATTGGATAAAATTGGTTTGGATAAAGTCAATGAAGAATTGATACAAAGAGGTTTCAGCCAAGAAAGTATCAAATTGCTGAAACCAGTCTTTGAATTTGAAGGAACTATCAATGACAAACTGGCATTCCTTAAAGACTACTTTAGTGCAAGCGAAACTGGACTCCAGGGCGTAAAAGAAACTGAGGAAATCCTGAGCCATCTTCAATCTTATGAACTGGAGGATAATCATTTGGAACTCGACCTTACACTTGCGCGCGGTCTCTCCTACTACACAGGGACAATTTTCGAAGTAAAAGCTAATGGCGTGCAAATTGGCAGTATTACAGGGGGCGGACGGTACGACAATCTTACAGGTGTATTTGGACTCAAAGATATTTCTGGCGTGGGCATATCCTTTGGTGTAGATAGAATTTATGATGTGCTCGAAGAACTTGACTTGTACCCTGAATCCACGGCTACTCAAGTACAGGTAATGATTGTCAACTTTGGAGAGGAAATGATGAATAAAGGAATAGCCTTACTGCAGGGTTTGAGAAAAGAAGGAATTCGAGCTGAAATGTATCCTGATACAGCTAAGATGAAGAAACAGATGTCTTATGCTAATAATCTTAATATTCCATTCGTTGTCCTCATAGGCGAAGATGAAATCGCAACTGGCAACTATACTTTGAAAAATATGATTGATGGTGAGCAAGCCGCTTACAAAATCAATGATCTTATTTCTAAAATCAAGAATAGTCGCTAGATTGATAACTTTTAATTGACAGTTCGTCAAACCATTGAGTAGACAATCAAATTGAAGCATCTCCAATACACATTACTCCTCACTTTGTGCTTTTTTAGCCCATGGGCTTCTGCCCAGCACACAAGTATTTTAGGAAGGTTTGATATAGATTATATCAAGGGATGTACTGGAATGACCATCAATGTAACCGTGAATGAAGGTACAGGGGTTCAATTCTATTATGAAGGGTTTGACGGCAGTGGTGGTGACTTTACAGATTTCAATTACACCTATACCACGGCAGGTGATTTTTATGTCTCCATGGGCTCAAATGAACACGATGGATTCGACTCTATATTAGTAGAAGTAAAAGAGCCTCTTTTACCAGATTTCACCATTCACAATTGCGCCTCTCATAATGTAAGAGTTGAAATTGAAGATGACTATTACGACTCTTACTTTGTAGATTTTGACGGACTTTCCAACGAAGAGCTGCCCCCATTGTCATTTACCTCACAGGTCAACTTTGGCACACAAGGCACTTACAGAATTGATGTTTCTGGTAGATTCAACGATGCCAATAATTCTACGTGTGGTACAGATAATCAAGCCTTTAATAGTATCAACTCAATTACCAGTCCTGTTTTGACATCCGTAGAGACCACGGATGAGGCAATCAGTGGTGAAATTCAGTTGGGCTTCACTCTTGGTGATGATATTATATATAACTTAGAGAGCTCCACGAACGGCACTGAAAACTTCGAATTTGGATCAATTATTACAGGCGCTACAGCAGTATTGTCAGATATTAGCACGCAAGATGATTTTCACTGCTTCCGAATCAATACCTACGACGCATGCAACGAGGTGACTTTTCTATCAGACATTATTTGTTCTGTTTATTTCGACGTAGAAGGCACAGATCAAGCCAACACCATCACCTGGCAAACAGACACCATAGAGGCGGAATCATACAATATCATCAGGGATGGTGATCTATTATTGAATATTACAAATTCATCAACAGTAAGCTATGATGATAGTCAGGTCATTTGCAATAAAGAATATGTGTACAATGTACAACCCATTTTTGCCAGTGGTTCATCAGTTTCTGTAGATACGGCTGTGATTGCCAACAAATCAGAGGAACTTCCAGCAGTTAGTTATCCCTCTTCCACGGTTAATCTTGAAAACGATGTGGAGCTCACTTGGGGACCACCAGATACAGGAGAAATTCCATTCAGAAGATACATAATAGAACGAAATATTAGAGATCGTTCGTGGCGATTCTATGACTATTCTGATGACACTACTTTCGTGGATACAGAAGCCAATTTCTTGGGTCAGCATGCTTATCGAATCAGATATGATGATGATTGTGGGAATCTGGCCACGCCCTCACCTTCTACCATACCCATCATTATTCAACAAGGTGGGGTGCGAGGTAAAGAAGTCATTTTCAGCTGGAACAAATATGAGACATGGCTCAATGGTATTCGAAATTATACCATTGAAAGGCTAGACGATACAGGTAATGTATTGGAAGAATATTCCGTATTTAGTGGTCGTGAGAAGGCGGTCACATTCTCCCCCAATGATTCCGAAAACAAGTATATTCGGGTACGTGCCGAGTCTTTGGACGTCACACCACAATTCAGCTATTCCAACATTATACTAACAGAACTAAATACAACTATGTTTCTGCCTAATGTCTTCACGCCTGACAATGATGGATTGAATGATAGGTTTGTGGCAAAAGGGCCAAAAGTTTTTAATTTTGAAATGGAAGTGTACAGCAGATGGGGCGTACTTATTTTTTCTACTTCTGATAATTTTAATGGCTGGGATGGCACCATCAATGATAAAGATGCACCTGAAGGCACCTATATCTTTAAAATATATTTTGAAGATGCAGAAGGTAGAAAATATGACCAGTCTGGGTCAATGTTACTCATGAGAAAAGGATAGCGATATGTTTGATATGATGAAAATGATGGGCAAAGTGAAGGAGGTTCAGGAAAAAATGAAAGAAGCCCAAGCCACCCTTGCTCAAATAGAAATAGAAGGTGAATCTGGTGCTGGGCTGGTTAAGGCCACGGTGAACGGTCAAAAAAAAGTAATCAAAGTCTCTATTGACGATTCTTTAGTCAATACTGCAGACAAGGACATTGTACAAGATTTGATTGTTGCAGCCATCAACAAAGCCATGGATGAAGCTGACATCCTGGCCAAAGAGCATATCCAAAAACAAACGGAAGGTATGATGCCTAATATTCCAGGATTCGACTTAGGCAATATGTTTAATGGCTAATACAGCCGTTGTCATATTAAACTATAATGGTGCTCAGTTTCTAGAGCAGTTCTTACCCTCGGTCATTCAACACAGCACAAGTGCTGAAGTTATTGTAGCGGACAATGCTTCCAAGGACAATTCCCTGTCTTTTTTGAAGGAGAATTACCCAAACTTGAAACTCATCGTGTTTGAGGAAAACCTGGGATATACAGGTGGTTATAATGAAGCCCTCAAACAACTCAACTATGAGTACTGTGTCCTTCTCAATTCCGACATAGAAGTAACTCCCAATTGGATAATTCCTGTAACCGATTTTATGAACGATCACCCTGAAGTAGCCGCATGTCAGCCAAAGATTCTCGACTTCAATCAAAAGGAAAAATTTGAATATGCAGGTGCTGCAGGTGGCTATTTGGACTTCATGGGTTTCCCCTATTGTCGCGGCCGAGTTTTTGATACACTTGAGAACGATCAAGGTCAATTTGATGAGATTATTCCCTTACATTGGGCTACTGGTGCCTGCATGTTTGTAAGAACTGCAGATTTTATGTCAGCTGGAGGTTTTGACACAGATTTTTTTGCGCACATGGAGGAAATTGACTTGTGTTGGCGCATGCGTGCCTTGGGCAAATCGCTCTATTGCATTCCAGAAAGTGTAGTCCACCATGTAGGTGGCGGCACCCTTAACAAACTAAATCCGAGAAAGACCTACCTCAATTTTAGAAACAACCTATCTCTTCTATTTAAAAATGAAAATGCACTGAGTTTGATATGGAAACTTCCCTTCAAGTTCATGCTAGATTGGGCAGCAGCCTTGAAATTTGGCTTCGACCAATCTTGGGCACATAGCTGGGCAGTCATTCGTGCACATTTAGATTTTATACTGCTAACACCTAAAAACATTAAGAAAAGAAGATTGATCTCTAAAACGAACCATAGTGTTCAAAACTCTCCCTTTCTTTTGCCGTATCAATACTTCATCAAGAGTCGAAAGACCTTCTTTGAACTCCATCAAAAATAATAGACGTGACAGCTGACAATATCAGCATTTTACTATTTTCTGACACCCATATTGGGTTTGATCATCCACCTACTAATAAGCCAACCAAAAATAGAAGACGCGGATTCGACTTTTTCCACAATTTCAAATTAGTCATTGATCAGGCCATAGCCTTAAAGGTGGACTATGTTATTCATTGTGGTGATGTCTTTGAGAAGCACAACGTCCCAGCCTTCCTAGTAGATCAGACTTATGCCCAATTCCTTAGGTTGGCTAATGATGACATTCAAGTTTTCATCGTGCCTGGGAATCACGAAAGGTCTGTGTTACCGCCTTCTCTATTTCTCAATCATCCAAATATTCACCTCTTTGACAATCCCAAAACTTATACTCTTCCAGGGCTTTCCATTTCAGGTTTCCCATATTTCAAAGGAGACGTGCGGACACTATTCCCTACATTAAAAAACACTTTTGAAAACAACATCAATAAGGACGATTTCAATATTCTTTGTGTACATCACGCGATTGATGGCGTAAAAGCAGGCTTTAATTTTTTTGAATTCAAAAACAGAAAGGACACCCTAAACATCAAGGACTTGCCTGGATCGTTTGACATGATCTTATCTGGACACATCCACAAATATCAGATTTTGCAAACGCAGTCAAAGTCGGGACAAACCATACCAATTGTGTACAGTGGCTCTACTGAGCGAACCATGTTCGACGAAATAAACGAAATCAAGGGCTATCATACATTGAATATCAAAGACAAGTCCTTTGATCATCAATTTCACCCCATTGAAACACGTCCTATGTACAGCATTGATCTAAAGACAGAATCACTAACTGTTGACAGTCTACCAGGCTTTCTAGCAGAGAGAATGAAAGACTTTGAAAAAGATGCGATTGTTCAGATTATTGCCAAAAGCGAAGACATTCTATTTGAACTATCCAGCCTGCGAACTGACGGGTTTTTCTCCAGTTCAATGAATGTCATGATCTCTGGGTTTTCGACCTTGTATAAGCGTAAAGGAGATTAATCAATTTCTTCTAAATGATCTAAATTATATTCTTCAGGAAAAGGGCTTAGTTTATCCTTAATCTTCTTTTCTTTTGGTTGCACCTCAAGGAGATCTCCATCGTTGCCTTTTTGCTTTTTCTTTTCCGAACGGCGACCAAATAGAAAATTCATTCCTACACGAACATTCATATTTTGCATTTTCCGAACGTCCGTAAAACCGACAAAATTATCGACAGAAGTATAGAGTTGAACAATCCCTAGTCTAGCACCAAATCCAGCACCCACAGCAAATCCTTGTTTTGGCTTTCGGGACACAGTGGTAGATACAGTCAGCATACGTCCCACGCGATGCGTGTAGCCTGCACCATAGGTGAAACCCAAGTTGCCAAGATCATTTCTTGCCAATATGGTAGCTGTAACTGTTCCTTTAGGGATTACCTTATATGCACCTGAAACCAAGAAACGGGTGTTCAGCTTTGTTTTAAAACTACCTCCAGTGACTTCCCTATAACCAAACAGTTGCTCAAGTGTGTCAGTCAAGACTTCCCCAATATCATCAAGATTCTTTAAGTCCAGGCCTCCAAATGTTGCTTCAGATTCGAGCAACTCATAATTCTTTACTCCTTCAGTCCAGTTGATACTACCAATATCATTGACAGCTAAAGCTACTTTCAACTTGGGTGAAATCTGCAAATCAGCCCCAAAATCAAAACCCACCCCAGTATTGTCATTACTGATCAGGTAATCACTTTCGCTCATTGAATCAAAACCTGCTGTATAAATAATGGGCTGATTGGTACCCACATGAATGTGATTGTCTTCATCTGTAAAGAAGCTCACCTGTGCACCTTCATCTACCTGCGCCTGTGCAAATCCTTGCAGGTATTTCACCTTGAGCCCCACTCTCAACTGCTTATTACCTAAAATGGTAAGTTGATGAGAATATCCAATGCCATATTCTCGGTAGTATGTACCAGATACATTGAGGTTTCGCTCAGCGACCTCCTCCCCTACAAAATCACCATTACCATTGAGTAAATATCCCAAAACTTCTTTTGGATAATATAAACTCGATTTAGCTCTTTCATTTGCGAATATTTGCACTGCACTAGAGCGCCCAATATGAAAACCAACTTGAAACAAAGACACGGCTCCATCAAAACTCAGGCGATCCCCATTTTTCAAAGTGGATAGCAATTTTTCAGGAACAAATTGTACAGAATCAGAACCCTCAATAGGGTCAAAAATATCATTGTATGTAAAACTATTATTAACATTTACACTCACTCCAGAAATCACTGGAAACGAAATATAGAAATCAGCATCTGGAAAAAATACTGGATTATATATACTGTTCTGTGGTGTTAATTCTCCTAAGTGATAAAAAGTTAGGTCGCTTTGTGCCTGCCCTGAGTTCGCTAGCCCAAGTAGCAACATAATAACTAAAAAGGTAAGTCTTGTATTTCTGATCATAGCTCTATAGTTACTTCACCAGCAAGTGATAATTCAATTTTCAATACATAGTCCGCATATAATGTAACATAGCGATCAACTTCCGCCTCGAATGTAGATAGGTTTACAGTAGCTAAAATTTTATGTGCATGAAGCAGTGCGTCAATGCCTTCAGTATCCAAGTCGATTTCTGAACTAGATACTTCTGGTTCAATACTTCTGCCGCCAGATCCTACGTCAGGGGAGTCTATTCCAACAGCATCAAGCAAAGTGTACAAAGTATTTTCCTCTTCATCTACGAAATGAAGGTCAATGGTGCCTGCAAATGGTATCTCATTAGTCGCCACAATGCTGAATGCAATACGATCGGCTTTTTCAATGTCAGACAAGTCCATTTCAAAATCAAAATCAACTGAAAATCCATCCATCTGAAATTGTAGCGGAATGTCGATGACACTGACTACTTCTATTTCACTTTCCTCAAGCATGAAATTATTATCAAGCGTACTACTTGCTGGATTAGGTATTCCTGAAATAGAAAAGTCCATCAACACAGGTGTCGAGTTCAACAACTCGTTGATGTTGCTATTTTCCTTATTCAGTTCTATCGTATCTCTTTTTATTTCTCCTTCTACTTCTGGAGAGGATACAAATCCGTCAATTCCCGAAGATGGATTTTCGACAAATAACACTTCACTGTTATCTGCTGCGACTGCCTTGATCTCATCAAACGATAGTTCAAAATCAAGTCCGAAAGAATTTTTAGTAATTAGTAATACTCGTGGGTCTTCTAGCTTCAAACCATCACCAGAAAATTCATCAAAAGCTGATATATCAATCGTTTGGCTTTGTAGGTCTAAAGGATCATTTCCGAAAAAACCATACACCTTTGAAAATGCTGGGTTGTTAAAGGCCAAATTGAATATCATCTTATCAGTAGATAAAATTTGTGATCCGGTTTCAAAACTGATGGTACCTGTCACATGCACGGCAAATTCGTTTTCATCCAGTGCATTTTTATAAAACAAAGACTTTAGTCCATTCAAAGACCTGGAATAGGTATCTGTCACAGTACTGCCTGTATAGGTCAATTCTTTGGACTGCGTCAAATCCAAATTGGTCTCCGTAATTCTTGTCCCTTCTATCACCCAGGTATAGTCTATATCTCCTTCGAAAGAGGATTCCATAAAAAAGTCGAGGGTGCCAGAATTATAAAAAACTGAATCTATTTCCTCACCATTATTGGCAGGGAAAGAAAACACAAAAGTTTCCTCTATTTCAATTTCGTAATCAACAGGTGTAGACGGAACATCTTCGCCTGGAGCAAATTCTTCTACATTACTCACTGAGCTGATGGCAATCAAGGATTCATTGTCACTAAAGAGTGTACTGTCCCTGAATAGGATGGACATGGTCTGATCCTCATCGTTTACTTCCAAGGATTCCTGATCCAAGTCTTCCAGCAGCTCCAATACAGTATACTCGGCAGCACCTAGATTCAATACAATGTGTGGGGAATACGTGCCTAGCTTTTCCTTTCCCAATTCGTCTATATGACAGGAGGATGCTAGCAATAGACAGGACAAGACGGACGTCCTTGCAAAATTCTTTCTCATAGTCTTAAAAAGATCAAATGCAATATTACCCTACACTGCATTAAGAACATCTAATTAGTATTCTAAAATTTGATTTAATTGAATTTTTTCGATGAGTGACCCATCAAATATTGATAAACAATAGATTTTATTGGATTAATTACAGAATTTCAAGTTTAAACATTGGAAGATTGGATGTTAAAATTGTGTGATTTTTATTTCAGCTTTTTGATATTGCCTTTTGAATTGATTATTTTAGTTAGCTAAAATTAAATCAACCTATAGCCAATCATATTAATCCGTTTTTCAATTTCCCTTCTACTTTCAAAGACGATGCATAATTAGCTTTGGAGCATCTATCCAAGAAGGTGGAAAAAGAAAAAAAGGGTCACTCGTTGAGTGGCCCTTTTGCTTTTTCATCAAAGTAATTGCATTTATCAAGGCTCGAAAATGATCTTGCCTTTTACTTTTTTGCTTGTTAATTCCTCCATAGCCGCTGCCACCTCTTCAAGAGGATACTTCTTGTGAATCTGAGCCTTCACCTTTCCCTCTTTCAGCCACTCCACAATCGTCATGAAATTCTCAGCATTCACTTGAGGTTCATTTCTAAAGAAACCACCCCAAAAGACCCCCATGATAGAACACCCTTTGAGTAAAGGCAGGTTCAAAGGAATTTTAGGAATTTCGCCTGCAGCAAAACCCACCACTAGGTATCTGCCCTTCCATGCTATAGCTCTTAATGCTGGCTCAGTAAATCGATCTCCAATGGGGTCATAAATCACATCTACACCCTTCCCGTTCGTCAGAGCCTTAGCCTGATTCTTAAGATCTTCTTTGCTATAATTAATTGTTAAGTCTGCCCCTATGGATTTACAATAGTCTAACTTTTCATCAGTGCTCGCAGCGGCAATCACTTGAGCGCCTAAGGCCTTTCCAATTTGAATAGCTGCGGTACCTACGCCTCCTGCTGCGCCCAACACCATCAAAGTCTCACCTGTCTTCAGTTCTGCTCGATTGACCAAAGCATGGTAAGAAGTGCCAAAAGTCATCATTGTGGAGGCGGCTTGTTCGAAGCTGATGCGATCTGGCAATGGAAACACATTTGAGACCTTGCCCCTCACTTCCTGGGCAAAACCTCCCCAGCCAGTACCTGCCATCACACAATCACCCGCCTTTAGATGAGTAACTCCATCTCCTATTTCTTTTACAATTCCAGCTACTTCTCCTCCTGGAGAAAACGGCATCTCAGGCTGAAATTGATATTTTCCTTCAATGATCAATGTATCTGGGAAATTTAAGCCACTGGCCTTCACTTCAATAATGACCTCTCCATGATCTGGAACTAATGATTCTATTTCCTTAATTACCAAATTTTCAGGTGGACCATAAGACTCACACAGTACTGCTTTCATCATATTAGTTTTTTAAAAATTATACGCCCAGCACATCTGGCTCTGAGAGATAAATGAGATAACCATCCACATGATCATATCCCATTTCTCCTAAAATATTTTTGTACTCAGTCACCTGTCGCAAATGACTTTCTGATCGTGCTCCCGTTTTGTAATCGATCACAATGGCTTTGTTATCACTAACAATGACACGATCCGGTCTTTTAAGTTTTCCATTGGTCAACAGAATAGAAGATTCATTCTTAACTTCCCAGCGTTCATCAAACCAACCTGCAATCTGAGGTTTATCCCATATCTCCCTCAATTTCAATTTGATATCAGCCATTTCATGATCAGACAATCCAAATTTGATCTGAGCCTTGTCCAATGCCATGGCGAAGTCTTTGCGTGAATGAATCATGGAAAAGATCCAATGAATGATCTCACCATAATTGATCGATTCTATCACTGTCTCTTCTAGAATACTAGCCTTCTGTCTCAGCTTCACCCTATCTGCTGGTGGAGAGTCATCTACTGCAGATAAAGACACTTGATCAGATGAGTCGCCTTTGTATTCACTATAAGCTGGCAACTTACCCATCTCAATCACCTCCAACTCTTCATGAATCAGAGACTTATTCTTGGCATAATTAAATAGAATATCTCCAACTTGAGTTATTCCTCTAGAGTTGGTATTTACCTGAGATAGAATAAATAATGCTTCCTCAGCTCTCGTGAGTGCGACATAGAGTAGATTCAAATTATCCAAATAGATGTCTGACTTTTCAAGATAAAAGTCCTTGGCAAAAACGGTTTGTGACAAATCATTTTTGTAACGAACAGGCACATAGGGCACTTGTTCCAAAACAGACGAACCGTTTGTTTTGCACCAGAGCAATTGCTCGTTGGTACCCGAATGATCGAGCTTCCATTGGCAATATGGTATGATAACTACCTTAAATTGGAGCCCCTTAGACTTATGCACGGTCATCAAGCGCATAGATTCCTGATCTTCAGAAACTTGTATGGATCTGGTATCGTGATCACTCCACCAGATCAAGAAGTCCGTCAAGCTATCTTTTTCATACTTTAGGTAATCCAGAATCAAGTCCTGAAAAGCAAGCAGATAGGCATGGTCAGCCACATGATTGAATAACTTATAATGATGGATAATAGTCTCAACCATTTGAGACATATTCATCTTTTGGAGTTCATCCATCTGACTGAGGATTTCTTCGGCTGATGTGATGACTTTCGCTCGTTGACCATATTGCTGACAGGCATAGTTGAGTTGAGCCATGGTCAAAGCCTGATTAGGATTAGCCACCCAAGCGAGGCTTTGTAAAATCAAATGAACGGCGGGATTATTTTTAATGAACAATGACTCATTAGAGATAATATCATACCTATAGCCATCATCACCAGCTTGCATGGCATGAGCCATCAAGCCTTGCGCAATCTTTCTCCCTTGTGGATTGGTCCGTACAAGAATTGCAATATCATTCAATTGATAGTTTGCGTCCTGAAGTCGTTGAATGTTCTTCACCAATTCAGCAATAACAAACTCATCTGGCTCCTCTATCTCGTCACTCTTTTCATAGAATTGAATATTTATCAATCCTTCTCCTGATTCATCAAAAAGCTGCTGTGTGCTTCCAGCATAAGCGGCATTCATATTCAAATTGGCCTGTATGGCGTCACCTAGATTGGTGCCCAAATGGCTTTCAAGCATTTCAGGTGCCTGATTAAACAAATCATTATTGAACTCTACAATATTTTGCTTACTTCTTCTATTGGTACTTAGGCCTTCATCCTGAATAAAATCTTCTCCTATATCCTTTCTGATCTGCTCCAAAAGAATTTTCCAATTGCCTCCACGCCATCTATAGATCGACTGCTTGATATCCCCAACCACCATAGAGAAATTGCCAGCACTCAGCGTGTCTTGAATTAAAGGTTTGAAGTTGTTCCACTGCAAACCACTGGTATCTTGGAACTCATCAATTAGGTAGTGTTTATACCTTGTACCCACTTTTTCATATATGTATGGCGCGTCACTATCAATGATGATTTCATTAAGGAAAACAGGGAAATCAGAAATAAGTAAAAGGTCATTAATTTCCCGATAATCATTAATCTCCTCTGAGATTCTGGACAATAAACCAAAAGTATAGATGTACTTTATGACCTGTTGGAGTGATTGGTACTCTTTATTATACTTGAAATAATAATCTATGGCTGCTGACAAATAATCAGCCAGTCCATCTGTCAGGGCATTCTCAATGGCGATACCAGTATCCGAACCCTTGCTATACCACTTACCTTGCTCTAGCGCATCGTAGACTCGCTTGCCTGGCTCGGCAAAGTCTCCATCGACCACTTTATCTATATAACCACCTACCCCTGCCGCCTTATAGGTAAAATCATCTCTTGTCAAATGATGATTCTCAAGAACGGATTTTAGGTTGGCCCCAATTTTTCTCATGTCTTGCACCAGTTCCTCTCTTCTTTGATTAAGACTTAGGATGAAATCATGAATAAAATTGGGCTGATTCAATTGATCAAAGACTTTGTGTTTGTTCAGCACCAAAAATTCATTGAACAGCTCTCCTGACAGGTTCTTGATATCATTTCTGGTATCCCATGACTTGCCCTGATTGATTTGATAAATAGCAAAATCCGTCAACCACTTAATCAACTGTGGATCATCAGCCATATCCATCAGCATTTGATCAATCACCTCGGAAATTACTTTAGGCTGATCCAACTCAATTTTAAAACCAGTCTGAATGCCAATTTCACGTGCGAAAGATCGTACGATCTTCTGAAAAAAAGCATCAATGGTGGTAACGGCAAAAAAGGAATAGTTGTGCAGGATACTTCTGAGCAACGCATCTGAGCGAGCCGATAGTTGTTTTTCATCAATCCTCAACTCCCTCATCAAATCAGATGACATAGCATGCTGACCTTTGGCCAATTGCTCCAGGGTATCCAAAATTCTGGATTTCATTTCCTCTGTCGCCTTATTGGTGAAGGTAACTGCCAGTACTGTTTTGAAATAGTCGGGATACTGCAAGGCCAGACGTATATAGTTGTAGGTGAGGATATAAGTTTTGCCTGACCCAGCAGAGGCGCGATATATGCTGAAGTTTTTGATTGCTGTAGTAAATTACGGTTATTCTAAGTAAGTATATACGAAGGTCTCAAACAAAAAAGGCGAAGAATAATTTCTTCGCCTTTACAACTGTATTAAATCTAAACTGCAATAAGGTCAATGTTTAATATTTCTGCTTCTATTTCTTCTATTATCTCAATTGTTGTTTGTTCTACTTGCCTCATGTGCTCAAATTTAACTTCATTTGAAAGTTGTTTTTTGTTATGACTTACAAAGAGTTTTTTACTCTCTTGCATCAAATCCATGAGCCTTATAATCTCAAAGTTGTTGATGCTTGCATAAATTTTATGCCTGATATTGCTTAGTTCGTTCAAATCGTCATTCATTAAACTAGAAGAATATTCAGTAATAAAATTTTGAAAAGCTTTGACAGACATACTAAGAACTTTCTTCAAAAATTGCATATCTCCTTTTGCGAGGTTTCTCATATAGTCAAATTTCAAATCCAAAGAATGATCGCTTATACGTGAACCACGCACATCTTTCATTTCCTTAATATTTGAATTCTTTTTGGTGCTAGGTTTTACGTATTTCGATATGGTCTTGTAAAGTTCTGCAGGATTGATAGGTTTTGATACAATATCATTCATTCCTGAATCGAATACTTCAGAAGAAACCTCACTTATTGAAGCTGCTGTCAGTGCAACAATTGGGAGGTTTCTGTATTTATTTCTAGGGAGTTTTCTAATCTCGGAGGTGGCAATAAACCCATCCATTACTGGCATTTGAAGATCCATCAAAACCAAATCAAACTGCTCTGATATTATACTATTTATGGCTTCCATCCCATTTTCTGCATAGGCGGTTATAACCTCCCATTCGGTAAGGAATTTTTCAACCACTAATCTATTTACTGCAATATCTTCGACTATCAATATTTTAGATCCTTTAAGACTTAAGTCAAGATAGTTGGTATTCCCTCTGTGACTTTCTTTGATTACCATTTCATTTGGCAATTCGAAGGGTATAGTAATCTTAAAATTGGAGCCCACACTAGGTTCACTTTCGACATTTATCTTACCTCCCTGTAATTCGATCAACTGCTTAGTAATGGTCAATCCTAAGCCAGTACCACCAAATTTTCGATTAATCTTTGAATCCGCTTGATTAAATTGTTCAAAGATTTGTTTGATTTTATCCTCTGATATTCCAATCCCGCTATCTGACACACTGATCTCTAGTGCAATTACTTTTTCATCAATGGTTTGAAATTGCGCATCTACTCTAACAGTACCATTCATGGTGAATTTGACTGCATTGCTTACCAAGTTGTTCAATATCTGAATGAACCTTGTAGGGTCACCAACCAAAAACTCAGGCAAATTCTCATCAATAGATTTAATCAACTTGCAATTTTGTTCGTTGGCCTTCATTCTCATAGATTCCAGCACTCCACTTATGGTGCTGATAACATTAAAAGGAGTAGATTCGAAATTTACCTTTCCTGCTTCTATTTTATTAAAATCAAGAACGTTGTTTATAATAGCAAGTAGATTATCTCCTGACCATCGAAGATTTTGGATATAGGTCAACTGATCAGTTCGTGGTGATTCATGCATCAAAATATGACCTATACCAATGATAGCATTAAGAGGAGTTCGAATCTCATGACTAATCATTGACAAGAACTCTGCTTTTGCTTTTGTTGCCATCTCGGCTTTTTGCTTTTCCTTATTTAGTTCTTCTATTATTAATTCGGATTCTTTTTTTTTGTATTTGATATCCTCACTGAGTTCAAGTAAAGCGACAAGTACCTCTTTGTACTTATCATCTTTCTCCTTTTCTATTATTTGCTCAGTAACTCGGCTTTCTCCATTTGCGATATGCAGGAGTTCGTCTAATACCAAATTTTGAAAATCGTTTCTCATATTACCTGAAAATTTTAAATTCTGGCTAGGTTGATAATATCTAGTGCTTCTTCTCTACTGCTGTGAAAGGTGATTAACTCAAAGTAATTTCTCATTAGAAGTTTTGACGTTAGCCTCAAAAAGGTCTGATCTTTTGTGACTATGTAAGCATGTCGAAGCTTATTTTGATTTACGTCAAAAAATCTTCGGCATAGCTTTCTTTGAATAGGATTAAGTCTAAATTCTGAAATCTTTTTGATATCAAAAATGATATCAACCTTGTCGAATTCAGAAACCAGCTTATCAAACTTCTTATATAGTCCTGGTATCTTTTTCTCAAAAGTTTGTTCAGTCTCAATCCAAATCAAAATATTATCACTTACCGTTTTGATTCTACTTTCAAATTCATACTCATCAATGAAATTGATATCGCAAACAGTGTTTTCATTTCTTACCATAGCATTTTTTGTTTTTAACCGATCTACAAATAAATAATGGCACAGTCTTTAAACTTAGGAGGACAACTTCTGTGTAGGTTTAAGAAAACTGATTCCATGCATTTTTTTAATCGTATCATGTACGAGTCTCAGTTTCTTTTGCAGAAAACTAAGACCCAAAGTCAGAATTTCATAGTTCTTATGAGTTAAAGCTCTCCACCCTCAGATATATAGCAAGTACTACTCTCAGTCAAAGGTGATAAGCTTTTCTTAGACCATTTTTTATTCGATAATCTTCAAATTTTAATTGTTTTAGGCTTGATCGGTACAAAAAAAGCAACAGCACTATTTCTTACTATTCATTAAATAAATCAGTGAACCAGTTGAGTGGTCGTTTCAATGTATATGATATTTTCATTCTACCAGTTACTCTATCCAACCATTCTATCTTGAATCCCTTTTTCACATCAAAATTGCTACTATAGGAACTTATAGCTTCTGGTATTACGCAATCATAAAGTTCCATTATACATCTATTCAAAATATTAATATGATCTTCGTCAAACACTGTTCGTTCATGAATATTGACTATGGATACTTTTCTATCACACTCGAGCAATTCAGGGTAACACCTTGAAACGATTATAAGCCAACTGGCTGACGAAAATGTTTCGATACACCAATTTTTAATTTTTAGTGCATTAGGTTCTCTATTTTTGGGGAAATTATTGATCATATTACCGGAATTTCAAATTCAATTTTAGTCCCAATAGAAACAGCTGAAATAAGTGACAAAAGTCTATACCAGGATATGGCAATTTCATTTGTCCATACGCCTCTCAGAGTAGATTTCATGGCCTGCAAGAAAGCTTTCATCACTTTTTGTTCATCAGCCCTTTTGATGTGCTGATGCTCCATAAAAACGCCCTCTAAAGCCTTTTTTATACCTTCTCTCGCCACCATCAAATTATCGAGTGAGGCAACTACAAAACCTAATACATACAATGCTTTATCTCCCTGTTTGATTATTCCAAATTCATTTTCGAATAACGGCACGAGAGAAGAATCCAATGAATGCAGATTGGAATAAAAAGAAAAAGCAAATTCATGAATATTTGGAGCCAGTACTTTCCATGTATCTCTAATATTTTTTCGCTCTCTAATATTCAGATCTTTCATTTGTTAAATCATTTCTATGAAAACCAAGCAACAATCGACTTAACTCCAGAATTTCCAAGAAAACCTTTTCTTTGTCGTTCCTTCAATCATCATGTCTCCAACTGCAGAAATAAGTTTGTTCCATGCATCTTCGTGCTCATAACTCCACTGATTGTCCATAAACTGCGCAATGGCACCTACAAGGGCTTTTTGAACAGGTGGATAATATTCAGGTAAAACCTTAAATTTCACATGTAACGCACCGAGTTTATGGATTGCATCTTTGATTTTGTCTACTCTGTCCACATTAGCCATCAAAAAACCCAGTGTCATCATGAGCTTCTCAGCTTGCTTATTCATATCACCGCTAAATAGTCTTCTGTACTCAGGCTTTGCCTCGAACAGATCATCGTAAAATTTCATCGCCAAAGGGATGGCATTTGGAGCTACGGTTTGCCAGCAAGATTTTACCAGCATTAACTCTCTTTCATTCATATTTCTTTTGTTTTAAAAGTTCTGAGTAAATCTATAATAGCTTTATTTGGATCACCTATTCTCTCAGTATACAAATGGTATTCATGGATTTTTACGAATCAAGATTGAGGTTTACAAATGGTATATATGAAAATTAAAAAATGCCCTTAGAAGAAAAGAAAGACGTCTTTTTTGAGTCTATATGTTTATTAACAATGGTTTGCCATAAAACAAGCTCAAATCAAATGGAGGATCTACAACGTCAAGATTTTATCTACCAGAGTTATAGAAATTAGAGCTGTTGTACATATTTATTGAGATCGTTGTGTTCTTCTAGACCAATCTTTTTCTTGATTCTGTATTTGATCATTACAGCACTTCTATTCTCAATATTCAAGATCGTAGCTATTTCTCTGTTGCTCAGGTTCAGTTTGATCAAAGCACAAACTCTTTTTTCATGATTTGATAGCTTATCATTGAGACTCGTAAGCTTCTCATAAAACTCAGAATGTGAGTTAGAAAAATAATTATTGAAATTTTCCCAATCCTTCTTTAAGGATTTGTTCATCTTGATCGTATGCAAAATCTTCCGATACTCGGGATCACTCTTTTTGGTAATAATTTCCTTTACCTGGCTTTCTAAACTATCCATCAGGTTGTTCATATGGATCATATTTAGTGTTTGCTTATACAAATCGGCCTGTCCTTGCTCCAGATCATTCTGCAGCTTAATCTGTTTCAATTCCTCTTTTCTCAGTTTACCCTTGTACCGATAGATCAAGGTTACAACCAGTAAACCAGCCACCATCAAAATAGCAAATATTAGAACAAGCAGACGCTGTTTCTTCACTGCCTCCAGTTCTTTGTTCTTTTGCAGTAGATTGATTTCCTTCTCCTTTTCCAGCGTCTCCATTTTTGTATATAGCTCAGTGACTTTTTTCTGACTCTCTTTATTGAATAGCGAATCTTCATAAGCATGATGCGTTTTCAAATAGTACAAGGAAGAGTCCAATACACCCAGTTGTTCAAAAGTATTAGACATCAGGTGGGTTATGATAGAGGAGAATTTTCGATGTGAATATTGCGAAGTAGAGGCTAACGCTCTCCGAGCGTAATACAAGGTACTGTCGTATTGCTGTTCATCATAAAAAACTTCCGCTTTTATAATGTCAAATTGCTCTTCTACACTTTTGATTCCTACACTATCGGCCAATTGCAAGGCCTCATTCATCATTGTATTGGCAAGATCAAACTCCTGCTTTAGCACATAATACTGCGCCAAGTTTCCCAACGAAATAACCGCCGTGCTGTAATTCCCAAATTCTTGTGCTGCCTCAAAAGCCTTCTTATCATAATAAATGGCACTATCAAGGTTGTCAAGTTGCTTATAAATCGTTGCCAACCCATTGTACTTATTCATTTGACTACGCCAGCCATTCTTTATATCCATTTCCAACCCTTCTTTAAAATATTGAGTCGCCTTTTCTACATGGCCAAGATACTTATAGCACAAGGCAATATTCCCTAAAATCACCGAGGCATTTAATGACTCTTTACCTTCGTTCAGATCATAAGCTTTTAAAAAATAGTCTAAGGCTTGGGCATAATTCCCTTTCATTCCATTGATCCGACCTAAACTATTGAGACAATTATTGTAACGACGATTATCCCCTTCTTTTAGAAAAAGCTTCGCCCCCATCGTTAAAAGGCGTTCTGCTTCAGCAAAATTTCTTTTATATATATTCCAAGCTCCCCTGGTTAAAAACAAATAGTGATACTTGGATTGTATAGTATCACCAATTAGACCATTTTCAGTATAAATTTCTTCAGCTCTTGTAAAAAGAATTTCCGAAGAATCAAGCTGAGCCTTATTCAAATAGTAGCTGGACTCAACGACCTGCGCGCGAGCTTGCCCTAAGTAATAGTCAAGCTCTATACTCTTATCGAGCGCAAAGCTTGTCAATATAAGTGTGCTGTCGTTATTATTGTCTTGAATCAATTCAGATGCCACCAAAATGACGGAGTCAATTTGAGATGTTGAAATCTCTTGAGCCCATAGTTTATGAAGGTTTTGTAAATAAAGATTTAAGAAAAGAAACAGAAAGACAATCCTATGATAACTTATTTTTAAAGATGGCTGCATTTTTTATTTGTTAAGAATAAAGTAATGGTATAGGTCCATAAAAATAGAATTACCATTCAAATTCAATGGGCAAAATTGCCTATTGAGAAGAAGGGGATTACTATCAAACTTGTCAGTTGACTAAAACCTGCAAGTTTCAACCTACACTTACCTTTTAGCACATAGCAATACTGACAGGTTAGGTAGATCTCATTATTATCACATTCAAATGGGTAAAAGCAGAACTGGATAGGCGGAACTAGAAAGTTAGACTAAATAATTGACTGCGTCAAGCGGATCAATTTTCTAGCAATTTCAGATACTTTATGTGCCAGTTAACCAATATTTTGGATGAGCATGCTATGCCGAGGATTGAAAATTTTATTTTCATATAATAGTTTTAATTTTTCTGCATCCAAAAAAAAGAATTGTTGGTCAAAAGTATACATGTATTTAGTCCAAATAGGATCTTGTAGACGCTTTGTAGATGAATTTTAACTGATGTTATCCTAGCAAGGATTAATATAATGGATGGAGCTAGCCAATGATGATAGCATAAAGTTGATTGAGTAGCATACCTCGTAAAATTATTCTTTCTTTTCTTTTTTATCCTCCTTTTCTTCCTGTGCTTTCACTAAATCACCTTCTTCCAGTTTTTTAGATACGGCCAGATAAGGTCCAGTGATTACTTGTTCTGATTCTGATACGCCTTCCACAATCTCAATATTGTCGAAATCACTGATTCCCGTTTTGACTACTCTCAGTTCTGCCTTGCCATCTACATTGACGAAAACCACTTCCTTTAAGTCTTCTTCTCGATTACGCTTGGAGGACTTATCATCCTCTTCTTTATTTTCGCTTTTTGGAATCCTGGTTGTTACTGCACCTAATGGCACTGATAGAATATCTCTTTTGGTATTAGTCACTATATCAACACTAGCTGTCATACCTGGACGAAATGGCACCTTGTTGTCAGCCACTAAATCTTTATATGAGCTATTCAAAATTCTGATTTTCACTTCAAATTCAGTGACTGCATCTGGCGAAGCTTTAGCATTGGCCGTATTGGCAATAGCCGTCACTCGTCCCTTAAATTTCTTATCCAAGTAAGAATAAGCATCCACATCTATTTCTACTTCATTGCCTACGGCTACGCGTACAATGTCATTCTCATTGACATCTACACGGACCTCCATATTACCTAAATCGGCAATTCGCATCATCTCAGTACCAGCCATTTGAGAAGTACCCACTACACGTTCGCCTTTCTCTACATCCAGTTTAGACACAATACCGGCCATGGGCGCAGTAATGGTAGTAAACATTAGATTTTCGTTGGCCTCTTTTACTGTGGCTGATGCGCTTTTTACCACGTATCCAGCAGCTTCTACATTCTTCTCTGCCGACTTCAAGTCCTGCTCGGCTATCTTAAAATTAGCCTCAGCCAATTCCATATCTGCATTAGAAATAGCTTTTGACTCATGCAGTTGGGACTGTCGTTTGTATTCCAATTCAGAACGCTTGAAAGAAGCTTCTGCAGATGCCAGTCTGGCTTCAGCATCAGCCAAATTTGCTCTTTGTTGATTCAGTGATGCTCTGGTTCTATCCAACACTGACTTGAGGTTATCGGGCTTCAGTTTAATCAGCACATCACCTAGAGTGACCGAATCACCTTCCTCTACATTTAACTCTATGATTTCAGCCGACACTTCTGGGCTAATTTTTACTTCTACAATAGGCTGGATCATGCCTGATGCACTCACCTTTTCAGTAATATCCACCTTCCTTACTTCACCAAATGTGACCTCAGTTTTTTCGCGTTCTCCTATCCAGCCCTTCTTTTTCCCCACGATTAGGAAGATGATCAATACTACTGCTCCGCCAATCAGTCCATAGATTAGCTTGTTGTTATTTTTTTTCTTAGCCATGAGTTTAGAAAGTAATTGGTTTGCCTAAATAGAAATCCAGCACTTTTTGTTTGAAAATAAAATCGAATTTGGCCCTAACTAAATCTGACCTCGCCATGTATAGATTGTTAGTAGCTACCTGATAGTCTACAAAGTTCACTGCTCCTAAATTGAACTGGTTCTCTGTGACCCGGAAAGCCTCTTCAAGTGCTTCTACTTGCCTCTGATTGGCAGTATGAGTCTTGGCTGCTGCGATCATATCATTGTAGGAAGTTTCAATATTTTGGCGAAGCTGATTGCGTACTTCTTGAGAAGAGACCTCTGCTCTGTATTTGCTCAACATAGAACGCTGCACCTCTGCCCTAGTTCTTAACTTGTTGAAAACGGGAATACTTAAATTGAAAGCAATGTTCTTGCTGATATTTTCTTGGAACTGCTCTCCCAATGGAAAGCTAGACTGCGTATCTACCACATTTGGTAGACTTACATCAGACACTACAGTTTCACCTGAAGAAGGCACATAACCTATAGGAACCGTGGCTGGAACTGTGCCATCATAAATTTCTCGTTCTCGATCTGCAAAGCTAGAATAGTTGGTATTGAAGCCTGCCGAAACAGTGAAAGTTGGAGAGTAAGCTCCTTTTGAAATTTTATAATTCAAATCTGCTTCCTCTATTCTCAACTGAGCACTTCTAATCTCTGGCATAGTGGCTTCAGCAGTTTTGTAAATTTCTCCTGGAGTCATCAATGCCGTTTCATCAGGCTTCAATACTAATTCTGGAATTTCAATTTCAAATCGGTCTCCAGCAGGAATCAACAAGGCCTGTTTCAAATTCAAAACAGCTAGATTATAACTATTTTCTGAGTTGATCACATTTACCTCGTTGCTAGCTGATTGAGCCTGGAGGTCTAATAAATTGGTTACAGGCAAAGCCCCAGCATCCACGAGCTTCTTAGTTCTGTCCAGTTGCTGATTGGTGCTATTTAGCTGATACTGAGCATTCGCTAACAGTTCTTGATTGAAAATAACGTTGAGATAGAGCGTAGCTACATTCAGTCCCACATCATTCTTGGCTTTTTCTAATTCTGCTTGAGAAGCTGCATAATTGATATTGGCCTGTTTGATGCTGTTGTGAATTTGCATGCCATTAAACACGGTCAAATTACTCCGTCCATTGATATTGGAAGAATTGAGTTGCTCTGTGACAAAATTGTTAGTCGTTGGATCGATGGTTCGCCCCCAATTGATGCCGTAGTTGGCACCCATATTGAAGTCTGGTAAGCGTTCCAGTTTTGACTGGTTTTTGGTAACCTCACTCACTCTTAAATCTAACTGGCTTCGCTGAATGGTTAGATTCTTTTCGTATGCTATTTTAATACATTCTTCAAGAGAATATTGGTAGTCTTGTGCCCAACCATTGCCTACGGAAAGGCAAAGCAATGAGCTCAGTATCAAGTTTGTTAGGTTTTTCATTTATACTTTACTTATCAATGTCAGGTATGTAAATGACATTTTTTATCCATTTTAAATTTCTTAAATACTCAAGCGTGATATCATTGAGTCCAGAGTCCATTTCCAGAATCTGACATGCCAAATCATGCTTTCCTTTTCTTGAAACTGTCATAGTTGCAATATTGCAATCATCATGAGCAATCACACTGGTAATGAAAGTGATGCTGCCTGGCACATCATCTGCTTCTATTATAATCGTATGCAGATTAGCTGAAAATCCAGCCGTAAAGCCATTCACCTCTACAATTTTCACAACACCACCACCTCTGCTCTCACCTTCCATGGTTACAGATTGATTACCTTTTTTCAACTTCAAGTGAATGGTATTTGGGTGTTTGGTAGAAGCATTGCCTACTGACTTAAAACTAAACTTCAAACCAGCTTTTTTTGCCTCATCAAATGATGTTTTGATGCGTTTGTCATCCGTTTTGTAATCTAACAAACCCGCAACAATAGCACGATCACTACCATGTCCCTCGTAAGTACGAGCGAATGAATTGTAGAAAATCACTTCTGCCTCATCAGGAATGCCACCAAGCAACCTGACACCAACTCTGGCAATCCTCACCACACCTGCCGTGTGTGAACTGGAAGGTCCTATCATCACTGGACCTATCATATCGAATACACTACTTTTTTCCACTAGATTTTGGGTTGTATCATCCGAATTAAGAGCTTCACAGAAACACTCATTAGACTGAGTCCATGAGATAATCGTTACATCAGATGATTAGTTGTCTGAATAAAAAATTTATTACAGCAAGTTAGAATTTATGCACTGAAAATTTATAAACCTTTGGCCATGATTGCTTTACACTGCAACAGCGCCTTTGATGTGTGGGTGCGGGTCATAGTTTTCCAGTGTAAAGTCCTCGTAGGTGAATCCAAAAATATCTTTCACTGCTGGATTTATTTTCATCTGGGGAAGGGGTCTACATGCTCTACTTAGCTGCAATTCTGTTTGCTCTATATGATTGGAATACAGGTGCGCATCTCCAAGTGTATGAACAAAGTCTCCTGGTTCTAAATCGCATACTTGAGCAACCATCATCGTCAGTAGAGCGTACGAAGCAATGTTGAACGGCACGCCCAAAAAGACATCCGCACTACGCTGATAAAGTTGGCAACTCAACTTGCCATCTGCCACATAAAATTGGAAAAATGCATGACAAGGCGGCAAGGCCATGTTAGCCACTTCAGCCACGTTCCATGCATTCACGATCAACCTCCTTGAGTTCGGATTGTTTTTGATGTCATGAATCAACTGGCTAATTTGATCAATAGTTTCTCCATGCTGAGTGGGCCAGCTTCTCCACTGCACGCCATACACAGGGCCCAATTCTCCATTCTCATCCGCCCACTCATCCCAGATAGAGACTCCATTGTCTTTCAGGTACTTGATGTTGCTATCACCCTTGAGAAACCACAAGAGTTCATGTATAATAGATCTCAGGTGTACTTTTTTGGTAGTAACTACTGGAAAGCCTTCTGAGAGGTCAAAACGCATTTGGTGTCCAAACACACTTTTGGTACCCGTACCTGTACGGTCTCCTTTCTGAACACCTTCGTCCAGAATTCTTTGCATGAGTTCGTGATATTGCTTCATGAGTGACTATGAAATTAATGGATTATACTTGAAGCGATAAAGGTAATTGATACGCTCGAATTGGACGAATTTCCAGCGCTTCTTCTACACAAAAAAGACCTACTCCTAAAGCAGGCCTTGTACTTAGCATACAATTGTATTTTTATTGGGTGATTGGTGCCGTTTGGTAAAAAGTACTTTTAACTCCTCTTATGCCTGGCACTACTACAAATAGACTACCTGCCAAAGGGTATTTCACCAGCTCCTCTTCACTCATATCCACTCTCGCTGAAGTAATGATCAAAGAATCCAAATCCTCTCCTACAAAGGCACAAGAAGTAATATTATGCGCGGGGACATTGACCTTTCCGATCATTTCACCCGTCCGAGGATTCCATCTGCCCACAGCATTACCATTCCACAGTGCAATCCAAAGCATCCCTTCTGAATCTATAGCCATACCATCAGGAAATCCAATCCCTCCAATTTCAATCACTACCCTGCCATTAGAAATGTTTCCGGTTGTTGTGTCATAATCAAACGCTTTTACATTTTCATCAGGTGTATCAATGTAATACATCGTCTTTTGATCTTTTGACCAAACGATGCCATTGGAAATGGTAATGCTATCTAGTTGCACTTTAGCCAGCCCCTGATCCAAACTGTAAAGAGAAGCTCTATTTGATTTTTGATCCAACCCCATGGATCCTACCCATAGCCGGCCTGCAGGATCACATTTACCATCATTAAAACGAATATTGGAAATCGTATCCAATGGATTTGAAATCAATACTTGTGTATTTGATTCAAAATCATACGTGAATATGCCGCTTTGCAAGGCAACCACAGCTTGACCCAAATCATTCGGAACTATGGTACCTATTCTGTGATCTACGTCAAACGTATTTTGTTTCTGAGTTTGAATATTTGTAATAAAGAATTGCCTGCCTTCTATATCAATATGCCAAAATTCACTAGTCTCATGGTTCCAAATGGCACCTTCTCCTAATTGATTTTGCATTTCAACATACAAAGTTGCATCCCATTCCTGAATGGACTCTACTGGAATTGTTGAATCAGCAGATTCGCTTTTCGCCTGGCATGCTAAAAGTGCACAGCCTAAGCCAACCATGCTCAAGACATTCAATACTTTCATTGGTTTTATTTTATTTTCTTAAAGCTAAATTGATTAATTCTCGCTTTATCTGAGACGGGCATTTATCACAAATAGGTAGGTCAAAGGTTACTTTTCCCAAATACTGAAGTCTTTCCCTCTTCCTCTACCTATCAATTCAGACATATTGTAAAATTCAAGAGTGTTTAAATCTTTGAGTAGAAATTCCTGGTCTGATTTAATTTCTACGACAGTAAACTCAAATTGCTCTCCATAGTTGGTTAGCACATACTTCTTATTGGTTCGGATATTATCTAGGGCAATGCTCATGCGTGAATTTCTGAAGACAATATTACAATTTTGTTAAATGGGATGAATTGAAAATAAGAATTATTAGTTTGCAATAGATGAAAAAATACTTCCTGACTGGACTTATTTGGCTGACCGTGAATGTGAGTACTCAAGCTCAAAACGGCAACTATGCCATGGGTGCTAGATCTGCAGCCATTGGTGGCACTTCCATCACGCTTGGAGATGAATGGGCGCTGTTCAACAATGTAGGTGGGTTAGCACATTTTCAAGAGAAGGCCATTTTCACTTCCTTCAAAAACAAATACGGCATATCAGAGTTTACCAGTTTGGCACTTGGTGGCACCTATCCAATTTTAGGTGGCACAGCAGGCATGGGCATGTTCAGATTTGGTGATGATTTGTACAATGAACAACGCTTGAACCTTGGGTTTAGCAACCAATTAGGTATTGTGAGTCTGGGCTTGAATGTAAGTTATTACCAATTGAACATAGAGGGTGCGGGCAGTAGAAAAACAATAATGATTGACTTTGGAGGTAGAGCAGAACTGACTGAACAGCTCTATTTTGGTGCACATGTTTCTAATCTCAATCAAGCCAAACTGTCTACTCTTACTGACGAGCGAATCCCAACCATAATGAAAACAGGCCTGAGCTATAGACCTAGTCGAGACCTGATGCTCAATGCTGAAGTGGAAAAAGAAGTGGATCAAGATGCTGTAGTCAGGCTGGGCCTTGAGTACAAAATACTTGAAAATCTAAGTCTCAGAACTGGCTTCAAAACCAAACCTTTTGAAAGCAGCTTTGGTATTGGTTTTTATCCTGGCAAACTCAAAGCAGATTACAGCTACAACAACAATCCAGATCTTGGAGGAATACACGAAATTTCAATTGGTTATATATTCAGTGATTGAAAAAATTAATCACCATAGCGCTACTAGTTTGCTTGCATTCTTTTGATCTTTTAGCTCAACGCTACGATCGACATGATATAGATATCCAAGATTTTATTGAGGATTTGTTTCAAGTACCAGATGAGGACATCAACTATGACGATCTCTACGAGACTTTGTACCAATTATATTCAAATCCGATCAATCTAAACGAAACCACCACAAACGAACTGAACAGTCTCTATCAGCTTAATATTACTCAGATCAATAACTTGATGGATTATCTTCACTCCAATGGTCCGTTATTATCCATATATGAACTTCAGGTGATTGATGGCTTTGATCGTACGACCATTAACAACCTCATGCCATTCGTAGAAGTTCGTTCGCCTGGAGACCATTCTACCAGAGGACACTTACTCAAACGAATTGCCTCAGAAAAAAACAACTATCTGATTCTGAGAACAGAAAGAGTGTTGGAGGATCAAGAAGGCTATACCAGATCAGATTCGTCAAGATATTTGGGTTCTCCTCACAAAATCTATGGACGATTCCGTTCTAGTCACTCAAAAGACTTCAGTGTGGGTCTCACTTTTGAAAAAGACCCTGGCGAGCAGTTTCTGTTTGATCATGATGCCAAACAATACGGCTTTGATTACTACTCGTTTCATCTTTTTCTTTACAACAAAGGAGCTTTCAAAAGCATTGCCTTGGGTGATTTTCAAATGCAGTTCGGTCAGGGACTTGTACTTGGTTCTGGATTCAATCCTGGTAAAGGAGCTGAGACCATTACCACTGTGAAACGTGGAAACTCTGGATTAAGACCTTATACCTCTGCACTAGAAACTAGTTTCATGCGAGGAGCAGCCTTTACATATACGATCCAGAACGTTGAAATCACACCATTCTACTCACGATTAAAACAAGATGGCATTATTCGGTCAGAAAATTATGATGGTAACTATGAAGAATACATCACTGGAATTCAGGACGTTGGTATGCACAGAACTTACAATGAACTTTCCTCTCGTAAAGGTATTCAGGAAGAATCTGCAGGTATCAATATTACCTATAACGACCTTAACAATAGCAATCTACAATTCGGCACCACATTCTTGCACAATAGTTTTTCTGTACCTATACAAAAGACACCTAATAACTACAACCAGTTCGAATTCAAGGGTGACAACAACTATAACGCAAGTTTTTTTGCTAATTACAACTGGCACAATTTCCTTCTTTTTTCTGAAGTAGCCAGATCCAAATCTGGTGGTATGGCAATAGTAGGCGGCTTCATGGGCAGCCTTTCTCCTATTGTTTCCATGAGTTTTCTCTACAGAAACTATGCAAAGGATTATCACTCTTTTTATGGCAATTCCTTTGGTGAAGGGTCAAGAAACATCAATGAAGAAGGTTTGTACTGGGGACTCAAAGTAACGCCTAGCAAGAAAACATCCTTTTCTGCTTATTATGACAGGTTTAAGTTTCCATGGCTTCGATTTGGCGTTAATTCTCCATCTCAAGGTTATGAATATTTGCTGAGAGCTGAATACAAGCCTACGAAAAAAATTAAACTCTATGCACAGCTGCGAGAACAAGCCAAGGAAGTATCTGTATCTACAGAAGGTGGCAACTTGCACATACTTGAAAATGGCGTCAAACGCAATTATGTAGGGAATGTTGATTTTACGGCTAATGATATCTTTCTTATTAAATCAAGAGTACAATTCAGTACTTATGACTTGGCTAATGAACAAACAAAGGGTGTAGCTGTAGTACAAGATTTCAATATCAAAATCAATAAATTCTCTATTAGTACACGTTTTGCATTATTTGATACTGAAGATTATGAAAATCGTCAATATGTATTTGAAAAAGACCTCCTGTACGTCTTTTCAATACATGCCTACGCCCATCAAGGCACTAGGAATTACGTTATGCTCCAATATAAACCAACTAAAAAACTAACGCTCTGGGCTAGGTATGGAAGATATGATTTAAGAAATCGCAACAGTGTAGGTTCTGGACTGAATGAAATAGAAGGGCATACAAGAAGTGATGTAAAATTCCAAATTAGGTATAAATTCTAACTCCTCACTTTTCTCGAAACGGGAAGTTAAAGTATATCAGACTTCCACATTTCTCTCACCACAGATAACTCATTTTTGCTCAAATTATCGCCTTTGGTATCTATCATCAATGCTAATCATTCTGACGGCTTGTCTATTTGGATTAACTCCTCCTCAGCGTCTATCTGATTAAACCACTGAAGTGCATTTCTTGTGGATTTTTTTCTTAATTAAGAAAATTGGGTGAAATACCTATAAACAAAACCTGATGCCAAGATGTTGATTTTTGAAGTTTTAAAAATCAATATTTTACTAGCATAAGGACGTTTATCTAAGGTTTTTGGGTAATTTCACTCTTCCAACTACAGCCTATGAGAAAATGAAAATCATCCATAGAATATTAAAATTTATTCAGAAAGAGTCTATTAGTTCTGCCCAACTAGATCACGCTATTGGGGTTGGACGGGAAGACCTTCAGCTAGAAGTAGCTAATGATGGATCTGTAAGTACTGATGTATTGGAAAAAATTTGTGCACGCTACCCTCAACTCAACCCCATCTGGCTCATCACTGGAAAAGGAGAAATGCTCATTGATGATTATCACGAGGTTGGCAAAGCCATTGAAAATGTAGAATCTCAAGATGGCATCTATAATGTAATCGCAGGAAAGGATATTGAAATACAACTCCTAAAAGAGCATATAGAGGGTCTCAATGAATTGATAAGGGTGAAAAATAAATTGATTGAAGAATATAAGAACGCTTAATTGAATTAATTAAGCACCTATTTTTTGATCCATGACCTTCTTCATCTCCTCTTTTTCTTTCTTAAACATATCAAGGAGATAAACCATTTCGTTGGAATTTTTGATCAGTGCATGACCTTTTTGTGCTGACTTGTAATTGTAAATTTTCCAGAGGCGCATAGAAAGCACACCTGATACAAAAATGAAAGTCATAATAAAAGCCATCAACCACGAGGTCTTGGCATACTGTTCCTTTTCAGCCTTTTCTCTCTCATAATCCTGATATTTGGTCAACAAAGCTATTTTTTCTTCCTCGTCCTTTAACCAAGATTTCTCTTGCATCATGGGTAAAGCCATATCATTGATGAGCATGGTGTAATGCAATAAACTATCAGGCTGATTGAGTTTTTCGAAAGTTTTCTTTAGCGCAGTATTGGTAATGGCCAATTCATTCATTTCTCCCTTTTCACTATTGTACGCCAAGCTCCGTTTGAAACAATTCCAGGCTTTTTCGTATTCGCCTTTCGAATTGTAGATTTTTCCTAAATTATTGTAGGTAATCCAAAGTTGATTTTCACTCCCCTTATATTTGAGAGCTTGAGTTAGAAAATTTTCCGCTTTGTCTAATTCATCAGATTTTTGAGCCAAATTCCCTAAGTTGGTATACGCCATCCACAAATACTTATTTGGATTATTTGTGAGTGGTGCTAAATCTACAACTTCGTTATAATGCTTATATGCTAAATCGAGGTTACCAGCTCTAGACTGTAGCTTTCCCAATTCAAGCAAATCAACTGCAAGAGAATTATCATTTCTTAATTTTTTATTGATATCCACAGCATCCAGTAGATGTTCCATGGCAGAATCAAACTCTCCCAGACACAACAAAGTTTTTCCGACTCCAAAATGATAATAAGCCTTATCCTGATATGTTGCCTGATCTGCTAATGACAAGGCCGCTTTAAAATTTTGCAATGCCTGAGTGTACAATTCTCTTTCGTAGAATATTTGACCTATTTCATTAAATAATCTAGATTCTGTTTTACCATCACCAATTTCCTTGGCGATCTCTAAAGCATCTAAGTAATCTGAATAGGCATTTTTAGACTCATTATCTAAATAAGCAATAAATCCTCTCAAATAATACGCTTTCGCAACCAGGTCAGGATTACCCTTATCTTCTTTACTTAATAAAAGGTCCAATTTACTTTTAGCCTTGTCATACTCTTGAGTTCGATACAGATTTGATGCTTGATCGTAGAGATTTTGGGTCTCTAATACATATACGTCACTACAAGAAGAGATTAGGATACCTAGAATGAAATATATTAGACTTTTCAAGTTCATAAGTCAAAAATATACAATGGGTTAGTTTGGTTTAGGGGTTCAGGAAAATATTTATTTTCTACAATGGCCCCGAAGTTTCATGATTCGTTGCATCTCCATCTTGAGATTTTTCTGGCACTACGTTGTCGTATACTTCATCCGCTTGGGCATCTACACAACTTGTAGCTATAGAACTTAAAAACAAAACAACTAATAAAAGTGAAACTAACTTTCTCATGACTGTGATTTTTGGTACAACTGATTTATTTGCGATTCGATTATAAGCCAAAGCCAATCTGAAATAATTGAAATAGTGGTTGAAAAAATCCTGATAGGTAGGTTAGAAATAAGGTTAGGTTGGTTTATCTTGAATTTCTTCTTTCAATATTTCGTCTTGACTTTGGTTATTTTCTCATATTCTTTTTTTTTCAATATTTCATAGGTGATGTTGGGATCAGTTTCAAATCTAGCTGCGTATAGCTGCTAAAATTCTTGCCTGACAACAACATATCCTCATCATTTATTTTATAGTACCAATTCACACTTACTTCCATCCCGTTCTCTCCATGCTCTTTTAATTGAGTCATCAGAACGTACAGGCTGCGAGCCGAACCAGTGTTGAAATAATCCAAACTAAAATTGACCGTCAGTGAATTTCGACCTTCAGCCATATAATAAGCTAAAAGTTTATCTACCTTTTCGTAAAACTCAACTGGATTTTCAGGACTAGAATTTCCTTTGATAAGCAATGAACGGTTGGCCATTTCTAAGGCAACAAAAGGTGTAGATGCAGTAGCTTTGATGATATAATTCCTAAACCTTCTTTGGTCAATCGAAGTATTCAGGTTCTCATTTCTTGGAATTGCAATTATACCATCCATAGCTAAACTCATAAATTCTACTAGTTAAGTATTTATAACTTTTTAAGTTTATTACATCCCAAAAGTAGAATGATGCGAGAATGGTTGCAATAGGTACTGATACCCAAATTTATTCTAGGCAATTCACTTAGCCAGACACACAAAAAGTGCCTCCATATACCTATATCCCATTTTTTAGAGCAAACTTGGTCAAGCCTACTGCATTTTTAACTCCGGTCTTTTGAAGTAGATTTCGGCGATGTGCGTCTACAGTGCGGATACTTATATGCAATGTCTCTGCGATTTCGTAGTTGGATCTTTCTTCCACTATAAGCTTCAAAACGTCAATTTCTCGACTCGTTAAAAAACTTAATGGGTTCTCTCTCATTTTCTCTTCTTTTGTCTTGGAGAATTCTGACATGATGACCGTGGTGATTTCCTTACCATGATAGGCCTCTCCTTTTCTGATGGTATCCAATGCCTCAAGGAGTACCAGTCTCCCAGCGTCCTTAGAGATATATCCATTGGCTCCAGCTTTTAGCATATTTACAATGTGCTGTTCGTCCACATACATGCTCATGGCCAACACTTTGGTATTTGCATTTTTGTTTTTGATGGCTTTTGTACATTCTACTCCATCCAGATTTGGCATATTGATATCAATGACCACAATATCCACTTCATGATCAGCCAAATAGTCCAAGGCCTCTACCCCGTCTGAAGCCTCTGCCACTACACTATATTCTGGAGATTCGGTAATAATTGCTTTAATACCATCTCTCATGATCTTATGATCATCTACAAGTAAAATTTTAACACTCATGATTAAATTGATATTTCTATGGTTATGATTGATCCGTTATTTGTTTCAAAGTCTATTTTCCCTCCCAGATAAGCCACTCTGTTTGCCATGTTCTTTAAACCCAAACCTGATGCATTTTCGCTATCTCCCTTTTGCGCAAACCCTAATCCATCATCTTCTATACTAACGTAAACATAATTTGGGTGTCTGATGACTTGTACTGTCGCATTTTTTGCTTGGGCATGCTTCAATATATTGTTTACTCCTTCTTGGCATATTCTATATACGTTGGTTTCAAAATCCTCTTCGAACCTCTCTTCAATTTCATTGTGAAAGAAAGAAAAATTGACTGACGAAGATCTATCTAACTGACTAATCATGGTTTCTAATGCTGGAATAAGTCCATAATCTACCAATGCAGGTGGCATTAAATCATGAGAAATTGCTCTGCTTTCTTGTATAGCACCTGCAATGAGCCCTGATACGCTTTTTACTTTTTCCAGAAAAACGTTGTCTTTGTAAATTTCTGATAAAGAATCCAGTTCCAAGCGAGCAACTGAAAGTGTTTGTCCTAGACTATCATGAATTTCAGAAGCTATCCTTTTTCTCTCCGAGTCCTTAGCCTTTATCATGGCCCTTATTCTTAGCATCTCAGCCATTTTTTCATTGTGGACATTTTTCACCACTCCTATTACTCTTTCCGCATTTCCGCTCTTATCTAAGTGCATCACTCCTTCTATGCGCAACCAGTTGAATCCCCCTTTTAAATTTTCAAACTGAAAATCAACAAGAAATTTCTCATCTGACTGTTTATTCATGATCAATTTATCCTCAAGAATGACCCTGTCTGATGGATGAACTTTGCTCAGGAAAAAATCGATTGTATTGCCCAGTTCTTCTTTCTGAAAACCAAAAACCTTATAAATGGCCCCAAACCATTGTATTTTCTTTTTTGTGATCGAATAATCCCAAGTCACTTCATCCAGAGATTCCAAAATAGAAGCATTGAATTCGCTTAAACTTTCGCGCTCCTTGATCACTCTGCTTTTTTCCAACTCCACGGATAACCTTTGCCCTACTACATGCACCAATGAATAATTTTCAGCCTTAAATTCCTTTAGGTCTATCACGGGCAATAAGATTAGAGCAATCATTCTGGCATGGCTATCCAAACAGGGAAAAGCATAATAGTTGGCCCCATCTACAACAGCAGTGACATCCGTTCCCTCAAAAACACTGGATGCAATAAGGGAAGGTTCTTTCATTTCAAAAGAGGTATGTATTAATTGACCAACTCCGTCCCTAGACTTCACTTTTCCTTTCAACAAAAAACGTTCAATTTGTAATCCTGAGTCTCCCACACTCAAAATAGCCGCACTCTTCACATGGAGTAAATCCATGATGATTTTTAGCGTTTTGTCGTATATCAAATCTATGCTACCGCTCACTTTACCTTAGTTTACAGAAACAATCGCATGATTAGAAATGCTAGAATTTTGGAAGTGACAATAAGTATGAAATGATTGTAAGCTGGTCATTCTGGTTGAATGTGTGATTCTGGTTTTGGAGCAGAAATTAGCAAAAACAAAAATATTATTTCACTTATCATCAGTATTTATTTCCTCTTCCTTACCGCTTTAGTTTTTAAAAATGCTATAGAATCAATCCTGATTCTTCTAATTTCGCAGTGATTCATAAAATTACAAAGTTTGTCATTCGTATATAAAAACATAGACTTACCAATCATCGAATCTGTAGAAGAGATTCGCTACAATTTTTCAGAACATAATACTCAAATTGTAAATGCACCACCTGGTGCAGGTAAGAGTACACTTCTACCTCTGACTTTTCTGGAGCAAGATTGGCTCAAAGGCCAAAAAATACTTATGCTCGAACCCAGACGACTAGCCGCAAGAACAGTGGCTATCAGAATGGCTGAATTACTTGACGAAAAAGTAGGGCACAGCGTAGGATATAGAATAAGATTTGAAAACAAGGTTTCTGAGCACACTCAGATAGAAGTGCTAACAGAGGGTATACTCACAAGAATGATTCACAGTGACAACTCGCTGAAGGGTGTTGGCGTGGTAATATTTGATGAATTTCACGAACGCAGTATTCATGCGGATGTAGCACTAGCATTGTGTAGAGAAGCTCAACAAGTGCTTCGGCCAGACCTCAAAATACTCATCATGTCTGCGACACTGGATATGCCACAACTGAGCAGTATGCTTCAATGTCCTGTGGTGAAAAGTGAAGGCCGACAGTACCCAGTAGATATCAAATACACAGGTGATACAGATATAACCTTACTTCCCGAATTGACAGCTAGAATCATCACTCAAGCAGTCAAAGAAAATGAAGGTGATGTACTTGCATTTTTTCCTGGACAAGGGGAAATCAAAAAATGTGAAGAAATCCTAAGAACAAGACTGAAAGGCTTTGCCATCCATCCCCTCTACGGGCAATTGCCACACGGCAAACAAATGGCTGCCATCATGCCAGACAAAAAAGGTAAACGAAAAGTAGTGCTGGCTACATCAATTGCAGAAACCAGTTTGACCATTGAAGGCATCAAAATTGTCGTGGATACAGGATATGGCAGAACCTCTAAGTTCGACCCAAAATCAGGCCTCTCAAGATTACACACCATTCAAATATCAAAAGATTCTGCTGACCAACGTGCTGGAAGGGCAGGACGGTTAAGTGCAGGGGCATGCTATCGCATGTGGTCAAAAGCAACACAAGATAGACTTGAGCTTCACGCTTCACCTGAAATTTTAGAGGTAGATCTTTCAACCTTGGCTTTGGATCTGGCCAAATGGGGAATATTAGACGCCAACCAATTGACCTGGTTGACTCCTCCTCCATCAAGCACCATGCAGAGGGCCTTGGCTGCTCTTCACGAATTGCATGCCTTAAATAATGGTAGAATCACACCTCATGGGGAACGTATGCACGCACTTCCGTGTCATCCCAGAATAGCCCACATGCTTATTGAGGCAGAAGATCAGGAACTTTTACCTTTAGCCTCAGACGTAGCTGCCCTGATAGAAGAACGAGACCCACTAGGCCCAGAGTCTGGGATTGACATCAACGAGCGCATAATAGTACTGCGTAGATTAAGAAGTGAAAATAGACTGAGTAGAAAGTTCAGTCGCATAGAAAAAATTGCTGAGTCCTATCGGAAAATGTTTCAACTGGAAGAAGTGGATAATTCACCAGTTGATCCTTATGAAACCGGGCTCTTGCTTGCTCAAGCCTATCCTGAACGCATAGCTTTTGCTCGACCTGGCAACAATGCCCAATTCAAATTATCTAATGGGAAAATCGCAATGGCTGGACATAGAGATGACCTGGCACATGAATCTTGGTTGGCCATTGCCCACATGGATGCAAGAGATGACATGGGTAAAATTTTTATGGCCTCTCCCCTAAACCCCAAAGATTTGGCTCCTATGGTCAAAAGCCTAGAGGTCATCAAGTGGGACACCAAGTATGGTGGCCTAATCGCCAACAAAGAATTAAGAATTGGCAGTATTGTGCTTCAATCAGTACCACTGCCTGATCCTGACACGGAGCATTTGGAACAGGCTATATGTGATGCCGTAAAATCCGAAGGTCAGCATTTGCTCAATTGGGATGAAGAAGTGATACAATGGCAAAATAGAATACTAAGCCTTGGGCGCTGGAATCCGAAAGAAAACTGGCCAGATGTAAGTCAAGCTTACTTATTAAGTTCTAATGAAGATTGGCTGAAACCTTACCTAAACAATATCAAAAAGCCAGAGGACTTAAAAAAAATCAACCTCAGAGAGGTGCTTCACTATCACCTACCTATTGACCAACAAAGTCAATTGGATCAATTAGCTCCAGAAAAAATAGAAGTACCCAGTGGATCAAACATTAAAATCCAATACTTCTATGATGGGGCGCCACCTGTACTGGCAGTTCGACTACAGGAGTTGTTTGGTCTGCTTGAAACCCCAAAAATAAATAACGGAGCCACTTCATTATTAATGCATTTGTTATCACCTGGATTTAAGCCTGTTCAGGTGACCTCTGATTTGAAGAGCTTTTGGTCGGATGCCTATTTTGAGGTTCGCAAAGAATTGAAACGACGATACCCTAAACATGCTTGGCCCGAAGACCCATTGGAAGCGCAAGCCATTAGAGGTGTGGATCGCTCTAAAAAGAAAAAACCCTGACAGATGTCAGGGTTTCACTTGTTTAATATTTACCAGGAATATCTTAGTATTTTGCCATTTCAGGGTCTAACTCATCTGCCCAGGCTAGAATTCCACCTTTTAGATTGTATAGGTTTTTAAAACCCAGCTTTTCCAATTGAACGATCGCGTCTGCACTTCGTTTGCCACTTCGGCAATGCACAACCACATCTACATCAGAACGAATGTCATTTACATGATCCGCTATTTCCCCTAAAGAAATCAGCTCTCCTTCTAGATTAGCGATTTCATATTCATAGGCTTCACGTACATCAATGAGTTGAAAATCTTTCTTAGTGGCCTTCCATTGACTCAATTCATCTACTGTAATCTCATTGACTACTTGCTCCTCTTCCTTTTCGCCTAATCCACAGAATATTTCATAATCTATTAATTCAGTTACAGCAGGAGTATTTTTGTTTTTGTGAATTTTCATCACACGAGTCTCGAAAGACAAAGCGTCAAACAAAAACAATCTACCAGCCAATGGGTCTCCAACTCCACTTACCACCTTGAGTACTTCATTGGCCTGCAAGGATCCAATGATTCCAGGAAGCACACCAATTACCCCTCCTTCAGCACAACTAGGTACTAACCCTGGAGGTGGTGGTGTAGGAAATAGGTCACGATAATGTGGTCCATATTCTCCCTCTTGATTTTTATAGTTAAATACCGAAACCTGTCCTTCAAATCTAAAAATGGACGCGTATACATTTACTTTATCAAGAATTACACAGGCATCATTTACCAGATACCTTGTCGGGAAATTGTCTGTACCATCAGCTACTACGTCGTAGTCCTTCACTATATCCAATGCATTCTCAGAGGTCAGCATCGTGTTGTGAACAGTGAAATTCACATGTGGATTCAATTTTTCCAATCGAGCTTTTGCCGCCACAGATTTTGGTTTTCCTACATCATCTACTGTAAACAACACCTGACGCTGCAAATTGCTATCATCTACCACGTCAAAATCAAGGATGCCAATATTGCCCACACCAGCGGCTGTTAGATATAGGAGTAGTGGGCTTCCCAAACCACCTGTGCCAACCACGAGTACTTTGGCTTCTTTAAGTCTTCTTTGACCTTCTATATTGAACTCTGGAATAATCAAATGACGACTATATCGTTCGAGCTCTTCTTTTGAAAAATTTACTTCTGACATGGTTCCTTTTTTTATTGGATGCCTCCTGCTATTGCAGGTATGATGCTAATCACTGAACTACCATCTACCTTTGTGTTTTCATTTTCCAAGGCATTGATATCCTCGTCTCCCACATAGATTCTGATGAACTGACGAATCTTACCCTCAGCATCAAAAATGTGTTTGTTCAAATCTGGAAATTGTTTAGCCAAGTCCTCAACTGATTGCTGAACAGTAGCCCCATTAGATTCTACTGAAGCTTGATTGTTAGTGAATTTTCTTAGTGGTGTAGGTATAATAATATTTGCCATGATGCTATTAATTGCTCTTTAATAATTCTTCTTCAAATTGATTTTCTTCATTCAGTTGCCAAGACGTGGTCTTGTCAACTTTGGTATCGTTTACTGAAGCAATAATGTACGAAAAAAAAGGTACTGCCTGCTTCAAGTCGTGTTCTGAAGGGATAGCTGGATGCAAAGGATGAGAATGATAAATTCCTAAAAGTTCCAACTGATTGGACAACGCATATTTCTCCGCCTTCATATAATCCAATGGATTGACTTCAAAACGTCTGCGTTGATCTCCTTCTTTACTGTTTTCTAACGGGCCATACTCAGTGACTGTTTTAATATCTCCTTCAGATTTCCCATAGAAAAATCCCACGCATTCGTTAGGAAAATCTGACAACGCATGACGATGCATTTCTTCTAGAATGTCTCCTGATACTTGAATTTGTTTCTTCATTTTAAAACAAAGACTTAATCACTTCACTATACTTTTCTGCATTATCAGGAAAGAGTGTTACAATAACTCCCTCATCTATTTCTTCAGCCAGTTGCAAAGCCCCCTTCAGGTTAGCCGCAGCAGATGGACTGATCATCAAACCTTCTTTCTTTGCCGCTAGCTTCAGTGTTTCGTAGGCATCAAACGTATCTACATTCATAAATCGATCAGCCAATGACGGATCATAAATGCCTGGTACCTTAGCCGTTTCCATGTCTTTCCATCCTTCTAATCCGTGCAAAGCACCATCTGGCTGAAGGGCAATGGTGGTAATTCCCTCATTCACTTCTTTCAATCTTTTACTTATTCCAGTAAAAGATCCTGTCGTTCCCAGGCCTGTAACAAAGTGGGTCAAACTTCCATTCACCTTAGATATGATTTCTTCACTCGTAGTATCGTAGTGTGCCTTCCAATTATTTTCGTTGCCATATTGATCTGCCAGAAAATATTTGTCTGGTTCATTTTGATAAAGCTCCAAAGCCTTCTCTTGCGCTTCGTCTGTTGATCCAAATTTGGAGGTATACACAATTGATACGCCAAGTCCTTTCAAAAGCATTTTACGTTCCCATGAAGCATTCTCTGGCAAACAAATAGTAACAGGGATACCTAGTCTTGCACCAATGGTGGCATAAGCAATAGCCGTGTTGCCACTAGACGCATCTAAGAGTATTTTTCCGTTGCCTAACTCGCCATTTAATACCGCCTGCTTGATAATGTTATAAGCTGGCCTTGCCTTTACGCTTCCTCCAAACTGCATCCATTCCAGCTTGGCAAATATGCGTACCGACTTCTTTGGCGAAATGTGCTGTAGCTCATACAGAGGCGTATGGCCGATGTGATTTCCGAGAGCTAATACACTTTCAATAATTTCTGATTCTTGACTGATTACCATTGTAGATACTGAGTTTTATAACGAAAAAGGCCTTACTCGATTTGAGAAAGGCCCTTTTTATATTTTTATCGTATGATATTTCTATAAATTATAACTTTCCCATAAACACCAATTAGGTGCACAACAGCAACAACATGCCATCATCGCGTTTTGAATTGTGTTTATGGTACTTTTTGTTTTCAATGTCTGAATTTTGAATTCTTCAACGCAAGTTTCTTAGATTAGTTTATGAATTCATAATTTTTAATTAAAAAAATTATGCAACTGCTAATTATTTAACGTTTTGGTAATCAAACGCTGCAGTTATTAACAATTTCAGAATCTTTTTATTACTCTACTGGCAATCTCTTCGCCTATCGCCAATGACGACGTAGCAGCTGGTGATGGCGCATTGCACACATTCACAAAATGATCATTCTCCAGGATATGAAAGTCATCAAGTAATCCACCTGATCGATCACACGCTTGTGCACGAACTCCTGCCCCTCCAGTTTCCAAATCAGATGCTCTAATATCTGGAATCAGTTTTTGTAATGCCTTTGTAAATGCCGCTTTTGAAAAAGATCTGTACATCTCACCAAATCCTGTTTTCCAATATTTCATGGCTACTTTCTGAAAGCCTGGCCAGGTCAGTGTTTCGAATAGCTCGGGAATATTTATATCTGATTTGGTATAGCCCTCACGAGCAAAGGCCAATACCGCATTTGGACCTGCCTCTACTCCACCATTGATCATTCTGGTAAAGTGAACACCTAAGAATGGAAAATTAGGATCAGGTACTGGGTATATTAAGTTCTTGACCAGATGCTTGCTTGATTCTTTGAGTTGATAATATTCTCCTCGAAACGGAACAATTTTAAGATCTGGCTTTAGTGGGGTCATTTTTGATACTTTGTCCGAGTATAGACCTGCACAGTTTACAATCAATTTGCCCTTGTATTCGTTGTTGGTAGTTATTACCTCACTAGCCGAACCCTGATGATTGACTCTGGTCACTTTTTCATTGTAGAAGATCGCTACACCTGCTTCGAGCAGTTTGCTTTCTAGCTTCTTGCATACCTCCTTGTAATCTATAATTCCAGTTTGTGGCACATAAATACCTTTGACTCCAGACACATAAGGTTCGTGCTCTTTTATTTCTTCAGGCGTCAACCATTTCATATTGGTCAATCCATTTTGCTCTCCTCTTGCAAACAAAGTTTCCAAATACGGGATTTCATGATCATCTGTGGCCACCACCACTTTTCCACAGAGATCAAAATCAACCTCTTCTTTTCTGCAAAAATCCAGCATCAAATCATACCCTTTGATACAATTGGTGGCCTTGAGACTGCCAGGTTTATAATATAGTCCGGAGTGAATGACACCACTGTTGTTTCCAGTCTGGTGCCGTGCTGGACCGTCTTCTTTTTCTAGTATAGTAAGGGTAAGATCTGGAGATTGCTGTTTGATTTGCCAAGCAGTTGCCAATCCAACAATCCCTCCTCCTATTACAATGACGTCTTTCATAGTAGCTCGCTTGTGAGTGGCGAAAATAATTAATGAAAGATGGAATTCTTAGTAGGTGCCTATTTTTTGGTGAAATTCAGGGCTACAGAATTGATACAATATCGTTGACCTGTTTCTGTGGGGCCATCATTGAATACATGTCCCAAGTGTCCACCACAGCTTGAGCAGGTAATTTCTGTACGCATCATCCCATGAGATTTGTCGAAAGATTCCTTTACTGCAGTTTTATCAATTGATTGGTCAAAACTTGGCCACCCACAGCCTGAATCAAACTTAGCATCTGATTCGAAAAGCTCCTGCTGGCAACCTGCACAAAGATACCTGCCTTCTTCTTTGTGGTCATTGTACTGGCCAGTAAATGGTCTTTCAGTTCCTTTCTGCCTGAGAATGTAGTATTGTTCTTCTGAAAGACTTTTTTTCCATTCCTTGTCTGACTTTTCCATGATTATAAATTAAAATATACACCTACTTCATAAGAAGGGTTAGCAAAAATCAATTTGGCTGAATATACTGCTCCATAATTAATTGTAGCTCCAATTTTATTCGTGATATTATAAGCTACCTCATAAGTATAGCCTACATACTCGGCATTGTTTGAAAATATACTGGCGCCATTCTCGACATTTGAATCTCCATTTTGCAAGGAATTGAGCCAACGTAATTTGTACACCAATATCAACTTTTCCTTTATGACAGCACCTACTTCGAAATTGACCCGAGTCTCATCAGAAAACCCATTGGTTCTGTTATTGAATTCAGCGCCTAAACTCGTAAAAGCATTGACATTGCCAAAAGACTTGGATGTACTGGCTGTTAACCCTATAATCTGATTGAATTCACCATCTCCAGTAAGCAGTGGCACGGTATTCGTATCATTGGCGTCAAAGTCACTTTTGCCTAAGGGAAGCCCAAGCCAAAGGTGAGCACTTAGCACCACAGGTTTGCCTACGATCAATCCATATTTCAGTCCTATGTTGGTATCACCAATGGAGTTGACTGCTCGCCCAGGTATATTCACGGATCCTGTGGTTCCAGAAACTACTTCATTGTGAAAAGATCGGCTAAAGAAAGGGAAGTAGATTTGACCGTTTAGGCGATCCGTGATTCCATATTCTCCATAGAAACTGGTATTGAACGTTCCCATAGTTACATTGGGATCTGTCTCACCTGTATCCGTATAATGCTTATCAGCAATCACCCACCATTGGCTGAGCTTAAAGTAGCCCTTTCCTTTGGCATGAACCCAACCGCCTCCTGCCAATACAGAATTTGCAAATATACCTACCAAAGCGCATGTCAATAACACATTCAAAAACTTCATAAAAAGATTAGTCTAGGATTTCGCCATGACCAACTTTTACATTGAATGGCTTACAAAAATACAAGAGATAAGCGTAAGTGTCTACGGTAAGATCATCTGCTGTTACATTGTAGGAATGCGTTCCTAAAAAAACCTTTACTTCTCCAATTTCAAGAGCTCCACTGACTGTCGTCGGGTTATTTGATAGATAGACATACAAACCAGGCAATGCTTCAGAGGCAACATAATTGTCGGCAATTGAAATTTCAACGCCTCCGTCTATATTGCTCATTTCAAAATCACCTTTTAGCTCGTAACTACTCGTAGAAGCAATCGTACCAAATTTACCTCCTGAAACCAGTAGAACGGTTTGGTCTGAGGCTACAACAGTAATTCCTTCCATTACTTGATTGTTTTCTTCTAGGATCACTGAAATTTCGGCTTGTCCATAATCCAGAGCTGTAAGCTCCCCATGCTCATTTATGGTCAATACTGATGCATTGTTGGTTTCCCACCTCACTTCTTTTGTTTCTGGTTCTGCCACATTGTTTAGGTACCTGTACATCAGATTATAAGACTCCCCTACCTTGAGGCTTATTAATGGATTAGTAATTTCTATTTTCTCTGGAACCAGATCATCAATGGTATCTGTCCCAACACATCCCTGAGCGAGATATAAAATCGCAATAAGATATAAACTAACTTTCATATCGATTGAAACAAAATACCAATTGAAAAGTTCCTAGCTAGTGGTTTATTCTTCGACAAAATGATGCCTTCTGAAAATATTACCAGGAGTGACCCTAAAACTCGAAATCCCACGCACGTTTTTGCACTTCACTTCCAGATCATCAAATCCAAAGACATAGACATTCATTTCCACATTGAGGTCTACATTATGTGTGAATGCTTTTTTCAGCAGCCCCCAATGACTCTTAAATTCATTCTTTTCTCTATGGGTCATTTTTCCTACATTTTCATGGATCGTATTGGTAGAAATAAATGTTTCATCCAATTCCAGCTGCACCTCACCCATGGTTGTATTGGATTCACTTAGTGCCTGATCATAAATATGTTCGGCTAAAAGCGCATGGTTTTTAATTGAAAGTAAACTTGACTTGATAGAATCATTTTTGAAATTATCATAAGGGAATTCTCTCTCGAGCCAAATATCACTTACTTCCAAGACTGAGAACAAAATGGTATCATAAACTGCTAAGCTGTAGATACTTATGGGCACCAAAATCATAGTAAAATTTTGATGCTCTGTAAAATGTTTAACATAGATATCCACATCACCACCTATGCTGATATCACCTTTTTTCAATCCCTCTACTTCTGCATGAAGGTGTCTTTCTTTTTCTAAAAACTGATTTAGAAATTCTTTTGAATAAGCCAATTTGTGAACAATATTTTCAACCTGTTCAAGATGGTTTTCCTTGATGTAGGCCTCCATGGACTCACCCACTTCTTCATAGGCGTGCTGTGCTTGAGCGCTGGCACAACCCACTAATAAGATGATTAGAGTTTTAATGTACTGATAGGTCATCGGTCATATTATTTGCATTCATTCACGATTCAACAACAGAAAATCGAATTCCTAAGTTTTGGAAATTGACTTCGTGAAATTACACAAATAATCATCTTCAAGACCAAAGCTTTAGACGAATATCTACTAATAATAGGTCGATGAGTAAATCTAGACTACTAAACTATGAGAGCTTCAAGGCCAGCATACACTTGGTATTGTCTCCGCTTAGCTTCTCTCCGATTTGAGTTGACTGTTCCTCCAATGGTTTTGTTGAATGACTCTTGAGCACTTGAAGGAAATTTTTTCCTTCAACTTTTGCATCATCAGATGGAATGATTTGATTGATCATATCTTTGGAAACCATATAGAGTGTTGACACCTTCTCAAAGGTCTTTTGCTCAATATTCCCTTCGAAATCATTCAAATCAATGGCTTCACTTGCTCCTTTCACAGACTTGAGTTCACCCTCTCCCTGAGCACAGTATATATCTTGATTTGCGCCAGCATAAGATACTCTATTAGATTTTTTATCTACTACTACTACTGCAATATCGAATGAACCAATATCTCCATGTGCTCCAAAGCGAGCCTTGATATTCTCAGCCAGTTGTTTGATAATATCTGTACTTTTTGTCAAACCTTCTTTATAGACAATTTCTGTCAAACTCATATTAATATATGAATTGAGTGCAATAGCGTTCATTTGACAATTAGCTCCATTGTAAAAAGCAGCAATTGACTTATCTCCAGAGTTTCCAAACCAATAGCCATGCTTATTGGCTTTATTCTTATCATAGATCACAAAACCATCTGTGAATATTTTTTTGAGGTCGCTTTCATTGGGCAAAAAAGAAAAGGCCAAATCTGCTGCATCCAATCCTTCTTTGCCAGCCTTAGATTTATTTTCTAAATGTTTCTTTTCAAGTGCTTTGTCGAATTCTACTTTTAGTTGATCCCTGTCCCAAGGTTTAACTAAATACTTATCCAAGCCAAACTCGTTTACAGCTCTGATGATAGCTCCAATATCACTGAAACCAGTCATTATCATTCTAACAATACTTGGATGTTTAGGAACTATTTTAGCCAATAGATCTACCCCAGACATACGAGGCATTTGCTGATCTGTAATGATCAAATCAACTTTTTTATCATTCAGAATTTCTAAGGCATCAAAGCCATTGAGTGCTGTAAAAACGTTGTAGTCTCGTTTGAATGCATGCTGAAAAATTCTAAGATTTACCGGCTCATCGTCCACATACAGTATACTGTACTTTTTAACGCTTTCTTTACGTTGCGGACGTTGTAATACTAATTCCATACTAACCTAATTTCAAGTTTTGTTCTTCTAAAATTTTATCGTCTAATTCTAGCTTTTTGGGTAGATTAATGATAAAAGTGGTTCCCACACCCATTTTACTCTCTACCCTGATAGTTCCTCTATGTTTCTCAATAATACCATGAGAAATTGATAATCCTAAGCCCGTGCCTTTTCCAATTTCCTTAGTGGTAAAGAAAGGGTCAAAAATTTTGGCTTTAACATCTTCTGGCATACCTGTTCCATTGTCAGATATTCTTATTTCAATTGACGAGTCGTCTAAATTGATTGTTCTGATTTTTATCTCACCATTTTCATCAATGGCATCAATCGCATTATTTATCAAATTAACAAAGACCTGATTCAATTGACCTGGAAAGCACTGAATTTGTGGTAAGGTCTCATCCATTTCTTTGATGATTTCAGTTTTGTTTTTGTACTTGTTTTTAAGAATCAAAAGTGCTGAATCAAAACTTTCGTTGAGATCTGTTTCTTTCACCTCTGCCTCATCGTGTCTTGAGAAGCTTCTTAAACCATTCACAATTTCTGTAATTCTCAAAATACCATATCTCACATCCTCAAGTAACTCCTTGCTAGAATCCTGAAGCTCGTTCAAAAAATCTTCATCTTCTTGCAATACTGTTGCGTACTTTTTGATCTCCTCCAGATTGTCTAACGCCAAGACTTTTTGATAATTTTCCAGAAAGCTTTCTATTTCACCAAAATTTTTGGTGAGTGATTGTACCCCACTTGAAACGAAGTTGATGGGATTATTTATTTCATGAGCAATACCTGCTGTCAACAGGCCAAGGGAAGACATTTTTTCAGCTTGAACCAAATGTACTTGAGTGTTTTTTAAGTCTAGATTGGTTTTTTCCAATTGCTCTTTCGTGGCTTGCTCCTTTTTAAGAAGTACTTTCAAGTTGACATGCGCCTTTTTCAACTTGTTGTTCATGGCAAGCATGGCCTCCGAACTTTTCTTTAGTTGTATGTTTCTATTAAGAATTGTTTTTTGCTGTTCTGCTAGATTTTGATTTTGCTCTCTGATCGTTTTGCTATTATTATAGGTTCGATAAAAGGCCACCATTAAAATGGCTAGAATGATTACAGTTGCTCCAATTGCCATAAAATAAAGCATGCGCGCCTGACGGTCACTTTCAATTTTCTGAGCTTGAAGCTCAGTTTGCTGCCTAAGGATTTCACGCTCCTTTTCGATCAACTCCAATCGTTTATCTCGTTCTTCTTCACTCAGTTTTTGCAATTCGGCATCCAATTGAAGCCTCTCAAGCTCGGCTTCTCTCGTACTTGCTTCATTAGTCTTTTCAGTAATTAGAAGTTCTTGCTTAGCTCGCTCGGCCTCTAGTTTCTTTTTCTGCAACTCTTGAGCCTGTAATCTTGCCTGCTGTTCAATGATTTCAATGTCTTTAAGTTTTTGTTGCGCTCTTAGTTTCTCCCTTTCCTGAGCTAATTTCTTGTTCTCTACAGTAGATATTGTTGCTCTGGCCTCTTGCTCATAACTTTCGGCTAAATTCTCTTTGGCTCGAGAAAGCTTAGACACAATTTTATCAGGATCTCCAATCTGCAGTTTCACAGCTTCGTGCATGGATCTATACTTTGCCTCCTGATCCTCATTTCCTTTCTCCTGATTGACCAAGGCAAGCATTCTGTAGGTATCAAGCAAGGTGATTCTTGTGTTTCGTTCTATTCCAATTTCTTCCGCTTTTCCCAAATTATTGCTAGCCACTCTTAAGTCTCCCCGATCAATTGCCAATTCGGCCATCTGATTGTAGTTGCGAGCCATACCTTCGGAATTTCTTTTTCTGTCATTAGACTCAAGCGCCTTTTCAAAATTTTCAATGGCTTTATTATAGTTTTCATTCGCTGCATACGCTTTGGCCAGAGTTTCAAGCGACATCGTATTTTGTCCATCTATGTTGACAGAGATATTGGCAAATTTCAAAGCGTTCTTGTTATCTCCAATTTTAATGAATTGAAGCGCCAAGTTTCTTGTAGCATCAGAAAGAGTCGCGCTATTGCCTTTATCTTTTATTCTTTCATAATAAGATAGACCATACTTGGCTGCTTCTGTTGCATTGTTGGTTTTGATATTATCAAGAAATAATTGTTTTTGAGCCGAACTGATATACGAGTATAAACTTTCAGAAATGGCTAATTTCAAAAGAGACTCAAAGGTTAAAATTGACTTGCTAAATTGATTAGAGTTACTATAATTATAGCCCAAGGCTTGAATAGCATTGGCTTTTTCTCTCTTTTTTCCTAAAGTTTCAAAATTATCAATGGTTCTTTGATAGTAATCACTGGCCTTGTCGTAGGCTCCCATATCTGAAAAAGTATTGGCCAATGCCAAATTCCCCATACCTAATCCTTCTTGATCATCTTGACGCTCAGCAGCCAATACTATAGCGAAGTAAGAAGAGACGGCATTTTTGTAATCTTTCTTGGCAAGGTATATTCCCCCAATAACTTCTTTGAATTGAATGATCAATTCTTGATTCCCAAGTGTTTCGGCCTGATCTAGCCCTAAAAGTGCATGTCCAATTGCTCCTTCTAAATTTCCTCTTTTTTGGTTGTATTTTGTCTTTTCAAGAAGTGACACAGCCTCGTTGTAGCTGGCTTGCTGCGCTATTGCAGTCATATTCAAAGACATGACCAGCAACGTAATAATGACTGCTGAAATTCTCATAACTTCATTTTGCTTCTAAACCCTTTCATAGTGAGCCAACCTCATAGATCAAATAAAATCTAACTGAATATCAATTTTCTAATATTAGTTAGGTTTCCATTGACTATACAAGTATGATCTTTTTAATGACATTTCAAAAAGATTATAGACAATATATGACCAATATTCGACCAACATAACAAAAACTTCTACGAATAAATTGGATTCGTGAAAGATAGGAACTATGCAAATATTTACTTAGATATATTAACTTGTATTATTCCAATATCTGCCACACTGTCGCTCAGAAAATAAAACCCCAAATGGCCTATATGATATTATTGGGATGTTCAAGTCAACGATTAAACATTTTTGATTTCTTGCATATTCGAACTATGTTTAATTTTCAGAACTAACTACAAACTATGAAACGTCTCCTAATTTTCACCCTGACCATGCTAAGTATATCATCAGTCATTATGGCTCAGAGTGAATCAGAAAACATCACGGAAATAATAGACGAACTGACATCTAAATGGGATGGAGAAGCCGTTAATTTGGGGAAATACGAAGGGCTTTCTGAGTATTGCCAAAATAGAACTTATAGGGTTGAAATGGTAAGGTTACTCAATAAAATTCATCACTACGACACGGTACTATACCAAACTGTAAAGGCAAAGTACGACGAGAGTAGTGATCAGGAAGCCAAAGCAACATTGGATGATATCGAGCATGTGGAAGAAAAATATACGACTAAAAGCTTCCTTGATTTTCTACACAAAGAGTGCAACAAGTTCAATGACGTTGAAAAAAATTACGGCAAAAAAGGAGGTAGTAAATACATCAAAGAAACTGAGTCACTTGAAAAGGAAGCAGGAAAATATATTGAGGTAATTACACAAAGAATTGACCTCATAGACGAACACGTACATCATCTATCAGACCTTTAGGCTCAGTTGTAGAAACTTTTCTCTTTTTTTCTTACGAACATTTGGCGGAAGCTATTCCCGCTAAATGCGCCTAGTGCTCCAGCCAAGCCTCCTATAATAGCAGAAGCGATTATCAGCATGTTCACCTCATCAACTGGGAAGAGTTCTACCATTTTCTGAGACATTATTGAGTTCGTTTCAACATCGAGCTTCCATGCCATAACCATCCAAATCAACCCTACTCCCATAAAACCACTGAGAAAAGCATTGAAGTTATTTCCAGGAAGGAAAAACGCAACAATTGCAGCACACAAAATTGCTGACCACCAAGGAGCCATCATGGCTATAAGGTAGGTCAATACTGCTATGAGTATAAGTCTGAAAATAAAAAGCATTAGTTATCTTGTTGAAGGGTTTGTGTGAAAATTACTCTTTCATTATTCTCTCTAGATGATCCCAAGAACAGCAATGGAGCATAATTTCCACTTGCCCAGTCTTCAATCATATGTCCGTAGTTAGGATTACCTGGATTGCCTGTTTGACTACCTGGATAGACACCCCAAGCTTTAGGCCCAGCCTCATCCAATTCAACCACCATACGCCAACTCGGGCCATGACGGCCGCTTGCAGCATTTACAATATTCTTGTACCCTCCTATTTTTACCTGCTCAAATGAAAATGGATCCAAGCCTAGCAGATGCTTAACTCGTGTGTTTTTGTACTTGTACCAAATATACTCAGAGTCATTCGCGTCTTTCCAATTTTCAAGTTTCTCCAGAGATGAATCAAACGACAAATTGATGAGATCTTCAAGTGTCTCTTTCTTTGATGTTGCCTGGAGGTCAAAGTACTTACTTAATGAGTCGTTAGACATTAAATAAATAGTGTTGAATACATGTGGTTTCGTCATAGCCAGCTGTTGATTATCAAATTCATCCCAAATCAATCCATATAGCTCATCCCACCAAACTTGATATATGGTAGGTGCGATCCATTCAGCTTCAGCAAAATAATCCCATTGCTTAAGTAAATGAAAAGCTTTTCTTTTTTCGTTAGTGAAACCAGTCGTATCCAAACTTGCTAACATAAGCGGCAAGCTTTCAGAGGCTCTATAGTTATAGTTATCGTTTTGCAAACGAATCATATCCTTTACTGTCACTTGATTCAGAAGCTTTAGTCGATCATTGATTCTTCTGTTTCGGTAAAATTCATAATTATAGTCATATACATAGTAGGGATAGGTTGAATCTACAGGATGCTGATTTGCTGAACTGACGAATCCTCTTTCAGGGTTTTTTACGGTAGCATTTTGTTCGTAAGGAATGATAGACTCCCATTCATTTCGAGAATCCCTGCCATCCAATAGAAACTTACCTTGCCCCCTCCACTTTGCTGGGAATTTTCCTTGAATGGTAAGTGCGATATCTCCACTGGCACTGGCGAAAGCAAAATTCTGTGGTGGCCCAGTATAAAATTGAAATGCCTGAATAAATTCATCATAGTTCTTTGCTCTGTTTACCTCATACAGCGTTCTTAATTCTTTTGAGGCCTCATGAGCAGTCCATTTCATTGCAAGATTCACTTGGTTGCTATCCCCAAGAAAGCTCTTGTCATAAGTCACAGGTCCATAGTGCGTATACACAATTGTGTCAGCAAAATCTTCACCATTTTTGACTTGGAAATGTTCTACTACTTTTTCTGTTTTCAACCATTTATCATCATACTGGTATTCCTCCCTTTTTTCATTGCGAAATTTAATATTATACCAATCCACAACATCACGCTTGGCGTTGGTTAATCCCCAGGCAATTGAATCATTGAATCCTATGATTACATTTGGCGCGCCTGGAAGAGAAGCTCCCATAGTATTAATCCCAGGTGCATTGAGTTGAACCACATACCATATAGAAGGCAGATTTAAGCTCAAATCAGGTTCATTAGCCAGTAGTACCTTGCCATTGGCAGTTCGTTCGGCAGACACTACAAAATTGTTTGAACCATTCCTGGGATCAGGTTTTTCAATTATATCATTGGTGAATATTTGCGGAAATTCGACCTCGGGTTGTTCAACGGTTTTTGCCTGAAAGTCCCAGTCAGTTCCAGAAGGAATAACTGGATCAATATTGTCATAAGTTTCTGGAAACAACTTATTGAAATTTTCTAAACCAAATACCTGCAATGCATTCGTGTTTTCTAAATCGTTCTCTCCCCTTGAAAGCATATCTGCCATATTTTTCAATAACAACATAGCTTTTAAATTAGTCCAGGGCTCGGGAGCATAATTCAGCAGCTTGTACTCAATTGGATAGTCTGCATAGTCTAGTTGATCTATCCAAAAATTGATGCCATCAGTATATGCCTGAATCATTTGTTTTACTTCAGGGTCTTTTTGGGCTACTTCTAATGATCGTTTGGCACCATAAACAAGCCCCTTTCTTCGTTGAATCCTGTCGAATTTCAATTGACTTTCTCCAATGACTTCGGCTGTACGACCAGCTGCAGCCAAGACTTGAAATTCCATTTGCCATAATCTGTGGTAGGCCGTGACAAAACCCTGAGCAAAATATAGGTCATAATCGTTCTCGGCAAAAATATGGGGAACGAAGTGATCATCGAATTTAATAATCACTGGAGCGCCCAATTGATCTGACTCCAAGGTAGAAGGAAGGCTTAGTCCGTCTACTTCTCCATTCTGCCAGAAACCTGTAAATGGACTTAAGAAACTCCCTAATGCAGGGATTTTTCCTTGGCTAAAATTGAGGTAAAAAAAGAAAGTAAGTGTGAGCCCTAAGGCAAAAATGAATCTGATCAGTTTCATGCTATCTAAATACCAAAATGCTGGGTTGAAAAAGTGACTAATATAGGACAGAATGAAGAAGCAAGCAACAAAAAACAATTAGTGAAATGAAAATGAGCATGATTTGATGCTGACTCAGCCCTATCAATTAACTTGCAGTATATATCACATTAAATCAATAGAAAATGGAGCATGTGGTGCTGGTTGATGAACATGACAACGCAATTGGGACAGCTGATAAGCTTAAAGTACATCAGTCTGGAGAGCTTCATCGCGCCTTTTCAATTTTTATATTTAACTCAAAGGGAGAAATGCTGATTCAGCAACGTGCACTGGATAAATATCATTCTGGTGGCCTATGGACCAATGCCTGCTGCAGCCACCCTAGACCAGATGAGGCTACTTTGGATGCGGCCAACCGCAGACTGAAAGAGGAACTAGGCATGGTTACTACCCTCTCTTTTCTTTTTACGTTTCAGTATAAAACGGACTTTGAAAATGGATTGATTGAACATGAACTCGACCATGTATTTGTCGGCACTTCGGATGTTCTACCCAAACTAAATCCTGCTGAGGCTAAAGACTACAAATACATTTCACCCAAAAAAATACTCGAAGACATTCACTTACATCCTGACAAATACACTTTCTGGTTCAAAGAAATAGTACAGAAAGCCATAGACAAATATGGCAATTGATTGATCGGATACAGTTTTTCCAAATTAGCCCTAGTCCAATAATTCTGCAGCAGGTTGACCTGTGCAGCCAGAAGGTAATTTGATATTGAGCAAGGTCGAAATCGTTGGAGCAATATCCGTAATTGGGTGATAGTTGACAGTACTTCCTTGCTTTATCCCCCAACCATAAAATAGCATTGGCACATGAGTGTCATAAGAATAGCCAGAACCATGAGTAGTACCTCCATTTTCCAAGTGCCACTGTCCCAACCAACCTGCTTGATAAGTGTAAACTATATCTCCAGACATACGGGCATTGTGGCCTGCAGCGATCAACTTGACGTCCAAGTCATGTCCAGCATAATTCGAAATGGTGGCAGCATCAAACACAGCACTCATACCTGCATGTTGATTCATTTCTGCAATCAGAAATGTCTTTACCTCATTCAAGTCTAGTTCTCTTTCAGCAATCAATTTCTTATTGAGGAAAATTTGATGATTGCTGATATTCTCTATAAGGTCTGATGTGCCAAACCGCTCCTCAAGCTTTTGTGAAATTGCTTTTTTCTGCTCACCTGACTTCATATAATCTGTACCGTGCCCCAGCTCTTTTAAGTAAGCAGGAATATCAGCCACTGCGTGATCAGCAGTTAAGAAAATCGTCCAATTTCCTTTCCCCACCTTCTCATCTAATGCTTTCATGAGCCTTTCCAACTCTAGATCCAATCTAATATATACGTCCTGGATTTCTTTAGAATATGGCCCAAATGCATGCCCAACGTAGTCAGGACTGGAATAGCTGATTGCCAAAAAATCAGTTACTTCATCTTTCCCCAAGTCTTCTCCGTCCAGAGCCGCCAAAGACATTTCGGTTGTAATGGTATTCCCATGAGGGGTGACCTTCAGTAGCTCAAACAACTTGATAGATGCATCCAGTTGTTTGAAATCATAAGGGAATACTGGAGGAATACCTCCTAACTCTTTGCCTTCATAGGATCTGTCATCACGTGCACTTTCTACGTACGTTTCTATGGGTTTGTATGTATCCCAACCTTTGCTCATATAAGCTTCAGCTAATTTGCGTTTGTTGAATTTCACCAACCACTTAGGCAACGAATTCCTATAAAACGTGCTGGTAATGAAATTACCCGACTGTGCGTCAAACCAATAAGCACCATTAGGCTGATGTCCTGCAGGCAAAATAGCTCCTCTATCCTTTAAAGCTATACCTACGACTTTCGAACGGTTCTGATAAAACAGTCGTAATTCGTCTGTAACAGTCGTGGATTTCATATTCTTAGGTGAGCGCTGCCCTACCTTTCCATCTCCATCCACTCCTTTGACGTCTGAATCCTCTACGCAGTATCTAGATCTTTTTTCAAATTTATCATACCAATCATTGGCAATGATGCCATGCACTCGTGGCGTGGTACCTGTGTAGACTGAAGCATGTCCTGGCCCAGTATAAGTAGGAATGTAATTGTAATGTGCGTTTTTGAACGAAAAGCCATCAGACAGCAACCGCTTGAACCCATGATCACCATAATGATTCTCAAAACGATAGAGATACTCATATCGCATTTGATCTACGATGACCCCAACCACCAACTTAGGTTTTTTGATATTTTGAGCTGAAACAAAAAAAGCAGATAGGGCCAGTAGAATAGAGAGAAAAAATTTGTTCATTATGTATATCTATTTAGGTATTGCCTTGTGGACTCGAAATTAATTCAACAATGACAAATCGTATTATCTCATTATTAAGAAATTAAAATTAATTTTGAAGCAAAGCTTTACCATTGAATTTAAAATCACACCTCTTACCAGAAGAACTCTTCTCCACAGTAGCCAAGTGCGCCACTAAAATCAACCTTGATGCCTATGTAATAGGTGGGTTCGTACGAGACATCATTCTCAATAGACCCTCCAAAGATATAGATTTTGTTTGTGTTGGTAGCGGAATTCAATTGGCAAAACGAGTAGCACAAGAATTAAAAAGTAATAATCTTTCAGTTTTCAAAAATTTTGGGACCGCCATGGTAAAACATGGAGCCCATGAGCTTGAGTTTGTAGGCGCTAGAAAAGAGTCTTACCAAAGGGATTCCAGAAAACCAATTGTAGAGGACGGTTCCCTTGAAGATGATCAAAACCGGCGTGATTTCACGATCAATGCCCTGGCCATCAAACTCAATGATAAAGAATATGGAGAATTGGTAGACCCATTTGATGGTGTGAATGATCTAAAAAAGAAAATTATCCGGACGCCACTAGATCCATCAATCACTTTTTCAGATGATCCCCTAAGAATGATGCGGGCTATTCGCTTTGCCAGCCAGCTCAGTTTTGATATAGAAGCCGACACTTTCGATTCGATCATCAAACAAGCGGACAGGATAAAAATTGTATCTAAAGAAAGAATCATAGATGAACTGAACAAAATCATCTTGTCACCTACTCCGAGCTACGGATTCAAATTGTTATTTCAAAGTGGATTGCTACACCATATTTTTCCTGAAATGATCGCACTGTATGGCGTAGAGACTAAGGAAGGAAAATCTCACAAGGACAATTTCTACCATACGCTTCAAGTGCTTGATAATATTTCTAAAAATACCAACTATTTATACTTGCGATGGGCAGCGATCTTGCACGATATTGCCAAACCACCTACTAAGCGGTTTCACAAAAAAGCAGGTTGGACATTCCATGGTCACGAGGACAAAGGAGCAAGAATGGTTCCTGGTATTTTCAAGAGAATGAAACTTCCTATGAACGACAAAATGAAATACGTTCAGAAGTTAGTTAAACTTCACTTGAGACCTATAGCGCTGGTAAGAGACGAAATCACAGACTCTGCCATCAGAAGATTGCTTTTCGAAGCAGGAGATGACGTAGATGATCTGATGACCTTGTGCAATGCTGATATCACGACCAAAAACCCTACAAAAGTAAAACGGTACCTGACTAATTTCAAAAAGGTAAAAAAGAAGCTTATAGAGCTTGAAGAACGAGATAAGCTGCGCAACTTCCAGCCGCCTATTTCGGGCGAAGAAATCATGGAACGCTACCATCTGGAGCCCTCAAAAATTGTTGGGGACATCAAAAATGAGATTCGTGAAGCCATTCTAGAAGGAAAAATAGACAACAACAGAGAACAAGCAGAAACCCTCATGCACGAAATTGCCAAAGCCAAGGGATTGGATAATTAAGCATTAGCCTGTAGCTTGCGCACTTTCAAAATATGATTATGAAGAAGATATTATTTGTATTGGTTGTATGGGGAGGAATTCTTCAAAGCAACGTCACCACTGCTCAGTCAGCAGATTCACTCAATTTCATTGATGTAGATGTTCAAAAAAACATTGCAATTTATCAATTAGCTACACAATTCAATGATCCCCCTGTCGCACGCATGGCTCTGTATAACTTATTGTTTTATAGCAATAATCAATCTGCGGTTTTAGATTCACTGGCTTATATGTATTACGATCTGAATCAAATGCCGTCAGTGGCCTTAGTAACTAGAGAAAACCTTAAAATCAATCCAGACAACCAAATGGCGCTTGAGTTAGGAGCCATTGCCTTCACTCAGCTTGGCGCTAAGGATCAGGCTTTAAGCAATTATGAAAGTCTATTCTTAAAGAATAATGACTCGCGTACGCTATATCAAATAGCCCAGATGCAGTTTGAATTAAAAAGATATACAGAAACCAAAACCTCTGTTGAACTGCTGCTCAAACGAGCAGATATTGATGAATTAAAAATGGTGTTTTCAAAACTGGATCAGACGCAACAAGAAGTAACTATGCGAGCTGCTATTTTCAATTTGAATGGTTTATTGGCTCAAGCAAATGGAGATATACAAAAAGCCAAAGAGCTTTTTCTGGAAGCACTTAAAGTTGCACCAGGATTTGAATTAGCGCAGGTCAACCTGAGCAAGGCAGGGAAATAAAAAAAGGAAACAAAATCTAATCTATTGGATTAGATTTTGTTTCCTTTTTTTTTAAAAATACCATCCCAATTCAAACTTCAGAAAGTCATCATCCCTAAATAGATAGATGAACTCTTCTTCACTCACGTTCTGAAAAAGTCTCATCTCTACGCTGGCTTTCAGAGATTCCCCAAATCGGCGATTACCTTCCAGGCTTATTAAACGCGTACTTCTATTTACGTCAAGGATAGTTCCGAACAAGAATTCAGTGCTTTGTACATCATTGAATGCCAATCGACCACCTACGAATGCATCACTCTGCAAACTACTTAATGCCCTGTCCCCACGATCATCATATAAGTATTCTCCCAAGAGCCCTAGATCTATACCACTTCCGCCAATGTTTCCAAAAGTATATTCAAGACCTACATCCAGCGCCTTCATATCTTGAATATCACTTCGTCTGATAATAGATTCAAATTTCCACAAAACCGGGCCTGTTGTGGTCTGAATATCAATACCCGTCTGTTTGATCACCGGATAAATTCCAAATAGGCTGCCATCATTATTGATACCAACAATGGGCTCTCTGCCATTTCCATAAAAATAGGACAAGCCTATATCAACTGGCCCAAAATAATGCGACCAGCGAATGGCTCCTTCAGGCCTGGTTTCATCCATGCTACTCTCAAAATCTAACTGATTTTCAGTGATGGGGTCAGGTGTGCGCAGTCTCCCATCCACGCCAGGAAATTGTCTCTTGCGAAAGAAGGACATGGCAAATAAGTCGAATGTACCAATATTGGTATTATAGGAATAATGCGCCATGAATTGTCCCAATTTCTGCTCTCCATCAAATGACTCCAAATTATCAGTCTGATTGATGATATCTACCAAATGAGCTGCTTCTGTAACTCCCCAATAAATCTTCTTTAATCCAACACTAAATTCCCAATTGTTATTCACGATCTGCCAATACAGTTCTCGTATGTCCAAATGATTTCGTTCAGAATCTGTCAAATCAACCCTTGCAAAGCCAGTGAAATTAAGAATATGCGTTCCTCCCTGCCATTCCACGTAATATTCTGGTTGAATACTGAAGGCGGGAAAGTGATCATTCTGGCCTGGATACAATCCATCTTGCGTAAAGTACCTATACTCAAAACCAAGATTTCCTGAGAACTCTGTATAAACTTCCTCTGACTGCGCACTTGCACGACCAACTGCAAATACTAATACAGCGAGCACAATCGCTCGCTGTATAGTAAAAAACCAACTCAAACTACTCGTATTTTTCATTGCTATCTCCCAGCCCTAATCAGACTGTTTTGTGAGAAGTCTGCTTCCGCCAACCCTACTTTGAATTGATAATCCTCAAACTTCAGTGTGGTCTCTTTTCCTGTCTGATGATTGACCATCAAAAACTCTCCTGCCCTCCAGTGCTTGCCCATATAGACTTTGTAGTTAGAATAAGTCAAGGTCTTGAGCAAGTCATCTTTACGATCATAAAACTCAATTTTCTCTGGTCTATAATTGGTTTTGTTCAACCAAACCAGCTGACGCGTGTAGCCTGATTTTGGATCTACTGGGTCTCTTTCTATTACATAAGTATTCTCGCCATTTACGTTATCATCTTTGATATACTTATAGGTGTACTTTTCGACTTCCTGAGAAGACAAGTCTTCATAGGCAAATTCACTTCCCATAAATGGTCCTGACTTGTTATCAGAGGATATTCTTTTCACCCTCTTTATGGATGGTAAATACAGCCATTGATCATCTGATATTTCCTTATGCGTATAAGTCAGGGTAGCTGTCCCTTTTACATCTCTTGGGCTGTTGAACACTATCAGTGATTTATCTCCATCTTCAATTAATTCTAGCGTTTGGGTTGAAAGAAATCTTGTGCTTTCCTGGCCATGCTTGTTTTTCAAGGTCATGGTCAGATTCACTTCTGAGCTTTCGAAACCCTCGTCATATTTGGAGGCATCTTCTGCAATTTTCAATCCTTTTTGTTCTGGTGTCTGTGCCCAGGCCGTAGATACTCCTATCAGCAGCAGGGCTATTGTTTTGATTGTTCTTTTCATAATTATGTGATTTTTTGAAGCTTTTTCAAAAGTCTATTCTGCTAAAAACAGTCGTATTGAGTCTGACCGTTTATTCAACTTTGAAAAAGCCTCATGATTTAAAAATTGATACAATTAAGCAGGACTCAATTGTCCTGTATCCACAGAAGTTGATTGTGCATCTGTTTTGGTTTTAGTGCTTTTCCCCACGTTGAGCAGCAGTGCAGGTAGCAATAAGAAGTCTAAAGCCAGTGCAAACGTGATGATCAGTACTGTCACCTTAGCCATGCCACTGTTCATCCCAAAACTAGACTGAGCGAGAATCGCGAAACCTGCTACCAACACAATGGTAGTCACCACTAATGCCTTGCCTACCGTGTCGAAAGCGAATCGAACAGCTTCCTCTTTGCTCTTGTTCAATTCACGTCTGGCGCGCAAATACTTTGATAGAAAGTGTACAGAATCATCCACAATGATGCCCAGCGTCATACCAAACACAATAGAGATTCCTACATTGATAATTCCATTGGTAACACCCCAGACGCCAAACCCTACTGCCACTGGCAATAGATTAGGAATCAAACTGATGAGCCCATGTCTGAAACTTCTCAATACAAACATGAGGATAACAGATATCAAAATCAAAGCAGCAATACTACCATTCATCATACTATCTACTTGCCTTTTAGTTAAGTGAGAAAACATGGTGGCTGTGCTTGTAGCATCAGAATACATTGTTGCTGGCGCATTGGCTTTGAGCCAGGCTTCTGCCTCACCCCCCAGTGCGATAAATTCCTTGGATGATAAATTCGTAGTCGTGGCGATCAGTCTGGTTTCGGATTTATCTACATTGATTTGATTATTCAGATCCAAACCAAATGGCAAAGACATCTCATACAGTAATAAGAACTGAGCAGCCTCTTCCCTGCTGTCAGGCACTCGATAATAGCTCAAACTATCCCCATGCATACTCTTATTGATACGCCTGGCAATTTCAGAAAAAGCACTTACATGCACTACTTCTGGCTTGGCTTCCAGCCAATATTCAAACTCTTCTAATTTTTTAAGGTAATCAGGGTCGTTTATTCCGCCTTCTTCGCCAGAGCCCAGTGAAAATTCTAAGGTGTATATACCAGTCAAGTTTTCTGAAATAAAATCTGTATCCTGTCTGAACTGCACCTCCTGATCAAAGTATTTGATAAACTCTTCATTGAATTCATTCTTAGTAATCAACAAAGTGATCAGCAATGAAGCTGCTACTGACCCCCACAATACCTTCTTATCGTTTCTAATGACAAATTCAGCCAATCGTCCAAAGAAAGAGTTGATTTGACCATCCGTACCACTTGTTTCTTTCACCTTCACTCTCACAGGTAAAATAGCCATCAAAGCAGGTAGGGTGAAAATTGAATAAACAAAGGCGCCCAACATCCCTACAGATGTAATATTCCCCAAATCATGAAATGGTGGAGAGTCACTAAAATTCATTGATAAAAAACCTATAACTGTGGTTAGACTTGTAATCATGACAGGCACAAAATTGACTCTGATACTTTCTACCAGTGCTTCATGTTTACCCAGTCCCTTTCTCATGCCTTGCATGAAGGTGATGAGCAAATGGATACTATCTGCAACAGCCAACGTCATAATAATAGTTGTGGCTGCAGAAGATGGGGGTGTTAGCATGATACCAAACCAACCTGCAAATCCCATCCCTGTCATAATGGACATTACAATCACCAAAAGTGTAGCTATTGTCCCACTAAGCGTTCTGGTGGTTAGGTAAATGGTTAAAATAACAACCAAGAACATCAATGGCACCAAAGATTGCATATCATTGAATGCAGATTCCTCAAATGCACCTGACAGCATAATCATACCAGACAGATAGGTTTTCAGATTTGGATTTTCTTCCTCAAATTTTGTTGTAAGATCTCTAACATGTGCGATGATTTCAGAACCTTCTGTCATGTTCTCACCTGGCAGTTGAACAGTGATATTCACAGCAGTTAAATCTGACTCCTCATTGATCAAACGATCCTTAAGCAAAATTTCATCAATAGCAATTTGCTTCACAGCATCTATTTGATCTGGGGCATACTCAGCTGAATTTTGGATCAAATCGTCCACATACAAATCATCAGCCACGGCCTTGGTGTACTGAAAATTCGTAATGGCATCAACTCTGGTAGAGTAAGGTGTCTGCCAAGAATCTGCCGTGAGTTTTTCTACGGCTGCCAATGTTTCTTTCGTAAAGACTTTCCCATCTTTAGGTTCTATTACTATGAAAACATTGTCGTCTTTGGTGTACTTATTCTGTAGCGCATCAAACGCCAACATCTGAGGATTATCATCACTAAAGAACACATGATAATCGCTATTGAAGCCTACATGGCGGCCTCCACTTCCTATTAATGCAGTGATTCCTAAACTCACTACTAGCACTAACCATCTCCACTTAATTATCCATTTAGCGAAGCTGATCACTTTTTGTTGTCCCATCTGCTGGAACTCATTGATTGCTTTTGTCATTAGTATCTGGTTATTGAATGAGTGGGCGTCTAATCAATAAAAGTCGTAGATCACCCTGTTTGGATGAGTATTACGACTACCAAATACTATGGTTTCAATATATTACGATTTTCGTAATAATACTTTTGGAAATGTTATTTTGCAGTGGGCACGTAGTTTACCAGGTTGGCCGCTACTCTCTCCATCAGGTGAATGAGTTCTGTTTGTTCTTTTTCCGAGAGACCAGCTAACATCGCCCCTCCCATATGATGTAGCGTGCTTTGTAATAAGTTGTAGGAATCCAAGCCAAATTTGCTTAAGCCAATCTTTATGGTTCGCCTATCTTCTTTTGAATGATACCTTTTGAGATAACCCTTTTCCACCAATTTGTCAATTACGCCTGTAGTAGTACTCACGGGAATGCCTAAATACATGGCAATATCGCGCATAATGACATCATGATTTTTGCCTACAAAAATCAAAACAGCAAAGTCTCTTTTACTGATATCTTTAGAAAGTTCGACGCAAGTATTGTCTGCTTCTTGCATTTTCATCATTAATGCCTCTAGGCAATCTGTAAATTTGCAAATCTTATCGTCTATCAATTCTTCCTTCATTTTTACTTTGGACTCCTATTCTAATTTCTCTTAACAATTTACAAAGATAATAGAATTGAAAATGATTCTTTTCTCATCTGATTCTTTCCAAGATGGTAATTCCCAAAGAGCGTATTTTGCATTAAGTAAAGTTTTCCTATTCCTTAATAAAGAAATTTTTATCACACTATCAAAACCTCCAAATAAGAGTCTTGAAACAATTCGCAATTAATTAACTTAATGTAGCAGCATCTTGAGACTAGAAAATAATTAATAATAAACTATTCTCATGAAATACCTAATCTTCTTGACGTTGTCCATTTGTCTTCTATCTGGCTGCGCATCAACCAACTCTCTATTTAAATCCACCTCAAAGAATTCCGAATCCGAATTATTTGATATACTTGATAGACTAAACTCATTTGAATCAGATTCACTAACATCTAACCAAGATTCATTAGTCTCACTTATTCGTGAGAAAGTGATATTGTTGGAACTTCATAAGATAGAGAAGAGTGAAATTGAGAAGGACAACGAGAAAATCACTAAAAACTATCGCCAAACCGATGCAGGAGAACTTGTAAAGGCGAAGGAAAAAGAACTTCAGCAAACAACATTTGAAGAAACTGTGCAGCAGTTTTCTCTGGATACGACCGCTACTTCAACCAATCTATCCAAAGAGGCAAAAGCAGCAATTAAGTCTTACATAGAACAAGTCTCTGAGTTAAACAAGGAACTTGAAAAAAGTGATCTGAAGACTATCACTTTTGGTGTATCTTTTGGTGCCAAGTGGTGGGAAGATCAAATATATGATTATGCTATCAACCCAATTGACAGTACACTTATATCTGATGAACTTGAAAAAACAGCCTTGAACTTTGCTACAAATATTGCCTTTACCCCATTTTTGCATAGTGACATGATTAATCATAGAATTGAAAAATGGCGTAACAAAAATTTTTTAAAAACAATAGGTTATCAGGCGTTGCGCAATCTGAGCTTTGTAGTCACAATTGATGTTGCTCGTATCTCCGATGATGAAAGCTCTTTTGAATTTCTTGAAAGTGTGGATGGAGCCATAGGCCTCGGTTATCGATTAGGGAAAAATTTTTTTGTTGCCTATACATGGGATTGGCAAAAAGTACGGCAATTGCGCTCAGACTTTAACCAAAACAAGACTCAATTATTGGATTTAAATGGTCAAATCGTTACTGAAATAGATTTGAACAATGATACTCTTTTTCGAGATAGAGTTATTCGTAAAAATGGTGTGTTGTTTATCTGGTCGTTTTAAAAACCTTACTTTATTCTGTTTTTCGCCTATCAAAGTTGGCAACCAAAAGTACTTAAAGCCACATCCTTTAAATAAACATAACTCCTAAATAATATATCCCAATGATTGAGTTAGCTCTAATGCATTCCAAAAATAATATTCAGGTAAGCTTATATGATAGAATGCCAACCCCAATTTTGTACTGTGTTGTTACTCACATAAATAATGTATTACGCAACACCTAAAAATCAGATAAATATGGGCAATTAATAAACCAACGGGGTCAGAGATTCAAAAATATCAAACCAGAAAAACCTCTATTTAGACCAGTAATTGTACTTTTTCGATTAATAAGAGAAATATTCAGACAATTTTTGTCACTTATTGTACTTTTTCAACATTTTATTTTCTTTATTCAATATGATTATTTACATTTGTTTTATAATAATTTATAGTTACCGAAATATTTAAACCAATTACCCATGTTACAAGCACTATTTTCTCGAACTAAAGACACTGGCAAAACGCTCAAATTGAAATTCAACAAAGAAGAAAAATCTTGGGTTGTACTAAAAGGTCACAGCATCATGTTTATTGGTGGAGAAGATCAGTGCAAGACCTACATGAATAATTTTTCCTAAGAAAGACATAAAAAAAGGGATCAAATGATCCCTTGATATTATTTGCTTCAAACTGTCTATTTTGAGTTGCTCACTAGCTCAAAATAGACTACCCCTGCTCCACCTATCCTATTACCTGACTTAAGACACATTTCATTTGAATGTGTTTTTTTATATCCAAATAATCAACCTGTATTTCTCATGGCACTTGCAATGGCATTGATGGTCAGCATCAGTTCTCTCTGCAATTCATCTACGTTTTCCCCATTCGCCTTTTCTTGTCTCCAATGCTTGAGTAGGTCTATTTGCTTTTCGTGTAAATGAACCATCAATGGAGCTCTAAGATGATTTGAATAGTGATGATTTACCCTTCTCACTTCTATTTCCTCACCCAACAGGTCTAGCAATAACTCGCGCGTCAGTTGTAATTCAGAAAGGAACAATTCAAGAAATTCTTTTTTAACATGATCATCCTCTACCAACTGTGCATACGCCATAATGATGCTTTCATCTGTAGCTGCCAAACTTGTATCCACATTGGTGAGTACATATCTGATAAAGGAGTCCTTTTTGGTAGCCTCTTTGAATTTTTTGTAGTCCTCTGGATTTGAGCGTTTTAAATTATTGAGAGAAGTTCCTACGCCATACCAGCTCGTCATGTGATACCTGGACTGACTCCATGAAAACACCCATGGAATAGCTCTTAGATCATCCAGTGAATTTGCGCCTGTTCTTTTGGCAGGTCTAGACCCTATCTTACTGGTTTCAATAGCATCAATAGGTGTGGCCTGACGAAAGAACTGAATAAATCCGTTGTGGTGAGTAAGCGCTTCGTAGTGCTCCTTACTTTGTTTTGCCAAGTGGTCAAGCACGTCTGCCAATGGGTGATAGACCCGCTCACTCCTTTCATCTAAAATTGTTTTAGACAAAGAGTTGGCCACTAGCAGTTCTAGGTTATATTCTGCATTTACTTTATTTTCATACTTCTGAGCTATGGTTTCTCCTTGCTCTGTCAAGCGAACATTGCCTTGAATAGCCTGATATGGCAGGGCTTTGATGAAGTAATGAGTAGGGCCTGATCCTCTGCTGATTGAGCCTCCTTTGCCGTGGAAGAATGTAATTTTCACTCCCTGCTTTTCGCCAATCTCACTCAGCTTAAATTGCGCTTTATACAGGTTCCACTGACTGGCTATAATACCGCCATCTTTGTTGCTATCACTATAGCCAACCATCACTTGTTGACGTAGGTTTTTATAATTTCTCACCTTTCTGAAATGCTCAAGGCTCCTTTTGGTGAAGTCATGATTCAAGAAACCTTCTAAAATTTCGGGGCCATTTTCCAAATCTTCTATGGTTTCCAATAAAGGAACCACAGGAATTTCACAAATTAACCCTTCTGGGATTTGTTTAGTCAAACCAGCTTCTCTGGCCAGTAGATAGACAGCCAGCAGATCAGAAACCGAACGAGTCATACTCACTATGAAAGAACCAATTCCCTCACCTCCATATTTGGATACATGGGATTCCACTACTCTATAGCATGAAAGAACTGCTGTGGCATTTTCTCCTAATTCAGCACTTTGATGTGTAAATGGCCGATTGGACTTCAACTCCTTATTCAAGAAGTCCAATCTTTTCTTCTCACTCCACTCGGAGAAATTGGTCTCTTCAAACTGAGCAGCTTGCAGCAATTGCTCAATCGCCTTATCATGAAAAGCACTATTCTGACGAATGTCCAACTTAGCCAAGTGGAAGCCAAATGTCTGCACATTTCTGATGGTAATATTTACATCATCAAAGGCAATGGCTTTTGCACCATAAGTTAACAGACTTTTCTTAAGCAAATCCAAATCCTCCAACATCTGATAGGCAAACCTATAGCTACCTTGATGTTCTGATAGTTGAGTGGCATGTCCGCGTTGCGTATCTACTGGCAATTTGGCCAATATCAGATTAGTAAATTGTCTGAATACCTCGCCTTTATTTCTCTCCAGTGCCTCAGTACCCAAGTCTCCTAGTTCTACTACAATTTCTTCTATTCTGGTTTTCAATTCTGGGTTACACTCGTGCATTTCGCATGCGAAACTTAATTGCTTTACTAAGGCAGTTAACTTCCTTCTGATAACAACAAAGGCATTCAAACGAAGCATTTGTAACGTTTCAGCAGTAACTGAATCAGTAACCAAAGGATGACCGTCCCTGTCTCCTCCGACCCAATTACCGAAACTGATTTTCGGAAAACTGTGATGGTCTAGCAAATTTTGCTTGGACAAACCGCAAGCTTTCCACGCCTGTATTAACCTTCTATCTAAGACAGGAATTACTTCTGGAAATACGTTTACCAGATAATGGATGATGTTTCGAAGTTCAGAACTCAGGTCGGGCTTCTCCATATAGATTTCCCCCGTCTTCCACAATCTGTATAAAGTCAATTTTATGTTGTGGCGAATATTCATCAACTCCTTGTCTGAATACATCTTGTTCTCCAAACTGACAAGCAATAAATACAAATCCCTGTGATGATCAAGTACTGTAGCTCGTTTGGCTTCTGTAGGATGTGCAGTAAGCACAGGCTCTATCTGCATTTGAGGCATTTTGTCTAAAATGACCTCTTCCGTAACCCCTGCATCCAATAAATTTTTTATGTTGTTGGCAAACAAACCACTGACTGAGGAAAATTCCTGTTCATTTTCTACAGCACGACGATGCTGAACAGCACCATTGACCTCTGCCATATTGACCAGTTGAAAAACAAGCGAATACATCTGTATATGCTTGTCAGACATTTGCACGCCATTTTCGAAGGGATATTTGTTGATAAATGGAATTTCATTAGCAATGGTCTCCTCGCCATTCTCTATCAAAACTTCTTTCAAACACTCTAGTAAGAACTCAAAATCCTCGTATGGTTTTCCAAGTCTCTCCTTTACTTCTGCTAATATTGAATTCATTCCCAATTAAATTATGAATATTCTATAAAATTGGGCTTATTGTTGTTAAATGTTATTGCAATTTAAAGAAATATTGCAAGAGCTCATAAAATAATTTGAATTTGTTAAATATTGAACATATCAAGATGACATTGAAAATATTCAAGATGTACAACTAATTTGTGAAAGTAAATTTCGAATAGTTAAATAAATTGGTTAAGATTGAATTGCGTTTTTAATTAACACTACACCACCACAATAATTCATGGAGAAATATAGATGCGTTGCGATAGATGATGACTTGGTCTATCTTGAGATATTTAAAAAATTGGCTGAAAAAGTAGAATGCATAGACTTAGTTGGCACGTTTAGCAGCGCAATAGATGGAGCCGTAGGCGTATCCAAGTTAAAACCCCAAATTTTATTTCTTGATATTGAAATGCCATATCTGGATGGATATGAGACTATTTCAACACTTGAAGAAAAACCAAAGATTGTCATTGTATCCTCTCATTTGGAGTACGAGACTGACGAGTTGAAAATTGATGTCAAGAAGTATGTTCGTAAGCCATTCGAAGGCCCTGAACAACTTGAAGAAATTGTAAAAGAAGTGATGGAGGCTTAAATCCATCATTTCTATTTATATCCTCTCATTATTCAATCCAAAAATCCTGCTTCATAGTTGTCTGGGCATCTCCACCTACAAATACAGAAAACAGTCCAGATTCGAGTACAAGTTCATTGTTAGCATTGTAGAATTGCAGGTCTGATTTGTCTATGGTAAATTCCAGGGTTTTCTTCTCCTTAGCTTTTAGGCTAATTCGCTCAAACTTCTTTAATTCTTTGATGGGTCGCGTAATGGAGCCAAAATAGTCACGGATATATAATTGTACTACTTCCACTCCGTCTGTCTCACCCGTATTACTCAATTCAAAATTCACTTTCAATTCTTCTCGTTCGTTTAGGGTGTCAGCTGAAATCGTCAAGCCAGCATATTCAAAACGGGTATAGGACAATCCATAACCAAATGGATATAATGGCTCAAAACCATCATCCAAATAGTGTGAATCATTGCCCAAGGAGCTTTGCCATGCACCAATTGGAATATCTTCTATCCCAACAAATGATTCTGCTCTTGCTGGACGTCCAGTATTTTTATGATTATAATAAATAGGAATCTGTCCTACAGATTTTGGCCAGGAAATCGGCAATCTTCCTGAAGGATTGATATCACCAACTAGCACTTCTGTGATAGCTGGGCCAGCCATAGTTCCAAGATGCCAAGCCATGAGTATGGCATCCACATCACCAATAATATTTTCTAACACAATTGGTCTACCTGCCTGAATGATCAACACAATTGGCTTTCCTGTTTTCTTTTTGATTTCCTTGATCAATTCTTCTTGGGCACCTGGCAAATTGATATGTGCGCGACTATGTGCCTCCCCTGATAATATGGCTTCTTCTCCCCCAAAAAACAGAACTAAATCACTTTGTTGGGCGGCTTTGATTGCTCTTGCAAATTGAGCCTTGGATTGATCTCTGCTATATGTAAGTCCTTGAACATATTGAATATTAGCACCCAGTCGTTCTTGAAGTGATGCTATTGGTGTCATTGAATCATCCTTATCTCCGTCAAAAATCCAAGTCCCCAATTGATCCAGGGGTGCGTTGGCCATTGGCCCGATTACAGCTATTTTTTGTTTGGGTTTCAAAGGCAATAGCTTCTTCTCATTTTTAAGTAAAACCATGCTTTGGGCAGCTGCAGTTTTTGCCTTTTTCAAATGACTTTCTGAAAGTATCAGTTCTTCATTATCGACTCGATAAGGCTGATCAAACAAGCCCATTCTAAGTTTCACCCTAAGAATAGCTCGCACCATTCTATCCAGTTGCTGAATATCCAATTGGCCTTCATCTATCAATTCCTGAAGGTAATTGTCATAAGATTGACTGGTCATCTCCATATCTACTCCAGCACGTGCAGCTTTGAAGGCTGCATCTTTCTCATCTACGCAATAGCCATGCGCGATCATCTCAGTGACAGAATTCCAGTCACTCACCACAAAACCATCAAATCCCCATTCTTGTCTTAACACTTGATCAAGCAAAAATTGATTTCCTGAAACTGGCACACCATTCAACTCATTGAAGCCAGACATAAAAGTTTGGACACCAGCATCAACTGCTTTTTCAAATGGTGGTAAATAAATATTTCTCAAAAGAGATTCGTGGATAACTGCCGTATTATAATCGCGCCCTCCTTCTGCTGCACCATAACCTACAAAGTGTTTGGCGCAAGCAATCATACTAGTAGGATCTGTCAAATTATTGCCCTGAAACCCTCTGACATACGCAGCTGACAGTTCAGACGCCAAATAAGGATCCTCCCCAGGTGACTCTGCTATTCTACCCCATCTCGGATCACGGGCAATATCCAACATGGGAGCAAAAGTCCAGCGCACACCATAAGTACTTGCTTCCACAGCCGCTATCCTAGCACCCTCTTCCACAAGGGCAGGGTTCCAAGTGGCTGCCTGTCCCAGAGGGATAGGGAATATAGTTTTGAACCCGTGAATGACATCTCTGGCGAAAATCAAAGGAATACCATTGGGGCTTTCTTCAACAGCAATTCGCTGAAGTTCGTCTACAAATTCTTTGTTCATTACATTGATCAAAGAACCTATTCTGCCTTCTCTTACTGCATTTTTTAAATCCTCAGAAAGCTCCCCTTTTACCCGACTGGATGTGCCACGCTGAGCAGTTTGTCCAATTTTTTCAACCAAGGTCATTTTGGACATCAGTTCGTCAACCTTTTGTTCTATTGGGTCTATTGATTGTTGCTCAGAAGTACAATAAGAAAGACTAGCCGCTAGAAATAATAAAAGAGGAATTCTCATAATCATAATTTGTTTAATCAAAACTCCAACTTTTAACATCAAATAGACCATGAGATTTATAACATAAAAAGGGGGTAATTCTTTAGAACTACCCCCTTCCAACATTAAACATTAATTTGTTTCTATCTCTTTTGGATTCTTCCTCCTAGATTACTGTCTGCTAATACTTTATCAGGATCTCCCTTATAGTATAATGATCCACCAGTTCCAGCATCAACCTCTAACCTATCACTCACTGACACTTCCCCTGATCCTCCAGAGCTCACATCTGCTTTGATGGCACCACAGATCAAATCATATCCTTCAAATTTACCAGCAGAGCTGGCATCCAAATCCATAGAAGCACAAGTACCAGAAAGCTCAATACTTCCTGCGCTACTAACATTTACTTCCAAATCAGTTACATCCAGTTCCAATTCTATCCGTCCAGCACTGCTTGCATTCACTTCAAAGTCACTGGCCTTGATTTTGGATTTGGAGAAGACAGATGCTGCCGAGTTTACGGAAATTTCATCTATACTTTTATAGGTCAATCTGACCACTACTTCACCTCTGCTATTGTTGTTATTCCGACCTCTTGAATCTCTTTCAATATTCAATTCAGATCCTCTTATTTCAGTAATTACCTCATCTAGATCAATATCGTCTACTTCAATTACTACCTCATTTTTATCTCCCTGCGTGATAATGAGTTCTATTGCCTCTGCGACTTCAATTGAATTGAAATTTTCGAGTTTCCTTGTTTCCTTTTCCTGAGCCATTCCCACCATTGTGATTGACAGAAATGCCATGAGCATGATTATTTTTTTCATTTGTGTATACTTTGAGTTTAAAAATATAGTAGAAAGACCCTATAAATATAAAAGGGTTGCAAGGCAACGTCAGAATGATACTTCAATCCATTTTGCAAGGGATATATAGAGTTATTGATCCAGATCACTGACATATTTTCACAGTGAATACTCCCTTCAATAATGAATGCGAACTGGGTTGAGGTATTCCAAACTAATTGAAATTAAAAACTGAGAGACGAACCCCACAAAAAATTAATGTAATAGCTCATGAAAACTTTATTTTTGCAAATGGATGAACCGTGGTGCGAGACAGAAAACGAACCTCAAGACTTAGAAATACTATTTCATGATGAGCACTATGTGGCCATCAACAAGCCTCATGGACTACTAGTCCACCGTTCCAAAATCGCTACTAATACGGATCAATTTGCAGTTCAACAACTTCGAAATCAACTAGAGCAATATGTATATCCAGCGCATCGACTAGACCGTAAGACGAGCGGAATTTTGCTTTTTTCATTAAACAAACCTGCATTATCTGCCATACGAGAGGTATTTGAAAATGAAGAGATGGACAAAACTTATTGGGCAATTCTAAGAGGTTTTACAGACCCAGCAGGATTTATCGACTATCCACTTACTAATGACAAGGGGAAATCTCAGGAAGCTCAAACTGCCTACACCAGGCTAGATCAATCTGAAGTCAAAATTCCTTTTGGAAAACATCCAACTTCCAGATATTCATGGGTAGAAGCTAAGCCAAAAACGGGTCGCATGCATCAGTTAAGAAAACATTTTGCGCATATTTTTCATCCCATCATTGGCGACCGTCCACATGGCTGCAACAAACAGAATAAACTTTTTCTTGAAAAATGGAAAATGGGAACCATGCTCCTTCATGCTGTTGAGTTGGGTTTTGTTCACCCAATTACAAATCAGCAGATCACCATCAAGGCCAGTCCGCAGGCAGAATTTATTAGAATGATAGATACTTTGAATTTTGACAAAAAACTATTGAGCCAATTTACCAGCTACAAAACCAGTTGACCAGGCGGCCTGAAAATTGAACCCTCCTGTAATTCCGTCAATATCTAATACCTCTCCAGCAAAAAACAATCCTGACAGTTTTTTGCTTTGCATGGTATTAAAATCGACTTCAGACAAATCCACACCACCACAGGTAACAAATTCCTCTTTGAATGTAGTCTTGCCTACCACTGCATATTCGTCGTTTAGCAAAATATTGATCAGGCGATTCTTGTCTTTTTTCTTCAATTCTACCCAAATCGTATTTCCATCCAAATCAATCCTATCCAGTATATATTCCCATAGTCGATTAGGTATGTTAATAGGTTTGGCATTCGAGATTTTCTTTTTGGATTCTGTTTCAGAAATCTTGGTCACCTGCTGTCTCAAATCCTCCTCATTCATTCCTCCTGTCCAGTTGACTTGAGATTTGAAGTTGTAATTCATATCAAATAACTGGCGAGCTCCCCAAGCAGAAAGCTTTAGCACGGCTGGCCCACTAAGCCCCCAGTGTGTCACTAGCACAGGCCCATTCTGAACCATTTTGGTTCCCTGAATTTTCACCACTGCGTTTGGCACAGCTAGTCCCATTAGGGATTTTAATTTCCTTTCTTCTGGGATATTGAATGTAAATAGTGAAGGTACAGGCGCTATGATCGTATGCCCTAACGACCTCAACCAATCATAACTAGCACTCTTAGGGCTACCACCAGTAGCTACAATGATACAATCAAAATAGTCCGTTTCTTCTGTATCATATTTTATCTTAAATCCTCCAGTAGCCTGAGGGTTCAAACCAATAATACCTTTTTTGTTTAAAGCTGAAATGCCTAAACGTTCCACTTCGTTTCTCAAACAGTCAATGATGGTTTGTGAATCGTCCGTCACTGGGAACATCCGCCCGTCAGCTTCAGCTTTGATCTTCACACCTCTACTTTCAAACCATTCGAGCGTATTTTTTTTATTGAAATAATTAAACGTCTTCTTGAGCTGCTTTTGTCCTCTTGGATAGTGACGCAAGAAGTCGGATTGCGGCTCGCAAACATTTGTGACATTGCATCTCCCACCTCCAGATACTTTCACTTTTGCCAGTGTCTTTGATGACTTTTCAAAAATTGAAACATGGGCCTCAGGATGATGAGTCTTACATGATATAGCCGCAAAGTATCCTGCTGCGCCTCCTCCTATTACCGCTACTTTCATAATCTGAACGTATCTATTTTGGTGTAAAGCCAATATTAGAACTAATTTTTCTTTTGCCCATTAAAAGCAATAACTTTGCGCCTTCAAAATTTCAGTAGATATGATTTCAGTAAACAATATTTCTTTACAGTACGGCAAGCGAATTCTCTTCGACGAAGTAAATATCAAGTTCACCCAAGGCAACTGCTATGGAGTAATTGGTGCTAATGGAGCTGGTAAGTCAACGTTTCTGAAAATCCTTTCTGGTGAGATAGCTGCCAATTCTGGCCAAGTTGTTCTTGACCCAGGGAAAAGAATGGCTGTCCTCTCTCAGAATCACTTTGCCTTTGATGAAGAAACTGTAATCCATACTGTAATGCAAGGCCATACAGCGCTTTGGTCCATCATGCAGGAAAAAGATGCACTTTATGCTAAACCTGATTTTTCTGAAGAAGATGGCATCAAGACATCTGAGCTTGAGGAAAAATTTGCAGAGATGGATGGCTGGAATGCAGAACCAGATGCTGCTGCACTATTAAGTGGTTTGGGAATTGTTGAAGAAGATCATTTTCGACTGATGAAAGATCTTAATGGCAGTTTAAAAGTAAGAGTACTTTTGGCTCAGGCATTATTTGGAAACCCGGATGTACTCATACTGGATGAGCCTACCAACGACTTGGATATCAATACCATTTCCTGGCTAGAAGACTTCTTGTTAGAATTTAAGAACACTGTTATAGTGGTTTCTCATGATAGACACTTTCTGGACACAGTTTGTACACATACGGCAGATATAGACTTTAGTGCCATCAATGTATTCACTGGCAACTATAGTTTCTGGTATGAGTCTAGCCAGTTGGCTTTAAGTCAAAGAAGCTCGGCTAATAAAAAAGCTGAAGAAAAGAAGAAAGAACTACAAGATTTTATTGCAAGGTTTAGCGCGAATGCGGCCAAGTCTAAACAAGCTACATCCAGAAAGAAGCTCTTGGAGAAAATAAATATTGAAGACATCAAGCCTTCTTCTCGAAGATACCCAGCGATCATTTTCAATCAAAACAGAGAGGCTGGTGATCAGATATTAGAAGTAAAGGGGCTCTCCAAATCAGTAGATGGCAAAACGCTCTTCAGCAACTTGGATTTTTTCGTAAACAAGGGCGACAAGATTGCGTTCTTAGCTAAAGATGGGATGGCGACCACTGCCCTATTCAAAATTTTGAACGAAGAACTTAAAGCCGACAGTGGCGAGTACAAATTTGGTCAAACCATCACCAAAGCCTATTTGCCTAACGAAAATGAGGAGTATTTCAAAGAAAAGATGAACCTTATTGACTGGCTAAGACAATACTCTGACGGAGAAAAGGATGAAGTGTACATCCGTGGTTTTTTGGGCAAAATGCTCTTCTCTGGAGAGGAAACCTTCAAAATGTGCAACGTACTTTCTGGAGGGGAAAAGGTTCGCTGTATGGTATCTAAAATGATGCTTGCAGGCGGGAATGTGTTGATATTGGATGAACCTACCAATCACTTGGATCTTGAATCTATTCAGGCCTTCAACAACGCGCTTAAGGATTTCCCTGGCACAGTACTCTTTACTTCACATGACCACGAGTTTGTTCAAACTGTAGCAGATAGAATCATTGAATTGAAGCCAGATGGCTATGTAGATAAGCTAAGTACTTTCGATGAGTATATGAGCAGCATTGATGCATCAAATTAGTATTTATCATCAATTTAGCTGACTAAAACCCGTAAACTGCCGTTTACCAGATTGTCGCATCAAAAGCCGCTAAGTAGGTTTTCTTTGCATTAAGATTGAATAAACGCAAAACATTGACCAAAAAACTACTATTCACACTGCTGATGGGATCAGCTGTTCTGACGAGTTATGGACAGCATTTGATCTATCATATTCAAAAAACATCTTCACCAGTTAGGATAGATGGAATATTAGACGAACCCATTTGGGACGAATTAGAGATCGCTCAAAATTTCAATCAATACTTCCCCAATGATAGCTCAATGGCTGATTCTAAGACTGAAATCAGGCTCACTTACGACGATCAGTTTCTATACTTTTCTGCCAAAATGTATAATCAGTCTGAAGATAGGAACTATGTGGTTTCTTCACTTCGCAGAGACTATGAAGGCGATCAAATAGATGGTATATCATTTCTGTTTGACACTTTCCAAGATAAAACAAATGCCTTTCAGTTTGGAGTAAACTCCTATGGCGCTCAGCGTGAAGGTCTAATGGCTGGTGGATTTGGGGGTACGTCCTGGTCATGGGATAACAAATGGTATGCAGAAGCCAAACAGTATCCTGGATTTTGGATAGCAGAAGGTGCCATACCTTTCAAGTCGCTGCGCTTCAAGGAAGGCAAGGATCAATGGAATATTAATTTCTATCGACAAGACAGTGAGGCAGGTGAGCAATCAACCTGGAACAAGATCCCCAGAAACTATAGCATCAACTCTCTTGCCTTCACAGGAATTTTGCAATGGGATCAGCCACTTAAAAAACCTGGCTCCAACATTTCCATTATCCCATATACTGCCGCAGAAGTCAGTAGAGATTATCAAAACAATGAACAAAGTGAGCCTGACTCCAAAATCAATTTTGGAGGAGACGCAAAGGTGGCTATAGGCTCAGGTCTAAACCTGGACTTGACTGTAAATCCAGATTTCTCTCAGGTAGAAGTAGATCAACAAGTAACCAATCTTGACAGGTTTGAGCTTTTCTTTCCAGAAAAACGGCAGTTCTTTTTAGAGAACGCAGACCTCTTTGCCGACTTCGGCCATCCCTATTATGCCAAAACATTCTTTTCTAGAAGAATCGGGATTGTAAATGATACAATTAACCGTGTTTTGAGACCAAACAAAATACTTTATGGGGCCAGACTGAGTGGAAAGCTTGACAACAACTGGCGGCTTGGGCTACTCAACATGCAGACAGAATCCATAGAGGATATTAATTTACCCGGATTCAACTACTCTGTAGCTGCCCTTCAGAGAAAGGTATTCGCCCGCTCTAACGTAGGTGCCATTTTTGTAAACAAGCAAAGCTTTGATGAACCAAATGGCAACCCTGACTTTGATCCTGATCATTACAATCGTGTGCTTGGATTTGACTATAACCTGGCCTCTGCTGACAATAAATGGATTGGCAAGACCATGTACCAGCAATCTTGGGACAGTGACAGCCTGGATTCAGAAGAATATGCTCATGCTTTTTGGCTTGCCTACCAGGGTAGAAAATGGCGCGTGGAATGGGCACATACAATAGTTGGTGAAAATTTCAATGCGGAGGTTGGATTTGTTCCTAGAAATGGACTTTTCAGAATAGAAAACATCCTTGCTCGTAACTTTTACCCCAAAAAAGGGATTGTCAATTTTCATCAAACACAACTTTACCTGGAAACACTCTGGGGTGATACAGCATCTTCTGGTGAAACTGTAAAATCTGATCAGGTAATGTCTATAGATGAATATTTGCAGTTTCAGAATACATCTCAGCTCAGCGTTTCAGTGGGAAAACGGTACACTTACTTATTCATTCCTTTCGACCCTACAAATACGGACGGCCAACAACTCTTAGCAGACAGTGAATATTCCTACAGATTTATTTGGACTGAATACACGTCCGACCAAAGGCGTACGCTATCCTATAGTCTGGTGGGTCAAGCAGGTGAGTATTTCAACGGAAATAGATATCGACTGGGAGGAGGCCTGAATTATAGATTACAACCTTTTGCTGCTTTCAATGTCAATTTCAATTACAACAAACTTGTCATGCCCGAACCCTACAACAGTGCCGATCTTGTACTGATCGGATCCAGGATTGATTTGACTATGACCAAGAAGCTATTTCTCACTTCCTTTTTACAATACAATACACAGGCAGAAAACTTCAATATCAATACCAGGTTGCAATGGCGTTTCAAACCAGTGTCTGATCTATTCATTGTTTATACAGACAACTACGCCACCATGGATGACAATCAGGACTTTGTTCTTCAAGAGAAGAATCGGGCACTTGTGGTAAAGCTGACCTACTGGTTAAACTTGTAAACGGCATGGCCAGAATCAGGACACTATTTTCATGAAAAATGATCAGATACTCATAAGTGAAATTAAAGTAATGGAAAATGGGGTATTGACAGTCGAAACGGATTATGGCGAAGAACACATTAAAAAACTTCCTTTTGCACCATAATCATAGGAATTTCCCCTACTCCGCATCCGTGTAAATCCGTAATTTTCAGCCATTTATCCGAATATACATTGCTATAGGAATATAAAATTTGGAACTTTGCGGCTGTAATATTAGAGCTATCGGCTATGGCCGCCTCTCAATAAAACAACTTCGGCTATGAAAAAGACCACCTCTGCTATTTTGACTTTGTTCCTTTTATTTCAGTTCGCTCTGAGTTTTGCTCAAACTGCCAATTTTGAAAAAGGCCTTGAAGCTATTGAGGCCAACCGCCTTCACGAAGCCATGATTTGCTTCACCAAAGTGGTGGAGGGTGAAAAATATGAGGTTTCTGGCAAAGATTTATCCATCGCTTATGCATATTTGGCAATGATGCGCACAGCCTATCTAAAAAAGGATTTAGAGGATAGCGATTTTAATAATATCATTACCAAACAAGGACATATTCAAACGACTATTCACGAAATGGTTCGTGCAGTACAATTTCAAACCAATAGCTCTAAATCAATGATTACAGGCCCAAAAGAAACTCTGATAGAGTTATCTACCAGCGCGCTGCAAGTCATTGGTGATTCATTACTTACTTATGATGAAACTCAGCCTAATTCTACTACTACCTATCTGGCTAATTTTGCCATTGGGCAGTTTGGGGAGTTAGAAAACATTGCGGTCGACAATTGGCAAATACACGACATATTAGGTCTTGCACACTATTACCTTGGTGATAAGAATAAAGCCATGGCTGAATTTGATCAGGGGCGGGCACAGTTTTCAGCACTTGGAGATCAGCCCACCAGCCAATTACATCTAAAAAATTACATCTTGAGTGGCCAATACTATTTCACTGAAGAAACGAAATCTAAGGAAGCGTATAAAGTATCAAAGGATGGTAGCGCGTATACATCCATCCTCATCAATGGATTAGGAGATGATCAGATGAAAGAGATTCTTCGTCTCAATAAAATAGAAAACCGCTTCCGACAATACATGTCCCGTATAGATGACTCGGGCAAATAAGTGCTGGCTTTCATCATTTCCCAAAACAACTTATTTAAAACTCAAATCGTATCATTCTAGGATGAAAATTCTCAACAAACTGTACTTTTTAATTTCATTTATTGGCATCTACTCTATGCAAACGCTTCACGCTCAAGATCAATCCTATGAAAATGGAATGGCTGCTTATAATAAAAAAGATTACGAAACGGCATTATTAAGCTTCACCCAAGCCTTGGACAACAAATATTTGATGAAGGGTAAAGATGTCCCGCGCGCATACAACTATAGAGCTAAAACTGTTGCAGAATATTTTGGTGTGATGCTCAGCAACAACAATTCAGAATTCATCTCCAACAACCCAAACATTTTGGTTAATGCGTTTGAGGATCTGGATCAGGCGATCAGATTTGATGATGGGAAATGCTCAGATTTGATTGCTGAAACTAAGGGAGACTTATTGAATGTAACTTTTCAATTCGGAAAAACCATAGCTGATTCATTAAGAGTAGATCGAGGATCCAACGACCCAAAAACTGACAGTTTGGTGGTTTTGGTTATTGATGAACTACTCATTTTGAAAGATTTAATAGGAGCATCTTATGAAATCAATGACCTACTGGGTTTATTACAGTTTAAGCATGGCAATATTGAGGAAGCTACCACCTACTTCAAAGAATCAGAGAAAATATACCAACAAAGCCCGCCAGCCTCTGCAGATTACAATCATGTGTACAACTACTATTATAGTGTACTGATCAATTATTCGAAATTACACGACTTTGATCAAGCGTTGGTAGACGTAAAAAAAGCCCGAAAATTTGTCAGTGATCATTTTGATGGCAATGAAGAAGCAAGTGCTTTAGATGCCAAACTGGAAGCACTTGAGTTTCAAATCAAATTACTGAAGGAATAGTTGATTAAACCAACTCCTGCTCAACTGCAGTCTTAAACCTAATAATGAAGCTGGTTCCCTTCCCAACTTCACTCTCGCATCTTATCTCTGCATCCATTGCATCTACAAATTTCTTAACGATTGAGAGTCCAAGTCCAGTCGACTGTTCGTTGTCTGTGGGCTTTGCACTCAACTTCTGAAACTTAGTAAACAATTTTTTCTGATCCTCCTCACTAATACCTGGCCCTTCATCTCTGATGATCATAGTTTCATTTCCTTCTTCTTGAAAGACGTTCATAAAAATGTTTTTTTGAGGCTTAGAGAATTTGATCGCATTAGAAACAAGATTTTCGATTACCTGCAGGAGGTAATTGTAGTCCGCAAAAACGAAATGTGTTTCAATATCCAAACTACTATGAATATTGATTGATTTTTTACTAGCTAGCAGTTCAAAATTACCTGCAACGAAATTCATTGTTTGCCCTAAATCTACTTTTTTAAGGTTAAGATTGACCTTCATGTCTTCTACTACGCTTACATCCAGAACACGATCAATCATATCGCGCATGCGCTCCATGGTATCATCCACCAGCTGAAAATAATGGCTTTGCTCTGGTGTAAGGCTGGATTTTTCCATTTTAACCAATGACATCAATCCTTTTATGTTATTCAGTGGACTGCGTAAATCATGGGCTACTACGCCCATAAGGGTGTTTTTCTCCTCATTGAGTGCGGTCAATTTTTTGTTGTGGTTTTGAACTAAATAATAAGAACGCCCTAGCGTAGCCGCCAGTAAGAGTGTCAACACCAACACAATCAAAATGCTGTTTTGATAACTTTCCTTTTGCCTAAGCTCATCATTTAGTCGCATCTCATCAGCCATTTTCTCATACTCTAAAGATTCCACCTCTCTTCTGAAGTCATACTCGGCCGTCATTCTCGCAATTTTCTCAGTAGACTGAGCATTGAACAGTGAGTCTTTCAAATTACTATACAGTAAATGATATTTAAGGGCATTTTTGTGATCATTAATTGAATTGTAAAATTCATAAAGTTCCCTGGTAGTTTCCTGCATTTCAGACAAATAACCAGCCTTTCTTCCCAGATTTAGTGATTTATTCAGAAGTGTCACACCCATTGATAAATTCTTTTGCTGTAGAGCCAGAAGACCCATGTTCCGATAAATACTAGTTTGGCAACCAGTCATCTCACAAGTAGTGGCCCAATTCATGGCTTGATTGTAATAGTAATCAGCCGAATCATATTTTTTTTGCCAAGTCATCACCTCTCCCAATCCTTCGTAAGAGTAGGCCAAATCACAATTCGATTCTTCTCGCATCAGAATAGAATGTGCCCTTCTAATAAGTTTCAATGCGCCGAGTGTGTCTCTCTCTTCTGTATATAATATTGACAAATTATTAAGTATCATGGCTTCATCTAACCCCTGACTGCTGGCCCTGGCCATTTCCATGGCCTGAGCGAAAAAATCTTTTGATTCTTCCATTTTTCCAAGTTCATGATATATGGTACCCAGATTATTAGTTAGAATCAATTTTGCCTCTTTATCATCTGTTTTTTCAATGAGTTCATAAGCCTTTAGGTAATATCCGAGCGCTTCTGGGTACAAACCCATTTCATCATATACAATGGCTAAACTGTTATAGGAAATCCATGCACTATCAACTCTCTGTGGTGCAATGTAATATTCATGTGCAGATTTTAGATGTCTTAATGCCGCTACATTATCCCCTTTTGTATTTAGCAAACCTCCCAAATACAGGTTGTATAGCGCAGATTTTGAATGGTCATTGATAGAATCAGAAAGTAAAATGGCCTGAACATAGGAATAGCGTGCCGAATCAAAGTGGTGCTTTTGTTCAAATAGAATGGCCTGATAATAAAGAGATTTTGCCTTATACTGAGCCTCTTCTAAATTATCGAAAATAGCAAGTGATTGATTGAGGTAATAGTTTGCCGAATCTGGCTGCTGTTGATTAACATAACCGCGCCCCAGGCATTGATAAGTCTTACCTTTCAAAAGCGTCTCATCGCTATCTTGAAGCAAACTGAAAGCTGATTTAGCATATTGGAGTGACTCTTCAGCCTCTTCCACCTCCAAAGATAATCTCAGATAAATTTCTATTCTACCTTCACGCTCGCTTGCTTCATTCAATTCAACAAGCAGGCTATCTACTTTTGTCTGGCAAATACCCGAAAAACTAAAGAGTGCCCAAAAAAGCACAAAAAAACTCACTGGTCGATTCGCTGTTGTCATTTACTCAATATTGGTTTCTAACGCGGAAACAATCAAAAGCTATTTTTTATCTTTCTTCTTGCCTCTACTTTTGGTCCATTCAAGTGCCCCTTCATCAAACTCCTCAGCCACATTTCTGTCGAGCCCACCAATTTTGGTCGGGTCTACATTGGTGATGTTGTTATCATCTAGGTTTTCGAGCGGATTGTCTATTTTATCTACTTTTTTGCTCATGATAATAATTTTTATCCAAAATGCTAACTTGAATATCTCATATCTAAATACCGAGATATTCCTTTTTCATGTTTTCTATGATAGGTAGTAAGATAACAAATTTAGTCCCCTTATTCACCTCACTGACCAGACTTACTTCTCCATCCAGTTTTTCAACTGCTGATTTTAAAATAAACATGCCCAGACCAGAGCCCTGCACTTCATCATTGGCTCTGTAGAACATGTCAAATACTTTTTCTTGATATTTTGAATCAATTCCAATCCCATTGTCTTCAACAATTACACACATGTAATCCTCAGCTGTTTGCTTGATATATATTTTCACAAACGGATTATCTATATCCTGACGAGAATACTTAATACTATTTTCAATTAAATTTTGAATAATTGTATTCATCAAGCTTCTGTCAGATTCGATTTTCAGCTCTTTTTCAATCTCTATTTCAAAGACTATTTTATCAAAACCTGGCAAATAGCTGAATGACTCTATACAGTCAGCCACCATTTCATCAAAATCAATATTTGTTTTGGACAGTTGCCAATCTTTGACTTTAGATAGCTCCAACAGGTCGATAATGGTCTGATTAATTCGTGTGATTCTGTGATGGTAAAGCTCAAAGTATTTCAGCGCTGCCTCATCCTCAATTTCAGACTTAACCACGTCATACAATCCCATCAAGGAAGAAATAGGTCCCCGAAGATCGTGAGAAACTCTTGATGAAAATTTATCAAGTTCTTCATTCTTTTTTTCTACTATCAAATTGTTTTCTCTCTGGATTCTGGCTTCAGATTCAAGAGACTCCATTTTCCACATAGACTCAAGGCTTTTTATTTTACTCTTGGTCTCAGAGTTAATGACTTGTTCTTTGTAATTGTGGTATTTAATATGATAGGCTAATGCTTCGGATTCGTTATTTTCAATCATAGCCATATTAAAAAGCTCGAAATAAGCTTTATACATAATCTGCTTATTATCAATTTCTTCCCCTACAGCTATTGCTTGATTAAAATAGTCCTTGGCTTCTTTATAATTATTATTTGCTAAACACACGTGGCCTAGCTTGCTCAAGCTCATTCCACAACCCATTTTCTCACCAACTTCAGTATGAATCTTCAAGCTCTTGCTAAATAGCTCTTTGGATTCCTCATACTCCTTTAAATGCAAATGAATTTTACCTTTTCCATACCAGGCAAATGCCAAACCTCTTTTATCCCCAGTTTCTTTTTTTAAATTGATACTTGTGTTGATGGCTTCAAGTGCATTTTTATAATCACCAACTTTCAAATAAAGGCCAGAAAGAGGATTACATGCATTAGACTCTCCGTTTTTGTCATCTATGAGGTGACTCAGCTCCCTGCATTTCACATAAGTCTCCAGTGCCTTTTCATATTCATTGAAAGCCTCATAGATGTAACCTATCGCCTTTAGAGACTTAGATTGACCAATGATATCGTCAATTTCATTTTGTAATCGCAGGCACTCGTATAAGTGCTCAAGTCCTTTATGATATTGTGTGGATTTGTACTCAATGCTGCCAATGTTGTACAGTGCATCTGCCATTCCCTGCTTATCTCCCTGCTCAGTGTATGCGGTAAGTGCTTCTTCAGAATACTCAAGTGCAGCTATATGATCTCCCATAATCATATAAAAAAGCCCCAACTGGCAAGCGCATTGTGCCAAACCTTCTGAGTAATCCAAAGCTTGACACTTCGCTTGAGCCTGGATGGTCAAATCAATAGAATCTTTGACACTGCTCACGCGTGAGTCCATAGCATATTTGAGCATGGAATCCACACTTTTTAATTGAGCCTCATGGTCGAGGGATGGCTCTTTTTGGATGTTGGGTTGCATTATTTTAAAATTTTGAAGATAATCTTCAACACGTTATAATAAAATAATACAGATGGACTTTAAATATACATGTTAAAACCCGTCCTATCAAACAGAAACTGAAATAAATATTGAAATATTTCAAGTCAATGTCCTAATTGTTCAATTAACGACTAATTAAACCGTTGCATGCAACAAGTTAGCAAATTCTGACCTGAATATTGGAGCTATCGTCTGCGACCACCACCTGATCTACCCTGTCGTCCACTACCTGACCTACCCGAACTGGAAGGCTTCCGGCCACTACGACGCTTTCTATCTTGGTAGCCTCTTTGACTTGATCGTCCAGATTTTGGTTCACTATCATCAATATTCACCCTGAGCTCTCGTCCTTCAAACTCAAAACCTTTGAATTTGCCCATCACGTCACTGGCGATATCTTTTACTACTTCGAAATAGGCTCTCTTCTGTTGAAGTTCTATTTTGCCTACCTGCTCCTTTTTAGCGCCTGATATGTCACATATCATGTGCAACAATTCAGCATTTGAGATGTCATCGATTTTACCAATATTGATGAAAAGCCGTTCATGAGAACCCGAACTACGTTCGCGATCCCTTCCCTCTTTGGATCGACTGTTTTCGGTTTGATTCAAGTCGCCACTATTAGAAATGCTTACTTTGGATAGCTCCAGTGCTAATAATTTGTCAACCAATTCCTCTTTGGATAAAGTGGCAAACATTTCTTGTGCCTGCTGTTTTAGATCAGCTGGCAATTCCTTCTTGATTTCGTAATCAGCAATCAACTTCAGTGAATTGTCCATACGAGAAGACATCACTTCATCAGCTGTAGGTATCAATTCCTTTTCAAATTTGATTTTGAGCCTTCTTTCGATTTCACCAATTCGACGAACTTCTCCTTTGCTCACCAAAGCAATAGAAATTCCTTTTTTGCCCGCTCTAGCTGTTCTACCACTTCTGTGCGTGTAGAATTCTAATTCGTCTGGCAATCTGTGATGAATCACATGGGTGACGTCATTGACATCAATACCACGAGCTGCCACGTCCGTAGCCACAAGCATTGATAACGTACCGTCCTTGAATTTTTTCATCACAGAATCTCGTTGTTTCTGTGTTAGATCACCATGTAAGGCTTCTGCTCTATAACCCGCTCTACTGATGTCATCCGCCAAGTTCTGCGTATCAATCTTGGTTCTACAAAACATAACACCATAAAAATTTGGATTCACATCCAATACTCTCTTGATGGCTTCAAGTTTGTCACTCATTTTCACCACTAAATATTGGTGAGAAATGTCCTTATTTACCTCTACCCCACTCTTTACCGAAACTTCTTTCGGATTGTTCATATAGGCATTAACAATACTTTTGATTGCCGATGGCATGGTAGCTGAAAACAACCAAGTTGTTTTTTCTGCTGGAGTGTCTGCCAATATCTTATTGAGCTCTTCTTTGAACCCCATGTTTAGCATCTCATCTGCCTCATCCAGCACCACATAATCAAGTGCCTTCATACTAATCACCTTTCGGTTAATCAAATCTACCAATCGACCAGGTGTAGCCACCACCACTTGTGGTTTCGCTTTCAAGGCCTTTATCTGATTGGTAATAGCTGCTCCTCCAAAAACAACCTCTACTTTAAGTTTGGGCTTGTTTTTAGAAAAATTCTTGAGTTGCTCTGCAATCTGCTGAGCCAATTCTCTTGTAGGTGCAAGTACAACTGCCTGACAAGTATTGGAATCTTCATTTACTGCTTGCAGCAATGGCAATCCAAAGGCCGCGGTCTTTCCAGTTCCCGTTTGTGCCAAACCAATAAAATCCTGCATAGATTCTAGTAAAATAGGAATGGCTTCTTGCTGAATCTGTGTGGGTTTAACAATGCCTAAATCGGTGAGCGCGTCTACCAAACGTGGTTCGAGCCCGAGTTCTGAAAAAGTATTCAATCTGAAAATCTTATGATAAGACGCAAAGGTAGGCAATAAATAGCCCTGCGCTATCAATTGCCTATAAGATTCTCACATTCAAGAAAATTATCCCAATATAGTCTCCTTTCGATAGACCACTCCTCGTTCACTCAAGTATTGTAAAACAAAATCGAAGCAGCCTTCATGATTACTCACCAACTCTGGTGGAAAGACTCCCTTTTCACTGAATCTATTTTCTAACAATAGATTCACTGCAGCTGTAGCTGTATAGCCTGTGGTTCTGGCCATAGACGAAGTTTGTGTTGCAGGATCATAGGCATCATGCAAGTGATAAATAATTGTTTCCTGATCACCTGACTCATTTTTACCAGACACAGTTATCCGCATCACTGTGATCTCCTCTTCAGTTTCCCCAAGTTTCCATTCGTCAAACAACACCTTGCAGGTAAAATCCAAAGGACTCACAGCAGTGCCTTTTATGTCAATTGGTTGCTCATCAAAAAAGCCACTCGACTTCAGGACTTGTATATACTCCACGTGTCCCGGATACCGCAAGGTCTTTTCAATCATATTGGGAATATGCCCCATGGTGAAAAGTAAAGAACGAAGACCATCAGAATTGAAAGACTCTAACGTGCCTACTCCCTCAAATTCTTCCTGCGCTACATCTGACAAAGCTGGCTTTGTTAGGATATGACTGTTCTCTACATATCTTGCTGGACGTGTGTATTCTTCTATGACGTCTATGGGTGAGAAGGGTGCTTTGTAGGCAAACGGCCACTTTTTCACCTTGGGCAATCCACCTACCAGGCATTCGAAGTTTTCGATTTTCATGGTCTCATTGTGATAACCCAACACGAGATTGCTCATACCAGGTGCCACTCCACAGTCTACAATAGCCGTTACACCCATGGCTTGCGCCAATTCTTTGAGTGCCAGTGCATCTTCGGGAAAGAAAGAGATATCTACTACATCCTTTTTAGTTTCAATGATCCATTTGAGCGTTTGATAACCCAGAAAACCAGGCACAGCACAGACTACCAAATCAAATGGTGAGAGCAGGTTTTTGAGTTCGTTTTCCTTGGTAACGTCCAGCTGAGTGACTTCGATCTTGAGTGCTTTGGTTTTAAGTTTGTCCAATGCTGATGGGTTGAAATCTGCAACAGTGACTTTATGGTTTTTAGCCAGGTCAATGGCCATGGCGCTTCCCACCATGCCACCACCTAATACGATGATATTATTCATTCTTTGATGTTTTTATTTAAAATAATAGGAATCGTCATGCTCTGGTGTATCCAGAGCATCCTTTCGATTAGCAACTGAGGCCTTGGCCTACAGATTCGCCGGACAAATCGGCGAATGACGGATATAAATAGCTACAACCCTGGAATGAGCACCCAGGGCATTTGATTAGAAGAAGGTATGGAGATGTATATTCTCATTTAACTTTCAGTGTGGCTAAACTAGTGATAAATATATTAAACTCCATTAAAGCAGATATTATCTAACAAGACTGCATAAAAGGAACGTCAAAGTTTGTTCTTAATTTTTGTTAACAAACCCATCTCAATGATTTTCATTCCGTTCGCAATTCCAAATCAACTCTTTAATTAATTATGATACATAGCTCAAAATTCTGGCGAAACCATTTCAAGCATAACCTCACCTTGAATCGAGTAGATTGGAGTCAAAACCCTACACTGAGTAGTCAAGAAAAAGACAAAATCATTTATTCGTTGAAAGCCTGGCAATTAGGTGAAACAAGTGATGGCAAACATTTACTGGCAGCGGCAAATAAATACTCAAAAAACATTAAGGACAAAGACTATCCTTACGCAGTGAAGCTCTTCATTAAGGAAGAGCAAAAACATGGTCGAAACTTGGGGAATTACATCGAGTTGATAGGAGAAAAGAAACTGAAAAAGGATTGGGGCGATACGCTATTTCGAAAAATAAGATATTTCAACACGAGCATGGAGCTTTGGACAATTTCAGTAATAATTGTTGAAAGCGCAGCTCAAATTTTTTACCAGGCACTTCATGACGCAACCAATTGCAAATTACTTAAATCCATTTGTAGAGATATACTTATTGATGAAGCCCACCATATTAAGTTTCAAAATGAAAGGTTACACCAAATTTTTGAAAAAAAGTCTTTTTACAGCAGGGCCTTTAGCATTGCAGGCTATAGTATACTGTTCTTTGGGACAATTCATGCCATTTGGCTGGGTCATGGAAGAGCCTTTAGGGCTGGAGGAGTAGATAAAAAGGAATTCATGCGCATGATGTATTACAAATTCTTTAATTCAATGAAGTTTAGTCACGCGATAAATAGAAATAGAATTCTTTCAAAACCTGCTGATTATCAACCAATATAGAATAGTGATTAACAAAAAATCCCGCCTGATTGTATCAGGACGGGACTCAATACCTTTAATAAAAATGAGATATAATTTAAGCTTGTTTTACGTCAACCGCATTCAAGCCTTTTTTACCTTCTTTTAAATCAAACGTCACCGCATCTCCCTCTTTCACTTGGTCTACTAAACCAGAAATGTGTAAGAAATACTCTTTTGAATCTTCATCGTCAACGACAAACCCATATCCTTTGGACTCGTTGAAGAACTTAATTTTACCTTGTTTCATTGTACTATATTAGAATAAATTATACTGTAAAGTATGTAGGTTCTATGATAATACAAAATATGACAAATTATTTTTATCTACATTTCCTGTAATTAAACAACGATTCTAATCATGAAAACTCTATCTCCACTTTCACTCCTTCTATTTCTTGCGCTCCCAGGTTTTGCTCAAGTTCCTTCAGCAGAAGATCAAATCGCAGCTGCAGTACAAGCTGGCCCAGAAGAACAAAGAGCAGAAGCCACAGTTCTTGGCTACAACATGGGCGGACAATTGGTTGAGCTTAGAAAAGGCACCAATCAATTGATATGTCTGGCTGACGATCCCAACAAAGCTGGTTTTAACGCTGCCTGCTATCATTCGAGCCTGGCAGACTTTATGGCCAGAGGAAGAGCTTTGAAGGCGGAAGGTAAGTCCAGACAAGAAATATCTGACATCCGCGAGGCTGAAGCCAAAGCTGGTACACTCCTAATGCCAAAGAAGCCAGCAACACTACATGTATTGTACGGAAAAGAAGCCGTCTACAATACAGAAACAGGCCTAGTCGAAAATGCCAATCTCAGATATGTGGTTTATACGCCATGGGCCACTCAGGAGACTAGTGGCTTACCTTTGAAACCCATGGTACCAGGTGGACCCTGGTTGATGTTTCCAGGGACACATGCCGCACATATTATGATTACGCCACCAGGGAAGTAGAGAACAATCGTCCTTTTTGGTCAATTTCTACACGTGGAGAAATCTAAACTTTTCTTCCTGTGGATAACAAGATTTCTCACATACGTTTGAAAGGACAAATATTTATGGTAAACGATCAATGCACACCATTCAAGAATACCTCTATGGCTTCAATGACTTGACGGGGCTCTTCTATGGTGGATGAATGACCCGCTCGTTTGATGACAGCTAGATGTGCTTGGGGAATTTTGAGTTTGATATTTCTAGCTTTCTCTAAAGTAGTGGCTACATCTTCATCTCCTGCTATTACTAATGTTGGCACTGAAACTTTTCCTAATTCCTTACTTACGGCGTCTCTTTGGATTACTCCAGTGACCGATTTAGTAATGGTCTTTTGATTGTTCAGAATCTCCCCTCTCCAATAGTTCACTTCGTCCTGACGATTGGGATCGTTCAAGAAAGTTTGACCAAACATAATCGGCATGACTTTGTTGATAACAGCCTTTACGCCAAACAATTTGACAATTGTATTGAGTACGTTATACTTAAACTTGTTGGGCTCTACTTCAGCAGAAGTCTCGATCAAAATAATGGATTTGAGCAGCTCACGATGACGAGCCGCCAATCGCATAGTCACAAATCCGCCCATTGAAAGTCCAACCATATGACAAGGCCCAAGGTTAAGTTCTTTGATCAGTCCAATCGCATCTGAGGTCAGACCCTCTATGTCATAGCCGTCCTCAGTCACCTCGCTCCTGCCTTGCCCTCTATGATCATAAATCACACAACGATAGCGCGCTTTAAAATAATCCACTTGTGCCTTGAACATCTTACCACTCATGAGCAGGCCATGACTGAAGACAATGGTCTCTGGACCTATTCCATAAATTTCGTAGTAAATTTCTGCACCATTGATTTTAATAGCTGGCATGTGATCTGGTTACTTTATAATGTTAGGCTTGATTTTATTAGATATAATTGAATCCAAAGTTATCAAAATTTACGAATGAGAAACGATGTTTTTTCAAACCAATTATCCATTCATTGTTCCACCTAAACAGAAAAAATGTTCATTGAAATCATTCATCATATATATGACTTTCCCCCAAACAATTCTATCTAGTTTTACTTTCGAAATAAGAATTACTTTATGAAACGAGCGGCTATCATTCTCTTCACCACGTTGTCATCATTCGTGATTTTACATTCTTCGAAAGAAGATATATCTCATGACCCTAAATACACAAGACTGGACAGCTTGAGAGGATCCATCACACCCGAACGTGAATGGTGGGATTTGACTTATTATCATTTAGATATTGGTGTAGACCCTGCAACTAAAACAATCTCTGGAACGAACAGAGTGGATTATAAAGTTTTGACTGAAAATCAAGTCATCCAAATTGACCTGCAAGAACCCATGGTGCTCAACAGTGCTACGCAAAACGGTCAAACCCTTGAATTCATCAAAGAAGGTCCAGCACACTTCATCACACTCAGAGATAGACAAAAGATTGGGAGTATTTATAGTCTGATGCTTTCCTATAGTGGTCAGCCATTAGAAGCCGAAAATGCCCCATGGGATGGTGGAATTACTTGGGTAAAAGATGACAATGGCAATGACTTTGTGGCTTCCTCCTGTCAGGGCATTGGCGCCAGCTTGTGGTGGCCCTGCAAAGATCACATGTACGACGAGGTGGACAGCATGCTCATGAGCATTACAGTTCCCAAACATCTGATAAATGTATCTAACGGCAGCTCTCGCGGAGTGGAAGACAACAAGGATGGAACCAAAACTTATCACTGGTTCGTGAACAATCCCATTAACAACTATGGAGTGAATATCAATATTGGTGATTATGTGTCTTTCAGTGAAAAATATGATGGCGAAAATGGCGAACTAGATATGGACTACTATGTACTTAGAGATAATCTCAAAAAAGCCAAAAAGCATTTTAAGCTAGCACCTAAAACATTGGAAGCCTTAGAGCACTGGTTCGGACCATACCCTTTCTATGAGGATGGTTATAAGCTCGTGGAAGCACCTTATTTAGGAATGGAACATCAAAGTTCTGTCACCTATGGTAATGGCTACCAGTATGGCTATCGTGGCACGGACTTGTCTGGCACAGGCTGGGGATTGAAATGGGATTATATCATCACTCATGAAACAGGACATGAATGGTTTGCCAACAATATCACCTATAAAGACATGGCAGATATGTGGATTCACGAAAGTTTTACCTGCTATTCTGAAGGATTGTATACTGAATATTTCTTTGGCAAAGAAGCTGGTGCAGCCTATATCAAAGGACAAAGAGCGGGTATTAAAAATATTAAACCCATCATTGGTGACTATGGTGTGAATTCAGATGATCATGGAAATGTGTATTCAAAAGGGAGTAATATTTTGCACACCTTGAGGCAAGCAATCAATGACGACGAAAAATGGAGAGGTATATTACGAGGGCTAAATAAAACCTTCTATCATCAAACGGTGACTACTCAACAAATTGAAAACTACATCAGTGAACAAGCGGGACGGGATTTTCAATTTGTATTTAATCAATACTTGAGAAATAGCAGTTTGCCAACTTTTGAATATGTAATCCGAGAAAATCAGATTGGTTATCGCTGGTCTGGTGTTGTTGAAGGCTTTGATCTGCCACTAAAAGTATTAATAGGCAAAGAAGAAAAATGGCTAGAACCCAAAACAGATTGGCAGTTCCTTGATGCGTCTGACGTTACCACAATCAAAGTGGATCCAAACTTTTATGTGACTGTTCTGGATGTGATGGGGTCTTAAATTATGTTTTGATAAACTAAACTTGGTATAATGGCATGCGGAATAAATGAGACGATAATACCATGGTGAAATAGCAGAACATTTCCTCCACTTAGTCCTAGCATCCTGTTTAAGACTCCCTTTGATTAACCCTTCTCAACTCCTCCAACTTCCTTCTCAAATGCCAGGACTTGGAATCTATTCCAAAGGTGGCGAACAACCAGTCCACCCCGTCAGCAATAGGCACGTTTGGATAAAACGTATCTCTTGCGAAATGAACAAATTTTAAGGCTTTGAAGCCATCAAACCATTGATAAAAGCGTTTTTGGAAGGTGGTTAACGAATTGGCTTGAGAATTAAATTCGTTGATTTGAGCGATGAATTCTTCTTGTAAAACAAACTGCTGGATGGATTGGGGAAAATTACTCCATTGGATTTCTGGCGCTGTCGTTTGATATAACTGATCTACTCCTGAAAAAAATACTTTGAGTTCCTCGAAGATCCGTGAATCGTAGCTCAGTAACTCAGATTTGGATTCATCCAGCCAAGTACCTATAGCGCGTCCTGTACCGAATGGCACGCGATCTGATCGTCGTGGGGACGGGATGACTTTGGTTGTGTTCAGTTCTTTGAAGTTTCCCAAAGGGATAATCTTATGCAAGAAGTAAAAGTCCTCTCCTGCTTTCCTGCGATTCATTCCGCCTTGTTTCTGATAAGCGGATGATCGCACGGCCATGCTTGAGCCAATAGTTTGGAAGGCATGGGGAAAACCAGCATATTTCAGTCCGTCGACATAGTAACGAAGATGCAGTTCGTAATTGAGTATGCCTTCATAGACCTCTGGTGTCAGATCACCTTCCAATGGATGCTCAAAATGGATGGAGCAGCCAGGGGCTTTGGGGTGATTGTTGAAAAGCTTTTCTACTTCCACCAATAGATTAGGCTCACATATACTGTCGGCATCAAAACATAGAATCACTCCATCCTTCTGCTGCACTTCAAACATTCGAACCGCTTCGTCCATTCCGATCTTACGCGCCAGCCCTACTCCTGCGTGTTTCTTAGGCAGTTCGTTTTGTAATATGAAATGATAGTTGTATTTCTTAGGGGATTTGGACAACCAGGTTTGGCAGTCTTTTAGCGTCTGTTGATTATGGGCTTTGATCTCTGTCAGGCTAACGGCTGAGGCATTGATCACCACCAATATGGATACTCGTCCATTTGGTGAATCACAAGTTTCAAGAGCGTTTAGCGAAGTTAGCAAATCTGGCTCATTGTGGCACGGCAGTACTACAATCACGTCTGGCTGACCATACTCAACAGGATTGACATAGGTCTGTTGATAAGCGTATCGTTCAAGGTAAATATTGGACAAAACTTAAGGTGCCAATCTTTTAGTCGCCCATTGACCATCCACCAAATCATACACAATTCGATCATGCAAGCGGCTGGGGCGCCCTTGCCAAAATTCTATTTTCACAGGTGTGAGTAAATAGCCTCCCCAAAAATCTGGGCGAGGAATGTTATTTTGGTTTTCAAACTTCTCCTGAATCTCTTCTACCCGATCATCCAAAAATTCACGATCTGGGATTTCCTGACTTTGGGGTGACGCCCAAGCACCTATTCGGCTACCAAGTGGTCTTTCGTTGAAATAGGCGTCAGATATTTCTGTAGGTACTTTAGAAATACTGCCTTTGATTCTGACCTGGCGCTCTTGCGATTTCCAATGAAAGGTCATTGAAGCATAAGGGTGTCTTTCGAGTTGCCTGGCTTTGTTGCTACTATAATTGGTATAGAAAGTAAAGCCATCCTCAGCATAGAATTTGAGCAAAACAATTCGTCCTTCCGGGATTTGGTCTTCACCTAAGGTGGATAGTGTCAGCACATTGGCTTCGTCACCATCAGACTTCATCGCAGCTTTAAACCACTCTTCAAATTGCATCATGGGGTCTGGGTGCACACTCTCCTTCGTCAAAGAGTCCTTTCCATAATCCTTTCTCATCCCGGGTAAAAATTCTTTCGCCATTCTTACAGTTAATATTTATCGTATGTGTTACAAATATGACTAAATGTTCGACTTTAGATGATAGATTTTAGACTTTAGATGTTAAACTTGAAACTTTCGACTTTAAACTTAATTCATTAACTTAAAATATGCAGCTACGAGTTCCCCTTTGCTACGACAGTTCACCCGAATGGGTTGAAACTGTGATGAACGATTTCGATTCTTTTTTGCAAGACCATGCCGACTGCGAACGCAAAGCCTCTTCTATGGCCATGAGCTTTGTTGCCAAATTTCCTGACCGTTTGGAGATTATCCCTGAACTCATTGATACAGCAGTGGAAGAACTGGAGCATTTTCGCTCAGTCTATCAAATTATGCAAGAAAAAGGCATCAAACTGAATCACGAAATCCGCGAAGACAAATACGTCAAGCAATTAATTCAGTCGTGTAGAAGTGGGCGTGAAGAAAGGTTTATGGATCGTTTGCTCCTGGCTTCCATTGTGGAAAACAGAGGAGCTGAGCGTTTTCGATTGGTATATGAAAATTTACCATCAGGTAAGCTCAAAGAATTTTATCAAGACCTATGGGCTTCTGAAGCCAAGCATGGCGAGGTGTTTGTGAAAATGGCCTTGATCTATTTTGACGAAGATGATGTATATAAAAGAGTAAAAGAAATGAACGAGATAGAGGGCAAAATTATGGAAGCCATGCCACTGTCTCCACGATTACATTAAAAATGAGCCTATGGATTACTTTCATTCAAAACAGAAATTCAACCCTGAAAAAGGAGATGTACTGATCTCCGAACCTTATCTGCCAGACCCGAATTTTGAACGTACCGTTGTGCTTATATGCGAGCACGACGAAAATGGGACTTTTGGCTATGTTTTGAATAAACCATCCAATGCGCTAGTTGAAGAGGTGGTTGAACAAATCTCAGATTTTAAAGAAAAGTTGTTCATTGGTGGGCCAGTGCAGCAAGACACGCTGCACTTTATCCATCGCGATCCTGAGTCTATGCCTACTGGCAAACCAGTGGGCGGCGGCATTTACTGGGGTGGCGACTATGATCAGCTGTTATCCATGATCGACCTCAAACAAATCAATCCTAGCAATTATAGATTTATACTTGGCTATTCTGGCTGGGCGGCTGGACAGTTGGAAGAAGAATTAGAAGCCAAATCCTGGATTGTCTGCAAAGGCATCTCTGCCAGTCGTGTTTTTGATGTGGACGAAAGCTTATTGTGGAAAGACATACTGGAGAGTCTGGGTGGAAAGTTCAAAATGTTTGCCAACTACCCTGCTGATCCCAATATGAACTAATGCCATAAAAATTACATAAATTGCATGGTAGAGAAAAAGAATTATGATTAACGAGAATGAAATGACTGGATCAACTGATGACAAATCAAAGAATCCGGGGGCTGTTCAGGAAAACCCTGAATTAACAAACGAGAATGACAATACTACGAATTCCACCTCCGATTCTACTGAAAGTGAAGTACCACAAGAAATAACTACTGAGACTGAGGGGCTACAAACAAATGAAGAGCCGTCAGAGGAAGTAGCAGTAGAGCAGGCACCAATTGCTGAGACGCCTCAAAAAGAACTACCCAAAGTGCAAGAGACTTCTCCTGTAGTAGAGACATCTGCGGAAGAAGCTCAAGAGGCCACCCCTGATAGTAAGGATACTACAGAAGCCACTCCTCAAAAAGAGGAATCAATAACTGAGGAAACCGCACCTACAGTGGAGGCTGATGCAGAGAAGTCTAGTGACAGTGAACCTAAGGACGCAAACAAGGATGAAGACGAAGAAGAGGTAGAAGAAGAAATTGACTATACTGCCTTTAGTAAGGAAGAGTTGACTACTGCACTGGCTGACTTGTCCAACCAAGAAGATGGGTTCAAAAAAGGCAAAAAGATTAGCCATATCAAAAAGGCATACGACGTTATCTTTCAAGGCGAAAGAAGTGAAGCATTAGAAAAATTTGAAGCTGAAGGTGGATCTAAGGATGACTTCCAATACAAACTGGACGAATTTTCTATCAAGTTTGAAGCCTACCATAAAATTCTCAGAGAGAAGAAATCAAAAAATGCCAAGGAGCAGGAAAAGCAAAAGGAGAAAAATCTTGAGCTAAAGAATGCTTTATTAGAAAGACTTAGAATTTTTGTTGATGATGATGAAAATACTTCCAGTATAAATGCTTTGAAAAAAATGCAGGAAGAATGGAAAGCCATTGGCCCTGTTCATCATCAGCACAACAGAACCCTTTGGGCCAATTACAATGCACTCATGGATCGTTATTACGATCATAGAAGTATTTACTTTGAGCTAAAGGAATTAGACAGAAAGAAAAACCTAGAAGCTAAGCTGGACTTGTGTAAACAAGCTGAAGCATTAGATGCCTTAGAAAATCTGAATGAAGCCATCAAAAGATTGAATGAGCTTCATGAAGAATATAAGCACATTGGCCCTATCCCAAAAGAAGTACAAGAAGAGACCTGGCAAAGATTTAAAGCTGCCTCCGATTTGGTCTATGCGAAGCGCAAGGACTACGTTTCTCACCTCAAAGAAGAATTAGGAGAAAACTATGAAAAGAAGATTAAAGTAGCGGAAAAAATCTCGGAATATGCCAAATTCACCTCTGACAACATTGGAGAATGGAATACCAAAACCAAAGAACTCTTAGCCATCCAAAAAGAATGGGAGGCCATTGGTGCCATGCCAAAGGATCAGGCGAAGGCCGTTAACAAAAAATTCTGGGGAGACTTCAAGTCCTTCTTCCACAACAAATCGGCCTTTTTCAAAACGCTCGATTCCCAGCGCGAAGAAAACCTAAAGAAAAAGCAAGAATTAGTTGACAAAGCCATCTCCTTGCAAGCCAATGAAGACTGGGAAGAAACGGCCAATACCTACAAAGCATTGCAGCGAGAATGGAAAGAAGTAGGCCCTGTACCTGGCAAAGAACGTGAGAAGATTTACAAAAAATTTAAAGCCGCTTGTGACGAATTTTTTAATAAAAAGCGCGGTCACAATAAAGAAATGGAATCTTCCTACGACGACAATCTGAAAAAGAAGGAAGATATCTGTTCGTCTTTGGAAGCACTGGCAGGAGCAGAAGATTTACATCCAGAACAAGTCTATGAATTGCAAGATGCCTTCAATGCCATCGGATTCGTACCTAAGAAAACGATCAAAGCCATACAAAACAGATATCAAGAGGCGTTGAACAAAATCATTGCACAAGCAAAAGATTTTGACGAGGAAGAACTTACAGAATTAAAATCTTTGGTAAGAATCAATAAAATCAAGTCTGGCCCTCATGGCGATCATAAGTTGCAACGCAAGGAGCATTCTATCAAAAGAAAAATTCAAACGCTAGAGAAGGATGTATCCACATGGAAAAACAATTTGAGCTTCTTTGCCAATTCAAAAACTGCCAATGAAATGCTAAAAGATTTTGAAGAGAAAATCAAAAAAGCAGAAGCAGAATTGGAGGAGCTTAAGGAGGAGTTAAAGCTGATTACCTATGCGGAACATTGATAATCAGTGTCTTAAAAAAAACTTTAAAATTAAATTATAGAGAAGCTTGCAGAAGAAAAATTCTACCTTACTTTTGCACACGCAAATGACCAAAAGGGTCAGCAAATTTTAGAAATTATTGCCTTCCATCGCTTAGTTGCGGTTCGACGATTCGACCAGAGCAACTGATTTGGAATCTCTTCTAAAGAAGAGTGGCCGCAAAATATTTTGCCTCCATAGCTCAGTTGGCCAGAGCAACTGACTTGTAATCAGTAGGTCGTTGGTTCGAATCCGACTGGGGGCTCTTAGTGAAGCAGCACTTGAAAAAGTTGCTGCTTTTTTTATGTTTTATTTTTTTTGAAAATGATGACAAACCCAACCTCCAACACCCCCTCCCCCTTTGCAGAAGCCTATTCCACGTTAAAAAACACCTTTGGCTACGACCAGTTCAGACTTCAGCAAGAGCAGGTCATATCTTCTGCTCTGGATGGTAAGGATGCCTTGGTGATCATGCCCACGGGAGGTGGAAAGTCCCTGTGTTTTCAAATTCCAGCACTTGTCCAAGGTGGTGCTTGTTTGGTCATCTCCCCACTGATCTCTTTGATGAAGGACCAAGTGGAGGCATTAAAACAAAATGGGGTTTCTGCCGCGTTTTTGAATAGCTCCATTACTGCTGTACAGCAGCAACAAGTGGAGGAAGATTTCATGGCAGGACAGATCAAACTGCTTTATGTCTCTCCTGAGAAACTTATGACACGTGACTTTTTCAATGTCATGAAAGCTAGCACCCTGAACTTGATTGCAGTGGATGAAGCTCACTGCATCTCTCAGTGGGGACATGACTTCAGACCAGAATATACCAAGCTGAAATTTCTCAAAGAGCAATTTCCCTCTACGCCTATTATGGCGCTGACTGCTACTGCAGACAAGGCCACGAGAAATGACATTTTGAGTCAACTGAATATAACTCAAGCCAAAACCTTTCTTTCCTCATTCGACCGTCCCAATCTCAGCTTGGCAGTAAGGCCAGCCCAAAAAAGAGTGGAAGCCATTATTGATTGGGTCAAAAATCAACCTGAGGAATCAGGTATCATCTATTGCTTATCCAGAAAAAGCACAGAAACTCTAGCCATAAAATTACAAAAACAGGGAATAGACGCTGATTTTTATCATGCGGGCATGGATCCTCAGGTTAAGGACAAGGTACAAGAAAGGTTCATCAGAGATGATTTAAAAATCGTTTGCGCCACGATCGCCTTTGGCATGGGTATAGACAAATCCAATGTCCGCTGGGTGATTCATCATAATCTGCCTAAAAATCTGGAAAGCTACTATCAGGAGATCGGCCGTGCTGGGCGCGATGGCCTAGCCTCCAAAACTTTGCTTTTCTATAGTTATAGTGATGTGATGCAACTCAAACAGTTCATTGAGACAGGAGAACAAAAAGAGCTGTTGGAAGCAAAACTTCAGCGCATGCAACAATTTGCTGAAGCTACTTCTTGCCGCCGCAAACTTCTACTCAGTTATTTTGGTGAGCAACTAGAAAAGGATTGTGGCAACTGTGACATCTGTCGCAATCCACCAGCATTTATGGATGGCCTCAAACTGGCCCAAATGGCACTATCAGCAGTAGCACGCACACAACAAAAAATTGGTACACGGATGCTCATAGATGTACTTCGTGGATCTGGGAGAAACGACCTGTTCCAGTTAGGCTATCAAAATATTAAAACCTATGGCGTAGGCAAAGATCATAGCTATGTGGATTGGCAACATTATATCGGACAGTTTCTTAACCTAGGTTTACTAGAAATAGCCTTTGATCAGCATAATGCATTAAGGATCACAGAACTAGGTAAAAAGGCGCTTTATAGCGAAATAGAAGTCAAAATCAGCAAACCCGAATCGCAGGAAGAAAGAAAACAAAGACTGACTCCTCCACAACCCACCAAAAAAGTGCAGCAGACCAATGCACTATTCGAACGTCTAAGAGTATTAAGAAAGCAAATAGCTGAATCGCAAGGTGTACCCGCATACGTCGTATTTAGTGACTCTACACTTCAAGAGTTGTCCATGCACAGACCTACCACAGATGATGAGCTGCTTAACATTTCTGGAATTGGTCAGCGCAAAGCTGATCAGTATGGCCGTGAATTCATTCATGAAATTGTGACTTTCATCAAAGAAAAAACAATGGAAGGAGAGAAAATAAAAGGTGCTACTCATCTAGTGACCTACGAGCTGCTGAAGGAGGGGCTAACCCCTGAAGAAATTGCTACCAAGCGTAATCTCAATAAGGTCACCATTTTTTCACATTTGGCCACACTCTATGAGCAAGGGCGAGATGTTGATCTGTCTCAATTCATTACTGATGAGAGTTTGAAAAAGATCATCACAGGCATCAGACAAATAGGACAAACCGAGCAACTCAAGCCACTGTTTGAGTTTTTCGAGGAGCAAATTCCATACGATCAACTCAGGCTCGCCATGGCTGTGTATAAAAGGCAAACAAAAATTGAAACGAAGTGATATTCATATTGGCAATGATATCAATATGAATGATTATTGGTAATAAAGCCAATATTTGCAATTATTGGCAATAAAGCCGATATTTACACAATCATGACAAGCATCATCACAGGCGATATTATCAATTCAAGACAAGTAGACAGCAAGATTTGGCTTCCCATACTCAAAGGTACGCTCAAGACATACGGCACCACCCCCAAAGTTTGGGAGATCTATCGCGGAGACAGTTTTCAGCTGGAGGTAGAACCAGCACACGCTCTAAAAGCTGTCATCCATCTCAAAGCGACCATCAAACAAATGTCATTATTGGATATTCGATTGGGAATTGGTATTGGCAATAAAGATCAGGCCACATCTAAAATTACCGAGGCTAACGGAGAAGCCTTTGTCAATTCTGGTCAGGCCTTCGACCAACTGAACAATAAAAGAACCATAGCGCTTGTTACTCCCTGGGCCAGCATCAATGAGCAAATGGAACTGGCACTGGATCTCGCACTGCTCACGATGAACAACTGGCCAGTAAATGCTTCTCAGTACATTCAGGCTTCCCTGGAACACATAGACTGGAAGCAGCAACAGTTAGCCAACCATCTCGGCAAAAGCCAGGGCACGATCAGTCAAAGCCTCAACCGCGCGGGGTTTGACGACATCATGCGACTCGAAAAAAGATACCGTGAATTAATAGCCAACCTATGATTACTCTGACACTACAACTTCTTTTGGCACACCTCATTGGAGACTTTCTGATCCAACCCGACCACTGGATCAAAGACAAAGAAGAGAAGAAACATAAATCAAAGTATCTGTGGGCTCATCTGCTTATTCATGCACTAGCTACTCTCCTGCTTTTACAATTTGACCTGAGTTATTGGAAGGGTGTGCTTGTTATTATGGTCTCTCACTTTATTATTGATCTGGTCAAAATCAATCTACAACATAGATTAAACAAACGGCTCCTCTTTTTTGCAGATCAATTGGCTCATCTCCTTGTGATCGCATGGGTAGTGTACTTATATGAACCCTACACCCTTGCCTTTTCAAATCTGATGGACAATCAAATACTATTGTTTGTCATAGCTCTACTCACCACAACTGTTGTCTCTTCTATTTTCATGAAAGTGATCATCACCAAGTGGGAACTGGAAGAAGACATCAACAGTGCTTCACTGGAGCACGCTGGCAAATACATTGGCATGCTAGAGCGTCTTTTTGTTTTTGGATTTATCGTCCTTGATCAATGGCAAGCCATTGGGTTTCTACTCGCAGCAAAATCCGTTTTCAGATTTGGTGATTTATCAAAAGCCAAAGACAGAAAGCTGACAGAATATATCCTGATTGGCACTTTGTTAAGTTTTGGTTTTGCCATCCTGTATGGATTAGGATACAGCCATTTCAAACAAGTCATTGATCATTAAATGACAAAGGCATTCTCTTACCTGAATTTGATTAGTTTAGCTATACAAAAAACCATTTTACCTATGCGTCAACCTTCTTTTTTTATTCTTCTACTATTCATACTTTCAGCCTGTGCTGCCACCCATCCTTTGATGCTGGATGCAGCCTGGGAAAACACCACCTACGAACCTCGGACTTATAAAAAAGTAGCTGTATTTGGGCTGACCAAAAATTTCAAAGAAAAAAAGGAATTTGAAAACGATGCTGTGAAATACCTCAAGAGCAAAGGAGTTCCTGCTGTAGCTGGTTACACCCTATACGAGCACGAGCCTGATGCTGACCAAGTCAATAGATCAGACATCAAACAAGAATTGTTTGCTCAAGGGTTTGATGGTGTACTGACAGCCTCTACGATAGAAAATATCTCTAAAGATGACGAAGACATTTCTGATAAAGAACTGGCCGACCACGCTGAAGGTTTGTACAAGTTTGGGCAATACTTTGAAGCCCGATATGATCATCTGCAAACTGACATTGATCACAGTCATCACAAGTACTCTGTACTGGAAGCCAACTTTTATTATCTGCAAGACTACAATGAATATGACGGCAGTGGCCTGGTCTGGATCTCTCACTTCAAATACGACCTCGAACTCAAAATCAAAGAAGCCATGGAAATCGACAATTACGCCCTCGTAGTAGTGAATGCCTTGTTTGAAGATCAGGTGATTTTGGAGAAGTAATAGTAAAATAGCTGGCGCGAAACTTAGTTTCGTGATAGGCTATGGAACTGCAAACACACGGAAGTAACTTCCGCGCTAGTAGAGGTAAACTATGAAGTGAAATTTAATTCAGCCAATTCTTTACCAATCTCCTGAACTCCAGTCAATATTTTATCTGTTTGTTTCCTAGAGACTTTCTTTTTTCCTTGAACATATTGTGAAAGCAATGTAGGATTCATACCGATTCTATCTGCTAAATATTTTGCATTCAAAACACGATAATATTTAAAAAATTGCTGAAGGTCAATAACGAGATCAATATCGTTTTCATTAATTACATCCTTAGAGTCATCAAAATTCAACTCTAAGGCTTCGACTAAATTCATAGCCAATTCAGTCATAGTTGACCCAGTTGAAAACACATTCAATCCATCAACATAAGCAGAAAATCCAGTGTCGGTTTTCTCAACATTAGCAGTAAACTTCTTTTTCATCTTTTACTTCTTCAATCCTGCAGCCTTTAGTATATTATTCATTGTTCCTGTCGCCATTTCTTTTGACCCATGATCTGGAAAAATAATTGAATAACCAAAGTCTTTGTGAATCATTTTTTTATGAGAACCTTTTTGAGATTTAACATACCATCCTGCCTTTTCTAACACCCTAAGGATTTCGCTACATTTTGCCATTTTATTAAATTTTAATCAACCAAAGGAATGGAACATTAAATTGTGTCAATTAAAATATTAAGCAAAAAGTGCTCAGAGTAGAATCACAGTAAATGTTCTGGAAAAGTTCCAATCCTAATATTTATTCCCAGCGATAGTTCAAAAAAGGTTCGAGTCTTTCTTGAATTATCTAAATTAAACCTAACACTTAGTCCTTTAAATGTTAGACATAGGCTTATGATTTATTTTATAGATTCAGAAAATTACAAAGCCAGCTCAAAGGTAAATTATTATTTACTTTTTAACAAGGCTTTTGTCAATAATTATTTACTCACCTGATAAAAAAAACTGAAACATTAAACTTATTGAAACATGCTATTTATCAAACCTTCCTCACCTTCTGCTGCTCCGTGCTGGCATCAATCATCTTGGCGTAGCTGACTTTTTTGCCAGAAGCTGATTCATAATAATAGTGCAAACCTTCTAGGGTAAGTCTACACTCTCCTAGATCATACCTGAGCGCTTCCACCTTGTCTCCTTCTGTCAGGAGTTCACCATTGATATCCAATAGCTGTGGGGCTTGCTTTTCTTTTTTCTTCTTTTTGAATAATCCAAACATGAAATCTCATAAGTAGTCCTCAGAGTTCCCTTTGAGTAACTCTGACTGGGACGCGTTATTGTCGTCCTTTCTTGCAACTCGCAAATTATTTATTTCTGATTATAAAATTGAATGGATATGATCTAATTTTAGCTTCACATTAAGACCATAACTAAATCAGCACAAATGAAATATTCTTATCTAATCATAGCAGGTCTATTTATATCTGCCTGCAACAGCAATCCTAAGTCTGCGCCAGAGGCCACTTCAGAACCAACTGAAGAAGCCATTGTCGAAACAGCTGACTCTATGGAAGGTGTCAAGTTCAAAAGCAAAGGCATCCAAACCATCTACAGTGCCTATGAGAAACTAAGAGATGCTTTGGTAGCCACAGACTACGAAACAGCCAAAACGTTTGCCAAAGACTTAAGTGAAGCTCTAAAAGCAGACGAAAGCACCTGGCAGCAAGCCAGCATGGCGGATGGCATCATGAATGCTGGAGAAATCGAAACTGCCCGTGCCGTGTTCTCAGAATTAAACAACTCCATGGAAAGTGTATTTGAAGGAGCTATAGAATCAGGTGAAATCAACAAATGCTTCTGTCCAATGGCTCTTGACAATGAAGGCGCTTCCTGGTTTAGCACCACCAAGGAAATCAAAAACCCGTACTTTGGCGATAAGATGCTGAAATGTGGTGTGGTGAAAAAGACGATAAAGTAATATTATTGAACGTCATGCCCCGGCGGCTTCCAGGGCCTCTGTTCGAAAGGTACAGACTGTATCCCATACAGTTTCCCCGAATAAATAGGGGAATGACGTTTTGTTTTTATCAATTCGACATTAACCTTCTGTAAATTCTCCCCTCCTTTTCAATTCCTCAATTAATATTTCGGGTCTACCGTGATCTTGAACCTGTTTTTGCTATATTCGTGGCTCGTTGAGCCTTGGATTTTAGTCAGCTAATAATTCGCAATTGGGTTCAAAATTTAATAGATTAAATAGCAACATTAATTAATAAATAAGCACATGAAGATTCTTGTTTGTATTACGCATGTTCCAGACACGACTTCCAAAATTGCCTTTACTGACGGCAATACCAAGTTTGATCAGACGGGTGTTCAATATATCATTGGCCCCTATGATGATTATGCTTTGGCTAGAGCCGTAGAGCTGAAGGAGCAATCTGGTGGAAGTATCACTGTATTGAACGTAGGAGAAGCCGAAACTGAACCCACTTTGAGAAAAGCACTAGCCATTGGCGCAGATGACGCCATACGAGTGAATGCATTCCCTAAGGATTCGTTTTTTGTGGCCAATCAAATAGCTAATGCAGCCAAAGAAGGCGGATATGACCTGATCTTGATGGGTAGAGAATCTATTGACTTTAATAGCGGCGTAGTACACAGTATGGTGGGCGAATTGCTAGGCATGCCTTCCCTTTCACCAGTGATGACTTTGGATATTGAGGGCAACAAAGCCAAAATGACCAGAGAGATTGAAGGCGGCAAAGAGTACTTAGAGGCTGACTTACCATTGGTATTGGGTTGTCAGGAGCCAATTGCTGAATGGAAAATTCCAAACATGAGAGGCATCATGACAGCAAGAACCAAACCTTTGAATGTAGTAGAACCTGCAGATGACACGGTGAGAACTCAACTGAGTACTTACGAAATGCCTCCTGCTAAAGGAGCAGTAAAAATGATTGATGCGGACAACGTATCTGAATTGGTTGATTTGTTGAAAAACGAAGCCAAAGTACTCTAATTATCAAGCCCAAAAAATTATAGAAATATCCATATTAGTATTCATAGAAATATCAGAAGGCGAGATCAAAAAATCGTCATTGGAAGCAGTAAGCTATGCAGCTGGCATAGGAGGTGATGTCACTGCCATTGCCTTTGGCGAAGCCAGCAATGAAGCGCTAGCATCTGCTGGAAAAGCTGGCGCAACCAAAGTACTGCATATAGCAGACGAGAAATACAAACAAGGAAATATTCAAGCGTACGCTTCAGCCTTGGCTGCAGCTGTAGAAAGCACAGGTGCTGAAACTGTGGTATTAGCCAAATCATCTTTAGGCGACCCTGTTTCTGCAAGATTGGCAATCAAGATAGGCGCTTCCTTAGCCACTAACGTGACTGAGTTGCCTGACACTTCGAACGGATTCACTGTAAAGAGAAGTATCTACACAGGTAAGGCTTTCGCCAATGTTGATCTGACAGAAGGCAAAAGAATCATAGGTATCAAAAAGAATGCAGCAATCATCAAAGAAGATGGAGGTGACGCAGCTGTAGAAGCATTTAGCGTAAGCGCAGACGATGCGGATTTCAAAGTAACGGTTACTTCTCAGGAGAAAGCGACTGGTGAGATTTTACTTCCAGAAGCTGATTTGGTAGTATCTGGAGGAAGAGGCTTGAAAGGACCTGAAAACTGGGGAATGATTGAGGATTTGGCCAAGGCACTTGGAGCCGCAACAGGATGTAGTAAGCCAGTATCTGACATGGATTGGAGACCCCATCATGAACACGTAGGACAAACTGGAATTAAAGTAGCCCCTACGCTTTATATTGCTGTAGGTATCTCTGGTGCCATTCAGCATTTGGCTGGGGTCAACTCTTCCAAATTTATCGTCGTCATCAACAAAGATCCGGAAGCACCTTTTTTCAAAGCGGCAGATTACGGGATCGTAGGCGACGCATTTGAAGTAGTTCCAAAATTAACAGAAGCTATCAAGGCACTAAACAATTAATAGACAGTTGGAGAAAATAAAACTAGACATTATAGGATTATCCTCCAGTCATGCACAGTCGGGCTCATTTGCGCTTGTGTTAGGCGAATCGGAAGGTGGTCGAAGGCTACCTATTATCATTGGCATGTTCGAGGCGCAAGCCATTGCCATAGAGATTGAGAAGATTACGCCTAACCGGCCTATGACTCATGATTTGTTCAAATCATTTGCTGGCCATTTCGAGATTGACATCAAAGAAATCATTATTTCCGACCTCAAGGAAGGTGTTTTCTTTGCCAAAATCGTATGTGTGGACAGCAATGGCAAAAAAGTGGAGATTGATGCACGTCCTTCAGATGCCATAGCTATTGGTATTCGATTCGATGCTGAAATCTACACCAACCCCGCCGTGATGGAAGAAGCTGGGATTGTGGTTACAGATGAGTTTGAAGAGGAACTGGATACGCTTTCATCGCCTGAAGAAGAATCAAAAGAAGAGTCTAAAAAGAGCAAAGGCATAAAAAAGCACTCGGTTGAAGAACTCAATCGTCTATTGGACAAAGCATTGGCAGAAGAAGATTATGAGAAGGCAGCTCAACTGCGTGATGAGTTGAATCGCAGAAATTAACTAGAGCAAAAAGTTTAAAATTGGCATTAAATGCTGGTATCAGATCGTATTCTAGAGTTTTATCAATCACTAACACCTCCTAGCAAACTTCCTAAAAAAGTAGAAACACTTAATCCCTATCAGTCTGATGCTGGCTGGGAGGCTACTGCACAATTCTACCAGAAGTATTACGCAGACAACAACTCGCGAAGAATGCTTTTTGGCATCAACCCTGGAAGGTTTGGTGGTGGTATCACAGGCGTTCCTTTTACAGACCCTTTGCTTCTAGAAGAAGTTTGTGAGATCAAGAACACTTTCAACAAAAGAGCAGAACTGAGTTCTAGGTTTATATATGAAATGATAGAAAACTATGGAGGGCCAAAGGCTTTTTATAGTAAATTCTACATTACTGGAATGTCGCCTTTGGGATTTGTCATGGATGGGAAGAATCTGAACTATTACGATCTAAAAGATTGGAAAAAGATCTTTGAGAAGGATATGATCAATTGGATCAAAGAACAATTAACGTTTAACATTGATACTTCAATTGCTTATAGTATTGGACAAGGCCAAAACCTGAAATTCCTGAAGCAATTAAATGACAAATATGATTTCTTCGAAGAAATTATCCCTGTACCTCACCCTCGTTGGGTCATGCAATATCGTCTCAAAAGAAAACAGGAATTTATAGACGAATATTTACTGAAGCTTAGCTAATATTTGCCGCTTATCAAACTCGCGTCAATTTCAGATTTGATCTTTCTTAAATTTTATATCTTCGAATTTGAAATAATCAGCAATTCATAAATTCACTCCAACATGAGAAAATTAGCTACTCTGGTCGCATTATTGACAACCCTGTCCTTACATGCACAGGACTCTTATCAATTTACTACCGTCATTGACTTAGAAGCCACTCCTATCATCAGCCAAGGCAGAACAGGTACATGCTGGAGTTTTTCGGCTTCGTCATTTATTGAATCTGAGATCATTCGTCTTACAGGTAAAATGATTAACCTCTCAGAAATGTACACGGTGCGCCAGACCTATATGGACAAAGCAGAAAATTACGTCATGCGTCAGGGGTTAGCCAACTTTAGCGAAGGTGGTTTGGCACATGATGTACTCAATTCCATCAAGGCCAATGGATTAGTACCTAACGAAGCCTATAATGGATTGGACGAAGGAAGCAATTATCACAATCACGCAGAAATGGTAGCTGTATTGGAGTCTATGGTCAAAACCTACGCAGACAATCCAGGTGAAAAATTGAGTAAGAAATGGAGGCCAGCTGTAAGTGCTGTTTTGGATGTATATCTAGGTAAAGCGCCAGAAACATTTGCTTACGAAGGAAAGACCTACACACCCCAGTCCTTTTTGAAAATGACACAAATCAACCCAGATGATTACGTCTCAATCACTTCATTTAATCACGCTGATTTTTATTCATCATTTATCCTGAATATCCCTGACAACTTTAGCAATGGCAGTTTTTACAACCTCCCACTTGATGAGTTTATCAGAACGCTAGACAACTCTTTGGAGAATGGCTACTCTGTGGAGTTCGACTGTGATGTGAGCGAACCTACTTTTTCAGCTAAACATGGATTGGCGATAATCCCAGAAGATGCTCAAAACAACAAAGTAGCTTTGGAGGGGCTATATCCTGAACTAGCTGTAAGCCAACAATTTCGTCAGGATGAGTTTGAAAATTTCACTACCACTGATGATCACCTGATGCACATTATGGGATTGGTTAATGATCAGAAGGGCAACAAATATTACAAAGTAAAAAACAGCTGGGGCAATAATTCAGATAGAATTGGCAATGATGGATTCATCAATATGAGTGAATCCTATATGAGATTGAAAACTATAAGCATCACAGTACATAAGGATGCTATCCCAAAAGACATTGCTAAAAAACTAGGATTGAAATAAGTCTATAAAATAATTCTTGGCGTTTTTGCATATTAAGTATTTAATAAAATTAGCAATTATAAATATAGTGCAATTGCTTATTGACATTATACCCAAACTTGTTATAGTACAATTTAAACCACTAAATTCTACAACACATTACGGACTGATTCTGAAAATTTATATTAGTATTATACAATTTAATATCATTTATCACAACCATTTCTTAGTATAATACAAATTAGGAATTTTACCTAATAAATTATTTAGGTAAATATACGAATTACTATTATGCAACTAATATCCCATATTTGTAACAGATACTTAAATAAGAACAGTCATGAACTTAGTCAGAAGATCAATTATTGTAGGTACACTCTTGATGAAAGCGATTCCACTAGCGTTGTACTTGATCCTAGTTTGAGCATAAGAAATTGAAGACCGCAAGGTCTTTTTTATTAGCTATAGAGAGAGATAGTCAGAATATTGACGACTCAGTTTTGGTCGTCAATAATTCGAGGCTATGAAAACCACGAACCGAATTGCCCTTCTCATTTAATTTAGGGCTCCAAACTGCCACTGCAAATTCTTCTGGATAGACAGCAGCTATCCCGCCCCCTACTCCACTCTTTCCTGCCAGCCCTACCTTGAACGCAAACTGACCTGATTCGTCGTAAAACCCGCAAGAAAGCATTAAAGCATTCAAACGTTTGACCTGACTGGTAGTTAAGCTAAAGCCAGCATGATTATAAGCTAGACCATTATCTCCAAAGTGCAGAAAAGCCTCTGCCAACTCTCTACAAGTCATTTCTATAGAACACTGCTTATAATAGAAATCCAAAATTTCATCTGCTTCATTTACGATATTACCCTTTGCCTTCATCATATGAACAAAAGCAGTGTTGAGATGGCCAGTTTCCTTTTCAGACTGCGCGACTACTGAATTGTATGATACATCATTTGATCCCGTCGAAGATCGAACAAATGCAAATAGGTCTGCTTCTGGATCTTTCAGTTCAGAAAGCAGAACATCAACCACTACGAGGGCTCCAGCATTCACAAAAGGGTTTCTTGGAATACCATTTTCGTATTCCAGTTGAACAATGGAGTTGAATGGATTTCCTGATGGCTCCACACCTACACGTTTCCAAAGCTTTTCGCCCAACAGAGAAAAGGCCATAGCCAAACTAAAAACTTTAGAGATACTTTGAATGGAAAACTTCACCTCACTATCTCCTACAGCATAATGTTCGTTCCTTACAGTTGTAAGATGCATACCAAAACGATCAGGGCTAACCTTAGCCAATTCAGGAATGTAGTTGGCCACTGTACCATCGTCAGGCAAAGCATTAATTTCTACCTCTATTTCTTGAAGTATTTTCTGATAATCCATAGTCAAAATTGTCAGGATTAATTGACTCCATGAAATTACAGCATGGTTTTTTTGCCATTATATTATAAGATTTCATTCATTACTGACCATTAGGAATATAGCCCAATAATAAGAGTCTTCATATTATTGTTTAACAGCTTTTTGAACCTGATTGAAGACAGTTTTGATTTCCTCTCCAACCAACCCATTCTTATAAAAATTACGCATCAGTTTTGTAGTTGTCCGGTCATCTACCTTCCATAAACCCGTCAGTAGATGCTAAGCTCCACCTATATCAAGGAAAAAACATCTTCTAAACCTCTTACTTCAAACTGACAAGTCCTATAGAGCTAATAGTTTAGCGAACGCTTCCAATTTCTTTTTATAACTTTTGCTTATCCCCTTCTTCTCGATCGAGACATGAACATGTCCCTTGAATTCCATCCCTAAATACTTTGCAGTCAATCGAATGGGTTCAGCAAACCACTCGTGATAAAAATCCCCTTCAGTCTGACTAATCAAAGCCATAGACTTGCCCCTTAATTGCCTACCCAAATCCTTTTCGATAGTTAGCAAATCAGAAATTCTATCCAAAAAAGTCTTCACTTCAGCGCTCATGGTATACCAGTAGATGGGTGTCACCAGCACAAGGGTGTCATAGTTTTGTAGAAAATCTTTGATCAAAGGCAGAAAGTCGTCCTCAAAGTTTTTATGCCCATAATCATAATATGAAATATCCTTCTGACCAAGATCTACTACGTGACTACCTGAAATTTCGGCAAACCGTTTGGTTACTAGACTTGTATTTCCATTCTGATGTGAGCTACCAATCAAGGATAGTATGCGCATTTCTTTTATTGCCATTTGACTTAGGTTTTATATATGGCAAGAAACGGGAAATATGCACTTACCTACAACGCAAATGATAGGAAGATTCGATCTTGAAATCGATAGTAATGATAAGGTTAATTGAAGCGAATGGCCGCTATAGGTTTGATTCGGGACACTACAGTCATGGGTATGCCAAGCGCCAGAGACACCACTAAAAAAGTTAAAAGATTGAGCCCTATCAGGGATTCATAGTCCCAGGAAATGGGCACGTAGTACATGTAGTAATTAGCAGCATCAAGAGGTACGATTTGAAATTGGTCTTGCAAAAAGGCGATAACTAATGCTATCAAATTCCCATAAATCAATCCCTTTGAAACCAATAACATGCCTTTGAAAAGAAAGATTCGTTTGACTTGTCCTTTGCTCGCGCCCAGGGCCTGTAACACGCCAATCATATAGGTGCGTTCCAAAATGAGTATCAGTAAAATGGAGATCATATTGAAGCAAGCAACTATCAAAATCAAACCTAGAAAAACAGTGACGTTTTGATTCAACAGTCCCAACCAGTCAAAAATCTGATTGTACTTATCACTTACCTTGTCGACATACAAATCTGCATCTATGGCATGGAACAACACATTCTCAGCCTCATCTATCTGAGATTTATCCTTGACAAAAACCTCAAACCCACCCACCTGATCTTCATTCCATTCATTGAGTCTCTGGATCATTCCTAAATCACCAATAATCACACTTTTGTCAAATTCTTCTAATCCTGTCTCGTAGATACCTACTAATTTCAAAAGCCTAAATCGAGGTGGGTTTTGTACAAAATGGATCATAAACTGATCACCTAACTGCATTCTTAGTTTATTCGTGATGTGCTTACTAAGCACCACTTCATTAGAATAACCCTCTTCAGGATATTGAATAAAATGGCCTTCTACCATATTTACATCAAAACGGATTGAATCAAATTGCTTGTCCACCCCTTTGAATACCACACCTTCTACCTCTTCTTTTGTTTTGATTAGTCCTGGCTTGAAAGCAAATGCTTGCACATGATCAATAAAATCAAATTGATTTTTTTGCTTATAAAAATCTGAATCAAAACTGATGGATTTTTCATCCAGGGCGTTACCCATGTTATACTTTGTGATTTCCAGATGTCCTTTGAAATTGTATATCTTTTCCTTGATGGTCTGCTGAAAGCCACCCAAAATAAAAAAAGCCAAAATCATAGCTGCCAACCCTACACTGATGCTAATAATAGCCAATTTAGAAATGATAGATGAAAAGGACGAATTGGCTTCGGTCGTAATACGTTTAGATATGAAATAAGGAAAATTCAAATTTTACAATTACATTCGTTGTGGACTCCAAAATGGGGTGTAAAATAATTAAATCAGAACAATTCTTTTGATCCTAGTCAAATACTTTAATCTCGTTTTATCGGTTTTGATTTGCTTTGTGGTGTTCAGTTGCCAGGCGGACAAAGCTGAAGACCCAGTCATATTAACAGGAGCCGAACAAGTAAATCTATACATACCAAAACTAGAGGGTAAATCTGTGGCACTACTTGTTAACCACACATCCCTAATTGGTGGTGTACATTTATTGGACACCCTGCTCTCAAGTGGCGTTGATGTAGTCAAGATATTTGCTCCAGAGCACGGCTTTAGGGGCAACTTGGCAAATGGTGAGCAGGTGCACGATGATCGTGATCAAAAGACTGGATTGCCCTTGGTGTCTTTATATGGTAAAAACAAAAAACCATCATCAGAGCAGCTCAACGGAATAGATGTGGTGATTTATGATATTCAGGATGTAGGTGCCAGATTCTACACTTATATCAGTTCCATGCATCACATGATGGAGGCCTGTGCTAAAAATGGCATTACTTTTATGCTGTTAGATCGTCCCAATCCCAATGCACATTATATAGACGGTCCTGTACTTGAAAAGGCTCATGCTTCCTTTGTTGGGGTTCACCCTATCCCAATCGTCTACGGCATGACTACTGGCGAATTGGCCCAAATGGTCAAAGGAGAAAGTTGGATCAATGAATCAGAAGCTCTTGATTTGACCATAGTAGAATTAAAGAATTGGACACATACCAGCACTTACGAGCTACCCATTTCCCCTTCTCCAAACCTCCCTAACCGCCAATCCATTGCACTCTATCCATCTCTGTGCCTCTTTGAAGGCACTGACATTAGTATGGGCAGAGGCACTGATTTTCCTTTTCAGGCGGTCGGATATCCTGATTCAGTCTTCGGCGAATTTCAATTCACCCCTAGGCGAATTGAAGGCGTATCTAAGTACCCTCCACACAAAAACAAAACTTGCTATGGTGATGACCTCAGAACAGTGAATCCACCCAATCGAATAGATCTTTCCTATTTGATCAAATACTATCAATTATCAAAAAACAAAGCGAATTATTTCAATGCCTTTTTTACAAACCTATCAGGCACCAAAAAACTTAGAAAACAAATAGAGGAAGGATGGTCAGAAGAGGAGATTAGAACTTCCTGGCAGGATGACTTGAATCATTTTAAAGAAAAAAGACAGCAATATCTGATTTATGAATAAATAGGCACTTATTCTATTTCTAACCCAGCTGCTTTCCAGGCATTCATACCCCCATCCATTTCATATATTCGCTCGAAATTGAGTGCTTTCATTTTAGCAAGTGTTTTCCCGCTCCTTCCACCAGATCTACAGTAGATATAATAGGTCGTCTCCTTATTAAGTTCTCCTAATTTCTCTTCAAATTTCTCTCCATAAAAATCGAGCGGTTCAGCGCCTGGGATTTTGCCTTGAGCCACTTCATCATCTGTTCTTAAATCAAGTATTTTGAAAGGGCTGGTTTCATTGTTTATTTGAGCTTTAAACTGCTCAGGAGTCAATTGATCCACACGCTGCGCTGTACAGGACACACTAAGAAAAAGTAACAACGAAAGCATAAAAACGTTTCTCATTTTGGTCTATTTTTCCGACTAAGATAATTATATCTCATTATGATTCATAACTCAATAATTACAACTGAAAGAACTTATCTAAGTACGCCTGATACGCTTGAATTTCATCAAATAAGGAAGTTGGACTCCGATCCAGAAATCATGCGATACATTACAAAAGGGAAACCGCGGTCTGCTCAAGAATCTGAAGAATGGATAACAAAGAGACGTGTTGAGTATAAAAAGAACGGATTTGGCCTGATGCCAGTTTACCTTAAAGAAAGTGATGAATTCATTGGCTGGGCAGGACTTAAATTTCTAGACGAAACTTCAAAAATCGAAGTGGGTTACCGCTTTGACAAACCCTATTGGGGAATGGGACTTGCAACGGAAATTACTAAAGCAGTCGTTAGTTACGCTCGCGAAAAACTTGGTATTCAACAATTAGTTGCTGTGACTGATTTAGAAAACGAAGCCTCAAAAAAAGTTTTACTTAAAAGTGGGTTCAAATTCCTAAATCAAGCCTTTTACTATAATACAGACGTCGATTATTTTGAATTAAATTTCTAAAGTCCTTTTAAAAATCCCTCGTTTTAAAACTTAAATATTTTATTTTACGTAGTTAACTACGTTTTTATTTACTTTTAATTATGGATACAGTTAAGCAACTTGGAGAATTAGCCCTAGGCAGTCGTCTGAAAAGGCTCAGTGATGAAATCATGAAGGATGGCAAAAAGATATATGCCGCCAACAAAATAGATTTCGAACCCAAGTGGTTTCCAGTGTACTACACCATCTCTCAAGCCACCTCGATCACAGTCACGGACATAGCTGACGCCATTGGATTCAAACACCCATCAGTAAGTCAACTGGTGAAAGAGCTTGAAAAGAATGGTTTGATAGAAAGTATCGCCAGCACCAAGGATGCTCGGAAAAGAAATCTAAAACTTTCAAAAAAAGGTAGGAATTTGCTTCCTGGAATAGAATCTATTTGGTCTGATATATCCAATGCATTAAACGAAATGATCAACCAACACACTCACAACATCCTCTGCGCACTAGAACAGTGCGAGGATGATTTTGAACAAACACCTATGCTTGAAAGAGTACAAGCACATCGCAAGGCACGACTGATGAGTCAGATTGAAATCATAGATTATGAGCCCAAGTACGCCAAAGATTTTCTTAGGCTTAATGTGGAGTGGATTGAAAAATACTTTAAGCTGGAAGATGAAGACAGAAGAACACTAGAAGACCCAGATAAGTATATTATAAAATCGGGTGGAGCCATCAAATTAGCGAAATACAAAGACGAAATTGTTGGCACAAGTGCATTGATGAAAATTAGCGAAGAGGTGTATGAATTGGTCAAAATGGCTGTCACAGAGAAATGTCAAGGATTACAAATCGGGAAAAAATTAGGCCTTTCGGTTTTAGAAAAAGCAAAAGAACTGGGTGCTGCAAAGGTTATTTTGGAGTCCAATAAAAAACTATCGCCAGCTATCAATTTGTATAAAAGTCTGGGTTTTAAATCTGGTCAACATTTTGGCGAAAAATCTGTTTATGAAAGATGTGATATAGAAATGGAAATCATGATATAATCGTATCTTGCCCAATCAATTATTTACATGTCAGATTCATCCAATAATCAGAAAAGGGGACTTATTTTCGCCTGCCTTACAGCCTTGTTGTGGGGTTTTTTGGCCATAGCTCTCAAGGTAGCAGTTACCCAAATCGATCCTATCACAGTATCTTGGTTTAGATTTTCGTTCGCCAGTATCATAATATTTGGTTTCATCAAAATGAAAAAACCAGAGGAATTTTCCACGCTCAAAAAGTTTCCCTGGCTGGCTCTAGTAGCTGCAACTGGTCTCTCTCTCAATTACATTGGCTATATCACTGGCATCCAACTCACTGGACCTAACAATGCTCAGATCATCATTCAGTCGGCTCCCCTTCTATTAGGGATTATTGGTATTGTGTTTTTTAAAGAAAAGATTACCAAACGCCAGCTGGTCGGTATTGTCGTCGCACTTATTGGTTTTTATTTTTTCTATCTCAATCAATTAGACCATACTTCTGCCAGTGGGAAATCTATGTATAACAGCGGTTCGTTCTACGTCTTGCTTGCTGCACTTTGCTGGGTAGTTTATGCGGTCTGCCAAAAAGTACTTGTTCGCTCGTATCCTGTGAGAGCAATTAATTTTATTCTTTTCCTTTTTTCCGCATTTGCTTTGGCTCCTTTGGTTGATTACCAAAGTATTTTTCAAATGAGTATAGGGATGTGGTGTCTGATGTTGTTTTTAGGTCTGAATACGCTCTTAGCCTATAGCTTTTTGGGTGAGGCATTTAAGTATGCTGATGCAAACAAAGTGGGAATTATAATTACGTTGAATCCTCTGATTACAATTTTTGTAATGACTGCATTAGCCTATTTGGAGGTTGGCTGGATAGCGGCGGATGTGCTTTCTATCCCTGGATTTATAAGCGCATTTGCTGTCCTAACGGGCGCAATTTTAGCAGTTAAATCCAAATAGCATTTGAAAACAAAATAATATTTGTACTTTTAATCTATGAGTAGAATTATTGCCACCAGACTATTGGTAATCATGCTTTTAGCCAAATTTTCAGCTGGATCAGCACAGTCAGCATCTGAGGTCTATTTGTTTGAACTCTCACAAGAAAATGGCTTATACAAACTAGCCAATCCAACGAATATATCCAGTAATCCAGGCTATGACAATCAACCTGCATTTCTAAATAGTGAAGAGATGGTGTATGCCGCTACGTTTGACAATCAAACAGATATAGTGAAGTTCAATTTTGTTACCAAAGAAAAAGTAAGACTAACTAATACTCCAGGCAGTGAATTCTCTCCAAAACCAACACCAGATGGCAAGTATATTTCCGCTATAATTCTGGCTAAAGATGGAAGTCAGGTATTAGCTAAATACCCACTAAAAGGTGGCGAACCCAAAATCATCCCTTCTAAACAAAAAATTGGCTACTACTGCTGGTATGATAAGAAAACCGTGTTCTCATTCGTTTTAGGCTCACCCCCTTCCCTACAGGAATGGAATACACGAAATGCTCAGTTTAAAATCATCATGATGAACCCAGGCAGATCACTCAGTCGAATACCAAACCAAAAAACGATCAGTTTTATCCATAAGGAGTCAGATGACATTTGGTATGTAAACAGCTACGATCCCTCTACGGACAAAGTGACCTACATTACTGAATGCATAAAGGAAGCTGAAGATATGACCTGGTCACCAGATGGTACTGCATTTATAAGCAACAAACAAAAAATCTACAAGTTCAACCCTACGACAGATCAAAGCTGGAAACTAGTTGCAAACATGGATTCGTTCAACTTATCGGAAGCTTCGCGCCTTTCCATCAGTCCAGACTCAAAATGGATGGCTGTGGTCATAGAAGAATAAAGAACACTGATACTTACCTCCTACTAGTATCCATGACTAATTTTATGAGGCGAAAACTTATCAGTCAAACGATCAATGCTTCAGTTGGACTCATGCTCATGAATTAAATTTTCTAACAGACTTACTCAGATATTCTAATCTATTTTGGCAAATTGCCGTAATAGATTAGAATATTTTTATTGCCCCATCTTATGAGTAAATCTAAAGCCTCTTTAGGCCACGTTTTCAAAACCATTGTTCTTCCAAGGAAAAATTTATTACTAATTGGTCTGGTATTAATCATTGTAAGCAGACTGGCTAGTTTGGTATTACCTTGGGCCAGTCAGATTCTTATAGATGATGTCATCAGCAACAAGGATTTTGAAATGCTCAAAACCTTGCTCGCCGTAGTTGTTGGAGCCATTGTCATACAAGCTACTACCAGTTTTGCTTTGACCAGACTTCTCAGTGTAGAAGCTCAGCACTTGATTGCTCAATTACGGGTAAAGGTCCAAAAACAAATCATTCAGCTTCCGATCAACTTCTTTGATGAAAACAAGAGCGGATCGCTGGTCTCTCGAATCATGAGTGATGTGGAAGGTGTTCGGAATTTGGTTGGTACTGGTCTGGTACAATTGTTTGGTGGCTCTCTGGCAGCTATTTTGTCTTTAATACTATTAATAAGAATTAGTCCATTGATGACACTCTATGTTTTAGTACCTGTGATCATTTTTGGTGTGATCTCCCTGAAGGCGTTTGGCTATATCCGACCCATATTCAGAAACCGAGGTAAAATCAATGCTGAAGTAACAGGCCGTCTCACTGAGACACTGAACGGTATTAGAGTCATCAAAGGCTTCAATGCAGAAGAGCAGGAAATAGAGACCTTTGAATCAGGTGCGCTTCGTTTATACGAAAATGTAAAAAAGAGCTTGACATCTACTGCCTTAGTGACAAGTTCGGCCACCTTCCTTTTAGGATTGGCAACTGCGGGTATTATGGGTATTGGTGGATACATGATTATCAATGATGATTTGACTTTTGGAGAATTTTTATCTTTCACTCTATACCTGGGATTTATGATCGCTCCAATTGTGCAGATGAGTAACATAGGCAGTCAAATGACAGAGGCATTTGCCGGACTAGACCGTACAGAGGAAATCATGTCCATGGCGACTGAATCCGAAAACCCAAATCGCGTGAGTGAAATGGAAAGAATTAATGGTTCTGTTACTTTTGACCAAGTAAGTTTCGCTTATGATGAAGAAAAAAATGTAATCAAAGAAATATCCTTCAAAGCTGAGCCAGGCTCGGTGACAGCGCTAGTTGGCACATCTGGGTCTGGAAAATCGACTATTGCCGGGCTAGTGGCCTCCTTCATCAGTCCACAGTCTGGAAAAATCCTGGTCGATGATGTAGACTTATCTACAGTCACACTCAACAGCTATAGAAACCAACTCGGTGTTGTACTTCAAGATGATTTTTTGTTTGAAGGAACCATTCGTCAGAATATATTATTCCCTCGCCCTGACGCCACAGAAGAACAATTGCTACAAGCCGTCAAAGCCGCACATGTACAGGAATTTACTGATCGATTTGAAGATGGGTTAGATACTTTGATTGGTGAGCGCGGAGTCAAGTTATCAGGTGGTCAGCGTCAAAGAATTGCGATAGCCAGAGCAGTACTTGCTGACCCAAGGGTATTGATACTGGATGAAGCCACTTCCAATTTGGATACTGAAAGCGAGTCCTTCATTCAAGAAAGTTTAAAAACATTAATGAAAGGAAGAACCACATTTGTAATCGCTCACAGATTGAGTACGATCAAACAAGCAGATCAAATCTTAGTAATAGAGCAAGGTCAGATTGCCGAATCTGGAACCCATGATAAATTGATTGCAAAAGAAGGCAGATACTATGATCTCTATACCTATCAGGCTAGAATCTAACTTATTTAGATTTTTTAAAATCCTTAATGGCTTCTTTCAGTTTATGCTCCTTACAGGCATGGTAGCAATCTGAATCTATCTCATAATATGGCAATCTTTTACTATCCTTGATTTCCAAATCTACATACCTTACGAGCTCTGCCTCTTCTTGGCTCATCTTGCCAACAAAAATGATGGGCTCTGCAGATGCGGGTTCATTATAAAATTCAAAATCCGATTTGGACATGCGATACACTTCTGAATCGTCATCAGCATAGAAAACTAAATCTAAACTAAGAATAGCAGCTGTATCTTTACCATAAACATACAAATCACCTGTAGCCAAGAAATTCCCATTGAATTTAGTGGCTACTTCCATATTCCTGATTTCCCATACTCTGTCTTCTTCAAAAGGAAAATAGATAGTAGAATTAAATGAAATGTGAATACAAGATTCTGCAGGACAAACGGTACTAAGATTTTTACCGTTATCAGTGAAGTCTTGGGCAAAAAGTACAAGCCCAATGAAACAGTTCACTATAGTGAATAACCCTTTTTTCATAACTTTCCCTAATTGCTGATGACACAATTAACTAAAAAAGCTAGCAAAAGTCAAGCAAAAGAGCAGCTAAGAACCTGCTAAAAATCAGAGTCTGAAAGTTACCCCTGCTTTGATCTGAATCCCACGCTGAGGATAGTAGAGATATCTCGAATAGTTTTTGTTGATCAGATTCTCACCAGATAAGAATATCCCCCAAGCTTCCTTCAGTTGATAATGCAGTGATACATCTAATTTTGAAATAGCATCCAATTTCACATCAAAATCAGTCAAATTTTGATCCAATCCTACAATTCCACGCATAAAAGTAAAATTCCAATTTACGTTTAGTTTTGGGACAAATTGATGATCACCCGAAATCTGGATTACTGATGTTGGACGATGATATATTTGATCATATCCCTTAGAATGATAACTGTATAGATTTAATCCTACAGAAACCTCGTGAGATTCATTGATTTCATACTGGCCAGTTGCACCAAATGTGAGAATATTAGATACTTCCTGCTCAAATGACATGTCTATTCTTGATAGATCTGCAATGCTATTCACCATAATTGGCAAATATTTTACGGACTGAAAACTAACACAAGCTTCTAAACTGAGTTTTTCCATTGGATTACCAGCAATTCCTCCTGACAGATCAAATAACCGTTCTGAATTAGCCACACCTACAGATTGATTCAGCACACCAACTTCTGAAGCAAAGTCATACAGCGAATTGAAAGTATACCCTCCGTCCAGCTGGGCAAAAACTGTATAATCTGGCGTGAGTGGATAACTTGCTCTTGCGTAAGGGAATATTTTGTTAGAGCTTAGATCAGGCAAGTCATCATTCTGAATACTAAAAGACAACCCGACATCTAACTTCAACTCATCAATGCGCAATCTATAGTATGGATTGAGTCTGAAGTAAGATCTGGACTCGTCAATTCCTGTATCCTTGTATTGCGAGAGTCTTACTTCTGTTTCCAAAAAAATGTTTTCGGTATAGCTTCCGCTTATATCAAAAGAGAAAGTATTTTCATTGGCATTAAAGTTATCACTGTAATGACGGAAATTGAAGCCTGCTTTGACTCCCCATACATCATCAAGCCTACTGTCAGAACCTTCAAGATTGAAATTCAAAAAATTCCCACTATGCTTGATGTCTCCTTTATTCACAGCAGTGCCAGCAGGATAACCGTAATAATAATTCTTCTCCAAACTATAGTTCAGAGCTGACTCTAGTTTGATTGTTTCACGTAGCAGGACACCATATAAATTCACTTCTGTAGCAGCTGCTCCACTATTATCATCATCCACAGCTCCTGTCTCAAATGATTCATGCTTGATGTTTATCCCTACCATTTGATTGGGATCATCAACTGATGTCAAACTCACGTCTAAGATGGGTGAAGCATAATTACCGAACCCAGCCTTCCCATAGTGCTGATAGCTCCTGTCCTTTTGCTTAATTGTGGCTTTTGCAGGCTCGAATTGCATGGGTTCATTGGCGACATCATAAACATACCACTTAAACTCACTGGGCTTGCTTGCTGGTGTGGTTCGTTCTGGTTTCCATTTTATAAACTCATACAATTTGTACTCTTTATTGAGTTCTATCTTTCGTTCCTTTTCGATAATAATCTCAGCGTCTTGTACCTCACCGTCTACATTATAGTCTGTTTGTGCCAGTGCTGAAAAACCAAGCAAAAGCATTCCCCAAACAACTACCACATTTCGAAGTCCAATTTTCATTTTTCTTTTCTTATTCATTTGAGTCAACGGTCTCTTCTATTTGCTTCAGTTTCATTTTGGCCACTGCCACTACTTCATCCAAAGAAGAATTATCAATCAGTGAGTTGAGTGTTGCCTTGGCCTGAAACAACTCGTTGGTTTCTATATAAATATCCGCCATGAGTAGATATGCCTGATTCAACCAAAGGTCATAATTCTGAAAATTATTTGTCAACACAAAAAGACTTTCTAGCGCACGGTCATATTTGGCCTGATCATAATAAATTTTACTGATGTAATAATAAGCCTCTGCTCCTCTTTCATCTGGTGAGTTACTCACCAATGGCAGTAAGTTCTGTAGTGCAGATTCCAACTTATCGTTTTCGTATAGCGATTTGCCTATAATCAAATTGGCCTGAGCACTTGCCAGTACACCTGTCCGAGGGTTATCCAACAATGCATTACCATGATGAATGGCAGAGTCGTATTGAGCGTCCTTAAAGTAATTTTCCATTAGTCCTGTATGGACATTGATCACATTTCTGGATGAACGTGACACCTGAGCCAGTTGATAGTAATAAGCATTACTTTTCTCCAGATTACCTTCCATACTCTCTATATCAGCCAGTCGATACAGAACTTTCGAGTACTTCGAAAAATCCTGATCATTTTCTACTTTTCTAAAATACTGCAATGATTTATCTAAATGACCTTGCCTAAAATAGGCATCTGCTATTAAATACTGAGATTCCTGGATCAAACTACTCTTAGGATAGGACAGAACAAAATCTTCCAAGGCGCGAATGGCCAATTCATACTTTTGGCTATAATAATTTGCTCTTGCAGATTCGAATTCTATATTTTCCAATGCTTCACTATTCGGATTGGCTTGCTTGTATTTACGCAAGTATTCGTCAAACTCATCAAATTGTCCATTCGCATTCTTATCCTGCAGACCCAACAGTGCGCTATTGGCCGTTTGATGTCTTGGGAATCGATCTAAAATTTCCTTGTAGTTTGAAATGCTTGACTCAGATTGCCCCTCATTGTCAAAGGCAACTGCCTGATTCAGCAAAGCAAATGGAATGAAGCTACTAGATGGGTATTTGATTATAAACATTCGATAAGCCTCCATTGACTGCTTGCTTTTTCCTTCTTCAAAATCGATTTGAGCGATTTGAAAATAAGCGTGATCCGCCTTTTGTGATTCTGGCAATTCTTTGATCAATCGATTGAAATATTGCTTAGCCATGGCATCCTTATCCAAATATCTGTTGAGCAAGCCTATTTGAAAGTAGATGTGGTCTTTGTTTTTATTCCCTGCTTTTTCTGCTTTCGCATAATAATCAATTCCTTTCTGGTATTCTTTCAATGCAAACTGGCAATCTCCCATTCTTAGCAAAGCATCCGCCAGGTACTTTTTATTCAAATCAGACGAATACTGGGATTCAAATTGCTTGAAAGACTGTGCTGCATTCACGTAATCTTTGAGATTGTACTGTGCATAGGCTTTACCATAAATAGCTTTTAGATAAACCTCAATGCTAGGCACACGGTTTACACTTTTGTAATAAAATAGGGCTTCATCATGCTGGTCAAGCAATGATTTGGCTTCTCCAACCCAATAATATGTTTGTTGAGTGATTCCGGCATCTACGTCATGAATCAATGACTTTTGAAAAACCTCCGACGCCAAATTGAACTTCTTATCATTAAACAAGGCCACTCCTTTGAGAAAGGACACTCTTTGATAGGTTTCCTTCAGCTGAGGAGTCAATCGATCAAGCTCTTCTATATGTCTGATCGCTAAATCATAGTTGTTGGTCTGTGCATAAGCGGCACCCAACATTTCCTTTACTTCAGTATAAAATCTACCTGCTTTATAACTCGTCATGTATTCATTCAATATTTCGATCGATCGCTGATAATTAGGCACTTCCATTTGGCTACGAGCCTGATGATATAAAGCATCTTCTCTAATGACTGTAGGATACTTGGCCGTATTCTCAAATGATGTAATGGCAAATGGCCAATTCTTATGCTCAGTGTAAATCACCCCTAGGTAATACGAGGCATAGGCCCCCACGCTATCGTCAGCTACAGCAGACCTTTTCAGATACTCAATCGCATCATCCTTGTTTTCAATTTTGAAACTGCTATAGCCTGCTCTAAAATAATTTCTTTCATTCCTGTGCTTACCATACGATTTGAATAAATCCTTGTAGCTACTAGCAGCAGATCTATACTTTTCTAATGCATACTGTGAATCAGCCAAAAAATTCAACACCACTCCATTGTCTACTGGAGTCAATTCGGTCTCAACTAAGTTGATCACCTCCTGATATTCACCATTTTGATAAAGTGTGCTGACAAACAGTTCCATAGCAGGTTTGCGATACCTTTCAGATTCAAATGCCTCTTTCAAATAAGTATATGAAGTCTCGAAATCCTCACGACTATGGTAGATATATCCCCTGAAGTAGGCCGCATCATTTTGATAAGGGGAAAAACTCCCATCCAGTTTTTTAAAAGTCTCCAGCGCTTTTTCATTTTGATCCAAATGAAACTGGCAATAGCCCTTGTTGAAAATGATTGCTGGACTCAGGTAGCCATCAGATTTATTATAGTTATCAAGTGCTTCCTTATATCTTCCTTTGCCAAAATAGAAATCAGCCATATCCAGATAGGCACTTTGTGCATAAACATGATAAGGATAAGCATCCACAAATTGGGTCATCAACTGCTCACCATCCGTCTGTTCGGCACGAATAGCACAAGATGCCATGAAATAATTGGACTCAGCCAAGTAGGGATCCTCTAATGTATTTGAAAATTCAGCTCTGGCGGCCTTGTAAGCACCTCTTTCATAGAGGTCTCTGGCGTGATTAAATCGAGCCTGTAGATTCAAAACGGGCTGAGCTACTGATTCAACTGCCCCTAACAAAAATATTGTACATGCGAAGAAAAAACCGAAATGGAGTCGCTGAAGATTAGATGAATTCAAAATGGAATTTTTTAGTTCTTTTAACAGGTGGATTTAGGTATAACGTCTAAAAGATGGAAGTATTAAAATTAATTCAATGTCTTCAATGGATCAGATTAAAAATCAATTCCTTCAGGATCTCTCCTTCAGGCTGACTTGGATAATCAATCCCTTTAGATTTCATATCAGCAATTTTCAGATGTCTTACATTAGAAACTACTTTAGCTAACGGGTAATTCTTGGCTGCCATTATATATTCTTTGACAAAAAAAGGATGCACTCCCAACAACGACGCCAAATGCTTTTCAGACTTGTCTTTCGCATGATGCAGCAACAATAATTTATTGAAAAAGGAAAACAAATTGGCGACTATCGGAATGATAGGATTTGACTTTGGGTCAGACTTGAAGTAAGTAATGATCTCATTAGCCTTCATTACATTTCTGAATGACAATGCTTTTTGTAATTCAAAAACATTGTACTCTTTGCTGATGCCAATGTTTTTATAGACATGCTCAGCCATAATTTTTGGCTCTTCCCCAATGTTGATCAACATTTTGTCTATTTCATTGGCAATTCTAGTCAAGTTGTTACCAATATGCTCTACGATAAGCTGTAGTGCCTTCTGGTCGATCTGTCTGTTTCTGGATTTGACAAATGATTCTACCCAGGAAGGAATTTGATTATCATAGAACTTAGTAGCGGTCATTAAAACTGCTTTCTGATCTATGGTCTTGCCTAGTTTTTTTCTCTTATCAAGTGTTTTGTACTTGTAGCCAAATACCAATACAGTAGAAGGCTGAGGGTTTTCCATATAGTGGAGCAGCATCTTTTCATTCTCCTCTTTACTAAACCCGGCGATCTCTTGAGCTTCCTTCACAATCACAACCTTTCTTTCGGCCATCATTGGGAAGCCTTTGGCATGATTTAGTATGTTTGGAATATCTGCATCTTTACCATACACGACTACCTGATTAAAGCTACGTAAGCTCTCTTCCATGGCGTGTTTTTCGATATGTTTGATCACCTCATCTATAAAAAAAGACTCCTCACCCTGCAAAAAGTAAACAGGAGCATATTGGTTGTTCTTGAGATTATTGAGGATGTCCTGATAGGTAACGGCCACGCTTCTTTTTTGATTAAATACTGACTTGGCAAATAAATGAAATTAATCAGACAATGTGCAGCATTTCGACTTCAGTTTGAGAAAATAGATTGGGAAACACAAAGGGTTGATCAATGTGTGCGAATCGCATCATTCACAATTCGAATGAGTGCCTTGTTGATCTCATGAATCACCTCGTCACAATTGCGAATCACATACCTGTGTTTCAGGTTCATTGCATTTGTAAAGGCGATAAAGGTATCATCTCCCTCTTCCCAAACTAAAATTTTGAATGGAACATCAAGCAGTGCTGCGGGTTCGCAAGCAGCTAACCTCACCACATCATCTGTCTCAAAGCTGATGACCTGAATTCGACCTTTAAATCCATCTTCCAAACCTCTGGGATTGGATTTGTATTCTTGGGTATTGACATAGGAGAACCCGTTCTTATCAATACTGAAATAAAGTTTTGAAATGGTATTGTCTAAATTGTGTGGGCTGTTGTAAACTGTAACATCCTGAGCTTTTAGTCTAAAGCTCACTGTCATCAAAAAAAGAAGCACTACTATTCGTATATTCATTCTAAGCAAGAGCCAATGAAACCTTTTGGCATTAATTCAAAATTCGTTCCATAGCTTGCTGATAAATGTCAAAAGTATCCAAATTATTGTGTTTACCTTCTTTTATGGTGATTATTTTTTTATCTGAATGACTCGCTTCGACATATAGCTTATGTCCCAATTCGTAAGGCACCACGGCATCCTCCATGCCATGAAATATGGTTATTGGACAAGAAATTCGATCTATTCGTGAGAGTGAATTGAATTCATACTTCAGCCCTGATTTGTATAACAAAAGGAAATTTAGCGTTGGTATTACTTCTCGAAGAGTCGTCATTGGTGTTTCCAAAATCAAGTGAGAGGCCTTACGTTTTGCAGCCAAGTGAGTAGCAATAGCTGTTCCTAGGGATCTTCCATAGATTATTATATGGTCGTAACCAAGTTCTTGAGCATAGTCATAGACCAATTCAGCATCCTGATATAGTAGTGGTTCACTTCGTTCTCCTCTACTTTTACCATATCCACGATAGTCCATGGCCAGCACGTCATATCCATGACGTGTTCTGATTTCATCAGCAATTCGTCCCCATCTTCCCAAATGGCCTCTGTTGCCATGAAAATAAAGTACCAAGCCATTAGACGAATCACTTTTCAGAAGCAGACCATGAAGGCGAACGTTTTCACTTGGGCTTAATAAAATTTCTTCATGCTGAAAAGTAAAGGAAAACTCGTAATCATCCGACACCTCGTCACTTTGAAAAAGTATTTTTTCATGTAGGAGGACGAAGAAGATATTGTACAATAAATACAGGCCAAGCAAAGCGGCCAATCCAATCCAAAGAGACGTAGAACTCACTGATTTAGATATTATTTAATCAACTCTGCTAACAAACGAAGACCTTCTTTCAGATAGGGGTCTTCACGAAGCTTCTTTTGATCCTCCTCAGATGTGGAGTATTCCTGATAGATTTTACCCGCAGACTCAGAAAGTTTTTTCTGTATGTCGCTTTCCTCCTCGTTTTTATTTTGCTCGTTTTGTCTCTCATCTAGATTTAAAGAAAGTTCATTTCGTTCTTGATTAGCTTTCATTTTAGCAATATCCTCTGTCAGGTTTTTCAAATCTATATCTGTCTTCAAATCCTCATTGTATAGCGTCCTGAGATTGTCAATGATTTGTGCTGAAATCGAATGAGTCGGTTTGTAGTACGAAGTTGGAATCTGATCCCATTTCAAGGCATTGGGTCTTGAGCTCTCGCCAAACTCCTCAGCATCAAATGCCGAAGGAAATTCTATATCAGGGGTTACACCTATATTTTGCGTACTGCTACCAGATACTCTGTAGTACTTTGATAAAGTGAATTTCAGGTTGCCCATTTTTTCCGGGTAATTCGGGTAATACCTGTTGAACCCAGCCATCTGCTGCACAGTCCCCTTACCAAAGGTAGTTTCGCCAATAATCACACCTCGTTCATAATCCTGAATAGCAGCACTGAAAATCTCTGAAGCAGATGCTGAGAAACGATTAACCAATACCGCCAAAGGGCCATCATAAACAACACCACCATTGCTGTTCTTTTGAACTTCAATTTGATTGTTGCTATGTTTTACCTGTACTACAGGGCCCTGGTCGATAAACAAACCCGTTAGATTTATAGCTTCAGGCAATGCCCCTCCACCATTATATCTGAGATCAATCATGATACCATCTACATTTTGGGATTGCAGGTCTTTGATCAATTTTTCCACATCACGAGATACACTACGATAATCGGGCACGCCATTTCTTGCATCTTCAAAGTTCATATAAAAATTAGGAATGGTGATCACACCCAAGTTGTACACTCTATTTCCTTTAGATATTGGAATCATCTCAGCTTTGGCAGATTCGTCTTCCAGATTAATCTTTTCTCTAATCAAGATCACTTCATTGATCAAAGCTTCCTCTCCTCTTTTTAAGTATTGGAGCCTTACTGTACTTCCTTTGGGTCCACGAATAAGCTGAACGACGTCTTGAAGTCTCCACCCTATCACATCTACATAATCTTCATCGCCCTGGGCTACGCCTATAATTTTATCATCCTTTTGTAATTGCTTGGATTTGTAAGCTGGCCCACCTGCAATCACTTCATTGATTACTGTATAATCCATACTTTGTGTCAATCGCGCGCCTATTCCTTCTAAAGAAAGGTTCATATTGATATTAAAGTTTTCTGATGAAATGGGCGAAAAATAATTGGTATGCGGATCATAAGTCTCCGCAACTGCATTCATGAAAAATTGAAATACATCATCAGAATTGTATTGATTGATGCCTTTTTGATAGCGTTGATACCTTTTGGTTAAAGTTTCTTTGACTCCATCATCATCCTTTCCTGACAACTTCAAACTCAGTGCCTGGCTTTTTATGATCTTTCTCCATCGTTCGTTGATTTCTGTATCTGATGTGGCCCAGGCCAAATTTTCATTATCAAGTGCTATAGACTCTTCTTTTGTAAAGTCGAAACCTTCGTCTATCAAGGTTTGAATGTATGTGATTCGTGCATCAGCTCTTTCTCTAAATATTCTAAAAATCTGAAAAGCAACATCTACATTTCGAGCCTTAAGATCATCGTCCAACTGATATTTATATTTAGTGAAATAGTCTATATCAGCTTTGGTAAAGTAAGCTTTATTATCATCTAGGGAAGCCAAGAAATTCTCAAAAATGACAGCCGACAAGGAATCGTTCATGTCGATTTTGAGATAATGATATCTATTCAAAATATCCATGGTCAACCCAATTTCCATCGCGTGCTTTTGAGCGGGTTGCAATACAGTGACTGAATCCTTGAGTATAAATGCCTGCGACGAAAAGGCAACCAGTCCCAACAAACCAACAATAACTAACTTCTTCAATTCCTTCAAATTCATATTAAATTCAATTTTTCTTAACCTCCAATAGAAGGTAAATATGGGCTATATCAACGATATAAACTGACATAGAGGTGTGTTTTGTCATCATTTTATTTAGGCGGTCAGTCAAGATTATCAGAAACTTAGGGATATCTTTTCATTTCATCTGGCATGTCACTGCTTTCTATTATATCTTCGCGTCAAAAATCTCTTTCCTCATGGATAAGTATCCAGACATAGAAAAATTAAAATCAATCGCAAGCCAAGTCCGACGTGATATCGTACGTATGGTCCATGGCGCACAATCCGGTCATCCGGGTGGTTCTTTAGGCTGTACTGATTATCTGGTCGCCTTGTATTTTCACATCATGAATCATGACAAAGGGTTCAATCCAGATGCTCAAGATGAAGATTTGTTCTTCTTGTCGAATGGCCATATATCACCTGTATTTTACAGTGTATTGGCACGTAGTGGATACTTTGATGTAAAAGAATTGGCAACATTCAGAAAGCTTAACGCTCGCCTTCAAGGACATCCTGCAACAGAAGAAGGTCTTCCAGGAATCAGAATCGCTTCTGGGTCTTTGGGACAAGGCTTATCTGTATCTATTGGCGCTGCACTGACCAAGAAAATCAACGGAGATAAATCCACAGTATTCACACTCATGGGAGATGGTGAATTGCAAGAGGGTCAAATCTGGGAAGCAGCCATGTTTGCTGCAAGTAATAAGGTGGACAACCTAATAGCTGCAGTGGACTTTAATGGTCAGCAGATCGACGGCCCTACTTCGGAAGTAAATGACATGGGTGATTTGAAAGCCAAATGGGAAGCGTTTGGATGGACAGTAATCGAGGCCAATGGCAACGAAATGGAAGACATTGTTTCTAACCTAAAATTAGCCAAGTCACTTTCTAAAAAAGAGAAGCCCATTCTGATCCTTATGAAAACAGAAATGGGCGCTGGTGTAGACTTTATGGAAGGCACGCATAAATGGCACGGTATTGCTCCTAATGACGAAGACTTACAAAATGCCTTGGGACAATTGGAAGAAACCTTGGGTGATTACTAAATCTTGACTGAAGATGACTAAATATACATACACAGAAAAAAAAGACACAAGATCAGGATTTGGTGCTGGACTAGTAGAAGCAGGAAAAAACAATCCAAATGTAGTCGCGCTTTGTGCAGACTTGATTGGTTCATTGAAAATGGGTGATTTCATTAAGGAATTTCCAGAAAGATTTGTCCAGGTAGGGATTGCAGAAGCTAATATGATGGGCATTGCTGCCGGCATGACCATTGGTGGTAAAATTCCATTTACAGGAACATTCGCCAACTTCTCTACCAGTAGAGTTTATGACCAGATCAGACAATCCATTGCTTATTCTGAAAAGAATGTGAAAATATGTGCATCTCATGCTGGGCTAACTCTTGGAGAAGATGGCGCTACCCATCAGGTGCTAGAAGACATTGGCATGATGAAAATGTTGCCCAACATGACGGTAATCAACCCATGTGATTACAATCAAACTAAAGCTGCTACCTTGGCGCTTGTCGATCATGTAGGCCCCGCCTACTTGAGATTTGGACGTCCGGCATGGCCAATCTTCACTGATCCCAAACAGAAATTTGAGATTGGTAAAGCCATCAATTTTGTAGAAGGTTCAGATGTATCCATATTCGCGACAGGTCACATGCTGTGGTTAGCGATAGAAGCTGAAGAAGTATTGGCTGAACAGGGCATTTCTGCAGAAATCATCAATATCCACACAATCAAACCTTTAGATGCTGAGGCAATACTAAAATCAGTTGAAAAAACGGGTTGTGCGGTCTCAGCTGAAGAACACCAAATTGCAGGTGGACTTGGAGAAAGCATTGCTTCCCTCCTTGCCAGAACTAATCCTAAACCATTAGAGATTGTTGGCGTCAATGATTCATTTGGTGAAAGTGGTAAGCCTGTAGAACTTTTGGCGAAATATGGTTTAAGTGTAGAAAATATTGTAGACTCTGCTAAAAAAGCCATCGCAAGAAAGAACGCATAAGACAAACAATAACAACATCGCTGAGCTGCCTGAATTATACTAAATTTAGGCAGCTTTTTTATTTATGAACAACAGACAACTATTCCTCAAACACCTTGGTCAAACGTCAGAATTCCCACTTTCGCTAGAAATTGAAAAGGCGGAAGGATTGTACATGTACGATAAAGACAACAAGGCCTATCTCGACCTCATTTCAGGCATTGGCGTAAGCTCAATTGGCCATAGACATCCTAAGGTTATTGAAGCAATCAAGGAGCAACTAGACAAGCATCTGCACGTGATGGTCTATGGGGAGTTTGTTACCGCATCCCAGGTACAATTGGCACACGCCATATCTGAGACGCTACCTGACCATCTTGACAATATCTTCTTGGTCAATTCAGGAAGTGAGGCTACTGAAGGTGCCTTAAAACTTGCCAAAAGACATACTGGTAGGAGTAAAATCGTTTCATTTGAAAATGCCTATCATGGTTCTACTTCTGGTGCTTTATCTATTGCTGGCGACGAAAAACTAAAGGAGCCCTTCCGACCACTATTGCCTGATATTCACCAAATTCGATTTGGTGAATCCAGTGATATTGATTGCATTGACAGGGATACAGCTGCAGTTATTATTGAGACCGTGCAAGGAGAAGCTGGCGTCAGGCACGCTAGTTCTGAGTATTTTGAGTCCTTAAGAGCTAAATGTACGGAAACAGGAGCCTTGTTGATCATGGACGAAATTCAATGTGGTTTTGGTCGAACAGGTAAATTCTGGGCTTTCGAGCATTATGGAGTATCTCCTGACATATTACTTTGTGCCAAAGGCATGGGAGGTGGTATGCCCATTGGTGGTTTCGTCTCCTCCAAGTCTATCATGCATGATTTAACGCACGATCCTGTTTTAGGACATATTACTACGTTTGGAGGTCATCCAGTAAGTGCTGCCGCATCTTTAGCTACTGTGAAAGTACTTCTAGAAGAAAAGCTTATAGAGACTGTAGAAGAAAAAGAAAAACTCTTTCTGACACTTTTAAAACATAAAAAGATAAAAGAGGTTCGAAGTATGGGACTGATGATGGCTGTCGAATTCGAGTCATTTGAATATCTGGATCAGCTTATTCACAAATTACTAAAAGAGGGCATACTGACAGATTGGTTTTTATTTTGTGACAACTCTATGCGAATTGCTCCACCTCTTACGATTACATTTGAAGAAATAAAAATGGCTTGTAATAAAATATTACAAGCCATTGATCACTTGGATTGAATCGATTACTTATAGCATTGCTTTCAATTCCATTTCTATTTCTTCTCCGTCTATAGTGACAATTACTGTTTCGCCGTCTTGAGAAAATATCTCTCTCAATTTGGCTAACCCAAGGCCTACAGCATCTTCTCCATCTACAGCCTCAATGTTTGCGTCAACCTCGATGCCAGCCTCATAGGCAGGACTGTTATCAAATACCTTATGCACTAAAACCTTAGACTTATCCTTACTTAGCTGTAACTCCACACCTGAAGCGTTTACAGGAAACGGTTCATCATAAGACTTAGCTGCTTCCCAGTACATTTTCTTTTCACCATAGTTATAAACAATGTTGAATTTGCTCAATAAACCGCCACCAATGATGCCAGATATCTTCTTGTGATTCTGAATTCCATGTTTGGCATGACTCAATCCAACTGGCATATTGTCAAATGAAAACCCTTCAAACTGAAATGATTTTACTCTACCTCTGTGATGCTCATATTCGGTATCACCAAGACCTGCTACCAAATAGATGTAGCTATCACCTACCTTTGATGCCAGTCCATTAGTTTCTACAAAAGGTGTGTTAAAATCAACAGTGGCTTTTGCTCCTGTATCAATGAAAAACTCCCCTTTCACTTGTTCTCCGTTACTCAAAGTAACCTGACCAGCAATATGAGGAATAAAGGAAGTGAGGTTGATACTCATCAACTTCCCTGTTCCTTTGTATTTGTAATTTTTCGGATTGTAGAGTTCAATTGTTTTGGTATCGAAGTTCATGGAAACCACATAGTTATTCAAAATATCGTATCCGATAATTCCGTCTATGTTTCTTCCTATACTGATCTCCAAATGACTCAAAGATGTTTCGTACACCTTGATATTGTGTACTGGAGCACCTCCTACTGTCAGTTCATTGTGCTTGACCAACTTACCACTAATTGTACCTTCAGCACTGGTAGTGGTCGCATTCGAACCAGAAGTCATTCCTAACTCTTTTGCTCTATCAATATTCAAAACAGTCAGTCCATCTCCTGTATCAAAAATAAAATCCAATTCTTCTGAATTATTGACTTTCACCTTTATGAACGAATGATCGCCATATTGTTCAAAAGGAAAACTTGCCACTGGCTTTTGGGCCAATGCTACACCAGTATATAGTACTGCCGCTATTGCTATTCCAATTTTTCTTTTCATTATTTAATAGTTTTTAGAAGTGATCAAATCAAAATTTTGATGTTTTCTATTCCCGAATAGAATCGAGAATTTTTCATCAACCTATGATTTGTCATAAGTGCATGAAATTAATCTCTATTCATCGAATATCAAAACACGCTCAACAATTTAATTAGCTATGATTCACGCTTACATATCAGAGATTATGCCAAAAATTTAATAGGTGACTTCAAATCGTGTGATATTATTCGCATTATCCTTGACAGCTAAAGAAAACTGCCCCTTAACCACAACCGTCTCGTCTGACCAAACATAGCCACTTTTGGCATCATGATTCATTAACAACCAGCGGCCGTTCAGCGTAGCACGTACAGAGTGAATGCCCGACATTTCATCCTCAATCTTGAACTTGACTCTGCCCATACGAGAAGACTTTTCAACAATGACTGGTGGAACGGAATCAGTTGCAATAGTAAAAGGAACTAAATCCCTTGTTTTGAATACCATTTCATCACCTTCCCACTCACCTCCTACATAACTCAGTTCGTCTCTACCATTTATTGCATACACGCCCGATTGTACAAAATCATAAACGCCTTGGGGCTTAAGGTAAACGGTGACAAACTGACGCAAAGGAGTCGTTGGGTTATCCAGTTCAAATACTTCAAGACCATTTGGCTTTTGTAGCCTTTGATAGTGAATATAAGCCGTATCAAACAATGCATAAGTAGGGAATGAAACTCGAATATCCTCTCCTTCCCATTTTATCTTTTGATCAGAAGGAACCATACCTGCCAGATTGAATTTATAAGCTGCCTCACAGAGTTGTGCTGAGTCAGGTAGTCCGTGACGGAGATCCCATAAGAAGTGATGAGTTGTGTTTGTGTAGTAGGCCATATCTACCTTTTTCGGTTTTCCAGAAACATAGAAAACTGCATCACAGTACCCTTCTTTACTTTCGATTTCAAGCCAATTGCCCCAAACATCAAATCCTTTTGTATCCAAACCATACGTATGTTTGGCTTCACGGCTCCTTTCAAAGCCATTGTCATTAATCTTGATATTTACCTGATTAATATTACCATATGCATCTTCAAGTCTGATATCAATCTGATGCTCCATGGGATCAAATATTCGTAGTATTCCTGAACGATCATTGGTAGCGTAGAATTTGAGTTTGTTGCCATCATCCAGATATAGCTTATTAAACCTTCTACCCCCTTCTCTCGATCGTTTGTAATTGGTATGCACCAGAATATTTCTTTGAGTACTGAAGTTCAACTGATCAATTTTTTGGGTAAAAGTTGGCTTACCGTCAAACAGCATTGTTTGGTATCGTATACCATTACGATTTCTGGCACCATCAAATTTATCATAGGCATAAATCTCAACTCCAATATTGCCAAACAAGGAGACACCCTCCTCGATAGAAGCATTTCCACTTTCATCAGTTACTACGTCAAACTCAACCCGTCCCCACATGCCGTTTACTCGAGCATGTTCATCCATAGTTATAAAGGCAACTGATGCCAATACTGGTGGGGTTCTGTCAACAATTTCGTCAAATCCATAGTCCAATGGATCCAACGCACGGTGCCTAAGATTTCTTACTTCAAAATGAAGATGAGGGCCTGAAGAAGATCCTGAATTACCCGAAAGAGCAATTAGATCTCCCTTTTCGAACACAAATTGATTTTTAGTTGGATAGAGATCAACTTGAAAAGATTCTTCAGCATACTGCTGAGTTCTCACATAGTCAGCTATGTCATTATTGAATGATTTAAGATGAGCGTATACCGTGACGGTACCATTTTGTGGATGAACCAAATAGAGGGCATTGCCATACCCTCCTGTAGCCACTCTGATTCTCTGGATATAACCATCTGCTGCAGCATAGATAGGTAGGCCTGTGATCCCACTTGTTTTAATATCCAAACCACTATGAAAATGTGAGGAACGAAGTTCTGACATGGTACCTGCCAGATAGTTTTCTTGCTTCGGCCGAACCGGAAACATAAAATCACCACGCTGAGGAGCCACTTGAGTGAAAGCCTCAAAGCTTAAAATAATTAAAAGGAAAAGGATTTTACTTAATTTCAAAATCCATCATCTTTTCGTCCTCAATAAATGCTTCTAGCCTTTGTCCTATTTTCACAGGCCCTACCCCTTCTGGAGTACCTGTGAAAATGATGTCTCCTTTCTTCAACATAAAAAATTTAGACACATAAGAAATGATATAATCTATACTGAATAGCATCATGAAAGTATTGCCTACTTGCACATTTTCACCCTCCTTTTTTAGACTGAAGTTCAGATTGGATAAATCAAATTTAGATTTTGGTACAAACTCAGAAATTGGAGCCGATCCGTTAAACCCTTTGGCCAAATCCCAGGGCAATCCTTTGGCCTTAGCCTTGGCTTGCAAGTCTCTTGCTGTAAAATCTACTCCTATACCAATCTCTTCGTAATACTTATGAGCAAATTTCTCATCAATGTTTTTTCCTACTTTGCAAATTTTGACTAAAATCTCTACTTCATGGTGGATGTCCTTAGAAAAATCCGGATAATAGAACGCCGCATTATTTTTCAATATGGCAGTCTCTGGCTTGCTAAAAACTAGTGGCTCGTCTGGTCTTTCATTGTTTAGCTCCTCTATATGCTTTGCATAATTTCTTCCTATGGCGAGTATCTTCATTTTATTGTGGCTAAACTTTAATTTTAATCAATTATTAAATCGTGAAGATAAAATATTGCCAATCATAAACTAATAGGCGAGTCAAAAAAAATCCCTGAAGACCAGAGACTTGACTATTCTAATCAATGTCTTGTCTTGAACTAGGTTATCATAAATTCTACCAATAATTGATAGAGTTAATAACTGAAAACCAATACCCCAAAGGCTCAATTAATCACATCCCGTACACATCTAAATCCAAGATGCTCTTGCCCTGAATCTATGGCTGTGGCCATTCTGGCACTGGGTCTATAGTTACTACAATATTGATCACTGCATAAAAATGATCCTCCCTTGATTACTCGTTTAGGGACTTGTGGCTCTTGAGGATCAAAGCTGGATTCTGGACCTGTTGGATTGCGGCAAACTGTTATGGACTTATTTTTAGTTAACAGATGACTGTCTGGTCGATACCAATTAGCTGTCCACTCCCATACATTACCAATCATATCATAGAGACCATAGCCATTAGGAGGATAACTTTTCACTGGAGCTGTTTTATCGAATCCATCCAGAACGGTGTTACCACCTGGGAAGATCCCTTGGAAAAAATTGGCTAAATACTGTCCATCAGGCGTCAGCTCTTCCCCCCAAGCAAAGGACTGTTGAGAACCACCACGTGCCGCATATTCCCACTCTGCTTCCGTTGGCAATCTTTTACCAGCCCACTTAGCATAGGCTTCAGCATCCTCATAAGCAATATGAACCACTGGATGATTCTCTTTCCCTTCTATATTGCTCTGAGAACCATAAGGATGCAACCAGTCTGACCCGGTCTGCCAAGCCCACCATTGAGAAATATCATACAAATTGGCTACTTCAGGCATTGGAGCAAATATGAGAGAACCTGGCATCAAAAGTGAGTCCGCAGGCCTCTCCACTCCTTCAGGTAGTTGTTTTTTCAGTTCTTCCCAGTCTACAGGACGTTCTGCAATAGTTTGGTATCCAGTAGCATTTACAAAATCTCTAAACTGCGCATTTGTCACCTCAGTCACGTCCATATAAAACCCAGAAAGCTCCACTGCAAATTCAGGTCCTTCTACCGTACTGGCCTCCTCTCCTTCATTGCCCATCACAAAAGCCCCTTCAGGAATATAAACCATTCCTTCAGGAGGCGGTGGTTGTTTAGTACTTGCTTTCGCCTGATGATCAGTTGCTGATTGCTTTGAAGTACAAGCCCATAGACTTAGCAACATGACTACTATGCTATTGAAATTTTTCATTCCGTTTTTTGACTGCATTTCAAATTTCTAAATTATACTATTTATCCCATTCTTGCCCATCAACTGCTTCGATTTCACTCACCTCTTCTGTAGAGGTAATCATAATTCCAATTGCCATTACCACAGCCGTTAATAATATGATTTGAATAATCAATGAATTGTTTACAAATGGAATTTGCTGAGCAGGCTCAATACTCAAAAAAAGAAGAATAGTAATCAAACCTCGCGGAGCCACAAACAACAAAGGTTTAAAGGCTAGTCTGGATATGCGCAACTGCAAACTTCGTGCGAGAACGAAAAAAGCAACTATTCCAATGGACCAAATCAGTGTTTGTAAATTCAAGATATCTGAAGTTTCTAAAAGGAAACCAAAAAGAATGAAAAACAGTGCTCGAACTAAAAAAGCCAGTTCTATGGTTAGATCTTTAAATTTTTCACTTTCCACTTCCAATACTTCGAGTTTGAATTTATCTATCCAGGCAAACCATCTGAGCCTATCAATATTCCCTATAAATAGGCCAAAAATCAGAATAAATATAAGTGCAGGCAGGTGATAAATCTTTAGTACTGTATAAATCAAAATAACCAACAAAATGATAGGTATGAATTTGATATGATGATCAATGCGGCTAATGAGCATAGAAAGGCCTATAGTAGCAACAAAGGAAATAACGATAATGGCTACCAATTGAATACTAAAATGACCAAACGAGGAAACACCTATACTTTCGTACAACAGCACAAAATTGAAAAACAAAACCCCCAAAATGTCCGAAAGGCTACTTTCATAAATCACAAACTCACGGTCAAATTCGGAAAGGTTGGAGACACTTGGTACAGCAATGGCACTGCTGATGATACACAGTGGAATTGCATTAGTCAAACACCTCAAAAAAGAGTAGTCACCCAACAATGAAAATGCATAAGCCAGAATCACAGACAAGATCACCATAGAAAGCAAGGCACCTAAAAATGACTGCTTTATCAATGGCAACTTTGATTTGTTCAACCTCAATTCCAACGACCCTTCCAAAACGATCAAAATCAAGCCAGCTGTGGCAAGTACTGGTAAAATAGCTGATAGATTAGGCACTTTTACCTCCAAAAATTCAGTCCCTTGCTTAAGAGCCCAGCCCAGTGCCAGTAATAAAATCACAGACGGAATTTTAGTACGAGCTGAGGTCAGGTTAAACAAGTAGGCAATTAACAATAGAGAACAAAATGTGATTATAATGGCTGTGGTCATTTTTTTATGCTTAGACGTGTTGGTTCCTTATTTTAGTGCGCAATCGTTTTATGCAAAATAGCATTTTTATTTCCATTGACGAATAATTAAAACTCTTCCTTAAGACGACTTTTTGCGACTAAATATTTCATCAAAATAAAACCTTGGGTATGAGCTGCAAATCGTTTAGGCAAACTAACTTGTCCCAAAAAAAAAGAACTGAACGTTGATTATTAAACTTGGCTTTTGACCATGGAGAAAATTACAATTGGACGAATAGATAAAATTGATTTACCAGAATTTGGATTAGAAAACATAGAGGCTAAAATCGATACAGGAGCCAATAGATCTTCCATCCATTGTTCTAAAATAGAGCACAAAGATTTTGAAGGGGTAGACAGCATTGTTTTTAGTATCCCTTTGGATGGAAGTGGCGAAGAAAACTCATTCCACAGTGCCGATTTTTTCAAGAAAAAAATTAAAAGCTCGTCAGGTCACGTAGAAGAACGCTATATTATAAAAACGACCGTGGTACTTTTCAACAAACGCTTCAAAACAACTTTTTCCCTAACAGATCGGACTGAAATGAAGTACCCCATTCTATTAGGCAGAAAATTACTTGTCGGACACTTTAAAGTAGATGTTCAACTAAAAGATTTATCATTCAAATTAAAAAACACACAAAAATGAAAATAGGCATTCTATCAAGAAATCCTAAGCTATACTCTACTCGCAGATTACTTGAAGCTATAACAAATAGAGGTCATGAAGGTGTAATCATTGATCACCTCAAATGCGACATCATTGTCGAAGAAAGTGGTCCGTCCATTTACTATCAAGGTAAAAAACTGGAGGATGTGGATGCCATCATTCCTAGGATAGGCGCATCAGTCACATTCTATGGGACTGCTGTAGTGAGACAATTTGAAATGATGAAAGTATTCTCTGCTGTCAGTTCCCTGGCCATTACAAGATCGAGAGACAAATTGAGAAGTCTTCAGATACTATCCAGATCTGGCATAGGTATGCCCAAGACAGCATTCACCAATTTTTCCAAAGAAGAAAACAATACCATAGATCATGTGGGTAACGCACCTTTGGTCATTAAACTATTAGAAGGGACACAAGGATTGGGTGTAGTACTCGCAGAATCCAAAAAGGCGGCCAAATCTGTAGTAGAAGCCTTTGAAGGTTTAAAAGCCAGAGTAATACTTCAGGAATTTATTGAAGAGTCTGGTGGAGCTGATATTCGAGCCTTTATTGTAAATGGCGAGGTTGTGGGCGCTATGAAGAGACAAGGAAAAGAAGGTGAATTCCGGTCTAATCTTCACAGAGGCGGCAGTGCCAATATAATCAAACTCAAAAGAGCGGAGAAAACTGCTGCATTGAAAGCTGCAGAAGCCATGGGACTAAAAATAGCTGGCGTAGACATGCTACAGTCCAAAAGGGGGCCATTAATCCTTGAGGTCAATTCTTCTCCAGGATTGGAAGGCATAGAGAAGGCCACAGGGGTTGACATTGCCAGCAAAATAGTTGAGTATATTGAAAATGGAATGTCGAAAAAAAGAAAAAAAGTAGATGCCTGATTAATGGAGCTACAGGACATAAATATCGCAGGTATTACAATAGCACCTGGTGAGGAGAAGCAAATTGATGCTCAAATTGCCAAATTGCCTAGCCGAACCCCCATTGATATCCCAATCATTGTCAGTCGCTCCAAAAAACCAGGCCCTACCCTGCTCATCACTGGCGGTATGCATGGTGACGAAATCAATGGCATTGAAATCGTACGTAGAATAATTGCCAAAAAATATCATAGGCCACTCATTGGCAGTATGATTTGTATTCCTATCCTTAATGTTTATGGATTTATACAATTTTCCAGACAAACTGCTGATGGTGGCAAAGACATGAATAGGAGCTTTCCTGGCACAAGGAATGGCTCATTGGCCAGCCAGCTCGCCCATCGTCTGACTCAAGACATATTGCCCCTAATAGATTATGGTATAGATTTTCACACAGGAGGTGCACGAATCAATAACTACCCTCAAATCAGAGCGCAGCTTGATGACCCAAAAAACTTAGAATTAGCAAAAGCTTTTTCACCCAAGTTTATGATTCATTCACCCTTTAGGGAAAAATCGTTCAGAAAGGAAGCCGCCAAATCTGGTAAATCAATCTTGGTTTTTGAAGGTGGGGAATCACTCCGTCTGAGAAAACATGCGATTGATGTGGGTGTTGATGGATTGCTACGCGTGATGAAACATCTGAAAATGAGAAATGAAGCACCTGATTCCAAAGAAGATTCTTTTTTTATTAAAAAATCATCATGGGTTAGAGCGAAATCAGCGGGAATTTACCACTCATTTTTTAGGACAGGGGAATTTGTTGAAAAAGGAACAGTAGTTGGCCTAATCACTGGGCCTTATGGAGATTTCGAACATAAAATGAAAGCACCCATTTCTGGCTATGCCATTGCTATCAACAACAATCCAGTGATCAACAGAGGCGACGCGTTGATACATATAGGCGTAACAAACTAAAAAGAAAGCCGTGCCTGAGGGCACGGCCTAAACTCAACTTGAAATCAATGCTTATTCTTCTCTCAAGGATTGAACTGGATTTAACCTTGCAGCTTTCCATGATTGGAATCCCATTGTCAACCAGGCTATAGCAAAAGCCAAAATTCCTATTCCTATAAATGTTACTGGTTTAATCTCTGTTCTATAGGCAAAATCTTCTAACCAATATCCCATGGCAAAATAGGCTGCCGGAACCGCCAAAACGAAAGCAACTGCCACTAGCTTGATGAAATTTTTGGAGAGCATAAAAACAATGCCAGAGCTGGATGCTCCCAGTGCCTTTCTAATACCAATTTCTTTGGTTTTCTGTTCAGCCGTAAATGAAGCCAATCCAAACAACCCAAGACATGCGATCAAAATTCCCAGAATAGCAAAAACAGTGAAAATCTTTCCAATTTTCTGTTCTGCTTCATACATGCTATCAAACTTCTGATCCATGAAGCTATAGGTAAATGGTTGACCTGGTGCAATATCTGCCCATGTTTGCTCTATGTCAGCAATGGTCTGTTGAATATTTCCAGTATTGATTTTAAACATTGCAAAGCCTGTGCTCTTACCAAGAAAGAAAACCAACGGGGTAATATTATCTCGCAATGATTTGAAATGAAAGTCCTCCATCACTCCTATAATTTTAAAGTCTAAAACCTCTGGTTCCTCCTGACTTCCACCATAAGTATATATTTTATCACCAATAGGATTTTCATAGCCAAACATTTTAACTGCAGCTTTGTTGATCACCACGGAATTACTATCAGATAAAAATTCCTTAGAGAAAAATCTCCCTTTGGCCATCTCAATGCCGAGTGTTTCTATAAAGTCATGATCTACTTCTGCTAGATCAATCACCATACTTTGATCAGCCTCCCCTGATGGACTTTTGAAAAAGAGATCGCTGTTATTATTTCCACCAACAGGAGTGAAACTAGCTACAGTCGCATTTTCTACATTTATATTTCTCTTAACTTCGGTCTTGAATGTTTCTACTTTTTTATCCAATATCCAAGCATCCTCCACCATTAGAATTTGATCCTTATTAAAACCCAGTTTTTTGTTCTGAATAAATGAGAGTTGATCAAATACTACTGCTGTTCCGATCATCAGCACGATAGAAATGCTAAACTGAAATATCACAAGCAGACTTCTCAAGGCTCCGCTTTTCATTCCCAATTTCACTTTTCCTTTCAGTACTTCAGCAGGCTGAAATCTGGACAGATAAAATGCGGGATAACTCCCTGCAAACAATCCCACCACGAGCATGATCACAACCATGAGTAATACATAGGTACCATTGAATAGTTGAGCAACTGTAAGCTCCTTGGACGCCAGTTCATTGAAGGACGGCAAGAAAACTATAGTTAATAAATAAGCGATCAAAAAAGAGAAAAAACTAATGACCAGAGCTTCAGAAATAAACTGATAAATCAGCTGATTTTTGAGTGCGCCCATCACCTTTCTTACACCCACTTCTTTAGCTCTACTTGCGGATCTTGCTGTAGCCAGATTCATAAAATTGATGCAAGCCAGTAGCAGAATAAATATAGCAACCGCGGAAAAAATATAGATATAGCTGATGTCACTATTTGGAGCCAATTCGCCATCTTTATCAGAATGAAGGTGAATCATTTCCATAGGAAATAATGAAAAACCTACATTATTTCCAGCTTCTTTGAATTCAGCCAAGGACTGGCCGAAAAATTTTTGAATCAATGGGCCAATATATTTTTCAATCAATTCAGGGAAATTTTCCTCTAACTGTTTCGAATCAATTCCATCTTGAAATTTTATATAAGTGTTAAAACTGGTATTGACCCAATTCGTACTTTTAGCCCTTCTAGGAAAACTAGCCACTGAAAGAATGATGTTCTGTCGAAAATGAGAATTTTTAGGCAAGTCCTCATATACGCCAGTAACCTCATAATCAGTGGTATTGTCCAGTACCAATGTTTTTCCTACTGGATTGTCCTGGCCAAACATTTTCCTTGCAGTAGTCTGATCCATTACAAGTGTATTAGGTCTTACTAGAACAGTTTCTGGATTACCATGAATCATTGGCACTGTGAAAAATGAAAAGAAATTAGAGTCTGCCATGAGTACATGCTCTTCTTTAAAGGTTTTTTCAAAGCCTTTTTCTTTTATGAACCAATTGCCAGTGGCAGAAACTCGAATAGCATCTTTTACAATGGGATAATCATTCAATAAGGCTTGAGCCGCAGGAGCACCTACTTTACCAGCAATATGATCCGAGCCATTTAACTTTGCCGCAAAATCCACTCGATAAATATTCTCAGAATCCTTATGAAACGCATCAAATGAAAGTTCATCTGTCACAAAAAGTGAAATAACCATAAAACAGGACAAGCCAATGGATAAACCTAGGATGTTGAGAAAGGAATAAAACTTATGTTTCAATAAGTTTCTAAATGCAATGTTGATAAAATTTTTAAGCATAGTCTTTGAGTTTTGAGTTCACAATACTCCCAAGATGCAATTCCCTGAAAAAGGGTTGCATCCAGTTAATTATTTTTCATAAGACTACGCCACACCCCAAGCTGTTACAACATTTACACTAATTATTCAACTTCAATAATTCTTCTCCATTACTTCCATTGATAATGGTTAAGTCAACCACATCCATTAATTCAGGTGTTAGTCCTAAATCATATTGACTTAAGTCAAAATACAAGGTTGTCGACAGATATGCCTCACATGTATCGTCATTGGCATCATGATTTAAGATTACCGTATATCTAGGAGGATATATCATAGTCATCACCTCTGGCCAGATCAACTCGAAAGTATGTTCCTCACAGCCTCCACTGTAGGCTACATCTATAATCAGCGTGGTACTATCATTACTTAGTCCATTTAGCTGAAACATGTCAGAATAAGGATTATCGGTTTGCAGCTGCGCCCAAGCCTGATCAAAACTAACCTGATCCACAGTCACTACATGGTGGCCAACTTCCTCATCTACGACTTTAGCAGTGTCTGATTCGTCACAAGAAGTGGATAAAACAACGAGGGTAAGTAAGATAATTTGAAGATGTTTCATGATATATGTTTTTATTCTTTTCTAAGACCCTGAATTTTCTCATTAGGTTGGAATGATCCTCATTATCAATGTCTCTTGAGCCAAAATGGTTGTCACAAAAGAAATTTGATTTATGAATTAATAAGACCTGACATTTTGTCGCGTTTATTCTATCTTTGCAATCTTTAAAAAAGTACTACAGGTGAAAGAGATTATTGGCGACATTGATATTATTGACAACACACAAGAAAGTTGTGAGGTTGTAAATATTACAAAAGAGGAAAACAACATTGGTCAGAAGAAACTGTACATTGAAAGTTACGGCTGTCAAATGAATTTTTCAGACAGTGAAATTGTGTCTTCTATTTTGAAGAAAGAAGGATATACCACTACCTCTTCTATAGAAGAAGCAGATGTAACTTTTCTCAATACCTGCTCCATTCGTGAAAAAGCAGAAACCACAGTAAGAAATCGTCTAAGCGAAATCAATCAATACAAAAAGAAGAATCCTGAGTTGGTAATAGGCGTGCTAGGCTGCATGGCAGAAAGACTAAAATCTAAACTGCTGGAAGAAGAAAAAATTGTTGACCTGGTCGTAGGCCCTGATGCTTACAGAGAATTACCCAACATGCTGGATGAGGTAAGTACTGGGCAAAAGGCAGTCAACACCTTTCTTTCTAGAGAAGAAACCTATGACGACATTACTCCAGTAAGGTTGAACTCCAATGGTGTGACAGCATTTATCTCTATTATGAGGGGGTGTGATAATATGTGTTCTTTCTGTGTGGTACCATTTACGCGTGGTCGTGAAAGAAGTAGAGACCCATTTTCTGTAGTAAAAGAAGCACAAGATCTTTTTGACAAAGGTTATAGGGAAGTTACGCTTTTGGGGCAAAATGTAGACTCCTACAAATGGTCTGCCGAACAAAACAACAAGGCGCGATTAGAAAAAATTGAATCAACTGAGATTGTCAACTTTGCCAATCTATTAGAAATGGTGGCCAAAGTAAGCCCATTGTTGAGAGTTCGTTTTGCTACTTCACATCCCAAAGACATTACGGATGATGTACTGTACACCATGAAAAAATACGACAACCTCTGCAAATACATCCACTTCCCTGCCCAGAGTGGCAATTCCAGAATATTGGAAAGAATGAACCGCACCTATGACAGAGAATGGTACATCAGCAAGATTGATCGTATCAAGGAAATTTTGGGTGACGAATGCGCAATCTCTAGTGATATGATCTCGGGTTTCTGCGGCGAAACAGAGGAAGAGCATAAAGATACCTTGTCTTTGATGGAGTATGTAAAGTACGACTATTCATACATGTTCTTTTATTCTGAACGCCCAGGGACTTTGGCAGAAAAGAAATATGAAGATGATATCCCAATGGAGGTCAAAAAAAGAAGATTGACTGAAGTCATTAATCTTCAAAGAGAACTTTCTATAGCAAGAAACCAAAGGACAATAGGTAAGACATACAAAGTCTTGATTGAAGGATTCTCGAAAAGATCAAAAAGCCAACTACAGGGCAGAACCACTTGCAACCGTGTAGCAGTATTTGATGCAGGCAACCACAAAAAAGGTGAATATGTAAATGTGGTAGTGAATGACGTGACAACTGGAACCTTGCTAGCATCTGCAGTTGATAACTAAACCTAATCCCTAGTGAAAGAATCGGAAATTCAAACCATCAAACAACGCTTTGGTATTATTGGCAATTCACAATTGCTAAATCAGGCCATCAATGTAGCCGCACAAGTTGCCCCTACTGATATGAGCGTTCTTATTACTGGTGAAAGTGGTAGTGGTAAAGAGTCCTTTTCCAAAATAATCCATTCACTCAGTAAGAGAAAACATGGGCAATTCATTGCAATCAACTGTGGGGCAATTCCTGAAGGCACCATAGATTCCGAATTATTTGGACATGAAAAAGGCTCCTTTACAGGGGCACACGAGGCTCGAAAAGGATACTTCGAGGTCACTGATGGTGGCACCATCTTCTTGGATGAAATTGGTGAGATGCCAATGAGCACGCAAGCTAGACTTCTAAGAGTACTTGAGAATGGAGAATTTATTAAAGTAGGTTCTTCCAAGACTCAAAAGACTAATGTTCGCGTATTGGCTGCAACTAATGTCAACCTCATCACAGCAGTTGAAAACAATAAGTTTAGAGAAGACTTATACTATAGGCTAAACACTGTACCTATCTACGTGCCTGCGCTTAGAGAAAGAGGGGCTGATGTTGAACTCCTCTTTAGGAAATTTGCATACGATTTTGGTGAGCAATACCATGTAGATCCAATCAAACTGACTGATGGGGCAAAAGAGTCGTTGATGAGGTTCCGTTTCCCTGGAAACATTCGACAGCTAAAAAATCTGGCAGAGCAAATTTCTGTTCTGGAAATGAACAGGACACTGGATGAAGAGACGCTCAAAAAATATCTCCCCCAAAACACCAGCAACCTACCTGCCCTCCTAGACAAAAAAGCTCAGGGAGGCAACTCAAATGATGGGTTTACAGAAAGAGATATTCTCTACAAAATCCTTTTCGACATGAAGCAGGATATGAATGATCTCAAAAAATTAGTTCTTCAAAACGCAGGTGACAGTTCGGATCGAGCTGAAATTATGAAAGAACATAAAAAATTGTTCAGCAATATGGAATTGAAAGATGAGCAATTTGCAGAATTCAGTGAGGATCCTATCAACTCACCCGTAATTCTGAGTCAGGATGATTATCAGGATTTTGACGCAGATAAGGTTGAGGATATAGCCCATGAGACCGAACAAGACGATTCTTTATCAATCGAGAAAAAAGAAAAAGAGCTGATAATCCGAGCATTGAGAAAAAACAGAAATAAAAGAAAGTACGCGGCACAGGATTTAGGCATTTCTGAACGAACATTGTATAGAAAAATTAAGCACTATGAATTGGAAGACTAGCCTTTTAGTATTGATGTCTTTTGCCCTAATGAATACATCATGTGGAGTGTATTCCTTTACTGGAGCGTCCATTTCACCTAATATTGAGACTATTTCTATTCAGACCTTCTACAACAACTCTCCTTTAGGACCATCCAATATGAGCCCTCTTTTCACTGAAAAGATCAAAGATTATTACTTGAGAAACACAAGTTTAACTTTGGTAGATGGAGAAGGTGACCTCCAATTAGAAGGAAGTATAGACAACTATACCTTAACGCCAGTGGCTGTTTCGGCATCAGAAAGCGCAAGCCAAGTTGACCTTACTAGCTTAACTCGCATTACCATTTACGTTTCTGCCACATATACCAATCTAGAAGACGATCAATTTGATTTTGATCAAAGGTTCTCGTTCTTCAAAGATTTTGACCAAAACAGAGAGGATTTATCCGCAAATGAAGAGGAATTTGTAAATGAAATCTTCGACCAAATCATTCTTGATATTTTCAACTCTTCTGTTGCCAATTGGTAAATTTTGTTATCTTTAACGCTTACGCAAAACTAAGAGCCATCCTTGAATAAGCAAACATTTCTAGAGTTGATGAAGGCCCCTGAAAAGATTTCAGAGGCAGATTTTGTAGAACTGGAGACCCTAGTCAAAGCAAATCCTTATTTCCAAAACGGGCATTGCATTTTAGCCCATGCCAGCAGAGGATTAAAAAAGCCATCTTCGTCAAAGAAAATGAGCACAGCTGCCATCTATTCCACAAATAGGAACATCTTCAAACAATATATTCTGGGACAGGTCAAGTTCACAAAAACCCAATCAGTATCTGCGACAAAGGAAGTTGTTCCTAAAACAGTTGAAAAACCGAAAACCACTCCCTCACCAGTCAGTGCGCCCAGAAAAGCACCATCTCACAATACAGATGAAGAACAAAGTGCTTTGGTAAAAGAGATTTATGAGAATCTTGAAAAATGGAAAGCCAGCAGAGAGCATTACCTGGATTATGACAAAAAGCATCCTGAGGAGATTGTAATAGAAGACCCTCATGCGTCCAAAGAAGTACCTACCACAACTGAAGAAGCACCAAAAATATCTTCTGAAAAGCCGCCAGAAGCAAATGTAGTTTCTGATCCAGAAGTATCGGAAGAAACTAAAGTGAAAGAAGCTGAATCTTCAGATGAGCAAAGCGAAATAGATGAAGTACAGAAATTAAAAAATCAAGTAGCGGAAGAAATCGAGGCGGAAGAAAAAACGATTTCAAAGGCTCTTTCTGAAATTGCCGAAAAGAAAACAGAGGAAAAGCCAAAAATTGAAGAGAACAAAGAAGAAGACCTTAAAGTAAAACCTAAATCTGACACTTCTGGAATTTCATCTGATGAATTAACGGCGATTGTGGATGCCGAATCGTCAATGGAAGATGATGAATCTACTAGTGACGACAACAGCGCTGTAGAAGACATTGAAGAATCCATAACAACAGAGACCAGTACTACAGAGTCGGCAATAGTATCAAAGGATGAGATACAGGAAGTTGCTGATGAAGCAGAAGAAATAGTTCAGGAACCAGAGGCTGTTGAAACTAACAGTGAGCAGGAAGAAAAATCTAAAGAAGCAGAAGTAAGTGAAAAATCTGCAGATAAAGAAACTCAGGAAGTAGATATAGACCTTGCTATTTCTATTGACACATCATCTGACAAATCAACTGAAGAGACAGAGCAAGAACTTGACCAAATAGGCAAAGAAATACAAGAGCTCAAACTGACACCAGGAAGCTCTGCAACAGGCAAGAAATTCAGACTTGGCGTATTAAAAAGAGGTACAAAATTCACTAAAGAAAAAGTAAAAAAATCTACTAAAGGCCTCTCTACTAAAAAAATAGCTGCCAAGAAAAAAGAAGAACCTACTGCTGAGTCTACAGAAAAAACGGCCACCAAGAAGTCAGTTAAAAAAGAAACACCCACCAAGACAGAAGCTAAAAAGGAGACTACCAGCAAAAAAACCAGTACCAAAGAGACCAAAGTCACCACTACTAAAAAGGAGACTCCAGCTAAAAAATCTACTGCTGCAAAAAAGGCCACTCCTTCAAAAACAACTGATTCAGAAAAGAAAACCACAGCCAAGTCTGCAACTTCAAAAACAACTAAGAAGGCCACTGGAACTAAAGCAGATCCAAAAGCAAAAAAGGAATCCACCAAAAAAGAACCGGCCAAAAAGGCATCTCCTAAGTTTAGGATGTCAGCTACATTAGGTGCTAAAACCAAAAAGAAAACAAAAGATTTAGATGCCCCTGAAAAATCAGCATCTGAGAGTAAAAGCAAATCAAGTCAATCAAAAATTATTGACACTTTCTTAAAAGAAAACCCAACTATTAATGTAAACAAAAAAAATACTGACCCTGAGACAGATCTCTCATCTGAATCTGACACCTTCCCAGGTAATACAGCTACTGAAAATTTAACTCACATATTAGAAAAACAGGGAAAATTTGATTTGGCCATCTCTGTCTACGATAAACTTATTTTAAAACACCCTGAGAAAGAAAAAGAGTTTCAGAAAGAAATCGATAGAATCAAGTCTCAAAAAAGTAATGAAAAACAAGAGGACAATGACAAGCAAAATGCTTTACTTTCAGATTTCATAGAAGAAAACCCTACGATTCTTGTATCCAATTGGAAAGAGTTAGTTGAAGTTGTTGAAGAGTTTAGCAAGGATGTCAGCACTATGGCTGATGAGTTAATTACGGAGAGTATGGCTAATATCCACCTATATCTCAGCAACAATGAAAAAGCTATATCTATACTTGAGAGGCTTATATTAATCGTTCCAGCAAAAAAAGCTGATTATACCGCCCAAATAAAGAAAATAACAAAAAAATAGACACTTACAGTGTCCATTTTTTTGTTATTAATATGTACTCTCAATATAATACAAACGACCGTCGTCGTACTACAATGTAGACATCCCTTGCTTCAAGGTATTTCTCAATATGGCCAAATTAGCCTTATCTTTATGTGCTGCAAGGTAAATCATATATGATCCATCTTCGTTTAAATTGATCAAATGATACTGACTAGAAAGCGTAATCAAAATATCATCAATTGATTCCTTGAGCCCAAGTGCTTTTATTGCCTTGAGCTTAGCCTTAACCACCTCTACATTGTAAGCACTTGCTACATCAGGATCCAACGACCCATCAGAGTATGCTCCTAAAGTCATACCCGAAGCAACTTCTACCACAGAAACTGCCACTAATCCGTCTGTTCCTGATTTCACTGACTCGATAAAATCATTTACTGCATTGTTTTTTGCCATTACATTCTTCTTTAAATTAATTAATAATAATTCTCTGCTAGGCTGATTAAATTTCGAGAGCTAATACAGTAATATCACCTCTCTGTTTTGTGTTTCCTTTCCATTCGGAAAACTTATTCTCAAACAATGTCCCAGAAAAACTCCCATTCATGGACATAAACATTTTTCTAATTCCTGTATTACCAAGTTTACTTTTGCCTTCTTTGTCAGATTGATTGGTTAATCCATCTGTGTACAAAATCAACTTATCCCCTTTGTTGGCATATAGTTTTATACTTTCTAGCTTGGCATTAGATGCATCAGTATTTTGAGCTCCTTTAATTTTCAACAGATTGGAATTGTCATCTCCTTCAATATACAACACAGGTACGCCAGATGTAGCAATCTCGATCCTTCCAGTTTTTTTATCAAACTTGCACATAGCCATTTCAACACTCACCGAATAACTAGCATCATTTAAACTATTTGATTTTGCTAGATCCTCATATATAGATCTCAAAGAAGATACTGGATCGGCAACAGTAATTTGATCCAAAATGAGATGGACAGTCATTGTAGCCAACGCACCTTCCATACTATTTCCTTTGCAATCCGCTACTACAACAAATATGGATTCTTCAGTTTCCTTCAACCAATAAATATCACCACTCAATACATCCTCAGGGCTGTAATATGAAAAGTACTTATTAAAATAAACTCCCAGTACTGACAAGTCTGGTAAAATACTCTGCTGTAGTCGCTGCGTTGACATTAGCTTCTCTTCTATACCCTCCTTAGACTCTACTATCCTTTCCACCTTTGTTTCAGGCGGTGTTTGTATTTCAGCGTCTTCCAAGTCGAATAAAATTTTTTCTTTATTTATTTTTTTGACTACTGATTTCACTGTGGGGAATAGCTGTTTATCTGCTACAATTATTAGCCAATTCTCTGGGCTAATCTGATGAAAAGATAAAAAACCCTTACTGCCGTAATCGACGATTATATCTTCCTTTTCTATACTTTCTTCCCCTAACGAATTGATGCAATAGATTTCAAAAGCTTTTAGGTTTAGTTCTTCATTGATTTTATTCTCATACACAGCAACTCTCTTCCCGCTAGAATAGGCAGACACAAAACCAATTCGTTCAAATGAGCTTGCTAAATATGGTCCGATTTGAGATATTTTGACTAACGATTCAATCATCCTTGTTAAATAAGATTTGAGATAACTGAATTTTTATTTTAGCATAATTAATTTCCTCTGCTTCACTTATTGCCAAAATTATATGATGGGAATCCATGAATTTTATGAATCTACTTTCACTCCTAGTCTTTACATGGATTAGCTCTGGAATTTCTCTCTTATAGAACAGAGAATTGAATTGCGAATTAATATTTTTATAACCTTGGTTCCTCAGTATCACCTTCTCCATTTTTTTCATGATCTGAGATGAACCAAATTTCATTTCTACACGACCAGACTTGGTGTTAACGTAACAAATACCTGAACTCTTATTATCTCGTTCAAATTCCTTGAGTCCGTTTTGAAGTTCGATTTTATCCATAGTCACTACCTATTGCTTAAATGCATTTACAATACTTGCAAGAAGGTTATTTGAAACGAATTATGCGCAAGCCTACCTATGAGTATAGACTCCGTAATGCTCAGAATTGAACTCTGAACAGACATGGGTTTGCTTCATTAATTTATCTCATGAACACTAATACTGCTAAGAACGTGTTCTATTTTGCTTCTCTTTAGCAATCAATTTAAACTAATTGTCCAATTTTACGAAGTTTGTTGGATGAAAATGGCAGTTTTCTCGATTACATATTCAAAATATTCGTCGAATGATTTATCATATCTAGCATGACGTCTTTTATTAGTTTTTAATATTCTGAAAAATAGCTTTACTTTGCGTCTCAAATTGAAAAATTAAATAAGAAATAGATGTTTACTACGATTGTTGTATTAATTGTTTTTGTAGCTGTAGTGCTTGTATTGGTCGTATTGGCTCAAAACTCAAAGGGTGGTGGATTGACTAGCCAGTTTGGTGGATCAGGTACTTCTCAGCTTATGGGTGTTAAAAAAACTGGTGACTTGCTAGAAAAATTGACTTGGGGATTGGCTATTGCTTTGATCGGCTTGACGCTTTCTACTAAATTTTTAATCACCCAGTCTAGAGCCGGAGATGAATTTGCAAGTCCTAACATCGAAAGCGCTCAGGATAAAACAATCGCTCCTAACCTTGATTTAGGTGCAGAGGAAGGCGATGCCGAGGTGCTTGATGAAGTGCTAGAAGTTGAGGCAGCAGATACTGACAACGAAGAGTAATCTCGAATTACTTTAAAAATATTGAAGTCCTGATCAGAAATGTTCAGGACTTTTTTTATGGGCTACAGCAAGTGCAATCCTGTCAGAAAAACTTACCCTCTACCTTACTCCTGTCATCTTTCCTGCAAGTTTGACCGACTTTTTGACAGGTCTTTGGATTGGCATAAGAAATGCTAATAGGCAGACAGAAATTTCTTTATTTATAGAATCAAATAAAATATATAAGAACATGTCAAAAGTAAGCTTTAAACCAAACGAAGATAGAATTTTGGTTGAACCTGCTGCTGCAGAAGAAAAAACAGCTTCCGGTATTATCATTCCTGACACTGCCAAAGAAAAACCTCAAGAAGGAGTAGTTGTTGCTGTTGGCGAAGGCACTACTGATAAGCCAGTGACTGTAAAGGTTGGAGACAAAGTGCTTTACGGCAAATACTCTGGTACTGAGTTGTCTTTAGATGGTACTGAGTACCTTATCATGCGCAACTCTGACGTATTCGGAACGCTCTAATTTTCAATAAACAATTTTCATTTAGAATATTAAAGATCATTTAAAATGGCTAAAGACATATTTTTTAATTCAGACGCAAGAGACGGCCTTAAAAGAGGCGTTGACATGCTTGCTGACGCAGTAAAAGTTACCTTAGGACCAAAAGGTAGAAACGTAATCTTGGACAAAAAATTCGGTGCTCCTACCGTAACCAAAGATGGTGTTTCTGTAGCTAAAGAAATTGAATTGAGTGATGCCCTGGAAAACATGGGTGCTCAGTTGGTGAAAGAAGTTGCTTCTAAAACTGCTGATGATGCTGGTGACGGTACAACTACTGCCACTGTACTGACTCAAGCATTATTCGGAAACGGTTTCAAAAACGTAGCTGCAGGTGCCAACCCAATGGATCTCAAAAGAGGTATTGATAAAGCAGTAGCTACTGTAGTAGCTGACTTGAAGAAGCAATCAAAGGAGATCAAAGACAACAGTGAAGTGGCTCAGGTAGCTACAGTATCTGCCAACAATGACGCAGAAATCGGCAAAATGATTGCTGACGCGATGGACAAAGTGGGCAAAGACGGTGTAATCACTGTAGAAGAAGCCAAGGGTACTGAAACCGAAGTAAAAACTGTAGAAGGTATGCAGTTCGATAGAGGTTACCTTTCTCCATACTTCGTGACCAACACAGACAAAATGGAAGCTGAGATGGAAAATCCTTACATCTTGATCTACGACAAGAAGATCTCTACCATGAAGGAATTACTTCCAGTTTTGGAAGCAACTGCTCAGACTGGCAAGCCATTGGTCATCATCTCAGAAGATGTAGATGGCGAGGCATTAGCTACTTTGGTAGTAAACAAGATCAGAGGCTCTTTGAAAATCGCTGCTGTGAAAGCTCCAGGCTTTGGCGACAGAAGAAAAGCTATGCTGGAAGACATCGCGATCTTAACTGGCGGAACTGTGATCTCTGAAGAAAGAGGATACAAACTAGAGAACGCTACTTTGGAGTACTTAGGTACTGCTGAGAAAGTTAACATAGACAAAGACAATACAATTATTGTAAACGGTGCTGGCAAAAAAGAAGACATTGATGCCAGAGTAAACCAAATCAAGCAGCAAGTAGAAAATACTACTTCTGACTATGACAAAGAGAAGCTACAAGAGAGATTAGCAAAATTGTCTGGTGGGGTGGCTATCCTTTATATTGGAGCAGCTACTGAGGTAGAAATGAAAGAGAAGAAAGACAGAGTAGATGATGCGTTGCACGCAACTAGAGCTGCTGTACAAGAAGGTATCGTAGCTGGTGGTGGTGTTGCCTTGATTAGAGCAATTGCCTCATTAGACAATTTGACTCTAGAAAACGAAGATCAAAACACTGGTGTGAACATCGTAAGAATGGCCATTGAATCTCCTTTGAGAACTATCGTAGCTAACGCTGGTGGTGAAGGGTCTGTAGTCGTCAATGCTGTGAAAGACGGCAAAGGTGACTTCGGATACAACGCGGCGAATGACACATACGAGTCTATGTTCAAAGCAGGGATCATTGATCCTACTAAAGTGACTAGACTGGCACTCGAAAATGCTGCTTCTATTGCTTCATTGCTATTGACTAGTGATGCTGCCGTAGTAGACCAGCCAGAGCCAGAAGGCGCTCCTGCTATGCCTCCAATGGGTGGCGGCATGGGTGGCATGATGTAATCATGAAACCATAATCGAAAGATTATTTAGCCTATATGAAAGCCATTCCGATAAATTGGAATGGCTTTTTTATTACCCAGACCTGGAATAAATCAAACTGAATCACGTTATTAATTTCATATCTTTAACTATGAAATTTACTTTAACCTTACTCTTGACTCAATTCATTTTTTTAGTAGCCATTGCACAACCTGATAACGAGAGGCAATTGCAGCTAAAAATCGATTCTCTAAACGAATTGGTTGTTTCTCTTGAGACCACTGAACTCATTCAGTCCATGTCTCAGCGCTCGATTCTTACGCCACTGTATTTCAAGGATCGAAAATCTTTGACCGCCAGACAAGCCTATAATTTCTGGATAAAAAATAGTGCCAGTAAATTCATCTCCCACCTCAATGTTTATTCAGCATTGTACGATGCCAACAAGTATTACGAATATGATAGTGCTGAAAATACCTTCTACAATCACATTCTTGAGCACGATGAAATGGTCACCTCCATTGTATATGGTACCGAATCAAATATTTTTTACTCTGCCTCTTCTGATGGTAAAATTTTAAAGTGGGATGAAACTAAAATTGACCAGCAGCCCATACTGTTGTTTAGAGATCGATACCTCTATCGCTCAATTGACCTAAGTTCAGACGGACAATGGCTCCTGGCATTGACCAAAGAAAATGGAGTCCTAATCATCAGTACGCAAGACCAAAATCTAAACAAAAATGAAGTCAAATTCTCACACGTGAGTCAAGACACAGAAAATGCTCAAGCTGCCATTTTTCTACCTAATGAGCTGAATTACCTGACGGTAAACAAACAAGGCCATATCAAAATTAAAGGCTATGAACTGGACTCTGTCAAAGGAAAAACAGAATATGAGGTCAGAGCACTTGCTGTAGATGTTGAAAAAAGCGAAATCTATGCTGGCACAATCAAAGGGGTGGTTCAGGTATGGAACGAAAGGTTTGAAAATTCATATTTAGACATACCTGAGACTTTCGCCGTCAACGTGCTCGCCGTGAGTGCAGATCACAAACTGCTAGCCATTGGTAGAGAAAAGGGAGACGCCATCATTTGGCACCTAGAAGAAAAAAGAATCGTACGAATCATTTCAGGTCATCAGTCTGCCATTACAGCCATTGACTTCAGTCCTGATAACGAAAGAATACTGACAGCCAGTCGAGACGGAACAGTTAGAGTTTGGGACATATTTGATTCCAAGAAATTCCCCATAGTCCTTGATGATCACAACGACTGGGTAATGACTGCTTGCTTTGATCAATCTGGTGAAAAAATTATTACTGGTTCGAAAGACAAAACCATTAGAATTTTCAATTTAGATTTTGAGTGGATGGCTGACAGACTATGTAAATATATCACCCGAAATATGACTCCAGAGGAATGGCAGGATTACGTGGGCCACAATTTCCCATACGAAGAAACCTGTCCCAGTCCACTTAAACCCAATCGTTAGACATACCTCTGTCTATTTATTTGATCTTTGGATGCCTAATGAATTGTAATTTCAATATTGTATGATATCTTAGGATCAGAATTCCACACCTATCCTATCCCACCTGTATTTAAGTCAACCTACTGGTTCTATTATTAATCAGATTCAAATACAATACAATGAAAATCAAGGTGTCCCTTTTCTTACTCTTATTATTCGTTTCTATACTCAACAGTTCGTTTGCACAAGAAACAGATGGTATGACTCAAATCAACTACGAGAGTCTGCCTGATCCAGTAAAGGTCTCGTTGGGCGATGAAATCGAAAAGATGAGCTTGCAAGAATTCAGATTCAATTTTTACAAGGTAAATATGCAAGAACAATTCGCTATTACCTTTCTAAGACAGGGTGTAGACATTACAGCTTTAGAAGGATTAGAAACTATTATCTTTTTCAAAGATGGCCAGGTGATAGAAAAGAGATACAAATATTATGCGGAAGAAATTTTGGCATCAGCGCCATTGGATTTGATTATGGCTCTTCAAGAAAAAACAAAGGACATTGAATTGGATTATTTGTCCAAATATGTTCCCACTGACTCCCCTACAAGCTATCGAGCCATTTCTAAAGATTCAGTATATGTTTTTGATGAGGAAATGATTTTTCAGCAAGTAGTAAAACGAACAGCTGAAAATGAGAGAATGTCTTATGATTGATCCAATCTTGACTTCAAAATTTTCAGTACATCATTGAAGTTTCCCTTTTGAATTCACATCTTTGTGCCCCGTTCATTTAGAAAATATACACCATGGAAATCAAAGCAAAATTGCTAGAAAAATATGAGACTGCATCCTTCGGTGCCAGTGGCTTTAAAAAAAGAGAATTTGTTGTCGAATATGCTGAAAATCCGCAGTATCCAGAGTTCATCAAGTTCGAATTGATCCAAGATAAATGTGAGCAACTAGATGGCTTCAATATTGGCCAAGAATTAAATGTTGCTTTTAACCTTAAGGGCCGGAAATGGACTAACCCAAAGGGGGAGGTTGTTTATTTTAATTCCTTGCAAGCATGGAGAATCAGTGCAGCTAATGATGTAAGTGTAGCTCCTGCGCCAGGTCAATCTGACGAATCCAGCTCGAATCTTACAGAACCTGAATGGCTCAATGCTGATAATAGTGGCGAAGCGGATGACTTACCGTTTTAAAAAATTTTAAAAAAAAAGGCGCAGAAGAGAATTGATTGATCAGTTCTCTTTTTTTATACCAAAGCCTTTCAAATTTTGGCGAACAAAATCAGACGGGAAATTCTCATCATTCGGAAATCCCAACTCAATATCCTTCCCGTCTTTAGGGATGTAATTGGTTCCGAATAGGTAGTCCCAGACACTTAGGGACAATCCAAAATTGACTCCAAATTTTCTATCACCTGGCAAGTCCTTGGCATGGTGCCAAATGTGCATGGCTGGATTGTTGAAAATGTATTTGAGCGGGCCAATATTGACGTTGAAATTGGCATGGTTCCAGTGCCCAATTGCGATGGCAACAGCATGAACCAAAAAGAAATCAGAAAGACTGAAACCAATCAATGCCAGCGGGATATATTCGAGAGACTTATACACCACATTTTCCATCCAATGATACCTCAAGTGAGCTGCAAATCCCATTTGCTTTACACTATGATGTACCTTATGAAACTCCCACAACCAAGGTGACCAGTGCAGTAGCCTATGAATCGTCCACTCGATAAAATCCTTAACTACAAAAAGTAATAAAAGCTGAACCCATGCTGGAAGGTTCCCCACCTGAATAGCCATCAGGTTGGCGATACCAATCAACGCCAAAAAATCATTCAGCATCTCTACGGCCAAATGTGACAGCCCTGCAAATGCAACAATAGAAAAAAGGAAGAAATTGAAAAACATATAGAAAGCATCCAGCCAAAAGTCTTGTCTGAATTTCGGCTGCTCCTTTCTCCATGGGTTGATGAGCTCCAATCCAAAAAAAGTGAGTGAGATTATCATCAAAAAATAAAAGTAATTACCCCAGAGTCCGTCACTAGTACTAAAAGTGATCTGCCCCACAAACCAGTTGAAATAGCCCGTAGTGGCCTGCCAAAACAATTCAAAATAATCAGTCATAAGTGCTTCTTCACTTGCTAAGTTTTAATAAATAATATCAGGTTTAAATACTCAATATTCAAATCAGTCGATAGCCACAAGAAAAATATACATTGATTAATAAATGCATCTACTATTAGATATCTAACTGATAATCAAATCTATAAATTCTATTATATTAATAATTCCCTAGCCTTATAGCTTACATTGGCCAAACAAAAATCAAACTTAACGACTCTTTAGTTAAATCATAATTAGTATATTTCATTAATGATATTGGTGTGACAGATGAAGCATTCAGTATCTTTACAACCAAATGCTATTGGACAATGGAGGAGAATTTTAAGAAACGAAACGAGGAGAAGGAGCTTTTAAAAAAGTATGAGTCGTTTCGGGAAAATAAAGAGGCCTTTTATTTTACGTCGGATGAATATGAATCTATCATCCAAAATTACATAGACCAAAACAAACACCGTAAAGCACTTAAAGCTATCAACTCGGCCATCGAGCAGTATCCTTTTGCGGTTGAATTTATGGTACTCAAGGCTCAAACCTATTCTAATTTGCAAGAATATGGCATAGCCATAAACATACTGGAAAAGGCAGGCAATTTACACCCTGGAGACTCAGATATATTTCTCATTAAGGGTAATATTCAAATCCTGAACGGTGACATTGATGAAGCTTTAACCAGTTTTGAAAAAGCTTTGGAATCATCTGAAGACAAAGATGAAATTTTTTATAGTATTGGATTGGCCTATCAGAACAGAGGGGATTACAAAGAAGCCATTACTTTCTTCAAAAAATCATTGGAAGAAAATCTAAACAATGAAAATGCCCTCTATGAGCTGGCTTATTGCTTGGACGTAACTGGTGAATTGGAAACCAGCATTTCTTATTACAAAGAATTTATAGATAAAGACCCCTACTCTGAATACGCCTGGTTCAACTTGGGTATCGTCTACAACAAACTAGAAAAATACGAAGACTCAATCAATGCGTACGAGTACTGTCTAGCCATAGATGAAAAGTATAGTTCAGCCTACTTCAACATGGGCAATTCACTCATGATGCTAAAGAAGTATGAGCAAGGTTTGAACGCATTCAAAACCACTTTAGAACTTGAAGGCCCTACGCCAGAAATCTATTTCAGCATTGGATCTGTGTATGAACAAATGGAGCAATATGATTTAGCCATTAGATACTACAGAAAATCCACTAAACTCGATCAGTTTTATGATGAGGCCTGGTACTGCACAGGCGTGTGTCTCGGACATCAAAACAAATGGTATGAAGCGGTTCATTTCTTTAATAAAGCACTCAAATTGAGTGTAGAAAATGCCGAATACTGGATGGCCTTGGCAGAGGCAGAATACAAAGTAGGTAATGTGATATCAAGTGTAGATGCCTACGACGAAGTAAGCCAATTGGATCCTGGAAATGTGGATGTTTGGAAAAAGTGGTCTTTCATTTATCATGAGCAAGGTGATCATGAACAAGCAATGAATATCATTCATGACGGCCTAGAGGAATTGCCAGACGAAGCCGAACTATTTTACCAAGCCGTTATTTATTTGATAGAAAAAGGCCACTACAAATTGGCTTTTACCTATTTAGAAAAAGGGTTGTTTCTAAACTATGATGGACACACCATCCTATATGATCATTTTCCTAAATTGGAAACTCAAAAGGCCCTGTACAAAATCATTCAGCAGTACAAATAAGACATTCGTCACTTACCCCAAATCAATCATCAAAACCCTTTGCAAATAGGGCTATTATCAATTTATTTGCAGGTTGAAAAAATCGACCAGCTAGATTTTCGTATTGAATACTTAGAATGAATTATACCCTTAAGAATATACCTGAAAGAACGGTAAAACCACGTGACAAAGGATTCACGATGGTGATGGACAAAGGATTAAGTGTCCGTCAGGCAGAAGACTTGGTTGAGACCTGTGGAGATTATATAGACATCATAAAGTTGGGTTGGGCTACTTCCTATGCCACTAACAACCTGCAAAAAAAATTAGACTTTTATAAATCTGTTGGGATTCCTGTTTATTTAGGAGGCACTCTTTTTGAAGCCTTTATCATTAGGGATCAATTTGACGACTATAGAAGAGTGCTTGAAAAATATGACATTCAACACGCAGAAGTATCAGATGGTTCTATCACACTCGACCATTCCAAAAAATGCGAATACATTAGCACATTGGCCAAGGAAGTTACTGTTCTTTCCGAAGTAGGATCAAAGGATGCAGCTGAAATCATTCCGCCCTATCAGTGGATTGAACTTATGCAAAAAGAGCTTGATGCTGGTGCATGGAAAGTAATTGGAGAAGCTCGCGAAGGTGGGAACGTTGGTTTGTTTAGATCTGATGGTGAAGTAAGATCTGGCCTTGTTCAGGAAATTTTGACCAAAATCCCAATGGAAAAAGTCATCTGGGAAGCACCACAAAAATCCCAACAGGTGTACTTTATCAAGCTACTGGGTTCAAATGTGAACCTGGGAAATATAGCTCCTGCAGAAGTAATCCCTCTAGAAACACTTAGACTTGGCTTGAGAGGTGACACTTTTGACTACTTTCTAAACGGTGACGCGAAACTATAAGCGACCCAAACCACCTTATGCGCACATTTAAAGATTATTTCCTACTGTTTCTCAAAGGCATGGGCATGGGAAGTGCTGATGTGGTGCCTGGAGTTTCCGGAGGAACCATTGCCTTTATTACTGGAATTTATGAAGAGCTACTGAATTCGATCAATTCCTTTGATGCAGAAGCTTTCAAGCTATTGTTTTCATTTAAGATCAAGGAGTTTTGGTCCAAAATCAACGGAGCATTCCTATTTCCGCTTGTTACTGGGATTTTGCTCAGCGCACTCACCCTGGCTAAGATCATTACATTTCTGCTAGACAAACACCCCATTCAGATTTGGTCCTTTTTCTTTGGATTGATAATTATATCATCCATTTCAGTAGCGAAAGAGATCTCTAAGTGGAATATCTACACGGTATTGTCATGTCTTTTTGGAGTGGCCATAGCCTACGTAATTACGATAGTAACTCCATCTACCACTCCAAATGAACTTTGGTTTGTATTTATCTGTGGTGCCATAGCCATCTGCGCTATGATATTACCAGGCATATCAGGAAGTTTTATTTTGCTGATTTTAGGGAAATATGCCTATGTGATGTCAATTTTAAAGAATTTTGAGATCCTACCTATTGCTGTTTTTGGCACAGGCTGCGTGATTGGGCTTTTCACCTTTTCCAGGTTGATTGCCTGGTTTCTAAAAAAATTCCACAATTATGCCATTGCCTTATTGGCTGGGTTTATGATTGGTTCTCTCAATAAAATATGGCCTTGGAAAAAAGCTGAGCTTTTCCGGTTCAACTCACAAGGCGAGCAAGTCCCGATCTTTGAAAGAAACCTGCTCCCAACAGATTATATGACTGAAACTGGTCAATCTCCTATGATCATTCAGGCCATTCTTTTCATGGCGCTCGGCTTTATGATGGTTGTCATTATGGAAAAAATCGCTTTCGCTATAAAAAAAGCCAGGCAAAAAAGTGACTCATGAGACAATTTGGACTTATCGGCAAGACTCTGAAACACTCTTTTTCTAAAAATTACTTTTCAGAAAAATTTAATAAAGAAGGTATACAAAATAGTGAATATGAGTTGTTTGAATTGGATGCCATAGCTGAATTTCAGAATCTGGTAGATCATTATTCAGATACACTGGCTGGGCTCAACGTGACCATTCCATACAAAAAGGAGGTGATGGATTTCTTGGATGAATTGGATGATAATGCGGCTGAAATTGGCGCAGTAAATACCATCAAAGTTTTGGAAGACGGTAGGCTCAAAGGATACAATACAGATTACTTGGGTTTTATCAATTCGTTGCAAGAGGGCTGGGACTTGTCAAACAAAAAAGCGCTGGTACTAGGTACTGGAGGAGCATCAGAAGCCATTAAAAAAGCATTGAAAGATTTAGCCATCCCGTTCCAGTCCGTATCCAGAAAGGCTTCAGAAGCTAGCATTAGTTACGACGAAGTAAATACTGGTGATTGGGTTCAAAAGCATCAATTGATCATAAACACAACTCCACTGGGTACTTATCCAGAGGTCGACACCAAGCCATTACTCCCCTACAACCTATTATCTGACCAGCATCTACTATTTGATCTGGTTTACAATCCAGCAATCACAGCATTTCTCCAAGAGGGACTAGATGCTGGAGCTAAAATTAAGAATGGACATACCATGCTTATAGGGCAAGCAGAAGCCTCTTGGAAAATCTGGAATGATTAGCCATCTTTCTCCTCTGGCACACGTATCTCCTACCTTGACTTAATTATTTTTCATGCTATCACTTCCAAAAAATGTCTGGGTACTGGCTCTGGGTTTGGCGCTCATGATGTCTGCCAGTTCGCTTGTAGTTTTTGTTGGTGGATTGGTGGGCAATACCCTTGCTCCTTCCCCCAATCTGGCCACTTTGCCAGTTGCTGCCATTATTGTGGGTACGGCATTCGCTACGATACCTGTAGCACTGCTCATGAGAAAATTAGGGAGAAAAAAGACCTTTTTGTCCATCATAGCATACTCTGTTTTTATTTCCCTGCTAGCAGCTTACAGCATTCATATCCAATCCTTCTATTTGTTCTGTACCAGCCTGGCTCTTTTTGGTGTTTCAACTGCTTCGCTGAATCAATTTCGATTTGCCGCCATGGAAAGTGTAAACCCTGAGCAGATTCCAGATGCTGCTTCCACTGTGCTTTTAGGGGGTATTGTTGCGGCATTTGTAGGCCCTGAGATTGCCGTCAAGGGCAGAAACTTGTTCGAATACCCCTTTACTGGGTCGTTCGTTCTACTAGCTGTTCTATTTGTTTTGGGCTTTGCGATCATTTCCTTTTTTCAAAATGTAAAACCTACTACTCAGAAACAAGCTGTTCAAGGACGCCCTCTTTCAGTTATCATCAAACAGCCCATTTTTTGGACAGCTGTGCTTTGCGCTATGATGGGATATGCTGTGATGAGTTTCATTATGACGGCCACCCCAGTGAGCATGCATGTCATGGATGGGCATTCGCTTGAGGATACCAAATGGGTCATTCAAAGTCATATTGTAGCCATGTTTTTACCAAGTTTGATCACGGCATGGATTATCAAAAAAATTGGAATTAAATCTATGATGCTCATAGGCATTCTGGCATTTGCCATCTGCTTAGGCATCGCCTATTCTGGACATCACGTAGGACACTATTGGGGTTCGCTCGTACTTCTGGGCATTGGCTGGAATTTTCTATTCATAGGAGGCACCACCCTGCTGCCGCAAGCTTACACAGACCATGAACGTTTCAAAGTGCAGGCATTGAACGAATTCATGATCTTTGGTACACAAGCTACAGCCGCCTTGTCTGCAGGGTTTGTTGTGCATGCACTGGGATGGGAGACTATGTTGCTCACGACGATTCCACTATTATTAATCCCTCTGGTTGCCATTCTCAAGTCAAAATAACTAAAACACATATTCATCTATTCTTAATTATTGAATAGTGCCACTTTTGATTTGTTCATCCGTATAGACTAGTCGATATTTACGCCTATGGATTTCAAACTCACTTCAGAATACGTCCCTACTGGAGACCAACCTCAAGCCATTGCCGAACTCACTGAAGGACTGAATAATGGAGAGCCATCTCAAGTCCTACTTGGTGTCACGGGGTCAGGGAAAACCTTCACCATGGCCAACGTGATTGCCGATACCAATAGGCCTGCTTTGGTACTCTGTCACAACAAAACTTTGGCCGCTCAACTATATGGTGAGCTGAAGCAGTTCTTCCCTGAGAATGCAGTGGAGTACTTTATTAGTTACTATGATTACTACCAGCCAGAAGCCTTCTTGCCGACTACAGGACTGTACATTGAGAAAGACTTAAGTATCAATGAAGAAATCGAAAAACTGCGTTTGGCAGCAACTTCCTCCCTACTGACTGGCCGAAGGGACGTTATAGTAGTCGCATCCGTTTCTTGCATTTACGGTATTGGTAATCCAGAAGAGTTTGGTAAGAATATCGTCACGTTGGAAGTGGGTCAGCAAATCACCAGAAACCAGTTGCTCTTCAAGTTTGTGGATATCCTCTATAGCAGAACAGAAGCTGATTTCAAACGAGGCAACTTCCGAGTCAAAGGAGATACTGTAGACATCTTCATTGCCTATGGTGACTTTGCTTATAGAATCATCTTCTGGGGAGATGAAATAGAAACCATTCAGCGCATTGATCCCTATACAGGTAAAAAGTTATCAGACGAAAAGATCGTAACTATCTTCCCTGCCAATCTGTTCGTGACAGGCAAGGACTTACTTCACCAGGCCATCAATCAGATTCAGGATGACATGGTGCTTCAAGTGCAATATTTTGAAGAAGAACGAAGATTTTTGGAAGCAAAGAGGCTAAAAGAACGTACTGAATTCGACATAGAGATGATGAGAGAATTAGGCTATTGTTCTGGCGTAGAAAACTACTCTCGCTATTTCGACAGAAGAGAAAAAGGGGCACGCCCCTTCTGTTTATTAGACTATTTCCCAGACGACTTTCTGATGATCATTGACGAAAGTCACGTGACCCTTCCACAGGTACGTGCCATGTGGGGAGGTGACAGAGCTCGAAAAGTAAATCTGGTAGATCACGGATTCAGGCTACCCTCCGCGATGGACAATCGTCCACTCACCTTTGATGAGTTTGAAGGCATGGTAGGCCAAAGCGTTTATGTGAGCGCAACGCCCGGTGACTACGAACTCAGAAAGTCTGAAGGTGTGGTGGTAGAACAGGTCATTCGACCAACCGGACTTCTTGATCCAATTATTGAGGTTCGGCCAAGTCTCAATCAGATAGATGATCTGATGGATGAAATCGAAGAAAGAGTCCAATTAGATGAAAGAGTTTTGGTGACTACACTAACCAAAAGGATGGCAGAAGAACTCTCCAAATATCTCATCAATGCGGGAGTAAAGACCAGATACATTCACTCTGAAGTGGATACGCTCGATCGCGTGGAAATTCTTAGAGAATTACGTTTGGGAGTCTTTGATGTATTGGTCGGTGTAAATCTACTGAGAGAAGGATTGGATTTACCAGAGGTATCTTTAGTGGCGATCATTGATGCAGATAAGGAAGGATTCTTGAGAAACGAAAGATCTCTGGTGCAAACCATAGGTCGTGCCGCAAGAAATGAAAAAGGCATGGTGATCATGTATGCGGACAAAGTCACTGGCTCCATGCAAATGGCGATAGATGAAACCAACAGAAGGCGTGCCATCCAGATGGAATACAATACCAAACATGGCATTACCCCAACCACAGTGAAAAAGTCTAAAGAATCCATCATGGGCCAAACCTCCGTGGCCGACTCCAAGAAACAAACGACTCCAAAGCCGTACATAGAAAGTGAAGAAACGAACATTGCTGCAGATCCTGTAGTAGCCTACATGGACAAAGCAGGTATCGAGAAGATGATCGAAAAGACCAAAAAATCCATGGAAAAAGCTGCCAAGGATTTGGACTTCATGGAAGCGGCCAGATTGAGAGATGAGATGTTGGCTTTGGAAAAGCTCAGCGCTGAAAAGTAACTTATCTTTTATACTTTCTACTTCTTTCATGCCAGAGAGACAAATGCACGGTGTTTTGATCTTTCCCTGAAAAATCCTAACATTACTTCGCAGCACTTCTGAGAGAAACGTATTATTAAACGTTTAAATACATACATAATAGATATATAGTCACCTTTGTCTACATATCACTACGTTGTGCGGTATACTAAAGCCCACGCACAAACAGCACATTTGGTTTTTGCCGACCCCAGAAACCAACGCATAAAAAACCAAAAGAGCTGTTTTTACCAACGCTCAAACAAAACATATAAATTGAAATGACAAATAGCGAGAATATTATAAATCGAAAATTAGTACGAAAAAGAGACGAAAACGAATCAAAGCGTGAGGATATGAAACAGCACGCTGATAAATTAATTCAAGGTTTTGAAAAACTGGAGGAAAGTCATTCGAGAAGAGCTGTATGGGAACTTTTTCAAAATGCGATTGATTTATCAGAAAATTGTGAGATAATTATAGAGCAGAGAGATGATGGGATTATATTTAAGCACAATGGACTTCCTTTTACATCTAAAACATTAAGATGCTTAATAAAGCAAGTTAGTTCAAAGAGTTCGGAAAATAACAATGACGAAGTTGGTCAATATGGAACAGGATTTATAACAACACATTCTTTTGGAAAAAAGATATTGGTTTCAGGCTCATTAAAAGAAGGTGATTATTTTATACCTATCCAGAATTTTGAGATAGACAGAATAATTCAAAAACCAGATGATTTAATCGATAAAATCATTGCTCAACAGCAAAAAGTTTTTGACCTAATTGAGTATGGAGAATTAAAGACTGAATGTAATACATATACATCATTTTATTATAAAGCAGCAAGTCCTCTTGAGCAGCAAAATATAATTAAAGCAATTGATAGCTTAATAGTCATTCTTCCTTATGTAATGAGGATTAACAAAAAACTTAATAAGGTAAAAGTATATGACATAAACGGGACAGAAACTATTTATCGCAAAGGAGAAACCAGTAATGGTGATAATATTACAACTTCAATAATTCATATTAATCAAAACATTAAAAAAATATTTTCTTTAGTTTCCGAAGTAGAAGACTTGGTTGTAGTACTTCCATTATCAGAGAAAAACAAAGCAGTAAAGTTAGATAAGTATCTTTCAAAATTATTTCTTTACTACCCCTTAATAGGTACTGAAAATTTTGGTTTTAACTATTTGATTCATTCAAAACAATTTGCACCAACAGAACCAAGAGATGGAATTCATTTAAGGAGTAAAAATGAACAAGTTCAGGAAAAAGAGAAAAATAACAGGAGTATAATTGAGAAAGCTTCTGCGCTAATTTTTGAATTTGTCGAGAAATATGCATTAGAAATTGAAAACCCTAAATTATTAGGATATATAAATTTCAACACAGGAACTTCAAATACTCATTTATCTGAATATTTTATTGGATTAAAAAAAAAATGGGTTGAAAAATTCAAAGGATTCCCTATTGTTGAAACTGATGAAGAAAGGTTAAACGCAAATGAAGTTAATTTCTTGTCAAGTGAATTACTGTTAGATGAAGACTATTACGATTCTGTTTATTTTATTACAAATCTTTTCTGGAAAAATATTCCAAAAAAGCAAATAGCTCGTAGTTGGACAAAAAACATTTCTTTTTGGGAAGACGAAAACATCTCATATATAACAGTAGAAGATATTGTTAATGAAATTGAAAAGACTTTAACATTAGATTTCTATCAAGACACTATTCAATTACAAAAATTCTATGAGTATCTTATCAAATACTCTTTTAGTAAAGTTTTTAATCAACATAAAATATTGCCTAATATTAAAAATGAATTTAGGCTTTTATCTCAGCTAAACTCAACTAATAACATTGATGAAATACTTATTGAAGTTGCTGACACAATAGTTCCAGAAATTCCAAAGCGATATATTAAATCAGGATTTGAACTAAACCTTGGTTTTGAACCATACGACAGAAAACATTTTTCAAAAGATATTAATTCACAAATTTCGGAACTCAATAAGACGATTAAGGAAGGTTCGGTTTTGGAGCAAGACACTTTACAGGCTTTAATTTTATATTGTCGGATCTTTCCTGCAACTGATAATACAGGTACAAGAGGAGTTCTAATAAAACAGATTTGCGAGTACTATAGTGTTGATTCTTCATTTATAAGTTTACCAACAGTTGCAAATCAAGAAATTGAATGGCTAACGCCTATAAAATGCCTTCTTAGAAATTTTATTTGGGAACTAAATACTAAAGATGAGTCTTGGGTAGAATCAAATTCAACTTTTTTAAGTAACGTATTATCAATAATTCACAGCTATTATGAATATGGTGATATTGTTAAAACACATCCAATATTCCCTAATCAACTTTTTAAATTGTGCGAACCAAGTGAATTGAAAAAAGATGGAGATATTTCTGATGAATTAAAGGATTTGTTTGATAGGATTACTCAACCTCAAAAAAAAGTCAGAAGTACATTAATTCTTTCAGGTTTCTCTAAATATTTAAAGGATAACGACACCAAATATTCTAAAAATCTTGGTGACAGCATTGATAAAGTTTTTCAAGATGCAATGTCATATACCGAGATTAATAAACATCCTTATAAAAAGGACATTCTTTGGATAATTAAAAAAATATCCGATGATAACAAATGGTCAAAGTATTTTCCATTTATTGAAGAAAAAAAAGCCACGATAATGATGGCTCGAATTTCAAATACTGAAACAAAAAATGACCTTTTTTCTATTATTGGATTAGAATCTAAGCATATTGCATTATTAGGTGAATTATCAAGAGACGCGGATTTAGAACGTATTATTAATTTAGGTAAAATAGCCTTAGAAGAAGAAAATCGAGAAAAAGCAGATTTTCAATTCAAGCACACAATTGGTACACATATAGAAAAGTTAATAAGGGATAAAATTGGCATCGAGTTAGAAGATTTTCAAATTAAAGTTCGTGATGAACAAGGCGGACAAGACATTGTAGTAAAACACAACAACTCAATACTTTATTATATTGAAGTTAAATCACGTTGGGATAGTAGAAATTCAATTACAATGAGTCCTCTTCAAATGAAAAATGCAGTTCAGAATAAAGACAATTACTCTTTATGTTGCGTGGATATGTGTAATTATAAAATAGGAGAAAAGGAAAGATACAGTGTTTCAAATATTCAAGAAATAATTAATCGGATTCAAGTTTTAAATGATATTGGGAGTAGACTTAAACCAATTTTAGATGGTGTCCTTTCTGTTAAAGACATTGAAAATGAAATATCTCTAAGTGGAGATTATCGTGGAACAATTCCACAACCTATAGTAAGAACAGGAGAATCATTAGATAACTTAATAGACAATTTAATCAAATTAATAGAACCAATTTTACAAAATGCCAACGCATAAAGCCATACACATTGCCAAGTCGCTTGAAAAAGCCAACCGCACAATCCAATACTTGTCAATAAGTATGTCTTTGCCAAAGCTGACAGAAGAAAAAGTACGACCGCACAACAATATGTATAATGCATAGCGGGTTTTGGTGGTGTTTTGAGCTTTGTCACTCGCCCGTATTTCGGTGCTGTTCTGAAAGTTAAAGCTCACGTAATCCGCTACGACACCATACACGAGCCGTCACATCAAATAATACTCCACCAGCAACTTAGCGCCAAGGACAGCCAGCACCAAGCCAATACCTATGCGAAGGTATTTTTTGAACCTTTCATTCAGGTACTTGTTCAGATTCTGCGCATAATAAGCCTTCAGTACATCTGTGATCCAAACCATATTCAATACACCTGCAAAAAACAACAACTCGCTAGTGGTATCATTAAATTCAGCAATCGCGTAATTGGAGATAGCTGCCCAAAAACCCCAAATGATGGGGTTGATGGCATTGAGCATAATGGCTTGAGTAAACAAACCAAACTTTTGTAAATGAGTTGACGAGGTCTCGACTGGTTGCTGTTCAGATTCCTTTTTGAATATAAAAATTAGCCCAAATAGGATAAGGAGAATCCCTCCGCCTATAGATAACTGGGCAGGAGGTTCACTGCCTCCCGAGATTTGACTCAGTCCAAGCCAAGTCAAGAGGATAATAGACGTATCTGTCAGGGCTACACCTGCGATAAAATAAACCGCCTTTCTAAACCCATGATCAATGGCATGCTGTACGAGTGTAAGAAATACAGGACCTGTAGAAAGTGCTGGAACAAGGCCTGCTGAAAGGCCAATTAGATAAGCTATCAAAATAGTTGCTTCATTATTATAAGAATAAAGTTATCTCAAAGAAGTTTACGTTTTATTGATTAATTCCAAAGTCTTTGATCAAACAACAAGGGTTTGACCTCATTTATCTTCAGGTGATGAAAGTGATCATGCAAAGGGTTCAGCAAAAAATTAGATTCTGAGGAAACAATAGAACTAGGCACCTTCAAACACAACCCTCCTCCGTCTAAAAATTGCCTCCCTGCATCAATGGTCAAATTCGAAAAAGGGTAACTGTTCCAACCTTTGGGTAAGACGGTAAGTTCTCCGACATTATACTGATCGGGCAATTCCAATTCTGTACAATAAAATCCTTTACCTATTTGATTTGAACTACTATTCGCCATTACTTCTAACATAGCCAGGGAAAGACTCTCAGAGGTATATAGCATTCTTCGACCCTTAGGGTTCCACCTTCCGCCATAGCGCATAGCACCCGTCCCAGACAAATCATGAATATATGGTTTGGTCGTGATCCGAAAAAAAATCATGAATAAACGCCGTGTTCTATGCGGCCAAGTAAATCCTCTACCAGAGATAAACCTGTACTATTACTTAAAAAGTCATAAGGTTTTTTATTTGCCAGGGCCAATAGGTCAGATTTGAGCCATGACTGAAAGGCTGGGATACTTCCTAGCACCTCCTCTCCATATTGATACAAAGCCGCAATTTGTAAGATTCGATCACTTACTGATGCATTAATGAGTTCTTTGTCCTTTACTTTTTCTAGGGTTCGTCTAGTTACTGGCAGTAAATTAGAAAATTCCTTCAAATTCATGCCTGTCATAGACACTACTGCCAAAAAATCTAATTTGGTAATACCCTCATGAGCCTTTTGGTATCTAATTGCAGGATCATGGATCAAATTAAGGATCTCGCTCGTTTTATATGCCATACACAAATGTACGAAATAATTCGCGTAATTAAACGAAATATTTCGCTTATTGAACCAAGTCCTTGAGTTCATTCTCTGATTTCTTAAACAAACACAATCGCTGAAATTTACCTGCTACTTGAGTAGACCCTAGAATTGCCAAACCATTATCAGAAGTGACATGGATCGCTCCCAGCTGATAGGGACTTGAAAAACCTAGGTAATCAACAGCAACATAAGCACCTGCATTGTCATAAAAATGCAAGACGATTTGTTGGTTCTTGGTAGTAGTGGCCATAATGATATAATCAGAGCTACCCAATGTCATAGTAGTCATTTTTACCTTTTCGCCATACGCCCACTCTAGCATGGGACTGCCTGCTAAATCACTTGAAGAAGTGGTTCCTAATGTATTGAGTGTCGCAATGGCATTGGCATACTGATCTCCATAGTTGAATCTGGCCAGGCCATAATTATCTCCACTCAAAGAAATCAAGCTACTGATACCTCCCTGATCTTGTTGGCCTTGAATAACACCAGAAGGTGTATCATCACTCAAATCAGTAAATAATAATGACAAAGTGTAATTATAAAACCCATTGGCATAATAAGTTCCATTCACAGAACGGCCTGCAAAAAATGGCAATTCCCTACCAGTCCGTGTAAAGTGATCAATGATTGGTTCTTCCACCTCTTGTCCCGCCCCTATTCCAAAAGCACTCTGAGCGGCAATAGATCCGTCTGCATTAACCAAAGACAACATAGTGGTTCTATCCAAAGAGTTATAACTAAGCAATACAAATTGATCTTCACCATCATTCTCAGCATACATAGGATAAGTCACGCCCAGGCCAGTAGTACTCACAATGCGAGCGGAATCATTGACTTGATTAAGGTAGGCTTGTAGGCTCACAGCATCCATACTGATAAAATAGTGTTCTCCACCCAATTCCAAAAACTTCCCCACAGGGTGCACGTTGTCGTCTGTTAAATAGGTATTTCTAACAAACTGGCCTTCTTCATCTGCACTAGAGACGTATGTACCCAGAAAGTCCACATCCTCGCGTCTATAATTACCAAGAAATAAATAGCCACCCTCAGCTGTTTGTACAATATCCACGGGTCTGATCTCATGATCGAACTGATGACTATCATAAATTCTCAAAAATGAATCAGCAGGATCTACATCCTTATTGTCCGCTATGTCACAAGATGAAATAACCCATAACGTAGCTATTACCCAAACGAGGTCTTTAAATTGAATTTTCATGAGAGACTAAAAATCAGAGTTGAAACTTTTGCTAATAAATCGCATGGGGAAAAAAACACCTACATTCATGGTAATGTTGTCGATCGTGAGGTCGTCCATAGCGTCTCCTGATGCAGCCAGTCGATTGTCAGAATATCTATTAGAGGCACTGGCGATATTGTTTAGCCCATAGCGATAATTGATATCAAGAGAAAGGCGAATGTTACCAGGATCATAGTGTACGCCTACACCAGCCATAACTCCCAAGGATGAGCCAATGAAGATATCTTTGGCTCCAACTATAATTGCATCAGGCTGATAGGGTCTGACAGCACCAGAGGCTATATCGTTATTTTCAATTTGAATTTCTTTATTGGCATTGAGCAAACGACTGTAATAGGCACCTATTTGCACAAATGGTCTGATTTTTTCCTGAAGAATGTCATACTTAAACATCAAAGGCAAGTCAATGTATTCCAGGTGATTTTTTTGATCATAATTGAGAATGACCATGTCCTCTAGATTACTTACCGACTCGTAAGTATAGGAGTTGTGATAGGTAAAATTGAACCTAGAATAATTTGGAAAGAAGGCTAACGAAAACCCTCTGTGATAGAAGACAAATTCCAATCCTACTTGAGAACCTAACGTTTTAAAATTATCATAGTCCTTTTGGAGCTCAGTATCCACAAAGTCAACACCTTCAAAGGTTGAATAAAATTGTGTAGGGTTAGCTTTGGTCAAATTAGGGCCTCCTTTTAGTCCGATCCAGAATTGTGTTTGCATAAATTGCTTGAGTGGATTGGGCGGTTTTTTAGGTTGCCCTTTACGCTGCGCCATGCTTTGAAAGCCAATCAGCAAACAAAAAAGCAACAAGAATTGAAATTTGCGATCCATAAGTTTAGTGCTTAACGATTAGTTTTTTTGAGTCCTTGAGTAGTCCAGCATTTATTCTGTAGATGTAGGTTCCTGGTTTGAGATCTGACACATCCAAATTCACCTCATGCTCACCAATGAGTTTTTCTTCCTGCAAAATATGCCTAACCATCTTACCATTGTTGTCATAAAGGCTAAGCTCGACTTGAGCTGGTGCATTCAAATAAAAACCGATTTTAGTTTCTTTATGGGCAGGGTTAGGATAGCATTCTTTCAAATGAAAGCGTTGAGTCATAAACTCTTCTATACCAGTAATTACAGACTTAGAAACCTCAACTTTCTCCAATGCTTCCCCATCATCACCCGTACCATCAATGTAATTATTAAAGAAAATATCACTGGTAATTACGCTCTTGTCCACTTGAAGCCAATCTTCCAAAATACTGGCATAAATCTGTCGGTAATCGTACTGCATGCCCACATTGTTTTCAGCCATGTCTGGATTGGTACCAAACACACCAGGATTCGCTCCTTTGCCAAAGATAAACATAGGCCCTCCAGTACCGTGATCAGTTCCATAACTGCCATTCGAGGCTATCCTTCTGCCAAATTCAGACATGGTTACTGTGAGTACACGATCTTCAATTCCTCTGGCTCTCAAATCATCCTGAAAGGCCTTCATAGCAGACGAAATGTGATAGAGCAAAGAAGCATGATTGCCCATGGTAGGATCATAAGATTCTACTTGATCTGCATGCGTATCAAATCCGCCTACTTTTACTAAAAACACCTTGGTTTTAGCGCCTAAGCCAGGCCCCCCTCCATCCAAAAGCCTTGAGACCAATTGCAATTGTGGAGTCAGTCGATTGCGCTTAGCACCATCTGGTGCATTGAAAGGATATACTTCTGGGTATGCCACAGAAGACGCAGAAGCAGCATTGTATATTTCGAGCAATCTTCCGGCATAATCCTCAGATTTATCCTCCAGCCCCAATATCCAGTTCATTTCATTCCAATAAGCAGAATTCAGCAAATACTCTGGTGGGCGGCCACGGGGATCAGTGCCCTGGTCTACAAAACCATCCAAATTTTCAATCAGATCAGCAAATCCTTGAGGATTCCCTCCTAATGAAATAGAAGAAGGGATGTTTCCATTTTGATGAAAGACCAGAGATACATCACTCCCTAGCTCAATGGCCAATGGATCAGGCATATCATTATTTGGAAAATCATCTGGATAAACTTGAGGTGCATATTCACTTTGTAAATAGCGACCTACCCAACCTGAGGAGTAAAAGTCATCTACGCCACCACCCATATTCCAGATATCTCTGCCTCGAAAGTGCGAACCATTGTTGTTCTTATAAGACACCCCCTGCACAATCGCCATCCTTCCTCTGTCATACAGATCCTTTACGCCTTGCATATCTGGATGCAATCCGATTTGATCAGGTGAGGCCAAAGTGCTATCTACTGGTATATATTTTCTAGCTCCATTTTTTGCAGGTATAGCAATGTTGGCTCTGCGACTATAATACTGGTCGTATTGCTCAACAGGAATAACTGTATTCACCCCGTCGTTGCCTCCCAACAACTGCAAAATCACCAGCACCCGATCATTGGTACTGCTTGCAGCCATTTGACGAAAATAGTTGTTTCGCGCAATCAAATTGATAGGCACCCCACTAATCGCAAAAGGAAGACTGGCAGCCAGTGGTATTTTTTTTAGAAAATTTCTTCTTTTCATCTGGTTAGGCTTATGAGAGTTGAAACTCAGGTGACTGCATTAGTGCGTTAAACAAATTCTTTAGTTGACTCTCTACCACTTCACTATCTTCTAGATTGGTCCACCTAAAGTTCCAGGATCCTTCTGGATCTGGGTCAATTTGTGGACTATACAAAAATGCCATCAGGAAGTAATTCAGTCTTTCGGCAGTAATCTCTGATGAATCATCTCCTGCTGCATCAAATGTAAGATTATCATTCATCGGCAAAAAGTATCGGCACAATTCTATGATTAGATCGTTCGCATCTGCAGCTACAGCAGAAAAATTATCTCGAACAAACTCCACAACATCTACTCCTACACTTCCCGGTTCATCAGCGTCCATATTGTCAATCAATCGCTGAATAAACTGATAGCGTTCAGCCAGGTAATTGGTAGATATCCAACTTCTATTGTAAATGGGGAATTGATGGTAAGCCGGATAACCAGCCACTTCTGACGGCTCGTAGTAAATCATACCCTGGCTATTCATAGACTGCTGTATACTGCCCATGAAAGTATAGTAGTTTTCTAGATCGGTCGTATAATCCGGGATTTTCACTTCTAAACCCTTCAGTGTCCCAAGCGCCAGATCCATGGGAGATTTGATGATACTTCCAAAATTGTCGTTGCCAGTACCAGCGCCAGCCTCATAAAAGTGCTCACTTTGAAAAAGATCAACTAATACGGGCTGCAACTTATATCCACTATTTATAAAGGTCTGGGTAAGGTTATCAATAATATCATTATCCAGATCCTCGTCTATATTGTAATAGACATAGAACCTATAAATTTTTCGACAGATGTTTTTAGCCGCTTCATCTGACACACCATAGATCATTTCCACCAATTGATCTATTTCGCCCAAGGCACTTTCTTCTGTGGCCGCCCCCCCTTGCAACAAATCTGGATCAGGCGATATCGTAGCGTCATTGAATCTATAGCTAAACTGCTTGGTTGTGTTGTCATGTGAAGAAGCAATAGTTCCACCTCTAATTACACCTTTTGGCAGTTCAGTATCTTCATCAATATTGGAAAATGTCTCGTCAATATTAAAACCTGAAAACACCAACGCAGCCGCTTGAACATCCTGCTCTGTATAATTGAAATAATCTCCTGGTGCGGGCAGGGTTGAAACTGTACCCTCCAGCCCCCTACCTATAGAGAACAATTCTAAGAATTCCCGACCAAAATTTTCGTTGGGACTTCCCAGTACATTGGTATTGCCATCCAGATATCTTAACATGGCATTTTCAACACACACTTTTTTTGATAATGTCTTAAAATTGAAATCAGGGTCTTCATTATCATCAAAGCTATACTGTCTAAAAAGTGCATTTTGATAATAGATGAATTTGCTGTTAGCCACTTTGGACTCTATTGTGGTAAAAATCGTATGCAGAAGAAAGGTGATCTTTTCGCGAGTTGCATAAGACAAGGCATACTCCTCAGCCACATCCAGAGCCAGCAATTGGCCAAAATGCCACGATTTCAAATACGTATTCAAATCTCTGTCTGAAGAATTGGCATCCGTGGTTGGAGTGCTGAGCCATTCCTGACCTGTGGCTGGATCTAGCGGCAATTCTGGATCAGGCAAATCTTCCATGATAAACAACAAATCCATGGCTTCACTGGTCGTGAGTGCGGCTACTTGATCTATTTGTGCTTTAGTCGCGCCGAAGGTCACCCTTCTGAGCAAATGTGCTGCACGCTTTCTTCCCAACGTACCAGCCAAAGCGGTTAGAGGCATAATAGGTGATTTATAGTTAAATTAATGACAAATTGCCTAGTACAATATTATCTCAAATATGTATCAAAACGAACTATCCCAAGAAATAATATAACTATTTGTAGAATTTTAAAATTACTTGTTCGAACGTTGTCATTCTAATAAGATGGGCTACTCTTGGATTGAATGAAAAGGTTCCATTCCTTTTGTCGTTCTTCATTCAACACTCGCGGAAACTTATGTTGGCCACCTGCTTTACCCTGGCTTTTCATCCAAGAATAAAATACAGATGTGGGTAGAAAATCTGCATGCATTTCTTGAAGAGCGGCCGTTCGTTCTACTCGGTAATCGTCATTTAGAATTTTTAAATTCTCATCCAACAATTTCTTAAACCTCCCTTGGTTCACAGGATCATCTGTGCCTATATACCAGTGATGCGCAAATAGTGATCCGTAAAATTCCCCGCAAACTGTAAACTCTTTGACCGTGACATTCAACTGGCTGGCTGTAAGTTCTAGCGCCTCATTCATATTATCTAAAGACAAATGTTCTCCACACAAACTGAGAAAGTGCTTGGTTCGACCTTTGATGACTATTTCTGCATCCTTCTTATTAGTAAATTCTATTACATCACCAATCAAATATCGCCATGCTCCTGCATTTGTGCTAATCAAAAGCGCATACTCCTGTCCTATTTCAACTTCATCAATTTTGAAAATTGTGGGATTATCTACAAGCTGTCCGTTCATATCAAAATTGTTGTTGGTGAATGGTATAAACTCATAAAAAATGCCATTGTTCAAAACCAGCTTCATGGACGAATGATCTGGTTTATCCTGAAAAGCAATGAATCCCTCAGAGGCCAGGTAAGTCTCCATGTAGTGAATAGGCTCAGCCAGCAGTTTCTCAAAGCCTCTTTTGTATGGCTTAAATGATACACCACCATGTACAAAAACCTTGAGATTCGGCCAAATATCATGTATCGTCTGAACCTGATACTCGGCAATTATCTTCTCCATCAATAATTGTATCCACGCTGGCACACCTACAATCACGCCAACATTCCAGTCTTTGGCCTTATGCACCATTTCATCCAGCTTTGTATCCCAGTTAGCTGCCTTTGCGATCTTTCTACCAGGTTTGGCAAACCGCTGAAGCCAGATAGGTATCTGACTGGTAGTGATTCCACTCAGATCACCTTCGAAATATGTGCCATTAAACTTCAAGTCTGTGCTTCCACCAACCATCAGAATATCAGTCTCATAGTATCTGGAATCTATTTCCAGTTTTGACAAGGCCAACAACTGTCGAACTCCAGTTTTTTGCATGGACTTGAGTATATCCTTAGTGATGGGGATGTATTTGGAAGGAGCGCCAGAAGTTCCCGAACTCAAAGCATAGTATTTGACCTTGCCTGGCCAAGTGACTCCTCTTATCCCCTCTCTAGACTTAGACCACCATTCCTCATTGATAGCATTGTAATCATGAATAGGGACGTTGCTTGTGTAATATTTATAGAACAGATTCGGGTCTTGATCTTTAAAACCATTCAAGATGGTCTTAAAATAATAGTATCGACCAAAGTATGTATCCTTTGCGGCAATTAAGAGCTTACGCAATTCTGATTTTTGCAAATCAAATGAAGAAGTATAATCCTGCTCTAAACTCTCTCTAAGACGAATACCGCGTTTGAGCAATGTTCCTAAAATAGCCATGTGAACTGAACAACTGATTGAAATAATTGATTCATTAAATTAGAAGAAATAATCGTCAGAACCATTCTAAGTTAATTGTTATTTCGTTAATTCACGATTAAGAAATTAAGCAATCCATATGTCTGTCGCAGATCAAATACAAACCATTCAAAAAGAACTATCCACCACTACTAATGCCGAACTGATAGCGGTAAGTAAAACCAAGCCCATTGAACTTCTATTAGAAGCCTATGCAGCAGGTCAAAGAGCCTTTGGTGAAAACAAAGTGCAGGAATTGGTAGAAAAAGAAGCCTCTCTCCCAAAAGATATCGAGTGGCACATGATTGGCCACCTTCAGCGCAACAAGGTAAAATATATTGCACCTTTTGTGCACTTGATCCACGGAGTCGACACAATCAAACTACTTAAAGAAATCAACAAAGAAGGTAGAAAAAATGATCGTGTTATTCCCTGTCTTTTGCAAGTCCATATTGCTGATGAGGAGACTAAATTTGGTTTCAGTCAGAACGAAATCAAAGCATTGATATCATCTCCTCCACTGGATGAAATGACAAACGTGTCCATTGTGGGTCTGATGGGTATGGCAACAAACACAGACGATAAAGCTAAAGTAAGAGCTGAATTTGCTGGATTGAAATCCTTTTTCGAATCGCTAAAAAAAGAATACAACCACCCACTCCTAAATCTCACAGAAATCTCTATGGGCATGAGTGGCGACTATCAAATAGCCGTAGAAGAAGGCAGCACCATGGTACGAATTGGCAGTACTATTTTTGGGGCTAGGAATTATTCTAAAAAGGAATAGTCATTTTTTCTCCGAAATTGCTCCTCTCAATTTCATCAGTTTATTTAAAATATCAAACCAAAAAGGTGCTCCCAAAGAAATGGCCAGTGCCGTTATGAAATAACCCAGTATTCTCGGCCAGCCGAATAACAAACAAAATAGATAATGCCATTTCTGAAAGCATGTGATTGTCACAGCAGATTTTGCACTGTCACATTTCCCTATAATTTTAGATGCAACTCCAGCATTTACCCAATCTGGATAAATAATCCTTTTCTTCTCATCCAACATCAGTGAATCAGGCAACCATGAGCCCAATCCCAATACAGTATTGGCCGAAGCCAAATCCTGCTCCAACACCTTTTTTGTATCCAATAAAGCTTCCAAACGAGCATTGTAATCAGTAATTAATGCCTTTGATGCTGAATCCAATTTCAATGTATCTGCCTTCAGAGCCAGACTATCAGTAACCAACAGGGCATATTTATCATATTGATTGTTCTGAACATAGGCACTAGCTAGTTGTACCATCTGATCTCGTGCATCTTGGTCTACAGACAGTTTTTTGACAATTGAAAAAGTATCCACATTGAAGACCCAAGCCAGCATAAAGCCTATAATGAGTAAGATTTTCTGCATCCGTTGCTTGTACCACTCAGTAGTCTGCTCCATGGTTCTATCAAACCAATTTTCCAATTCCTTCTTGAAAGCTTCCAGATCACCTTGGCAATCCTCTAATATGCTTTGGATGTACTCGGCTGTTTTCCTGCCCAATATGCGACGAGTCCCTTCAATATAATCCTCACTACCTTCTGGTAAGCACAACCGCTCCAGACCTGACTTTATTTTTTGGATTTCAGTAGTGCCAGAACCAACAGCTTTTATTTTATCTAAAATAACTTTTGCAAAGTTTACTGCTTTGATAGCAGAAGGATTGAGGTTCGCCTTTCTACCCAAGTATTTGACTTCTTGGTGATCGTAAAAATTATTGATCAGGTTATTTACATAATTATCAGGAAGGATATTAAACAATTCGATAATTCTTGGATAACTATTCCCTTCACCTTCCTCATCATTAATCATTCGATTAATTGCCTCTTTGAGATTTCTTGCCCTGAGCATTAGGTTCGTTGAGATGATCTCAGCAACTAATGTGGCAAATAAGCTATATAGCAGATAGATGAATACCAGTCCGATAACTACATCTAATGCGACACTTCCTGTCATGATAGTTTAGGTTTAATGAAATATTAAGATTGTAATAAAGATTCAAGGATAGATTTCGACTGATTGCCATAAACTCCATCAACTGTGAGTTGATTATTGGCTTGGAGCAGCTTGAGGGCTTTGATGGTTTTATTGCCAAAGTCTCCATCAGCATCACCACAGTTATAGCCCAATTTATTCAGCAGTCTTTGAAGGCTAATGACTTCTTCACCTTTGTCCCCTTTTTGCAGAACTGGTTCAGGAATATCTAATTGCACTTCAACACCCACACGACGATACCCCAGTACCTTACCCGCATCATAAGCAGCCACTGAAACTGCATTTCCCTGATTTCCACCTATACAAAAAACCTCTTTACGATCATCTGAATGTCCTAGATAAATGGCGACATGGCCTTTCCAGGAATGAATGCTTTCTCGCCAAAAAACAACTACATCACCAGGTCTAGGCGCATGCTGTTCGCTTCCCACCTGCAACCAACTGCGAGCATTGGCTTTACCACTTCGCTGATAGTTTAACTCGTCACAACAAAAATTAACAAAGATGCTACACCAGGGTGTTTCGTCATCTTTTATACCTGGAAAATTGGATTGTTCGGCGTAGGCTACAATTCGCGGATTGTGCTGACTTCCTGGGATTTCGGCTTGACCCAATTCCTTAAAGGCCACTTGAAGGAGCTTGCTCATGATAGGTTGGTTTTGATTTATTTATCCTAAGATAAACTAAAAGCGCAAAACCATCAACTCCTTATTATTCTATTGGCCAGCCATTCAAAAGCAACTGTGCTCCAGCTGGATTGGTAGCAAATGGAATGTTATGCACATCACAAAGTCTCATCAACATCTGAATATCTGGCTCATGGGGATGCTTACCTTGTGGATCTCGAAAGAAGAAGATCAAATCCATCTTACCTTCCGCCACCAGCGTAGCAATCTGGGCATCACCACCCATAGGGCCAGAAAGCAACTTTTTCACTTTCAATCCAGCCTTCTCAGCATGTGATCCTGTGGTTCCAGTCGCCACAATGTCTGCTTTGGCTATGCGTTCCTTATTTTGAAGTAAAAAGCCTACCATTTCGGCCTTTTTGCCATCATGGGCAATTACTGCTAGTCTCATTTTGAATATTTAAATAAAGAAAGAATTAAATAGTTACTAAGAGGCCTTCTATGGATATGTCTTCGTCTAACTCCTCCCAATGCACACCATCTCCGCTACCGATCAGTCGCCAATTTTTTAATTGATCTGGGTTGGCATCTCTTAATTTCGGAAACCACTCGATCGGCACTCCGAGCTCTCGTCCATCTGCCAAGAGGAAATAAATCTTATCTTCTTTGAACCAGATTTCTTTTGCTTTTGGTGAATTAGTTGTTAAAATACTCATCCCATTTTGAAAGTAAAGTGACTTGATTCTCCAACACTAATTTACGGATTTTACTCAACTCTGATGCATTGAGACCTGAGGATTTAACTAACTCCACAGGTCTCAATGAATACTTCGCTACACCTTCCCCACTTTCGACATGTACATGTTCAGGGAGATGCTCATTGCTATAAAAGAAGAATCTAAAAGCGCCAATAATTAGAACCGTAGGCATAGTACAATATAAAACTTTAGAAAAGTTAACCACCAAATTTTTACTTTATTTTCTCCACTCCTTCCACTGATTGATCAGGCTATTGGTTGATCCATCGTGAGAAGTTACTTTATCGTCGCCTTGCAACTCGGGCAATATTTGCCCAGCCAATTGTTTTCCAAGTTCTACACCCCACTGATCAAAACTGAATACATTCCAAATGACACCCTGCACAAAAATCTTATGCTCGTACATGGCGATCAATGCACCTAGATTGAAAGGCGTTATTTTCTTGACCAATATCGAATTTGTTGGTTGATTGCCTTCAAATATTTTGAATGGGAGCAAGAAATCAATATCCTCTTCTTCCATCCCAGTTTTCAACAATTCGTCTATGACTGTTTCTTCCATCTTGCCTTTCATCAGAGCTTCAGTCTGAGCAAAGAAATTAGCCAAGAGCTTTTCATGATGATCACTCATTGGGTTCTGACTTTGCGCGGAAGCAATAAAATCTGATGGAATCAATTTAGTTCCTTGGTGGATCAACTGATAAAAGGCATGCTGTCCATTGGTGCCTGGTTCGCCCCAAATGATTGGCCCCGTTTGGATGGCAATTGGCTCACCATTTCTATCAATGAATTTACCATTGCTCTCCATGTCACCTTGCTGGAGATAACTGGCAAAACGATGCAAATATTGATCATAAGGCAAAATAGCATGAGACTCAGCACCAAAGAAGTTGTTGTACCAAACACCAAGCATGGCAAGAATCACAGGCAGGTTTTTTTCAAATTCCGTTTCGCGGAAGTGAATATCCATAGCCTCTGCACCATCCAACAGGTCTCTGAAATTGTCATATCCAATCGCGCAAGCAATAGACATTCCAATAGATGACCAGAGAGAGTACCTACCACCTACCCAATCCCAAAACTCAAACATATTGGCTGAGTCGATTCCAAAGGCTTCTACAGATTTCTTATTAGTAGATAGCGCGATAAAATGCTTGGCTATTGCTGTTTCATCTTTAGCAAGATTCAAAAACCAATCCTTGGCCGAATTGGCGTTGGTCATGGTTTCCTGAGTCGTAAATGTCTTAGAAGCAATAATAAATAAAGTCTCAGCTGCATCTACTTTCTGCAATACTTGATGAAGGTGGGAGCCATCTACATTGGACACAAAATAGGAGTTGATGTTTTCTTTCTGATAAGGTTTTAATGCTTCGCAAACCATGTATGGCCCTAAGTCAGATCCACCAATGCCAATATTGACAATGTTTTTGATCACTTTGCCATCAAAACCTTTCAACTCGCCTGAATGAAGTTTTTCAGTAAAGGCCTTCATTTTCTCCAACTCTTTGGCGATCAATGGACGCACATCTTCTCCATCTACTTTGAGTGGCTCTTTGCTGTTGCTTCTCAGTGCTGTATGCAAAACTGCACGATCTTCCGTTTCATTGATCTTCTCTCCTGAAAACATCGCTTCTATTGCATCTTTCAACTGGCACTCATCTGCCAATTTTATCAACAAAGACTTCGTCTTGTCCGAAAAGATATTTTTGGAGTAATCCAATAAAAAGTCTTTCCACTGAATGGAAAATTTATTGAATCTGTCAGGGTCTTTTTCAAACATTTCTATAATAGGATCTTTCGAAATGTCTTCGTAATGGTTTTCTAGGGCATCCCAGGACTTGGTCTCAGCAGGATTTACTTTTGGAAACATATTAAATTAGTGTTTTTTCAATTGTCAATTTTTCTAACAATTCCAGATCAATGTTGTTATGTGAATCTATGATCACATGGGCTTTACTCAAATCCTGATTTCCAGAATTTAGATTACCATAACCAATGCATTTCATTCCTGCAGAAATAGCTGCTTGCACACCATGTTTGGCATCTTCTATCACTACACAATTCTCAGGATTTACACCCAAAGTTTTGGCAGCCAGTAAAAAAATATCAGGATTGGGTTTGGTCTTCTTCACATCTTGACTACTCACATAGCCCTCGAAGTATTGGGTAATGGCAAATTTATCTAAAACCAACTTAATATTCTCTCTTGAAGCCGAAGAAGCTACGATCATTTTTGTGCCACTAGCTTTTATCCTATCCAACAGATCGGCCAATCCCGTGATAGGGTCAAAATCTTTTTCACGAAGTGCATTTATATAAGCCTCATCTCCCTCTATGGTCAAAGCTTCTGCTGTAGCATCCAGGCTATATTTGGCAATATTTCCAGCCCAAAGGTCCCACGTACGCATGCCTACATACTGCGCATGCTCCTCAAAAGGATAGTCCTTGACTCCAAAACGTTTTAGAATTTCAAACTCTGTTTCGTAGTGGATGGGCTCACTGTCCATGATCACCCCGTCCATATCAAATATTACTGCTTCTAGCATTCTCTTAGGATTAGGCGGCAAAACTAGAAAAGAATTAGACAAATGAAAGCAGATGGGTCTTTATGTAGTTATTACCTTATGACTAAAATTGACTGATACATCACAACCATTGTTTTCTTTTGAGTATATAAAAAATAATGGCACCAATCACTCCCATAGCTCCAAGAACACCAAAATAACCATATTTCCAATCCAACTCTGGCATGGTATGGAAATTCATACCATAAATCCCGGCAATGAAGGTCATTGGTATGAAGATCGCAGACACAATGGTCAGTGTCTTCATGACTCGATTCATCTCATTGTTTTGATTAGTATGGTGCAAATCCATAATGTCTCGAAGCATCTCACGAGATGTATTACAAAAAGCCAAAATGTTCTTCACCTGATCTTGAAGGTCATGCAAATAAGCTTGGTTGGCTTTTCTGAGGAATTGAGCGCCTTCTGTTTTCATGCTAGTGACAGCGTCTAGCAAGGGTATGGTGTGCCGTCTGATTAAGTTTACTTTTCTTTTGATTGCAATGACTTCTTTCATTACCTCATAGTTGTCGTCTGTTAAAATTTGATCTTCGAGCTCTTCAATTTCAAATCTTAATTTTTCAGCTATGTGAGAATAGCTGCTTACGATAGCATTAAGCACCTGATAAAAAAGATAGTCTACTGGATTGGCCCGAATGATTCCTAGTGATCTTTTTATCTTATTACGCAGCTCGTCGAATACGTCACCAGGCAAGCCTTCTTGAAAAGTAATGAGCACATTCTTTTTCAACACAATACTGATCTTTTCCTCTGCAATCAAATCATTTGTGTCGACAGTAAGCATATTGGCCGAAAAGAAGATATAATCATCAAAGACTTCGAACTTTGGCAACGACTCTACAATCAAAATATCTTCCAATGTAAGCGGATGAAATCTATTGAGACTGATTACTTCTTGCAGGATGTTTCGGTCATGACTTTCTATATCCAGCCACGAGATTCTTCGAGTTCCTTCTATGGTATCGAAGGCAGCCTGGGGAGTTATTTTCTCTTCCTTTTGGTGGGTAGATTTGTTGTATTGAATAAGAGTCAGCATAACCTTGTGTTAATGAATACAATGATACATTCTATAATTATTGGAAGTATAAAGAGTAAACAAAACAATTCCCTACAGCTCAATGAATTTCAACCAGTGGTGATCTTACCATACACTGATATGGGCAATTGCCACTTGAAGTTCTCTCATTGTTGAGTTTAAAATGCTCATTAAAATATTAAAAGTGATATCAACAATTCTGCAATAATGGCAAACACAAGAATGTAAAAATAGAGCCATGAGGTAATCCAAAATTTAAGAATAGTCTTTTTCCAATTTTGCCCATACACTCGTTTGAACGAAAAGAATGTATATATAAAAACAGTAAACAAAGATCCTGTAATCATCCATTCTTGCGCATTATCAGAATGAACTAACCAATGCATCAAAGCCATGATTATTCCATAGACAAAAAAGGCAAAAGTGTGTAAATGGATCGTATGGATCAAATGATTGATATAGAGCGTCTTTCGTCTGATATACATCAGTTTCAAAAGCATGGCAAATACTGGTATCAGCACAAACATCATGACTGATAGGTTCTTTACAATCTGAGAAACTAATAATTCCTTATCCCTCTTGTAAATCCGAATGATTTGTTTGACCGTCAATCGGGTTAATGCATGTCTGTTTTCCAATTTTAAAGAATCGAATAAAGCCTCCTCTGACACACTGCTGTCGTCCATGTATTGGTTGAACATCTTCCATTGCCATTCTTCTAACGGCCAGGAAACATCTTCTGAACTTTCTAATGAATCTTCATCAAAAGTTACCATCACGGGAGGTGCATTTTTTATTGAGTCTATATTAAACTCCATTTCTTTCTGAAAGACATTTTGAACAGAATCTACTTCAGGTGAATCCAAAGCCTGACCCAATTCACGAGTCAAGTCACCCATTACGATATTGAGTACAAAAAAGTAAAAGAAACTTACAATGATGTATAATCTGATTGGATTGGCGTAGGTAAAACGTTTGCCCTCATTGTATTTCTTAGTGAGCTCTCCAGGTTTAAAAAAGAAAGGGAAGAAGGTATGAGCCAATCTAGAATCGAATGAAAAGAAATTTTCGAACAAATCTCTACTCAGCTCTTTAAAAGACACGTTTTTATCATCATTCTGCTGTCCACACATAGGACAGAAATTGTGTACTTCAGCAAGTGGCGTTTGACAATTGAGGCAATTTTTGGTTTTACGCAGGGCTCTCATTTATTCAGATGTGTCTTCCTTTTTTACAAATCTATTCAACAGGAATGCTCCACCCCAAAGCCCAAGTGCTACAAGCGAATATTCTAATTGATAATATTGTGTCCTGAGACTGAAATACAGAAAAATGACCGCTCCTATGAATAATACCCAATAGAGAATTTTCAACAACTTTTCTTTTGACATGATCAGGATAGTTCTTTTACTTTGAGAGAAGTGCCCTCCTCACCTATTACCTCTATTTTAGCACCCTGCTCTATATAGCTCCCACGAGTATAGGCGTCATATATTTCATTTTCTATTTCCACCTTTCCACTGGGCCGTAAGATGGTATAGGCCACTCCCGTTTTGCCCATGAGGGAATCTTTTTTGAAATTGGAAGTATATCCAGCTGATTTGTCCAGGGTAGTTTCTAAGGCAATTCTTTTAAATAAGCCCGATTCCGTCAATCTCACTCCCCCAATGAACATCACAATGAAAGAGCCAATCAGACCCAAAAAAGTGACCAATACGGCTGTAGTCAAATTGCCAGTAGGCACGAATGAAAAATCGAAGTAATCATTATTGAGCATCACCAATATCAAGGATGTGACCATCATCGTAATTCCAGATACTCCGGCTACACCAAATCCTGGTATTACAAATATCTCCAATGCCAATAAAACGACGCCTAAAAAGAAGATAATAATCTCCCAATTCTCAGCCAGTCCATTAAGATAATAAGGGGTGAAGTACAGAACAATAGCAATCAAAGAAGCCAAAATAGGAAAACCTACTCCAGGTGTTTGCAGCTCAAAATATATTCCACCAAGAATAATAAGTATTAAAATACCACTGACAAATGGATTAATAAAAATATCAATAATTTTATCAGAAGCTGATAATTCATAGTCATACGTATCATAGTCCTCAATACCAGACCTAAACATGATATCCTCTATCCCATCTACCTGGGCTTCACAAAATCCATGTTTGATCGCTTCGGAAGTTGAAAACGTAATCACCTTACCTTCTGTAGAGATGCTGTCTACTTCCACATCCTGATCGACCATGGCTTCTGCAATTTTCGGATCACGACCATTGGCTTCAGCAGTAGAGCGCATGATGGATCTCATATAAGACTGGTATTTGTCGGGGGCTGCCGCACCATCTTGAGTCACCACAGTGGCAGCGCCAATACTGGCACCTTTCGCCATATAGATGCTATCACAGGCAATAGAAATCAAAGCCCCAGCTGATGCTGCATCCTTGTTTATATATACATAAATAGGTTTTTCAAATTCTAACACACGAGTCCTGATATCATCAGCATCATTGAGTGCGCCACCATAAGTATCCATCTCTATGATTACATAATCAGCCTCTTGCACTCTGGCCTCCTCAAGGGCCAATTCCGTATAACGATTTGTTCGCGCGTCTATGTCTGCGTCTAGCTTCATCAAGAAAACCAGAGGTTTGACATGGGTGCTGTCCTGAGCAGTTATACCCGTATATATGCCAAAGACAATAAAGATTAAAAGATGGAGACGTTTGTACATCAAGGATTACATTTAGATTTGCCCGAAAGATATTTATTATTTATCACATCCATTAAACGAATATTGAATTTTGGCGGTTAAAAATGTACATCATCAGATTACTTTTGATTTTCCAATCAAGTCTATTATCCCTGGATCAGATGAAAATCTCCTTTTGATCGAAACTTATGATGCTGAAGCCAAATCACAAACCTTTCTTCTCCTTTCATTCCAGCCATTAGAAATTATTCAGGCCATTTCATTTGGAGAAGAATACTCAGGATTGGTAGCAAAATCTTATGACGCAGCTCAACTCCTCTTTATCCAATATTCTGACCAAAACAATCCTGACCTGACAAATATTTACACCTTCAGCTGGAACGGAGGTGACCCCACCTTCAGCCTTCAAAATACCAGAATCATTCAATCCGGATCTGAATGGATCAAAGTCCCACATCCGCATTTCGCAAATAAAGAAATTTATGTTGACCTTAAATCAGGAACCGAACTTCGGACTGCTCCTGTTTCAGGCCTAGCCATTTTCGACAATGTTTCATACGCTACGTCATACACAGTAGAATCAGAGTATTTTCAATGGTTCGTACAATATTTTGCCAAGTACAACATTATTCCTTGTAGGCAAATTGAATACCTAAAGGCAAATGATGCTGTTCTGATTTCATACTATGAGGAACGTGAAAACGGCTTGGTCAATACACTAGTTATTTTGGACAATGAAGGTGAAATTTTGGAAAGTATACTTTTGGTTGATGAGCTCAGTGGAATTGGAAAAGACACCTTTTTCGTCTACAGAAATAAAGCCATCTTTGTCACACAAAAAAATACATTGAATATTTATGATTTATAGACTGCTCTTTTTCTTCGCCTTCATGGGCATGGCTCAATTTGGGTATACCAATAACCCTATGGATAGTCTACGTGTAGAAAAAATTAAGGGCAAGAAATACATCATCCATCGTGCAGAGCCCAAAGAAACGCTTTATTCTATTACGAAAAGATATGGCGTAACACTGGAGGATTTGTATGAACTCAATCCATCACTGAAAGCCAGTGGACTGAAAATGTATGATACCATTCAAGTGCCTTTATTGAAAAAGAATAAAAGGCAGAATCTAGAAATTGAAATCCAAACCAGTGAATCAAACGATTTTCATATTGTTGAGGCGGGCGAAACCTTATTCGCCATATCCAGAATGTACAACTTGTCAGTCGACTCCTTAGCCGTCATCAATCAATTGGAAAATGCTAATTTGAGTGTAGGGGATACACTCTACACCCAACCACTCTCCAAGCCAAAACCCGCACCTACTCTCGATCCAGAAAGAAATTATCATATCGTTCAACCTTCTGAGACGCTGTTTGGTATTTCACGACTCTATCAGGTTGAAATTGAAGATATCCAACAGTGGAATAATTTGCCCGACTATACCTTGTCTATTGGACAAAAACTTATGGTATCCAGCCTGCCAAATACTGAAACAAAGGACACAGTCTCTCTCACACCAATTGCTAAAAAAGAAGTGGACTCTTCCTACGTGAAGCCTCAAGAGCTGGCATTAGACACGCTTTATGTCAAAACTGACAACAGCCAATTCAAGACTAAAACAAAGGAAGTAGAAGGCAAAAAACAGACTGTAGAAGAAGGCTTTGCCATGAAGATAGAAGACACAGACTACACGCAAAAGTATCTGGCCCTGCACCGTTCTGCGCCACTTGGTTCTTCCATTCAGGTAAAAAACCAAATGACCAACCAAATGATAGAGGCCAGAGTAGTGGGTAAATTACCTGAAAGTGCCATGAATCGCACTTTACTTCTAAGACTCTCTTCTGCTGCCTACAAAGCTATGGGCGCCATAGATTTGAAAACACCTATTACGGTCAGCTATTCTCAAGATGAGGAATGATCTGAAAGTTTTTTTGGATGAGAAAGTAGCGCTTTACAATCAGCCTTCTTTCATTTCTGAAGATCCCATATCCATCCCTCATCAATTCACAAAAAAGCAGGACATAGAAATCGCCGGGCTATTTGCAGCTACACTCGCTTGGGGGCAGCGCAAAACGATCATCAACAAAGGCAATGAACTGATGCAGATGATGGAGCATGCACCTCATGACTTTATAATCAATCACGAAGAAAATGATCTCAGAAAATTTCTCGCATTCAAACACAGAACCTTCAATCCCACAGACACACTCTTTTTTATTGACTTTTTAAAATCCCATTATCAAAAACACGATTCATTGGAAATCGCATTTACCTCTGGGCAAACCAGTAACATGGAGGCCTATCTGATCAATTTTCATCGTGCATTATTTACCCATCCCAATGCGCCTGACCGGACAAAGAAGCATGTAGCTACACCAGCTCGTAAGTCAGCTTGCAAGCGACTAAATATGTACCTGAGATGGATGGTGAGAAAAGACAATAAAGGAGTAGATTTTGGCATCTGGAATACAATAAAACCATCCCAGTTGATCTGCCCATTAGATGTTCATGTAGAACGAGTAGCCAAAAGACTTGGGGTACTTCAAAGAAAGCAGACAGACTGGCGAGCAGCTCTTGAACTCAGTAATAACTTGAGGAGATTAGACCCTCACGATCCAGTCAAATATGATTTTGCATTATTCGGACTAGGTGTAATGGAGAAGTATTAGGAGTTGAAAGTAGAAAACTTAAAGTTACTATTTTATAAACTTATCACTTAGACTTCGAACTTAGCTTATCCTCTCCAGTTCTCTGGTTCCATTCTCCATGAGTTGAGCGAATCTAGTTCCTCACTTTTTATCAAATTGGAAGAGACTGCAATATCGAGTAAGGAATGATAATCCGACAAGGTAAAGTAAGGTACTTTGGCTTGCATCAGGTTTCTATCTGCATGTGGAAAGCCATAAGTAAAAATAGCGCCCAAACCAAGCACTTTCATCCCAGCTTCTCTTAATGCCTCAATCGCCTTAATCGAACTTCCTCCTGTTGAAATCAGATCCTCTACTACGAACACTTTTTTACCTGGTTGCACTTGTCCTTCTATTTGATTCGTGCGACCATGTGATTTGGCTTTGTCTCTAACATAGATGAATGGCAATCCCATTTCTTCTGCAATCAAAGCACCTTGAGGGATTCCTGCCGTGGCAACTCCAGCTATAATCTCCGTTTCAGGGTATCTGGACTTGATTTCCTTTACGTACGCATTTTTGATCAAAGTCCGCAATGACGGGTATGAAAGGGTCATGCGATTGTCGCAATAAATCGGAGACTTCCATCCTGAAGCCCAGGTAAATGGATCCTTAGGTTGCAGTTTGATAGCCTTGATTTCTAATAATTCGGTAGCAATTTGTGCACTTAGCGGAAGATTTGATTCATTGTTCGTCATGTGGCGAAATTAGTAATATTTTAAATCAAGATTTCGTTGAAAGAATGAATTCTAAAAATTGAAGAAAAATTAATCATCGAAATTGTGAATCTCAGGATTTTTTATCCATGTTCGCCAAGTACTTTTATATAAATGAAAATATATATTAACGATATTCCTGTAAGGATTCGTGACAGAGAACGCGAGTCTAACAAAAAGTTCGATGTGGTTTTGGACAGTGACATAGATGACATCCAAGCCATTAAACTTAAAGGCAAAGTCCTGATCAAGGAAAAATCTAATGAGGCCATTAACCGTCTGCTCCACATCATGACGGACAAAAAATACAACAAGATTAAGCAGATTGAAATCAGGGTTAAAAACAAAGTAAAAGCTCAGCAATACCTAAAATCTAAATTTGACATTGTGCAGGCCGCAGGTGGAGTGGTTGAGAAAGAGGGTAAGATCTTAATGATCCTAAGAAATGATCTTTGGGATATCCCAAAAGGAAAACTAGAAAAGAAGGAAAAAAAGCACGAAGGCGCAGTTAGGGAAGTAGAAGAAGAAACGGGCGTCAGAGTACAACTAGAAGAAAAAATTTGTTCGACCTGGCACACTTACATTCGAAACAAAAAATACGTACTAAAGAAAACCACTTGGTATAGAATGACTTGTCTGGACGACAGCCAAATGAAACCTCAGAAGGAAGAAAACATCCAGAAGACCGTATGGATGACTGATAATGAAGTGGATGTGGCCATGCTACATTCATTCAAAACCATTGGACGAGTAGTAGAAAAGTATCGTAAGCTTTTGCAGGAAGCCTAAAGCTCGTAAGGAATAAACGGACTTATATCTCCGTCATATTTATGCACCTCTCGAATGATCGTAGAGCTGATGTGTGCATAATCTGGAGATGTAATCAAAAATACAGTCTCTAGTTTGTCATTCAGATATCTATTCACCTGAGAGATACTGTTCTCGTATTCGAAATCCGTGGTATTTCTCAATCCTCTAATTAGGAATAATGCATCAGTCTTTTTGGCCAAATCTGCTGTCAGCTCATTATAAACGATTACAGACACACTTTCTTCTGGAGAAAATGCAGATTTTATTCTTTCTACCATGTACTCTACTTCGAAGTATCGAGACTTGGCACTGTTGTAACCAATGGCAACTACTACCTCATCGAATAGTTTGAGCGCACGACGTACAATATCCTGATGCCCTTTAGTAAACGGGTCGAATGAACCCGGGAAAAGAGCAATTTTTTTGTCCGGCATGGCTTTAGATTTAGTCACAAAGGTAGATACTCAACAAATCAAAATACTGATGATCAGAGAGTTCGTCGAAGTGATAATTGAATTTCAAATTTGAAGGGCGCTTACCAAAAGCAATGCCTCCAATGTACTTAGAGAATAACTTATGATGATCTGATCCCTGTGAAATATTTCCCCACAAAATTACCTTTTGTGTTCTTTGGTTCAAATTAAACTCTTTGAACACCATCATCAGGTACTTCACATAGTCCTTAGCCTCCTTGATGGAAAATTGGTTGTAATAATGAAGCTTGTGATTTTCAGATACGAATATGTGCATGATACCTCTGTCAAGAATACAGTACACTATTTTTTCGTCGCTCTGAGTATTGTGTTTCAAAATACCTTCAATCAAGGCACTCCCTTGATGAATAACTTCAATTTCTTTGTTAGGATACAATGAGTTGATCCAATTCACCAATCGCTTATCGCCAGCAAAAGCATTTACAACATTGGACGAAGAGTGCTTGTATGTATATTCCCCTTCTACGGCGTCATTGATCGTGCAGTTGAGTAATAAGTAATCTCTGACTGAGTCCTCCACGAAGTGAGAGGCAGGAACCAAAGAAAATTTGTGACTCTTAAGTGATAGTTTGATCGAATCCCAAAATCCTGCCATAAGCAGGTGATGATTCTCAAATAATTTGGCCAGAACCTGCAATCTTGCATTGATTGTCTTCACATCCTGAAGGATATAATCCTCCACCATCAGACAAGTGTCATTGCGGGTATCTGTGACGCTCATTTGAAAATCACGAATCCCTATTTGCATCGAAAGACAGTAATGATGCAGTTGATCCACATCAAAATTACTGTCTTTGATTCTTTTTACCAGTTTGTATGTTGCGCTATGTATAGCTTCCAAATCTTTTGTTATTCCCAGTTTCCAGCTGTAGTGATACTTGTTCTAGATCCAAACCTCAAAGGTTTTTTGGTTCTAGCTTCATTGTCTTCTTTTCTCCTTGGATCATAAGGGGCAGTATTCCAAACCTCTACTACATCCACTCTCACATTACTCTTTTCGATTTTGTCTGCCCACATAGCAAATTTCTTATCTGTAGTACCAGGAACAATGTCCAATGTGGCCAAATCAAAGTTAGGATATTTTGCTGCTGAGAATAGTGAATCCCTCACTGCCACAGTTCCTAATGTGTCTATTTCTACAACCACACTATCAGCACCATAAGACAACTGATGGATCGTTTCAATTCTAGAAGTTAAATAAAACTGACCTGAATCAATGAAACTTTTCAATTTGTCCCAGTCACTTGTATATTGTCCATTGACAGCCTGATATCCAATCTGAGCTTCTCTGATCATCATCAATTTGTTTTTGATTTGATCTTCCATTCTAGCGATTTTATCGGCATCGTCAATTGACTTAAAAATGCTATTACCTAAAAAGCCCGCCAACAAAAGCGATAGGACTAAAAAACTGATTGAGATTATTCTTGTCTTCTCCATGCTTGAATTTCGATTTTTTGCAAGTATAAATATTTTTTAGAGTAATTCTGCTTTAAGCAAATGCTATTTTAAGGATTATTTCCAATATTAAAAAATCCCTGTTTATCAAATAGATCGTCTAAAGATTCAATGCCGTGAAACAGCCCATGCAGGCAGTTTTTGTTCATTTGTTTCAAGCTTTGAATATTCATCCAACGAGCCTCTTTCAAAATAGAATTACCACTCATTTCAGGATCATCACCTAGTCGTAATTTACCACCGATTTGCTCCACCACAAAGAATAGTTCTACAGCATGCAATTCGTCACTTATAAATTCATTGACTCCTAAAAAGTCACAAATTTTTACAGGAATATTTACCTCTTCCTTAAATTCTCTGATTAAGGCTTCTTTAGAATGTTCCCCAAACTCCACTCCTCCTCCAGGTGGCAGCCAAAGTTCGTCTTCATCATTTAACCCCGAATGATTCAATAACAAGACACACTGATCCTGTACTAAAACACCCATCACGCGTACTCGGACTTTATTTCCAAAAATACTTTTGATTTCTTCTGATCCCATTCTATGAGGTGGCTATACTTGTGCTAAATTAATCAAATACAATTGCCACTACCTTCCGAAATATTAAGAAACAAATTTGAGCATCAGCCTACGGAAAGCCAAGCCAAGGCCTTCTTAGCAATCGACCAGTTTGTCGCAGCCAAAACAGCTAAGCCTACCATGATCCTCAAAGGCTACGCGGGTACTGGTAAAACTTCTATAGTAGCCACCTTGGTTAAGGTGCTTCCACTTTTCAATTACAAATTTGTGCTACTGGCCCCTACAGGACGTGCAGCCAAAGTAATTAGTCAGTACGCCAAACGAACAGCATTTACCATTCACAAACGGATCTATAAAGCCAAATCAAGCCAAGAATCTACTGGGCCTGTATTTAGTCAAACTAAAAATTATCAATCCAATACGATTTTCATTGTAGATGAGGCATCAATGATAAGCTCAGAAGCTGACTACAAGAATAAAAGCTTGTTGAACGATTTGATTCAATATGTTTTTGAAAAAGACGGCAACAAGCTGCTCCTGGTAGGAGATACAGCCCAACTTCCTCCTGTACATCAGGAAAAGAGCATGGCTCTGGATCGGGAACACTTGTCTGACATATACCAATTGGATACCATTGAAAGTGTGCTAACAGAAATCACCCGACAAGCAGAAAACAGTGGAATTTTACTCAATGCCACCAGTTTAAGAAACAGTCTCTTTCAAAAAGAGAAACAAGTTCATTTTGATACCAAGTCTCACAAAGACATCTATAGGATGACTGGTGAGCGACTGGAGGATGGACTGAGATACGCCCATGACAAATATGGTCTGGAAAACACGCTAATCATCTGCAGATCCAACAAGAATGCTGTGATGTACAACCACTACATTCGAAATACTCTCTTCTATAAGGAAGATGAATTGGATGCAGGTGACTTGCTCATGATTTCTCGAAACAACTACAATTTCGCAACAGATCAGGTGCCCTCTGGTTTTTTGGCCAATGGGGATTTTATGGAGATATTGAAAATCAAAAAGACTGAAGAATTGCACGGATTAAGGTTTGCAGATGTGGAAATCAGGTTGACGGATTATCCTGATGCAGCACCATTTGAAGCCAAGATTATTTTGGATGGGTTGCATAGCTATACCCCAGCCCTCACACAAGAGCAAAATCAGGCACTCTACAAAAGTGTATTGATTGACTACATGGACTTGCCTAAAAAACAACAAAAGGAAGCCATGAAAGAAGACAAATATCTTAATGCCCTTCAAGTGAAGTACGCTTATGCACTGACATGCCACAAAAGTCAGGGTGGGCAATGGGATGCCGTATTTGTGGATCAGGGGTATTTGGGAGAGGCTGAAATCGACAATGACTTTATTCGCTGGACTTATACAGCCATCACCCGAGCAAAAAATGAACTTTTTCTGGTTAACTTTGACACCAAATTCTTTTAGAATTACGTTAAGTAGCAAACAACTAAAAAACTAGCAATGAAATATATATTAGCCATAGCTGTACTTGCCTGTCTTTCATTTGGTGCATCAGCTCAGGATGCTGAACTTTTAGCACCTACCCCTCCAGGGCCATTTATCAAATTCACTGAAACGTCTCACGACTTTGGCGACATAGAGCAGGGTGAATCTGTTGAATACACCTTTGAATTCACCAATACTGGAAATGCCCCAGTTGTCATTTCCAACGTCATGACTACCTGTGGCTGTACAGCTTCTAGCTGGCCACGCGAACCAGTACTTCCAGGTACCTCAAGCAAAATCGAAGTAAGCTTCAACAGCACAGGGAAAATTGGTCATCAGAATAAAGTCATTACCATCATGAGCAATGCCACCAATAATCCCGAACGGGTTAAAATCATCACGAATATTTTACCAAAGACGGATAGCTAGTCAAAAATTTATGCTTAGGTCAGGGTTTAAACTCTGACCTAATTTTTTCACACATGCTGGTCAATCAAAATCATATTGCCATCAGGGTCAGCTATCGTCATACTTGCTGGGCCAGAAGTAGATTCATCCGCCTCCTGAAGTAAGTTCGCATCTAACGATTTCATTTTTTTCTGAATATCTCGCACGTCGTCATAAGCTGACAAAGCATTCGCGTCCTGATCCCAACCTGGGTTGAAAGTAAGCAGATTCCCCTCAAACATGCCCTGAAATAAGCCAATCAAGGTTTGTTCATTTTTCATGATCAGATAATTCTGTTCCATGCTTCCTGCAAATACAGTGAATCCAAGGTTTTCATAAAATAATTTAGACTTAGTCAAATCTTTCACACTAAGACTAACTGAAAATGCTCCAAGTTTCATATCTATAAGTTTAAGTTTCTGGTTATTTAGTTTTTAATGCAAATGAGGAGATTAGTGTCATGACTAACCCAATAGGAAATACTGTACCAAACATAAGTAAGCCTCCAAAAGCAGGACTCAGCCATAAGTCTTTTCCATTATTAATATAAGCCAGTTCTGCTTCCATTTCCTCGGCTGACAAGGAGTTGTTGGTTTTTACCATGGCAATGGAATGATCCAGGTAGGTTTGTAAAAAATCAGGCATCAGCCAGGCGTACAGTACATAGGAAAATATACCAAAGGCCAGTGCGGCAATGAAATTCACAAATGTGCCAAATATGAATGCCTGCTTGAAAGACAACACCCCTTCGAGCTCTGTTTTGTACTGTTTGATTCCAAAATAGATGGCTGTAAGAGAAAGGATCATGGACGCATAGCCGTATACCTCTCCTGCCCCTAATTCCATGTCTTCACCATAAATCCAAAATGGAAGCATGACACCCAACATCATAACTACAGACCCAACCAGCCCATATTTAATTGCTATATTTTTCATTTTTTACATAATTGATGATCAGCCAAAAGTATAGGAAGATGGTAATAATGGAGTCACCCGAAAGTATGAAATAGCTTCTATTCTACTATTCTGAGTTCTTTGGCCTTGGCCAGAGCTTGCGTCCTTCGCTTGGCATGGAGTTTCAGATAAAGATTACTGATATGGGTTTTGACCGTGTTGAGCGAAACAAAAAGTTTGTCAGCAATCTCCTGATTTGAAAGCCCATTATTCAACTCAATCAGTACGTCTAATTCGCGGTCACTTAAATTGATTTTCTTGCCGTTTTCAAGTGACACTTTGGGTAAAGGTTGTTGCTTCCGTGAGCCACTCAGTCTGACACCTGCCCATATACCTAATACCATGAATAGCAGGCCCACTCCTGCTGCATACAACTCAAAAGACATTACTCGGATGAGGTGGAAATAATCCAGCGCATTCAGCAGTGTGAGTAGTAGTCCTACACTCAACCCAATGAATATGGCTGATTTTTTCAATTTTTACTCGTTAAATCCAGTTCGGTTATAATTGACTGTAGATCCCCTGTCAAAAATTGAAAATTGATTGCTGTTCGGGAATTTAAGCAGGTAGTCCTTGGCATTAGCCTCTAGATTGATTTCATCCTGAAAATGTAGATTAAGCTCAAAATGACTACTTCCAGCTGCATTCACCATCCAATAAATAAAATGATGATTGGACTCATCATAGCTGATCACACTTTTTTTATAAAGCTTCGCTCCTCTATAAAATTTCAATTCTAATGAATGGGGAAATAACTCTATTATTTCGCACCTGCTCTGATCAGAACCATCATAGGTGCCAGGGATCAGATCAAAAATGTAATTGGTATTGTCTAAAGAATCTACGGCTGGGTACACCTTTGAAGCCAAATCTATCACAGTCTCAAAATGCCTCTTGCAATCTTCTGCTTTTAGGTACATTTTGTCGTCGGATTTTGGAAAAGGAAACTGCAGAAAAAATTCCATAAAAGATGGCGCTCCATTATAGAGTTTTTGGATACGTTGTGTTTTGCCAATGGCGTCTATATGTACCACTTTTCCTTTTACAATTCTCCCCTTGTTCGACCTTATCTCTTCAATTCTGACTGAAGCTAGATCCAGATCCCTTAGGTTCACTATGCGATCAAAATAAACATCTTTGTCTGTCTTATTTGGTGTATCAGAACTTGAGTTTTTGATATTGATCTCTTTTTTATCTGAACTATAGAGAAAATTGTTATGCCACCACTGACCCGTAGATGGATTCTGATAGAAGTAGGCCAAATTAGTTTGAAGCCATTCTATAGACTTATCAAATTTCTGCTGATCCTCTACTGGCATCTGCCCTTTCGCAACTTGACAAAATGAAACAAAAATAAAAATAAGACAGGTTAGAATTCTTTGAAGGTGGTTATCCATAGCCATGGGATAATTTTAATTTTTTCAATTAAAAATACAAAAACCAAATATAGGCAAGGATAGATTCCTGAACTAAGGGGACTCAAAAAAACCGAAGCGAGTGACTTCGGTTTTTAAATATTTTTTAGGATACGACTTGTTATTTGCCGTCACTTACGATGGCACCGTCTTCCAGTCTAATGATGCGAGAACCATATTCGGCACATTTCTCTGAGTGGGTCACCTGAATAATCGTCATCCCCTCTTCATTCAGCTTTTTGAAGAGTTTCATGATTTCTTCACCTTGTTCCGAATGCAGGTTCCCAGTTGGTTCATCAGCCAATAATAGATTAGGCCCACCAATAAGTGCTCTCGCCACACCTACCAACTGCTGCTGGCCACCAGACAGCTGTTCGGGAAACAAATCTCTCTTGGCCACCATCTGAAATCTATCGAGCATCTCAGCTACCATACTGGCTCTTTCTTTACCTTTCACTCCACGATACAAAAGTGGTGTTTCAATGTTCTCATATACATTGAGTTCGTCAATCAAGTGATAAGCCTGAAATACGAAACCAATGTATTCTTTATGAAGTTTGGAGGTCTTTCTTTCGCTAAATTTGTGTACAGGCTCATCCAGAAAGTAATATTCTCCTGCTGAGGGCTTATCCAGCATCCCAATAATATTGAGCAAGGTTGATTTTCCAGAACCTGATGGCCCCATGATACTCACAAATTCGCCTTGCTTCACTTCCAGGTCTATCCCTTTGAGGATAAACAAGCGCTGAAATTTAGAATCGACGTACTTGTCTATGTCTTTAAGTTTGATCATTAGATTTTATTTTGAAGTTGTTTTTGACTCTTTCTCAAATATAGAAATTATACTCAGAAACGGAAGGGACTCCTATTGGTTTTAAACTCCTACTGATCTAGATTCCTCGTGTGTTGATCGTCACTCTATCTGGCGTGGGATATCTCAAGAGTTTAGTGAAATTCTCTTTCCAGAAATCCATATCCAACAACTCTCCTTTACTATTTTGAGTCAGAGTGATCAATACTCTCACCCCATCTTCATCTGTGTACTCCACTTGAATAATGTCGCCAGCATAATCACCTGAATCACCTAAGGTGAAATTAATACTCCCCATCACGCCACCTTCATATTCATCAACATCTGACGGAAAAGTATACGCTTCAGGATTCTTTTTTGCCAATGTCAAAAGATGTTTAGCAAGTGTTATTTCCTCTTCTCGTATTTTTCTTATCTGACTCATTTCTTGTCTATTATTTCTAGTAGTTCACGGATATTTTGACCTTTATGATTATCAAAACTCCAGACCAATTGATTATCTACAAACTCAACAGCAATTCGTACTCCTTCAGGGCTAATGCCATAGCCCTTCCTTTCCAATGCCTTTTGCACCCAATGAAAGGCTTTGTCCTCTCCTACCAAATTAAAGGATTCCTTTACTTCTTGTCTTAGTTTGACTTGACCCGTACGGCTATCCAAATGAAACTCCTCATGAAAGAAGATTTTCTCTATTTCGCCAGTCAGTCCCAGATCTTCAGGTGTGCCAATCACTATGGGTGCATTAAAATTCATCAGCCAAAGCTCATCAGCAAACTGCATGGAGAGATCCAGTTCGTGCGTAGATATCAATATAGATTTATCTGTTTCCTGCACAATAGATTGCAATAATTGAAACATTTCAACTCGATTGACTACATCTAAATGAGCCGTGGGTTCGTCCATCAGAATAATGTCTGTATCCTGAGCCAATACTCTGCCCACCATGGCTTTCTGAAACTGCCCGTCACTGATGGCTGATAATTTGGATTTCTCTATGTAGTTGATCCTACATCTGGAAATAGCTTCTTCGATTTTTTGGGTGTCTTCTTTGGATTCTTGTCCGACCCAATTGGTATAGGGATAACGTCCAAGTGCCACCAGCTCGCGTACGGTCATGTTAGACATACCAATTTTTTCAGTAGTGATAATACCCAGCTTGGTTGCCAGCTTTCGCCTATCCAAGGCTCGGATATCCTGATGGTCAATTTCAATATGACCAGCCAGTGGTTCTTGCAGATTTGATAGTGTGCGCAATAAAGTAGATTTACCAACTCCATTTTGCCCTAGCAAACAAACCAACTGACCACCACTAAGACTCAAATTGATATTCGTGGCAATTTCTTTAGTCGCGTACCCTACGCTCAGTCCTTTGATGTGTAAGGATGTCATCAGAAGCTATTAGATATATTTCCTCGTTTCACAATCAACCATATCACTAAAGGTCCCCCAAGGATAGAAGTAATTGCATTAAGCGGAAGCGAATGCGACAAACCTGGCATCCGCGAAATCACATCACAAAGCATCAAAATAATGGCGCCCAAAAAACCTACAAAAGGAATCAATAATCTATGATCACTAGTATCCAAAATCATGCGCGCAATGTGAGGAGTAGCCAAACCAATAAAAGCGATGGGTCCACAATAGGCAGTAATGGTACCTGACAAAAGAGCTGTAATACTAATAACCCCATATTTCGCCAAGGTCATATTCAACCCTGCATTTTTGGCGTATTGATTGCCCAACAGGAAAATGTTTAGTGGCTTAATCAGAAAGACAGATCCAATCCATCCCAACGCAATCAGAGGAAATAGAATTTGCAGCTCACTGACCGTGACACTCCCCAAATCGCCAAAAGTCCAAATCAAATAGGATTGTACATCCTCTGGGTTGCTAAAAAACTGTAGAATACTCACAATGGCACTTGTCGCACTACTGAACATTAATCCAATGATAAGTAGTGATGTATTGTCTCGCACTTTAGTTGAGAAAAAAAGCACAACAGCAAACACTAAAAAAGACCCGACGATGGCACCTATGGCCATGGAAAAGCCCGACATAAACTGAATCCCAAACAGGAGCCATAACGACTCTCCAAACACAACCAATGCCACGCCCAAACTTGCACCTGCACTGATCCCCAGCACATAAGGACCTGCTAATGGGTTTCTAAAAAAGGTCTGCATGTACAAACCACTCAATCCTAACCCACTACCAGCCAATACACCAGTGACTGCTCTTGGCAGTCTGTAGTTGAGCACGATTCGTTCCCATGCAGGATGAGGTACTGGTTCCCCAATAAAGATGTCCCAAAGCGCTTCGAGTGGAATCAACACAGACCCAAACATTACATCCAGCAATAATGCTGCAATAAAGACGAGAATGAGTATAGCGAGGGGTTTGTTCAAAGTAGCTCTAAAGGTTTGTGACGAAATTAATGGAAAAGCACAGCCTATTCCAATTTCATATAATAATAGAGTTCATAATCTGGAAGCAACTCAGGGTGTAATATTTTAATATGATCTGCCAGGAGTTTTTCAGGGTTTACATTTCCAGATTCGAAATAGTCATTGGCACCTTCTTCGTTTACTCTAGCCATATACGAATAGACATTACCATTTTTGAACGCCTCAAATTCCGCGTAGCGATCATCTGCTTGCCGCAACTGAGCAAGCGACGAATAGCTTGCCACACCAATCCAGTAGTCCGCATCATACCCATGCTCAAACACGGATTCAAAATCCATACTTAACCACCCTGTACTTTGATCTTCCTTCCAAAGATAATTTCCCCCTGCAGCAGTGATGATATTAGCACCATAATTTTCTCCTGCTGGCATAAACCACGTACCTCCATATAGCGTACCTGTAATGACCGAGGGCTGTTCCAGCCCCTCCACCAATTGCATCAAAGAATCGTAAATGATCACCTTCTCATCAAAAACCTCCTGGGCTCGCTCTTCTGTTCCTGCAAGGTGACCTAGGAATTTAATCCACTCAAAACGACCTAAAACGGAAGTTTCCATATAGCCAGCGTTCATCACCACATTCATCCCTAACTCTTTGAGTTTTTCAAGTTGGCGATTTTCTGTTCCTGAACTGAATGCTAAAATGACATCAGGATTGAGATTTAAAATACTCTCAACATCTAAACTTCCATCTGGACCAACTTCCTTTACTTTTCCATCACTCACTCTGGACAAAATCTTTGGTGAATAAATAAACTGAGTTTGTGCAAAACCTATCAATCGTTCAGTGATACCTAAATCATCCATCAGAGCGAGTTGTGTGGTGAGGTTAGAAACTATAGTTTGTACTGGTGTTTTTATTTTGACATAGGAATCGTCATTTGCATACAATGCTGGAACAGAATCTTGATAAAGCAGGTATCTGATCGGCTCCTTACTACCCTGCCAGGGTTTATCAATGGTTATTAACCTGACTCCGTTTTGATGTTGAATATCAAACCTTTCGGCATATTTAATATTTGACTCGGGCAGATGGCCATCAGCAGACAGGTCTCGTTTTTCACTTGTACAAGCTGCAATCAAAATAAGGCACAAAAAAAAAGATAGGCATTTATTCATCGCACAAATAAACACCTATCCTTTTATAAAAATAAAATTCTTCGCTTACAATCTGATCAAAGAAGCACCTGCTTCCATAGTTGCATAATCTCTAATAGTCTCATAAGCCTCATTTGGCAAATGGTCAATAGCTTTACCTGTATTAGGGATTTTGTGACCATTTTCAGCATTCCACCATTCAGAAGCCAATTCTTTGGTTGCTGCATGATCCACATCAAAATGCTTGATACATGTGTCGCAAGTCATCCAAGTTTGATCTTTTTCGGCTGTCTTTTCGAAAATGATTCCTCTCATTTTCGTTGCGTTTTCATCTTTATCTTTGAAATGCTGTGTCGTATAGGACATGGTTTCTGGCTCTACCATTTTATGATCCCAATAGGTTTTGCTTGATATCACCTGAGAGGTAGTTAAAGCATATCCCTCATTTCGTTCCATGTGCGACTTGCACACACTACATTGTGTAGCTTTCTTCCCTTTTTTTTCTTTTTTAAACAGCCCTAATAATCCCATGATAGTCGAGTTTTGATCTTTGGTTTTTTGATGATTTCTCTTTTAAGACGTGAAACGCTTCTTTCGGTTTCACATTTATTAGATGATCGTTACGCTCATTTAGTTGCACAAAAGACAAAAATATTACGAAATAGTTTCTTTCTGTTGCAATGAATCACCAAACAAAAGTACGGAATTAGTGAATCCCTCACACAGAATAACCTACCAATAGCAGGTTATTGCAAACAAATAACCTTTAGTGCGTCCAATGCCAGATTGAATTTCATTTAAAAGATATTATTTCCCATCCTCAATTATTTCTCTAGATTTGCGGCAATTATTGGTTTTCGAAGGAAACGTATCCTGAGAAATTAAAAGGGAATTCGGTGAAGTGCTTAGCGCTCATTCCGAAGCTGTTCCCGCAACTGTAATTCGAAGATATCCTTGTGATATCATTTTTGATCTACCATTGCCACTGTCCTAATGAATCGGGATGGGAAGGCCGATCAAAAGATTTCGAAGAGCCAGGAGACCTGCCAGTAGTTATTATTTATCTGAGCTTTCGGGAGAAAAGTGAAGTGAACTGCGGCATGGCAAATGCCTCTATTCCCTTTTTCAAACAAAGGCTCATAGTTTTTTAACCTTTTTAAAAATTACTATGAGAATCTTAAAAATTAATCTCAAACACACTTTAGCCTTTGGGCTAATCTTGCAATCGGCCTTTTGGGCTCTAGCCCAAAAGCAAGAAGACCTTACCACCTATTCAATGGATGAGGTGGTGGTGACCGGCACCAAATTCGAATTACCTGTAGAAAAATCCGGCAAGAGTATTTTTAAGCTAACGGCTAAGGATATAGAGCAAAATGCAGGCAAATCAGTTCCAGACTTACTCAACGAAGTTCCAGGCATCCAGATGGATGGCAATTTTGGTGCACCCGGAACGAATATTAGCTATTTTGTAAGAGGTGGTAGAAATAAAAACACATTAATCCTTATAGATGGTGTGCCATTGAATGACCCCTCTGGAATTGATGCATCGTTCGACCTTCGCTTTTTACCTGTCAGTCAAATTGAGTCAATCGAAGTACTGAAAGGAGGATTAAGTACTTTATATGGTACTGGTGCAGCTGCGGCAGTCATCAACATCAAACTCAAAGAAGCAACTGATGAGGGTGTTCACGGGCAAGCTGATTATAGCTACGGGTCTTATGAAACACATCAAATATCAGCCAACTTGAATGGTAAACAGGACAGGCTTAACTATATGATTAGTGGCAGTCTAATGGAATCAGAAGGATTCTCAGCAGCTTCAGATGAGAACTCAAGCACAGCTTATAATAAGGACGGCATGTCTCAAAAGAACGCTAATGTAAAATTAGGACTTCAAGCAACTGATGAGTTGAAATTGGACTTCAATGTTGGTTATGATGAATTTTCTGCAGACTATGATGATGGGGCTTACTTGGATGCTGATAATCAAAACAATGGCAAACAATTTAGAATTGGTTTCACTCCAATCTACAACTATGGAGCTGGCAACATAAAATTGAACGTCTTGTTAAATACAGGAACAAGAGAGTTTATCTCCAGCTATCCATCAGAGTACAAATCGAAAAACCTTCAAACTGAGTTGACCCACGAGCACCAGTGGAATGACAATTTCAAAACCTTGGTTGGTCTAAATGTACAAAAACTGTCGGCCAAAGAAACATTGGCTGATCCTGAGGCTGAATATGATGACTTTACACTTGTTGATCCATTCGCTTCTGTATTTTTTGATCATAGTTCTGGATTGAATGTACATGCGGGTGTGCGGCTAAATACGCATAGCGTGTACAACTCTGAGTTCATTTACAACTTGAATCCATCGTTTTTGCTTCCGTTAGCAGGTGATCTATCCATCAAATTGTTGGCCTCTGTATCCACCTCCTACGTGACGCCTAGTCTATATCAACTGTACTCATTTTATGGAAATGAAGATTTGTCGCCAGAACGATCTACCAACTATGAGGGAGGTATCTCTTTTTATCTAGGTGATAAATTGACCTTAAATACCACATATTTCAGACGTGATGAAACAGACCCAATTATTTTCAGTGGTGCGCCTGACAATAGTGGGGGTTGGGTAAGCTTTTATGACAATGGAACAGATGAACAGGTGGTAAAGGGTTTTGAATTTGATGCCAACTGGTCAATTTCAGAGCTAATCAGTATCAACACTAATTACGCCTATGTGACTACAGATCAGGAAGCCAATTTTTATAGAGTTCCGGCATACAAGTTTGGAGCAGGCTTGGTAGTATCACCTAAAGAAAATATTGATATTTCGATGAAATACAATTTAACAGGCGATCGAACTATTGCCTATTGGAATGCTACAACCTTCACCTCAGAAGAAACTGATCTGAAATCTTTTAGCGTTGTTGATCTTTTTACTAGCTATAAGTTCATGAACAATAGCTTATCAGTTTATGGCGGAATCAATAATGTTTTTGACACTGATTTCATTGGTATCTACGGATTCACTACCAGAGGTAGAAACGCAACCATAGGGTTGAATTTTAAATTTTAAATAAACTGATGGCTGTTGGGTTTTGATTGCCTCAACCTGACAGCCGTTGTTTCAAACAAAAAATTGCAAATGAATATAGGATGTTCTTGGAGTGGTGGTAAAGACAGCTGTTTTGCTTTGATGCAACAATTGGCTAAGGGTGATCAGCTAAAAGTCATCATGAATGTGATGGATGAAAATCAAGAATACTCCAAATCCCATGGACTCACGCAAGAAGTATTAAAAGCACAAGCCAAGGTTTTGGATGTTTCTATTCAATTGGCTTCAGCATCTTGGTCTACTTATGAAAAAAATTTCATAAGTAATCTCCAACAAATAAAAGCTGACCACAGAATACAAGGTATGGTCTATGGAGACATTGACATCCAAAAACACAGGGACTGGGAAGAAAAAGTATCTGCAATCGCTAACATTCAAGCCTACCTCCCACTTTGGCAAGGCAATCGTCGCGAACTAGTTGAATCCATGATTGATGCTGGCATTAGGGCCATTATAGTTTCTTGTAATCACACGCTAGGGTTGGATTTTCTAGGTGTAGAGATCACTCATGATCTGATTCCGAAATTGGAAGCGCATGGAGTGGATGTCTGTGGGGAAAATGGCGAATATCACACGTTGGTTATTGATTGTCCACTTTTCAAAGAACCAATTCATATTAAAAAAGGAGAAAAAGTGAAAACAGATAATTATTGTTTTATCAAAACCAGTTTAATCAAATGATCACCTACATATCAGGCGGCGAACGGTCAGGCAAGTCTTCTTTTGCACAAAAAATGGCATTAAATCTTTCAGATCAGCCCATCTATTTAGCCACTGCCAAAGCCAATGACAGTCATTTTGAAGAGCGTATCAAACGCCATCAAGCCGAACGCGACGAAAGATGGACGAATATTGAAGAATGCTTTGAATTGAGCAAAGTATTACCACCAAATCGTGTAGTGGTTATTGATTGCATTACGCTATGGCTTTCCAATTTTTTCTCAAAAACTAAGGCCAACCGTGATGAGTCGTTAAAACTAGCTAAAGCTGAATTTGACAAGTTGAAAAATTATAATGGGCATCTAGTTATCATCTCTAATGAAATAGGAATGGGTCTGCATGGCGATACCCAAGTAGGACGAGACTTTGTAGAATTGCAAGGCTGGATCAATCAGCACATTGCCGAAGCAGCTGATGAAGCTTACTTTATGGTCTCAGGATTACCCCTAAAACTTAAATAATGATTGAAATAAATATCCCGAAGCCAAGTTCAAAACTTATCTCAGCAATCAATCATAAGATTGATTTCAAAACCAAACCCATTGGTGCGCTAGGCCAGTTAGAGTCCGTCGCCCGCCAAATCTGTCTAATCCAACAGACACTTGCTCCTGAGTTGAAAAAACCATCTATTGTGGTATTCGCAGGCGATCACGGCTTGGCCAAAGAAGGTGTGAGTGCCTTCCCGCAAGAAGTCACCCATCAGATGGTACTCAACTTTTTGTCTGGTGAGGCCGCCATCAATATCTTTAGTGAGCAACATGGTATTGATCTGAAAATCGTAGATGCAGGTGTGAATTTTGACTTCGAAAACCATCCCCATCTAATCAATGCCAAAATTGGAATGGGTACTGAGAATTCACTCACACAGACGGCCATATCTGAGAATCAGCTAACACAAGCAATTCAAAAAGGATGTGAAATAGTCAATAACATTCATGCCAAGGGATCAAACGTTATAGGCTTTGGTGAAATGGGCATTGGCAACTCCTCCGCCGCCAGTTTGATCATGAGCCATATTTGCAAGCTTCCAATCAAGGATTGTGTTGGACGTGGCACAGGGGTTGACGATGCTGGGTGGTATAAGAAAATCGAGATACTTGAGAAGGTTCAACAAAAGCACTCCTCAATTTCGAGTATTTCAGAACTCTTACTGGCTGTTGGTGGATTTGAGATAGCCATGATGACTGGAGCCATGCTTCAGGCAGCAGCCAATCAAATGATTGTTTTAGTAGATGGTTTTATTAGCACCTCTGCTTATCTGTGCGCTCATTCGATAAATTCGAACATAGAACACTATACCCTGTTCTGCCATCAATCTGACGAATCAGGGCATAAAAAGATGCTCGAATTTCTCCAAGTAAAATCCATCGTTCAAATGAATTTAAGATTGGGTGAAGGGACAGGATGTGCCCTGGCCTATCCCCTGATTCAGTCGAGTGTTGACTTTATAAATAAAATGGCGAGTTTTGATGATGCTGGAGTCTCAAACAAAGATTAGATGATAAGAAAAGAGTGGTCAATATTTCTCACTGCCATCATGTTTTATACACGCATTCCATGCCCCAGATGGGTTGATCATTCAGCTGACATGCTCAACAAAGCAACTAAGTATTTTCCATTAATCGGCTGGGTGGTTGGTGGATTTGCAGGTGCCGTGTTTTTTGGAGCCTATCAAATGCTACCTGTTAGTATTGCTGTTGTGCTATCTATGACAGCAAGCATACTATTGACAGGCGCATTTCACGAAGACGGTTTTGCAGATGTGTGTGACGGGTTTGGTGGTGGCTGGACCAAAGAAAAAATTCTTAAAATCATGAAAGATTCTGCCATAGGAGCCTATGGCGCTTTGGGCATGACCATGATGATATTATTCAAATTCATATTGCTTTGGGAAATTTCGAATACAAAAGATGGGCTTACCACGGCTGTGATCATGTTAGCTGCACACTCCATCAGTAGAGCCAATTCAGTCTTTATGATATTCACTGACCAATATGCCAGAGACAATGAAGACTCCAAGGCCAAACCCGTAGCCAGACAAATGAACTTTGGAAGCTTTATGATGGCCATTAGTATTGGATTTCTTCCTCTTGTCTATTTCCAAAATCTATATTTCCTGACAGCCATTCCTGTACTTATTTTGGTTAAATTGTATTTGTCCAGCTATTTCAAAAAATGGATAGGTGGCTACACAGGTGACTGTTTGGGAGCTGTTCAACAAGTTTCCGAAATTATCTTATACCTCATGGTTTTACTATTATGGAAATTTATTTAATCAGACACACCACTCCCAAAATAGCTCAAGGAATTTGTTATGGTCAAAGTGATATTGAGTTAACTCCTCATTTCGAGCAAGAAGCCCAATCTGTACATCAGCTAATAAAAAAGCCATTGGACTATATTTTTTCAAGCCCACTAAAGCGATGCTCGAGTTTGGCAGATTTATTCGAAGTGACTGTACAGACGGAATCCAGACTCATGGAACTCAATTTTGGAGATTGGGAAATGAAAAAATGGAAGGACTTGCCTCAAACAGCTCTCAATGAATGGATGGAGAACTATGTAAATCAAGCGCCACCAAAAGGCGAGTCTTATGAGCAGTTGAAAGCAAGAGTGGTTGAAATTTTCAAAGGAATCATTTCTCAAAACAGACCATCAACAGGCATTATCACTCATGCAGGGCCTATTCGAGCTATTCTGTCTCATATACTCAACCTATCATTAAAAGATACCTTTACACTCAAAATTGATTACGGCAGCGTGACAAAAATCAGTTTAAATGAAGGCCTATTTTCAGTAGATTATATCAATAGAAAATGACAAAAATTCCATTAGCCATCAGCTGGAGTGGCGGCAAAGATTCCAGCATGATGCTTCATCATTTAATGAATGACAATCAATATGAAATAGTTGAACTGCACACTGCCATTTCCAGCGAAACCGAACGAGTTTCTATGCATGGCATTAGTCAGGATTTGATTCGAGCACAGGCAGAATCTATTGGACTCCCTATCTATTTCATTTCTATTGCACCTTATGCTACCAATACAAATTATGAAAAAGCATTAAATAGCTATTATTCAAACCTAAAATCAAAAGGGATTAACCATATCGGGTTTGGTGACATCTTTTTGGAAGACCTCAAAGCGTATAGAGATCAGATGCTTAGCAACAATGGCTTGATGGGTGTATATCCCCTTTGGAAACAAAAAACCAAAACACTTGCCCAGTTCTTTCTAGATAAAAAGTTTAAAACATTAATCTGTTGTGCCAAGCAATCACTCTTTGCTGAATCCATTTGTGGGAAAGAATATTCAAAAGCCATGTTAGAAACCTTTAGCTCAGAGGTAGACCCATGTGGTGAAAATGGTGAATTTCACTCCTTTACGTTTGATGGCCCCATTTTCCAACAGCCCCTTTCCATTGATGTAAATGAAATTATGATTCATACCTACGAGTACCAACTAAAATCTGGAGAGCATGTGAAATCAGTTTTTGAGTTTGCCGATTTGACGATGACTAAGTCAATAGCTCTTTGACAGCACTGAGCATTTCCTCAGTGGCTTTTGAAACTGATATCTCATTTTGTCTAACCTTTAATACAAGTTCTTGTTGGAGTGCACTCAACTTGGGTTGATCAACTAATTCCTGCAAGATTCCAAAATTCGCTCGGTCCTCAAACCAGGACACATTTTGGCTACTCCTATTTTTTTCAAAAAGGCTATTGGATCTCATGGCACTTTGAAAGGATTGTACCATTTGCCAAACAAGATCAAAACCAGTCTTTTCCAAGGCTGAACAAAGTTCTACTTGAGTAGACCATCCTGTTTCACTTGGCGCAAATAAATGTAGCGCGCTCAACAAGTCTTTTTTGGACTGCTTGGCTAATTTGGCTTGATCTCCATCAGCTTTGTTGATCACAATACCATGTGCCATCTCCATGATTCCTTTTTTAATGCCCTGCAAATCGTCTCCTGAGCCAGGTTGAATCATCAGTAGGAAAAAATCCACCATGTTGTTTACCAACGTTTCTGATTGCCCAACACCCACTGTTTCCACGATGATAGCATCATAGCCAGCAGCTTCGCATAGCAGCACTGCTTCTCTAGTCCGATTGTTAACACCTCCAAGGGTGTTGCCTGATGCAGATGGTCGAATATAAGCTTGAGGGTTTCTACTCAAAGTTTCCATTCTGGTTTTGTCTCCCAAAATACTCCCTCCAGTTTTTTGGCTGCTGGGATCAATAGCGAGCACTGCTACTTTTTTTCCCTGATCAATCAAGTAGGAACCAAAACCTTCAATGAAGCTCGACTTTCCCACACCTGGTGTTCCAGTAATTCCAATTCGAATGGATGGTTGACTTCCCTTAACTATTTCATTGAGCAATTGATCAGCTATTTCCTGATCTGTTTTGCGTTTACTCTCTACAAGTGTGATGGCTTGGGCTAAGACAACATTATTTTGGCTCTTTAGGCCAGTTATATAATAATCAAGGTCAAATCTTTTCATTCTATAGTACAGAGTAAAAATTTAAAGATAGCAATGAATTGACATGAGTTTTAGAAATATCAAAAAATTAAGATTCGGAATACTTCTTATGGTTGGATTTCCTATGTTTATAGATAATTTGGAGTGATTGGTCGATTAATAATTGAATTAATCCAAGATAGAGTTAGCTTTAATTTCGAATTGAGAGAAAGGTTAACAATTGTTCCAGGTTATTAATAAAGTGAACATTTACTAATCTTAACAAACTGACATGTTTAATAAATTCTGGTTAGAGACCATTTACGGATTGTTTTTTATCCTAGTATTAGCCTTCCTTGTCACCCGAGTAACTGCCTTCAATATATTTGATGTCTTTGACCCAGTTGGTGCAGTCTTTGAAGACATGGAAAGTACTGACATTGTATTTTCACGGCTGAGAGCTGACCCAATAGCAGAAGAGAATTTGATTCTTGTGAATGTCGGAAATTTACCACGAGCTGGCATAGCTGACTTAGTCAATATTATCAATTCTTCAGAACCAAGAGTAATTGGTATGGACATGAGATTCAGATACCCGAAAGAAGATACACTCGGAGACTTAAAGCTCTCAGAGGCATTCTCCAGAGTAGAAAACCTTGTGATGTATAGCAAACTCGTGGATAGGGATGATGATGGTGAGTTTGACACTTTGGAAGTTTCTTATCCCCCGTACTTCAATTATGGAGAAACTGCATTCACGAACTTTATTTCAGGGGCCGCAGATCAGGATGACCTTAAAATGTGTAGGCAATTTGCGGTCAGAGAATATGTCAACGGAGAAGAAGAGTTAGCTTTTTCTGTTAAGATGGCTCAATATATGGATCCTGAAAAAGTAGAAAAATTCTTAGCCAGAGGCAATGAAGTAGAAGACATCAACTATCGCGGAAATATTTTTGACTATGGTGATACTGAATACCCGATCAGCTATTTTGCACTGGACTGGTATCAAGTATTGAATATGGAATTTGCTCCTGAATTAATAAAGGACAAAGCGGTCATTTTTTGTTATCTGGGAAGTGAATTAGGTGATCGAAAAGCCTTGGACGATAAGTATTTCACTCCACTGAATAAAAATTATGTAGGCAAGACCCATGCAGACATGTTTGGAGGTGTGGTTCATGCCAATGCTTTTTCTATGATCATGGCAGAAGACTATATAAACTCTCTGGGGGATACCTTTTCATACGGTTTGGCACTTATTTTGCTCTATCTCAACATTGTACTGTTTACGGTGGTCTACAAAGTAGTCCCTAAGTGGTACGATGGGCTAACGAAACTTACACAGCTAATTGAGGCTGCAGCACTATTTACTTTAAGCCTCATAGTATTTATCAAATTCAATGTGAAAGTTGATGTAACGTTAGCTATTGTTGCAGTACTTATTGTAGGGGACGCATTAGAGGTCTTCTTTGGAGTTTTTGTCAATCTCTTTACAAAAGAGGGTAGAAAGGAACTCCGTGAATTAAAGAAATTGTAAATTTGTAATCTATAAATCTATATATATCATGAGAACTAAATTATTCATAACTTCTACTCTTCTGATATTCTTTCTAGTCAATACCAGCTACGGACAAAGTTTTGTTTTTAGAGTATTGGCAAGCAAAGGAGCCAATCAGGTAAAAAAAGGGCAATCAGGCGAAACTATTCCCTTAAAAACGGGAGCCACTTTGATGTCAGGCGACGAATTGATCGCTGCATCTGGTGCGTACATTGGATTAATGCACAAATCGGGAAGAACGATTGAGGTAAGAAATCCTGGTGTTACAAAAATAACTGACTTAGAAACCAAATTGGCAAAAAGCCAATCAAGTGTAGCTAACAAATATGCTCAGTTCGTAATGAACAAAATGCAGGGCGAAGGAGAAAGTTCAAACTACCGACGCAATATGAAAGCAACTGGAGCTGTAGAACGAGCAACAGCTAGCGCTTCGCTAAAGGTCTTGCTACCAAGTTCTGTTGATATTCTAAATCCTGAGGCCATCATCAGATGGGAAGGTGCTTCAGAGGTCGAAGACGCGTCTTATGTTGTCAGTATTAAAAATATTTTTGATGAAGAAATATATAGTGCGGAAACTACTGACACTAGCTTAAACATCAACTTTGAAGATGATAATCTGGCTAACGAAAGATTGGTCATTCTTAATGTGCAGGTCAAAGACAACGACGAATTGAAGTCAGGCGATTATGGCATCAAAAGAATGTCTGCCGACGACGCAGCGTCTATTAATGAAAATCTTCTGGCTTTGAAATCAGAAATCGCTGAGGATAGCCCATTGAACAATTTAATTTTCGCCTCTTTTTATGAGGAAAACGATCTTATCTTGGATGCTATGACTCAATACGAAAAAGCTTTGATTGCTTCTCCAGATGTAGAAGATTTCAAAACAATTTATAACGATTTCTTAGCGAAAAACGGATTAAAATAAACGTCCAAAGTTCTTAAGATAGAAGGGTCATGCTAATAAGGCATGACCTTTTTTATTTAACCGCAGAATTACTTTATAAATAAGTGCATTGCAAAATGCAATAACACTAACTTTAACTTACTATGGAGTTAATTAAGAATTATATGAGATTTATTATCACCGTTCTACTCTTCACTACATGCCTTTTTGGCTATGCACAAAATAGCAGAAATTTCGTGTTTCGCGTTTTAGCCAGCAAAGGTGCAAATCAGGTAGAAAAAGCTGATGGAAAAAAAGTACACCTAAGACCAGGCATCACTTTAATGCAAGGTGACCAAATCATAGCTTCGAAAGGTGCATATATTGGATTGATGCATAGAACGGGGAAAACCATAGAACTGAGGGCTCCTGGAGTAACAAAAATAAGTGACATTGAAACTCAGCTTGCAAATTCAAAATCTTCTGTGGCCAGCAAATATGCGAATTACGTGCTTTCAAAAATTAATGATGACGGGGACAATTCGAATTACAGAAGGAATATGAAAGCAACTGGAGCCGTAGAAAGAGCAAGTGGGACGGCTATATCTGCCATGCTTCCATCATCTGTGAATATTCTTAATCCAGCAGCTGTCATTAGATGGAATACTGTTGGAGAAAATGCGTACTATGTTATTACTGTAAGGAATATATTTGATGAAGAATTAATTTCAGCTGAAACGACAAAGCCTTACATGCAAATCAATCTGGATGATGAAAATTTGGCTTCTGAAGAACTTATCATACTCAATATTAAGGTTAAGGATAACCCAGACCTCTTCTCTCCTGATTATGGTATTGAGCGATTATCAGAAGAGAAAGCAACTGAAATCAACACTTCACTCGCACAGCTGAAAGCGGAAATTTCAGGAGAGACCCCACTAGGAAAATTGGTTTTGGCTTCATATTTTGAAGATAACAACCTCATACTGGATGCACTAACTCAGTATGAGGCTATTATGGAGCAAGCTCCAGATGTTGAAGATTTCAAAATGCTTTACGGAGAATTCCTGATTAGAAACGGACTGAGTAAACTAGAAGAATAATAAAAATTGAGCTTTGCAAAACCTAAAAAGTTCTGATTATATCGGAACTTTTTTTATGACCTGGCGCCAGCGAGGAGATATAAAACTGCCATTCGAATCGCCACGCCATTTTCTACCTGATTCAAAATGATTGAATGCTGAGAGTCTGCTACATCACTCGTGATTTCCACTCCCCTGTTGATAGGCCCTGGATGCATAATCACTATTTCCTTATCTAGTCGGTCAAGCAACGCTTTATTTACACCAAAATACAAAGCGTATTCACGAAGTGAGGGGAAGTATTTGATATGCTGCCTTTCTAGCTGAATCCGCAGTATATTGGCAACATCACACCATTGCAATGCCTCAAATACATCTGTCACCACTTTAACTCCTAATGAAGTAATGTACTTTGGTACCAAGGTGGCTGGCCCGCAAATCATTACCTCTGCTCCCATTTTTTGCAAAGCAAACACATTGGACAATGCCACTCTCGAATGAATAATATCCCCAATAATGGCAATCTTTTTACCCACTAAATCGCCAAGTTTCTCCCTCATAGAAAAAGCATCTAACAGGGCTTGCGTGGGATGCTCGTGTGTGCCATCACCTGCATTCACAATATTGGCATCTATGTGTTTGGAAAGAAAATGTGGAGCTCCAGGAGATGAATGTCTCATAACAATCATGTCCACTTTCATGGCCAAAATATTATTAACTGTATCCAATAACGTCTCCCCTTTCTTCACAGAACTTCCTGATGAAGAGAAATTTATTACGTCAGCAGAAAGTCGCTTTTCGGCTAACTCAAAAGAGAGTTTAGTTCTGGTTGAGTTTTCAAAAAAAACATTGGCAATGGTGATATCTCGAAGTGAAGGAACCTTTTTAATTGGCCTATTGATGACATCTTTAAAATTATCAGCAGTTTCAAAAATCAACTGAATATCATCTGGTGTTAAATCCTTGATACCCAATAAATGTTTGCTACTCAACTGACTCATTTTTTAGAATTATCTATCAACCAAATTTTATCTTCTTTCTTGCCTTGCTCGGTAAGCTCCACAAGAACTTTTTGTGACAGCACAGTATTGACCTGTTTGCCAATGTAATTGGCCTCCACAGGTATATCTCTGCTATATGCCCGATCAATCAAAGTCAAAAATTCCACTTTAGCGGGACGACCAAAAGCACCCATGGCATCCATGGCAGACTTTACCGATCTACCTGTGTACAACACATCGTCGATCAAGACTACATTTTTGTCTTCTATAATAAAAGGAACCTTAGTTTCGCTTGGGGCGAGCAGTTCATCGCGCCTTCTAAAATCATCTCTGTGAAAGGTGATGTCTAGATAACCGAGCGGAATAGTCTTTTTCACAACTTCCTCCAGTTTAGCCTTAATACGCTCAGCTACATAAATACCTTTGGGCTGTAAGCCAAGCAAAACAGTGTTTTCAAACTTATTGTGATTTTCAATTAATTGATAACAAAGACGAGAGATGGTGATGCTGAGGTGATGGCTATTAAGAAGGAGTCTCTTTTGCATGTGTCTTTGATTATGCAAATATAGAAACTAGCCATTCACATATAAAAGAATTTTGAAGAGAAGATTTCAGATTATTGATATTGAACCTTGTTTATATAAAATACTCGACGGTTCAACTTCACGTCTTTGTCTTTCAGATTCTTGATATGCTGAATACCAAAGGTGTAAAAGCTACCATCAAACCATTTTTCCAACCCTTCCATCTCCTTGTCATTATCTTTGACTTCATCAGATTTAAAATGAAGCTCAACTGGATCAAAACTCTTCCCTTCTAATATTTCGTCGTTTTGAATAATCTTGGATCTAATTACATTTTCATATACATACAATAATACAATACGATTGTCTTCTACACTTATCTGAACGTTATCCTTTAGGGAATAGCTCAATAAGTCATTGATCTCAAAGCTGTTGTCCCATAATAAGTCTCCCTTTTTGCTGTAACCGACCACCACGGCATGAGTGTATTTATATCCTATAAAATTGGGGTTGGAAAAGCCACTATTGCCTCCATAGTTGCTGGAACCATACAAATTACCACCTCCATAATTCGAATACTTGGGATAATAGGCTTCACCAATCAGAATGTATTCATTTTCTCTTTCTACGATATCATGAATAAGCAAACGATAGTTGAACTTAGCCTTCTGACCTTTTACTTTTTTACGTTCGATTTTTTCCTTGACTCTTTCTTCACGCTTGGCCCTCATATAGGAAAAGAAATTTTCCAAGTCGGCATAATCATGGTATTTGATAAACTCTTGCTTACCTAGATTTAATTTAGCCAAGTACAACCCTCTGGAGTATTCTGACTTTCTTTTTGAAAAAGTTCCGGCCACGTATTGTGTACCATTGTCGAAACTGGTTGACACCCCATCCAACAAACTCTTTTCATATTCTGCCTCTATTGTTTCAGTATGCACCAATTCACCTTTCTCAGTAAAGGTCTTTAGCGATATGGTTGTTTGTTTTTGAGGGGTACGTTCGCTGAGAACGATTGTGAAATTGTTAGTTTTCTTATCTGTTCGTACATCAATGATACTGCTATTGTTATTATAAATTCCTGGCATGACTTTAGGTTTGGGATCATCAAGGTCAATAGTGGTTACTACAGGACGCAAATTTGAAAAACCACCAAATATGAGTGTATTTGATACCACCTCAAAGTGACTCAACTCAAGCTGCAAGGCAAGTTGGACAGCGTGAGAATAAATCTCTTCACCAGACAAATCTATTTGGAAGACGGTCATATCGTCAAGTTTATATTCTGACTTGCCATAAAGCAGAAAAAAACCTTCGTCACTGTAGTCATAACCTAAAAAAATGGATCCATAGTTTATGGATAGTGCTTTATTCCAAACTATATTCAAGAGGCTATCTACCAAATACAACTCCCAGATAAATCCTGATTCCGTTCTATTTCTAGTCTGTTTTACGACAAGTAGCCCTCGTTCTTTTGCCGAAATAATAACGAAATCCTCGTCTCTATTTCCAACTTCAAATTCAATCCTATTGGGTTGAACAATGAAAGATTCTTGTTCAACAGTATCAATTTCGACATTCTTTTTCTTTTTTTGTCCCAGAGACAAATTATGAACGCCAATTACTAATAGAATTAATATGTAAGTCGTTTTTCTCATTTTTTCAATCTTATCTAAAAAAGGATTCAAGAGCAAAATACCCTTACTTTATTTGGTTCATTTCTGTCCTAAAGCTAAGACAATATCGAATTCTTCCTTTTTTACTGGTTGAACAGAAAGTCTCGAGTTATTCACTAGCACCATTTCAGATAAGCGTCCATCATTTTTGATTTGTTCAAGGGTAACCACATCATCCAGTTTGAACTCTGGGACTAGATCTACCACCACCCACCTCTCGTCATCAGTAGTAGGGTCTGGATAATGTTCTTTCACTATCTTGGCTACGCCTACTACACATTTTTCATTAACACTGTGATAAAATAGCGCCAAATCATCCACTTTCATATTCATCATGTGCATACGGGCGGCATAGTTTCGGACACCATCCCAATGGTCTCTTCCTAATTCCACAAAGTCATCCCAAGAATAGGTATTAGGTTCAGATTTGATTAGCCAATATTGCATAAATCTTTCTTTCAATTTATTATTGAAATTTAAAGATTTATGAGAGCAATACAAACGGTCTCTGTACTATAATGGCAAATATTTCAATATGCTCATTTGATCAAAATTCAAACACTCATTGGCAAGTCTTCTAAGCTGTGATCTGGTGACACGATCTACCTTATCAAACACAACATCTAATCCTTCAATCTTACCATGATCCAAAATACTTTTGGCCATCATGAGCATAAAGTTTTGATTATTTTCTTCTGACATAGCCAGCTGACCCTTGATTTGATTTTTTGCAGTTTGAAGTTGCTTGGAGCCAAGTTCCACCTCCATCAGCTTTATTATTTCTTTCTGGACAAGCAGCAAGGACTTTTCTAAATTGGTAGGTTCTGTGGCATAAAAAATAGAGAACAAGCCCGTATCTGTAAAGGCTTGAAAATTAGACTCTATATTGTACACCATGCCATGGTTTTCCCGAAGACTCAGATTGAGCCTCGAATTCATGGCGTTGCCTCCCAAAATATTATTTAAGACAAAGAAAGGCACTTTTTGATCTGAATAAATATTAAAAGCCCGGCATCCAATACCAACATGAGCTTGCGTAATATCCTTCTTTTTACTGTCAAGCTGAGGGGCATAACCATTCACTAACTTGCGTTCCCTTTCACATGAAATTCGTTCGAACTGCAGGAGGTTTTTCTCAACAATTTTTTTTAGCTTTTTTAAGGAATAATTTCCTACTGAAGAGAATACCATTCGTTCAGTATCAAGATTTTCACTTACAAAATCAAGAAAGTCTGTTTGGTGAAATGACTTTACACTCTCTTGAGTTCCTAGAATGTTATTACCCAACTGATGGTCTTTAAAGACCAAACAATCCAACTGATCTTGAATGGCATCTTCTGGACTGTCTGCATACATAGACATCTCCTCTAGAATCACCTGTCGCTCTTTGTTGATTTGAGCATCTGGAAATACAGAATTGAAAGTAATATCTGTAAGCAACTCTACCGCTTTGTCCAAATGATTATCTAAAACTGCGGCATAGAAGCAAATCTTCTCTTTAGTTGTATAGGCATTTAGTTCTCCGCCCAAAGATTCTAATCTATTGATGATATGAAACGCCTTTCTGCGCTGGGTGCCTTTGAAAGCCATGTGCTCCCAAAAGTGAGCGATTCCTTGCTGGTGCGGCCCTTCGTCCCTGCTTCCGATATCCAGCATCAAGGCACAGTGGGCTATTTTTGTATTTGAAACTTGTCTATGAACCACCCTAATTCCATTGGGCAACTCCCACAACTCGTAATCCATCATATTACTCCATTCGAAGGCGCAAAGTTATACATTTTGAGTGTCGGATATATGGAATGGTAGAAATGAATACTTATACTTTTGAGAGTCTTTGGATCTTCATTGCAATGTATTTTTTTTCCAGCTCATTTTCGATGAGTTCTAGCCCTTCTTTATAAGCCTTTACTGCAGGTTTGATTTTCTTTCCTTTCTCAAGTAGGTGACCTTTCACTAAATAGAGCAGATAATAGTTGGACAAAAATCCCGTTTCTTCAATTTTAGTTAACTCAACAAGGGCAGACTCCCACCCTTTGACCTGCGCCAAAGGCACCAAACGATTGAGCTGAGCCACAGCTGAAGGATAGCGCAACACCATGGCATCGTATAACGCCAAAATTTCATTCCAGTTGGTAGCCTCAAAAGACTTGGCCGCGCAGTGTAAAGAAGATATTACTGCTTGAATATGATACTCAGAATAGACAGGCTCCTGAACCGCCCTGTTCAAAAAATAGTGCCCTGTCTGAATCATTTCCTGATCCCAGGTGGAGCGATCTTGATCTTCTAATGAAATGATAAACCCTCCTTCACTCATTCGTGATTCTGATCTGGCCAAATGAAAGTACATCAATGCCTCTAGTGCATTGGTTTCAGGCAAGTTTCCAATCTCAGCATCAAGCAATAATTTGTTTAGCCGAAGGGCTTCTATGCACAAATCCACATTTAATATTTTTTTACCCTGACTTGGTTTATAACCTTCATTAAACAGGAGATAAATCACTTTTAATACCACTGAAAGTCTATTCTTCAGCTCGCCGGCAGGTGGCAAATCAAAGCTAGCATTCACTTCAATAAGCTTTTGTCTTGAGCGGGTATAGCTTTTGGCAACGGCAGCTTCCGACTTGAGTAAACAGGCGGCAATTTCCTTCACACCCAACCCACAAAGTACTTTTAGTGCTAAGATGATTTGAAATTCAATATGCAGTTCAGGATGACAACATGCAAACAGCATTTTCAGCAGTTCATCCTTGAGTACGTCATCTGGATTAATATCTGTCTCAAAAGATGCTTGGTGCAAATCCAAATGGCTTTCCTCAGTGTAATCTTGTTTTGATAATCGTCGCAACTGATCAATCATTTGATTGTTGGACACGCGATAAATCCAACCAGCAGGATTGGCAGGAACCTCTCCATAAGGCCAGGTTTGCATAGCCTTGTACATGGCCTCTTGCACTACATCTTCAGTTAATGTTAGATGATTAGCCCCATATTTACTTACCAGCAAGGATACAATCTTACCATATTCATTTCTAAATAAGTGATCTACAATTTGCTGAGTATTGCCTTTACCTGACATTTAAAGTTTCTTTAGAAAGCCATTAATAGCAAAAAAGGAGAGTCATTTATTTTACTCTCCTTCTAATATATATTCTATTTTTTTAAAGATCCATTGGTAGCAGCTCGCGGACTTCCACAAATCCGTTATGCTCAAAAATTGGGCATTGCTTAGAAATTTCTACTGCGCCATCCAGGGTGTTTGATTTCACGATCAAATAACCGCCCACTACTTCTTTTCCTTCTGCAAATGGACCATCAGTAATCACCGCACCGGCATTTCGAACAACCTTACCTCCTTTATCAAGTGGCAATCCACCAACCAACTTGTTGTCTTGAGCCAAGCCTTGCATCCAGGCACCCCATTTAGCCATGTGTGCTTGCATTTCCTCTGGTGTCTGATCTGTTCTGGCGGCATCACCACCTCTGAATAAAAAAAGATACTCTTTCATCTGTCTTATGTTTTAGTTTATAAATTATTAGATTCTAACCAAGTAATCAAGGGATTCATATAATGTTCGTCCCACCCTCTCTTAATATTTTGGAAGGAGCCATCCGGAATATCCGTATGTATGAGGTACACCTCTAGACCTTCTTCTCCAGCTTTCCATTCAAATGAAACCTTAGAGTAGTTTGCCCAATTTTTTTCTTTCCATTGTTGCACCAGTTGGTTCCGAGCAACTTTTGTGTTGATTCCAACTATGCTTCCCCCCCATAAAGAAAACGCTGTCCCGGCCTCCTCATGCATTATGGCTGATGCTCCAGACCACTGACTTACATTTGCTTGATTTGTCAAGGCTTCATAAAATAGCTTTTCATTTGTCTTGACCAGATATTTTTTCTCTAATCTTTTCATTTATTTGCTGTTTTGATAAGATGACGAATGAAGCAATTGGATTTGGACAAGTAATAGAAAAAATGTTTTCTGTGTCAGTAATCGTTCGAAAGAAGCGCTAGATTTACCACAGCAAATAGGGCTACCTGTTTGATTATTAAACCATATCACCATGAAGTATTTACCTATTGAGCAGGAGTTGTTCATTTCTAATCGAGCGAAATTTTGCAAGAAGCTTAAGACTAACTCTGTGGCTATTTTCAACTCAAGTGATATCATGCCTACATCTGCTGATGGCACCCTGCCGTTCAAACAAGACGCGAATATTTTCTATCTATCTGGCATAGATCAAGAAGAGTCTATCCTACTTCTGGCACCTGATTTTCCTGATGAGAGATTTAGAGAAATCTTGTTTCTCAGAGAGACCAATGAGGAAATAGCTGTATGGGAAGGTCATAAGTACACTAAAGAAGAAGCCGAGAACACGTCAGGTGTAAGTACTGTGAAATGGCTCGATGAATTTGAATCTGTACTCAACACTGTATTGGCCGAGACAGAACATATTTACCTAGATTCAAACGAGCATATTAGAAATGGGTCTAGTGTAGAGACTAGGTCAGATCGATTTGTCAAGTGGTGTCAAAAACACTACCCCCTACACGAATATCAACGGATTGCTCCTTTGATTTATGATCTTAGGTGTATAAAAGAACAACGTGAAATAGAGCTCATCCAACATGCCTGTGATATTACAGAAATTGGATTCAGAAGAATACTTGAATTCACCAAGCCTGGTGTTTGGGAATATGAACTAGAAGCTGAATTCTCCTATGAGTTTTTACGAAATCGAGCCACTCGATTTGCCTACGACCCTATAGTGGCTTCTGGAGGCAATTCATGCGTGCTACACTATATAGAAAATAGTCAACAATGTAAGGACGGAGACATTATCTTGTTTGATATAGGTGCTGAATATGCCAACTATAATGCAGACATGACACGAGTGATTCCTGCAAATGGTCGATTTACAAAAAGACAAAGACAAATCTATGATGCCGTCCTAAGAGTGAAAAATGAAGCTACAGAATTGCTAACACCAGGCAATACCATACCCGAGTACCACAAAGCAGTAGGTGAAATAATGGAAAGGGAACTGCTGGCTCTTGGACTAATCAGCAAAATGGACATTGACAAGCAAGATCCCAATTGGCCAGCATATAAAAAATACTTTATGCATGGTACCTCTCACCATCTGGGTCTTAATGTGCACGATGTAGCTAGCCTTTACAAAAAATTTGAAGCAGGCATGGTCTTTACAGTAGAACCAGGCATTTATATCCCAGAAGAAAATATTGGCATACGACTAGAAGACAATGTCGCCATCACCAAAAATGGACACATCAATTTGATGAAGAACATTCCTATTCATGCCGAAGAAATAGAAAGTTTGATGAACGCATAAATACATCCCAGAAATGAATAATGAATCCATAAAAAACTCAAATGAAGCTCCCGAGCCAGTTGGGCTTTACCCTCATGCCAGAAAGGTTGGGAATATACTTTACTTATCAGGAGTAGGCCCAAGGGAAAAAGGCACCAAAAAAATACCTGGTGTAGAACTGAATCAAAACGGCGAAATAATATCCTACAACATTGCAGATCAATGCCATTCTGTTTTCAAAAACATAAAACTAATTCTAGAAGCCTCTGGTTCATCATGGGATCAGTTGATAGACGTGACCGTTTTTCTTACGAATATGAAAGACGATTTCAAAATTTATAATGAAATCTATGCAGAATACTTCAAGGACAATCAACCATGCAGAACTACTGTGGAGATCAACTGCCTCCCCACACCAATTGCCATTGAATTGAAGTGTGTGGCTACGATAGATTAATCTAAAAGTGGGGTCTTTAATGATTGTAATTGGTACAAACAGAATTTCAAAGTATATTGTGAATTCTGTTTTACAACCAAACAATAAACTACTATGACATTTAACGTAACACATCAAGAGTCATATTCCAGAGGGGAATTGCTCCTAAGATCTATTTTCGGCTACTTCTATATAGTATTGCCACATGCCTTTATCCTTATGTTTTTAGGCTTATGGGGCTCTATTTTGTCTTTCATTTCTTGGATTATCATCATGTTTACTGGCAGCTACCCGGAGAGTTTTTTTGAGTATCAAATCAAGTTAATGAAATGGTCGACTAGAGTTAATTTAAGAATTTACAATTTGGCTGATGGTTACCCTGCTTTTGGGTTAGAAAGCGAAGATCCTGCCTTTACCTTAGAAATTCCCTATCCAGAGACATTAAGTCGCTCGACCCAATTGATCAAATTACTTTTTGGTGCTTTTTATGTCATACTACCTCACGGTATTTTACTTCTTTTTAGAGGCATTGCTACTATGTTCCTATGGATTCTTGGATGGTGGGTCGTATTATTTACTGGAAAATTTCCTGAATCTTGGCATGAGTTTATCGTAGGTACTATGCGATGGGGTCTTAGAGTTCAACTCTATATGGGATACATGACTGATGACTATCCTCCATTTTCAGGGAAATAAATATGGAATATTACGACCTCGAACAACCAGACGAGCTCACTAAGAAGGAAAAGGAAGACGCTATGGGGGCTTACCTCATGATGTTTGCTGCCATGGGGGCTGGCCTTCCTTTGCCTATTATCAATTTAATTGCGTCTGTGATATACTATTTTGTTCAAAAGAAAAATACCCGTTTCGTACGGTTTCACAGTTTGCAATCGCTTTGGAGTCAAATCCCCACCACACTGATTAATGCGGGAGCCATGTACTGGACACTCCAAATTTTTCTGTTTGACAATCTGAAAACTTCAGATATGTATTATGGCTATCTCATTATGCTCGTGATATTGAATCTGGCCTACTTTGCTTTTAGCATTGTAGGGGCAGTAAAAGCCAGGAATGGAAAAATGTACTATTTTCTTTTCTTTGGTAAAATATGCTACCACCAAGTATATCAAATCAGAGATGATGTCAATAGTGACGCAGATAATGTAAACCTTCCGCCAAAATTATGAGATGGGGTGCCCTTAAAGAACTAGCTATTCTCATTGCCATTTTTGCGGCAGTATGGGCTGGATTTTCTTATTACAATTATGACAAGATAGAAAACCTATTTTCAATCTCGCTAGAAAAGGAAGCTGAGTTATCTGAGTTTATGACCAAACATCTAATGACAGATTTTGAGTTTATTCATGATCAGTCATTAGATTCTTCTATTCAGATTATTACAAATCGGCTATTGTCCAATTTAGACTCGCCTCAGTATGCATACAAATTTCATATCATAAACGAACCTGAAGCCAATGCTTTCACCACGTTGGATGGTAATATTTACATTTTCAGTGGGCTTATTGATGAAGTGTCGTCTGCTGAAGAGTTGGCACTAATTCTTGCGCACGAAATAGGTCACGCTGAAAATAAACACGTGGTTGAAAAACTCATTAAAACAATAGGAATAGAAGCCCTTTTCAGTATCATGACAGGAGGCGATCCTGTTTTAATTTCTGAAATCAGTAAGATCACTTTATCCACTTCTTTTGATAGACTCAATGAAGAAGAGGCTGACGACTTTGCTCTAAAATTGGCTTACGATAGTAAAATCAACCCTCGACGATTGGCTCAGTTTTTCTTAAAAATGAAGGCCAAGGATCAATCAGCATTACAAGAAAAATTAGCATTTATCAGCACTCACCCCATGAGTAATGATAGAATAAAAAAGTCATCAGACTTTGCAATATCTGATGACTTTGAAGAAGTTTCTATTCCCCTGGATTGGGAGGTGGTGAAGGAATACCTGAATTAAATACCACTCACTTCTGCTTCTCTGTATATTTTCTTCACTAATCCTTGAAGTACTTTCCCTGGGCCGCACTCTACAAAATCTGTTGCTCCATCAGCAACCATTTGCTGAACGGACTGAGTCCATCTTACGGGTGCTGTCAACTGAGCAATCAAGTTGTCCTTAATTTCCTCTACACTACTGTGTGCTTTAGCATCTACGTTTTGATAGACTGGGCAAATAGGATCCGAAAAAGTAGTTGCCTCAATAGCTGCAGCCAATTGTTCTCGTGCGGGCTCCATGAGTGGGGAATGAAAAGCTCCTCCTACTGGCAGTGGCAAAGCTCTCTTAGCTCCAGCCTCTTTCATTTTTTCACAGGCCAATTCAATACCTGCATTTGATCCAGAAATCACCAACTGCCCAGGGCAGTTATAGTTTGCTGCCACTACCACATCATCAATACTGGCACAAATCTCTTCTACCTTTTCATCTTCTAAACCAAGAATGGCTGCCATAGTTGAAGGATTCAGCTCACAAGCTTTTTGCATGGCCTGAGCACGTTGAGAAACCAGCCTCAATCCATCTTCAAAAGTTAGGGTTCTATTGGCCACCAAAGCCGAAAATTCACCTAAAGAATGACCAGCTACCATATCAGGCTTGAAATCATCATTGACCAAGGCAGACACCACTGAATGAAGAAAAACTGCTGGTTGAGTAACTTTAGTTTCCTTCAGTTCATCAGCAGAACCTTCAAACATTATTTTGGTAATATCAAATCCTAAGATTTGATTAGCACTATCAAAAAGGGTTTTGGCTTTACTTGAACTCTCATATAAATCTTTACCCATTCCGGTAAACTGAGCGCCCTGTCCTGGGAATACGTATGCTTTCATTTTATTTCTAATTAAAATTTGAAGGCAAACTTAATCGAAATGGGATCATTCTAAAAACCGATTTCTAACTCCTGGAGACGGCAAGATACAGGCGTCTGCCTGCCCCATCAATTTGTATCTATGTTTGGCTACCAGCCTATAAAAGAAATTGGTAATGAAGGGTGGAAGAAATCTGAATACAGATATCCAGTTCCAGGGAATTTCAAGAAACCCTGCTATTCTGAACGCTGCCCTTGCCTGAGAATACAGCGCGCCTTTATTTAAAAACAGCAAACTATCCGTATAGTCAAGTGGTAAGTCAAATTGTTTTAGAATAGCCTGACCTTTCACAGATTGCAAGGGGGTAAAGTGCAATTGGGCATGGCGCTCATGATCTAGAATAAAATTTACAGAGCTATTACAAAACGTACATACGCCATCATAAAGCACTAAATTGTCTATTTCACTATCTGCACCCATCCCTTAATCGTCTTCTTGCTGTCCTCTTCATCCAATACGTCAAATGTCACATCAGCGCCATAATAATATACACCTGCTGGCAACTCTCTACCCGAATTGGTTCTCCCATCCCAATTGATGAGAATACTATTCACGCTTTGTCCCTCACCCCCTGAGCTGGCAGAGTTAAAATCGAAAAGAATACCACCTGCTCTATCAAATACTTTGAACTCTACTCTCCTTACAAATCTTGGACACTGAGCGTAGTCAAAATTTTGTACTTCCTGATTGTTCAATATATCAGTATATGGGGTGAAAGTTTCATTTCTTAACTGACTATCCTTGTCAGGTGAAAAGGCATTAGGTAGGACATAGTTTGGACAATTGTCTGCACAGACTGTTTGTTCTTCGTCCCACTCTCCTTCATTTCCCGCTTTATCTACTGCTGTAATTCTGTAACAACCCTTGAATGAACTCAATCCTGTATGGGTGAATGAGGTCCCTTGCACCTCAGCAACGTAGTCTTCACCTATTGCACCAAATCCTTCTTCTGTTCCATCTTCAGAAAAGTAGATTCTATAAGCTTTCACATCAGGATCACATTCTCCAAAATCATACGTCCAGTTCAAATCTCGAAAGTAATTCGAAAAAGAACACCTTTCATTGGCTAAATATGTGGCACAGTTAAAGTCAGCATCAAAATTGAGTACGGGTGTACAATCAGGCGCAACCCCATCATCCAATTGCGCAGAGTTAAACTGAGATTTATTAATAATTGGATCATCAATTATTAAGTCATTACCATAACTACCTCTTGTTTCTACATAATAGTAGTACACCAAATTAGGATTCAAAGGATTAGTGTCTTCATCGTTCAAATCTTCAAAGTACAATCCAGTCAAAGCTGCGTCAATGCTTGTCAAAGAGTCAAAATCAGTCTGGGTTAAATCATCTTCCGACACAAACCCATCTCCTTCGTACCGATATATTGTATGATAATACTTGTCTGTTGCATCGCCCGGCATAGCTTGCACTATATTAGACCATGGAGTCAATGCCTCCCAATTTAAAACAATTCCTTGTGTAGTAGAACTGGTTTCTAACCACACGGATGAAGCTGGTGCCGACCAATCTATTGGATCATCTTCACCAATCAACATCATATTTATAACATAATGATAAGCATTGGTTTTAGTATCTAAGCCAGTATCAGTATAGGTCAAGAAATTCACGCCTGAAACCCTCTGAATATCTGTGGCTATAGTATCTGGATTAGTAAGACCTCCCAATCCTTCAAATCTGACAATTTCGTATTCATAATCATCTAGATCTAAGTCTATAGGAAGCTGCCATCTGAGAAATATTTGGCCAGTACTTTCATTGGTTTTTTCAACATCCGTTTCAATTATTACTGGTGCTGTTAGCCCCATTTCAGCACAGACTTCAGTTGAGGCATAACTCTCACCTCCTTCTGGCTCTGGGAAGATCGCCACAATTCTATAGCAGTAATTCGCCCCAGGAGCCAATCTCGCCCCATTGTTGTCATCCAAATAAGTAGTTGAAGCTACATCTACCGTATCAATCAATTGATAACCTGCTGATTCTGGCAGGCCAACATTGCAATCTTCAGCTAAAAACTCATACGAATCTACACGTCTCCAAATTTGCATTAGACTGGCACCAACACATCCTGAGTATGAGTCCCAACTCAGCGCTACGGTTCTTCCAGGCTCAATTGCCGCACTTAAGCCAGTGGGTGCCGGAGCCACAACTGTAATGTTCCAAGTTTTGAAATCTACAAGTTTAGGGCCTAATTCTGGGTTATCTGTAGCCTTCAATTGCACTTCGTAGGGTCTTCGTCTCACTAATTCACAAGAGGTCTGCCAATTAAAAGTAGCACTGGCAGGTGATGCCTGAAATATGCCATCAGGTGTAAGCGTGGCCTTGTTCACGTCCTGTTCAAATGGACCACCAAAAGCTTCCAATTTCACCATATGCCCATCAGGGTCTGTGGCTGTGATCATTTCGTTTACGGTGTTACCAGCTTCCACACAAACATCTGGTGGAGGAGTAATTTCAGGCCTTTCATTATCTGTATCCTCGATAATCACCTGCATATCTCTGGTCAAAGAACCAAGCAAGAACCATTCACCTTCTATCTTTCTCCATTCATCCACTATAAAGGCAATATTATATTCACCTGGTGCTCCTGGTGCATCCCAGAGCACATTTCCTGATATGGCATCAATTTCAAAAGTTGGTATGTCGTTCTGATCTTCATTTCCAGTTAAATAATTGTCATAAAACTCTGGGTCATCTGGCGACAGGTAATTATTAACAACCCTATCTAATGCTTGTTTGGGTTCTGTAATCCTATATGAAAGACTGTCTCCATCACTATCATAAGCTCCTGGATTGTGCAAAAAAGCAGCCCCTACAGCTCCCTTATCTATAGGAGGAACTAAAAAAACAGGCGTATCATTAAGGCCTATAAAGGGATCTATAAGAATGCTAGTCTCAATGTAGAACGGGGTATCCACGGAATTGGACATATTCTGAATACCAGCATTTCTATTTCGTTCGTTATATCGTACAATGTATTTTCCAGGTGCCGAAAATGTATGTGTGATTTCAAAGTAATTGTAAGCAACCTCATCCTCTAAAGGAGTTGTACCGCTCGCAGAGGCATTATCCGTCAGGTTAAGAATTGTACCATCACCAAAATCTATATCCCCTCCTCCAAAGATCACAGTAGATCCTGTATCAGTATATCCTATCACTGTAAACTTATAAGTAAGATTGGAATCAGATATACGTACAGCTACTATTTCTCCTGCCCTGATATGGGTTGCGAAGACACTTTCATAACTAAATATCAGAGTAAAGCATAGTGACCCTAATATTCTAAGTATCCAGTGGTATGACATTCAAATCAAAAGTTTAATATTCAAGTTCAATGTTGAAACAATTCTTTCAACTCATTCCCTATCCTTTTTGTTCCATATAAAGTTGAAACAAAAGAATCTTTGGCATTAAATATATAAGATAAACGGCATTGTTACCGTAATTCATCTACCAATCTCGAAATTATTTGGTCTAAGATTTTTCATGTTCGCCATTCTTACTCGACTAATTTATAATTAGTCTAAATACCCAAACTGATTTTCGCATTCCATTGCTTGCTATGCGCCCCAACTATATATTTGGGGCATCATTTAGCATCTAAATTTTCAACAATCATACGTATGAGTTGGTTTACACAAACACTTTCAGGCAGCGTCGGCAAAAAACTCTTGATGGCACTGACTGGGCTATTTTTAATTTTGTTTCTGGTTATCCATTTAGCTGGAAATTTGCAGCTTCTATTTGGTACAGACGGTGAAGCATTTAATATCTACGCTCACAACATGGCTAATAATCCTTTTATAAAGGTAGTCTCCTATGGCAATTTCTTTTTCATCATAGTTCATGTGATTGATGGAATTATCCTAACCATGAAAAACAAAGCAGCTAGAAATGTGCGTTACAAAGTTCCTACTAAGGATTCAAAAAGCAGCTGGGCGTCTAAGAATATGGCTTTGCTTGGAATTATTACATTAATATTCCTGATTGCTCATCTAAAAGGCTTCTGGTACGAATTCAAGGGCGAAACTATAGAGGAAGTAACCTACGGTGCATTGACAATTCTAGATGGATATGCCATTGTTGATTTTACATTTTCGAATCCTTTAATTGTTGGGTTTTATGTAATCTGCATGATTTTTCTAGGGTTTCATTTATCACATGGTTTTTCAAGTGCATTTCAGTCTATGGGACTCAACCACAAGAAATACACCCCTTTCATATCCAAACTTGGATTACTTTATTCAATTCTAATTCCATTTGGATTCGCGATTATTCCGATCTTGATGTATTTGAATATATCATTTTAATAGATTAAAAAAATTAAGACCTATATATAATGGCTTTAGATTCAAAAATACCTGAAGGACCGTTAGCTGAGAAGTGGACGAAACACAAATTCAAGAGCAAACTGGTCAACCCAGCCAACAAAAGGAAATATGACGTAATTGTTGTAGGAACTGGTCTGGCAGGAGCTGCTGCTGCTGCTTCATTTGGTGAGCTCGGTTACAATGTCAAGTCCTTCTGCTTTCAAGACAGCCCAAGAAGGGCACACAGTATTGCTGCTCAAGGTGGTATCAATGCTGCCAAAAATTATCAAAATGATGGAGACTCAGTTTTCAGACTTTTTTATGATACCATCAAAGGTGGTGACTACAGAGGTCGCGAGGCTAACATCCATAGACTAGCTGAAGTTTCAGTTAATATCATTGACCAATGCGTAGCGCAGGGTGTTCCTTTTGCTCGCGACTATGGAGGACTATTGGACAATAGGTCATTTGGTGGCGCGCAGGTTTCTCGTACTTTCTACGCCAGAGGCCAAACAGGACAACAACTACTTCTGGGCGCCTACAGTGCTTTGAGTAGACAAGTAGCCTCTGGGAAAGTTCAGCTACATGCAAGAACTGAGATGTTGGATGTGGTAATAGTGGATGGACAGGCTCGTGGAATTGTAACCAGAAATTTGATCACTGGTAAAATCGAATCGCACAGTGCTCATGCAGTGGTATTAGCCACTGGTGGTTATGGCAACGTATTCTTCCTTTCTACAAACGCCATGGGATCAAATGTAACAGCAGCCTGGAGAGCACATAAAAAAGGAGCCTTCTTCGGAAATCCTTGCTACACCCAAATCCACCCTACATGTATTCCAGTATCAGGAGATCACCAGTCCAAATTGACATTGATGTCTGAATCACTAAGAAACGATGGGAGAATTTGGGTACCCAAGACGGCTGTAAAAGGCTTGAAAGCAGCAGATGCTGCCAAGATAGCTGAGGAAGACAGAGATTATTATTTGGAGAGAAAATATCCTGCCTTTGGCAACTTGGTCCCGAGAGACGTAGCTTCTAGAAATGCCAAACAAATGTGCGATGAAGGTCGTGGCGTTGGCAACACTGGATTGGCTGTATTTCTTGATTTCTCTGAAGCCATCAAACGCGACGGCATTGAGACTGTAAAAGGTAAGTATGGCAACTTGTTCGACATGTACGAACAAATCACTGGAGACAACCCTTATGAGATGCCAATGATGATCTATCCAGCAGTACACTACACCATGGGTGGTCTTTGGGTAGATTACAATCTGATGACTACAGTTCCTGGGCTGTACGCAGCTGGTGAAGCCAACTTCTCAGATCATGGTGCAAATAGATTAGGTGCTAGTGCATTGATGCAAGGTTTGGCTGATGGCTACTTTGTATTACCTTATACAATTGGCGATTATTTGGCAGACATGCCTTATGATAAAATCCCTACTGATCATCAAGAGTTTCAAAAGGCAGAAACTGCTGTAAAGGAAAGAATTGAAAAACTCCTTAGCATCAATGGAGAGAAAACAGTTGATGATTTCCATAAAGAACTGGGCCACATCATGTGGGAGTATTGTGGTATGGCCAGAAACGAAGAAGGTTTGAAAATTGCCAAAGGCAAGATCAAAGCTTTGAAAGAAGAATTTTGGAAAAATGTAAAGGTGTTGGGCGAAAACGAAGAGATGAATATGTCTCTCGAAAAAGCCAATAGAGTAGCCGATTTTATCGAGCTTGGTGAATTGATGATAGATGATGCTCAAAATAGAAAAGAATCATGTGGCGGTCACTTTCGTGAAGAATCACAGACTCCTGAAGGAGAGGCGTTAAGGATAGACGATGAATTCTCTTATGTAGCGGCCTGGGAATACCAGGGCGAGGGCAAGGAGGAAAAACTCAACAAAGAGCCTTTAGAATTCGAAAATGTGAAATTGACTCAAAGAAGCTATAAATAAGAACTGATATGAATCTGAAATTAAAAATCTGGAGACAGAAAAACGCTAAAGATCAAGGTGCTTTCGAATCATATAATGTTTCGGACGTATCACCAGACATGTCATTTCTTGAAATGCTGGATGTATTGAATGAAGACCTTTCAAGAGAAGGAAAAGATCCCGTACATTTCGATCACGACTGTAGAGAAGGTATCTGTGGCATGTGCTCTTTGTACATCAATGGCAAACCTCACGGACCAAAGGATGCTGTAACCACTTGTCAATTGCACATGAGATCGTTCAAAGACGGCGACATTATAGTGATTGAGCCTTGGAGAGCAGCCGCATTCCCTGTGCAGAAGGATTTGGTAGTAGACAGGAGCTCGTTTGACAGAATCATCCAAGCAGGTGGTTATGTAAATGTGAACACAGGTGGTGTGCCAGATGCCAATGAAATTGCCATACCTAAAGTAATTGCTGATGAAGCTATGGATGCGGCACAGTGTATTGGTTGTGGTGCTTGTGTGGCGGCATGTAAAAATGCTTCTGCCATGCTTTTCACAGCAGCTAAAGTCTCTCAATTGGCTCTTTTACCACAAGGACAAGTAGAGCGTCAAAGTAGAGTGGAAAATATGGTAGCACAGATGGAGGAAGAAGGTTTTGGTAACTGTACCAATACACAAGCTTGTGAGGCCGTTTGTCCAAAGGAAATCAGTGTGACGCACATTGCACGATTGAACAGAGAATATTTGGCTGCAAAGGCTTCTTCTGATAACGTATAAAAAAAGGAAATTAAATAAAGAAACCGCCCTCAGGCGGTTTCTTTATTTTCAGGCTAATCTAAATCCAGTGATGATATTAATTTAATAATTGCTCCAGTTATCACACATATTACGCCGTAAGTATAGTCACCAGCGAGTATTTCATCTTGACCGAAGTTAATTATCCAGTCTCCTACTGGTAATATCTTATTCAAAAAATAGGCAACAATCAATATTCCTATAAAGGCAGATCCAATAGTTTCTATAAGGTGTCCAAAAATTTTGATTTTTTTATCCTCTGCGAATGTAGTTCGCCAGAGTGCAGTAAAAAGGAGTAAAAGGAACACAAAAAAGATGAATGCCATATACATATCTAGGGAAGGTTTATTATACACATATTTCGATAGTACATTAAATTAAACATTTCTCTACTAAATATTGTCGATTTCATTCATCAACAACAATCCATCTTAGATTAGAAAACATTTTGAGCCGCTCTTTTATCTCCATCATCCTTCCCTACTTCAATGCAAAACAAACGTTAGCTAGATCCATTCAAAGTGTACTACAACAAACGCTCATTGATTTCGAATTGATCCTTATCAATAATAATTCAACTGATAATAGTCTTGAAATAGCCTCTCATTTCGCTACTCAAGATTCACGAATCCAACTTCTATCAGAAAATCAACAAGGTGTAGTTTTTGCTGCCAACACAGGGATAAAAGCTGCTAGCGGAAAATACATCGCCCGTATGGATGCTGACGACGTGGCTCATCCAGAAAGACTGGAAAGACAACTCCATCATCTCGAATCCAATCCAGAAATTTCCATTTCTGCCACTCAAGTCAACTATCAAACTGAGCACCAAGAACTGCACGACTTTTCTCACTTTGTTGACTGGAACAATGAGCTCAATTCTTGGGGCGATATTTATCAAAATCGTTTTGTTGAATTTCCATTGGTCAATCCCACCCTCATGTTTCGCCAATCAACATTCGACAGTGCAGGCTATTTAGATGAAGGTGATTTCCCAGAAGACTACGAATGGTTTCTACGAGCGATAGAAAAGGGTCATAAAATTGAAAAGCTTCCCGTTCGTCTCCTCGATTGGTACGACAGCTCTTCAAGACTCACCAGAACAGATAGGCGCTACGCCAATGAAGCCTTCTTTGCAATCAAAACCAATTATTTAGCAAGACACTTATTAAGCCTCAGCCAAAATAAAGTCTGGATTTGGGGAGCAGGTAAACTTGGGTATAAACGAAGCCAACTTTTGTTGAATCATGGAGTTGAAATCAGAGGTTATATAGACATCAAAAAGGGCAAACAATTAGGTAACTATCCCTGTGTACATTTTAAAGACATTGAGCTTAAATCACAGCCTTTTATTATCAGCTATATTACAAATAGAGATCGTAGAGATGAGGTACGGGCATTTCTTGATCAAAAAGGGTACAAAGAGGGTTTGAATTATATCATTGCTGGGTAAATCAAGTTAGCTGTCAGGCCGAGCGAAACGCCACCCAGCCAATCGACGTCTTGCTGCTAGTTGAAGTCAGACGTTACGACACAGCTAGATGTAACAGCCTTTTGAAATGGATCTCATATCTATGAATATGTGGAAAACTTCCCTCCTTTCAGCATCGTTTATCCATGCAAAATTTCTAGTTTTAAAGTCCGATTCCTGAATCCTTTTTTTAATTGTCTGTCATTTCGACCAAAGGGAGAAATCTACCTTATCGGCAGTCGCTCTATTAAGATTTCTCGCTACCGCTCGAAATGACAAAGCGAATAGATTAACACATATGTACCTAATATTTGATACCGAAACCACTGGCTTACCTAAGAATTACAATGCGCCATTGGAAGACTTGGACAACTGGCCCAGACTGGTACAATTGGCTTGGCAAGTACATGCGAACGATGGCTCGCTCATAAGTGACAAAAACTATATCGTAAAGCCAGAAGGTTATACCATCCCCTTCAACGCTCAGAAAATTCACGGCATATCAACCAAAAGAGCAGAAGAGGAAGGGCATGATCTAAATGAAGTACTGAGCATATTCTCTGAGGATCTCACCAGTATCAAAGCAGTTATTGGCCACAATGTAGAGTTCGATCTCAATATCGTAGGTGCAGAATACCTTAGAAAAGAGCGAAACAATGACTTGGCAACTGTCGACTCCATTGACACCAAGGACGAGTCTACGGAATTTGTAGCTATTCCAGGTCGCGGTGGTAAATTCAAATGGCCCACACTGACCGAACTCCATACCAAATTGTTTGGGATTGGCTTCGATGATGCGCACGATGCTGCCTACGACGTAGATGCTACAGCCAAATGTTTCTTTGGCTTGCTCACAGAAGGAGTTATTTCTCCTTTAGATGATACGGCTAAGGAGCATATAAAATATGAAGCCCCAGATTTGGCAGCAGCCAATTTTGCCGTAAAGGATAAAGACCAAGGGATAAACATTGATACAGAAGCAGCAAAAGCTATTGATGCGCCATTCTGCCACTTACACGTCCATTCTCAATTTTCTGTTTTACAAGCTACCCCTAAAATCAAACCACTGATCGCTAAGGCGAAAGAGCTAGGTATGCCGGCAGTTGGCCTTACAGACTTGGGTAATATGTATGGTGGTTATCATTTTGTTGAAGGCGCCATCAAAGAAGGCATCAAACCTATTTTAGGTCAGGAATTCTTCCTTTCTGAAGAAAGGAAAACACTCAAGTTCACCAAGGACAATCCGGATCGAATGACCCGAATAGTTTTAATGGCCAAAAACAAAAAAGGCTATCACAATCTGGCCAAACTTTCTTCACTTGGCCACATGGAGGGGCTTTACGGATTCTACCCCAGAATTGACAAGGAACTTATCACTCAGTATAAAGATGACCTGATCTGTCTGACTGGTGGACTGATGTGTGAAATACCTTCACTAGCACTCAATCAAGGCGAAGAACAAGCAGAGAACGCGCTACTATGGTGGAAAGAGCAGTTTGGTGATGATTTGTACATAGAGCTCAACCGTCATGGTCTAGATGAAGAAAATCACCTGAATGAAATACTACAGGGCTTTTCAAAAAAACATGCCATTAAGATGATTGCCTCCAACCATGTGCATTATCTGGACAGGGATGAATCCAAGGCCCATGATGTATTACTTTGCATCAAAGATGGCAAGAGCATCAATGACGAGGTTGGACGCGGACGAGCCTATCGCGATGCGCTACCCAATGATCAATACTACTTCAAAACGCAAGAGGAAATGAAAGCCCTCTTTGCCGATATTCCAGAAGCCATTGAGAATATAAAAGTATTAATAGACTCTGTCGAGGAATATAGACTTTCCAGAGATGTACTACTGCCTGCTTTCGACATACCAGAAGAATTTAAAGACCCAAAAGACAAAGAAGATGCTGGCAAACGTGGTGAAAACAACTTCTTACGCCATCTAACCTACGAAGGCGCCAAAAAGCGCTATGGTGAGATTACTGAAGAAATTACTGAAAGACTCGATTTTGAATTAAAGACCATTGAAAATTCAGGTTATCCTGGTTATTTCTTAATTGTTCAAGATTTTACAACTAAGTCAAGAGAAATGGGTGTGTCCGTAGGCCCTGGCCGTGGATCAGCAGCAGGCTCAGCCGTTGCTTATTGTATTGGTATCACGAATGTTGACCCTATCGCCTACGATCTACTTTTTGAACGTTTCTTGAATCCTGATCGTGTATCACTTCCTGATATTGATATCGATTTTGACGACGAAGGTCGTGACAAAGTCATCCAATATGTGATTGAGAAATACGGCCAAACCCAAGTGGCCCAAATTATTACTTATGGTACCATGGCAGCCAAATCTTCTATTCGTGATTCTGGTCGAGTCATGGAACTGCCACTCCCCGAAACCGATTCCATTGCTAAACTGATTCCAGAAAGACCAGGAATCAGTTTGGAAAAAGCGTTCAAAGAAGTAAAAGAACTTCAGTCCATGGAAAGCGGTCATGGATTGAAATCAGAAGTGATCCAACAAGCCAGAGTCCTGGAAGGCTCGGTCAGAAATACAGGTATTCATGCCTGTGGCGTGATCATAACACCCAGTGACATCACCATGCATGTGCCTGTGGGCGTGGCAAAAGATTCAGATCTTTTAGTCACACAATTCGACAACAGCGTGGTGGAAAGTGCAGGTATGTTGAAAATGGACTTCTTGGGTCTAAAAACCCTGTCCATAATCAAGACGGCTTGCGCCAATGTGAAGAAACGTCATGGTATTGAGATTAATCCTGACGATATTCCGCTTGACGATAAAAAAACCTATGAACTCTATCAGCGTGGGGAAACCAATGGCACTTTCCAGTTCGAGTCTCCAGGTATGCAGAAGCATTTGCGTTCGCTGAAACCAGATAGATTTGAAGACCTGATTGCCATGAACGCCCTCTATCGTCCCGGGCCAATGGAGTACATCCCTAACTTTATTGCCCGAAAAATGGGTACTGAGGAGATCGTCTATGATCTCAAGGGAATGGAAGAATACTTAGCGGAAACGTATGGTATTACCGTCTATCAGGAGCAAGTGATGAGACTTTCCCAGAAGTTGGCAGGCTTTACCAAAGGTGAAGCTGATATGCTTCGTAAGGCCATGGGTAAGAAAATACAGGCCATTCTAGATCAGCTCAAACCTAAGTTTGTAGAAGGCTGTCTAGAGCGAGGTCATGATGAAAAGATGGTGCAAAAAGTCTGGAAGGACTGGGAAGCATTTGCTGCTTATGCTTTCAACAAATCTCACTCTACCTGTTACTCTGTAGTAGCCTATCACACGGCTTACCTCAAAGCCCACTACCCTGCCGAATACATGGCGGCTGTGCTTACGCACAATCAAAACAACATTGAAAAAGTAAGCTTCTTTATGGAGGAGTGTCGTGTAAGGAAAATCCCAGTGCTTGGCCCTGATGTGAATGAGTCTGGCGTATTTTTTCAGGTGAATGACGAAGGCAAGATACGATTCGGAATGGGTGCCATCAAAGGAGCAGGTGAAGCTGCTGCCATTTCCATCATAGAGGAGCGCGAAGAAAATGGAAAGTTCAAAGACTTCTTCGACTTTGTAACTCGAATCAACTTAAGGTCAGTCAATAAAAAAACACTAGAAGCATTAGCTCAATCTGGAGGTTTTGATTGCTTCGAGGTCTACCATAGAAGACAATATTTGATCACGGATGACGGCGAACCTAGCCTGATCGAAAAGGCCATCAAATACGCCAATAAAATGGAGCAGGAAGAAGCCAGTGCTCAAGCTTCCTTGTTTGGAGGTGAATCAGGTGTATCTGTACCCACACCAACAGTCTCTGACGTAGAACCCTTCAGCGAATTAGAAAAGCTAAGAATAGAAAAAGAAGTAGTGGGGCTTTACATCTCTGGGCATCCTTTGGATCAGTTTAAATTCGAAATAGACCAATTCACCAATACCTCAATCAAAGAATTGAATGCTGACCTGTCTGAGCTTCAGAAAAAAGGAAGTATAAAAATTGCTGGCCAGGTATCGGCAGTTGGCCATAGGGTCACCAAAACAGGTAAACCTTTTGGCACAATCACTTTAGAGGATTTCACTGATTCATTTACCTTCTTTTTATTTTCTGATGACTATGTGAAGTTCAAAGAGTACTTCGAAACAGGCTGGTTTCTCTATTTTCAATGTGCAGTACAAAACCGCTGGAAGGGGGAAGAATTGGAACTCAAAGTGAAGTCCATGGATCTTCTAACGGAAATCCGAGGTGAGAAAACAAAAGGCCTTAATTTGAGAATTAAGCTTCAAGATGTCAATGACGGGTTGATCAATGAAATCAAAAAATTAACATCAGAGTATGCTGGCAGCAGTTTACTCAAACTAGACATCGTGGATGAAGAAGAAAACATGCAGGTAAATTTACTCTCCAGAAAAGTTAAGATTGAGCCTGACAATGGATTGCTGGATAAGTTGGAAGCCATGGATGAGATTCAGTATAAGGTAATTGCATAATCTTTGAATTAAGGTCTAAAAATCTGTAAAAGCAATAAGGCCCGATCACATCAGTGATGTGATCGGGCCTTATTAATTACGTCTGAGACAATTAAGATATCGACACGTGCTCCTCAATTCCAACAATACTTTCTGTCACGTTGATGATATGATCACCAATTCGTTCACAACCGAAAATGATATCTCGATAAACGATTCCTGTTTGCACGTCATAGTGATTCTCTTCCACACTTTTCCAATGTTTCTTACTCAACTCTTTCTTAAGCTTATTAATAGCTGTTTCCTTTGACATCGCGCCCTCTAGTTCCACCTCAGAATATTCAGATTTCAAATTGGCATGCATCACTACTAGTGATTCATCCACTAGTCCAAATATTTTTTTGATATTAAGCACTTGACCCTCGGTAAACGTTAAATTATGCCTGTTTTTTCTATTGATTTCGCGAGACATCCGCATGAATATATCTGCAGTTCTTTCAAGGTCACTTGTAATACTCATAATTGCTCGAATCTCCTCAGAAGTAGCAGTACTTAACCTTCCTTCTGAAACTTTCACCAAGTAATCGTCAATTTCCATCTCTAATTCATCTGTTCGATCCTCATACTTGGAGATCTTTTCAGTCAATTGCTCAATTCTTTTACTATCATCTGATTCGATTAGTTCTTGGACGAATTTGCTCATTTTCACTACGTGCTTACTGAATTTAGCCACTTCCTTCCTAGCTTCCATCAGAGACAATTCCGCCGTTCTCATCAATTGTGTACCAATGAATTCCAAATGGAACTCTTCATCTTCATCGACCTTGGATGAAATCATTTTGGTCACTATTTGCTCTATTTGAGGAACAAACCAAATCATAATTAAGGTATTGATGATGTTAAAACTTGTATGAAAAGTAATCAGGCCCCAATTAATAGATTCTGTTTCATTGAGTGGAGACCCCCAACCCATGTAGACCATTACAGAATCTATCGCTCCAATATAAAAATAGAAAATCAACAGCATCCAAACGACCCCAAATACATTGAACATGAAATGAGAAAGGGCTGCACGTTTAGCATGTACATTTCCTACCAATGCCGCCAAGTTTGCAGTTATGGTTGTTCCAATATTTTCACCAAGCACAATACCTGCAGCCATATCAAAGGGAATCCATCCATTATGACACATAATTAAGGTTATGGTCATAGCTGCACTCGATGATTGAACGACAACCGTTAGAATCGTACCTATTAATACTGATATAATTACTGATAAGAAGCCAAGATTGTTAATATCAGCTATCCATTCCAAGATTTCTGGGTTGTGCTTCAAATCTGGTACAGCGCCTTTCAATTCGCTCAATCCCATAAATAGAAGTGCGAAACCAATTAGAAACTCTCCCCAATATTTCAGTTCAACTTTCTTAGCGAACATCAAAGGAAAACCTATGGCAATGATGGGTAGTGTGTAGTGCGAAATACTAAATTTTGAGAACCCAAATACCAAGATCAATACGCCAGTAATAGTCGTACCAATATTGGCACCCATAATCACGCCAATTGCCTGCCTGAGTTTAAGCAGACCAGCGTTTACAAAGCTCACAACCATTACAGTAGTAGCTGAAGAAGACTGTATAATGGCGGTAGTCAAAAAGCCTGTAAAAACACCACTTACTCTATTTGAAGTAATGATACTCATGACAGATCTCAAAGAATCCCCCGCTACCTTCTGAATAGACTCACTCATTACTTTCATTCCATAAATGAAGAAACCGAGCGCTCCTATTAGTTTTAAAATGTCTAAAATTCCGTATTCCACGAGATCGTTATTTTATTTTTCTGAATTGATTTTAAAATGCTTGCAAAGCTATAAATATTAAAGAAGTTCAATTTTAAATAAATGTTAAGGATAAACCCAAAAGTCATCAATATACCTTCGATATGTTAACAATTTAGTAATATATAAAAAGGCAAACTACTCTAATTTTGCAGCCGGAATTATGGAAGGTAATACAAAACAAAAACAACTTAATGTAACCCAATTCATTCTGAGCATTTCTATTGCTCTTTTTGTTTTTTTATGGTCATTAGATTTGATGACCAGTACATTTCATGTTATCGGCAATGAGACCGTAATTAAAGTACTTTCAATCACCTCCAATCCATTCATAAGCCTCTTCATTGGCTTGTTTATTACCGCTGTGATTCAGAGCAGCTCGACTAGCACCTCACTGATCGTGGCAGTTGTAGCTTCAGGTGGCATGACTTTGGAAAATGCAGTTCCCATGATTATGGGAGCCAACATAGGCACTACACTGACAAGCACTATCGTATCACTAAGCTATATTACAGACAATAAGGAATTTAAAAATGCCATTGCCACAGGTGTAATGCACGATTTTTTCAATATTATGACTGTGATAATACTATTCCCACTGGAATATTACTATCACCTACTATCTAAACTATCGATTTCCGTAGCTTCTATTTTCAATCTATCCTCCCTCCCAACAAAAACTGGTCAAGACTCTAGTGACGGATTATTTGATATTATGAATGGGTTTCTTACTGATTCCATAAATAATAAAGTCGTATTGGTTCTATTGTCTTGCATTGCACTATTTGCGTCAATTAAGATCATTTCAAAAATAATTTCAAAGCGAATGATCGGAGCCTCAGACGAAAAATTTCAAGAAGTGTTTTTTAAGAACACTCTAAATTCTTTCGGTCTGGGAACCATGCTAACTGCTGGCATTCAATCTAGCTCCATTACCACTTCGATCATTGTTCCACTGGGCGCAACAGGCAAAATACACCTTGGTAAAATTTTCCCCTACATCGTAGGAGCCAATATTGGCACTACCATTACAGCTCTAATCGCAGCATTTAATAAATCAGAAGCTGCGGTAAGTATAGCACTGGTTCACTTTCTATTCAATTTGATTGGGACTCTCATCTTTTTATTTATCCCCTATCTCAAACGACTTCCAGTTCAATATGCTCGAAAATTTGGCATGATGACTATGCAGTACAAGGTCATTGGTTTCTTCTATATCCTTTTCGTATTCTTCATTTTGCCCTTGGCTTTGATCTTCTTAAACAAACTGTAACCAAAGCTCAAGCGCATATTTTTTCTTTAGTTAACAATTACTTAACATTAAAGTAATTTCACTTTAACCTGTTGCCATAGCAAGCAACATATCTTCGCGGCTTATATTCAGAAAATATGAGATTTATTTACATCACTTTAGCTTTGGCTACCTGTGCCGTCATGGCTCAAGCTCAATCCTTCGACGGCAGTAAAATGGGGAAAGGTATTCGTTTTATGGCCAAGGACTCCTCGTTTAGTATGCAGTGGAACAATAGGTTTCAAACGCAGTACATAGGAGCGCAAGATTTAGAAACAGATGAGTTTGCAGATGCATTTACTATTCGTAGGTTTAGACTCAAATTCAAAGGTCATCTGTATCATCCAAACATCAATTACAAAATAGAGTTGGCTCTGTCCAACCGTGATCAAGGTGACTTCTTTGCTGAACACAATGGTGCAGCCAGTATTGTGTTAGATGCAGTATTGAAATGGAAGTTTCATCCTGGATGGCAACTTTGGGTTGGGCAAACCAAACTCCCAGGCAACAGAGAGCGTGTCATATCCTCAGGAGCCTTGCAAATGGTGGATCGGAGTAGATTGAACAGCAGATTCAATATTGATCGTGACAAGGGGCTATGGCTACACCATGAGCACAAAGTGGGCAATGTAGTTTTTAGACAGATTATTGCTCTTACCAAGGGAGAAGGAAGAAACATTACAGAGTCGCTTGAGGCTGGATATGATTATACTTTCAGAGGTGAGATTTTGCCTTTTGGGAAATTTACAAATAAGGGGGATTATTTCGGAGAGGACTTAGCCAGAGAGCAATCTCCAAAACTCTCGATTGGTGCTACCTATGATCACAATTTTGGAACCTCTAGGCAACGTGGACAACTTGGCAGATTCATCTATGAGTCGACTGATGAAGACAGTAACTTTATTCACAGTGACCTCGCCACCATATTTGTAGATATGATGTTCAAATACAACGGATTTAGCGTGATGTCAGAATACGCACACAAGAGAGTGGCAGATGGGGCATTAGGAGGATTCACGACCAGTGGAAGTGAAATATACTTCTATACAGGGCAGGCTTTCAATGTTCAGGCCGGCTACCTGTTCAAAAACAATATGTCTGTAGATCTGAGATTTACTGATGTACAACCAGAACGTGCTGAAATTGACGATGTAGAAAGAAGATATGAAATTGGTTTTGGCAAGTATATCGTAGGACACACACTCAAATTACAAGGAAGTGTGGCTTATAGCGACAGGGATGTGAAAATTGATGCAATGATTTACTCTGCACAGTTGGAAATAGGCTTCTAAAGCAAGTCCTTGAAAAAAAAATCACCCCATAAGGAAGCAAATCTTCTTTATGGGGTATTTTATTTGGAGTCCTTGAGTTTGATGATTTCGTTTTGCAAGTTTTTGACAATGCCAGATAGTTCCTCCATAGATAAATCATTCTTACCATTGGCGTCTGGGAAATCTATGCTGATGAATGCCTTTGATTCCCATACCTCTATGATGTCCTTGGCATCCACCTGATAAGGGGCGTAAGATTTATTGTCAGAAACGAGAAACAGTTTACCATTCTCCTCCACATAGTTGAACACCCTCTTATAAACCACCCCTTCCTCTTTACTCAAAAGCACATAGGTTTTTCCATTTTTGATATTTGATATATTCTCAATGTACTCACCTATGATGACAGTTCCAGGCTGTAATGGCAGCATAGAATCTCCTGAAATCTCAAACGCTCGATAAGTCGCACTTTTGGGCAACATGGGTAGTTGAAATTTGGGCATGCTTTCTATATAGGTAGGATCCGCATAGCCATTCATATATCCAGCAGAGGCCTTCTGTGGAATGAGTTCAATATTTTCGTTATCATCCTTATCTACTGTGATCGCCAGTACTCTTGCAGCTCCTTCATCTTGCTCATGCAGTTCGTCGTCAGACAGTTCACTCACTACTTTGCTAATCAAAGTATCAACACTGACATTAAACACTTCAGACATACGCAGCAAATTATTCAGACGTGGGTCTGCTCTACCCTCCTCGTACGCCCCTACCAGAGACCTCTTGATCCCAATGGCTTCAGCAAAAGTCTCTTGCGTATATCCGAACTTCTTTCTTAAGAACTTAATGTTGTCGTTTACCTTAGCTACTTCCATGTTCAATTTTAAATTGATAACAAACTTAACAGAACCTTTCTTTATTCCAATATCAGGCATCAAATAGCACCATACCCGTGTCGCTCGTGGCGTGTTTGCCAATCGAGTACAAGTTGATATGATGAAAATTTTCGCGGTTTTTTAGTTGATCCAGTTTTTTGATGATCTTTTCTACTACATGTTTTAAGGTCTCTCCTGAATCCGCCAGTACATACCCATACATCTTTTTTGTTTTTTGAACAGATGCATGAAATTTCACCTGGCATTTTCCTGACTTTAATTTCTTAGACGTCAGCTTCAATCTGTATTCACCTCCTACAGTATACGTTTTCATTACTAAATATTTTATCATTAAATTAATTAAACCTATTAATTGATCAATTAATTAGCGCTAATGACAATAAAATTAGTATTATAAAACTTACCAGCAAAATTAATTACTAATTATTTTAGTATATTAATGAAAATGACCATTATCTTTTATTGAAACGTCCCTTGCCTTGACTGTTGCCATTTCTTCTGGGCTTGGCTGCTCGGAATTTAGGATTGTATGCCGGCCCCTCTCCTATGTGCTCTGGAATCTTGATTTTCTGTACTTCTTTACCTATCAATTCCTCAATATTGGAAAAATTATACATGTCTTCTTCATTCACGAATGTGAAGGCTACACCATTGGCATCTGCCCTACCTGTACGGCCAATTCTATGCACATAGTCAGCTGCGTCACCTGGTACATTGTAATTAATGACCATGTCAATACCTTTGATATCTATCCCTCTACTCATGACATCTGTAGCCACAAGTACATTGATTTTCTTATTGATAAAGTCTTGAAGAACTGATTCTCGTTTGGACTGCTCAAGGCCAGAATGGATAGGTGCAGCATTAATGCCTAGTTTGCTGATTTCTCTGGCAATCTTATCCACCTCGCTTTTTCTGGATAAGAAAACAATGACACTGTCCATCTTCTTGGCAGAGAAAATGTGCTTGATCAGTTCGGGTTTCTGTCCATCATAAATCATAAATGCTCCCTGCAAAATGTTTTCTGAGGGTTTGGAAATTGCAATGTTGATTTCTTCTGGTTCATTCAGAATCTCTTTAGCCAACTTCCTGATTTTTGGTGGCATGGTAGCTGAAAACATCAAACGTTGACAATCTTGAGGGATGAACTTCATGATTTTTTTCAGATCATCGTAAAAACCCATATCGAGCATTCGATCGGCTTCATCCAAAATAAAGTGCTTCACCTTGGACAAGTCCACATACTCTTGATTGAGATGTGCAATCATCCTACCTGGAGTAGCAATAATGATATTAGCTCCTTTGAGTAAGGCCTTCTTTTGTACATCCCAGCTCATGCCGTCACCACCACCATAGACTGCTAAAGAACTAGTTTCTACGAAATAGCCCAAACCTTGAATCTGCTGATCGATTTGAACTGCTAATTCTCTGGTAGGCACCACTACCAGCGCATCTATACTCCCATGATCTGATTGATCGTGAATCTGCTGCATAGTAGGAAGTAAAAAAGCAGCTGTTTTACCTGTACCTGTTTGTGCGCAGGCTATGAGGTCTTTGTTTTCTAAAATGATGGGAATAGCTTTCTCCTGGATAGGAGTAGTATTTTCAAAACCCATGGCGTCCACTCCATCTAATACTGGAGGGTGAATACCAACTTCTTTAAATTTCAAATTTATTATTCTTATTTGATCGTTCCCAAATCTACTAGTTATTCTCCAGTTTGTCGGACTTCCCCTTAATTTCTAACTCACTATTACGATTTGGGTACTCATTATTATCATAATTTATATCTATCATACGACGTGATGGATCAATCTCTATGGACTTAATTTCGTCTTCTTCAATGTCAATTACGAACGAATAATAAGGGTTGACCCATTTCCATGGTGTCATCAATGTTTCATTTTGGGATAGTTCCCTATGACCTCTCATCATCCCTAAAGGGATGTAATATTGCTGTATAGTTCCATCCTTCTTAGTAAGCACCACATCCAGAGGCATGGGCATAAGACCCATTCTTTCCATTGATATCTCTACACCTGCTTTTACAGTATTCACATTTGATATGGCATAATCAATGGTCTTTGTGGTTTTCACCCAGTAGTCAAAAAACCAACTCAATTCCAGTCCGCTTTCCTTCTCCATAATCACCTCAAAATCTACTGCATTAGGATGTTTGAATTTCCAGGTATCATAATAGCGCAACATGGCTCTATCGAATACTGCTCTGCCCATGATGTATTCCAAATTTTGCAAGGCTAATGCACCTTTGCCATAAGCAGCCATACCATAAGCACGATGGTTCTCAAAATGATCTGCATGAGTGGTAAGAGGCTCTTCCTTTCCAGATTCAACTACACCTTTGTAATATCTATAGTAGCCAGACATTGGTTTTCTTGATTCATAATTTTCATCAAACAAGTAGCTCATGGTCATTTCGTCATAGTACTGATCAAAGCCTTCATCCATCCAATAGAGATAACTTTCGTTTGTACCCAAGACCAACTGATACCAGCTATGAATAATTTCGTGAACAGCAGTTCCTACAAGCGACTTCAAAGACTTATGCCCGATCATCAGAGTAGCCATAGGATACTCCATGCCGCCATCTCCTCCCTGTATAATTTTGTAAACTGGGTATGGATATTTCCCGCACTTTGATTCTATAAAAGGCACAGCCTTTTTCATGTATTCACCCAATTGCTGCCATTGCTCTTTTAAAGTATCTGTCTGGTAGTAAATATGAACATCTAGCCCCTCTCTAATATTTACCACATCATGCGTATAGTCTGGATCAGCACCCCAGGCAAAATCATGAACATTTTCAGCCAAGTACCTGTGAGCGGTCTTTTTATCATTCTTTGATACTTCCGTACTCTGTAAAACTCCTGAAGCCCCTACCACATAATCGCTGTCTATATTGATCGTGACATCATAGTCTCCCCAGGGGCTATAAAACTCTCTGGCGATATAATCGTGCGGATGCCAACCAGAATAATCGTACTCGGCAATTTTAGGAAACCACTGTCCCATAGAATACCTGATGCCCTCAGCATTGTCCCTACCATTCCTTCTGATTTGGATAGGCACCTGACTTTCAAACTCCATGTCAAACACTACAGTCTCTCCAGGCAAAATGGGTGAAGAGAGCCGAGCCGTCATAATGGTACCATCAACTGATGTATTCACATTTTTCCCGTTTTGCTTGAAGCTTTTAATTTTATGATAACCAATTTCATCTGCTTCTAATTTGAAGATTCTATCATTTACTCCCCTTCGAGCATCAGTATGCGTTCTACTACGCACGTCCATCATACTTCCAGGCTGGAAAGCATTGAAATAAAGATGATAGAACACTTTGTCTAGTGTATCAGGGGAGTTATTATAATATTTGAGTTTTTGAAAACCCGTAAATTGATTGGTTTCTACATCCATATCAATATTCATTTTATACTCCACTTGCTGCTGCCATCTATCCGGCTGTGCAAGAGCTGTAAATCCCAAAATCACTAAACTCAATCCAAGTATTCCCCTTGTCAACATATTTCCTTTCTTTATTTATATTCAACTCGCAATTTAATCACAACGTTTGGAGGCAGACAGGATTTTGTGATGGATAGAGATATGACGTGGTTGGCGGTGATTTTAATTCAAGACTTGAAATTCAATGTTCAAAATTTAAGACTTGATTGCTGAAGACAAACAGGAAGCCAGCACCTCTCGTTTGACTTCATGAATGCCGTCGAACACAATGATTTCAGGCTTCAAGCCAATGGTAGCTTCCATTTTATCCACTTCAGGTTGGTAGTTTTTGTCCAAAGCATAAAATTCATCATTGGAGCCAATGACCACCTTTAGATTCGCGTTTGAGCTAACATGATTGAAATCTCCAGGTTCTAATTCAGGGGGAAATCCCCCTGCCCATAATACTAAGGTTTTAAAATTGATTTTTGAATAGGCCGCCATACGGCTCATCATGGACACTCCTTGAGAAAATCCCATCAAATGCACATTAAAATTACTAAGGGATTTGCCTCCAAATAACTCATTGATTACCGCATCAAAATAAGACTTCTGATTTTGCATATCCGTTTCTCGCCCTTCTTTGGTCATCCAACTGGCGCCTACATTTTTTTGATCTGGAAGATAAAATTTGGACAGCCCTTGCAGCGCAATGACAAAATATTTTTCTGAATCAAATACATCGAATCGTCTGATAAAATATTTACCCAGTTGGCCATAACCTGGGCAAGCTATCCATATATCAGTGGTCTTATCAGTCAATTCGTTGAGTGTGTAATAAGGTGCCGAAAAACTAAAATCAATGTGATGTTCCATCAATCGGCTGAGTAAGTAATTCGATAAATCACACCTGCTCGATCATCAGAGACCAGCATGGCGCCGTCTGGCATGACGAGCACATCTACAGGGCGCCCAAAAGCCTCTTGTGCCTCTTCGTCTAGCCATCCATAAACAAACGGTTCATAACCAGAAGCTTTACCATCCACCATTTTTATACGCATGATACGATAGCCAATCTTACTACTTCTATTCCAAGAGCCATGTTCTGCAATGAAAATATCATTTTTATATTCTTCAGGAAACATATTGCCTGTATAAAATTTCAACCCAAGTGGTGCCACATGTGGTCCCAATTTTTGCGCTGGTGCTGTAAAATCTGTACAACTGTATTCACCTCCATGCGTAGGATCAGCAATATCTCCCCCATGACAATATGGATACCCAAAGTGCATGCCTGCTTTGGGTGCATGATTCAATTCACAGGGTGGCATGTCGTCTCCCATCAAATCACGCCCATTGTCTGTAAACCACATTTCTTTGGTTTCCGGATGCCAGGTGAAACCCACAGTATTTCTCACCCCATTAGCAAATATCTCAAACGCTGAACCGTCCTTATTCATTCGTGTAATAGAAGCATAAATCTCTTTCTTACTTTCACAGATATTGCAAGGTGCGCCTACTGGTACATAGAGTTTGTCATCAGGGCCAAAAGCTATATACTTCCAACCGTGGTGCTTATCGCTTGGAAATTCATCTGAGATAAGCACAGGTTTTTTTATCTTGTTTAGATTAGATTCTATATCTACAAACTTCCAGATTTTGTTGATCTCAGCCACATATAGGTCCCCATCATTGAAGGCGACACCATTTGGTGTATTCATGTTTTCTGCAATAATGTATTTCGTATCTGCGACATGATCTCCATTAGTATCTTCCAGCGCATATACTTTGTCATCTTGTCTTGTACCCACGTATAATACCCCACTCGGGCTCAGTGTCATGGATCGTGCATTTGGAACATTATCTGAGTAAAGACTGATTGAAAAGCCATCTGGCAGCTTGATTTTCTTCAAAGCCTCAGTCAATGTCGCGTCTTCCAAAGATTCTTCCACTTCTGTGGCGGGGTTATCACTCTTTGGAGTTGATTCACATTGATAAAATGAAAAAGCACTGAGGATCAGCAGAACTAATAATTGAAAATAGCGCATATTTCTCTAATGAATTGTTCATCTAAAATTACATGGGATGATACCCAATATCAAATGTTCTGAGAGTTTTAATTGCTTATGATCCTTTGCATATTTGCGGCATGATTTCAATCAATAATTTATCGTACTACCTGGGCAGCAGAGCCCTCTTTGAGAATGCTTCCCTTCACATCAAACCAAAAGATAAAATTGGACTAATTGGACTTAACGGTACGGGCAAATCGACTTTGTTGAAATTGATCACTGGTCAGCTCCAAAAAGACAGTGGTGACATCAGTATGGCTAAGGAATGTACGATTGGGTTCTTGAATCAGGACCTTCTCTCCTTTCAATCAGATGAATCTATTTTATCTGTGGCCATGGAAGCATTTGCGGATGTGATAGCTATTCAGCACAAGATCGACAAAGTGCTTAAAAAGATGGAAACCGCCTATGAAGATAAACTGGTAGATAAGCTGACTCGCTTGCAAGATGAATTTGAAGCCAATGAAGGATATGTTTTGCAAAGTAAAGCCGAAGAGGTTTTAGAGGGGATAGGGTTTAATACGGCCGATCTGCAACGTCCATTAAAAGAATTTTCTGGAGGTTGGAGAATGAGAGTCATTCTGGCCAAGATGCTCTTAGAGAAACCTTCTATCCTCATGCTGGATGAACCCACCAACCACTTGGATTTACCTTCCATTCAATGGATTGAAAACTATCTCAAAACGTACGAAGGAGCCGTAATTGTAGTATCTCACGATAGACAGTTTTTAAATAATACGGTAAATAAAATAGTCGAAGTCAGCAATCAAGACTTGATTTCTTACCCTGGAAACTATTCTAACTATCTGGAAGAAAAGGAATTAAGAAACGAACTGCAAAAAAATGCTTTTGAAAATCAACAAGCCAAAATCCGTCAGACGGAACGTTTTGTGGAGCGGTTTCGTGCCAAGGCGACCAAGGCTCGTCAGGTGCAGTCCAGAGTAAAAGCTTTGGATCGAATGGATCGTGTGGAAGATGTGATTCAAGACAATGCAGCAGTCAACTTCAAATTCAATTTCAATAAGCAATCCGGACGACACGTGTGTACGCTGGAAGATGTATCTAAATCCTATCCTGAAATTGACATTCTCAAGAAGGCCAGTGCACATATCGAACGGGGGGACAAAATAGCACTGATAGGCGCAAATGGGAAAGGCAAGTCTACTGTACTCAGAATCATAGATGGTGATGAAAAAATCGAGGGTAAAGCCAAAATGGGTTTCAATGTAAACCCTTCTTTTTATGCCCAGCACCAGTTGGAGTCATTGAACGTAGAAAACGACCTTTTGGAAGAATTGAAGCAGTTTGGCTCAGGAAAGTCTGAACAAGAGCTCCGTGGGGTTTTGGGTTGTTTTTTGTTTTCTGATGAAGATGTATTCAAAAAAATCAAAGTGCTTTCTGGTGGGGAAAAATCCAGAGTAGCCTTGGCGAAGACCTTAATTTCTGAGGCTAACTTCCTGCTACTTGATGAGCCTACCAATCACCTGGATATTCAATCAGTCAATATATTGATTCAGGCATTGCAGCAGTACCAAGGGTCTTTCATCCTTGTCTCTCACGATAGGTATTTCGTAACACAAGTTGCCAATAAAATCTGGTGGATTGAGGATCATCAAATCAAGGAATACTTAGGCACTTATGAAGAATACACTTACTGGTGTGACAAAAACAATAAACCCAAAGACACTTTCAAACCGACTGTAGTCAAAGAGGATAAGCCTAAAAAGGAAAAGAAACAAAAAGAAATAGACATTGATCAAAAGGAACTTTCAAGGCTCAAAAAAGAGCTCAGCAAAGTAGAAGCAGAACTGGAAAAACTCGAAGCAGAGAAAACGAAGCTCGAAGCCGACTTGGCCGATCCCGCAAACTTCAATGATGCCGAAAAAATTGCCAAGATCAACCAATCCTATGAGACCAATGGTGAATCTCTAAAAATGAAAGATCAAGCCTGGGAGCAACTGGTTGAGCAGATTGAGGAACTGGAAGGTTAATCAATCTGGTACTTGCCTTATTGATCTTTATTGAAAGATCATTTAGTTCTCCCAGTCATTTACTACTTTTAAACCTTAAAATTCCCTTTAAGCCATGAAACATATACCAGCACTGTTCACTATTCTTATTGTTGTCGTATTCACCTATAGCTGTGGTAGCGGATCAAACTCGGAAGATAGAAAAAATATAGATCAAATGCTCGCTGATAAAGCTGAGACAAAAACCATTCATGATATAGATCAATTACTCAAGGATCTGCCCACGCCCTCACTTGTTCCATTCACGCTCAAGTCAGTGAATGCCGGATTTGACAATGATCTCATCAATAATCTGGACAATGTTGAAAAATATAAAGGCAATTCTGACAAAATGGCCATGAATATGGGCGTGTTTGCTTCTGATGTTAGCTATTTAGCAGCATACGGCTTAGAAGATCAATGCTTAAATTATCTCAAGATGTCGCACAACATGGCAAAAGTGCTTGGTGATTCCACCATCTACGACGATACTCATTTGGAAAACTGGATGGGTCATATCAAGAATCAAAATCAGCAGGAGATATCTAAACTGCTAAGCGAACTTTTTATTACTACCAGTATCCAAATGGAAGAAGGCCACCACCTCAACATGGCAGGATTGGCACTCGCAGGCAGTTTTATTGAAGGTTTATATCAGGCGGTCGTTACGATAGACAAGTATTCGCCTACAGAAAAAAATGAAGAGTTGTTAAGACCTTTGGTCAAAGTAGTATTAGATCAGGAGCCAGCTTTGAAGGAAGTCATTCAGGTGTTAAATGACTTGCCAAACGACGATGCCATAAGTACGATTGTGACGGAATTACAAATCCTGGATATACTCTTTAAAGGAGGACTTAAAGAAATCGATGAGAAAATGAAAGCTGATCCAAACTTTAAGATCAAAAAGCACATGCTTGTTGATATTGATCTTGAAATTAAACGAATTCGACAGTGGATCGTGGAATAATTCAGAGCAACTCCTCTCTTCATCTACAGTAAGTCTAATTGAAAATGAAAGACATCATGAGCAAGTATGCCTTTGAGGTCATTGTGATATTCATTGGTATTACATCTTCTTTTCTATTCGAAGAATGGCGACAAAATCAAGAGAAGGATGACAAGACTATTGAAATCATGCAGTCAATGGTAATAGAGCTTGAGCGAAATCATGAGTTTATATTAGAGGTAGACATCAGCTACTTAGAAATAGATTCAGCTATTCAAAAATTTCTATACTCTGGTGAAATTCAAAGAGAGGAAGTAATTGACCTGTCATACGATTTGATGGAAAATATTTCGAATTATAGATTGAAGAGTATCTCCTCTTTTATTCATGGGTTTTCTTCGGCAGATCATTTGCTCATCCTCAATCGAAATAAAAAGATACTACAATATCTAAGCTACATGGAAAGTCTTTTGGCTGAACATGAAATCTACACTAATGACATTGGCGAATATTCCACCTCAAACCTTTGGCCAATTATGTGCAATTATGGCCTAGTTGATGAGCTCATTTATGATTATGAAGAATTAGAAAAATTGAATTACGCTCCACTCGTAGCAAAAAAATTCGATGACATTACATCTGATCAGAAACTGATTAATCACCTCAAATGGTCACAGCTAAAAACCAGAAGATTGATGGAGATTAATCAAGCTATTCATCGACAAATTAAATATACCATCAGAGAGCTCAATAAAGCCATAGAAAAAGGTTAATAGTCAACGTTACAAATGATTAGTCAAGGACTAGGCTTAATTAGAATTGAAAAAATTTAGCACCATTAGCTTAACCAATAGTGCTACGTGATACCTGATTTATCTAGCCGATTTCACAGGTACAATACATGATTCCAAACTTTCTCTATGAAATCTAGATATTAATAAAAAATCCTTATGCCAATCACTACATTATAAATTCTCCTTGCTTTTAGCTAAATTCAGATAACATAAATCATCATCTAAACTTCTGAATACCATGAGCATAGCACCAGAACAACTAAAAAATGAAGAACTCAACCCCGAACATCTAAGTGACAAATGGCTTGGATCTAGCGTAAGTGAACGTGACGGTCAGGCATGGGATAAGAAAAAGGAAATGGATTTCACTTATTCCAACATTGATAAGTTCATCACCACAAGCCTAGGAGAAAATACACATTTCAGCAATGCACTCTATGAAGGCGACTTTTCCCTCACACTCGATGAGGCACAAATGAGAAAGTATGAAATGGTAGTTGATCAATTGGGCATCAAAAAAGGAAGCCGTGTGCTTGATCTAGGCTGTGGATGGGGCGGCTGGCTCAAGTATCTTAGAGACACAGTGGGCGCTGAAGCCATTGGGGTAAACCTATCTGACAGTCAAGTCGCAGCTTGCCGCAGAGCAGGCTTAGAAGCCTATATCAAAGATGCCAGATATGTAAAACCTGAAGACTATGGCCTATTTGATGCAGTAACAGCTTTTGGAAGCTTCGAGCATGTGTCTTCAGTGAAAGTATATCTGGATGGAAAGCAAGAAGAAGTGTATGAAGACTACTTTAAGCATATCTATGATCTTTTGCCTCAAGGTGGGCGTTTCTATATGCAAAGCATGACATTCGAGAAAAACATGATCCCATTTGACGAGATAGACATCAATGCACCAAAAGATTCGAATAGCTACTTCATCGCCCTATTGCTCAAGCACAATCCAGATTCTTGGGTACCCTATGGCAAGGAGCAAATAGTAAAAACGGCGTCTTCCTACTTCAATGAAGTCTATTACACAGATGGCAGATTGGACTATGTAAAAACCAACAGAGAATGGACCAAACTATTTTACAAGTTCAGCTGGGAGAAATATCTATGGTTTGCTTCACTGATCCCAAAACTATTTACCGACAAAGAATTTCGTCACCAGCTGGCTGTACTCAGAGTAAGACCCAACCGTGTTTGTTTCGAGCGTGAAATCATGGGCCATGCTAGATTGGTGTTTGAAAAGAAATAGTAGTTTAAACCTATAAGGTTTTGAAAGCCTTATGGGTTTCTGATAAGATGAATAATGAAAGGAATATCCTCATTGGAACCACAGGGTTAATATGATATAGTCAATCATGCCGTAGAACCCGAAAACAATGGCTACTTTATTTCTCATAAAAATATCTATACCTACTTCTTCTCCAGCGGCTTGTCCATTTTCATGACAATGGATTTGAAGATTTCCCAGGCACGATAAAATTTATAATGAATTTTGAAATCTGAATCTTCTACCAGATTCTTCTGTGCATAAAAAAGCATCAGGCTGTTGAGTTTAGCATAAAGCTCCTCTCCCAGTCTGGTTCTTTTGGTAAATCCAAAAGGCACAAAGCCCATCATAGCGACTTGCTTACCTCCCATTGGCTCTACATAATGTTCTTCTACCAAGCCTAATCCCTCCAATCTGTCGAGAATATCTTCAATAGAACTCCCAAATAGTGAAGCATACTCAAAAATTGGGTCTTCGAGTTTTTTACGAGTGGTATAAAACAGCATGGAATTGAGCATTTCGAGCATGCCTTCAAGTGCCTCAGCACGATTGCTCCATCGTGTACGATGATGTGTAGTCAAAGAGTCCAGCGACATCTCCAAGAAAATCTTCATGTCCTCTTCAGAGATATTCACATTTTCTACAATATAAGCCAGGATTGGCACCCACATATATGCCTGCTTAGAAGTATAGAGCAATTCAGTACTAGGTTCCTGTTCGCCTTCTGGCGGCAAATAAGGAGTGGTCATACAGAGCAAACCATACTCATCCACCTTCAAGATGGCTTCGTTTCGCTCGTTTATCAATTGTTCTAGACTCATTATTTACTTCTATTCTTTGCGTGGGCGGTCAATAATACAAAATATTCCCTAGTTATCAAATCCTATTTTTTGAACTTCATTTGATGCAACATCAATCCGGAAGCTGGTGCAATATAATACTCAGGTGAATCTGAGGGATTATCCAGTGACTGCTGAATGTCGGACAAACTGATTTCATGTTTACCCAATCTAAACAATCGACCCATAAACAAACGTATTTGGTTGCGCATAAAGCCCATGCCCTTCACTCGATAAACAAAACTCTGTTCGGGAAAGAAGTTAGCCGTCCAGATCTCATTCTCAATAATTTCACTGCAAGTGATTTCCCGTTCAAACTGAGTCCCTTCATTGGGTTTGTAGCAATACTCTTGAAAGTTGTGGACACCTTGAAAAAGCCTCGCGCCTTCCATCATCAATTCGACATCCAGCGCTTCGCGGATATAGGTAATGTATGGTGCTGCAAAAGGATGATTTTTCTCGCCAAAAGAAAACAAATACAAGTACTCCTTTTCTTTTGCATGCTGGATTACATTAAACTTCTTATCAACCTTTTTTATGTTTATAGCTCGAATATCAGCAGGCAAGTTTTCATTGAAATCGGCCATGAGTGCCTCCAGGTCTTCAGGATGCTCCAGAAATAATTCGAAAGCAGCTTGAGTTGCTGAAACCATAGCATCCGTTCGACTGGCGCCCAGTATTTTGAAGGGCTTATCAGCCAAAATATATTTGAGGGTGCGTTCGATCATTTCCTGAACAGTCTTCACCCCAGGCTGACGCTGCCAGCCATGATATCGAAAACCTAAATATTGAACTTCTATCAGATAGAAATGATTGGCTTGCATATAATTGAGACCTTTTCTTATTAGCTGCAAAGCTAGCAAGAATGAAATCAGATGAAATACATCCTTACTTTTTCAATCCTAATATTTGATTCAGCTTTACTTGATCTATCTCACCTCCTGCAAAATCGTCAAAAGCTTTCTGAGTCACTTCTATAATATGGTCAGCTATAAATGGCGCTCCTTCCCTTGCCCCCTGTTCTGCAGACTTGATACAACATTCCCATTCCAACACTGCCCATCCATCATATCCGTATTGACTCAGTTTGCTGAAAATCTGCTTAAAATCCACCTGGCCATCTCCCAATGATCTGAATCTTCCAGGACGATCCACCCAGTCCTGATAGCCGCCATATACGCCTGATTTTCCATTGGGATGGAATTCAGCATCCTTGACATGAAACATACGAATATGCTCATGATAGATATCTATAAACTGTAAATAATCCATTTGCTGTAAAACGAAATGACTGGGGTCGTACAAGATTTTTGCACTTGGATGGTGATTGGTCATCTCCAGAAATCGCTCAAAAGTAACGCCGTCATGCAAGTCTTCTCCTGGGTGCAATTCGTAGCATACTTCAACCCCCAAGTCTTTGCAATGATCCAAGATAGGCACCCATCTCTTGGCCAATTCCTCAAATCCAGCCTTGACTAGCCCCTTGGGTCGCTGTGGCCATGGGTACATGGTGTGAAAGAGCAAGGAGCCAGAAAAAGAACCCATCACATGCAAGCCTAAATGATGGCTGGCCTTGGCAGCAGCTCTCATCTGACTAACAGCCCATTCTGATCTTGCCACAGGGTTGTTATGCCATTCAGAAGGAGCAAAAGTATCAAACATGGTATCATAGGCTGGATGAGAAGCCACCAGTTGACCCAGTAGATGGGTCGCCAACTCTGATATTTCCAAACCAGCTTCACTAACAATACCTTTGATTTCATCACAATACGACTTGCTTTCTGCTGCTTTCTCTATGTCAATGACTCGCTTGTCCCACGCGGGAATTTGCACAGCTTTATAGCCCATGGCTGCTGACCACCTGCAAATGTCTTTCAGATTGTTGAAGGGTGCTTCTTCTCCTAAAAATTGCGCTAAAAATATTGCAGGTCCTTTGATTGTTTTCATATTAGAGATTTATCCAGACGTTTCCGTCACGGTTTGATTGCACTACTTTTTCTATGAACTGCATGCCTCTGACCCCATCCTGCACTGTTGGATATTCTCCTTCAAAAGCTTGCTCCTCGCGAATAGCTTTGGCCATGCCTTTATAGATATTACCCATAGCATCAAAAATTCCTTCTGGGTGTCCTGGAGCCATTTTAGTACTATCCATGGTCAGTTGAGCATTATAGGGATTTCCAGGCTTGAATACTTGAAGTGGTTTCCCCTCTTTCAGCAATGTGAGCACTGTTGGGTGCTCTTGACACCACTTCAGTCCCCCATCTTTTCCGTAGACCTGAATCGTCAGATTGTTCTCCTCACCAGTAGCAATCTGACTGGATCGGATCACGCCTTTGGCCTTTCCCATGCGAATGAGTACCGTTCCATCTACATCCAAGTTGTTGTCTTCATAGAGATAATTCAGATCTGACAGCAGTCTATCCACCTGCAGCCCAGTAGTATATTCGGCTAAGTTGAACGCGTGCAAACCTATATCTCCCATGCAGCAAGAAACTCCTGACTTGGCAGGATCTAATCGCCACACTGATTTTCTCTTTTCTTTTTCATGAATGAATGGATTGATCCATCCTTGATAATATTGGACATCTACACGCTGGATTTCCCCAATTTCACCGTCAGCAATCATGGTTTTCATTTGACGCACCATGGGGTAACCCGTATAAGTATGTGTCAGGCAAAAATGTCTGTCAGTCTGCTGGACAAGCTCTTGCAATTCTTCTGCTTCAGCAGCCGTCATGGTCATGGGCTTTTCACAAATCACATGAAAGCCTCCTTCCAGCAGGCTTTTAGCCATAGGGTAATGAAGAAAGTTTGGTGTGACAATAGATACCACTTCCATTCGTTCTGACTTAGGTAGTTTATTTTCCTCTTTGATCAATGCCTCTACACTAGCATAAACCCGATCTGTGTCCAATTCAAGTGCTTTGGCAAAAGCTACTCCCCGATCATAATCTACATCAAAAGCTCCTCCAACTAATTCATATCGCTCGCCCATATAGGCTGCTATACGATGTGCAATGCCAATAAAAGCACCCTGCCCGCCTCCGAGCATTCCCCATTTTATTCTACCTTTATTCATCTTTATGAGGCTTTATATTCAATCTTTTCGTCTTTGAAGCTTATTGCAAAAATCAACATGATTAAGGCAGCAAATCCAGCAGGAAACCACCAGATTTCTTTCCAGCTGTGAAGTCCTTCGGCATTGATAAAACGGTCAGAGATTTGACCTGCTACCCAAAACCCGATTAACATACCCACACCATAGGTAGCCAAGGTTATCAATCCTTGCGCAGCACTTTTATGATGCTCTCCTGCTTTAGTATCTGTATAGATCTGCCCTGATACAAAAAAGAAGTCATAACAAATGCCATGTAGTGCAATCCCCAAAATCAACATAAAAGTGAGTTCATCTGCATTTCCAAAGGCAAATAGTAAGTATCGAATAGCCCAAGCCAACATCCCAAGAAGAATAGTTTTTTTGAAACCGAATTTTTTGAAAAAGATTGGAAGCAACAACATAAACAATACCTCCGAGGCCTGACCAATGGTCATTTTACCCGTTGGGTTATCTACTCCAATTTCAGCAAGAAAAGGATTGGCATTTTGGTAATAAAAGGCCAATGGAATGCATATCAAGACAGATGACAGGAAGAATATTAAAAAATTCTTGTCCTTCAATAGTTTGATCGCATCTAAGCCAAGCATATCAGATAATGTGACTTTTTCACTTTCATTTGCTCTTGGTGGAGTCTTTGGCAAACTAAAACTAAAGAGCCCCAATATTCCAGAAGCAAAGGCTGTCATTAGGAAAGTATTTTGCAAGAGTCCTTTCTGAATGCCTGCACTCGAATCCCAACTAAATACATAACTGATGGCCAAACCTGCTACAATCCATCCTATCGTTCCCCAAACCCTGATGTAAGAAAATTCTTTGGCAGGATCCGTCATTTGATTGAACGAAACAGAATTGACCAGAGCCAATGTAGGCATGTACATAATCATGTACCCTAGGATGTAGGGATAAAATGACCCAAAGTCAGTGGTTTGTGACATTTGAAACATAAGCACTGCTCCTGCTAGATGCAAAACCCCTAAAATTCTCTCGGCATTAAAAAAACGATCAGCAATCAGTCCAATGATAAATGGGGCAATGATGGCACCCCAAGACTGTGTGGAATAGGCCATGCCAGTTTCAGCACCTGTGGCATGCAGGTTGTTTCCCATGAAAGTTCCTAAAGTGACAAACCACCCTCCCCAGATAAAAAACTCCAGGAACATCATCACTGAGAGTTGTATTTGAGTTGATTTTTTCATTTAATTCAATTAATAATTGTTGTATAAATTTGTTCAATACAATCAAATCCATTTCCCAAAGCTGGATTGAATAAAGTAAAGTAGCTTTTATTAAAGTTTTACCTGTTTAAAATATTTCAATGAATAATATTAAACAAGGCATTGTGCCTTTCAAGGAGGAGAATGGATCCATCTATTATGCAGACACTTGTCTTCCGCTTGTAGATGCCATACAAAGGGAAAAAGTGGAATTCAAAGCGCTGGCGCGACACACCTACCCTGGAGATCGTTTGAATGACGATACTAAAGGGCTGAATACCATTGGGTATTGGAGTGCGCATGAAGCCCAGGATTGGGGACTAGACTGGCATAGAAATGAAGGGGTAGAATTTCACTTTTTGGAATCAGGACACATGCCATACGCAGTAGAAACTACAGAGACTGAATTGTTTCCAGGAGACTTCACCATTACACGTCCCTGGCAACAGCACAAAGTGGGCAATCCTCATGTGGGCGTTGGAAAATTTTATTGGGTGATCATTGACGTAGGTGTTCGACGACCACACCAATCATGGACATGGCCAGATTGGATTGTATTGTCTGATGATGATCTCAATCGTCTAAATCTCCTACTCAGACAAAACGAGCAACCCGTGTGGAAAGCTACAGCGAAGATCAAGACCTGTTTTAAGCAAATCAATCAAACCATTCATCAGGATGTAAACGGCTCTTCTGCATCCAAACTCAGGCTTCATATCAATGAGCTTTTGATTCATCTACTGGACATGTTTGACAAAGGAAATATGGTTCTCAATGAATCATTGACAGACAGTATGAGATCTGCCAAGCAGTTCATATCCGAATTATCAAACAATCTTTCGCATCCCTGGACTATAGAAGAAATGGCAGCTTCATCTGGACTAGGAGCTACAAGATTCACCCACCATTGCAAGCAACTCACTAATCTGACTCCTATGCAGCTTCTGACCAAAAAGCGAATCAACTGGTCGAAAAGGTTGCTGGTAGAAAACCCAAATCAAAGTGCCACTCAAATCGCCTACACCTGTGGATTTGCGACAAGCCAATATTTCTCTACAGTATTTAAGAAACAAGAAAAGTGTTCTCCTCAAGAGTATCGGGTAAAAATTAAGGTAGAAGTCGTTTAAGAAGGTAGGTTATGTGGTGGATTTCAACGTATTGAAAATGCTTAAGTAGGTTGGTCACGCTTTTGGAAAAGCGCGCCAGTAGATTAATGTCAACCAGCTAAAATGAGTTACGCCCCAATGACTAGAAGTACCACGGCTTGCAGTTTGCAATACCGTATCAAATGGTTCAGTTTGTATATTCATTTTAGTTTTTGTTGATGTTCGTATTTATGCCTTTATTATTTCAACTTTCACTTCTTGAATAGCGCCTCCACGCCCCATATCTGTTAAGAGATGATCAGTGAGTGCATTGGCTGAAGATCCACCTTTAAACAACGAAGGCCAGAATCCTTGTGGCATGCACACAATTCCCTGTTGTACTTTGTTACTAATTCGTGCGGTTATAAAAACTCTACCTCTCTGATTATATACTTTCAACTCATCACCATCGGCTATATTTCTATAAGATGCATCATCAGGGTTTACCTCCAAATAGGGCTCCCCTTCCTTTTTTAGAATATGGTCGATATTTGCATGACTACTATTCAGTAGATGTTTAGGTGTTTTAATTGTTAATAAATGCAATGGATAATTCTCCTTGTCTGTTTTATTATACTCCTTGGGAATATAAGTTGGAAGACTAGGTTCAATATTCTCATCGTAGAAATGACATTTTCCTGTTTTGGTCTTGAAATTACCTTTAGCATGAGGCATCCATTTATCTGGCAGATTTAATCTTTGTCCCCCCGTTTTTCTTAACGATTCAAAAGTGATACCCTTCAAATATTCGTGATCACTGTGCAATGTTTTCTTTACAATGTCAATATCAGATTCGTATAGGTACGATTCCGAGAATCCCATTTCCCTAGCAAGTAATCGAAAAAACTCTGAGTTGGGTTTTGATTCACCTAATGGTTCAATAGCTGGTTCGTTGATGTTTATATATGCAGAGCCCCATGAATCTAGAATGTCCCAATTTTCAAGAACGCTTGTTGCAGGAAAAACATAGTCAGCGTATCGTGCTGTATCGGTAATAAAATGCTCTGATACTATGGTCAATAAGTCTTCCCTTTCCAATCCCTTAAGAATCAGATTTTGATTGGGTGTAGTAACTGCCGGGTTCGAATTAAACACAAATAATGCATCTACACCAAGATTTAGATCCTTGCTAGTCAAGACTTTCCCTAACTCTATCATATTGATAGACCGAGTTTCCCTGTTTGCCAACTCTTTAGGTAAGTTTATGCTTTCCCAATTCAGTGATGCTCCAAACAACTCATAGGTCATGTGCATCAACCCACCTCCAAAATGCCGCCAGGCACCTGTCAATGCTGGCAACATGGCTACAGCCCTAAAGGCACTTGCTCCATTTACCTGATGTTCCATACCAATAAGCACTCGAATAAGGGAAGGAGCGCTCTGTGCATAAGTTTTAGCTAGTGAAATGATTGTTTCCTTTTCCAGTCCTGTAATTTGAGAAACTGAAATTGGATCATACTGTTGGACATGTTCCGTTAATTCTTCGATCCCAATAGTATATAGATCAACATACTCCTGATCATGCAAATTTTCTTTTAATATCACATGCATCAGCCCCAAAGCAAGTGCCGTATCAGTACCCGGATATGGTTGAACGTGCCAGTCGGCTTTTTCAGCCGTAGCAGACTTGAAAGGATCGACCACAACAATTGTAGCCCCATTGTCTTTGGCTTTTTGAATAAATGGCCAGAGATGTTGGTTAGAAAGTACCGGGTTAGTTCCCCATAAAATGATGAATCTGCTGTGTACGCAATCTTCGGGCAATACACCTGTTGTTTGTCCGTTTGTTGCCAAAATTCCCTCTACCGCGGCATTACCGCAAATTGTTCTTTCTAGTTGGCTAGCTCCAATATGTGCGAAAAATCGATTGGGGATTGCTTTGCCTTGGACTTTGCCTTGATTACCGCCAAAACTATACGGGAGAATTGACTCCCCACCTTTTTCCTCAATAATAGACTGGAGTTTAGAAGCCACCTCACTTATGGCTTGCTCCCAACTGATTTTTTCAAATTCCCCTTTTCCTTTTAAGCCTGTTCTTTTTAGCGGAGTTAAAATGCGGTTTGGGTGGTAGGTCACATCATTGGGGAATGCTTCCATTTTATTACACAATTTCCCTGCTGTATAAGGGTTTTGGCTTGCTTCAAAACCAACTACCTTATTATTAGTCGTCGTTACTTTCCAACTACACCTGTCAGGGCAATCGTGATAGCATGCACCTTGTGTAGTCTTTGTGGCGATGTTTTCGCTACAAGAGGACGTGATAAAGGGTAAAGAAGTCAGACCTATGCCAACAGCAGTTTTACTGGTAATTTCTAAAAAATCTCTTCGATCAATGCCGTTATTTTTCTTTGGTCTCATACACCATGCTTAATGATGTTCAACGCCTGTAGGACGATGTGCCCTCACAGCTTGATTAAGGCAGAAAGATAACCGATCCGCGAACAACCACAAAAATCTATTTAGCCATTAGCCTAGATTTAGACTGGCAAGGAAACCACGAATGCGTTATCGCTATTCTAAAGATTCAGCGTGGAGCGGTGGTGCTGTTTCTGGGATGGATTAGGCAAGAGAGCTTGGGGTAACCTATACAGCTTGTTATGATCAATTTTGTATCTTTACTTTATGAGTTCAATAGTCATAAGTCCTAAAAATGAGGAGGAGCTACGATTTGTAGCTGAGTTGCTTATCGAAAAGAATTTATAAGGTCTTTCCTTAGGCCATCTGAAAAAGGTAGAAATCCATAGTGTCAGGTTTACTCCATCTATAGCCATAAATCATCTTCCATGATATTTTACCCCAAGGCATAAGTGACACTAAATTTAGTTGATCATAACGATCAGCTGAAATCCGTAGGCTGACGGTTTGTTTGCATATTTAAAAGTATCAGACTCAATGACCCTTTGTAAGTAGTAGATTGGCCTATGGGTTTTTGGCGTTTGTTGTGGGGAGTATTTCACTAGCAGGAATAGATACCTCTTTTCCATTTCGAGACACTATCAATGGGCTATTGTTTTTTTTCTTAAATTCAGCCATTTTACGATAAGCTTCTTTGAGTCCTAAACCTACCTTCTCTTCTAGTTCACGTAATTGTTCCTTAATTTCCATTGTACTTTTCGTTTAATTGAGACCACAATTTTTTGCTTCTAACGATCAGGTCAGAACCGGATCCTTCGGCAATAAATTCAAAACTCTCGCTTGAGTTGTCAACTACGATCCATCTGCTGACAATTGACTTATAAATTTTGAAAAAGTTAACAAGTCCACTCGAATATCTTCTTTCTCTAGTTTGAATTGGTATGTTATGACCACCTTCCTGCACTCTTGTTTGAACTCTTTGCTTTGCAAGTTCGATCGAATCTAGTGTAAGGAATAGCAAGATGGTTTCATATCCTAATTCCATGACTCGATCAATAAATCCACGATATGACTTTGTTGAAAGAGTAGTTTCAAAGGCAAATGACTCTCCATGTGAAACCAGTTCCTGAAGCCGTTCTAGCATTAAACGACCAGCTTTAATCCCCGCTTTATCAGGATTGAGAGGAGAAATGCCTCGTGCAATTTCATCTGCGTTAACAAATTCTTCACAGTCGAAAATTTCAGGTAAAATAGTTATGACAAAGTGGTTTTACCTGCCCCATTTGGTCCTGCTATGATGTACATTTTTTTCACGTGGCAAATATAGTAGTATTCAGTTCAGTTACCACCTGCCTAATTCCCTACAACATTTGTGCACAGTGCACTTTATTTGCACTGTATCATTTCTAGAATTATATGATTAAAAAATCTAAGAAATGATACTGCTCAGGGTTAAGACATTTTCGAATGAGATCAAAGACGATCTACTATAGACATCATGAGTGCTGTAGTCTACTCTGACAGATTACCCGGACTCTCCTATTGTCGAGCCGAGTAATGACGGACATCTCACGGATGTACAATTTCATTCATTGAATGATTTTAAACAAGTCATTTATTCATATCCTATATTTTAGGTAAAGTTTTGTATGAAATAGAATGCTATCAATTATCAGTTGATAGAATTTATACACTTAGTCATACTACTTTATCAACGATTAAATGAAAATACTACAACACCTCATATTGTGCTGTTTGAGTCTAGCCATCATAAGCTGTGGATCAGGAAAAACAAACAAACAATCCACTGAACAAACACCAGTAGCAAACAAATTCAAAATCAAACAACTCCTGGAGAAAAACACCTGCTTTGCCTGCCATAAGCAAGACGAGAAATTGGTTGGTCCCTCCTATTCAGAGATTGCCAAGAGAAGCTATAGTGATGAGCGCATCGTGGAGCTCATTTATAAGCCTGAACCAGAGAATTGGCCAGAATACCCTGCACCAATGGTAGCATTACCCCACCTTGATCAAAAAGAATTATTAGAAATTGCTCATTGGATCAATTCCTTGAATTGAGCATAAACAGGATACAAAAATGAAAACAAATACTACAAGAAGAAGCTTCATCAAACAATCTGGTCTATTAGCCGGAAGCCTTACCATTGCTTCTTCACCCTTATTGAGTGCGTGTTCAAACGCCATGAAAACGGTCGATTTTAAAATTTCTTTAGCCCAATGGTCCTTACACAAAACGCTGTTTGCTGGTAAAATGAGCCATTTGGATTTTGCCAAAGTAGCAAAAAAAGAGTTCGGAATTTCAGCCGTAGAGTATGTGAGTCAATTCTTCAAGGACAAAGCCAAGGACAAAGATTACATCAATCAAATGAAACAAATCGCTGCAGACCATGGTGTAAAAAGTTTGTTGATTATGGTAGATGGTGAAGGTGAATTGGGAGACAATGACACAGCCAAAAGAACTCAAGCTGTTGAGAATCACTATCAGTGGATTGAAGCAGCCCAACAGTTAGACTGTCATTCTATCCGAGTGAATGCAGCAGGACTAGGCACTGCAGAAGAAGTTCAACAAAACGCCATTGAAGGATTAAGGAGCTTGTCCACATTCGCCAAAGACTATGACATCAACGTGATTGTAGAAAATCATGGTGGGTATTCTTCAAATGGCCAATGGCTGAACAAGGTCATCTCTACCGTGGACATGAACAACTGTGGTACGTTACCCGATTTTGGAAACTTCTGCATCACCCGAGACGAAAACTGGAACTGTCTGGAAGACTATGATCGCTACCAAGGTATGAAAGACATCATGCCATTCGCCAAAGGCGTGAGCGCCAAATCACATGATTTTGATAAGGAGGGCAATGAGATTCATTCTGACTTCGCCAAAATGCTGAAGATCGTAAAGAGCGCTGGATTCAAAGGTTATATAGGCGTAGAATATGAAGGCGAAAAACTCAGCGAATACGAAGGCATCAAAGCCACCAAAGCGCTGTTGGATCGCACGATCGCTTCCTTGTAATACCATTTAACACTTAATGCAATAAAAATGATCCAAGAAAATAATAGTGCCTTCAATATCAACTCAAACAAGGCCAATCATTTTGACGCCATTGTGGTTGGTTCTGGTATGAGTGGTGGCTGGGCAGCCAAAGAATTTACCGAAAAGGGATTTAACACCCTCGTTTTGGAACGGGGAAGAAATATCGAACATGGCGACTACCCTACGGCCAGCATGGAACCCTGGACAGATCCACACGGCATGGCCATGGATCCAAAAGTGATTGCAGAAAATCCAGTGGTTGGAAAGTGTTATGCTTTTACCAAAGAACATGAGCACCACTTCGTCAAGGACAAAGAACACCCATACATTCAAATCAAACCTTTTGACTGGATCAGAGGCTATCAGGTAGGTGGCAAGTCGCTCATGTGGGCGAGACAAGTCCAGAGATGGAGTGACTTAGACTTTGAGGCTAATGCTAAAGACGGTCATGGCATAGACTGGCCCATACGTTATGCAGATTTAGCGCCCTGGTACAGCTATGTGGAAAAGTTCATTGGTATCAGTGGCAATAGAGATGGGCTGGATCAAATCCCTGACGGGGAATTTCTAGCTCCATTTGATATGAATTGTGTAGAGAAAGACATTAAAAAAACAATCGAAGGCACCTACCCTTTTAGAAACGTGGTCATAGGGCGATCAGCTAACATTACACAACGTCACAATGAAAGAGGGCCCTGCATGGCCAGGAACAGATGCGCGAGAGGCTGCCCTTTTGGTGGGTATTACAGTTCTAATAGTTCCACGCTTCCTGCGGCTAAGAAGACTGGATTTATGACCTTGCGTCCACACTCAGTGGTACATTCCATCATCTATGATGATGCAAAAGAAAAAGCCACAGGCGTGCGTGTCATTGATGCCAACACTAAAGAAGTGACTGAATACTTCAGTCGTGTGATTTTCTTAAATGCAGGTACTGTGAACACCACAGCCATCATGCTCAATTCTAAATCTAACAGATTCCAGGAAGGACTGGGCAATGAAAATGACATCCTGGGTCGCTACCTGATGGATCATGACTTCAGAGGAAATGTATCTGGCAGAATTGAAGGCTATGAAGACACCTACTACAGTGGGCATAGACCCACTGGGTTATACATGCCAAGGTTTAGAAACTTCAAGAAAGACAAGCAATCAGATTTTCTCAGGGGATATGCCTATCAATTGAGCGCTGGAAAGGGTGCAGGAAATCTAAAATCAGAAGATCCAAAATTTGGAGCCGACTTCAAGGATAAATTGACTGAATTTGGCTCTTGGAGCGTCAGATTTGGCCCCATGGGCGAGCAACTGCCCTACGAAGAAAACAGAATAACTTTGAATACAGATCAGACAGATGACTGGGGTGTACCACTCATTGAGGTAGACGCAGAATTCAAAAAGAATGAAGATGTTATGCTAGACGATGCCTTGAATAGTGCTTCAGAAATGCTCGAAGCTATTGGCGCTAAAGACATTCAAGCATTCAAAAACCCAGAATGGAACGTAGGTCTGGGCATTCATGAAATGGGCACTGCGCGAATGGGGCATAGTCCAAAAGACTCTATACTCAATAAATACAACCAAGTGCACCATGCTAAGAATGTATTTGTAGGTGATGGCGCTTGTATGACTTCTTCTGCCTGTCAGAATCCATCCTTGACTTATATGGCAATCACGGCACGGGCAGCCAATTATGCAGTAGATGAATTGAAAAAAGGAAACCTATAAGCCATGAATAGACGTGAGATATTAAAATCTGTGGGATTAATAGTTGGTGGTACAGTCATAGGAGCGGATTCATTTCTTCTAAGTGGTTGTACCTTCTCTGAGGAGCAAGTGGGGCTATTATCCAACGACCAAATCCAGCTACTAGAAGAAATAGCTGAGATGATCTTGCCACATACAGAAAAGTCACCAGGCGCTAAAGATGCCAAAGTAGGTGCTTTTATGAACAGAATTGTCAGTGATTTTTACACTAGTCAGGAGCAACAAGTATTCTTAGAAGCATTGGCTAAGTACAAGGAAATGGATTTCGATTCATTGACACTGAAAGAAAAAGAAGCCCACTTATTGAAAGAAGAAAAGAATGTGGATAAAAACCCTATTTACACCTTCACAAATCAGGAAACGAGTGAATCTTTTGAAACAAGGCCAGCATATATCATGATTAAACAATTGTCTGTTTGGGCTTATTTATCTTCAGAGTTGGTGGCAAAAAACAGTTTCAACTATTTGCCTATCCCTGGCAAATATGAAGGTTGTGTACCTGCAACAACTGACACCAAACCTATGTACTGGAAACAGAATCCTGGTACAGCACTTAGGAAGGTATAAGGTTAAAAAAATACGGATTAGTGAAGCAAGGTAGATTGGATCAAAAATGATTTAGTCTACCTCTTTTTTATCCACGCTTTTGAAAATTTTAGTATCTGCATAGAAGGTTCCAAATGGAATCAAAGAAGCAACCAACGCAAAAGCTGAAGTCTTCATTCCCCACTTGTGTATATAAATATTTTGAAGGCAAAAGATACCATATAGAATAAAAAGCCAGCCATGTGCCATACCTACATAAAAATTGGGTTCGCGAATGTCCATCATGTATTTGAGTGGCATGGTAATCGCGAAGAGTAAGTAACTAATCCCTTCGAGTATTGCTAATAATCTTAATCTGCCTATTGGTGTTTTCAGTTCCATTTTATTCTACTTTGCCTGTTTGCCCTTCAAAAGTCACCACATCCCCTACTTTTATTTTCTTTCTTCTGCGGGTTTCTACTTCATCATTCACATTCACCTCACCATTGTCGATTCTAATCTTGGCTTCGCCGCCTGTAGCTACCCAGCCAAAGGCCTTTAGCAAATTATTTAGCTCTATATAATCTTCGTCTGATCGTAATTTGAATGATTCCATTTTCATTTCTTTTGAGCTGCAAAAGTATCATTTTAGAATCGACAATGGTGCATACCCAGTCTAATTCCATAGTTGTATTCAGATATTTTCTTATCTTAGAACTGTGTCGACTTAGTCATCACTTTCACTACCAGACAAATTGCCTAATTCAAATCAAAAGAAACTCTTACAGAAGTACACCATACTTAATTTAGCGATTGGCATATCTGTTCCTCTGGCTGTTATTTTTATTAGCCAGGTCTATCCACGATTCTTTTATATCCATTCAGTCATTTGGATTTGCTTCGTACTAGCTGTATTCATCATCATTTGGATGCTACTCAACATGGCAAAAGCCTCCAGTAGCAAGTACATTCGATTACCAGGTTTGATTTTATGGGGTGTCGCCAGCCCACTGACCAGTATTTTTTTGTTTGGTGCGGTCTATTTTGGTACTATCAATCAAGTGACTGAATTGCCCTTCACTCAGGCATTGGAGTTCAGTTTTTCCGCCTTTATCAGAAAGACTAGTCCCATTTCAGAAATTTGTAATTGTCAATTTTTTGAGATCTCCCAAAATTACCTTGGTTACTTGCTATTTGCTTATGCTATTGCCGTCATTATTCAAGGGATAAACTTTAGAAGAGAAAACTTGTAACAAAGCTCAATCAAATCTCTATATATGACTTAAGGTAAGCCAACCTACATGGTCGCCATCACAATCTGAGCCCGTAAATTCTATTCTAAATTTATTATAAGATGTGATTTCACCAGCACCTTCAAATAGACCATTGCAGCTAGGAATAATATCATACCAGGCGAAGTCATTTATTTTCTCCTCCGCTACTTTAAATACAATTGTACCATCATTATCACCACTTCCACAGCATGAGGTGTAATTAGAACTAATAAAAAACTCTCCAGAGAAAGAATTGTTGCTTGTTTTTGTAATTCTGGCACTAATTGCCAACCCATTGAATGAGGCAGATTCCGTTTCAGAAGTCCATGATCCTCTATAATTTCCTTCTGCTAATATTAGATCATCTATTTCATCTTCCATTTCTTTGGAATCTGAGCTATCATCACATGACATAATAATTGCGGAAATTACTATCACGCCTAGTATTTTATATAACTGCATAGATTGTATCTGCTTGTATGAGCTTTATAAACAGCTACAAAGGAATTATCCCTTACTTCAAGCTCATACTGGTGCACCTATACAATCAACCAATTACGACCTACTGAAATTCAATTTTATGGTCGGATAGATTTCAGGGACAACTACTTTTCTAATCAAACTCTCAACTAATCCATACTGATCGTCTTAGTTGATAGTGCAAAATTGACAAGTTCACCTATGGTCTTGAGATTGAGCTTTTCCTTGATATTTTGCTTATGTTTTTCCACTGTCGAAGTAGCTATGTTTAATACATCGCCTGTTTCTTTGCTCAACTTTCCGAATGCAAACACAAACAATATTTCTTGTTCTCTTTTGGTCAATGTTTTGAGTCGCTCCACATTCTTTTTATCATATTGAATCGTCTCGTATTCTTTACTTGAATTGAGAATGGCCAAATTGATACTTATCTTGGAGACCTATGGTACAGTGGGTCTGGGGATAATGGTGGTGTACACTACAACAGTGGCGTGCAAAATTTCTGGTATTATTTAATAGTTGAAGGAGGAACAGGCACCAATGACATAGGATACACCTATGACGTTTTATCACAAGGCATAAAGTTGAGTATGGATGGAAAAGGAAGAGCTATTGATAATGCTTTTATCGAGCGGTTGTGGAGAAGTGTCAAGTACGAAAAACTGTACTTAAACCCACCAAAGGACGGCACGAATCTCTACCTACTCTTGGCAGAATACTTTAACTACTACAACATGGAAAGAAGGCATACTGGCATAGAGGATCAGATACCTCACCAGCTATATTATCACTCCCAAAAACAGGCCGCCTGATGAACTGTTCATTTTTGGTTTTATTGTTAATGAAAGAAATATTCAACACTATTGCAGAACTTAAATCAGAGCTAAACCTGTCCTATACATTGGGGGATGATCAAACAACCATCAACTGTTAGTTTTCAGAGCATCTATTTCCAGAAAAAACCACTCGTACATTTGATTAACCAATAGCTTGGGAAACTAATTCTTTTCTATGTTTTCTCCTAAATAGGGAATTATATATCAAATAAATCACTTATTTTGTCGGCATATTAACGAGTTAAATTTTTACATTTTTACTGAGTTAATATTTGCAGCAGAGAAACAAACTTTTTTTTGATACACTATATGTTCAAGCTTTTTGCAAAACCAGCCTTAGCACTCCTCTTTTCCCTATTTTATTTACTAGATCCTGTTTCAGTTTTAGCACAAAATCAAAAAGTGCTAAAAAATCAAGCAGCAAAAAAAAGAATAGCAAATGCAACTGAAGTTAGACTCGACAAAAATGATCTGCCAGTTAAAATAAGTTTTGAAAAAGGAACGAGAATAAATTCGAATGATTCATTTGACAAGATTCTTGGATTGCCTACCCATAAACAATTAATTCAAAAAAAATCATTCAAAGACAAGCTAGGATATCAGCATATACGGCTGCAGGAAACCTATGAGGGACTTGAAGTATTAGGCAGCCAATATATTGTTCATCAAAAAGGCAATCAATTGATATCCGCAAACGGAAAGATTCGATCATCAATCAGTGTATCTACTCAACCTGCCATTTCAGAGACCACAGCCTTACAAAATGCACTTAAGCACGTAAATGCTACACAGTACATGTGGCAATCATCTGATTCTGAGAAATTCATTAAGAATGAAAAAAGAGACCAAAAGGCAACTTTTTATCCTAAAGGCACCTTGGCAATAAGCAGCAAAAATTATAAAAATGAAGAGTCCGAGAAACTAGTCTATCAATTTGACATTTATGCCTCTGTCCCACTGTCAAGAAGACTTGTAGAAGTAGATGCTCATAGTGGTGAGGTAGTGAATGATATAAGTAGAATTCACACCACTGAAGCTTCTGGAACAGGGCAATCATTGTACGACGGGGTAGTTGATCTTACCTTAGATTTAGATGGCTCTGCCTATGGTCTAGCCGACAATTCAAGAGGTGGTGGCATTTACACTTTTGATTTAATGAATGGCACCAATTACAGTTCTGCGGTTTTGATTTCTGAAGACGACAATTTTGTCAACGAATCTGATAACCAAGCAGGTGTAAGCGCGCAGTTTGGGGCAGCTGCTACTTATGATTACTTTTTTAATAATTTCGGAAGAGACAGTTATGATGATGATGATGCCAGCATATACTCTTACGTGCACTATTCTAGTGGTTATTTTAATGCCTTTTGGGATGGCTCAAGAATGACCTATGGTGATGGAGATGGCGTGAGTGCTACTGCCCTTGTTTCTCTGGACATAGTGGGACACGAAATAGCCCACGCAGTCACTGAGCATAGTGCTGGATTGGTCTACTCCTACGAGTCGGGAGCTTTAAACGAATCATTCAGTGATATTTTCGGACAATCCATTGAATTTGAAAATTTTCCTGAAACTGCAAGCTGGAATTTGGCCGATCAAATTTATACAGACGGAACAAGCATGATTCGTTCCATGAGCAACCCAAATGATCAAGGCCAACCTGATACTTATCTTGGTGACCTATGGTACAGTGGGTCTGGGGATAATGGTGGTGTACACTACAACAGTGGCGTGCAAAATTTCTGGTATTATTTAATAGTTGAAGGAGGAACAGGCACCAATGATATAGGATACACCTATGACGTTTCTGCCATTGGACTTGAGGCTGCACAGCAAATTGCCTATAGAAATCTTACCACTTATCTAACTTCTACATCTCAATATATCGACGCCAGAGCGGGCGCAGAGCAAGCTGCGATTGATTTATATGGAGAAGAAAGTACTGAATACGAAAGTGTGGTCGAGGCCTGGAATGCTGTAGGCGTACCCAGTGCTGATCCTGTGCTTTCTGTAACAGATGATATCGCCTATAATGATGTCCCATTAGGGTATACCCAAATTATTGAAGTCGATATTTTAAATCAAGGAAATGGCCTTTTAACCATCAACAATATTGAATTTAATCATGCTGATTTCAGCACTTCGGAAACCACCCTTTCACTTGGTAGTTTGGAATCAACAACACTTGAATTTGGATTTACTCCATCAGAACTAGGCGAAATTAACGCTGAAGCCACTATTACAAGCAATGGTGGAGATGCTGTAATTAGTATTTCTGGGACAGGTGTAGAACCTCCTGTCATATCTGTCACACCAGAGAGCTTAGAAGCTGATTTGTTCAGTGGAGAAACCTCTGAACAAACTCTGACCATTGAAAATACTGGAACTAGCTCTTTGACATGGCAAATGAGTGTAGGTGAATATGGTGAAACAGCAACCTACAAAGCCAACAAACAATTTGCAGGCTACAGTTATTTCGAGGATGAACACAATCAGGGCAATCGCAGCAATGGCCCAATTCCCATGACCACAATGGCTTCCATGACAGGTAATACAGAAATACTTGTTTGGACGTATTATGCAGATATGTCTACAGAATACCCAAATACCCTAAATGCCATAAGCCAGTATTATGAAGACTATACCATTACCGAAACTGATGTTACAGATGCTTCAGAACTGGAAGCGTTATTAGCTGATAAAGACGTCTTTTTATTACCTGAACAAGAAAGTGGATCAACCAGTTTTTATGAAAACTTAGGCACAGCATGGGCAAGTGCTTTAGAAACATTCGTAAATGGAGGTGGAAATATTGTTCTATGTGGGACCGGCACTGGCGCTCATCTCATCTTTAGTCAATTCATTGAAATGTCTATAGAAGATATAATCAGTGGTGAAAGCATGTCAGTTTTAGATGCGACGAATCCGCTCACTCTTGATCTTGAGTCTACGATCATTGCGCAAGACGCAACATTCCTTGTCAGTACTACAGACGAAGATGCCATAGTAGCTGTTGAATATGGATCCTATGTGGCGGTTCTCAGCAAAGCAATTGATAATGGAAATTTCATTTACGTAGGCTATGACTTCTATGCGTATGACGACGACGCAGCCAAGATCATTTCAAATGCTGTACAATATGGTGGCTCACCAGCCTGGTTGGATATTGACATTTCAAGTGGCTCCATTGCTGCTGGTGAATCCCAAGAAATTGTGGTAGTAGCTGATGCAGCTGACCTCTATGGAGGTACCTATACTGTAGATATTGTTGTAGAAAGTAATGACCCAGAAAATCCTTCCATTAACATTCCATATACGCTTGAAGTTACTGGAGCACCTAACATTGAATTAGATACTGACGAAATTGATTTCGTGGATGCCTACGTGAACATAGAAAACCATCTAACCATCAATATCAGTAACAATGGCACCGATCAGCTGGACGTGACTGCAATAAATTCGAGCAATGAAGTATTCACCACAGATTTAACAACATTTAGCCTTGATCCATCAGAATCAATAGAAGTGACTATCACATATCTTCCAGAATCTGTAGGTACACATAGTGAACAACTCACCATTTTGAGCAATGATGCGGGAGATCCCGAGCTTATTGTAGCGCTGACTGGCAATGCTGTTGAACCTCCTGTTATTTCCGTTTCCCCAGAGAGTATTTCCGATGACCTTTACACAGGTGAGTCTTCCAATCACGCTATCGAAATCGACAATAC
>NZ_FWYF01000003.1:925000-928225 GCF_900176375.1 Reichenbachiella faecimaris | reverse complement strand
TATTTAGTGGGCAGGACAGGTTTTGTATTTAATGAAAAAGGGGGCACAAAAAAAGGGTTACTGATTGCTCAATAACCCTTTGACCTGCCTTCGCTAAAGCTCTGGCAGATAAATAAAAACTGGCGACGACCTACTCTCCCGCGTATTACCGTAGTACCATCGGCGCTGAGTGGCTTAACTGCTCTGTTCGGAATGGGAAGAGGTGGACACACTCGCAATAATCACCATAAAATTTTACTATTCAAGATTTCAAATTTGAGATTTAAAATTCTTGAAAGAACAAAGCCTACTGCTCTGTTAAATTTCTTAAAGTCTATTCAATTTTGAATTTCTGATATCAAATATTGAATTCGCAAGCTACGCTTGCCCTTGACATGAATATTGTGAAAGAAAGAATGGTATAACACTGTTATAGAAAGTTTACAGGTAATTAGTACTACTCAGCTTTGACATTACTGCCTTTACACCTGTAGCCTATCAACGTCATCGTCTTTAACGACCTTTAAAAGAAATCTCATCTTGAGGAGGGTTTCGCACTTAGATGCTTTCAGCGCTTATCCTCACCGAACGTAGCTACCCGGCGGTGCAGTTGGCACCACAACCGGTAGACCAGAGGTTCGTCCAACTCGGTCCTCTCGTACTAAAGTCAGAGCCTCTCAAATTTCTTACGCCCACAACAGATAGGGACCGAACTGTCTCACGACGTTCTGAACCCAGCTCGCGTGCCACTTTAATGGGCGAACAGCCCAACCCTTGGGACCTTCTCCAGCCCCAGGATGTGACGAGCCGACATCGAGGTGCCAAACCTCCCCGTCGATATGAGCTCTTGGGGGAGATCAGCCTGTTATCCCCAGAGTACCTTTTATCCTTTGAGCGATAGCCCTTCCATACGGAACTACCGGATCACTATATCCTACTTTCGTACCTGATCGGCTTGTTGGCCTCACAGTCAAGCACCCTTATGCTATTGCGCTCTACGCACGGTTACCAAACGTACTGAGGGTACCTTTGAAAGCCTCCGTTACTCTTTTGGAGGCGACCACCCCAGTCAAACTACCCACCACACAATGTCTCCCGCCAGGCGGGATTAGGCATCAGATAAATAAAGGCTGGTATTTCACCAACGGCTCCACCATGCCTAGCGACACAGCTTCAAAGCCTCCCAGCTATCCTACACATCATTTACCCAATACCAATGTGAAGCTATAGTAAAGGTTCATGGGGTCTTTCCGTCCCGTTGCGGGTACGCGGCATCTTCACCGCGACTACAATTTCACCGAGCTCATGGCTGAGACAGTGCCCAGATCGTTGCACCATTCGTGCAGGTCGGAACTTACCCGACAAGGAATTTCGCTACCTTAGGACCGTTATAGTTACGGCCGCCGTTTACCGGGGCTTCAGTTCAGCGCTTCTCTCCGAAGAGATAACGCCCCCCCTTAACCTTCCGGCACCGGGCAGGTGTCAGGCCTTATACATCATCTTTCGATTTCGCAAAGCCATGTGTTTTTGTTAAACAGTCGCCTGGGCCTTTTCACTGCGGCCAGCCGAAGCTGGCGCCCCTTCTCCCGAAGTTACAGGGCCATTTTGCCTAGTTCCTTAGCCATGAATCACTCGAGCACCTCAGGATTCTCTCCTTGACTACCTGTGTCGGTTTACGGTACAGGTACCATATTCATAAGTTTAGAGGTTTTTCTTGGAAGTCTGATTAGGCGCATTATCCCGTCTCCCGAAGGATCAAGGTACTATCAGGTTCAGCTAGTCCGGCGGATTTACCTACCGGTCCAATACCTACACCCTTCAACGAACTATTCCGTCAGTTCGCAGCGCTTTCACTACTCCGTCACCCCATCACTGAGTATGGTAGTATGGGAATATTAACCCATTGTCCATCGACTACCCCTTTCGGGTTCGCCTTAGGTCCTGACTAACCCACGGCTGATTAGCATTGCCGTGGAAACCTTAGTCTATCGGTGTGCGGGTTTCTCACCCGCATTATCGTTACTTATGCCTACATTTGCTTTTCTATACGCTCCACCATGGCTCACGCCACAGCTTCAATGCAGAATAGAATGCTCCCCTACCAGTGTAATAAATTACAATTCTAAGCTTCGGTGATATGTTTGATGCCCGATTATTATCGATGCCCTGTCGCTCGACAAGTGAGCTGTTACGCACTCTTTAAAGGAATGGCTGCTTCCAAGCCAACCTCCTTGCTGTCTCGGCAACTGGACCGCCTTAGTTCAACTTAACATATACTTTGGGACCTTAGCTGTAGATCTGGGTTCTTTCCCTCTCGGACAAGGACCTTAGCACCCATGCCCTCACTGCGGAGTATATCTAACGGCATTCGGAGTTCATCAGGATTTGGTAGGATTTGACTCCCCCTAGTCCTATTGGTAGCTCTACCTCCGTCAGACTTAACCTCCACGCTGCTCCTAAAAGCATTTCGGGGAGTACGAGCTATTTCCCGGTTTGATTGGCCTTTCACCCCTACCCACAACTCATCCAAAGACTTTTCAACGTCAACTGGTTCGGACCTCCATTGCATGTTACTGCAACTTCATCCTGGTCATGGGTAGATCACCGGGTTTCGCGTCTACCTCCACTAACTATGGCGCCCTATTCAGACTCGCTTTCGCTCCGGCTACGCGACTTAATCGCTTAACCTTGCTAGTGAAGAGTAACTCGTAGGCTCATTATGCAAAAGGCACGCCGTCAGCACACTAAGTGCCTCCGACCGCTTGTAGGCGTGCGGTTTCAGGTTCTATTTCACCCCTTTATTCAAGGTACTTTTCACCTTTCCCTCACGGTACTGGTTCACTATCGGTCTCTCAGGAGTATTTAGCCTTACCGGATGGTGCCGGCAGATTCAAACGGAGTTTCACCTGCTCCGCCCTACTCAGGATACTACTAGGTAATATAAGCTTACTTATACGGGGCTTTCACCCTCTTTGGCTCAACTTTCCAGTTGATTCTAATTCAATTATATAGTCCACATCGTAGTCCTACAACCCCACAACTGCCGTAACAGTTATGGTTTGGGCTAATCCGCGTTCGCTCGCCACTACTTACGGAATCACTATTGTTTTCTCTTCCTCCAGGTACTTAGATGTTTCAGTTCCCTGGGTTAACTCTCCTTGCGGAGTGACTAGTCTTCAACTAGCCGGGTTGTCCCATTCGGAAATCTTCGGATCAATTCATATGTGCTGATCCCCGAAGCTTATC
>NZ_FWYF01000003.1:0-920000 GCF_900176375.1 Reichenbachiella faecimaris | reverse complement strand
AATTAGATGCGACTCTCGATTGTCATAGCCCATTACCATAATGTCTTGCCAGCCATCTTGATTGTAGTCCCAAAACCAGGTCGGAAAGCTCATTAAGGGTTCATCTACACCCGCTACTTTACTTATCTCTTCAAAAATCCAATTTTTAGCATTGGTTTCTCCTTTATTAACAAAGAGTTTATTGGGTCTCCCATAAATGGAAAGGTACAAATCAGGCCAACCGTCATTATTGATATCTCCCCAAGTGGCTCCTTTTACAAATTGATTGATTTCAAGACCTAATTGCTCGGCAACATCCATAAATGTGCCATCTCCATTATTCATAAACAACTGGGATGGGAAAACTGCTTTGCGGCCAGATGACTCATTGCCCACAAATAAATCTAAGTGGCCATCCAAATTGAAATCAGTCACGGCAACAGTACCTGTTGGTTGTTTTTGATAAATACCAGCAGATCTAGTCTCATCTGAGAAGTACCCTCCTTTATTTAATAACATGGAGTTTGGTACCAGACCATTTCGAGCTAGCCAAGCTCCTCTCATAATATAGATGTCTGTCAGTCCATCATTATTAAAGTCTGCGTGGATATTGTTGAGACCACCCACCATTCCGGTAAGGCCATAGTGCTCAGTACTATCTACAAATCCTCCCATGCCATCATTAAGAAACAAAGTAGACTGCTCACCTAAACTATAGGATGTGGTGAAAATATCGAGTAGACCATCATTATTGAAGTCTTCAATACTTGCTCCTCCTGCATGATTATTTAGATCAACTCCCGTCTCCATACTGATATTAGGAAATACAGGAAATTCTATTTCGGATTGAAATGCTTCAACTGGAATTAGAAATTGCTCTGGAACTGCATCTGGATATTGACCAACTGCCTGATAACACAAATTAAGAAACCATCTGGACTGCATATCAGTAGTGTCATAGGCCAAAAGTTTTTGATAAACATTTAAAGCACTTTCTGCTGAGCCGACCTGTACATGAATGCCTTTTTCTTTGATGGGCATAATACAAGACTGACCCGAGTGATTCTGAATACAATTTTCAATTTCTCCTTTTCGCAAATGAGCCAATGCTTTCATCTTATAGAAATCAACATTGTCTTTGTTGATTTTATCAAAGTGATTGCTATCCAAAAACTTATCGATAACTGCTATACACTTATCATTGTCCCCCTTGAGCATCATCACCAAAACATAATCCAGCCACTGCCCAAACTTCATGGTATACGGCAAGCCATGAACATTGATCTCCAGCTTGTGCAGTAGATTATCTGTAAAATATGGGTAGTTGTTGTTCTTACGAGCCTTCTGCTCCAATGAATCCAACTCCGCTGCCATTTGAATGGTTGAAGCTGTTCTTCTTTCTATGTTGTCATTGCATGAACCTAGAGCGACACAGACCATCAAAACTATAAACCAGTGTCTCATTTTTGTTCTTTGTAAATCACGATGGGCGCATCATTAGAAATGAAAGCTGTCAGGTATGAATCACTGGTTTTCATCCTAGTTATATGTCGAATATCATAAGGAACATAGAGCCCAGTCCGGTTGTACGCCATATACTCAAATTGTCCAGAACCATTGCCTACCAATAACCAGCCGTAACAAGCATCATTTCTTGGAGTTTCTATCTCTGAGTTGAATTGATTACCTCCTGCCAAAATATCCAAATGGCCGTCTCCATTGAAATCGGCTATTTCCATGGTATTGAATGATGAGGTCTGCGCTTCGAATGGCAACGGATTGAATGTGAATTTACCATCTCCACCATTCTCTATATAAAGGCTCGAAAAATCAGATACCTTATAATGTATGCTGTTTTCCAAATTTTGATTTCCATAAATGTCTGCCAACGTAGCCTGAGCAAATGCATTGTATTTGTTCTTGTACTTTTTCTTGATGTCAGGAATCTGCTGAGAACTACATTGCATTCCTCTCACGGGAAACTGTCTTTCATCTTGGTAGTAGCTTAGCACAATATCAATATGGCCATTGGCATCATAATCGCCAACATAGATATCAAATGTCTCCTCAGGAGTCGCCTGATACTTATAGTTTGCTCCAAGGTTGCCTACGACCAAATCTTCATCCCCATCTCGATCAAAATCTGCTCTTTGAATCACATTCCACCAGCCCACTGTTTCACTTAGTCCATAGCTCTCCGTTTCATTAATGAAAATCCCATCCGTCAATGAGAAAACAGAAATTGGCATCCACTCTCCTACGACTACTAGTTTTCCTTCGCTCAGCCAAGTTGCATCTGTCACCATACCTAAGTCATGGAAGGCAGGCTGTTCATTGATTTCAAAATTGACAGAACCTCCTTCTGATTTATTTTCCAACAGGTAACTAGAAACGGGAAGAGGGTATTTTCTTGGTAATTGGCGTCCGCCAATGAATAGGTCTAAATCTCCATCCTGATCAAAATCAACAGGTAGTACGACTCCTCCACTTACCAAATAGTCGGGCAGTACATTGCTTTTTGTAAAAATCCCATCATCATTGATATAGAGTCTGTCCTCATACAATCGAGATGCCTCTTCAGAATCATTGCCTCCACTGACTACAAACAGATCCATATCACTGTCACCATCAACATCAAAAAAAACTGCAGAAACATCTTCATAGACACTGTCGGTAGATAGAAAATAAGAGCTTGAGAATGTGCCATCTACCTGTTGTACAAACAATTTGCTGGGTATCCCTTTTGCACCTCCAACAAATAAATCATCTAAGCCATCTTTGTTGACATCTGCCTTGGCCACAGCTGGCCCCAAACGAGACATTCTATGTGGCAATAAGATCTGATAGTCAAAGTCATCAAAATCGTTTTCTTTGTTTTTATAATCTATAAGTCCTTCTGCTTCTGCAAACAGTTTTGAGTCATCCGTCTCGCTTACCCCAGTGTCTGTGGCTTGGTTTACATCCACAGTTATGGTTGTTCCTGATTTTATGACATTGACGTTTGAAACTTTACCATTAGGCCAAATGACTTCGAGTTTCCTGGGTTGATCATGGCTTTTTAGACCAAAATGAAGGGTAGGCGCCACAGATGACTGATAGCCACGCACGAGAGTCTGTTCCTTATATTGGACACCAGCATCTGTATATAGTCTCACTTTTGCTCCCAATCCCAGTGGATTCTCAGCTGTTCCTTTGAGGTTTATTTTTAGGAAATTCTTGTTGCCATTTTCAACACTTAAGTTCTTGAATATAGAGGCCACTGAATCAATGTTGTTTATTACTAACTCTATATCACCATCATTGTCCAGATCTGCATAGGCTGCTCCATTGGAGAATCCTTCGAATTGAATACCCCAATCTTCATTGGTACGTTCGAACTGCTGCCCATCTAGATTCTTGAATATGTAATTGTCAATTTTCTTGAATGGCAACTTCTCAGTCACATCAGCAAAAGTCAGTTCTTTGTATTTGATTTTCATTTTGATATCCAGACGATCCATCCATTTAAAAAAGTCCTTATTGTTGATATCCCTTCGCGTACCATTGGTGACATATAGGTCATTCAATCCGTCATTATTATAATCAGCAAAGAGACACGCCCAACTCCAGTCCGTTTTGTCGATACCTGACATCTTAGCCACATCTGCAAAAAACGGTTTGCCATCTGGTCTGATTCCTTGGTTCAGCTGTAAGGCATTATACATATATTGATAATGAAATCCGGCATCTACATTTTCCCAAAAGCCATCTATATTCATACTGGCCATGTTGGCTTTAGATCTGAAGTTGTCAGCAGGTGTCATGTCCATTTGAGCAAAGTCCATGAGTCCATCATTGTTGATGTCGGCAGCATCTACCCCCATCCCATAAAAAGATGTGTGTTGGGTAGTTTCTTTAGAAAGGTCTGTAAATGTGCCATCTCCATTGTTGAAGTAGAAGTTGTCTGGCGTATTGAAATCATTGGAGACATAGAGGTCTGTGAGGTTGTCATTATTAAAATCCGAAGCTAAAACGCCAACTGCCAGGCCAAAATTGAGCATACCAGCTGCTTCAGTACCATCTGTGAAATATCCAGTCCCATCATTGATATAAAGGTGATCTGAAGACTTCCATTCTGGGTTGTCAACTTTTTGTTTGTATTGCTGGATCAACGTACCAAAAGACGTTTGCTCATAGTTGGCTACATACATATCAATATCTCCATCCTGATCTGCATCAAAAAAAGCAGTTTGAATAGTAAGTCCTTTGTCAGCCACGCCACGTGCCTCTGCTTCATCTATGAAAGTAGGAATTCCCTGATCATCCAATCCTTGATTGATATAAAGTATATTTTTAGTTGAAGACCAAATACCTGCCACAGACACTGAAATATCCATCAAACCGTCAGCATTTATATCGTGCATGGCAACACCAGTAATCCAGCGATCATCTGCGGTCACTCCAGCTGATATGGTAATATCTTCAAATTGAAGATTGCCTTTGTTTAGATAAAGCTTGTTGGATATCTGATTTCCAGTAAAATAAAGATCCACCAATCCATCATTGTTGATATCACCAGTAGATACACCTCCTCCCATGTAGAAATATCCATATTTGAAGAAGTTAACCGAGTCGCTCACTGTTAATTCATTAGAAAAGGTCACTCCAGATGTTTTAGGAATGATACTTTCAAATATCTTTTTCGTTTTTTCTTGGGTAGTTGTACTACAGGAAGTGATAAAAAAGGTCAATAAGCCAACAAGTGTAAAAATTCTTCTCATAAAAATAGTTTTAAAAACAAAGGCTACCTATATAAGAGGTAGCCTTTGTAAACAACAATTTATTTCATATTAAAAACTTCGGATCAATAGCCGTCGTTTTGTGTCATGTTAGTCGCTGCGGCCAATTCAGAAGCAGGAATAGGGAATACGGAATGTTTTGATGTATATCCTAGGCTTCCAAGCTCTTGATCTGCCAGTCCCCAACGTATCAAGTCAAAGTATCTATGACCTTCGAAAGCCAATTCCAATTGTCTTTCTTTCACGATAGCATTGAATAGGGCATTTCCTGTAACTGTTACATCAGGTAGACCAACTCTGTCTCTTACTTCATTTAATGCCGCCTGAGCTGCTGGTTCATTTCCATCAAAATAATGGGCCTCGGCCAATAACAACAAAATGTCAGCATATCTAATCAGCCTCCAGTTTGTACCATAGTTAAGCTCTGGCGTAGAAGCAGGATCTGTTAAGATAGTTTCTGATACGTAAGGTCCATACTTCAGTCTGAAGTAGCCATCATAATCCCACCACGCACTTGGATCAAACTCAGTATCTCCAGAGATAGTGAGATAATCAGCCTCAGAAAGAATAGTTGCGTTGTATCGTTCTGTATCACCTTCGTCTAAAAAAGCCTGAGCCATCTTAGTAGACGGGTAGTTGAATCCCCAACCGCCAAGCATACCTAGTCCATCTATGTTTCCAGATCTTGGCCCCATCAATTGGATATGAATATTATCTTCATGTCTTACCCCCCAAGGGTAATTGTCCCAATTTGACTTGCCCAGAGAAGAATATGAAGCTTCAAAAATTGACTCTACACCAAACTCACCACTTTCTACAAATATATCTGCATAGTTCGGCTCCAAGCTATACCCTGTCACATTATTGAATGAACTTACCGCTTCAGAGTACTTCTTCTGATACAATTGAGCTTTTCCTAAAATAGAATAGGCCGTTCCTTTAGATACTCTGAACTTATCACCAGCTGCGTATTGAGCCTTAGTTGGCAACTCGGGAATTGCTTCTTTCAAATCCGTTTCAATCTGTGCATATATATCAGCAGCGGGCACTCTTGCTTGATTGTACTCAGCAGGAGTCAACCCTGTCAATACAAGTGGCAAATCACCAAACTGCGTCACAAGCTCCAAATAAAAGAATGCTCTTAAACCTTTAGCTTCAGCAACAATTCTCTTTTTCAAGTCATTCTCAGGAACGATGTTTTCAATCACCATATTGGCACGAAAAACACCATAATAATTGACGTTCCATGTCCCCAACAGTGCGTTGTTTGTCGCATCCCATTCATAATCGTCCAAAGCCTGATAAGGTGGCTGATCTGTATCGTTTGCTCCACCACATGTTCCTTCATCAGAAGGTAAGGTTTTTATAAATGTAGGACTTGCCCATCCCCAGCTGTTTTCGTGCCAGGTCAAAATATCATAGGTGGCAATAATTGCCAACTCAGCATCTTCATCGGTCTGATAGAAAGTCTCGATCGAAGAAACGCCATTTACGTCGGTGTCTAGGAAGTCTGAACATGCTGTAACCACTACAGTCATGATTAATCCTACCATACCTAATATTGCTAATTTCTTATTCATCTTTTTTAATTTTAATAATGATTAAAACTGTACGGTTAAACCAGTAAGGAACGTCTTTGGCACCGGATACGAGCCTCTATCAATTCCAAGACTCGAAGGTGTAGTGCTTCCACCCACTTCAGGGTCAAACCCTTTGTAATCAGTAAAGGTGAAGAAATTGTCCAGTGAAACATAAACTCGAACTTTTGAGACTCCAATGTTTCCAAGCATGGCTTTTGGTAAGTTGTAACCCAACTGTACTTGTCTGATTTTTAGAAAAGAGCCATCAAAAACCATTAGATCACTCGTATATGCTTGGGTAGCCGTTCCAGCTCTAAACCAGCTGTTTGTACTACCTGACTCTGTCCATCTATCTTCATAAAAGAAAGAAGGTTTGTTAGATTCAATTCTATCAGATCTATTAAAGCCCATGATCACGTCATTGCCAAAAGAGCCTTGCGCAAACACCTGAAAATCAAATCCTTTATATTCTAATTTAATTCTAGTGCCTAACATAAAATCTGGATGTGGAGAACCAATCTCAACAAAATCTGCCTCAGAAATGATTCCATCAGTTGCATCTGGCGTACCATCTCCATCTGTATCTACTGTCAGTTGATCTTTAATGATTGGATCGCCTGGTGAAGGGGTATATCCACTCACACCACTGGTATAAGCATCAACTTCAGTTTGATCCTGAAAGATTCCTGCGGTTTCATAACCTCTGAAAAACCAAATTGGTTTGCCTTCCTGCATGGCAGTAGCACTGTTCCAATCAATACCAATATTTGATCCTCGCTCATAAAGTTTATTAGGATCAACCGCAGTCACCTCGTTATTTATTTTAGTAAAGTTGAAATCAATTGCATATTTAAGTGGTCCAGATTCATCTTGGTAGCCTAACTCTATCTCAATACCTTTATTTTCCACAGTACCATTATTGACCAGGCCTGAAGGGTTACCCACAAATGATGGAGGTGTTCCAGGTACAAGCAAATCTTCTGTAGTCTTTATAAAGTAATCAAAAGTACCTGTGAGTTTGTCATCAAAGAAACCAAAGTCCAAACCGATATCGGTTTGCGTGGTAGTCTCCCAAGTCAAATCTGGATTAGCTACTGTAGTTGGTTCTGCTCCGATTTGGAAATTACCCAGGTCATCAGTATAAATAAATCCAGCTGACACTTTTGCCAATGATTCACCAGGGTTCACATTTGATAGACTACCATTGATACCCCAACTTGCTCTTACTTTCAAGAAGTTGAATGGCCCTGCAGAGAAGAAATCTTCGTTGGATACTACCCAACCCCCGGATATTGAAGGGAAGTATCCCCACTGCTTTCCTTCAGCCAACAGTGAAGATCCATCTGCTCTCATGGTTACGCCTAAAAGATACTTGTCGTTAAAATTATACTGAAGTCTACCGAAATAGGAATTCAGAGTTTCCACCTGTGAGTTCCCAGTTGCGATGGTATTGCTTTGTGCATCTGGAATAGCATCTAAATAAGCTAATTCCTCTATTTCATTCAAAAGAGGCGCTCCATAGCCAGAAACATACGAATCTTCCTTGCTATAAATGGAAGTACCTGCCATTACATTGATTTTATGTTCTCCCATCTTAATATCATAGGATGCAAAATTTTCCCATTGGTAATTAATCCTTTCGAACATAGTCTGAGAAACACCATTTGTCCCTATGGCTCTCGGATTAAGGAAATAGGAATTACTCCATGAACGATCTTTTCCGTTACCAATAAACAAACCAATTCTTGAAGTAATATTTAATCCTTTTAATGGACTAATCTTTGCATAACCAGACCCTGAAAAAAGATTTTGGTTTAACCCACCATGAGCCTGATTCATTCGAGCTATCGGATTAGCCATTTCCCCTTGCATAAGCGTAGATACACCATAGTATTTTCCATTTTCATCCATCGGATAGTTTTGATCTCCATAATCAGTGTTGTTTAACACCCATGATGGGATACCATTATTATAAACAACTGGAGTGGCAGGATCCATCAAAATACCACTTTGTACTATACTTCCGAATTCTGTATTTTCTTGAATGGATGAACGATTGAAATGTGCAAAAGAGAACTTATTGCCAATCTCTAACCAATCATTAACCTGATGTTTTACATTGAACCTTAAAGACAAACGATCAAACTTCGCTTTGTCTCCTCCTACTATACCCTCTTGGGTAAAATAGTTGCCTCCGATCAAATAAGTTGTCTTATCCGTACCACCTGAAAATGAAATGGCATGCCTCTGCATTGGCGCTGATTGAAATATTTCATCTACCCAATCCGTTCCTGATGATGGTACTATCTCATTGGCACCTCGATTAATACCAGCCTCGGTATTATATGCCTCAAATTGTTGCAGATTCATTACTTCTAATTTGGAATTGAAGTTTTGAACACCATATTGAAAGTCGTAATTAATCTGGCCTTTACCTTCTTTTCCTTCTTTGGTAGTAACTAAGACTACTCCATTGGCTCCTTCAGCACCATATATAGCTGCAGATGCTGCATCTTTAAGTACCTCTACTGATTGAATTTCAAATGGGTCTAGATAATCCATAAACTCCATTCTCATACCATCTACAATATATAATGGCTGTGTACTACCATTAGATCCTGCACCTCTAATTTTGATATTGAAACCACTTCCTGGCGAACCTGAACTTGGTGTGATTTGCACACCAGACATTCTACCCTGTAATGCCTGATCTATAGATCCAGCGGAATAATTGGCTAAGTCTTCCGCTTTTACACTAGAAATCGCTGCAGTCAATACGCTCTTCTTTTGCTCACCATATCCAACTACTACAATCTCTTCTAACGAAGTGATATCATCATCCATGCTGACATCTATGGTAGACCTGCCTCCAACGGCCATTTCTACCGGCTTCATTCCAATAAAAGAATACACTAGTACATCACTATCTGAATTTACAGAAATAGTATACGAACCTTCGAGGCTAGTAACCGTACCAGTAGATGTACCTTTAATCAGTACACTCACACCTGGGAGAGTTTCCCCAGTAGTGGATGACGTTATCTTACCCGTCACCGTTCTGTTCTGAGCCTGGGCGCTAAATGAAATTAGCGCTACCAGTATCAGAGACATTTTCATCAAACCTTCCAGTCTGATCTTCATTTGTCTAAGTTTTATCATGCCTTTCAATTTTTTTGATTTTAGTGAATAGTTTTAATAAAAATTGAGTCTCAAACTTCTTGAAACTCTGCCCATATTGCGCTGGGCATTTATCACAAAGGCGGATGGTAATTATTTCAAATAGCCATAAAGCAGCTTAAACAGCCATTTTATGATGTTTTTTCCTCTGTATCACTTGCATATTCAGAGGGGTTTACTCCAAACTGTTTTTTGAAGCAATCTCTAAAATACTGCAAATCATTGAAGCCCACCTGATAGGTGATCTCTGAGATGGTGAGTTGGTTTTGTCGGATAAGCTGTGCTGCTCTTTTTAATCTGATAGATCGCACGAATTCATTGGCAGACTGGCCGATCAATCCTTTCAGTTTTCTGTAGAGTTGCATTCTGCTCAATCCTAATTCTCTGCCTAGATCATCTACATAGAATTCAGAATTGGACATATTGTCCTCCACGATCTTTACCGCCTTTTTAATGAAATCCTCATCTCTTGAGGCAATCTTTACATTAGTGGGCTCTATATTTAGCGTCTTTCTGTTAATGATATTATTCTTAATATGGTCATGGATGTTGAGCACATTGCGCACTCTCAGTGCCAACAATTTTGGATTGAATGGTTTGGTAATATAATAATCAGCTCCTTTTTCAAATCCTTCTAAGGCACTGTCGTTGGATGCCTTGGCCGTGAGCAGAATCACTGGGATATGACTTGTCTTGGTATCATTCTTCACTTTTTTACAAACTTCGAATCCATCCAAACCAGGCATCATAATGTCGGAGATGATCAAATCAGGAATACGCTCCAAGGCCAACTCTGACCCATCCATACCATTGTCCGCTTCGATCACCCTGTAGTCTGGCTCTAGAATTTGCTTGATGTACCCTCTAATATCGTTGTTATCTTCAATCACTAGAATCAAGGGTTGCTTTTCCTGATCTTCTAAGCTCTCCAGACTTTCCGTCAATGGCTGTGCGTTGGCTTGTTGGTCAGACTTGAAGAGCTCTTGGTTTTCATATTTGAATTCACTTTCTACATTTGAGAAGTCTTCTGGGTTCAAATGGTCTGTCCCTTTTTTTAGATGTACAATAAAGACCGAACCTTCATTTTCTTTGCTTTCAAGCGCTATCTCTCCCCTATGGAGTTCGACCAATTCTTTGGTCAGAGAAAGACCAATGCCAGTTCCTTTACTTTTTTTGTTTTTCGCATCCCGCACACGATAATAGCGATTGAAGATATATTCCATTTCATCTTCTGGGATACCGATTCCATCATCCTTCACGATCAAAGTCACTTTGTCCTTTGACTCTACCAGTTCGAAATCTACATGACCAAACTCAGCCGTATATTTAAAGGCATTGGATAACAGATTGACCACTATCTTTTCCAATTTCTCCCTATCAAAAAACAAGGCAATCTCCTTCTTTGGAACCGTGACCTTATAGCTGATATTCTTTCTCGCTGCAAATGAAGAAAAGGAGTGAATAACAGGCTTGAGAAATTTACTCACATCTTGCTCTACTGCCTCCAGTCGCATCTTACCTGATTCGAGCTTGGACAATTCCAGCAACTGATTGATGAGGTTGAGCAGGCTCTCAGCATTTCTAATCATCATGCTCACTTGATCTTTAATGTTACTGAATTCCACATTTTCGTACATCGCTTTGAGTGGCCCAAGGATAAGCGTAAGAGGCGAACGAAATTCATGAGAAATATTGGCAAAGAAGCTGGATTTCATTTCATCCAACTCCTGCATTTTTGAAAGCTCCATGTGCTCCACCTGAAGCTGGGTTTGTAGTCTCTCTCTGTTCACAATGGTTTGAATTCCCCAGACCAATAAGGCCGTAATAATCACTATATATATGGAGTACGCCCAGTAGGTATTGTACCATGCTGGTGATATCACTATTTCTACTGCAGATTCATAACTACTCCAAATGCCGTCATTGTTCGTGCCCTTAACTTTAAACACGTAATACCCAGGGGGCACATTGGTATAATAGGCCTCTCTACGATTACCTACCTTTTGCCAGCCCTCGTCATAGTTGACCAACTGATAGGCATATTCATTTTTTGTAGTCTGTGAAAAGCTTAGTACTGCAAATTCAAAACTGAAATCATTTTGATCATAATCCAGATTGATTTTTTCTGTCTTACGGATGTTCTTTTTGAGCGGAGAGGTATCTCCCACTTTGACTGATTGATTGTACAATTTGAAATCACTAAAAAAAACTTTAGGCTCATAGTTGTTCTTCTTGATTTGGTTTGGGCTAAATCTATTGAAGCCATCTACCCCTCCAAAAAGCATCTCTCCTGTACTTAATGTATAGCTTGAATTTTTGAAAAACTCCATACCCTGCAATCCATCCGCTTTGGTGTAATTCTGGATTTCTCCAGATGTAGGGTTGTATTTGGACAAACCTCTATTGGAACTGAGCCAAATGTTCTTTTCTTCATCCTGCTCCATGCCATAAATCACTTCATTGGGCAGTCCTTGTTTTTTACCAATCTTAGTGAATTCCTCTGTTTTTGGATCCAGCCTATCCAAACCAGAGAAAGTTCCCACCCAAATCATGCCTTCATTATCTTGCATCAAAGAAATCACAGTATTACTGGAAATCCCTTTTTCATTCGTTTCATCAATCATATATCGTCTGAAACTATACTGGCCATTCGTTTCAAACATTTGGTTCAAGCCTCCTCCTTCAGTTCCAATCCAAAGCGTGCCATTTTTATCTTCAAGAATAGCTCGTACATAGTCCGAACTGATACTATGCGGATTGCCATGATCGTGATTAAAACCTATGAAAGATCTATCAGATGGATCGTAGGCAAACAGTCCGTCTCTAAAGGCACTGAACCAAATCCGCCCCTTCCTATCCTCGTGAATAGCAAATACATTTTCAAATCCCTGGCTGCCATTCAATGGATGATCTAAAGTGAAACTTTCAAACTTCTCGGAACCTTTTCTTTTCAGGTTTATTCCTCCATCCCAGGTTCCAATCCATAAATTTTCATTGCTATCCAGGAGCAAGGACAGAATGGCATCCTTGGTGAGCGGATTAGACTTGTTTTGTGTGGTAAAGGACTTGAATGTATTTTTTTTCACATTCCAATAATTAAGACCTCCTCCATCAGTACCTATCCAAACATTGTGGAGCTGGTCTTCTACAAAACAGCTCACTGCATTATTGCTCAAGGAATTGGAAAAGTGTGGATTGTGCTGAAAATGCTCAAACTTACTGGCGTTTCTATCAATTTTGAAAATACCCTTATTGAAAGTCCCTACCCAAATGATTCCTGTATTGTCCTGATACAAACTCCAGATAGAATTGTTCTGAAGTGAGTATTCTCTACGAGGGTCAAAAGTGTATAAGATTGAATTTCCTGTTTGTGGACTTATTACATTCAAACCTCCATTTTCAGTGCCAATCCATAGTTGATTGTTGTTGTCTTCCAAAATAGAAAGTATGACGCGCGTACCTGATCTTCCTAATTCTGTATCCAGTTTTTGGTGATGAAACACGAATCTGCCACTTTCATGATATTCCAGCTTGTCCAGGCCTCCGTGTGTACCCAACCAAATATCTCCATTCTTGGTTTTGTATAATTTTCTAATAATGTTGGAAGCGATAGACTCTGGTTTGTCCTTATCATGCTTATAAACAATAAATCTTTGACTGTTGTGGTCAAACAGATTCATACCTCCTCCCCATGTAGATATCCAGAGATTTCCAATATTATCTTTTACAATGCCCGTAATGTGATTGGCTGAAATACTAAAAGGATCATCAAGATTTTTTTGATAGGATTTGATCTCTCCAGTGATCCGGTTATAATAATGAAGACCATACTTCTCTGTACCAAACCAAATGTTTTTATACTCATCTTCTAAAAAGGACTTGACACTAGCCTTTTTTAGGTATTCAGGCATGCCTTTTACTTTAAATCTTTCAAACGAATCCAAATCTTCGTTATAGAGACAGATGCCTCCCCCCATGGTACCAATCCATAATTGATTGCCTGAATCCTCGAAAACCAACCGAATGTAGTCATTGCTCAAACTTGTGCTATCTGACTCATCATATTCGTATGAAATCATATTAACTCCATCGTAACGGTTGAGGCCGTTGCGGGTACCTATCCATAAATAACCATTATGATCCTGAACAATAGAAGCCACTGTATTTTGTGACAACTCTGCTTTGATAGAAATGAACTTACTTCCTCGGCTTTGACCCAAACAAGCAAAACTGTGCCAGACCAGCACCCATACCAGTAACTTATACATTTTCATACCGCTCACATTAATAAGTGTAAATATTTCAATAATATTTTACACCAGCCTACCCCTGATACAATTACCCCTGTTCATTGAGAGATATGCCTAGTGATCTAGGGGATAAATAAATGAGTTTTGTATAGTGACACAACACGTCATTTTTTTAACATATCTGAATCAATGAAGCTTTATCAAATACAAAATTACATCTTTTCAATTCTAGCCATTGGCGTCATCTACGCCTGCAACCCATCTGCAAGACCAAATCAAGGGAAAGATCCTCAGATTCTTGAACTTATGAGCAAGATGTCTGTCGAACAAAAAGCAGGACAGATGACTCAGATCACTTTAAGCAAATTTCATGAAGATGGGAACTTAAATCTCGATCTACTGAGAGAGGCCATTATTGATAAAAATGTAGGTGCTATACTCAATACCAATGGCAGCCCACTCACTGTGGCAGAATGGCACGAATTATTGACTGCCATCCAAGACATTGCAACTAAGGAAACTGAACTTAAAATACCTGTTTTATATGGGATTGATGCTATTCATGGCACTTCTTATACCAAAGGTTCCACGCTCTTCCCTCATAATATTGGCATGGGAGCAAGTAGAAATTCTGATTTGGTAAGTCAAGCAGCTAAAGTTACCGCCAATGAAGTTCGAGCTTCAGGTATTCGCTGGAATTTTGATCCAACCCTCGGCATTGGTCGTCAGCCCCTGTGGTCCAGATTTGAAGAAACTTTCGGAGAGGACGTCTATCTCACTTCTAGCTTAGGAGGATCCGCGATCAAAGCTTACGAAGAAGACGGGTTAAAAAATATCACTGCTGTAGCAAGTTGTATGAAGCACTTTATTGGCTATTCCACACCACAGAGCGGAAAAGACAGAACACCAGCTTATATCCCTGACATTCAGCTCAGGGAGTACTATTTACCACCTTTTGAAACAGCTGTAGCCAATGGCACTTCTACTGTAATGATCAACTCGGGAGAGGTAAATGGTGTACCTGTGCATGCCAGCAAATACTATCTACAAGACATCTTAAGAGGTGAATTGGGATTTGAAGGCTTGGCAGTTTCTGATTGGGAGGATATCATCAGGCTTCATATTCGTCATCAGGTTGCTGCTACACCTAAAGAAGCCGTGAAAATCGCAGTAAATGCTGGAATAGACATGAGTATGGTGCCTACGGACTTTTCATTCTACAACTACCTGGTAGAACTGGTCAATGAAGGAGAGGTAAGCCTGGAGCGTATAGACGAGGCCGTATACAGAATATTGAAACTTAAGTTTGATGTGGGGCTTTTTGACAATGCCTATCCTGAAGCAGAGGCTATTGCCAACTTTGGCAAGCCAGCATACGCAGATGTCGCCTTGAATGCTGCATTAGAATCCATCACGTTATTAAAGAATGAAGATAATGTCTTGCCATTGAGCAAAGATGCAAAAGTATTGTTCACAGGCCCAGGAGCCAATAATATTGGTGCCTTGCATGGTTCGTGGTCATACACTTGGCAAGGCGATAATGAATCTGCTTACAACATAGGCACGCTGACATTGAAAGAGGCAATGATTGAAAAAATTGGCGCAAGCCAAGTCATTTCCAATGCGGTAGCAGACTACAACAATCCTACCAATACAAACACTTCATTTGTGAAAAACAATGCCATAAAAGCAGACGTGATTGTTTTAGCTATTGGGGAAAAAGCATACGCAGAATCACCTGGAGGTATTGATGATTTGACTTTGGACGAAAATCAATTGCAGCTGGTAGAGGCAGCAGTTGCTACAGGCAAGCCTGTTGTTTTGCTTCTAGCCCAAGGACGCCCAAGGATAATCTCATCTGTAGAGCCAGGTGTAAAAGGTATTCTAAATCTCTATAGACCTGCCAGCCAAGGAGCAAAAGCAACTATGGAAATACTATTTGGAGATTACAATCCTAATGGCAGACAGCCATTCACCTATCCTAAAAACACAGGAGATGTCGTGTTGTATGATCGCAAACACTCTGAGAACTACAAAGAATCAGAACCAGACACTTATGGTCTGGGCGGCTTTTCACCCCAGTGGGCTTTTGGTCATGGACTGAGCTATACCACATTTAGCTACAGCGACCTCAAACTTGATAAAACCACGCTCGATGCCAATGGAAAAATCAATGTGTCAGTGACAGTGAGTAATACTGGAAGTAGAGAGGGTAAAGTAGCTGTAGAGTTGTATGTAACTGACTTATATGCTTCTGTAACACCAGGAGAGAAGAGATTGAAAAAATTTAAGAAGGTAGGGATCAAACCAGAAAATTCTACACAGCTAGATTTTCAAATAGCTGCGGCTGATCTGTCATTCATAAATCAGAATAGTGAGAGAGTGACTGAAGAAGGTGAATTCACCTTGATGATTGGGGATCAGCAGGAAAATTTCTTTTATAAGAAATAAGGTCTTAATACCGTTCACGATGTCGCCCCGAAGGCTAAGCCTTAGTTTTTCTAAGGCAGCAAATGACTGATAACGAAAAGGTAGAGGTATTAATTTCTTTAACTTTTCAAATCAATTCATTGGTAGAGGGGCGGCATCTATTTTAAACACTCGATTACCAAAATGCTCGACTTAGAACTATTAGATATAGCCGTCATTGGTGTCTACTTTTTTTGCATCTTCTGGATCGCGATTAGAGTAGCCAGAAAAAACAAGAATGGAGACGATTCCACTGGCTATTTCCTTGGTGGAAAAGACATGGGCTGGTTTGTGATCGGTGCCTCACTTTTTGCCTCCAATATTGGCTCCGAACATTTGATTGGCTTAGCTGGTACTGCCGCTAGCAGTGGCGTAGCCGTTGCGCAGTTCGAATTGTTGGCTGGAATTATACTGCTGCTTTTGGGATGGGTTTTTGTGCCTTTTTATATTCGCAGTGGTGTATTCACCATGCCCGAGTTTCTGGAAAAGCGCTATTCTAAAAACACCAGAGCCTATCTATCTGTCATTTCTATTGTAGCATACATTCTCACCAAAATTTCAGTAACCATTGCAGCAGGTGGTATCATATTTCAAGCCATGGGTATGGATTTCTGGACGGGTGCCGTCATCATTGTTTTAATCACTGGAATCTACACTACTGTTGGCGGGTTGAAGGCCGTCATTTATACAGACATGATTCAGATGTTTGTGCTGATTGCTGGCTCGCTGGTAGTGACTGTAGTAGGACTTTTTCATTTGGGTGGCTGGTCAGCTTTTACTGCTGGGCTTGATGCTAGCTATTTTAGTCTATGGAAGCCCATTTCGAATCCAGATTTTCCCTGGACAGGTATCATTTTTGGCGCACCTATTTTGGGCGTATGGTACTGGTGCACGGATCAGTTTATTGTGCAGCGCGTGCTGGCTGCCAAAAACATCCAACAAGCAAGGAAAGGCAGCATATTTGGAGGCTACCTCAAAATGCTCCCACTGCTTATCTTTGTCATTCCTGGAGTGATCGCTTTGGCTTTGAGCCAAAAAGGTGAATTGCTGCTCAACACGCCAGATGATGCCCTACCTATGCTCATCAAAGTATTGATGCCTGCAGGATTGAAAGGATTGGTGTTGGCCGGGCTATTAGCTGCATTGATGAGTTCGCTCTCTTCTGTATTTAATTCCTGCTCTACCATTTTCACACTCGATATTTATAAAAAGATCAAACCCGAATCCACGGAGAAGCACTTAGTACTGGTTGGAAGAATCGCGACGGTTGGTTTGGTGTTTTTTGGCCTGCTATGGGTGCAGTTTATCGACAATATCTCAGATCAGCTATTTAAGTACTTGCAGAGCGTGCAAGCCTACATTTCACCACCTATAGCTGCGGTATTCCTATTAGGCATCTTCTTCAAGCGTCTCAATTCCAAAGGAGCCATGGCTTCTATGGTGACAGGATTTGTACTAGGGATTGCCAGACTGATAGGTGAAGTGAACAAGACTGACCTACAAGGGGCGTTCTTCTACTTTTGCGATATCAACTTTCTGCATTTTGCCATTTTCCTATTTGTGATCTGTGTGGCAGTTTTGATCTTAGTAAGTCTGCTCACGCAGCGTCCTAACTACGCTCAAATCGAAGGCGTCACCTTCCACAAGATGTCGATGATAGATACGCGACAAGACTTAATCCTCTCAGGTATTCTGGTCTGTATTCTGACTTCTATTTGGATTTACTTTAGTTAATTAGAAAACTCAACAGGTGGTGAAAAGTCGATATGGATTGCCGTATGCGAAATGACGGATTTTATAGAAACAGTGAACCATTTACAATCCAGCCTTGTTAAATTCCCGTATCAGCAACAAACACTCTGATTATGCGTATTCAAATTTTCGTTTTATTATTCATATTTGCTCAATCTCTAACAGCACAAAACAAGAACATGGAAATAGCAACTTTTGGGAATGGTTGCTTCTGGTGTACAGAAGCCATTTTTCAAGAATTAAATGGGGTATCAAAAGCCGTATCTGGCTATATGGGTGGGGAAGTCAAAAACCCAACCTACAAGGAAGTTTGTTCTGGTACTACAGGACATGCAGAAGTACTTCAGATTACTTATGACCCATCAGTTATTACTTTCGATGAACTGCTAGAAGTATTTTGGAAAACTCATGATCCTACCACACTCAACCGACAAGGCAATGACGTAGGCACACAATACCGTTCGGCAGTATTCTATCACAATGCTGATCAAAAAATGCTAGCAAGCGAATACAAAGGGAAACTGGATGCTTCAGGAGCCTGGAGCGACCCGATCGTGACCGAGATCACTGCAGCAGACACTTTTTACCCTGCGGAAGATTACCATCAGGAGTATTTCAATCTGAATGGATCCCAGCCCTATTGCAACTTTGTGATTAGACCAAAAGTGGAGAAGTTTAGAAAGGTGTTTAAGGATAAGTTGAAGGAGTGAACCTTTGCAAGAATTAAAATCACTTCAACCACCAATTCATATTTATAACCTCAAGTCTTCTGCATCAAATGGTCAGTTTATTCTTCCCATTGGCAATGACGAGATAAAACTGAGTATTCTTGAGAGAACTTGGTGTGCTATCAGCCTTGCCTGGTGTCATTAAATGGGGGCGTGACAATTCCTTTTGGATAACAGCTAATCTTTCTACTCCACCCCACTCTCCAGCAACTTCAAACTAGCCTTTTCTACATCCAATTCGGCCTGGATGCCAAAAGGCAGAGTGGCATTATCATCAATGTGCCCGATGGGCAAACCATAAAGTACTGGAATATTGAAATTACTAAATCTGTCTTTTAGTACATTCTCCAAACTGGTAGATAAGGCAAAGTCAGGGTCATCTGGTTTGGTTTCACAACCTTTGAATACCCCTATAGCGATCCCTTTCGCCTGAGAGAGTTTACCCGAGTTGAGTAACTGCGTGAGCATGCGATCCACTCTATAGGGCGACTCGCCTATTTCTTCAATGAAAACTATCTTATCCTTAAAATCAATATCATAAGGTGTCCCCATTAGGGAGCACATCAAACTCAGATTGCCACCCACCAAAGCACCCTCGGCCACTCCTGCTACGATGGGTAAGGTCTGGAAAGCTGGATCTTCAATCTCCTCCCATGCTTTGGGCACGTCAAACTTGGCCGTTTTGCCTTTCATCAAGACACGCTCAAAGCCCTTCTCGGTAAACTCTGAATACTCAGAAGCCCCTACTGGCCCATGAAAACAAACCATGCCCGTTTTTTTGTGAATACCATAAAGTAAGGCTGTAATGTCGCTATATCCCATCAATACTTTTGGGTTGGCCTTGATCAGATCATAGTTGATTTTTGACAGTAATCTACCAGACCCATAGCCTCCTCTGGCACAAACGATACCATCTATGTTTGGATCTTTAAACATCTGATGCAAGTCGTCCAGTCGCTGTTGGTCAGTGCCAGCCAAGAACCCTTTTCGAACGCTCATGTTTTCGCTGTACTTCGCTTCAAAACCCATGCTTTCCAGATTGTCCACTGCCTTTTCAAAAGCCTGCCTTGTCACAGCACTTGCTGGCGTGATTAATCCTATGGTATCACCTTTCTTCAAGGCTTTGGGTTTAATCAATTGTAAACCTTCATTGGTTTGAGCATTGGCCGCACTGATGGTGAGCAGGGAAGCAGCAGAGGCTACAGCAGATTTCTTTACAAAACTTCTTCGATCCATAGGATCGAAAATAAGGAAATGCGTTTAGAAAAAGTGCGATTTGAATTATTAACTAAAGTCAACCACCCCAATTCCAGCGAAGTGAAAAACTAAAATTTCTTCCTGGATTATAAATTCCGTGGCTCTTGAGTCTGGAGAGGTGATCAATGTATTCATTGTCCAGGATGTTATTCACCCCAATTTGCCATACTAAACCTCCTTTTTGAAAAGGAAACTCAATATTGATACCAGCATGAAGCAGACCATAACTATCAGTTGGCGTTTCGTCCAATCCCACCCGATCCTGATCAAATTTATATACATGTTCTATGAAAATATTTTTGAATTCAATCCAGCCATCTTGGTTGAATTCAGCCTTGACTTTGCTACTTAGTCGATTGGCTGGAATAAGTGGTAAGGCATCGCCATTTTCGTCTTCAGCAGTCACACTGCTCCAGCTACTTTCGATATGCAACCAGTGAATTTGATGTGGGTGATAATGCAGACTGATCTCCCCTCCATACAATTTGGCATTGGTTTGATCATAGTCGAATACGGGAAAATCATCAATCACCTGTAAGCCCGGTTGTAAATAAATATACTGATTGATGTAGTTATAAAAAGGACTCAAGCCCACATGAAAGTGCTCTGAATTCAGCTCAAAAGTCAGGTCAGCTTGTACGGCCCTTTCACTGTTCAGCTCACGATTACCTCTTTCGTATCGAAGCGACCCGTGGTGTACGCCATCTGAAAGTAGTTCAGCAGTATTTGGTGGACGAAAGCCAGACGACAGATTCGTTTTCAAGGTCAACTGATTCCAAGTTTTGGACACGCCAAAGGAGCCATTGAATCCAGCAAAAGTTTGGTTGAATTCTGGAATACTCCCATCATGAGTACTCATTGTTTCTGTATCCAGTTTACGGATATCAAACCTTAAACCACCCTGCCATTCGAAATCGTTGGCTGAGCTGTGATTGATTACAGAATAAATTCCTAAGTCAAAGGTATGTGCGTCAGGTATCAGAATTTCTTCTCCAAAATTTTCATTGGTCTGATACATGCCTTGCAGACCAGTAGTAAGGAAGGTTTTATGAGAAGACAGTTCAAATTTGCTTTTCAGGTTGTAGGTAAAAGTGTTTAATAACATCTCCAGCGCCACTTCACCTTCTTCATGCTCCTCATGTTCTTCTTCCTCCTCTTCTTCCTCATGCTCGTGATGCTCTTCAAATTCCTTTCTGCGATTGCTCGTGAAGCCAAGAATGGCACTGATTTCATTTTCTCCCAAATAAAAGGTGTTTTCAAAGCTAATGATATGCTGGCCAATTTCCTGATAAGGAGATTCCATTTCTCGTTCCACTTCACTTGTATATGCCGCCTCTTCAGGGATTCCAATATTATTTTTCAAGAAGCTATATCTGATATTTCCCACCCAGTTTTTTCTATGATAGCCCAGCGCAGATTTAATAGAAATATCATTGAATCGGGTATTGACTACCCTCTGATCATTTGGTATTTGATAATCTGCATGATTGCCATAAGCCCCAAACAAATTCCACTTGATTCGATTTTTGTTCATTTTGAATCCCAAGCTGCTTTTAAGACCTTTTGTATTTGAAGTATATCCTGAGGCAGCAAATCCTTCTATCCTATTTTCCTGGGTGTAGCGCTCATCAATCAAATAAAGCACACCTCCTAGTGCATCTGCGCCATATAGTAGTGAGGCTGGCCCTTTTACCACCTCTACCCTTTCTATACCCAAGGCATTTTCTCCCAGCCCATGTTCGCCACCAAACTGCTGATTTTCTAAACGCGTATTTTGTGAATAAACCACGATGCGGTTTCCCGTAAGGCCTCGAATTACTGGTTTTCCTATTCCAGAACCCGTACTGATTTGCTCCACACCAGGTATTTGGGTGATGGCCATGGCCAAAGTAGGTGGAGAGCTAAAATTCAAATCCACCATAGACTGTTGCTCAATGCTGACGACATTTTCACTGCCCAGTTTGCCACCAGGTACGGCCACTACTACCTCATCCAGCTGCAAATGGGAAGGCTCAAGTAGAAATAAATTGTTTTCCAGATTCTCAATATCTACGTGCTGAACCAATGTCTGATATCCCATGTACGATATCTGTAAAGTCATTTTGGTAAGAATAGAAACATCTACCTTGAAATATCCAGATTCATTCGTACGGGTACCACTCTGAGTTTCTTCTATGTACACATTGGCATAGGCAATAGGCTCATCCGTATCTGCATTTTTGACCTGACCCTTGAAGGTCTGTCCCAAGGCTATGGAGGAGTAAAAGAATATTAGGGTAAAAAAAAGCTTATTCATGTCGTTTATTAAATGCAATGATGTTGCAAATATAAGATTGAAATTTATTTATGCAACATCATTGCATAAATAAATATGTGGGTTTTGATGGATGGCAATCTATTACATTCGAATGGTGAACTATTTGGATGTGAGGCTGCAATTGCCACACAAGCCGTTGACAATGATATCAACAGACTGCGCTTTATAATTCTTTGGCAGATTGAAAGCTGGTAAGTGTATATGCTCCTCTACACACTCCAGTTGGCCACAGGAGGTACATTTAAAATGAACATGATCATGCTGATGTGAATCTGGGCTACAAGTATCAAAGCATATACCATAAGAAGCAATGCCGTTATCATTGGGGATCTTATGCAAGACCCCGCTGTCTATAAAACTATGAAGCGTACGATAAAGAGTCACTCGATCATAAGTTGTTAGCGCATCTTCCAGATCCTTCTGAGACAAAGCTCTTTCGTGCTTAATAAAATAGTCCAACACCTCTAGCCTACAATCGGTAATCCGAAGGCTATGCTTCTTAAGAATCTCTTGTCTTTTCATTGCTTCCATAAGTGCAAAACTAACCATAACGCAATAAAGTTGCATTATGGTTAGTTTGCTGAAAATTGCCTTTCAGGCAAATCAAGCTAATAAAAAGAATTTTACAGTTAAATAATTATCATTTTAGTTTTACAACTAATTATTTAGTTATAACATTACGTTACAATTTGAGCATTATGAAAGAACTAACAAAAGCAGAAGAACAAGTGATGAAGGCCTTATGGCAAATAGAGCGTGGGGTGGTGCACGACATCATTGCCAAACTGCCTGACCCAAAGCCCGCCTATAACACGGTATCTACTATTGTGAGAATTTTGGAAACAAAAGAGTTTGTTTCACACAAAGCATACGGCAAGACCTACGAGTACTTCCCAATCATTGCCAAAAAAGACTACTCCAAGTTTTATTTATCCAACTTCATGGACGGCTATTTTGGCGGATCTTTTAAAAATCTCGTCTCCTTTTTTGCCGAGGAAAACAATTTGGATGTGAACGAATTGAATGAATTGATAACCATTGCCAAAAAAGACTCAAACCCCACTGGTCATGAATAGTATTTTCAATTATTTATTAGAATCAGGCTTTGCGCTAGGTGCTTTCAGTCTATTCTATCTACTGGCACTCAAACAAGAAAAAGCCTTTGTGTTCAATCGTTTTTACTTACTGGGCAGTGTTTTTCTGTCACTCCTATTGCCCATGATACAATTCAGGGTAGCAGGTGTTCCTTCCAATCTGGTAGCAGGAACCATCATATTAGAAACATTAGAGCTAAATGCTACAGAAGCAGCTTCAATTTTCATTCCTTATGCCCTTTGGCTATATGTCTATATAGTTATTGTGGCACTTTTACTATTCAGAATCGTAAGAAAAGCAGTTCCCCTATTAATTGCGCGCAGGCAATCCATTACCCAGCAAGGCTACCATTTGTATTCGCTCAAAAATAGCTCTGAGGCCTACACCTTTTGGGATACCATCTACCTAGGGGATCAATTGGATGAGGGTGAGAGAGATATAATTCTATCACATGAGGTGATCCATGCGAGGGAAAAACATTCGCTGGATATTCTGATTCTTGAAATCCTAAGTGTCATTCTATGGATCAATCCCATTTTTCTACTAGTAAAAAAACTGGCAAGAACTAATCATGAATATTTGGCCGACGCCAAAGCCATTAACCTCATGAACAAAAAAACTTATGTGCAAACCTTAGCGAGCCATGCAATCAAAAAGAGTGGTTTCGTACTGGCACATGCCTTTTATACATCATCAACACTTAAAAGAATTAAAATGATAAATCAACAAAACAATCAAATTATGAAAATCAAACAAATTGTACCCTTCGTGCTTGGACTGGCACTCGTGATAGTATTTGGATGTGAAGATGCCGCCGAACAGCTCAGTAGCATGGATGATCAAGCAGCCGCTACAGCTATCGCTCAGGCCCAAACTTCCTCAGTAAAAAAAGCAGAAGGCATGGATGGCGTTTATGACATGGTGGATGTACAACCTGGTCCTAATGGTGGGATGACTGCCTTTTATCAATGGGTAGCAGAAACCATGGAATACCCTACTCAGGCCAGAAAAGATGGCATTGAGGGGCGCGTTTTTGTGCAGTTCATTGTCAATGAAAAAGGTGACATCACAGACGTGAAATCCATAAAAGGGATTGGGGCTGGTTGTGATGCCGAGGCAGTTAGGGTAATGAAAACAGCAGCTAAATGGACGCCAGGATTAGTAGACGACAAGCCTGTAAAAGTCAGAATGATTATGCCAGTTTCTTTTAAACTCAGAGGCTAATCCCTTCACTTCATAAACAATAGGCATTGATCCATGCTATGCCTATTGTTCTTATTCCTCCACCAGATCCTCTGAAATAATCAAGCTATTGGATAGTGCGGATCTGACAATTGACATCTCCTCCTGACCTACGTACTTCTGGTTGATCTCTATCTCGATTCCCAAATATTTATCGGCAGGAAACTGGTTTCTCAAATAAGTAGTAAATCCATCATCTGCCCCATTATAAGGTACGTTGACCATCACCAATTTTTGTGGGAGTAGCTGCTCAATCTGTCTTTTCCACATTTGACAAAATTCCATTTCAGACCATCGAGATTCATCACAGAGCAAACCTATATCCACCTGCCGCTCTACACCATTGAGCACTGGAGTAAAGCTATGTACTGACAAGTGCAACACCAGTTGCCCTTCTGCAATACATCTATTAATATTCTTTTCTATCGCATGGCGATAGGGATGGTAGTATTTGCTCAGGATATATTTTCTGATGGGTTTTTCCAATTCTCTGGAATATTGAGAAAATAGCTCTTCATTGTGAAGTGATCTATTGGACTCTACCAAAAGCCTTGACACGCGCTGATAGGAAAGCGGTGCTGGAATGTGCCTGGACATATATTTAGCTACTTCTAAAGCCCCAATATCCCACCCCCTATGAGAATTTAACTCCTTTTCATGTTTTATAAACAAATACCTAAACTCACGAGGAATATAGTTTCCACCATGCTCACACGTGATTATAATTTTTCTTTTACGCATGACTCAAAAATTTCATTGTTAGACAAACAATCTGTAAGCTCATTATACACGAGTTTGATATTCTCTTCAGTATAAATACCATCCAAAGCTGTCATGATTCTTGTAGCCAATGTCCCTGCCTCAAGTATTTCATGCAGTACATCAAGCCAAGGTCCAATAAAAATCGGATGATGCACTTTCACCAACTCCAACAAATGACCCCAAAGTTCTTTGGCTGTCATTTGTTCTTTATCTAATCCAAATACCTTCAAGTAGTCAGAATTAGTAATCACAGTATTTTCTGCGGTCACTATCATCTGCTGGAACATTCTGTTCAAAGCAGCAGCAGTCCAGCTTTGCTGATCATGAAAACTCGAAACCTTCTCTGCAGTCAATACCTTTAGTATCCCTATAATCAAGGCCACAATCGCCATATCGGCCTTTGGACATTCCTGAATATCCAACAATCTGATTTCGATAGAGCCTCTGTCGAATCGTGCGATGGCACCTCGCGAATTGAGCCATACGGGCTCTAAAATATGCTCGTCATCAAAAGGTGCAACAGCCAATTGGATCGGATCATAAATCATCTTGTGATAATGCCTTTTAGAAAAAGCTCTTTCTGGAATCACCTTGCCAGTAATCTCAGGGATCACTTTTTGGTTGGATTGATAATAATCCAAGCGCTTGTCCAAATATCCTGTAGGCTGCCCATCCAATATAGGTGAACTGGCCGCTATTCCAGGTAGAATTGGTAATATCAAACGAATGGCTGCATGTAAACGGGCAAACTCCTCGTCGTCGTAAAACGGCAAATTGAGGTGTGTACTTTGTAGATTTGACCAGCCATGTCCTTTACAGTTGAAAATGCGATTGTAGATGTCATAAATTTCATTGTTGTCATGAGGCCACAAGAACGTCTCCTTCTCTGGATTCATCAATGGATGAGCCGCACTCGGCATCAACTTAGCATTGTAGGCCAATAGCTTTTGGTTGATGTCTTTAATGTTCTCTTTAAAACCTTCAGTAAGCGCGACAAGATCAGCTTCAGGCTTGGAGCATTTCAATTCGAGGACATGAAGCACCAGTTCATTACTCCAAGTCACAAGTCCACGGTCTACTTCATTACTATACTCTCCTAGTACGCTTTTGATCAAATCGTCCGTGATTGGCCTAATGGCCAAAGTATCAATATCTACGATCATATATTCCAGCTCTATCCCATAGCGCTGAAACAGGTGCATTCTTGTATTCATATCAATTCAATCTTTCTAAATACGCATCCATTATTCTGGCATACAACTCATTTTTGAGGACTTTGTCCTCTACCCCAGCATCTATACTGGGGTTGTCATTTACTTCAATGACGCAAAAAACCCCGTCTATTTCTTTGACATCTACACCATAGAGTCCCTTGCCTATAAGCGAGGTGGCTTTTATGGCTGTTTCAATCAATTGAGCAGGCGCATCTTCTACCTTGATGGTCTCACTTTTGCCTTCTCTATGCTCACCATTCTTCTTCCAATCTACGATCTGCCAGTGGTTCTGTGCCATGAAATATTTACACACATACAGTGGCTTTCCGTCAATAACCCCCACCCGCCAATCATAAGAAGTAGGCACAAACTCCTGCAAAATCAACAGCTCTGATTTACTAAAGAGCTCCTTGAGCGCAGGTTTCAGTTCCTCTTCATTGGCAATCTTTTTCACGCCTTTCGAAAAGGAACCATCAGGCTGCTTGATCACCAAAGGATAGTTGAACTCGCCTGGTATTTCCTGATGATCCTTTCTCAAGATATGCGACTTAGGCACCTTGATCTTGTTAGCTACTAGCAACTCATGTAAATACACTTTGTTTGTGCATTTCAATATTGAATTGGGATCGTCAAATACCACCAACCCTTCTGATTCCGCCTTTTTCGCGAAGCGATAGGTATAATGGTTTACATTGGTAGTCACCCGAATGAGCAAGGCATCAAACTGCACCAGTTTGCCAATATCGTTTTTGGTGATGATCTCCACATTGAAGCCTTTCTTTTCAGCAGCAGAAATAAATTTCTGAATGGCCTTTGGACAAGAGGGTGGGGTCTGATCCTCTGGGCTCAGCAATATTGCCAAATCATATTTCTTGCGCGCATACTTCTTGCGTACTACATTTTTGCCCATCACATAAAAGTGAAGTGCCCTTTGCAACATGGGAAAATCACTTTCTCCAATCTCATTCAGATGCAAGGTCTTCAAAGACTGCAACTGCCATTTACCTTTCTTTACAAACACTGCCTGAACAATTGGCACCTGATATAAATTAAATATCAAAGCCCCCAAGCGACTAAAAGCCGATTCCCCTGTATGACCAAAATACACCTTCAATTCAAATTTTGATTCCTGAATATTTTTCAAACTTTCGTTGATCATGTCCTCAAAATCTTCAGCATCATCCTTAATCAAAGATGGGAATCTAAAATCTTGGAGTGTGGCTATTTCAGGTATTACCTTGTGTCCACGCGCCTCTGCCAAAAGCGAAACGTAGTAACCGACACTTTGATATTGGTGTGATTTGCACAAGTTGATGATCTTGAATTTCTTAGATTGATATTCAGCTTCTCCAAAATAAATCGTGGGAGTCACCACGGTTACACCATCAAAATTCAAGTCCCATTTTTCAGGGTTTTCGGTTATAATAAGTTTTGCCATGCGTTAGTTTAGTTTTGGAGTGACCATCAATAAGTTGGCATCATAAGTCACTACGCCAAGCATGATAGAGGTAATCATTTTCTGATAGCTGACCTTATAATACTGATGGTCACTAATAGGATTATACTTTAAAGGGTCTGCAATATAAACCTGACGGCTGTCAGGATCATAGCCATTCACAATCACAAAATGACCACTAGGTTCGCCTTTGATATCATCATATACTACGTCAAATTCGCCATATTCTCTAGGGCTATCATACAGATAGGTCGCACTTAAGCCTGAAAGAATGGGTATGTCTTTTGCCAAATAAGATCTCATTAAAGCAGGTGTAAGTGCTTCATATTTGATGGTCCCGCCCAAAGACAAAAAGTCGAGATATGCCTGGCTAGCTGCCTTTAATACTTCGTTGTCTGCTTTGGCCTCCATTTGTGCTTTTAGCTTGGCTACTAAATCCACCTTTCCTTTAAACCAAGAGGGGTCAAACACATGGAGATTGAAGGTGTAAATGGTGGCTTCATAACCTCTTTGGAGTGCATGAATGCCTAACAGAACCGCCAAAGTACCACCTGTGGATAATGAACTGACTTGCTGAATAACCTCTTTTAAGGGAATGACATCTCCGTAGTAGTTGTAAACACCATGCAGACAGGTGGGACCACAAGTCACATCGTTTGGTTGTGCTTTTATATCTACGTCTAGTATCTTTTCTTTGATTGTAGTTTGCATTTTATGCTATTACTTTATCTATATTTCACCATTGGACGCAGGGTTTAGAAAAAGTCACCAAGGTCATTCATGATAGACAAAAATATTTCTGACGAAGAGTTGATTGCGATCCTTCAGTCTGAAGGGAACCTCTCCTATTTCTCAATTTTGACGGAACGACATGAAAAAGGCATTCTCAAGAAGTGCAAGAGTTATGTAAAGGACGAGGACACAGCTGAAGATCTTTGCCAGGAGGTGCTGATTAAAGTCTTTTTGAAACTCAAATATTTCCGAGGGGAAGCAAGATTCTCCACCTGGCTTTTTGCTATTGTACACAACACCTGCATGGACTACCTGAGAAAAAACAAAAAAAGTCAGGTGCTCAAAGTCATTACAGAAAAAATGGCCGATGAGATAGCAGAAATGATAGAGGGTGTAGATGAAATACCCGAGGAACTCTCCTTTCAAATACTAGAAGAGCTCCTGGAGGTCATTTCGCCAGAAGAAAAGATGCTATTACTCCTGAAGTATAAGGAAAAGCACTCCATCAAAGATATCCAAACAAGTTTGGGACTGTCCGAAAGTGCTGTCAAAATGAGACTCAAAAGAGCACGCACTCATGTAAACGAACTCTATCAAAAACTCAGAAAGAAATAGATCAAAGCATCTTGGAAATAAAAGTATCCAACACTTCGACCAAGATCAAAATGATAATGATCCACTCTAGTTTGCTACTCTCCTTGTGGTGATACAAATCCAAGTAGGCAGACAGATTATCCTTAATGATCTTGAAGGTGCTATCAATGGATCGATACCTTGCACTGAGCTCGAAATGCTTAGAAAGTGTCAGGTTTACCTTTTCCAAATATTCATTTTCCCAAGTCACAGCAGGCGCATCAAAAATGTAAAGATTTTCTGCTATTCTGTTTTGAGTATTCAGTGCCTTGCCTACGAATTTAAGAATGCTCCTTTGACCAATCCTTAATCTACCTCTCGTCTCTAGTTCTCCAGTAAAGCCTCTGATACTGGTGAGCAAGTCTTGAGAAACTGTGTCATAATATTTTAGCGCCAAGCTTTGCCCTAAGTTCAGCATGGCAATCCGGATCACTTCCTCATTGATTTCTGGTAAGCTGATGTAATGGAAATTGATTTTATAATCTCCTTCAGATTGTCTAATACCAAAGTCATCAGAATAATATTCTAATTCATTGACATCTTTTACAATGGCCAGTTCCATAAATATTTTGGAAATCACTTCTTGTGTGCATCCATAGAAGACTACCACACCATAATTGAATATCCGACCGTATTTTCCTTCACCAAGAGAAAAGAATAAATCCATCGAACTGGTTTCTGCGACCATGGTTGATAGAGTTGCTTTGCATTCCTTTAAGTTGATGGCATGCTGGACGTGAAAAGCTCTAAGCGTATTTATTGAATCAGGCATTGTATAACAGTTTTTCGAAGTTGGACGTAGCTTTTCAAAAAAGTCACTACAACTTGTTAATCATTCCTTTTGAATACTTATCATTGGCCTTGTGAAAGGATGGAAAATTCTCGCATGGGTATTGGTGATACTGTTTATTAATAAATCAGTGATTATCTCACTGTGGCAAGAATCCCATGCATATCACATTGAATCTTGTGATGAATTCAGCCAAGTAGAAAATGCATCTGTGATTCATCAAAGGGCATGGAAAGACCTTAAATACCACGCAGACTATTGTCTATCCTATGAAATGGACGAAGCAACCAGTAAAAGAGCTTCACTATTCAAAAACAAAATATCTAATCCCAAGGCCTACTCCTACCCTGAATTTTGGGGAAAGGTGTACAGACAACTGGCTGAAGCAGATCAGCCATATATGAAGAAAGTTGTAGATTCTCTTGATCATATATCAAAAGTTGACTCCTTGAGCTACGCTGCATTTGCCCATGCAGTAGTCAAAATGATTCAGGACATACCTTATCAATATATTTTGTCAGAGGCTTGCACCAGTGACTATAGTGATCATCCCTGCTACGGCAATCAGCGCTATGGGATCACCTCTCCTGTAGAGTTTTTATATACTTTGAAAGGGGACTGCGATTCTCGAACAGTATTGATTTATGCCATCCTTAGACATTTCAATTATGACCCAGTGGTACTCATCAGCAAGGAGTACCGACATTCCATGTTGGCACTGAATATTCCTGCTGCAGGTGAGTACTTAACGATTGCTGGTGAAAAATACTACTTTTGGGAAACCACAGCTACTGGTTGGGAGCCTGGCATCATTCCTCCAGGAATGGATAATAAAAAATATTGGGATATAGCACTAAAGCATGAACTCTAACGTCTTTTTTCTTGGTATCATCGAAATTCTATCAGCCATCAGTATGGGGCTGGTGATACTTTCTACTACTTACAAAATTCTAAAATGGTATGGCAAAAAACGATTTGACATTGGCCATAATAATGTAGCCTATAGCATTTTTATTGCTAGTGTTTTATTTGGTATGGGACTGATGGTGAGTGGTACAATCGAGCCTATAGTTTCTTCTTTCAGGCTATTGTCCAATGCTGAAGAAAGTGCCTCGGATTTATTTCTTTCATTTTTGTTTCGTGGGGGTATTTATATTTTCATTGCCTACTCAGCAGGTTTGGGTATTAGCCTAATCGGAATATTGATTTACTCCAAGTTGACTCCTATTGATGAATTCGTGGAAATGAAAAACAACAACATAGGCGTAGCGATCATATCTGGGGCAATCATTATTACTTTGATACTACTGACAAAAGATGGCGTGGCTTTAGTCATAGAATCTTTGATCCCATATCCAGAGTTGCCACCTAGGTAGCTCCATTTGTGTGCTTGCTAAGGCCTTTGACCATTAGCGACACCAATCCAGCTTGGTTGACAATGGTCAAAGATCTGGTCAATCCGAGGTAGATATCGCAGGTCAATCAAATATTTATTCAGATCTCTTTCTATTTGAATTTCTTCATGAAATTTGACATAGTCTTCTTCGCCTCCGAACCAACTGATAACTTCCTTTCGCCTAAGCTTGGTTGTCCCTTGGCTAAATGACTTTGATAGGAAGAATGTGAATACTTTCGGAAGTCATTAATAATTCCATGCTGTGCTGGATTTTGATGTATGTACGAAACCAATCTGGAAAAATAAACTTCAGAATCAACTAGCACTCGACGAAATGGTTTTTCAAACAATGCTCCCGTTCTATGCATCTCTGAATTAAAAAGTTGTGCATAGCTATTGAATAAATGCGCAAATTGTCTACTTAAAAAAAAAGCTCACGTCATCAATGGACTTTGTGGGGTATTTAACTTTAGCCGCCCTTCTAATTTCGTCGTCTGACTTCACTTGAATCAGAAAATGAAAATGATTTCCAAGTAGGCAATACGCATAGGTATTTACAAATAAGGAAAGGTAATGAGAGTATTTTTCTATGAAAATTCTATAATGTCGGTCTTCTTTAAGAATCGTGCAACTATCAATACCACGATTGTAAACGTGGTAATAATTATCTGGTATAAGTGTAGCTATATTAGATTCACGACAGGGCATTGGCTAAGTCTAAAGCTTGCTAAGGTCTTCAACCATTAGCAACTTTGGCTAATTTTGTTGATCAATAAACAATAGCGTATCAGAAAATATATTATTCTGGATCAACTCTTGGAATTCCTCAGTGGTCCATCTCACTTCGAAGTAATCTTCTTCTGAATTGGACAATATGGGCTTTATTTTATTTGACATCAGCAGGTCAACATTCGGATAAGTGACAACTACTTTTTTTTGATCAGTAACACCCATCAAAAACAATTCCCACCACTCGTTTTCTCCCTTCACATTGAGAGCAAATTGATCTCCTACCTGTCTCAAAAAAGCCCTTTTACCCAATTGCACTTCGAGAATATCTCTGGTTGAGTAATGAATAGAATCATTACGAATCTCAAAAGACTGACTCGTCCCCATGATCTGTTGACGAAGAGAGTCATACGGGTACACTTTATTGTTTTTAAAAATGGCATAAGCAGTAGTGTCTGCTTTTGTATATGGTATCGATAGGTTTTTATATTCAATATTCGAAAAATAGAATTTCCCAACAATCAGCGAGTCTCTTCCGTCCGTCCAAATACCGCGAAACGGCTCCGGGAACGCATAGATATTTTGACCATCCACAGGTTGGGGCTGATCAAAATAATGCTGACTGCAGGCAGACAATAAGAAAAGCAGAATAAGTATTTTATAGTGCATGGTCAGTCAGGTTTAGGTATTGATCTGTTTCTAAGAAAGTTAGAACATCTAGCCCAGACTCACAAAGTCCCACTACAAACAAAGCAACCACTCACCTACTGATGAGTGGTTTTTCTTAATTCAATTACGATTAGCCCTCTATTTGACTTTACTTCTACAGTTTCGAAGGATCCATTTTGCCAAGCCATATTTGGCGGCCCTTTGTTCCACCATTGCCTATATAAATTTTCTTAGTTCCATTTTCTATCGCAATCGAGGGCGTTCCAATCGCAGGAATATTGTAAAGTGTAAATTCACCATCGCCAAACTCCTTTACCTCATCTATGCTACCACTGGCCACATCAAACTTAGCTATGGCTCCAGTGAGCCTTGGAATCCATGTGGTTTGGGTATATTCATAATTACCAGAAGTCCAAGAACTTACATATTTATCCACTCTATTTACTCCGTAGATATTCCAGTACATGGCTCCTCCCTTTCCCTGAAATACTTCGCCATTGTCAGGATAAAATCTTGGATCAGTATTTGGATCCACAGCGCCAGCCAGACCTGATTTATCTTTGACAGATTCAATGCCATACAAACGCTTGAATGAACCATCTTTGCCGAAGTGAAACATGAAGAAGTCCTTGTAAAGTGGCATAGTGGTACGGGCATCCTTGCTGTAATCTTGAGCACTAATGAACATATCGCCATTCGTGGCAAAGTTGAAATTTCTAAACTCCACCTTTCGTCCATCATATTCAATGATCTTCTTCTGATTAGCTGGTTTTGAAGCTACAGCATTCATAGCATCCAGCGTAGGGCCAGCTACAAAATCCGTTTTGTTGCCCGTCACCTTTAGAATTTGAAATGCATCCTGCTTACCTGTGCCAATGATAGCCATTAATTTTTGATGCTCTTCATTTACACCCTTTGTTTCTCCTGGACCATAGACGTAGACTGAGCCATCTTTGAGCACGGCCCCTAAAATATTCCAATTATTCACTTTGGTTTGAAAGGATGCCCTGCCTTTAATCTTTCCGTTTGGCCCTAACCGCACAAAGGTCCATTCGTTCGCATTAGGTGATTGGTTGTTTTTTGGTTTATATACACCTTTTCCACCAGCAGCAGCAAAGATCAATATCTTATCCTGTAGACCTTCTTCATTGGTAATAAAGCCGCCATCAAAGAATTTTTGATAATAGCTGAATTCGATCATATCCACATCAGTTTTTTCCAAATCAGGTGTCACTCTACTGATCTTAAAGCCTGTCGTAGAAAAAGTCTTCTCTATTACCCCATTGACATAAATTAAATCTCCAGTTAAAGGATTATTGTAGTGCGTGGTGTATGGATTGTACATGACCTTACCAAAGAGCGTCTTCGCCTTCACCTCTTCCAACACCTTCACTTTTGAATTGTACTGACCAGAAGTCCAATCATAATCCATGGTTACCTCTGTTTTTTCCAGTTTATAAGTACTTGCGAGGGTGGTGGTCAGCTGCAAACTGGTTTGTACTATATGTTCTCCCCTAAAATTTGGATTGGACTTGGCTATTTCCACAGATGGCCCATCTTCGGCAGTGCCAGACATATCTATTTCATCCTTAATTGTTGTAAGATGATTGAGATCATAGTCAAAAACAATCCTATTCTTTACCAAATACTTTTTCTTTGCTTTAGTCACATAGACTAGTTCAAATTGTTTTTTGACATCATCCACCACAATGTCATTTGGATAACCATTGATAGCCGCAGTTCCAGCCTCCCTTTTATCCAAGTCGAATACCACCTCTTTTTCCAGAATTTGTGCATGCACCACTACACTCAGTAGCATTAGAATGCACAATATGTAATTTCTCGTTTTCATGATTGTAATATTTAGTTGATTCTAATAATTTTTGATTGAATGACGAACTTCACCAAGCCAACAATCGTCTTGGTTCCAGTTTTGAGATAAATACTCTTTCTATGACTCTCCACAGTCTTTTCACTAATTTCTAATTGCTCAGCAATGGCGGCATTTGACATTTCTGCCAGAATTAGTTTTAGAACCTGATTTTCTCTTTTGGTTAATGAATTGTGCATGTCAAGAACATTTATTCAAAGTTCATTGATCATAGAAGGGAGTTCATCAGGGTAATACCTGATTTTCAACTAGGGGAATACCCTTAGTCACTTTCGATTAGTGGGATGCGTTTAGCTAATCAGACCAGATTATATGATAGCGCGAATTTGGTAAGTCCAACTGCTGAGCTACAATTGGTTTTGCGAAAGATATTTCTTTTGTGTGTTTCAACTGTTTTCTCACTGATACAAAGCTCATCGCCTATTTGGCGGTTGGTCTTTTCCTGAACGATGAGTTTGATGATTTCAATTTCTCTTTCGCTCAAATGATCAATTACAGTTGGATGCTTGATCTCATCTACAAGCATCTGAGTAATAGCTTCACTTACAAAAGCTTGATTGGCCATTACTGCTGTGATCGCATCTATTAATTCGTTGTGTGTAGACCGTTTTAAAACATAACCATCGGCTCCTGCTTTCAGCACCTCTTTGATCACGTGTTTTTCTTCGTGCATGCTCAAGACAACTACTTTAAGCGCTGAACGGATAGCCTTCAGTTTTGGAATTAATTCTGATCCTTTAATGTCTGGCATATTTAGATCACAAATAGCCACATCTACTTGATGGTTTTCTACCAATTCTAAAGCTCTCTGAAATCCCGAAGCCGTCCCAACCACATGAAAAGCCGCATGGTTTTTGAGCAATTCTACTACACCATCAATTAATATCTGATGATCGTCAATAATGATAATATTCGTTCTTTTTATCATCAGGCCACTCTCTTTGCTTCAGATAAATAAGGGATGACTATGGAGACAGTAGAATTGGGTTGCCCTTCCACACTATCTACTTCGAATGTACCATTCATAAGGTCTAGTCGTGAAGCAATATTACGCCATCCATTGCCCTTGCTTAAGGTTAATGCCTTCGTATCGAAACCCCTGCCATTATCTTCAATCATGATATTCAGTTCATTGTCCAGACCAGTCAGGCTAATACCAACTTTTGAAGCGGAAGCATACTTCATGATATTGTTTAATACTTCTTGCAATATCCTATACAACTCCACTTTATTAGGAGCGATAGCCAACTCGTCGACTTCAAAGGCTCGAACTTGAACATCCATAGACCCTAACTGATTCAATTGATCACAAAGTTCATCAACGGCATCTACCAGGCCTCGTTCTACCAAGGTCTGTGGCATTAGATTGAAAGCTATATTCTTTAGAGAGAGATACATCTTGTCCAGCATTTGATTAGTCTCCATATCTTTATCAGAATTTTGATTCACCTTCAGGCGCAAGGCTGAAATCAATTGACCAAAATCATCATGTAAATCCATGGCAAATCGCGTGCGTTCTGCCTCCTGAGATTGGATCACTGCTTTGATTTGATCAGATTTTGCTTGATTCTGTTGGGTTTTCATCGCAATTCTTTGATGGTAAACCTTTCTCTTGTAAGTCATAAAAATCCAAGAAATTAATAATACACTACATGTGCCGATTGCCAAAAAGAGGAATTCATTTCGCTCTATCATAGCAGCCTGCAACTGAGTTTCATGATTCAACACATCAATTTGACGCAGATACTTTTCGTTTTGATATTTAGCCTCCAGTTCCGCTACCTTTTCCTTGGTTTTTACATCGTTTATGCTATCCGATAGCGTTAAATGTTTATCTAAGTAATTATAAGCACGATTGTTGTCACCTATTCCGCGATAAGCTTTTGCTAGAGATTTATAACTATCTATCAGTACAATCGCATAAGAGAGTTTATTGGCACGACGGTTGGCCTGTTGCAAATTTTCAATTGCACTTTTATATTTTTCTTGAATCAAATCCAATTTACCTAATCCATTGAAAGCCAATGATTTATACCAATCGTCATCCAGTTTATGTGCTATCAAAAGTCCCAAATTATAATACTGTCTACTACTATCTGTTTGATTTTTATTCAAATACAAAGCACCAATGTTAATACTACATTCGGCTATTCCAATTTCATCTCCTATTTCCTGAGCTATCTGAAGGCTAGCTAAGTATTTCGTTTTCGATTCTTCAAACTGACCAAGTTCCTTTAAAGTGCCAGCCAAATTACCCATACTAATGGCTAACCCTTGTTTGTTATCAATTAAACTGTCTATGGTAATACTAGCCTGATAGTACTTTTTAGCCTCCTCAAACTCATCTATGGAGAACAACATATCGCCAATATTGGCATAGTCAATACCTAGATTCATAGAATCCCCTAGAACTTCGTCTATCCCCACCACAGTCATGAAATTTTCCATGGCTAATTCATATTGCCCCATGGCAATATATATATTGCCTAACGACGTATATTTCCCAGACATTCTCAAGCTATCCTTCCGTTGTATATCCATGAGCAGACCTGTTTGTGCAAAATACAGTGCTGAATCATTGTTGCCTCTAGCTTTTTCTAGATTGGCCAGGTTTAGATATGCGGTTGAAATTTGTGAGGTGTCGGACAATTTTCGCCAAATATTCAATGCTCTAGAGTAATACCATTTGCTCGAATCATATTTCCCTTGTTTTCGGTAAATGACGCCAATTGTATTGTACGTAAACCCCTGGCCTTTTACATATTTACTATCTAATGCCAATTGACTTGCCAATCTGGCAAACTTCATGGCCATAGCATAATCACGATACATGTATGCCCATGCAGAATCTTCTACAATTTTGATTTGTTTCGAAATGGAACTGTCTTTAATCTGCGCTAGCAATGGTTTGAATTCTTGACAAAACGCTGAACAATTCAAACTAAATAGCAGTCCAATGATTAGATGAAGTTGCTTGGTAGTCATTGAGTAGATATTTATGTCTTGGTTTCATAATATCTTACTTTTTAATGAATAATCAAATTGATCAAGACTACTGATGATCGACAGATATTCTCTTGGGCAAAAATTAGGCACAAAAAAACCCTGACGAAATCGTCAGGGTCTCCATATCTATAAAGCAAATCAGTTTATTTCAACTGATCTATTACTGCTTTGAAAGCTTCCGGGTGATTCATTGCTAAATCAGCCAATACTTTTCTGTTCAATTCAACGTCAGAGGCAGACAATTTGCCCATGAACTGAGAATAAGACAAGCCGTGCTCTCTTGCACCAGCGTTGATTCTCTGAATCCATAATTTTCTGAATTCTCTTTTCTTAACTTTTCTGTCTCTATAAGCGTAGTTAAGACCTTTTTCAACGGCATTTTTAGCTACCGTCCATACATTCTTTCTTCTTCCGAAATAACCCTTGGCTAATTTCAGAACCTTTTTTCTGCGAGCTCTACTCGCTACTGTGTTTACCGATCTTGGCATAATTTTTAACTTTTTTGATTATTGGCGTCCTAGCTCTCGCTCGATACTTACTAACCAATACTCTGGTGAAAATTTGAACCTAATTCCGATCTTATCGGAATTAAATGTTGAGCATTTCTTTAACATTAGCTACATCTGACTTATGGACTAAGCCCATTTTAGTCAAGTTTCGCTTCTGCTTGGTTTCTTTCTTGGTCAAGATGTGGCTTTTGAAAGCATGCTTTCTTTTGATTTTACCAGATCCTGTCAGCTTAAACCTTTTCTTAGCTCCTGCTTTAGTTTTAACTTTTGGCATTTGTATATATTGATAAAAAAATTAATTCTTCTTTTGAACTTTAGGAGAAAGCATCAAGAACATTCGTTTCCCTTCTAATTTAGGAAGCTGTTCCACTTTTGCATGTTCCTCTAGAGATTGAGCAAATTTCAATAACAAAATTTCTCCTCTATCTTTAAACACAATGGTACGCCCTACGAAATGCACATAAGCTTTCACTTTTGCTCCTTCTTTTAAAAACTTGATGGCATGATTTAGTTTAAAATTAAAATCATGGTCATCCGTATTAGGACCAAACCTGATCTCCTTCAGCACACTTTTATGCGCCTTGGATTTGATCTCCTTTTGTTTCTTCTTTTGCTCGTACTTAAACTTCGAGTAATCGGTAATCTTACAAACCGGAGGATCTGCATTAGGAGATATCTCCACTAAGTCCAACCCTTGATCTTTGGCCATATTAATGGCTTGTGAAGTCTGATATACATCGACCTTTACGTTTTCACCTACTACCCTAACTTCTCTGGCAGTAATTCGATCATTTACTTTGTAGGGTTCTTCGACACGACCTCTAAAGCCACGTCTTTGGAATCTTTGTTTAGCGATTTTTACTTAAGTTTTAGATTAACAAAAAATTTCGAGCTGCAAATATCGACATTATTTATAGAAAAACAATAATGGAGTGCCGTAATAGCACATTTTATTTACACCACATTCGCTCATTTCGAGCTAGAATTCAAAGTTAATGACTCTTCAGAGATACACCTTATTATATAGTGTAAATAATTGAAAGTTTAAAACATAAAAAATAGCGGAATTCCACCCCCTTTTTGCCACTTTTTGAGATTGCTAAAATTAGTTTGGCATTCAGAGTTTTAATATCTTTCTTTGCACAGATTTTTAAACCAAACAATAATAAAATGTCTGATATAGCACAAAAAGTTAAATCAATTATTATCGACAAATTAGGAGTAGAAGAGTCTGAAGTAAGCAATGAAGCAAGCTTCACAAACGACTTGGGTGCTGACTCTTTGGACACTGTCGAATTGATTATGGAATTTGAAAAGGAATTCAACATTTCTATTCCAGACGATCAAGCTGAAAATATCGGTACTGTAGGACAGGCTATCGAATACCTAGAAGCGAACGCAAAATAATTTAAACATACCTAAACAGGGAACTAGCATTTATGCAATTAAAGCGAGTTGTAGTTACCGGCATTGGAGCTCTCACACCTATAGGAAATAACGCAGCCGAATATTGGCAAGGACTTTCTAAAGGTGTGAGCGGCGCTGCTCCCATCACCCGTTTCGACGCGGAAAAATTCAAAACCCAGTTTGCATGTGAATTGAAAAATTACGATCCTAATGATCATTTTGATCGCAAGGATGCCCGCAAGATGGATCTCTTCACACAGTTTGCTCATATTGTGGCAGACGAAGCTGTTTTAGACTCTGGACTCAATTTAGAGAAACTAGACGGTAATAGAGCTGGGGTGATATGGGGTGCTGGTATTGGTGGATTAAAAACTTTCCAAGACGAAGTGATGAACTTCGCTAGTGGAGATGGTACTCCCAGATACAATCCCTTCTTCATTCCGAAGATGATTGCTGATATTGCCCCTGGTATGATTTCTATTAAATATGGATTCAGAGGACCTAACTTCACTACTGTAAGTGCATGTGCCTCAGGAACCAATGCAATCATTGATTCATACAACTACATTCGATTGGGAATGGCAGATGTATTTATTACCGGCGGATCAGAAGCCGCAGTATGCGAATCTGGTGTCGGCGGATTCAATGCCCTAAAGGCATTGTCTGAAAGAAATGACTCTCCAGAAACGGCCTCAAGACCATTCGACAAAGACAGAAATGGATTTGTATTGGGCGAAGGTGCTGCTTCATTAATATTGGAGGACTACGACCACGCCATAGCGCGTGGCGCAAAAATTTATGCCGAGCTAATCGGAAGCGGTATGTCAGCTGATGCGTATCACATGACTGCCCCACACCCAGAGGGAATTGGCGCAACTAATGTGATGATTAATGCACTAAAGGACGCCAATTTGAAGCCTGAAGACGTTGACTATATCAATGTCCATGGTACTTCTACTCCACTCGGAGATGTGAGTGAATCTATGGCTATCCAAAATGTATTTAAGGATCACGCCTACAACTTAAACATATCATCAACAAAATCGATGACTGGTCACCTACTCGGTGCGGCTGGTGCTATCGAGGCAGCAGCATGTGTGATGGCCATCCAAAATGGAGAAGTTCCTCCTACCATCAACCATTTCACCGACGATGACGCATTTGATCCTAAGTTGAATTTCACATTTAACCAATCCCAAAAAAGAGACATTAAGGTTGCGCTAAGCAATACCTTCGGATTTGGAGGCCACAATACTTCCATCATTTTCCGTAAATTTGAAGGGTAATTTGTGAAACTAATATAAAAGTCGCTGCTGTTATTCAGAAACGCTAAAGACCGGAAGTTTGCCGTTTTATTAAAACGAATCATTGGATTTAATCCGTCCAATCTGGAGCTGTATGCCCTCGCCATGAGGCACAGTTCGGCAGCAGAGGAAAGCCGCAAAGGCTTCTTAGAGTCCAACGAACGCTTAGAATACCTAGGTGATGCCGTATTAGGCATGGCAGTGGCCGAATACTTATTCAACAAGTATCCGTTCAAAGACGAGGGATTTCTGACCGAAGTAAGGTCTAGAATAGTGAATCGAGAACATCTGAATCAGTTGGCACGAAAAATAGGCTTGGCCGATGTGATTAAATACAATGGTCAACTCAAAGCCAATGGACAATCGTTTAAATCCATTTACGGCGACGCGCTAGAAGCATTGGTTGGTGCTGTATATCTGGACAAAGGTTTTGTGGCAACGAAGTCATTCATCTTCAAAATGCTAATCATTCCTCATATTGATTTGGATGAAATCATCAACAACAACACCAACTTCAAAAGTAAAATTATAGAATGGTCACAAAAAGAAAACAAAGACCTGCGATTCGAAGTAGAAGAACAAGACAATCAAAAGCATTTTAAGAAATTCGAAGCCAGGGTATTTGTTGGCAAGAAAGAAATCAGTGTAGGCCATGGCCTAAGCAAGAAAAAAGCCGAGCAGAATGCTGCAGAGAAGTCATGCCAAGTGTTAAAAATAGAATAACTTTCTAAAACCTCAGATGAGCCAAATCCGAATCGCTGGCGCCTGCCTCAATCAAACACCAATCGATTGGAATAACAACATTTCCAATATTAGAAATGCCATAACAGAGGCCAGAAAGGAGAATGTAAAAATTCTATGTTTACCCGAACTTTGTATAACTGCCTATGGCTGCCAAGATTTATTTTTGAGCGAATGGTTAATTGAAGAGGCCATCAAACAGTTGCTTTCTATTGTGCCTATTTGCGAAGACATTGCCGTGGCAGTTGGATTACCTATTCGTCACAAAGGCCAAATCTACAATTCGACTTGCCTCATTCAAAATGGAGAAATTCTTGGTTTTTATGCAAAACAAATTTTGGCCAATGATGGCATTCACTATGAGCACAGATGGTTTTCGCCATGGCCAAGTAAATTAGTAGAATCCATTACCATCAAAGGCAGTACTTATCCTATTGGTGATTTGACTTTTCAAATTGAAGGTACTCATGTTGGATTTGAAATCTGCGAAGATGCCTGGAATGAAGTCAGACCCGCATGCCGACTTTACGAAAAGGGAGTTGAATTGATTCTTAACCCAAGTGCAAGCCACTTTGCCTTTGGCAAGCACAAAATCAGAGAAAAACTCATCGTATCAAGCAGTGAAAAATTTGAATGCCATTATCTCTACGTCAATCAATTAGGCAATGAATCTGGTCGCGTCATTTATGATGGAGATATCATTTTGGCCAGTCATGGGCAGCTGCTTACCACAAATAAGAGACTGTCATTTTCACTCTATCAATTGCTTCCATTTGATATTGATATCAAAAAGAAACGCTACTCCCAATCCGACCACGTAGATGACCTTGATAATAACCGGGATTTTGCAAAAGCAGCTTCACTAGGATTATTCGATTATCTAAGAAAAAGTAAAGCCAAGGGTTACACCTTATCGTTAAGTGGTGGTGCCGACTCCTCGTCCATTGCTGTTTTAGTTGCGGAACTGGTTAGAAATGGAGTCCAGGAATTAGGAGTAGAAAAGTTCCTCGAAGCGCTACAACTGTCTGCTAGCTTGAGTGACGGCCTAGAGGAAATAGAAGTAATAAAAGAAATTGTTAATAAAATCCTCATTACTGCCTATCAGGGCACTAGAAATTCTTCTGATGACACATTGAATTCAGCCAAAGCTTTGGCAACGTCTATTGGCGCCCAATTCAAGCATTGGGAAGTGGATGATGTCGTGAGTACCAACCATGAGATCATTGAGAAAGCCATAGGTCGAAAGTTGACATGGGAACAGGATGATATCGCCATGCAAAACATCCAAGCTCGATCCAGGTCTCCTTTGATATGGATGATAGCTAATATCACAGGAACTATTCTACTCACCACGTCGAATCGTAGTGAAGGTGATGTAGGGTATACAACGATGGATGGAGATACCAGTGGAAGTCTGGCTCCAATCGCAGGTGTGGACAAGCCATTTTTACTGCAATGGCTCAAATACGCAGAAAAGGAATTGGGATATTCGGGATTGTCTTACGTGAATAGCCTGACTCCTACTGCCGAATTGCGTCCAAAAGAGTTTACCCAAACTGACGAAGATGACTTGATGCCTTACCCAATCTTAGTTCAAATCGAGCGCCTGGGTATTTTTCAACGAAAATCTCCATTGGAAGTCTATCAACACCTGAATCAAGAATTGAAAATTGATTCTGAATTACTTAAGAGCTATATCAGAAAATTTTATAGGCTCTGGTCTATCAACCAATGGAAACGTGAGCGCTTGGCTCCTTCCTTTCATTTGGATGATTTTAATGTGGATCCAAAAACATGGTGTAGGTTTCCCATTTTGTCAGGCAGTTTTGTTGAAGAATTGAAAGCGCTGGATCAGGCTTAGTATTTTCGATCAAATACTTCCTTCAAAACCAAAGCCTTCCGAACACCATCATAATCAGAAAGCATTTCTTCAATACCTTCTGCCATTTCGTTTTCCTCCTCTTCTACTTCGAAATGTGAATCTCTCATAAACTCTATTTTTTTGCGCTCCATAGGCTTATGAGGCACAATATCGATCAGGTCATCTTTATCTAGGGCTTCAACATTCTTACTTTGATAATCTACCAAGTCAGTAGCTAAAATTGGCTCAGGGGCAGGTGGTAATGGCTCCTCTTTTTGCCTTTTGGTAAAAACTGGCGTTTCCTCTCCCGTCAGTTCCTTTAGAATATCCTCAAAAGTAGGTGTGGGCTTTTTCGTTGGCCTGTGCGTTTCAATTTCTTCATACTCTTCCAGTTCAGCTGGAACGTCTTGATTTTTCTTCTTTTTAAAGAGTTTTGACAAAACATAAATGGCTCCTAAAACCAGATAGTATAGCATTGAATCATCCATATTTCAAATGTAAGTAAAACCGACACATTCTTTTATTTTATCCTCTGCTTAGTACATTTTTTCTTTATAAAAACTTAATTCTGATCAAAAGAATCAGATAGCAGGTTCAATTAAATAGCTCTCTTTTCCTAGCCATGCTGTTATAACCAGCATACTGGAATAGCAAAAAACACTACCTTTGTACTGGATTGTTATCCGTTATCATTAATCATTTGCTCTTATGGCCAGTACTATTTGGCTAGGATTTTTCAAATCTACGTTGATTGATGAAGCATCAAGGATCACTTAATGTATGATCCCTGACAAGTAACCCGTCTACTTTTAATCTATTCTGCAAATCGCCTAATTCATTGCTCTGCGATTCGCTTCCATTCTAAAATTAGAATCACATGAAATTATTAACCATGGGTGTAATAGGCACGTCTAAAAAACAAGATGAACGTCGAGTACCCATCCATCCTGAACACCTCAGCAGGTTACCAGAACACATTCGTCGTCAACTTATTTTTGAAAAAGGCTACGGCGCACCTTTCAATATCACAGATAAAGAAATCAGCGCAAAAACAGGCGGAATAGCCTCCAGAAGCGAAATACTCTCAGATATTGGCTCCGCCATCATAGCAAAACCCGTACAATCAGACCTTGAAGAAATGAAATCAGGAGGTGTACTATGGGGTTACCCTCACTGTGCCCAGCAGCCATCCATCACCCAATCGGCCATTGATAAAAAACTAACCTTAATTGCCTTTGAGGATATGTACGTATGGCATCCTTCCGGGCAAATCGGCAGGCACACGTTCTACAAAAACAACGAAATGGCAGGCTATAGTGCTGTCATCCATGCACTCCAACTCAAGGGAATTGATGGGCACTATGGCAATCAAAGAAAAGTGATCATCTTTAGTTTTGGTGCGGTAAGCCGTGGAGCCATTTATGCACTGAAAGCACATGGCTTCAGAGACATTACGATCTGCATCCAGCGACCAGACCATGAGGTAAGAGAAGAAGTGCTCGACGTGCATTACACTCGAATAAGAAAAGGTAAGGCAGGCGAACCTCGCCTGATCGTAGTAGAACATGATGGTTCCGAACGCCCTCTTCTGGAGTTGATCAGAGAGTCTGAAATCATCATCAATGGCACGTATCAGGATACAGACGCCCCTATAGACTATGTCCTGGAGGAAGAAAAAGAGCATCTAAATCCGGGTACATTAATCGTAGACGTGAGCTGCGACGAGGGTATGGGTTTTTATTTCGCAAAACCCACCACGTTCAAAAAACCGATTATCTCCCTAAATAAAATAGATTACTACGCGGTAGATCACACACCAAGTTATTACTGGGAGAGTGCCTCTCGCTCCATATCTGGTGCGCTAGTCGTGCATTTACCCTCAGTGATAGAAGGCCGTACCAGTTGGATGAAAAATAAAACCATTCAAAACGCCATTAATATTGATAAAGGGGTAATCGTAAAAGACCACATCTTGAGATTTCAAGATCGGCAAACGGACTACCCTCATGTTGTAAAGAGTTAGCAGATCAAAGCACCTTGTGTCTGGCATCAGAATTGACGCCAGACACAAGGTGCAACAAGTCATTCACTGCTGATTAGAATACTGCCACTCAGATTGGTGAAATTAAAAATCCACACGCATTCTAATTGTGGTTTAATTGTTAATAAGTTTGATATTTCGCCCGGTTGCGCTTTCAGAAATAATTCTAAATTTGTTGGTTCTGAAAAAAGTGTTTACTGCATGCAACTGACCAAGTTAGAGATTAAAGGATTCAAAAGTTTTGGTGACAAGGTGGTCATCAATTTTGATGAGGGCATTACGGGAATTGTGGGGCCAAACGGCTGCGGAAAGTCTAATGTAGTAGACTCTATCCGCTGGGTTCTAGGGGAGCAAAAAGTGAAGTCTCTCCGATCTGAAAAGATGGACAACATCATCTTTAACGGAACTAAAAACCGCAAACCTACCCAACTAGCAGAAGTATCACTTTCTTTCAAAAACACAAAAAATCTCCTCCCTACAGAATATTCTAATGTCACCATTACCAGACGCTATTACCGTTCTGGTGAAAGTGGATATCAACTCAACGGGGTAACTTGTAGATTGAAAGACATCACAAGTCTGTTCCTGGATACAGGTATAGCTTCCAACAGTTACGCCATCATTGAGCTGGGCATGGTGGACAATATCCTTAACGATAAAGACAATTCGAGAAGAGGACTATTTGAAGAAGCAGCAGGCATTTCAAAATTTAAGATTCGTAAAAAGGAAACCTTGAGGAAGCTGAATGATACAGATGCTGATTTGGATCGGGTCGAGGATTTGCTTTTTGAAATAGATAAAAACCTTAAATCACTCGAGCGGCAAGCTAAGCAAGCTAAGAAGTATTATCAGGTCAAGGAAGACTACAAAATCTACAGTGTAGAGCTCGCTAAATCTACCTTACAGCAACAAAAGGAAAAACTTGAAAACCTCAAAAAAGCCACTGAATCTAATAACGACAAGAAGATCAGTCTCAATAAACAATTAGCTGAAAAGGAAGCCCAAGCCGAAAAGGCTAAGGCAGATTTGGTAAGCAAAGAAAAAACACTCGCCACTCGTCAAAAAACACTCAACGAGCATGTCAATAAAATCAGACAATACGAGAGCGAGAAGAAAATCAAAAACGAACGCCTGCGTTTTTTGAATGACCGAAGTGATAGCCTAAAGGAGACGATCGAGCAAGACAGAAAGAGTAGCGAGCGCTCTTCATTTTCAATTTCAGGTTTGAGCAATGAAAAGCTATCTTCTGAGAAAATCCTAAGTGAAGTGTTTCATAAACTTGAAACACTGAAGCAGGATTTTGAACAGGAAAAAGCAAAGAATGAAGCACTCAAAAATGAAGGGGAAGAACTAAATCAGAACTTCATCAACAAAAAGGAAGAAGTTTATCAATTGATTAAATCGCTTGAAATCAAATCCATTCAGGTCAGCTCATTAAAACAAGAACTCGAAAAGGCAGCCACAGATACCTCATCCAAGACTGAGAATCTCCAAAACTTTGAAAAGCGAATTGCTGAAATAGAACTGGAGAAAAAAGAAAAGCAAGAGCAATACGATTACCTCAAATCAAAAGACGAAGAACTAAAAAATCGAATTACTCATTCTGAAAAAACGATTGAGGTCATTAAAGAGGAACTAACCCAAGTCAACCGAAAACTAGACGCCTCACAAAACGAATACAACCTGACCAAATCGTTGGTCGACAATCTTGAGGGCTTTCCCGAAGCCATCAAGTTCCTTAAAAAAGAAGCCACCTGGAGCAAAAATGCCCCCCTGCTTTCTGATATTCTAACCTGTCCCGAGGAGTATCGTGTAACTGTAGAAAACTACTTGGAGTCGTATATGAATTACTACATAGTCGACACTGAGGCTGAGGCTTTCAAAGCCATCAACATCTTGAGTGACGCCTCCAAGGGGAAGGCACATTTCTTTATTCTGGATCGATTTGAGAAATTCAAATCCACTCAGACTGAGATCATGGAAAATGCAGTACCTGCTACTGAGGTAGTGGAGTACGAGCCCAAGTACAAAAAACTAATTGGGTACATTCTCGACAATGTTTATATCAGCAATTTCAATGACCCTGAGGGAGTTGATCATAGAGACACGGTCCTTATCACCAAAAACGGAAAGGTGATCGACAGACAGTTTAGCATCTCTGGGGGATCTGTAGGACTATTTGAAGGCAAGAGGATTGGCCGAGCCAAGAACTTGGAAAAACTCTCAGCATCAATCAAAAAATTAACCACCAAACTCAATGAGGTTAAATCCAATCTAGAAGAAAAGGTTTCAGATCTAAATCGCCTGAAAGAAAACAACTACGAAGAGCAGCTAGAACAAGTACAGGTAGAGCTCACTCAGATCAAAGAAGAATACGTTTCGTTCACAACCAAACAGGAGCAGTTTTCAAATTTACTTACTGAAAATACCAACAAAAGCGAGGACATACTTGAGAACATCAATGTGCTCAATGAAGAGATAGCTGAGCTTACACCAAAGAAAGAAACCGAACAAAAACTGCTCGATGAACTTGAATTAAAAAACACCAGTTTCAAAGCAGAGTTGAGTTCATACAACGAACAACTCAATGAAAAGTCTACTGTTTTCAATCAGGAAAACATCCATTATCATCAGCAGCAAAACAAGGTAGCAAGCATTGATCAGGAGATTTCTCACAAGCAAGCCAACCTGGATTCTGCCAAAGAGCGAATTGAAAAAAATCAGTCCGAACTCAAACAAACGGATGAAGAGATTCGACAGTTGATTGAAAAATCAGATTCGAATGATGATCAACTCATTGGAATGTATGAGGAGAAAGATTCGATAGAAAAAGCTGTAAACGAGGCTGAAAAGGATTATTACGCTGAAAGAGAGCTGATAGAAGTAGTCGAAAAAGAAGCGCGAGAGGTCCAAAGAGAACGTGAACAAACTGACATGAATACCATGGAGGTTCAAAACGAGCTTAACGAAACACGCCTACAGCTTTCTAGCGTAAAAGAAAGGCTTTCCGTCGAATTCAATATCGACATTGACCAACTGCTGATTGATGGCAACGAGGACGAAGAAAAAACTGCCGCGCTCAAGGACATGAGAGAGGAAGAACTCAGAGCGCATGTAGAAAAATTGAAAAGCCGTATGGATACCATGGGGCCCATCAATCCCATGGCCATGGAAGCTTATGAAGAAATCAAGGAAAGGCACGATTTCATTATTGCTCAAAAAGACGACTTACTGAAGGCCAAAGAATCTCTTATGGAAACCATCAGTGAAATTGATGCCGTGGCTAAAGAGACATTTGTAGAAGCATTCGAAAACATCAAAACCAATTTCATCCGAGTTTTCCGTTCGCTATTTACAGAAGAGGATCAGTGCGATTTGCGCTTGTCTAACCCAGAGGATCCTTTAGAGTCAACCATCGAAATCATGGCAAAGCCAAAGGGCAAACGACCGCTGAGTATTAATCAATTGTCAGGTGGAGAAAAAACTCTAACTGCAACTGCACTACTTTTTGCGATCTACTTGATCAAACCTGCACCGTTCTGTATTTTTGATGAGGTAGATGCTCCATTGGATGATGCCAATATTGACAAATTCAATAATATCATTAGGGAATTTTCGAGTGAATCACAGTTCATCATTGTGACACACAACAAGCGCACCATGATCTCTACTGATGTGATCTATGGAGTCACCATGGTAGAGCAGGGCGTTTCTAGAGTGGTGCCAGTGGATTTAAAGGAGTTGGCATAAGTCCCCAACTCATTAACACAAAAAAAGGCCATCCGAACAACTATTTCAGACGGCCTTTTTATAAGCTTGCTTACTTTAATCCAATCCAATCATAATGAATGGTCCCCAGAAGATTGGATCCTTGTACTCATCACGAATTTCTTGCTTGGCCTGAATAAACGAAGCTCTCTTGTCTCCTGTCTCTAACCACTTGGAGTAGAATTTCACCATAAGCTTTTGAGTGGCTTCATCCGATACTTTAAACAAACTCATGATGATAGTACGCGCACCAGCCACCAGGAAGGCTCTTTGTAAACCATAAACCCCCTCACCCGCTTGAATCTCTCCCAGTCCGGTTTCACAAGCTGAAAGCACCACTAAGTCGGTCTTATCCAAATTCAGGTTCATGGCTTCGTAGGCCGTAAGAATACCATCATTTAAGTTGAAGTTTGATGTGGTTTCGTTTAGGATATCACCAGCACCACTCATGAGCAATCCCGTTTTCAATAGTGGATTTTGAGCCGCGAGATTTTCATTCATCGCAATATCCTCAGCACTCAAATCTGCATCTGGTTGGAAAAATCCATGCGTGGCAATGTGGAAAATTTTCGGATTGTCCATTGCTTTGATGGCTTGCTCTGTGGCTTCTCTTTCTTTATGATCGGTCGTTACCCATCCATCTTTCCTGAGCAAATCTTTCAGTTCGGTCACCTCCTTTTCTGTTCCTGGCAATTGGCCAATCACATCTGGGTTGCCTCCCCTCATAGTCGCCCGTCCAGTCCAATTCCCTGGCTTGGAAGATACATAATAGGTAGGGTTCCCAAACATTTCGGCAGTATTTGCTTCTTGTACTACGTTTGTTGTGATTTTATCAAAGAACAAATCTTTTGTATTACTTACCAGGATAATATTGGATCTATCCAGAACATAACTACCATCCTCAAGCTTAATCGCCTCTAAATTCAGCTGGTTGTACACCCCATCAGCTGACACGTAAATTCGACCAGGATTGCCCACAACATCTTGAATAGGTCTCCAAAAATTGTCATAAGACTTCTGATCATCAATTCTAAACTTGATACTATTTCTATAGAGTTTTAAGTATTTAGACTCCATGTCTTTACCATTCTTCAATAAGATCAGACCTGGTGTACTTTTCTTCTCATTCTTCACGTACATCACTGCGTACATGATGGAGTCTTTAGAAAAGCTATGATCAAATACTCTAAACCTAACCATCTCTAGCGCCACCTCGTTAGGGTTCAATGACCGCTGCACATCCTCCCAAGTCACAGCCTTGGCTTCAAAACCAGAACTAAAATCCTCTGATTGCTGACTGAGTTGCTTTTCTAAGTCTTCTACTTCTACTTGTAATATATTGCCATCTATTCCGGCTTGCGCCAGTTGATCGGTACTCATAGAGAGCACCTGAGTCAGGGTTTCCTTTTTAGCTTCCCATTCGCGATAGGTCGAAATCAAATTTTCATCTCCTGATGAAAGGATTCGCTGCCTTATCTTGATAGATGAACTTAGCAACAATGCTTTTGTTAGCAATGCATTATTGTAAAGTGAACCTATCAACTCACTATTCTTGCCACTGTAATTGATTACAATCGTGTTGTAAAACTCATAGTCCTGCTTGATAGTATTCCAGAATTTAGCCTTTTCCCTTTCAGATAATGAAGGGAAATAATCTTTGATGAACACAGAATAATTAGCAAGTACCTCCTCGATCGATTCCTGAGACTTTTTGATATCACCCTGCATGAAGTAAGTCTTACTCATTTTCGAAAGTACCTTCACATACTCAGGGTGCGATTTGCTGAAAAAGCTTTCATACAGACTTTTGGCTTTGCCATAATAATTTTCTGCCTCGCCATACTGTCGTTGATTGTAATAGATATCACCACGAAGGATATTAATAGTCGCTGCATTGATGTTGTTTCTTCTTCCAATTCTTCTATCCCAAATGTTAGCCGCATCTTCCAAGTAAACAAAAGCCTCATCAAATCTTAGTTCGGCCACATACACGATGGCAAGATTTTTTAGTACTTCAGCATAATGAGGGTTTGATCCACCTAATTTTTTCCCAATAATTCTTTCCGCACGTAAGAAAAGATCTTCTACTTCTAGCGTAGGTGCGTCATTATAAAATCTAACAAGCGCTAAATCTGATACTGCCCTGGCTACATCTATATGATCTCGTCCAAATTGCTTTTCGCGAATTTCTATCACCCGTTCCAGCTGCGTCTCCGCAGCATCATAGTCACCAATGGTGGTGTTGATTTTAGCTAGGGTAACCAGACTTGGCGTAATTTTAGAAGAACCCTCTCCGAAAATGTCATAGGTGATATTATAAGCTCTATTCGCGATTTTTTCGGCCAAGGTATAATCCCCCAGAATCATTTTGAGCCGAGCTTTTAAGATCAATGGATCATTCAAATGACGACTAGTAGGGCCAAATCTGCTTTCCTTTTTCTTCAAATCTCCCTCAATCAACTTTTCAGCATCTCGGTACCTGCCAATATCAACATATACCTCAGCCAATTCATCCTCGATTTCGATTCCTGAGGTTTCGACAGTTCTGATTCCTGATTTTTGAAGTTTCTCTGATTTGTTGATATTGCCTTCTGACTCGTCATACTCACCTTTAATGGCAAATAGCGTAGCTTGAGTAATCAAGGACTGTGCATAATACCCTCCAGCCAACTCCTTATCCGCCTTTTCTAAAATCCTTAAGGCTTCATTGATATTGTTTTCAGCTTCAGCATATTGCCCTATTTTAAATTGAAGATTAGCTATTTTGTCTAGTTCTATAGCGTACTCGACATCTTCGTTGTCGTACTTTCTTCGTGAAGCCTCCAGCGCTACATCAAGTATTTCTGATGCTCTTTCGTATTGATCGTTCTCTTCATAAAAGATCGCTTGGTGATCTAAAATATCTACATAGTCCAAATGGCCTTCATGAATTTCTTTTTTCACAATCTGATCCCAACTGGTGTTGTAGATTTCTAAAGCCTCAGCAAATTTCTCTGTGTAGTCCACATAGTAATTAGCCATTTTGACTTTAGACAAGTTGTATTCAGGAGATTCCACTCCATAGAGCTTCTCTTTTATGTCCAATATTTGTGTTAAATACTGGTAGGAGTTATCATGCCGGCCATTGATCACAGCTACACTATTGGCAAACTCCAACATATCAATACGCTTAGGGTGGTATTTTGGAATTACCGACTCAGCCCCTAGCATTTCTGACACATCATTTTCCAGACCTACATCCTTTCCGCCCAGCAGGACGTCATAGTCTAGTGTTTCAAGCACGATACTGTACAGACTATTCTTCTCATAGTTTTGCTTGATAACCTTCCTGAACTCAGTCATGTGATTATTAAGCTTGGCCTTATTGCCATTTCTGATATAGCTTTTGATTAAGCGTTCACGAATTCTGATAGTAACATAATGTTGCGGTAAGTATTTCCTGACGGTATGAACAAAAGCACCCTCATAAAGATCCACAACAGCATCTATTTCTAACCCATTTTCTTCCAGCAGTAAAGTGTTCAAATACTGGGCTTCGCTGTAGAGAATATCAGCTTTACCTAAATTATCCTTTACCCAATCAATGGAATAAACAAATGCTGAGTCAGCACTTAAATAATTTCCCATCTTGCGATAAGCATCACCCTTGAACATCATCATTCGTGCAAACTCTCGCTTACGTTCCCGTTCCACACTTCTTTTGGCTCCGTCATCCAGCAATGCTCTTCCCTGGTAGAAGTCCATCTTGCCATTGATCAACTCAATGGCTTCCGTATAATACCCTCGCCCTACCTTGATTTGAGCTTCCAACACATCTACAGCAGCAGCTAAGTTCTCATCCATACCTGCCTCTTCTAAAATCGGACGGGCTTTATCTAAATATTCTTTGGCTTTAACATAGTCACCATATAGAGTCATCACCTCAGTAGACTCTTTGAGTAGCAAGGCGTGTACTTCTGAATCTGGCCCATTAACCACTTCGCTCATCTCTAGTCCTTCTGCTACAGACTGATGAACACCTCCAACAATACCCAAGGCCACGTCGTATTTTGCTTCTTTGATTCGAGCAATAGGCAAAAACTCATTGACTCCACCTATTTTTTTTGTAGACTGCTTTTTGATCTTTTCTATTTCAGATCTGGCCTTTTCGTAATCACCAATTTCATAGGCTTCATCCGCCTTTTCCATCTTCTTGTCATACTTGGTCTGAGCTGATACGTCTAAAACAATAAAGGAAAGTAATACTATGCCTAAGATTCTAAGTTGTCCGTTTTTCATGTTTGATTAGTTTTAACCTTGACGAGCCAGCGTAGTCACAGGCTCATCGTGCATCACACTTCTTTGTATAAAATTAATTAAATTTTATACAACTACTGAGACGAGAAATTCTGAATTATTCAAACTCAAATTATTATTCGACGAAATGGTGGTGAGATAAGCCAAACATCTGCTATTAACCCACTTATGTGGGATAATTCTATACTGGATCAACGTCAAAATAAAGTCGAAGCGTCTTATAATCTCTGTGCTGCTTTACATCTAAGCCCAGCTTGTAAGCCAGTTCTTTCACTTTATTGACGTTGATTTTCTTTTTTTCAATCTTGATGTAGATCTCTTCTATGTATAGATTTCGAATCCTTGAAATCACAGGTTGCTGCGGGCCAAGCACTCTTTGTCGACCTAACTCTCCAATCAGCCTACCGGCATAATGTTTGGAGGCTTGCTGCAAGATATTTTTCTCTTTATGCTTTAAGATTACCTTAATCAAGCGGTAAAAAGGTGGATACTGAAAATTTTGTCTTTCTAATATTTCTGTTTGAAAAAAAGACTTATAGTCTCCTGTTCTTATTTTATAAAGCAAGGGCTCATCAGGTTCTCCGGTTTGCAAAATCACTTTCCCCTGATCGTCTTTTCGCCCTGCTCTCCCACTTACTTGTGTAATGAGTTGAAAAGCTCGTTCGTGAGACCTAAAGTCAGGAAAATGCACGATTCGATCATAGTCAAATACGCCTACCAAGGAGACTTTATCAAAATCCAACCCTTTACTTAGCATTTGGGTACCTACCAAAATATCAGTTTCGCCTCTTTCAAAACGATCGATAATATGCTGATAACTATACTTACTTCGCGTTGTATCCTGATCCATTCGCTGAATGTGAGCTTCAGGAAATAATATCTTGAGGTCTTCTTCCAGTTTTTCTGTACCAAATCCGACAGTTCGAATAGCCGTAGAACCACAGGCATCACAAATGGCTGGCACAGACTCCTTGTGTCCACAATAGTGGCAAATGAGCACGTTGTTGTGCATGTGATAAGTCAAACTCACATCACAGCTTTGGCACTTTGGTACGTGATTGCAATCGTGACAAATCAGGTAAGGAGAATAGCCTCTTCTGTTTTGAAATAAAATGACTTGTTCCTTCTTTTCCAGAGTATGTTTGATACCTTCAAGCAGTTCAGGGGTAAAATCACCCTTCATTCTTTTGCTCTTGCGGGAGGTGAGAATATTGGCCAGCTCGAATTCTGGCAATTTCCCTGCGCCAAACCTTTGCGGAAGCTCTACCAGTTCGTACTTGCCGTCGAGTGCATTTTGATAACTGTCCACTGACGGAGTAGCAGTACCCATAAGCACATTCGCTTGATGCAAATGCGACAACCAAATAGCAGCATCTCGCGCATGATATCTCGGCGCTGGTTCGTATTGCTTATATGAGGACTCGTGCTCTTCATCTATTAGGATTAGACTCAGGTTATCAAAAGGAAGAAATACAGAAGAACGAACGCCAGCAACCAAATTAATTTTTGCATTGTTTACTCCATTCCAAATCTCCACTCGCTCATTATCTGAATATTTTGAATGATAAACACCCAAGGCACTACCAAACACTTTGTGCAATCGAGATACGATTTGCGTGGTCAAAGCTATTTCTGGCAATAGATAGAGCACTTGCCCGCCATTTTCAAGTGCCTGCTGAATGAGGTTTATATAAATTTCGGTTTTGCCGCTACCAGTGACTCCATGAAGCAATACGGGTTTATTCTTTTGAAAAGCCAATAAAATCTCCTCCAAAGCCTTCTGCTGCTCTGATGACAAGGAATGATTTTTTTCCAGTTCACCATCAATTTCATCCAGTCTTGAAATGATTTTTTCCTTTTCAATGAAAATTTCATTTTTCACTAAGGTTTTCAAGGAAGATGCAGAGAGATCACCCGTTAGTAAACTTGACTTTAAAATGTCTCTTACTTTTGTCTCCCCTTCATCCATTCGTGTCAAACTCAAATACTTAAGTAAGATGGCTTGTTGCTTGGGTTTCTTTTCTAATTGCTCAAATAGGAGTTGCATAGCCGACTCGTCCTCCAAGAACTGCCCTGCTAGACCAATTGTTTTTACCGTTTTTGGTTTGAACTTATCTTTGACTTGCTCGAAGAGCAAAATACTCTCTTTCTGTAAAAGCGACTTTAGAACTGGATGAATCATTTTCACTCCCAAGAGCTCTGAAACCTGATCAAAACTCAGTCGATCGTTAGCTTTGAGTGCATTCAAAATGGCCAGCTCCTTTGCTGAATATTCCATTTCTGACCCCAACACTTCTGATTCAGGATTGAGTTGAATGAGAGATTCACTGGTCAATTTGAGGCCACTGGGCATGGCTGCATTGAGCACCTCCCCAATCGTACACATGTAGTACTGGGCCAACCAGGCAAAAAACTCCAGTTGAAAAGTGTTAACTACAGGTGCATGATCCAAACTATCGAGCACATACTTGGCCTCATATACTTTGGGCACTGTCTCATGAACCAGTTTGACAATGCCAGTTAAGATTTTCTTTTTCCCAAACTGGACGACAACCCTGCTACCTAACTCAATGTGCTCTTCAAGATCCCTGGGAATTCTATAAGTATAGGTTCCTGGCAAAGGAATAGGCAAAATCACATCTGCGAAATAGGTGACTCGCTCCTCAAAATTTTCGTCTAGTTCACTATTTAATTCTAGTTGAGACAATTACTTAGATTGGATAATCATCGTTTGTGGATTTCCTTCAAGGAATCATAGTTGGCCTGAATGATCAAGTCAGCTTCAATCTCATCAATGGCAGATGAAACAAACAAAGTTTCGAACTGAGAGGGTGCCAGATAGATTCCTTTCTCCAGCATGGCATTGAAATATTTACCAAACATATTCAAATCTGACTTTTTGGCTCCGTCAAAATCAATCACCTTCTCGTCTGTAAAAAACAAACTAAACATAGAACCAACAGCGTTTACTGTATACTTCAATCCTAACTTCAATATGTTGAGTTTGATTCCTTGCACAATATACTCTGTCATCGTTTCCAGGCGCGTGTAGATCTCTGTATTTTCATTCAAATACCTGAGCATAGCCAATCCTGCTGCCATAGCTACTGGATTACCAGAAAGTGTACCCGCTTGATAAACAGGGCCACTTGGAGACACCATATTCATAATATCTGCTCGCCCGCCATACGCACCCACAGGCATACCACCACCTATGATCTTGCCTAAGGTGGTCAAATCTGGTTTGACTCCGTAATATTGTTGTGCACCCGCTTTCGATATTCTAAAACCAGTCATTACCTCATCAAATATCAATACAATATCATTCTCATCACAAAGGGTACGCAGACCTTGTAAATACCCCGTTACAGGAGGGACGCAGCCCATGTTTCCACCAATGGGTTCAAGAATGATGGCGGCTATTTGATTAGGATTTTCCATCACCACTTCCTGTACCTTTTCCAGGTCATTGAACGGAACTGTAATCGTATCTTGAGCCGTACCCTTCGTCACTCCGGGACTATCTGGTTCGCCCATAGTAGCTGCTCCACTACCAGCTGCTATCAGGAACGAATCTCCATGACCATGATAGCATCCTTCAAATTTTATGATTTTATCCCTTTTAGTAAATCCTCTTGCCACGCGAATGGCTGACATGGTAGCCTCTGTTCCCGAATTTACCATTCTTACCTTTTCAATGCTCGGCATCATATTGGCGATCAAATCAGCCATCTCGATTTCGGCAACAGTAGGTGTCCCAAAGGACAGGGATTTTTTCACAGCGTCAATTACAGCTCTTTCGATTTGCATTTTCCCATGACCAAGAATCATAGGCCCCCATGAATTGATCAAATCAATATACTTATTTCCATCTACATCGTGCATATAGGCACCTTTAGCAGACTTCATAAAAATAGGCTCTCCTCCCACTGCCTTAAACGCTCGGACTGGAGAATTCACTCCCCCTGGTATGTGGCTTTGCGCTTGCTTAAAACTCCTGAGACTATTGGTTTTGTCCATCACTTCTTGGATTAACTACTTTTTGTTTTGAATTGGATAAGATTGTAATCGGAACGTACTGATTACTATTCCTAAAGTTGAATTCTGTGCCTTGCAATAACTGCCCCGTGACAAAGCCTACTTCTGGATTTCCTTTTTGAAAATAGTGCCCATACTGCTTCATCATATTGCCTAAGTAGTACATCATCTCATACCCAATGATCGCATTAAACGAAGGTTCTTTCTTATATGCGATCAAATAGTTCTTTCTAAATCTTTTGAAGGTTTCATTGGTAGGATCAACAAATTCCGGGTCAATAAAATAAATACCCAGCCGTTCCATTTCTTCCAGTGTAAGCGTGGGAAATTCTTTCCAATTACCCCTACCAATCAACCGTGTACTATCAGCTCTAATTGACAAAGCACTTATAAAGTTGGAAGCGAACAGGGCCTCTGAAGATGCAACATACACGTGCCCAATGCTATCTGGAGCCAATGTGAAAAATTCCTCATAGTACTCAATACTATCTTTTGTAATACTTGATTTTCTTTCCTTTATAAATCTTTCTTCTCCTGGCAGGATCATTGCCAGGACTGAGTCTACCTGATCTTCTGTATAGCCCACCTCATACTTTTCAGTAAGTAGATCATAAGCCTGACGAACAGTGGTATCTACCACACCAGCATTAACAAGGACTTCAAATCCAGCCTCTTGGATACGCTGACTGTAGGTGTAGGCATTTAGTGAATCTCTTTCGTTATTTTCATAGAAAATCATAGCGTACTTGTTTTTCACACTATCTATGGTCAATTGGGCAGCAGCTAATGCCTGCGTCTCAGTATCTGCTTTGAATAAAAAAGAGAAGGGATTATTTTGAATGGCATCAGAATTGGAAATCAGTGGATTGATCATATTAATCTGATTTTCAAAGCTAAAATTGTTTGCCACTTTAGATGGCCCTGGGAATAAGGGACCCACTATCAAATCCATGGATTTCATCTCAGGATTTGCAAAAATAGCTTCCGTGATCTCGCTATTTCTTTTCGTGTCATAAGGGAAAATATTGATGGATTCCCCATCCAAATTTATAGAATCTACAGCCATCAGCATGCCTGCGTATAATTCCATTACAAACTTATTGCGCTCGATTCTGGCTGTGTAGCTCAAATCCTCAAACATAAAAGGGAGTAGAACAGCAACATTGTAAGTGTCCTTCATTTGGCTTTCGCCAATTTCGGGCAAACCGTATTTCTCTTTGTCCAAATTGAATTGGTTTACCAGTCGATTGAGCAATTGAAAGTCACGCTCCGACATGGGCTGATCGTTAATCTTGTCAGCTACTATTCTCGCTAATATTTCATCATCTGGGTATAGATCGTTCAAAGCTTCTAAGACAGGCAGACTGTCTACTTTGATCAATTTTTGTTTCATCAACGCCTTGGATTCATCCAGGCCTGATTTTTTAGAATAGTAAACACCTTGAGCATAATTACTTTGAGCAAAGTAAATTTCGGCTAAATAATGCTGTACTTCCCTGATTTGCTTCCAATCACTATTTTCTTCATCCATCTGGAGCCACATCGCCTTTGCGTTGGTGGTATCTCCATTTTTGTACGCAGATAGACCATAGTAAAAAGCAGCATATTCTTGAAAAGCATGATCCTGATTATTTCCAGCTAATCGCCGGAAATAATCCATTGCAAATCTGTAGTTGCCTTCAGCAAAATACTGTTTAGCTTTTAAATAGTCTGACTGCTCGTTCTGAGCAATTGCCTGCGTGGCAAGCACCAAAAATAGCAGGCAAAAAAGGGCAAATTTCAATAGTCGTAACAAGCCGGTTTGATTTGAAAATGGATATCAATAAATGAGGCTTAAAACTATAAAATTTGGCTATCTGAATCTATGAATGTGGTAAATTATTTTACCACGTCCAGTTTCATCATGTTGGTTCGCTCCTGCCAGTGCAGTGGCATAGAGGCTGTATTGATGTAAACATCACCCGTCTCTACCAATCCTTTATTTTTCAATACTTGAAGTACATCATCAAAAGTTTCGTCTATTGGCTTGTGCTCGTCGTAGTAAAAGCCTTTGACACCCCATATCAAGTTGACCGTCTTCAGCAAGTGTTTGTCGCTTGTGAAGATGTAGATATCAGCTTCTGGCCTATTTTTAGCCAAACTGAAGGCTGTATAACCTGATTTCGTCATTCCAATGATGGCACGAGCGCCAACAGATTTACTCAACTGACAAGCAGATTTCACGAGCATGTCATTCTTTGCGGTAGCACTTTGGTTATCCTCCCAGAACTTATTAAAAATAACACTGGCTCGTTCTTCAACAGATGAAATACATTTCGCCATTGCCCTCACGGACTCCACAGGAAAACTTCCAGATGCTGACTCTGCAGAAAGCATGACTGTATCTGCACCGTCCAGGATAGAATTGGCGACATCATTAGCCTCTGCTCGTGTTGGGCGAGGATTGTCGATCATGCTTTCCAGCATTTGAGTGGCAATGATTACGGGCTTACCCAGCTTATTACATTTGCTTACAATTCTCTTTTGGATCATAGGTACGTCCTCCATGAGCACCTCTACACCCAAATCACCTCTAGCCACCATAATAGCATCTGTTGCCTCTATAATTTCGTCAATATCAGCTACTGCCTCAGGTTTTTCAATTTTGGCAATGATTTTAGCTTGCTTGCCTTTGCTATCAATAATTTCTCGGAGTTCTGTAATGTCTTTAGCATTTCTCACAAAAGACAGCGCTACCCATTGCACACCATGCTCTAGGCCAAATTCCAAGTCCTCTCTATCCTTTTCTGTCAGTGAAGGAGCCGAAATAGCTGTATTTGGAAGATTAATTCCTTTTCTAGATTTGAGCATCCCACCATAAACCACTTCTGTAGTCACCTCTTTACCGTCCGAAGAGAGCACTTTGAGCTGCAATTTGCCATCATCTACTAAAATCAAATCTCCAGGAACTACATCAGTAGCCAGTGGTTTGTACGTGGTACTTACCTTTTGGCTGGTGCCCATCACATCTTCTGTACTGATCACGAGCTGCTCACCAGGAATGATCTCGGCTTCGCCATTTTCCATTTGTCCAATTCGAATTTTCGGACCTTGGAGATCTTGCAGTGTGCAGATATTGGTACCAATCTCGTCATTGATTTCATTGATCATTTTGATTCGCTCTAAATGATCGTCGTGTGTACCATGGGAAAAATTGAGTCGAAAGACGTCTGCTCCAGCCTCAATCAATTGTATGATAACTTCTTTTTTCTCACTTGCCGGACCCAGTGTGGCAATGATTTTCGCCCGTTTCGATTGCATCAATATGTGTGTTTATTTAGAATAAAAAACTCTCTTTTTCTTTGATTTTTTTCACATCCAATTTTACGATGGAGTCAATCTTTTCAGATCGCCGCAACGCTGTGAAGAGTAATTCTAAATCGGAGGTTTCTTCAAACTCTTCTATCTTCAGTAAAAAATCAAAAGTTCCCAGAGACGGAACAAATAGTTTTTGGGTCATTGCAGTCTCAGTCAAAACCTTGTTAGCTAGAAGTGTAAAACGTCGAAAATCATTTTCAAAAACAAAGTTTGAAATGGTCAATTTCTCAGCATTTTTCAAATCCACTTCAAGATCTGACTCTTTCTTCAATCCAATGTCTAGTGCTCTATTGATAGCCCACGAAACTGTATAATCTTTGGATTGAGAAATAATACCTATCAGATGGAAATCATAGCTATAATCTGCTTTTAGTTTTAGCTTCTTCACTGATCGGCTCATTGAAGGTCAAAATTGAGAACATTTTCAATGAATTCAAACTTTCATTGCAACTATTAATACTAATTTGATCTTTTGTTAAGAATAGACGTTCTAATTGGCTTAATTAGTACAAATTGATTAACACCCTCTTTGAGATTAACTTTTCAAGAATTCAGGCAGATCAAAGCAACAAATCAGAAAGTCTCTGATGCACCTGATTTTTGTAGTATCTGCCAATGGGTATAATTGAATTACCAATCTCAATTTCGGTCGCACTATAGCCCTGAATCGCCTCAATGCTGACAATGAAAGATTTGTGAACTCTCATGAATTGATGACTTGCCAAATTTTCCTCCAGGTAATTCATTTTCAAGTAAGTCAGCACACTTCCTTTTTTGATGATGATTTTCACGTAGTCCTTTATACTCTCAATAAAAAGAATGTCAGAAAGCAACACCTTTTTCATTCGTTTATCCTCACGGACAAAGATATAATCACGTGCAAATGTTTGTGCCTCTTGGTCATTTAAGGGAACATTATCCTTACTCCAAGGTAGCTCCACTTTTCCAATTGCTTTCATGAACCTTTCAAAAGAAATGGGTTTAAGCAGATAATCTACAGCCGCCATCTCAAAACCCTCCAAAGCAAAGTCTCTATAGGCTGTAGTAAAAATAACAGCTGGAGGCCTGCTGAGTGACCTGATAAAATCCAGGCCAGAAATTTGAGGCATTTTAATATCTAAAAACATCAGGTCAATCCACTGAGTATTTATTAAATCAAAGGCCTCCACTGCATTTTCAGCTTTACCCACCAAATTCAAATGAACCAGCCTTTGAATATAGTTTTCAAGCACTTTGGCTGCTAGAGGCTCGTCATCTACTATGATACAATTAACTCTTTTCATCTAAGCCAATGGTTAATTTAACTTCGTATAAATCCGGAGCGTCTTTGATCTCTAATTCGTACCTATCAGGATATTCACCTTCCAGCCTTTTTCTTGTATTCGGCAATCCTATGCCTGAATGCTCTTGAGGTCTATGGCCTGAATTGTCTACACTGTTTTTGAGATTCAAAAACAGAACTCCGTCCTTAACGGTCAGTGTAAAGTGTACGAAACATTCTGCCATGCTATCGCCCGCGCCGTGTTTGAAGCAATTATCAACAAAAGGGAGTAAAATTAGCGGAGCGATACTTGCGTCTTCTATTTCTCCATCCGTATGAAATTGAAGCTCTAATCTTTCACTATATCTCAGGCGTTCTAAATTGATATAGTTCTCAATCAACTCAATTTCTTTTTTGAGCGATATTCGATCTACGTTGCACTCATACAGCATGTAACTGAGCAAATCTGATAATTCCAATAGCGCCTGAGCGGTCTTTGGCGATTGATCCAAAGACAAGGAATAAATATTATTGATGGTATTGAAAAGGAAATGCGGATGCACTTGTGCCTTGAGATACTTAAGTTCTGCTTCCAGCTTCTCTCGTTGCAACTGAGTCCGCATTTGGTAATCCTTGACCCAATGTGACATGAGGTATATGGCTGTAGCCAAGCCTACCACTGGATACACAAAAACCAAATTGCGAAAAGCCGTCCCAAAATCCCAAAGCAAGGCGCGATCAAAGTATAGCATACTGATTGGATAGGCAACGTAAATATCAGTCAATCGCCTAGCTAAGGCCGCGAAAACAATCAGAGCTAACAGCCAGATACAAAACTTTAGATACTGTTTATTTAGAAGAAATTTAGGGATTAAGTAAAATATGAGTAAGTAGACTAAAAGCATCTTGAGTGGCAAACTGATCAGCTCCACAAGCAACACAACGCCAAAATCCTCCCTGAAATATTCGACAATGAATATTTTGACTAGCAAATAGCCAACCCAAAATAGGACATGCCAAAACCATTCTTTTTTAAGTTCTTGCATAAAATTGAGATATAAAGATGACCAATTCATGTAAATGAAATTTTACAATTGGCCTCAATGACCAAATAAAGAAGATCATCGTTTGATTCAATGTGACAAACACCAAATTTCACAGCGAGTTACGCTAAAAATATCTATCTGTTTTAATAAGAAATCAACTCTGTTGAAGAAGACAACAAAGCCGTAAAAATATCTTCTGTATACATTTCTCTCAAATCCAATTTGCCTACTGGATTATGCAATGGAATAGTTTTTACTGGATTGAAATGATAGGTAGACACCCATACGCCAGTTTCTAATTTCACCCACTTATCCCAGCTAAACCTCATGCCACCAATGGGAATAATAGATACCCAAAGTTTCCAGCTTTTTGGCCTTCCATTTTCGTCTAAAATCCATAGGTACGAATCTCCGGGTGTAGAACCGCCAGAAGTGTAAGTGACTAAAAGTGTTTTTTTACCATGCCAGGTTACGATACTTCTTTCAGTGCCTGGATCAAAAATTTTACTGATTGGGTTCAACCAGAAGGAATCGTTACACCAATATCTCCATGCCCAATGACAAATTTCCTTTTTCTTTTCCTCCGCCAAACTGGAATCACCATTTACAATAAACCCTTTACGCTTATTGATATCCAACTGAACTCGATTCCCATCATAATCCACTTGTGTAAGATGTCTTTTTTTATCCCACACATACGTACGGTCGTCATATCCCCAACTGATTGCACCAGTATTTTGCCAAGCTTGATGATTGATGGATGCCATCATAGTACGTGCCAATTGATCTGCTTCCTCGGATTGCACACCCTCAGGTAAGCCCTCATCCATATATTCAAATAGCAAAAAGGCTGTCAAAAAAATTGCCAACAGCGTAATTCCCAGAATTTTGAGCCTTTTAAGCATCAGGCTCTGGCTTTTCTAACGTGGTCATTTGAATACCTAACAATGACAATAAGCAGTAGAAGGCAAAATAGTTGAACCCTTCTAACAGATTGGCTTCAATAGAACTATTCGACTGTGTAGATAAAAAGGCCATAAAAACGCCTACCACAAACACATCTGCCATAGACCACTTGCCTATGATGAATACAAAACGGTAGAGCTTTGCTTTGAGCGAGAATTTTTTGATTAGAAGAACTCCCAAAATGATAACACCTTTTGTAAGTGGAATAATCACGCTAAACAAGAAAATCAAAATAGCCACGAATTTGTTATTCGTATGGTAAAGGGTGTCTACAGTTTGTAAAATACTCTGTGTTTGCTCATAGAAAGTTGTCTTTCCAATGATGGGCAATTCAGCTGATATGACCACCTGCAAAATGGGTTTTGTAAGACCCGGGTACAACAGGCACAAAGACACTATTGTGAGGATTAATGCTGCAATATTTCTCTTAAGCATCGGGAGTTTATTTTGTATTTTTTGACATGTAGGTTAGGATGTAAAAAGTTCAGGTTATACAAGTATAATCATATTATGACAATTGTAGACTGGAATTAAAATAGAACCAGATTTATCAGATATAAGTGTCATTTTATTACTAATATTAATTTTTATTCTTAAATTTTATAAGACTCAATCAGCTACCCTAATTTAAAAACTAGATATTCAATATGGATAAGTACGATGTATGTGTAATAGGTGGCGGGCCAGCAGGGTATGCCGCAGCGATGAGAGCTGTAGATTTCAAGAAGAAGGTATTACTGATAGAAAAGAATAAAATAGGAGGAGCTGGTATTCACAATGGTGCACTTTCCAGCAAAACCTGGTGGGAGCTTTCCAGAGAGGCTTTTGCACTAAGAACTCACTGCAAATCCACCAATGTACCAACACCCAAGCACAACTTTCAAATCCTCAAGGAAGAGGTAAATAAAGCTGTCAACAAAAGACAGGAGCTTTTGGAGCATCACATGCACAACATCAACCTCAATGCTGGTGCCGATCTCTTTCATTTTCGCCAAGGCATTGCCAAAGTAGTAGGTGAAACTGTGGTTGTCGTTCGAACAGACGATGGTGAGTTTGAAATAGAAGCAGACAATATCATTTTGGCCACGGGTAGCAGACCGAGAAAATTAGATAATATTCCAATTGACGAAAACATTATTCTGACCAGTGATGGTATCGAAAACTTGAAGGAATTCCCTAAGAGTATGGTGATCGTTGGAGCAGGAGTGATTGGCTGTGAATTTGCTACGATTTTTTCAAATTTCGGTCAGACCAAAGTCCATATGATTGACAAAGGTGATCGTATTCTGCCTTTCGAAGATGAAGATATAGTAAGTGTGATAGAACAGAACTTAGAGAGCAAAGAAGTGCTGATTCATAGAAACTCCAGGTTGGTAGAAATGAAAGTGGAAAACGGGATGGTCGTCTATACACTGGAGTATGACAATGGGTCAAAAGAAATTTTCCATGTGGAGAAGGCGCTGGTTTCTGTAGGCCGTATTCCTAATTACGAAAATCTGCTCTCTGCTTCAGTCAAAATCAATATGGATAGTAGGGGAATTATAGATGATCTCACACAAACTTCAGTACCCAACATTTACGCTGTAGGCGATATCACAGCAGATATTGCATTGGTTAATGTGGGAGAATTAGAAGGAAGATATTCGATTGAAAAAATCTTCGGCAAGCCAGAAAAAGACTTGATTTATGAAAACATATCAACCATCATGTTTTTAGCCCCAGAAGTGGCTGGTGTGGGTTTGAACGAAATCAAAGCTAGAGAAGCAAATATCCCTCATAAAGTCGTGAGTCTAGACTACAGTTGTATATCTCGGGCAATAGCCATGCGAAATACAGAAGGATTTATAAAAGTGATTGTTTCTAATGACGAAGAAATGCGCGTATTGGGCATGAGAGTAGTGGGTGAACATGCTTCTAGTTCCATTGAAGCTGTGGCACTTCTCATTTCCATGAATAAAGGCATTGAAGAATTAGCTGAATTGATACACCCTCACCCTTCCATTATTGAAGGTATTCAGGAGTGTGTTCGTATGCTACTCAACAAGTCCATGCTGAAGCCTGGTGTACTTAGAGACGCCATGAGATGCACAAGCTACTCTGATGGAGAAATAAAAAATGTGGCCTTTGCTTAGAACCTACCATTAGGTAAAAGAAAGCAGTCTTCAAAGTTCTACTAATCCAGAGTTCGGCACATTGAGCTATGCGAAATGTTTTTCTACCAGTGGAGATGCTTCCATAATCGGGTGGGTGATAGACTCAGTCCTACAGTTTGTTTTGACATTTGAGCTAACCCCCATTTATTACCCAGTTTCTTCACTACGACTATTATTCGCTTCTGTCTGAACTTTACCTGCAACTGTTTGTTGTATCTTTAGGTAAAATCAAATCCACAAAATATGAGCACATACGCAGTAGCCATAACCAAAGAAGAACTTACCACCCAGCTCAACACGGACGGCCACATGGGATTGGTAGACGAGCCAGTAGAGATTGGAGGATTAGATAAAGGGCCTACCCCCTATGACTTGCTCTGTGGTGCCTTAGCCAGCTGCACTTCTATCACTCTTCGGCTTTACGCCAACCGCAAGGAATGGGATGTCTCAAGAATCAGAGTGGAAGTGAAATACGCCAAATCGTACAAAGAAGCGTGTGAAACTTGTGATGAAAAACCGCAAAAAGTAGACACTTTTGAACGAATCATCTCCCTGGAAGGCAATCTGGATAACGATCAAAAGAACAGAATGCTTCAGATTGCCAATAGCTGTCCAGTGCACCGTACACTCGAATCTGACATACTGGTTGAAACTAGACTAGATTAAAAAATCCTACCAAAGGCAGGGTTTAATAATACAGGTATATTAATAAGAGTTAAGTACTGTCTTTTTACTTCGCAAAGTAATTATGGCCTGATATTTCATATTAAAAAAAAAGTGACTCCCCCCAGAGTCACTTTTAAAATAAGCTCCCAACATTGAGCCATATTTTTGTTGGTACTATCTGTACTCATGTATTATTCTCAAAAGTCCTTGCTCAATTTTGCTCCAGTTCTGACTTCATTTTTAAATAGACACCATTAGTCCAGCCGAACCCATCCTGAAGCGGATATTCGCCCCCGCCACCTTCGAGCGTTAAGTCTTCCACATTGTATTTCTCCATCATTTTACCCGTCCGCTGATAGACTCTTTCGTTTAAACTCACCCAACGCTTTGCTATGGTATTTGCCAAAGAGTCTTTGTCGTAATTTTTCAAACCCCAAAAACTCATCCACTGAAGTGGTGGCCATCCATTAGGTGCATCCCATTGCTCTCCGGTATAGTTTAAGGTGGAGATCAAACCACCATCTTTCAGGAAATTCTGCTGAATAAAGTCAGATACCTTTTCTGCTTGACTAGCATCAGCTATTTCAAAACTCAAAGGAAAAACTCCAGCCAGTGAAGGATTAGAAGTGTGCGTTTTGAATTTAAAATTATAATCGATGAAATAGCCCAGCACTTCATCCCAACAGTAAAAATTCAATGCCTCTCTCCTAATTTGGGCCTTCCCTTCGTACTCGGCAGCCAACGCGTCCTGACCCGTCTGCTTATATCCTTTTGCAATAGTTTGCTCTAAATAATAGATTAAAGCATTCAGATCGACAGGAATAATATTTGTGGTTTCGATGGTTTTCAGCGTGTTTCCATCTGCAAACCATCTTGAGCTATAGTCCCAGCCAGATTCAGCTCCTGCTCGCAAATGTCTGAATACCAATGACTCTTCTCGACCAGATTCACGAGCCAGAAGCACGTCCTCTGCCAGGCTTTCTTCCCTAGGCCCATCAAAATTGTCCCAATATCGGTTCAGTACATATTTCGAATCTAATAGTACCACTCGCTGACTGGTAGCGTTTTGAACGGTTAAGCTGTCAGCACCTGTCATCCAAAAATCGTACTCCTTCTGCAAGTAAGGAAGGTATTCAACCCACACTGACTTTCCTTTAATGGATGCCAACAAGTTTATCATTAATGCAAAAAAAGGAGGTTGGGATCTTCCCAAAAAGTAGGTTCTGCTCCCATTGGGAATGAATCCAAATCGATCAATCATCTCAGCAAAATTTTTCACCATATCCTCTATGAGTTGATGTTCTCCTGACACTTCCAATCCCAACATGGTGAAATAAGAATCCCAATAATAGATTTCCCGAAACCTACCTCCTGGAACTACATAGGGATAAGGTAATTGTATTCTGGATCCAAAAACAGCACTGTCAGCTGGCCGTTTGAGTGTTCCCCAAAGTTTGTCTATATGGTCAATAAGTGATGCGGTATCCTGTTCTTCGTTATAAACTGGATGCTTATACGGCTGGTCAAAGTAAGTATTTACAAAGGTTTTTAAGTCAAAATTCGCGTTTCCCTTGTTTGCCATATAAGCCTTCATAATAGAATCAGGAGCCACTTTTGGCACACAATCCACGAAGGTCTTTCCATCGTCAAAAATACGACTTGTCTGCACTTCGTATAGCAAGCTCCCAAAGACCTTTGCTGGTGGGTGTGGCACTGATGCCTGGCTGGACTGAAAGGGTTCTACTGTCTGGTCAGTATCGCCGATCTGACAAGCATAACACACCAGCATAAGAATGAAGAACAAATATTTTTTATATATCATCTGATTGTTGCAATTTGAATTAGCTTAAGCGACCCCTGGTGCTTTTAAAAATTAGTGAGATAAGTCTGATAAATAAGCGGCAGGGCTGTTATACCCGCCACTTATTACTCAAATTACTCGCCAAAATTCTTATTAAAGGTTCTGTTGGACGGCATTGTTATTTTAGAAATTGATGGCCACAGAAAGTCTTACGGCTCTACCCAACACTGATCTGCCCATAAAGGTCTGCCCATCAACTGGAGCAACTCCATCTTGTCGGCCATCTGCTTCTGTCAACCCTATCGTATTGAAAAGATTCGACACATCCAGTGCAAATCTGAAATTGTCTACTACATAGGCTCCACCAAGGGCAACAGTACCAAAAGCAGGCAATTCGAAGGTATTGGCAATATCCTGATACTTCCTTCCGAAATGCGCATAATTGGCATATACATTCAGATTATCCGTGATGGAATAGTTCGGCCGGAGCGTAAAGTAATAATTAGATATTCTTCTAGCCAGATTGCCATTCAAGCTTGATTCTGATCCTTCATATCCTTTGTACTCAGGATTCTGAAGTGTACCATTGAAGTTGATTCCGAATTTTCCCCATTTCATAATTGCTTCCAGTTCAAGTCCGATATTTTGGACGTTAGCGAATTTCTTCTCAGAAACCCCTCCAGCGCGAATGTCCTGATACGCAATATTGTCCAGCTTCATATAAAATAGATTGGCAAACAATGCGATGTTTGGCGACGAGTATTTGAAACCAAGCTCAGTCTGATCGACAAAAGTGGGTTCAAGATCCGCCAATCCGGCAGAGCCAGCACCACTTTCTACTGCAGGCCCATAAAATGATTCTTCAATTGGAGTTCTGAACCCATGACTATGTCTCACATAAGACGCCATAACGTCGCTAAACTGGTAGTTTAACGCTACTGTATAAGACACTTCACTGATGTCGTAAGTCCAATAGGTGTAATCTCCCATAAGCACATTTACTCCATTGTCTGCATTGTTATTAGGCAGTATACCAATATCATTTCCCCAAGTACCATGGTCGCCCACACCAGCAAATTCCTGATTATCATACCTTAAACCTACGTTGGCAGTCAAATTATCCGAAATGCTATACTCAGCATCTGCGTAGACTGCATTGATTGTATTCTTGATCTGAGATTCTCGCTGTAACCAGGTAATGCCTGATATACCGTTGAATGTATAGGCTGTTCCTGTATTTGAATCTACCAGATTTACCAGTCTTGGATTGTCTGATGCACTCACCAAATAACTACTCCAGTTCCAGTTCTGATCAGATTTCCAATTGGAATAGTAATAACCCACATTTAGGTTCAATTCATTCAAATCAAAATTGAAAGACAAATTGTTAGCCACATTTCTCATCTGTTTTTTGATATTCCAATAGTCTGCTCTTTTCAATTCTGTGGCAGCGGGTAGCGCACTACCGTTGTCGTCGTAGGTAAAAACTGCATCCGTGGTAGGCACACCAAAACTGGTCGCGGTGGCATCTTGTGTGGAAACATCTCCCATCCAGTGCGCTGCAAAAATCGCGTTGTAATCCATGTCTATGTTGGTATTTTTGAATGCATTTTTTACTGAAATGTTATCAGTCAAATCAAATTCAAACACACCACCGACTGCATTGGAAGTTGGATGTACACCATCTTCCAAATCCGCCTCAAAAAAACCGCCACCCGACTGTGGAACTTTCAATTTGCTCAGGTTTCGTGAGGTGAAAGTACCATAGTTAGCATCAAAACCTTGATATTCCTTCGGTTTGCCTCCATCCATAACAAATGGGGTAGACTGATAAAAAATATTCCGATCATTTAGATTCTTATAATAGACGCGGGCATAACCTTTTTTGAATTGGTAAGTAAAATTGGCCTTAACCTGTCCGCCTTTATTGGCATCAAAGCCAGGACTTCTAATACCTTGATCTACGCGATAAAAACCCCCAACATTATAGAATAACTTGTTTTCTACAATTGCACCTCCCACGTTAAAGTCGGTTCGGAAGAGTCCGTAGTCTCCAACGGTAAGTTTGGTTATACCTTGTAATTCATTTTGGCCCGTTTTGGATGTGAAATTGATGATTCCGCCTGGTGCTCCACTAGCAAAAATGGATGCCGAGCCTCCTTTGACTGCTTCTATTCTATTAATCGTTAGATCCACACGTTGAAAATTATCGATATTGGCAAACTGCAATGCCCCATCTTCGAACACAGGTAATCCATCTTCCTGAATCTGCACATACTCATAAGCACCCGCTGAAGGAATACCTCTGGCAAACAGATTGTTTCCTACTTCTCCGCCTGACGTTTCTACTAGAAAGCCAGGTATCGCCTGCAATACATTCGCAGTACTTGGCGCTGCATACTCTCCAATGGTTTTGGAGTTCATCGTTGTGATTGCCACACTAGATGATAATTTAGACTTTGGATTGGAGGCACCTGTAATCACCACTTCTTCTAGGCCTAATAAATCATCTTTGAGTACGAAATTGATAGTGACTGGGCCGTCTGCTACATCCACTGTTTGTATTTGCGTGACAAACCCAACAAATGAAGCTTCCACCTGGTAGGTTCCAGATTCCAGATTGTCTATGACAAAGGAGCCAGAGATATCTGCAGAAGCACCTGTAGAGGTATCTTTAAGTTTCACACTGGCACCAATGAGTCCTGTCCCATAGCTGTCCTTTACCGTACCTGTGATACTCCCTCCTTCAAGAACTTCAATATGTGTCTGGTCCGCTTTACTGGCTTTTACTACACTGATGTTATTATTTACCTGCCTGAAATGTAAATTGGCCTGCTTGGACATCTCATATAATAGGTCTCCAACGCTGGTGTTTTGACGATTAAGGTTGATTTTAACCTTACGGCTGATCTCAGACTGATTGTAGGCAAATTCAAAATTAGATTGAGATTCTATTTCCCTGAAGGCTTCAGGTAAGGTAGAATTTTCAAAGTTCACAGATATGGTAGTTTCATAAACGTTCATTCTGTGCTGTGCATTCCCGCTACTGGCCACAACCAGAGTAAGTGTGAGACATTGCAAGAAAAATCCAATAAAAGCGTAAAAGCTGCTCATGATTAGTACATGCAGTATGTTTTTTTTCATAACTTTAAATGTTTAGTAATTAAATGATTAAGTATCTGCTTTGATATTTAAGAGTTTATAGAGCGGATATTGGCGTATCCGCTCTTTTTGTTTTTAACTGATTTTGTTCTCCATCTTTTCTATTTTTTGAACTTGATCTGAACTCGTTTGTCTTCTATTTCATAATCAAAATTTAGAGCAAAGCTCATACTCATAAGCATATTGCTAAGCGTCTCATTTTTATATTTAGTCGAAAATTGAATACCTTCTTTACCTGACCCTATCAGTTCGACATCCACATCAAACCAACGTTCTAATTTTTTCGTAATTGAAGGGAAATCATCCTGATCGAACACCAAAACTCCTTTAGTCCAAAGCCCCATATCTTCTGTCGCCATGGCAAGAACATCCACCTTGTTTTTGTCTTTGTCATGCACCAGCTTCTGACCAGGAACGAGAATATACGTTTCAAAATTTGTATTTGATCCCGGCACTTCTACTTTAAGTTTTCCAGTTTTAAGAGCTATTATGGTTGTCGCCTCATCCTCATGTGATTCAATATTAAATGACGTGCCTAGAACAGTAGCACTAATTCCTCCTACCCAGACTACAAATGGTCGCTGAGGATCCTTGTTCACTTCAAAAAAGGCTTCCCCTTGTAGTTCAACCTCTCGAAGGTCTGAACTAAATTTGCTTAAATAGCTGAGTGAGCTACCTGCATTCAGTGTGGCAGTAGACCCATCAGAAAAAGCCAACTTGGACTTTCTTCCGTAAGGATTTGTTTTTGAGGCAATATTTTCAGCAGTTACGTCACTTTTTTGATCTGGAGTGGTATAAAGAAAAACAAAGGTGGCTAGAATAAGCAGTGTGAGTGAAGCGGCTACCCGGGTTATCCATCGCCATTGGTCAGTTGGTATCTGATCAGGAGATAAAGCGGTTTTAGATTCATTTCCCTTCAATACTTTTTGCAAAACTTCATTAAACTCAGAATCTGAAGGCTCTGATGTTTCAAAGCTCATAACCAAAACCAATTCTTTGGCCTGCAAGAAGGCTTCCTTATTTGAAGGATGAGAGTGTAGCCACTCTTTCCAAAATAGATTCGACTCACTATCCGGTCCCTTTACCCACTTTACAAAAGCCTCGTTTTGTAAGAAGTATTCAATGTCGTAGTTGTCTTTGTTCATTTTCCTCTGTATTCATTTATAGAAGGAATGAAACATCAAAATGACATCAATATTTTTAAACTAATTTTAAAATTCTCTGAAATTGACCTCTAGACAAAGAAGATTGACTTTTTAAAAGAATTCCTTTAATTCTCCCAGTGCCTTATAAATGAGATTTCTTGCTGACTTCACATTTCTGAGATCCATTACTTCTGAGATATCAGTATATGACAATCCTTCATAATAAAAATGATAAACTGCCTCTCTTTGCCTAGAGGTCAGATGCGTCAGGGCTGCATTAAGTCGCTCCAGTTTTTCATCTGACAACTGGCGCTCTATCAGTTTTTGTTCGTGTGAAAAGACGAAAGAAAACTGATAACCCTCCACTTCATTCGACAACCGAATTGTCTTTCGCTTGCCTTTATAGTAGAGTACTTTCCTTCGTATTGACTTGAAGAGATAGCGCTTTATTGAATTAGTAGCGGACAGATTAGTTCTGGACTTTCTCAGCTCAATAAATAAGTCCTGAATAGCATCTTTAATCAATTCCCTGTCGTGGGTAAATTGACTGGCGTATTGATAGAGAACGTTGAAATATTTGCTATATATAAATATAAAGGCCGACTCATTGTAGTTCTTAAATTCTCTCCATATTTCACCATCAGACCTACTATCAAAAATACTCGACTCTTCCTGCCTGGAGCTTTCATTCAAAGAACCTCTTTTAGAGTTGGATCCATCGCTACGAAAATGTATGGAAGACATGCTGTCAATTTATTGCTAATATTCCTTTTATCAAAAATCGAAAAACATTTGCCTCAATCAACACTATGCAAAATAAAAGTGAACTCATGGGTCAGTAGATTTAACACTCATAAAAAAATCCAGCCCTGAAGCTAGATTTCAATGTTTTCACGCAGTAGTTTTCTAATCCTACACTCTGTTGATTTTAATTTGAAAGGTAAAATAAGAATACTCGCTATTTACTTTGTCAAACTTATAATTCAGCCTTTCTCCAGTTTTTCGGGCTAGCTGAATTAAGCCAAGACCAGCTGTACCTTTCTCAGAAAACTCACCATTGCTGAGCGTTTCTTTATAGAGCGTTCGTAAGCCATTCTTGTCTGTATTATTCACTTCTTCTATTTTATCCTTCAAATCATAGGTATGCTTTGTTGGAATAAAATTACCAGTGATGATGTTGTAATATTTTTCTTTGGCTATGACCGTAATCAATCCCGACTTAGCATCATGTTCGGAAATTTCGTCAAAGTGACCTTTGACCTCATCCATGTGATGGTACAGGTTGTGCACGCATTCAACTGCCGCGCTATAAAAGAGCTTTTGAACCTTCTTGTCAGATTCTGTCATATTGACCTTTCGGTCGAGCGTTTCAATAACAGAAGTCACTAAATCAAACGTGATAGCACCTTTGTACATGAGTAGTACATTCTCATTGTAAATTTTATTATACAAATCGAAGCTGTTTGCGTGAGTAGGTTCTGTCACAGATTCGCTCTTTTTCTTTACTTCTTCAGTCATGTTCTGTTGAGTAGATTTTTCTTCCTTCCATTCGTTGAAGGCCCCTAGCATTTCATTTGATTCCTTATCCATATAGCCGAAAACAGAATACTATGGTGTATTACACACTCAGCGTTAAATCTACAAAAATAATATGTTAAACTCCAATTATTTGAATTTTGACAAGATCTAAAGCAACTTTTGGGCAATATGCTAATGATTTTCAATAATTACCCGTCAATGACTTTTGCTCAAAACAGTTTGGCTATCTTTGGAGTGTGAGGGCAGTTAGCAGCATTTTCTTTACGATATTATACTTTTTTTTCACGACTGGCGTATCGGGATCAGACCAAACATGGGCTGAGGTACAAAAGAGAAAAAAGGGTGAGCTGACCATCTACTACCGCAGCACAGAGCCGTTTTTAATCACAGAAGCTGATGGTACATTGCGAGGGTTGGAATATGAAATGATGGTCGGATTCAAGTACTTCCTTTGGAATAAGTATGGCATTCGTATAAATCTCAATTGGCAATCAAAAGAAAGTTTTAAGTATGTATTTGGATTGATTAAAAACAACCCAAATGAAGGGGAATTCGGATTAGATATTATATCCAGAACCTTAAAAAGAGAAGAGGAAGTTGGTTTTTCTACTCCTTACTTTCCCGATATTCAAGTTCTAGTTTCTGACAAAACCATACCCACCATTAAGTCTATTCAAGAATTCAAGGAATCTTTTGAACAGTATACGGCTGTTTCTGTGGCAGAAACCACCTATGACCTGTACCTGAGAAATTTAAGAGCCAAATACAAAGTAGATTTTAATATCATATACAAGCAAACCAGCAATGAAATAGTACCAGGCATTCTAGAGCAACCCGGCCGATTTGGCTATATGGACTTGCCCAACTACCTCATCGCTTTGAACCAAAACCTTGCGATTAAACGCCAGCCCATTTTACCGATTAAGGGTATTGGCTTCAGTGTCATTTTCAAAAAAGGTAGTGATTGGGCTGAGCCCATAAACGAATACCTGGCTAGTCCAGAATACCAGATTTTAAGAAATAAAGGCATTCAAAAGTATTTGGGCAATGATGTTTATGATTTGATTGAAAGTATTTCTCAAGGAGAAAACGAGGAAATGGTTTTACTTCTGAAAGAAAAAGAACTGGTAGATAAAGAGCTGATGGAACGTTCCAAACAGATTCAAGAGCAAGAATATATTACCAATATGCTGATTGCTTGTGTGATTATTGTGTTCTTGATTGCTTATGCCTTGTACAACAGAAGTAAAATTAAATCCAAGGCGAACAAAATACTCACGGCTCATCGTTTGATGATAGAAAATCAAAATGAGCTACTAAGCAAAAGAAACAATGAATTGCTTGAGCTAGATGAAGAAAAAAACAACTTCATAAGTATCCTCTCGCATGATTTGCGTGCGCCTATCAATAACATTACGGCTTTGGCAGGACTACTGGCCATGGACGACAATCTTACAGAAAGTCAAGTAGGGTCTATCAATCATGTAGCTGCTGAATCCAGAAGACTAAACAAAATGGTGACTCGAATTCTAGATGTAGAGCGTATCGAGTCCAAATCGACAGAAGATTTTCGTGTAATTGACTTGACTGAAGTGATTGAGCGAGTAGTTAGCAACTACAAACAGCAAGCATTAGACAAAAAAATCACCTTGCATCTAGATGCTGAAGGTGTGCACAACGTAATGGGGCTTGAGCAATATCTTTTCCATGTGTTCGAAAACCTATTATCCAATGCTATAAAGTTCTCTCCTCTAGGTGAAGCTATATGGATTCGAGTAATTGAAAAGGATGGCTGCCACCTTATCAATTTCACAGACGGAGGCCCAGGAATGAGTGAAGAAGATCAGCAATTGATGTTCAAGAAATTTCAACGATTGAGTGCCAAACCAACTGCAGGTGAGCGCTCTACAGGGCTGGGATTATCTATTGTGGCCAAATATACGGAGCTGCTAGACGGCAAACTGACTTGGGAGTCTGCGCCCAATGAAGGCACTACTTTTACTGTAGCGCTAAAAGCGGTATAAAAAAGGGAATGCCCCCCGACATTCCCTGTAACCCAAAACTGTCTTTGTTATTTTTTGTAAACTACACTTGCACGAGCGGGTAGTTTGATGGTAGATGCTGTTCTTTCTACGCCTCCCTCTTGCCATACCAGTGTGGTGTATTTGTCCAGCAAAGCATTACTCAATTCAACAGGTTGATTGGTAAGATTATGAACCACACCTACAGATTCATCTTTATATGAACGGGTAAATGCAATTACACCAGACTTCTTATAATCCAGATTTTGAATATCTCCTAATGAGAATACCTCTTGCTTTTTGAGCGCAATCAGACGTTTGTAATGATTGATGATAGATTGATCATCAGACCATTGCTGTGCTACACTTGTCACGGACGTATCTGTCGAATAATCGGCCTCCATCCAAGAGGTTCTCATGGCATCAAACGAAACCTTATCCCAAAGCATGGGTTCACGTATGTTCTCATCTGGCTTCATGCCCAACATGCCGATTTCTTCACCATAGTAGATATATGGTGTACCTGGCAAGGTAAACAACAGTGATGCTGAAAGTTTTATTTTCGCCTGGTCACCTCCTAAAACTGAAGCCACTCTATTTTGATCATGGTTGCTCAAGAAACTCGCTTCCACAAACTCAGCATTGTACTTTTTGAACCAAGGCAAGGAAGTATTGATCACCTCAGCCAGATTGGCACTGGAATCTATCTCATAGCCATGACCAGCTATATTAGCCGCTACCACCTTTTCTTTATTGATTGACTCTAATATGCTAAAGGCTCTATCAAAATTGAACAATGATGTGAACCCTGCTGCGTAAGGGGATGCAGTGCCTGCATCTGCCCAGACCTCTCCAATCAGATACACATCAGGGTTTACTTTTTCCATTTCGGTTTTGAATTCCTTCCAAAAAGCGTGGCTGTCTATGGCTCGATCGTCAGGATAAATGTGCTTGGCAGCATCCAGTCGAAATCCATCCACTCCTATTTCTTCCAACCAGAATTTGCCAGCATTGTACATTTCAGTTCTTACAGCTGGATTGTCATAATTCAAATCAGGCATGCCACCATAGAAAAAACCATAGTAGTGTTCTTGAGTAGTATCACCAGCTACTGGGTGCCACTGACGTATGTTGTCTGAATCAAAAGAGGTTTCTTTTTTGGCTATTTGTTCGGCTATAGAATCCTTATTTGCCCAAACATAATAATCTCTATACTTGGCCTCTTTTCCAGTCATAGCGTCCTGAAACCAAGGGTGATCATATCCGCTGTGGTTGATTACAAAATCCATGATCACACTAATGTCTCTGGCATGGGCTGCGTCTATAAAGGCCTTGAAATCCTCCATAGTACCATAGTCAGGGTGTATGCCTGTATAATCTACCACATCGTACTTGTGATAACTTGGAGATGGCGACATGGGCATCAACCAAATGGCATCTATGCCTAGATCACTCAAATAATCCAGCTTGGAGGTCATTCCTGGGATATCTCCTATCCCATCTCCGTTGGAGTCTGCAAATGATTGCACGAAGATTTCGTAGAATACTTTTTTATTCCACTCAGGAGAAGATACTGATTCTTCTTTTGAAGTTTTTGTGCAAGACATGACCATGATCAAGTACAAAAATAATATTGATAGTTGTTGTAGTTTCATTTGCTATTGATTTGACTTCTGGGGTCAATTTTTAATAAACTTTTTTGTAATGATTTGATTACCTTGAGGTAATCTGAAGGTGTAAATACCTCTTGGCAGGGTGGTCACATTTAGACTCACTTCATCTGTAGGCTTTATACTTCCTTTCAAAACTTCTTGCCCTAAAATATTAGAAATTGTCCAGTCTTGATTGAACTGCCCAGGTGACAATTTAGTCAGGTTAATATTCAAATAATCAGCTGTTGGATTAGGATAAAAAATTAATTTTTCATTCAAATCTGACTGGCTCACGGAAGTTACAAGTCCCACTTCAGGGGTATGCAAGGCATGATCCGTATAGATATGAAATTCGCCAGGACTCAAGGTCAAATTAGCATTTGCATCTGTGATATTCACTTCACTTCCTGATATGAAATCATACCAAGTACCTGTGTGCTGAAAAGCCGGATCTATTGTTCCTTCGACCACGTCAAAATTGCCTACAATCACTACGCTTGTGTCTGAGTTGGACACATGAATCGTCTTGTGTACCCCATCAGGCGACCAAGAAAAATCACCTTTGGTAAACACATCATACTCATTCCTAAGTTTGATCAATTCCTTGTAGGTTAGATACAACTCTCGTCTAGAACTGTTTTCCAGGTATTCCCATTTTTCAGGCTTACGACCCGTTCTACCATTTTCGTCTATGGGAATATCATAGCCAAACTCGCCCCATTGCCAAAACATCTTCGGGCCTGGTACGGTAAAGAAAAATGCTGCTGATAGCTTCAGTCTTTGAATAGCTGTATTGAAATTTTTAATACTATAATCACCACTGGAGTTACCAAAATTAAGCATCTGATACATTTGCCTTTCCTCGTCGTGGCTTTCCATGTAGGAAATCAGATAGTTATTTGTCCAGCCTCTTTCTTCATAGTAGGCCCACTCAATAGATTTATCTTCTCCAAAACCCAGAGCAGCCTCATTATAGTCGTGATAACTATTTCCCCACAGCATCATACCATAGTCTGACAATTCCTTTTCCTCGTCATTATCTGCAAAGTGTTCTAGAATCACATAAGCATCTGGCGTATGTTCCCATATAGCATCTGCCATTCTTTTGAGTAAGGCTATTCTTGTCGGATCCATTTTCCCCCAGTTGCTCACACTTCCAGAATTATCCACTTGTGTGAATCCTTTAGAAAGATCAAATCTGTAACCATCAAAATGGAACTCATTCAACCAATAATGATTGATAGAATCCAACCAATTTTGTGTATAACTACTTTCGTGATTGATATCAGAAAATACATTATATGGATGTTTGGCTTCCTGATTGAACCACGGGTTTTCTGCTGTTGGTTTGAAGTCGTCAAAATCAAAATACATCTGTGCATAAGGTGATGGAATATCGTTCTGATTCATGACCATGTCCAGAATAACAGCCATACCCATGCCATGAGCAGCATCTATAAATTCTTTGAGATCGTTTTTAGTACCATAAGCTTTATCCACAGCAAACATGAAAGTAGGGTTATAACCCCAGCTATCATTGCCATTGAATTCCATAATCGGCATCAATTCTATCGTATTCACGCCCAAGTCTTTGATGTAACCTAAGGTATCAATCAAAGATTGATAATTCATATTCTCTTCACCAAGAAAATCTCTGACTAGTAATTCGTATACGATAAGATCCTCCTTTTCAGGCTTTTCAAAGTCATTATTCTCCCAGATGTATGGGGTCTGATTGGTCTGCAAGACGGATGCTCTGTTATGATACCAATCCAAATGAGCAGCTCCCTCTGGATAGGCCATAAGGCCAGGATAGGTTGATTCAGGAATCCACTGATCATCTGTATCTAATATTTTATCAGCGTGAGGATCAGCAATCCAAATTTCTTCATCAATCAAGTATTGATAGGCGTACGCTTCACCACTGGTGAGTCCAACTATTTCCAACCAAAAGTGCTCATCATCCTTAATCATCTGATAGGCAGGGTCAATTTCCCAATCTGTAAAATCACCAACTACATAAACAGATGATTTCATTGGCGCCAACAGGCTCAATGTCGCCATTGTTGGATCACTGTCATAGTTTATTCCATCAATGATTCCAGCTGGCCGCGATTGCTCTACTGTAGTTGAGCGAACAGTATAAGAAAAGCTGTCTTCTGCAGTATCCTCACCATTACTGGCTTCTACTGTCACTTCATGAATACCATCAGATGCAGCAAGTAGAGTATGATCCAATGTGATCGCATCGATTGCTGATGCCACTTCTACATTATCTACTTTCAGGCTAAGACTGCCAGCCTCAGAGGCTGCAATAGAAACACTTATAGATTCACTTGCATCAACCAATAAGGGAAATGAAGAAGGGCTGGTAAAACTTACCGCAAATTGATCCGAAAGCACGTCAAAACTATAATCTGGCGTTTGTCCATCGTCCCATGTTTGACCTTTGAGTAAAAGGCCTATTTCTTCTATTTCCTCAGCATCCAAACCAAAAAAATCTATGAGTGTCAATGTAATGGTATAAATATCTCCATTGTCTGCTGACCGAGTCATCAAAGCATCACTTTGTGCATCAGTCGCAGGGTTTACATTGGTAGGTGCATTGGTATCTGTGGCACCTTGCTCTATCCACGTCCACAACCATACATTGTCTGTATAGCCCGCAAGGTCAGTATCTGAAACATCTACAGTAATCGTGACCTCTTGATCAGCAACAGGGAATGTCGGATCTGTAGTGACTTGCGCAAAACTAAACGAGGATAAAAAAATAAGACAAAGTATGATTTTATTCATATGGTCAGTCCATTGAAGGTTGAAAATAAATAAGGCAAAACTGCCTGAAGAAGTGAAAAAAGCAGACTAGATGAAAAATCATCTAGTCTGCTTGATTTTTGAATTAATTTTCTATCAATTCATACTTTTCATTAACTAAATCAAGTCTAATGGTGTAGTTTCCAGCAGTAACTGGAATGTCACCTCCTCCCGCGTCTAATGTACCATCGGGCTCATCATCTCCATAGTTTACACCCCAATTGTCATTCGCTCTAAATTTGAGAAAACCATCTGTAAGGTCAGTAGTAATTTCCCATACCTGACGTTGACCATTGTAAGTCATGTCAGTATCTGGATCTGACCAGCCATTTGGCGTAGCGTCTCCGATAATTCCCCAATCATCAGTTTTTTCAAGTTCTATAGTAAGCGCACTCACATCGGCAGTTACTTTGTAAGTACCAGCCGCAATTGAGAAATCGCCTCCAGAAGGATCCAATGTCCCTACGAATTTGGCACCATCAGCTGTCAGAGCACCCCCCCAAGCATTGTCCCAATTAGCCTCGGGAGTCAATTTGAAAGAAGAGGAAGGGTTAGTACCTTCTACAATTCGTAGTATGCCTTCATACACACTGTTGAAACCATAAGAATACAACCTTCCAATATCACCTCCCGGATTCCATCCTTGATATGCGCCAGGCGCATAGATGATTGGATAGATCGTTTCATAAGGTGTGGCGGTAAAGTCTGTAACAGTAGAGTACACAGTATCTACGGCAGTATTGACTGCTGCTGTCACTCTACAATGTACCGTTGCACTAGATCCAAAAGGAAGTCCCAGACCTAAAAGTGCCACGTTCACATCATCCACCAAAGCCGAACCACTTGCACCCTGTGCTGTCAAGGCCACAGATTTATTTTCAAATGTGACATCAGTTGCTAGTTCAACAGCATAGGTAACTGAGGCATCAAACCCAAAATCCACCTCTTCCCAAGTAAATTCAATGGTTTCATTTCTATCAGCTAAAACAAACTCTAACCCTCCTACACCTGGACTTGTCAACACTGGTGCTACAGGGTCACTACTAATCGTAATTTTTTCTGCCTCCTCATCGCATGCGCCAAAGAGTACAGCTGTCGCGAGAAGGTATATATATGATAAATTTTTCATTTCTATATTTTTTAATTTAAGAGATAACCTCAATGAATGCCTGCTTGGAGCAGACATTCAAAGATTGCTTCTTATTGAGGGTAACCGTCATTTTGAACCAGATTAGGGTTCGCGTTCAGGTCATTGCTTGGAATAGGATACAGGTCTCTGTAACTATCTGTGGTAGCACCAGTCTGCACGTTTCCTTTCCATTCCCATATATAGCTGCCATTGGTAAACTGACCAAAACGAATCAAATCAGTTCTTCTGTGGCCTTCCCAATACAACTCTCGACCTCTTTCATCCAAAAGGAAATCCAATGTCAATTCGCTAGCTACTATGTTACCAGAAGCATCGCCATAGGCTCTTTCTCTCAAGTCATTTACGTAATTAACTGCTGTAGACAAACTTCCTCCACTGCCTCCTCTTACTACTGCTTCAGCATACATTAGATACGCATCACCTAATCTAAAGACAGGGAAATCCGTGCTCACAAATGTTGGGTGCGCATTAGGCGCAGGTCCTCCGTCAGAACTTATATTCTTGAATTTGGTTACACCCACACCTTCTGTGAAGGTACCAACATTGGTAATATCCCAAACCCAGCTACTTGGATCATAGTAGAACATGCCTCTTTGATCTGCGATAGTGCTAAATTCTGGATCTGCAGATGAGAAATCTCCAGCACTAGCATCAAATTTATCCGCTAGATCCTTGATGCCGCGAATACCACCCCAGCCACCATCGATTCCATTTAGCGGCATACCACCACCATTAGAAGCATGGAGCAAAAACGTCATCCCTCCATATTGCTGCGTGTTAGTACCATCAAATGCCAAAGGAAAAATAATTTCAGAACTCAAGTTATTATCTGCTCTAAATACGTTTTCGTAAGTAGGGTCAATGGAATATGAAGCCGCAATTACATTATTCAAATATGTCAGGGCATCAGTATTTCTCTCAGTCCCAGTATAAACTTCAGCATTCAAATACAATTTGGCCAATAGCATCCATGCCGCTCCTCTATCGGCTCTTGCATATTCGTTTGTCCCAGCTGCAGGAAGTGACATTTCCATGTCAAGCAATTCAGATTCTATATAATTAAAGAGATCTGCTCTTTCAATTTGCTGTGGGAAAAACGCACCAGGCAAGTCACTTTCTGTAATGAATGGGACATTTCCGAACATGTCAATTGCATGCCAGTAAGAAAATGCTCTAAGGAATCTCGCTTCGGCCTTGTAGGCTTCTAAATCAGAAGCAAAAGTACCAGAAGCACTTCCTAATGCATCGTCTGCATTTCTAATGAATTCATTCGCAATAGTGACTGTATAGAAAATCCTGGAATACAAGGCCGCAATAAATACGTCATTTGGTGACCAAGTTTGCCAGTGAAAATTCTTGATGGTAGCATCATCCCAGGCTATAATGGCCTCATCAGTAGATAGCTGCTGCAATCCCCAATACTGACGGAGATAGTTTCCAAAGTTTTCATCTATACCAGCAATGTCAGGGTTTCCTCCACCATCGCCGTCTTGGCCACTAATTGCATAACTAGCGTAAATCTTGGCCAATGCTTCTTTGTAAGCCAATTCATCTTTAAATACATTGTTAGAAGTAGCATCATTTGGATCTATTGGTTCTACATCCAAATCGCCCAGGCATGATGATAAAATCACAGTTGCCACGAGCATTATCAAATATGTTATATTAATCTTTTTCATGTTTTTCTCTTTTGAATGTCAATTAGAAATTAAGATTTATACCCAACATATATGTTCGTGGTCTTGGGTATATATTATTATCAATACCAACATTTGGCCCTAGTTTAGAACCACTGTTGATCTCTGGATCCAAGCCTGAATAATCAGTAATTACAAATGCATTCTGGACAGTAAATGATATTCTACCATTGAGCTGATCAGAGAATATTTTGTCAAAATTATATCCAACAGAGATATTATCCATTCTAAAGAAGGATGCGTCTTCCATATAAATGTCTGACCAATACTGTGCAGTTGTGAATTCGGTTTCTTCTACTGCTGTAAGAATATTAGCAGTATACCCTGCTTGATTATATAAATTTTGATACAGTGCTTTACTTGAAGCATTATTGTTGTACACATAATTGTTCAAATTCAATCTCCCTGAAAACGAGAAATCAAAACTCTTATATCTCACTTTTGATGAGATTCCAATCAAGTATTCAGGAGCTGGGTTATTCAAGTAATACTTATTCAGTTCATTACCGGATACCACTCCTCCTTCACCTGTTTTGTCTACGTACAATCCTTCTATCGGCATACCATCCTGACCATAGACTTGACTGAACAGATAAAATGTATTGACAGGATGTCCTACACTGTTTATTTGAACATTATTACCTACTCCACCATCTATCTCACCTGTATTGTATCCAGGATAGCTAGGATCGTCGATTTGAGTCAACTTAGTGATCTCATTGACATTGTACGTCAAATTTCCTGAAATTTCCCAGCTCAAATCTGGCGTAGAAATAATTCCGGCAGTCAAAGCCACTTCAACACCTTTGTTTTCCAATGATCCAACATTGGTGATAAGAAAGTTGGAGAAGTTAGATCCTGCAGCTATTGGAATTTCGTTGATCAAGTCTTCAGTTTCTCTTTTATATAAATCCACTGACCCTGAAAATCTTCCATTCAAGAAGCCAAAATCAAGTCCAATATTTTGAGTGGTTGTGGTCTCCCATTTGATGTTAGCATCATAAGGATTTGGTCTCTGAGTTGCATAGAAAGAGTTTCCAAATTGATAATATGCCCCTTGCTGACTACCTGTATAGGTAGGTATATATGGGTAAAATGATCTGTTGTCATCACCAATGTCCTGTTGACCAGTTTGACCCCATCCAGCTCTGATTTTTAATTCGCTTAAGAAATCTGCTCCATTTAAAAAGCCTTCCTCATTCAATTTCCAAGCCACTGCTACAGCAGGAAAAATACCTGATCTTGCGTCTTCTCCAAATCTTGAAGATCTGTCATTTCTGACAGTTGCAGTAACGAGGTACTTGTCCTTGAGCGTATAATTCATTCTCCCGAAAAATGACAGCAAGAAATACTCTCTTTTGTAAGAGACTGTATCTGCACCAGCATCTGTCTCGTCCCATGATTTATTAGAATCATTTCCTGAAACATGAAAATGCTGATAAGAATAACCTCCCGTCAAATCCACTTTATGATCTCCACCAAATGTCTTGTTATAATTAAGATAGAAGTCTAAAAGGTTATTTTTTCTAGTTTGCTCATAATGCTTAATATTTTGAGCAGGTTCACGCTCAGACCACGACGCCAATGGATTAACAACATCATCACCCTGTGAGTCATAGTAGTCCATACCCAAATTCAGCGTGGCCTTTAATGCAGGTAAAAATGGCATTCTATAGTCAAACTTACCACCTAAAATATATCTCTGAGCAGAAGATGTATTATCTCTGTAATTCAATTGAGCTACAGGATTGTGTGTGGCAATGTTAATAGGTGCCGCTTCTGGATCCATAACCAATGCTGGGTCATGATTGGTCCAGGCAAAGTAGCCGCCATATCTTGTGTTTCCATTCATAATCGGCTGAGTAGGATCGAAAGAAACTGCGGATCCGATGGCATCAGGGTTAGAAAAATTATTTTGAATGAAAGAACCCTTAGCATTGATATTCATGGTCAAATCACCATCCAACAATGTCGGAGAAGCTGACAAGGTGAAACTGGTTCGTTCCATATTGTTGTTTTTCAAAATACCATTCTGATTAGTATATCCCACAGAACCTCTCACTGGAACACCCTGAATATTTCCACCAACACTTACATTGTGATCAGTAGAAACCGCATTTTCATAAATAGCATCTTGCCAGTTCGTATTTTCTGATCCAAGATTGACCAAAGCATTATCATCCAAAAGATCGTTAGTAACTCTTTCATTAACAATAGCTCTATACTCATCTCCAGAATACACATCCAATGTCTTTACTGGTACTCCTACAGACACGTTGCCATTGTAGCTCACAGTCATTTTGCCCTGAGAACCTTGCTTGGTAGTAATCAAGATTACTCCATTAGAAGCTCTAGATCCATATATGGCAGTAGCAGAAGCATCCTTCAATACCGTAAAAGTTTCAATATCATTGGGATTGATAGTAGCTAATGGATTAGCCATTCCTGAGATTCCTCTGCTTTCTAGAGGCATGCCATCAATTACGATTAGCGGGTCATTGTTTGCCCTTAAAGAAGACCCCCCTCTAATTCGGATAGTCGATCCAGTACCTGCTGCTCCACCTTGTGAGGTAATCACTACGCCAGGAACCTTTCCTATAAGCAATTCCTGAGGAGTAGAAATAGCACCCTTATTGAAATCATCAGAGTCAACTGCAATAACAGAGCCTGTTACATCTCCACGATCCACTTCTCCATATCCGATCACAACGACCTCTCCTAGTTGAGAAACGTCATAACCTAAACTGACATCAATAATAGACTGTGTACCCACTTTGATTTCCTGTGTTTCAAAACCAACATAGGAAATAACCAAAACGGTATTTTCTTCAACTTGAAGGCTGTAATTCCCATCAATATCAGTAACAACACCATTAGAGGTGCCCTTTGCGATCACATTCACACCGGGGATGGCTTCACCGGATTCTGCATCTTTGATTGTTCCAGATACCATGCTTCCTTGTGCAAATGCACCAGAACTTGAGACGAGTAAGACACCCATTCCAAACAGCATGCTGAAAACTAACTGGTAATAGTTTTTCATAGTGTTTTAATTAATTACGAGTTTTGTTAATTGTACTTTTCTAAGATTTGCTTTCTGAACATCTCGTCCTCTTCGAAAAAAACATCTAATTCAAGCGCTAATAATTAATTAATGTTAACTTCTTGCAAAACCGTTTCATATGCTGCCGACTACCCAGTATAATAAGGAATTCATCAACTTTTCTTCGTTCTTGCATATTCAATAATAAACCTAAAAACATAGAATACAACTCATAATCACAGTTTTTTTCATGCCTTTTCGCATGCAAACGATTCCGCAAACGATTTCGGAAGACATTTTTTTTTCATTATTTATTTGTTATCCAAATCATAGCCCCATTTCAACTAAAACCGACAAAGCCAAACAAAAAACAAGCAACAAATTGTACTATTGTAATAATTAACCAAACTCAGTATCGTGTAGGTTGGATTCTAAACTTTAATCTAATCTTTAAGAAAAACGAATTAGTTTAGATTAGGTAATTGGGAATTGAAAGATTATACACTAGGTTTAACACCAGATGATTGTTTTAAGTGCCACAAGTTGGCCTTGATTAAACCTGAGTATTTCAAACTCCCGCAAAAAGTAGTTTAGATTAGCAGGGAATCATCACAAAAATAAAGCATTAGAGAATGAAAAGCAGTCAAGTTACGATTAAGGATCTGGCCAAAACATTGGGCATATCACCCTCTACAGTCTCTCGTGCCTTGAATGATCATCCTGACATTAGTCCTGAGACCAAGAAAGAAGTCAACGATCTAGCAAAAAAACTGAACTACGAGCCAAATGTAGTCGCCCAAAACTTGCGTAGCCAAAAGACCAACACGATTGGCGTAATCATCCCTGAGATCGTTCATTTCTTCTTTTCAACAGTGATTTCAGGTATTGAAGAGGTAGCATACAAAGCAGGGTACACGGTCATGTTTTGCCAAACCAGTGAATCCTATGAGCGTGAGGTAAAGGACACAAAAGCCTTGCTCAATCAGCGAATAGATGGCTTGATCGTATCCTTCTCAAAAGAAACGCAAAACTTTGAGCATTTTCAGGAGGTGTCTAAAAAAATCCCTCTGGTGCTATTCGATAGAGAGACAGATGAGCTCAACGTGAGTAAAATAGTAGTCGACGACTACGATGGCGCGGCCATGGCCACTCAACATCTGATTAACCAAAAAAGTGAACGTATCGCTCATCTGGCTGGCCCTGACAATTTAACGATCGGGGCTGAACGCAAGAGAGGTTATGAAGACACATTGAGAAAAAACAATATGAAAGTAAATCCTGACTACATCCTGCCTTGCTTTAAAGGCAATTTGGAAGAAGGATTTCATGCCATGCAACGACTCTTAGACCTTCCCACCCCTCCAGACGCAGTATTTTGCACAAATGATACTGCAGCCATGGGCGCAATGAAAGCAATCAAAGAAGCTGGATTAGAGATTCCAAAAGATATCGCCCTTGTTGGCTTCAGCAACTGGCAGTTTTCATCTTTGATCGAGCCTCAGCTGACTACTGTAGCCCAACCTGGTGTAGATATGGGGAGAGCCGCTGCCAAGCGACTGATTGCTGAACTCAAAGACAAAGAACTCAGAGAGCAACCTATACGACAAGTACTGAAAACAGACCTCATTATCAGAAAATCCTCCAAGCGCAGCTAATTTTTTCACTTTTCTCTGCAAACGATTGAAAAGGAGCAAAATCCCTCATAATAGCCCCAAATCAAATTTTACATTCATTTTAGTTCACTGTCACATTTGTAAATGACGCTTAAATGGGTCTAGCTTTAAAAGCTTTTTGAAACATTTCGTGTCCTCTTCGGAAAACATCTTTCATGCTCTTATAGAAGATATAATTGCTTTATGATTGTTGAAGAGAGAAAAAACATAACTGCCAACGGAACACTTGTTCGAGGGTCGTTATTATCTTATCAGCTGGACACTTACGGCTTCTATGGCCGTACCGAATCCGAAAATATATGCCTTGAAGTATATGAAGAAGGAATAGTCCGTGTTAGGATTTCCAAGAAGGAGAAATTTGAAAATTTCCATTACGCGCTGGATAACAACATCAGCCAAAAGTCTATAGACTTCTTAGAAAAAGAAGACAGCATCATTATCTCTACGGGAAAGGTAGAGGTATCCATTATGAAGGCTCCCTTCAGGATTGTGTTCAGAAATGAAAAAGGCGAAATCATAAATGAAGATGACGCTTCTTTTGGTACCTCTTGGATTGGGGAGCAAGTCACTACCTACAAAAAACTACAACCTAACGAAAAATTTATCGGGCTTGGCGAAAAAACTGGTCCGCTCAACAAGAAAGGTAGAGGCTACCAAAACTGGAATACTGATCATTTTGGCTATGGAAAGGAAACTGATCCACTCTACTGCTCTATTCCCTTCTATATAGGCATCCATAGTGGCATGTCTTATGGCATCTACCTCAACAATTCGTACAAATCACACTTCAATTTTGGTGCTTCAAACAATCGCTTCTCTAGTTTTTCAGCTGATGCTGGAGATATGGATTACTTCTTCATCCATCATGATTCAGTCAACGAAATTATAGGGGCATATAGTCGCATTACGGGAAAAATGAGCTTGCCTCCAAAATGGTCTCTTGGTTACCAGCAGTGTCGCTACAGCTACTACCCAGAGGCAGAAGTTCTTAATACAGCCCAAACCTTCCGAGACAAAGAAATCCCCGCGGATGTCATTGTACTGGACATCCATTACATGGAAAAGTACAAAATATTTACTTGGGACAAAGAAAGGTTTCCTTGCCCGGAAACCATGATTGAAAAGCTGAAAGCCCTTGGTTTCAAAGTAGTCGTCATGTGTGACCCTGGTATAAAAGTGGAAGAAGGCTACCATGCCTATGAAGATGGAATAAACAAAGACGTATTTATCAAATACCCTGATGGTAGCAACTATGAAGGAGAGGTTTGGCCAGGCTGGTGTCATTTTCCTGACTTTACTAAACCAGAAACCAGAGATTGGTGGACCAACCAGCTGAAGTCCTATAGTGACATTGGCATTGAAGGTTTTTGGAATGACATGAATGAAATTGCAACCTGGGGGCAGTCTTTACCTGAATTGATCGAGTTTGATTTTGATGGCGACAAAGGCTCCACTCGAAGTGCAAGAAATATCTACGGCCTGATGATGGCCAAAAGCACTTGGGAAGGTGCAAGAAAAAACTTAAAAGGAAAACGACCATTCAATTTAACCCGAGCAGGATTTGCAGGTATACAAAAGTATGCGGCCGTATGGACTGGCGACAATGTAGCCTCAGATGAGCACATGCTTCTTGGCATGCGTATGCTCAACAGCATGGGGCTGTCAGGCATACCATTTGCTGGATTTGATGCAGGAGGGTTTATCGGCAATGCTTCCGAAAATCTATTTGCAAGGTGGATTTCTATGGCCGCTTTTACACCATTCTTCAGGGGTCATTCCAATGTAAACACAAAGTCAAGTGAACCATGGACTCATGGAGAACATACTGAAGAGATTTCAAGAAATTATATCAGCCTGCGTTATCGATTGATGCCGTATGTTTATTCCATGTTCTTCGAAGCCAGCGAGAGCGGCACCCCTGTGAATCGTTCGCTAGCCATTGATTACACGCATGATGAGAATATCTACAATGAAGCGTATGAAAATGAATTTTTATTTGGCGATTCTATCCTGGTTACTCCTGTGTCTAGTGAAAAGGAAATAGAAAAAATATATTTCCCAGCAGGTGAATGGTATGATTTATTTACAGATACTAAATATATGGGGAATAAAGAAACCTTGGTTGAATGCCCAGTAGAAAAACTACCCGTATTTGCAAAATCTTCGTCAATCATCCCCGTGCAGTCTCAGGTGTACAGCCTTCAGGAAAAGCCTGCTGACCAGTTAGAGATACACCTATACAAAGGAAAGGAACCCTGCAGCTTTGTATATTATGAAGATGATGGCGATTCCTATGCATTCGAATCAGGTGAATTTTACAAACGAACCATCACTTACCAACCAAAAGGCAATCAGTTGGACTTCAGTAAATCACAGGGCACCTTTAAAAGCTGTTTCACTGAGGTAAAGTTGTATTTTCATGGCTTTGAAACTATTGAACTCAAATCAGTGGAGATTGAGCAGGAAGATTATCATTTCATTTCACCTCTTTCTAATTTCGACCCTATTGATAATTCGCGAAGAGAAGACTACAAAATCACAAACCTACCACACACTACATTCAAACTGAAAAACGAAGAGTTTTCAATAAATTGGAAATAAGAATCTCAATATGAAAAAAATATTACTATTTGTACTCGTCATCCACTTGATCGGCTGTGGACAAGATCAATCCAAACAATTACAAACAACCTTATCCTCTCCTGAGGACAAACTCTCTATGGAGTTTTATCTTGAAGAAGATGGCTCTGCAGGTTATTTGGTCAACTATGGTGAAAAAGCAATACTGGACAGCTCCAGACTTGGGTTTGAACTAGGAGCTGATGTAAGTCTAAGCAGTGGGTTCGAAATCGCAAAAACAAGCTCATCCTCTTTTGACGAAACCTGGGAACAGCCTTGGGGCGAACAACGACTCATTCGCAATAACTATAACGAACTGAAGGTAGAATTAGTCAATGCCAATCAAATCAAATTGAATGTCATCTTTCGATTATTTGATAATGGCATAGGGTTTAGATATGAATTTCCTGAACAGGAAAAACTGGGTGAGTTTGAAATCATGGATGAGCTAACAACTTTCAATATGGCTGCTGATCATGACGCTTGGTCTATTCCAGCTTATGCTGGCAATAGATATGAATATTTATATAAAAAAACACCACTATCGGAATTTGAAATGGTACACACGCCATTGACTATTGAGGCCAAAAATGGTTTGTTTTTTCACATGCATGAGGCAGCCCTCTATGACTACCCGAGTATGGTAGTCAAAAATATGGGTGGCACTAAACTCAAGTGTGATTTAGTGCCATACAGCAAAACCAATCCTGTAAAAGCGTATTTAAAAGCACCATTCAGCACACCATGGAGAACCATTCAAATCGGAGAGTCTCCAGGTGATCTAATCACTAACTACATGGTTTTGAACTTGAATGAGCCAAGCAAAATCGAAGATACCTCTTGGATCAAGCCTGGTAAATACATTGGTGTTTGGTGGGAAATGTTTATCAACTTAGGCACCTGGCATCAGGGACCAAAACATGCTGCCAACACAGAAAACGTCAAAAAATATATCGATTTTGCTTCTGCAAATGGCTTCTCTGGCGTCTTGGTAGAGGGCTGGAACTATGGCTGGGACGGCAACTGGATGGGTGGTGGTACCAAGTTCGAATTCTCGAAGCCTTACCCTGATTACGACGTTGAATTCCTCAGCAAATATGCCGCCGAAAAAGGGGTGTATATCATCGGCCATCACGAAACGGGTGCAGATACAGAAAATTATGATGAGCAGCTGGAAGAAGCTTACCAATTCCTAGAAGATCATGGCATGAAGGCAGTGAAAACCGGATATGTAGAAAATGGTGACACTTTGCCCAACGGCATTTACCATCACGGGCAGTACTTCGTTCAACATTTTCAGCGTGTGATAGAAATGGGTGCTAAGCACAAAACCATGATTGTGGCTCACGAGCCAATCAAAGACACTGGAAAAAGAAGAACCTGGCCAAACATGGTCTCTCGTGAAGGAGCCAAAGGACAAGAATACAATGCCATGGGTGGTAGCCCAACTGATCATGTTGTGACCATTCCATTTACCAGATCACTGTCAGGCCCATTCGACTATACGCCAGGTGTATTTGATATTAAAATCAAAACCAGCCCTGATCAGGTCAAAACCACTATTGGTAAAGAATTGGCACTATATACCATCATCTATGCACCCATGATGATGGCAAATGATCTACCTGAGAATTATGAAGGACATCCAGCCTTTGAGTACATCAAAGCAGTGCCAACAGATTGGGAAACGACCCAAGTAATTGATGGCAAGATTGGCGATTTCGTAACTATTGCTCGTCAAGAAAGAAATGCAGAGAACTGGTTTGTTGGAACAATCACTGACGAAAATCCGAGAGCCTTTAAACTGGCACTTGATTTCCTTGAGGAAGGTGTGACTTATCTGGCCACTATATATGCAGATGGAGATGATTGTCATTATGTAGAGAATCCTACTTCTTATCAAATCAATACAATGGAAGTAGATGCTTCTACTATTTTAGACATGAAACTTGCTGCTGGTGGTGGAGCAGCCATCAGCTTATATCCAAAGAACTAATGAAAAAAAATCAAGTAATATTAATTATCCTTCTGGCTTCCCTCAGCTTCATTTTTGCTTGTCAGCAGGCAGAGCAAAAAACGGCAGAACCCGCAGTCACATTTCCTGAGCGTGCGGCTGACATGACCGTTTATGAAGTAAATATTAGGCAATACACAACAGAGGGGACTATTAACGCGTTTGCCGAACATTTACCAAGATTGAAAGAGCTTGGTGTAGAAATGCTTTGGATCATGCCCGTGCAGCCCATTGGGATGGAAAAAAGAAAAGGATCACTAGGGAGCTATTATTCCATTTCTGATTACTCTGAAGTCAATCCTGAGTTTGGGACTTTGGATGATTTTAAAGCACTGGTGAACAAAGTACATGAATTGGGAATGGTGATCATTCTCGATTGGGTGCCAAACCATACGGCTTGGGATCACCCATGGATTCAGTCCAATCCTGAATATTATGCCAAAGACAGTTTAGGCAACATTACTTACGAGGCAGATTGGGAGGATATTGCTCTACTCGACCACACCAATGAAAGTACAAGAAAAAGTATGATCAAGGAAATGAAGTTTTGGATTACCGAAACTGATATTGATGGTTTCAGATGCGACCATGCCGCACATGAAATTCCACTCTACTTCTGGGAAGAGGCCAGAACAGCCTTAGACCCAATCAAAGATCTGTTTTGGCTGGCCGAATGGGATGAAGCCAGGCTTCACGCCAATTTTCATGCTTCTTACTCTTGGGAACTCCTGCACTTGACAGAGCACGTAGCCAAAGGCGAAAAAACAGCCCATGACATTAATGAATTCATCAATAAAGACTTAGCCCTTTATGGAAAAAATCCTTTTAGAATGACTATCACCACCAACCATGATGAAAACTCATGGGCAGGCACAGTCTTTGAAAGATATGGAGAAGGACATCAGGCTTTTGCCACTTTTATTTTCACGGCTTATGGTTTTCCTATGATCTATAGTGGTCAGGAAGTAGGTCTGGATAAGCGTTTACTTTTCTTCGAAAAAGATACAATCAATTGGGAAGACCCAAAGCTCCTTACCCCTTTCTATCAAAAATTGGTGCAGTTGAAAAAAGACAACCAAGCACTTTGGAATGGCGGCTTTGGCGGCATGCCCAAGCGAATCAATGCTGACGAATGGATTTATGCATTCAGTAGAGAGAAGCATGGCAATCGAGTGATTGGATTAATCAATATGTCAGACGAAAAACAGATATTCAATCTAACGGACGCATCTGCTGCAGGTGCTTATACAGATGCATTTAGCAACAAGTCGTTTACTTTAGCTACTGAGCAGCCACTCGAAATGGAGCCATGGCAGTATTTAATTTTTGAGAAAAATAATTGATGGAAAAACGACAATTAAGCTTTTGGGAAGTATGGAATCTGAGCTTTGGATTTCTGGGTATTCAGATGGGCTTTGCCCTGCAAAATGCCAATGCCAGTAGAATCCTGCAAATATTTGGAGCAGATGTGCATGAGCTTTCTTGGTTTTGGATTGTGGCTCCACTGATGGGCTTAATTGTGCAGCCTATTGTAGGCCACTATAGTGACAAGACCTGGACCAAAATGGGTCGTAGAAAGCCTTTCTTTTTAACAGGAGCTGTACTGGCCGCCATTGGTCTGATAGCCATGCCTAACGCTGGAGCGCTCACGGCCGTCTTTCCGGCCTTGTGGATTGGGGCTGGGATGTTGATGATTATGGATGCTTCGTTCAATATCGCCATGGAACCGTTTCGCGCACTTGTTGCAGACATGATGCCAGCTGATCAGCGAACTTTAGGATTTAGTGTTCAGACCATATTGATTGGTCTTGGCGCTGTGGTGGGCTCTTGGTTGCCCTATGTGCTTAGCAATTGGTTTGATGTATCAAACGAAGCAACAGCAGGAGAAGTACCTTACAATTTGATTCTTTCCTTTGTAATAGGCGCACTGACTTTAGTAGGGTGTATCATGATCACTATTCTAACTACTAAAGAATATTCGCCAGAAGAGTTGGCCAATTTTTCTGATGCAAATAAAGAAGCTCCTACAGAGGACAAAGGACTGCTCAATATTTTTACAGATTTCAAAAACATGCCCTTTACCATGAAGCAATTGAGCTGGGTTCAGTTCTTTTCTTGGTTTGGCCTGTTTGGTATGTGGGTGTATGCTACACCTGCCATAGCACACCATGTATATGGTTTGCCACTATCAGATCATTCCTCTAAAATGTATCAGGATGCTGGCGACTGGGTAGGCATCCTATTTGGTGTCTACAATGGTGTTTCAGCCATTTATGCCTTTTTCCTACCCGCCATTGCTAAAAAAGTAGGAAGAAAGGCCACGCATACTTATTCGCTCATCCTAGGTGGATGCGGCTTATTAAGTATCTACTTGATCCCAGATCCATCCTATCTAATATTTTCTATGACATTGATTGGCATCTCATGGGCTAGTATTTTAGCCATGCCCTATGCCATGTTGGTCGGATCAATTCCTGCACATAAGATGGGTGTATATATGGGCATTTTCAATTTTTTTATTGTGATACCACAAATCATCAATGCATTGATTGGTGGTCCATTAGTGAAGTATCTTTATGACGGAAATCCCGTATTTGCATTAGTCACCAGTGGTGTTGCTTTTATCATCGCAGGTTTGCTCAACCTAAAAGTCAAAGACAATTAATCAGGAAACTGATAGATTTTAGTGAATAGTAAAAAAGTCCCGATTGCTCGGGACTTTTTGCTTTTATAAGCACTTGGTACATGAGGCAATCGAGGTATAAAAAGTCATTTGCAAGACATTTCCGGCTAGAATTGAGTATATTTAGATAAGCCTCCTACGCTTTGATTTAACGCATTTGCCATGAGAAGACCCCAATCATCAATTCGATCCATTTGTGTCGCCTTGCTTATATTAATATATCCTGCCGTTTCTTTGGCTCAACAGGCACCTGACACACTGACTATTGGACTTGACAAATTTATGCCAGCTGACAAGTTCAAGCCCATTGCCGATTTCCTGAACGATCAGCTAGCTGTTTATGTGGAGTACGAAAATTTCAACTCCTTATTGGAATTGAGCGGTAACCAATCCAAATACGACCTCATTTACACCAATGCTTTCGGTTATGCTTATGCACAGGTTACTGAACTGCCTTTTCAATCTTATTTAGTTCGAGCAGATAAAGCAGGTACCACACTTACTTACAAGAGTTGTCTCATTGCCAATAAAAATTCAAATATCAAATCAACCAAATTCATAGCTGACAAGAGTAGTACAATTGATGTCTCGTTCACCTATCCTTCGTCTACGTCTGGACATATCATTCCTAGAATTTACCTTACTCAATTGATTGGCCAAAGCCTGGAAAGTGGATTCAAAAGTGTGAATTTCGAAACTGGTCACAAGGACGTAATACAAAAAATAAATGAGGGAAGCATAGCGCTAGGTGCATGCTCGTGTCAATGGATCAGGGAGGAAATTAAAGCAAACCCTAAACTCAAAAATACTATCAATGTACTCTGGGAATCTATTCCGATCCCACATGCAGTATGGGCTGCCAATCAAACTTCTGACCCAGCAGTTTTAGAGGGGCTTGATAAAGTACTAAACGATATGTTGAAAGTAAAAGAAATCAGGAACATTGTGGACTTGCCGAATTTAAGCCAATACAGTCCAGCTGCTGTAGATGGTTTCAATTACCTCATTAATCAACTCAAAAAAGACGACGAACTTGAGTTTTACCTCTATTACTATGAGTCGTTTTCTGAATAGAATTGATTTAGTGCAACTATAAAATTCTATACTTAAAAAAATCAGTCACATTTCAAGTACACCAATGGCAATCGTATAATCGTGTTTTATTGAAAAGGCAGGCTCTTTATTAACCCTGATTTCTTCTAGTGTCTGAGCTTTTATCACAACAGGGTTCAACAATTACCTTCTCTTCTGAAACAGAGTAAAAACAGGGCCAAAACACATTTCTAGCCATATCCGTATATTTACTGAGCATAATTTCAGGAATAATATAGAGCCTTAGATGGCCGTCCTGAAAGTAACTTGCATAAGTAATCAATCAAGTAAGTTAAACCCAAAAATAACTACACGATGAAAAAGCTAATATTTACACTCTGTGCTTTGTTTATGACTTGCGCGATGAGCCAAGCCCAAAGCAAAAACGATCTAAAAGGACCTAAAGCCAAGAACTATAAAGTGTGGCAAGACGACAGCCAATCAGTGACTGTATATACTGAAGCTAATCAAGCTTCTCTGAAAGGGCCAGAAGCAAAAAATCAAAAAGTATGGGCTGACTCTACAGCTGATACCAACAAAGTGACGATCAAAAGAGACACGAGAAAAAACAGTCTAAAAGGGCCAGCAGCCAAGAATTTCAAGCCTTGGAAATAAAATATAGGTGATGCTAAATCACCTCAAAGATCAATTTTCTTCTTATGCACATTGAGACTTGCTCTAGTACATCAAACGGGTGTTAAAGACAGGTCTCAATTTTTTTTCTAAAAATAGCTAGCAAAGCCAAACTGAAGGCCAGCTGTCTTTGAAACTGGATTTCCCAGAAAATCTCTTTCCCAATGTCTTCGATAGTTGAATCTCAGTAAGGTATTGCTCGAAAACCTTAAGCTCAATCCAGGCACGATCGCATAGATTTCATCATAGATTTTGGTGTCTGTTGATTCAAATTCATCCCTGTTGTAATCCACATACTCCAGTCGATTGATCAAGTTGAGCGTCACCCCTTTCCACCCCAACATATCTCGCTTGAGGATTGGATAAATCATATCCAAATGGGTACCTACTTGACTATTACCAAACTGCTGGCCATAGGCATCAGGAATGTCTATGGATACCCAAGCCGTCTCGCCTATTAATTTTAGATTGGCCAATTGAAAATTATAGTCCAAAGCAAACAAACTCACTCTTCGTTTGTCGTCTACAGGTTCTCCCTCTATTTCAAATTCATTATAAATACCCGTGTAACCAGACACACCAAACTCGCCCAATCTTGAAACATTAAATGCGATACGGCTGGAAAATGATGGCGTACCATTATTGTCCTCAGCAAACATTTCTTCTGACTTGCCCGCATTTAAAAAGGTTCTATTCTCAGTATTGGCTATGATGCCATCTTGTAGGCCATTGGTCACATATAACTCGTAGGTCAATTTATGTTTGCCAGCAGGAATTTTTCCATAGAAGCCCATGCCCATTTCTGACAGTGTCGCTGGGATAATATTCGTAGATACCAGTGGGCGATCAATGAACTCCCACTTTGGACTGTCATGGTTTTGATTGAAATATCCAATGGGAGGCAGTAATATCCCCATTCTGAACACAAAGGCAGGATGAATTTCAAAATCCAAGAGAGCCGTCTCCAGGGCTATTTCTTCTGTGCCATGTTCAAACTCTAATTCTGAAATAAACTTAATCCTTTCGTGCACGGCTGCAAATAGAAAGATGTTGAATCTCCTTAGCTCCATGCTGAATCCATCTGTCACACCATCAGTCGTAAAGTAATTGGTGTTGCCTTCTACATAGCCTCCTATAGAGGCAGAAGACGCTCCTCTTTGAGCTTCATAAATAAAAGGCCTATTAAAGATCGCTTCCAGATTGGTATAAGACGAATCCGCTTCCTGAGCCCATACTACGTTCAAGCCAAGAACGAATAGGATAATAAGTGATAATAATTTTTTCATGTCTGTGTGAAATGCCTAGAATCAGGCAATAAAAATGAACGTATCGTTTGTAGTTACTTTAAATTTCTTGAGATCTTCTTCTGCAGGGCCTGTCAGCACCTTGCCCTTGTTGGTAAATTCGCTGCCATGGCATGGACAGTGCAATTCCTGTCCGAATGGCGCTACTTCGCATTCCTTATGGGTACAAAGCATCAAAACCGCCGAGTAAGATTCATCTTCTTTCAGCAAATAAATGGGAGCTGGTAGTCTATCGTCCTTTACGACTACTGCACTTCTTTCTTCAAATTCAGATTTGGCTATCTTGATACTATTATTTTCGACCGAATATTGTGCATAATAGACCTTAGCACAAGAAGACAAAACACTTCCTCCTGCAATAGCACCTAAGCAAACCATTCCCGTTTTTTGAATAAACTTTCTTCTTTTCATTCTATAAGGATTCTAGAAATTGGATAACAAATGCACGATTCTCTTCAGATAGCTCTGAGAAATTAGCGGCAGACTGAGCAGCTTCACCTCCGTGCATGAAAATTGCGTCTTCAATACTCCGTGCCCTTCCATCATGTAATAAAAAGTAACTGCCGCCTTGGGCATCTTTAGATAATCCCAAGCCCCACAAGGCTGGGGTTTTCCATTCTGATGTAGTGGCCGTCCCTTCTGTATAACCATCGTCCAATGCAAATCCCATGTCATGCATCAATAGATCAGTATAAGGATGGAATGTCTGATTGGCTAAGGCAGCTACGGCATGATCACCTGTTTTCAATGTAGGCATGTGGCAAGAGGTACAGCCTATTTGATCAAACAATACTTCACCATTCACTACATTCGGATGTTTTATATTTCTTCTTACAGGTGGTTTGAGCGTACTTAGATAAAACACCACCTCATTGACCGTTCCAGCAGAAACTTCAGGATCCCCTACACTACCAATTGCAATATCAGAATCGTTGTAATTGATAGGATCTTCTAAATCAAAATCTGAGGTAATCCCCATATCCTGCTTGTATGCGCCTACCGTCTGCATTTTCAGATCAATCGCACCCGCCTTTTTTCCAAATCTTCCAATATATGAGGTGCCATTTGCGATATGAAAAGATCGTGGCTCAAAAAAATCAGGTGCTTCAATGTAATTGGGGACTCCAGATATTCCATCTCCATCTAAATCAGTAGGATCAGCATGTGCTAAAATATCTGCATCTGAAACAGCTTCAAGTAAACCAAGGCCTGTAACAGCTGGTGCCAAAAATGTAGTGACTCCCGTAGCATCTGAAGGTACAATCTCGGCTTCAAACCCTGGAATGGCTCTATTCTGTAATTGCGGCCCTCCCTGATCCAACATGTGATCGAAACTGCCACTAGTAAATTTTCCAAATCGTGTCAAACCAGATGAAGGGTGCCCCTTGCCGTCTCCAGGGTGACAAGAAACACAAGAGGAAGTCACAAAATATGGACCCAAGCCAGTCTCAGGTGTAAAAACCTCAGAAAATTTTTCGTCACCCGCCAAGAACACGCGCAATTGAGCCGCTGACAATCCTTCAATAGGCCCATCCAACACTTCATTGTTTGCTGGAGCACTAGGCATAATCTCTTCACAGCTCTGAAATACCGTCAAACAAAGTGACAGCAAGTAAATTCTTTTCATTTTAAGTATTCTAATAATATTTTAAAGCAAAGCTAGTTTATTTTTTAGATAAGTCTAAAAATATTATTAGAAATATCAATTAATACAAAAAAAGCCTCTTGCAGTTGCAAGAGGCTTTTTAGCAAATTTTTGTAGCGTATTTTAATCGTAAGACAAACTCACTGTGCCATCTGATGCATGTAAATCTACCAGCTTGCCTCCGCCATTGACTTGCCCTTCTACTATATGGTCTTTTGATGTGCCTGAGAAATTATCCAGTACAGTTCTAATCGCCTCTCCCCTTAATACCAAATCTAATCCCTGAGCGCCAGGCACGATAACTGCTATATTGCCATCAGAGGTTCGCAGCTCCAGACTTGACTCTAATCGTACAATGTTACCCTTGATCTCGCCATCTGACGTTCTCGCTTTTAAAGATCCTGTAAGATCTCTGAAGGAGATATCCCCATCAGAAGTATTGAGCGTCATGGCACCATTAGATTGGCCTAATCTCAGGTCTCCATCACTACTGGTTAATTTCAAATCGCCCACTATCCCTTCTGCATTTATATCACCATCACTAGTAACCAAATCCACTCGCCCTTGCACATCCTCTAACTCAACATCACCATCAGAAGTTCTTCCATCCACATGACCCTCAATGTTTCTCAATTCAATATCACCATCACTAGTGATTGATTCTACATTGCCAATTATTTGATTGATAAAAATGTCACCATCAGAGGTTCTAGCATATACATCTCCTGTCACCTTCATTATATCTATATCTCCATCACTTGTTTGCAATTTCTGATCTGCAATCAAGCCTTTCAGTTTAATATCTCCATCAGATGACTGCAAGTCACAAGCCGTTTGGATTGGCGTGTAAATTTCGAACGAAACATTTAGCCTATTTCTCCAGTCCCTCATGCGATATTGATATCGTTGTTTCACTGAAACATTGAGATAATCCTTTCCTGCTGATATATCTATGACAAATTCCTCCTCTAATTCCTTAGGAGAAATTTTAAGGACTTCATTGTTTCTTTCTACTATATAAAAAACTTCTATCTCCTTTTTATCAGATGGGTATACCTCTATATCCCCATCAGCTGTGCTGATGGTCAATCTTGGCGAACTTGATACCTGATAGACTTCATTGAACGAAAATTTTTTCTTCTGGGCATGGCTGCTTAGTGATAAGAGCATTACGCCCACAGCGAGAATTGCGAATTGAGTTTTTTTCATGACTTTATTTTTGTAGTAAATACAAACCAAAGACATGGTATCACCTCAGAAGTTGCATGACTAGCTAAAAATCATCTGGATTGGCTAATAGTGACTGATGCTCTATTACACACACCTTTAATGGGTGGATTATGCTTACTTACCGTAGCGGTCACTTGATCTACAGACGCAAACTGTTTTAGCAATTCTCTACACATAGAAGAAGCTAAAGTCTCAAGTAGTTTGGTAGAAACTGACATTATTGTAGACACAGTCAAATAGATTTCCTCGTAGTTGATCGTTTGATCCAGATCGTCATCAGTATAGCTGGTACGATTGACCAGCACTTCTACGTCCACAGTATACTTATTCCCTACTTTTCTTTCCTCCTCATAATACCCATGATGGGCAAAGAAGTCCAGTCCCTCCAGCCGTATTGTAGTCATTGATTAGTCTTCCAATTCATCGAAAAAAGATAGTCCTCCTTCTGCTATTGGCTCCTTTTTCACTTTTGGTTTAGCAACTGCTGGTGAAGGTGCTGTTCTTGCAATAGGATTTTCTTCGGAAATGTAATTTTTCTTGACAGTCGAATGGTCATTGGTCTCTGATCGGACCTCTTCCAGGTTGTCTTCCTGGGTTTGCTCCTTTCTGAGCTCCTCCCTCTTTATCTCATCCAGCTTAATGGATTCAATTTTTGAAACACTTTCATCAGAGTGGCTGCTCACACGTTCTGAAGTTTCACGAAGCAACTGCTTCACTTTCTTCACATGAGTTTCAATACCCGACTCTTGATATTTTACTTTCTCTACTTTACTCATCACATCGCCAGAAAGCATTTTGAGTTGAGAGATGATATTGTCTCTTTGGTTTTCAATGATGCGATAATTTTCTTCCAATTCCTTCACTTCACTCGTCATTTCTTCCATGACATCACGAGCTTCCATTTCTGCTCTTTCTATAATTGCTCTTGCCTTATTCTTAGCATCACTAATCATGGCATCTGCATTGATTTGGGCTTCTTTGAGGTGAAGAGCTGCTGTCTTATTCGCCTGATCCACCACGCTGGCGCCAGTATCCTCAGCCGTTTTTAATGTTTTAAAAAGTGTCGTTTCTACTTCACGTAGCTTCTGCACTTCCTTTTCTAATTTTTCTCTTTGCTGTTTGAGGTCTTTGTTTTCGTCCAGAAAACGCTCCCATTCGTGCGAAAGGGATAATAAAAATGCCGTAACCTCGTCTTTATCGAGTCCTCTAAAAGACTTCTCGAACGTCTTTTGCCTGATTTCTAATGGAGTAATCTTCATCTGTCTATAGATCTTTAAACACCAAAGGGATCAATTATGATTGAATCACCTTATCCGAAAGATGTTTGGTCCAAGCTATTTCGATTAGTAGTTTCTACACCTAACAATCTTAATATACTTATATTAATACGTACAAACTGGTAGTTTAATTACTTAAGTGGCGGCTTATAATGCAATTATAAACATTATTTCTTAATATCAATGCGCCAGACCCCTATAGAACGGTCATCACTACAAGAGATTAAAAAGTCCTTATACTCCAACCACAACAGTTTATTAACTGAAGTTAGGTGTCCTTGATGGCGGGCTTTGTCTATGACTTTGATCAATTTTCGCTGGGCATAATCCCAAATCTTGATCGTCTTATCCATACTGGCTGTTGCCAAGTATGCGCCATCTTTGCGTTCTACAATATCATTAATAGCATACATGTGCGCATTAATGGATTCACTCAACTTAAGCTGAGAGGTATCCCAAAACTTTAATCGTGCATCTCTACTTACGCTTATTAAGGTTTCGCCCTTCTCCAAAAGGGCAAATACTGAGTTATCATGCGCCTGAATCTTTTCTTGTAGTTCGAAATTGGGCAATTGATATTTCCGTATAAAGCTATCACTTGAAGCCACTAAGCAATTATTGTCTTTTGTGATCAAAATATCACGAATATTCTGATCACATACCTCCACCTCATGAAGCACCTTCAATTTGGGTAAGTCAATAACGACCAATTTTCCCTCACCTGTTCCTACAACCAACAAGTCTCCAACCACTTTCATGTCGAAAATAGCTGATTCGGTAAACTGCAATGACCCTACTTCCTTGTTAGAAAGCACGTCTATGAGATGAATACCTTCATAGTTCTGTGCGACAATAAGCAGGTGACGTTCTGGTACAAGGCATAGGCTGTACACTGAGGCTTGAACTTTGGCAATCAACCGCCCACTGTCTGCCTTATTCAGATCCCACTCTACGATGTTACCATCTCCACCTGCAGAATAAAACAGATGTGGCTCTACTCCTTTTTCAAGAGTGTAAACGGCATCAGCATGCCCCGTATAGGTTATGGTTTTTTCTATATGAACCATTTGGTCATTTTACAGCCGAATGGCTGATTTGATCTTTTTAGCTGTTTCGGCCAATTCCTCCTGAGAAGGTTTCAGTTTTGGACGAGCAAAATTTGCGTCGTCCATGGTATTCATAGGGATGAGGTGTACATGTGCGTGAGGTACTTCTAGCCCTAAAACAGATACGGCAATACGTTCACATGGAATGGCCGCTTGAATACCAAGCGCCACTTTCTTAGCGAATAGGTGTAAACCCGCTAAGGTAGTATCCTCCAAATCATAAATGTAATCCACATCTACCTTAGGGATAGCCAAACAATGGCCTTCCATCAAAGGATTGATGTCGAGAAATGCCAGGTATTCATCATTTTCAGCCACGATGTGTGCTGGTATTTCTCGACTAATAATTTTGCTGAATACGCTAGGCATGATCAGGCAAGTCCTATTTCTAGGATTTCAAATTCAACATTGCCAGCGGGAGCCTCTATTATTGCCGTCTCGCCTACTTTCTTACCTAACAGTCCTTTTCCAAATGGAGATTTGACAGATATTTTGGCAGCTTTCAAATCTGCTTCTTCCTCTGCTACTAAGGTGTACTTCACCTCCATGCCATTTTTCTTGTTTTTGATTTTCACTGTGGAGAGAATTGACGCTTTAGAGGTGTCTATTTGAGACTCGTCAATTACTCTAGCGTTTCCTACTACAACTTCCAATTTTGCAATTTTCAGTTCTAATAAGCCCTGCGCGTCTTTAGCCGCATCATACTCGGCATTTTCACTCAAATCGCCTTTGTCTCTTGCCTCCGCAATCTGCTTTGCGATATCAGTTCTTCCATGTGTTTGAAGGTGGTTCAATTCATCTTTTAATTTCTGAAGCCCTTCTGCTGTATAATATGATACACTCATGTTGTTTGATTTATAATAAAAAAGAACGGTCTCATTGCTGAAACCGTTGCTTGGTATTTTCTTAAATGTTTACTTAAAGATACGAGTTTTTAGGCATTCAGTTGGTCTAACTCACACCTAAATTTTACTACTCGCCTTACCCGTTATTTTGTCTTTTGATCAAATTCAATGCTGAACCGGCCTTAAACCACTCTATTTGACCTGCATTATAAGTATGATTTGTTTTGATAGTATCTTCAGAACCATCAGCATGCTTAGCTACAATTGTTAATGGTTTTCCCGGAGCAAAATCCTTCAAATCTACGAAGTCAAAAGTATCGTCTTCCTGAATTTTGTCATAATCCGCTTCATTCGCAAATGTCAATCCCAGCATCCCTTGTTTTTTCAAGTTGGTCTCGTGAATTCTTGCAAATGACTTAACCAGAACTGCTCTTACACCTAAGTGCCTTGGCTGCATGGCTGCGTGCTCTCTAGACGAGCCTTCCCCATAATTCTGATCTCCAACTACGATTGTAGGAATACCTGCTGCTTTGTATGCTCTTTGTGTAGCTGGTACAGCACCATGTTCGCCAGTCAATTGGCTTTTTACGTTATCTGTTTCGCCGTTGAAGGCATTTACTGCTCCAATCAAAGTGTTGTCGGCAATATTGTCCAAATGCCCTCTAAATCTTAACCATGGTCCTGCCATAGAAATGTGGTCAGTTGTGCATTTTCCTTGCGCTTTGATTAACAATTTGGCACCAGTAATATTTTCACCATCCCAAGGAGCAAACCCAGATAATAATTGCAATCTTTTCGAATCTTCAGCTACATTGATCTGAACACCAGAACCATCTTCCGCAGGCGCTTGATACCCCGGATCTTCTACATCAAATCCTTTGGTTGGTAATTCATCTCCCACTGGAGGATTTAATTTCACCTGCTCACCTTTGTCGTTTGTCAAAGTATCAGTAATTGGGTTAAACCCAAGATCACCAGAGATGGCAATTGCTGCAACCATTTCAGGAGAAGTTACAAAGGCATGTGTATTTGGGTTACCATCTGCTCTTTTAGCAAAGTTTCTATTGAAAGAGTGAACGATGGTGTTCTTTTCTTGTTTGTCAGCACCTGCTCTTGCCCACTGACCAATACATGGCCCACAAGCGTTAGTAAACACTTTGGTACCCATCTTCTCGAAAGTTTCTATGATACCATCTCTTTCAATTGTATATCTCACCTGCTCTGATCCTGGGTTGATTCCGAATTCAGCTTTAGGCTTAATACCATGCGCTACAGCTTGCTCTACAATAGAAGCCGCTCTGGACATGTCTTCGTAAGAAGAGTTGGTACAAGAACCTATCAATCCCCACTCAACTTTAGTTGGCCAATCATTGGCAGCTGCTTTTTCTCTCATCTCACTGATAGGCGTAGCCAAATCAGGGGTAAATGGTCCATTCACATGAGGAGCCAAAGTTGATAGATCAATTTCGATTACCTGATCAAAGTATTGCTCAGGATTGGCATAAACCTCGTCGTCACCTGTCAAATGCTCTTTGATACCATTTGCCAAATCAGCTACTTCAGCTCTCTCTGTAGCTCTTAAATATCTTTCCATGGATTCGTCGTATCCGAAGGTAGAAGTAGTAGCCCCTATCTCAGCACCCATGTTGCAAATCGTTCCTTTTCCTGTACATGAAAGGTTTTTAGCGCCTTCACCAAAGTATTCAACAATAGCTCCAGTACCACCTTTTACAGTCAGGATACCAGCTACTTTCAGGATTACATCTTTAGCAGAGGCCCATCCGCTCAATTCTCCAGTTAACTTGACACCAATCAACTTAGGGAATTTCAGTTCCCAAGCCATACCAGCCATTACGTCTACAGCGTCTGCTCCACCAACACCAACAGCTACCATACCCAATCCACCTGCATTTACTGTGTGAGAATCCGTTCCGATCATCATACCACCTGGGAAGGCATAGTTTTCTAACACCACTTGGTGGATAATACCAGCCCCTGGTTTCCAGAATCCTATCCCATACTTGTTTGATACAGAATCCAAGAAGTTGAATACTTCGTTAGACGAATTGATTGCGTTTTGCAAATCTTCAGTAGCTCCCACTTTTGCCTGAATCAAGTGATCACAGTGAACTGTAGTAGGCACGGCTACTTTAGCTTTACCCGCTTGCATAAACTGCAAAAGGGCCATCTGAGCAGTGGCATCCTGACATGCAATCCTGTCTGGAGCAAAATCAACATACGACTCTCCCCTTGTATAAGTCTCGCTAGGCTGACCTTCATACAGGTGAGAATACAATATTTTTTCTGCCAAAGTCAACGGCTTGCCCGTCAATTCTTTGGCTTTGTTGATTCTATCTCCCATTTGGGAATAGACTTTTTTAATCATGTCAAGATCAAATGCCATAATCGCTACTTTTAATTAGTTGAAATTTTGTTTTAAAAATTAAATCGGAGGGTCAAATGTTAATTTTTAAGGTTGCAAAAGTACGAAGTTTTGCCTGTATATCATACCTCAAGCCTTTAAAAATGAGGTATGACTTTAGTAAATGAGCGGAGATTTACTTCATTTATTTAGACATTAAACCTAAAGTGCATGACATCACCATCTTTCACTACGTATTCCTTACCCTCTATGGCCAGCTTGCCCGCTTCTTTACATCCAGCTTCTGATCCGTACTGCACATAGTCTGGAATCTTGATTACCTCAGCCTTAATAAAGCCCTTTTCAAAATCTGTATGAATCACACCTGCTGCTTGTGGTGCCTTCCATCCTTTTTGTATAGTCCATGCTCGTACCTCTGTAACGCCAGCTGTAAAATAAGTAATCAAATCAAGTAGCTCATAAGCTGCGCGGATTAATTTATCCAAACCAGACTCCTTCAACCCATACTCACCCAAGAACATTTCCTTTTCATCAGGTTCATCAAATTCAGCAATTTGAGATTCTATTGCGGCACTTACCATGACGACTTGTGCATTTTCGGCAGCAACTGCACGCTTCAATGCTTCTACATGTTCGTTGCCAGTTAGAATAGCTGATTCCTCTACATTAGCCACATATATGACTGGCTTAATTGTCAATAATTGCAATGGGCCAACAACTTCTTTGCGCTCCTTGGTCAATTCAAGTGCCCTTGCATTTTGACCAGACTCTAAAAGCGCTTTGTACTCTTTGAGAATTTCGACATAAACCTTGAGTTTTGCATCTCCTGATTTGGCCGCTTTTTCATTTTTTTGCAGCTGCTTGTCTATGGATTCTAAATCCTTGAGCTGTAGTTCTGTATCAATCACGTCCTTGTCAGCAACTGGATTTACATGACCGTCCACATGAACAATATTGTCGTCATTGAAACAACGTGTGACATGTACAATGGCATCTACTTCACGAATATTGGCCAGGAATTTATTTCCAAGCCCTTCTCCCTTGCTAGCGCCTTTGACCAGCCCAGCTATATCTACAAACTCAATTACAGTTGGTAGAACTTTTTGAGGATTCACTAACTTTTCTAAAACACCTAATCTTTCATCGGGCACAGTAATTACGCCAACGTTAGGTTCAATCGTACAGAAAGGAAAATTGGCAGCTTCTGCCTTTGCATTCGATAATGCATTAAAAAGGGTTGATTTACCTACGTTAGGCAAACCCACAATCCCACATTGCAATCCCATTTATATAATATTTTTTGAAACTTGAAAAATCCTATAGCTCTTGAATCCAGCTCTGATTTCTATTACAGATACTCGAATAATGGTGTATACTGGAATAGCGGCAATCATACCTGGAATACCTGCTAAACTTGCGGCCGCAAAGATAACAACAAAAATCTCTAAAGGATGTGCCTTGACACTTTTAGAAAAGATGAGCGGCTGCAGCAATACATTGTCAGTGGCTTGAACCACAGCAAAAACGGATACAATTTTTAATATCAGTATAACCGCCACCTGATCAAAGGCAAAATGCCCACTGGTACTGAGCCCAACTATTATTCCAAATGACGCTCCTAAAATAGGCCCCATATATGGAATCAAATTAGCTACAGCAGCAAATACTGCAATGGTCAAAGCATATTTAACCCCAAAAATTGAAAGTCCTAAACCAGCTATTGAAAAGATAGCCATCATTTGCAAAACAAGACCAATCAGGTAATTAGAAAGTAAATGTTCGATTTTATGAATGGCGGATATGAACAATTCAAAGTATTGGTTGGGTACAATGGCAATGAGACGCCTGCTTAATAAACCGTTCTCCAATAAAAGAAAAAAGGTGATAAAGGCAATAGCCAAGACACTCACAAAAAATCCTCCTGTAAAGGTCAGCAGGTTATTGATAATATTTCTAAAATTCAGGTTACTGACAAACTCAAAAACAGATGATCTAATGGTTTCCGTCAAACTATGCTCGTCTTCACTCACCAGTTGATACTCGATTAGAAAATTTTCAATTGCGACTATAGGTTGAGACAGGTTCGTATACACTTCGTCAAAACTTACTTTAGAGAGCACATTCACCTGTTCGACTATCAGGGGAATAAAAAGAAGCACAAATGAAAACACCACCCCTACGACAGCACAATATGAAACCAAAATTGCCAATATCCGAGGCATTCGCATTCTAAAAATATAGGCTCTATTGATCAGGTTGGTGAGTGGCCTCAGAATCGTAGCCAATACAATAGACACGCACAGGTAAATGAAGATATCGCTAAACAGCCAGGCACTAAAGACGAATAGTGCGACTATAGCTACAATAAAAACAAGCGTTCTTCTGATCATGGCCTAAAAATAGAAAAAGCTCAAGGAGTACCCAAGAGCTTTTAAGTTTCTTCTGGAAAGAATCAAGTTAATCCCATTTTAACTCGCTGTCATCGTTTGATGCTACGGCTTCGGGTTGATTCTCGGCATCTTCTTTTTCTCTGTCGAATTGTTCAAAATCAACTTCTGGCATCAATTCCTCTTTGACATGGTTGACTGTATCATTGAGCGCTTGAACGAACTTATTAAAATCTTCTTTATACAAGAATATTTTATGCTTCTCGTAAAAATAACCATCATCTTTATAGCGCCTTTTGCTCTCTGTAATGGTTAAATAGTAATCATTTGAACGTGTGGCTTTTACATCAAAAAAATAGGTTCTTTTCCCGGCCCTTACTCTCTCAGAAAATATTTCTGCTCTGTCGTTATCCTTATGATCTTCCACTTTTATCAGTATGTTTAAGTTGCTAGAATTTAGATTTTGATGATCAATTAAATTCTTTAAAAGCTTTAAATATAATGTTTTTTAATTCAGAAAAGCAAATCACTACTTATATTATGGATTCGTTTGAGCGCAGCTTAAAACCGGATTAAAAATTTCACCTTAAAAGCTGTTCTTAATTATAATATTGGCAACAATGGCGATCATATATAACTTGCGTACGTTGACCTCATAAACAAATTTTCGTGAAGCTAGATATAGACATCAACAAACTAAAAGAGTACGCCAATGTAGAATTGCTAGCCAGGCAGCTCGTGGAGGGCTTTATTACTGGCTTGCACAAATCTCCCTATCATGGATTTTCGGTGGAATTTGCAGAACATCGTCTATATAATTATGGTGAAAGTACCAGGCATATAGATTGGAAAGTATATGCCAAGACAGATAGGCTCTATACGAAACGCTATGAAGAGGAAACCAACTTGCGCTGCTACATTGTGCTGGATACCTCCTCTTCCATGTACTATCCCAAACCAGAACATGGCAAGATCAAATTCTCCATTTTAGCTGGAGCGGCCATTTCATTCTTGCTACAAAAACAAAGAGATGCAGTAGGCCTATTTACATTTAGTGATAAAATTGACTTCCAATCAGACACTAAGTCGACTTCCACTCATGTACACAACCTGCTCAATACCTATCAACAACTGTTTGAGAGACCTCCTGTTCAGCAAAAAACCAATGTAGCTCAAGTACTCCATGAAGTTGCAGAGAAAATTCCAAAGCGTTCATTGGTTGTGATTTTTTCTGATATGCTTCAACAAGAGACGGATCAGGAAGAAATTTTTTCAGCTTTGAATCACCTCAAGCACAACAAACACGAGGTCTTACTTTTCCATGTAAATGACAAAGAAACAGAACTTGATTTTGAATTTGAAGATCGACCTTACCGCTTTGAAGACTTAGAAACTGGACAAGTCGTCAAACTTACTCCAACGGAAATAAAAAAGGCCTACAAACAACAAATGGATGAAGCTTTTAAAAACCTATTTTTAAAATGTTCCCAATTAAAAATTGATTTTGTAGATGCAGATATCAAAGGCGGCTTTGATAAAATACTAAGCACCTACCTAACCAAAAGAGCCAAGATGGGTTAACTTAAATAACCAATTTTTCTATCTTTAATTCATGCAAAATTCCAACGAACTCAAACTAGCCAATGTCGCCTACTGGATGATCGTAATTGCCGGCACCATTGGTGTTTTGATGTACTTTCAGAACTTCCTAAAAGTGTTCTGCATTTCGTTTTTGATCTGGTACATCGTGAAAAAATTACGAGACTTGGTAAGCAAAATTAAAATTGGAAAATATAGCCTTCCCCAATGGCTGGTGACGATCATAAGTACAGTAGCTGTTTTTTTGGCGATCTATTCGATAGCCAAAATCATTGGTTCGAATTTTCAAAGTTTAGCTCAAAACTTTCCACAGTACAGCGACAATATATCCAAAGCACTGCTAGCACTAGGAAATGTGACAGGCGTTGAGAATCTCGATCAATCTTTTCTTTCTTTACTAGCTGAATACAAATCTAGCATTGTGGGCTACGCAGGATCCTTTGCAGGCATCGTGGGGCAATTTATTATTATCTTGATTTATGTCGTATTTCTATTGCTGGAAGAAACTCTATTTCAAGAAAAAATACAGAAAGTGCTGAATACAACCACTGCAGGTGGCAACATCTACAAAACTGTAAATGCAGTAGCCAATCTTTTTGATGATTACCTTTCTGTGAAAATATTTACCAGTTTCCTGACTGGGTTATTGAGTTACTTCGCTTTACTAATAATAGGTATTGAGTTGCCTGCCCTTTGGGCGTTTATTATTTTCCTATTCAATTTTATTCCTTCTGTTGGGTCGGTTGTTGCCACTTTATTTCCTGCCTTGTTTGGTCTGATCCAGTATGGGGAGGGTAGTGTTGCTCTTACCGTATTAATTGCTGTGGGTGCAATTCAAATCCTGGTAGGTAATGTATTAGATCCTCGCCTTATGGGTAGTCGATTGAATATCAGTCCATTGGTTGTTTTACTCAGTCTGACACTATGGGGATTTCTTTGGGGTGTGGTGGGTATGATTTTGTCTGTACCAATTACGGCCACGCTGATTATTATTTTTGGTCAGTTTGATAACACCCGACCACTGGCTATCTTACTTTCTAAAAATGGGGAAATACATTTTGGGAAGGATACAAGCGAATAACTACCTATTCTCGGTCATATATTTATCAAGCATTGAGGCGCATTGGGTTTGTACTTTTTTATGCAGGTAGTCAGTCCATCCCAGTAAAATACCTGGCAGACCAAGAGCCATTCTACTCCACTTATAGAAATCAAAATAATCACGATGCCCTACAATCAATCCATCTTTGAATTCAAATTTGGCATCAATAACATTATGTACTTTTCTGCCTGTTTTAGAAAATGGATACTTGGCTTCCCAGTCTACACCACCAAATTCGTTCTCTGACCAGGCATTTTTGAAGGCAATTTCAATGTCATTGTTGCCGCTCAACAACATCGCCCACATGGCACTGGCCTGATCATAATCCAAAACCCCAAAAGCAGGGTCTTCAAATTCCAAATCTTTGTGATAACAGGCCGTCATGGTTTTAGCATCCTTTTCGTTGAAGGCCGTGTAGAATTTCTCTATTAGAGCCACGTGTTCTTTTATAAGCATGATTAGATTTTTAATACTTTTTTAATGAAGCTGTCAACCTTTCTGGCAGGCACCAGACTCACTAAGTTATACTTTAAGAATTTATTCTTAATCACTACATTAGAAACTTTTGGACTTTTATTTATGAACGTTTTGAAAACTCGCCGAGCAAAATCATCTGAATCAATGGCTTCAGAAGCTTCTTTATTCACCAACTTAATAAACCTTTTGAGGATAGATTCATAAACCGTCCCTTTGACATCGTCAAAATTCACGTCTAGTTTGTCCCAGATAGGTGTTCGAATAGGCCCTGGATTGATAGTAACAGCGTCAATACCGTAAATCAACAGTTCACGTCTGAGTCCTTCTGTAAAACTATCCAGAGCAGCTTTGGAGCTACTATATGGAGTCATGAAAGGCATGGCTCTCTTACTGGCAATAGAACTCATATTGATGATTTTACCCGGAGTGCTTTCATAGTTTCTCTTTGCGCCAAGCAAAGGAAGAAAAGCTTGCGTAACAGCAATCAATCCGAAATAATTCACTTCATACTGCTTGCGATAAGCCTCTACATCAAGCAATTCAACAGCACCCGTCACGGCAATACCTGCATTGTTGATCAGGAGTTTCAATCCCTGTCCTTCTACTTGACTGGTTAGTTCTTCTGCAGCTTTCCTAATAGCTGATTCATTGGTGACATCAAAAAAGAGTGGTTGAAAACTCTCACCCAATGCTTCTGTTAGCCGATTAGCATCTTCTTGTTTTCTCACACTACCATAGACAGTATAACCTTCATCCACAAACTTTTTGGCACAAGCTGCACCAATGCCTGTAGAAGCACCCGTAATTAAGATATTGCCTTTCGTCATTTGTCTAAGATAACAAAAACGGCATTTAATTAAGATGATGAGCAAAAGCTCTACTTGTCCAAGGTTTGTCTCATTGGGCTAGGCAGAAGCCAGACTGACTTATTGACTTTTGAGGCGGCCTCTTTATTTATTTCCAGACATTCAAATCAAAGTCATCCGCAAACTTAGATGCTTTGTCATATCCTGCATCGTGATGGCGAAAGATGCCCATAGCTGGGTCATTGTGAAGCACACGCTTCAAGCATTTTTCTGCTCTTTCTGTACCATCAGCCAAAACCACCATACCCGCATGCTGCGAATACCCCATACCTACACCTCCACCATGATGGAAAGAAATCCAGGTCGCGCCACCTGTGGCATTCGACATCAGATTTAAAAGAGGCCAATCAGAAACAGCATCTGTACCATCTTTCATTCCCTCAGTTTCTCTATTGGGTGAAGCCACGGAACCACAGTCCAAATGATCACGTCCGATAACGATTGGTGCTTTGACCTTTCCAGTTTTCACCAAATCATTAAAAATCAATCCAGCTTTTTCTCTTTCGCCCATACCCAACCAACAAATCCTACAGGGTAAACCCTGAAAAGACACTTTCTTCTGTGCTTCTTGAAGCCAGTTGATCATGTGCTTGTTTTCTGGGAAGGCTTCAATCAGTGCCTGATCTGTCACATAAATATCCTCAGGATCTCCAGACAATGCTGCCCACCTGAAGGGTCCTTTGCCTTCACAGAACAAGGGCCTTACATACTCAGGCACAAATCCATTAAAATCAAACGCATTGGGCTCTCCACCCTGTCTGGCAAATTCTCTAATATTGTTTCCGTAGTCGAAAGTTTTACTTCCCTTCTTCTGCAAATCAAGCATCAGGCCAACGTGACGAGCCATGCTCTTCAGGGAAAGGTCTTTATATTTCACCTGATCTTTCTTTCTGAGATCGACTGCTTCTTCGAGCGACATGCCATTGGGCACATAGCCAAATACTGGATCATGAGCAGAGGTCTGATCAGTTAATACCTCTGGAACAATTCCATCAGCGATCAATTGCTCTAACATGTCACCAGCATCCGCCACCAAACCAACAGACAAATTTTCACCTTTAGCTTTAGCTTCCATGACCCAATCACGTGCTTCTTCGTAAGAATGCGTCATCCGGTCGATATATTTGGTATCCAGTCTTTTTTGGATTCTTGTTGGGTCTATATCTGCTCCTAAGAAAGTAGCTCCAGCCATGGTAGCAGCCAATGGCTGCGCACCGCCCATACCTCCAAGTCCGGCTGTCACTACCAGCTTCCCTTTGAGGCTTCCGCCAAAATGCTTTTCTCCGCAGGCAACAAACGTTTCATAAGTCCCCTGCAAAATGCCCTGTGAACCAATATAAATCCAGCTTCCGGCAGTCATCTGCCCATACATCATCAACCCTCTTTCTTTCAAAGATTGAAAGTGTTCCCAATTGGACCATGCCGGAACCAGATTAGAATTCGCAATCAATACCCGTGGTGCTTCAGCATGCGTACGTACAATACCCACTGGCTTACCAGACTGCACCAGCAAACTCTCATCATTCTCTAGTTTGAGCAATAGCTCAATGATCTTTTGAAGCGATTCTACATTTCTGGCCGCTTGTCCTGTACCGCCATATACCACCAACTCAGATGGATCTTCTGCCACTTCAGCGTCAAGGTTATTGAGGAGCATTCTTAGTGCAGACTCAGTCTGCCAAGACTTAGCATGTAATTGGCTTCCAGTTGGTGCTTTATAGTTAGGGTGTGAAGCGTACTGCTTAATAAATTCCGAATACCTCATGATTGTATAAGTTAATGTTGTGACGATCTGCAGCTTCGTTGGCTACTGATACAATTTCTTTATTTCTTATGATGTCTGTAGCAATTGCCATATCGTCTCCGAAAATTCGATCTTCTGTGGCGAAAGTAATTTGCTGACGTATGTGCGCGTGGACTTCTTCTAGGATGGCACTCGATTTCAGTGGTTTTCTAAAGTCAAACCCCTGAGCGGCACAGAACAGTTCAATACCCAAAATATTTTCCAAGTTGTCCAATATGGTATTGAGTTTGCGTCCGCCAATTGATCCCATGCTCACATGATCTTCTTGCCCTAAAGAAGTAGGCACGCTATCCGCACTCGACGGGAAACACAAGCCTTTGTTTTCACTTACTAAAGCTGCAGATGTGTATTGAGGAATCATAAAACCAGAGTTCAACCCTGTGTTGTTCATCAGCAAGGCTGGCAAACCTTCTACGTCTCCTTCGAGCATTAAATACACCCTGCGATCAGAGATATTGCCAATTTCGGCTGAAGCCAAAGATGCATAGTCAATCGGCATGGCCATGGGCTGACCATGAAAATTACCTCCACTGATGGTCTTATCTACACTACAAATGATCGGATTGTCCGTCACAGAGTTGATCTCAATGGTGAGTATTTCCTTTAGGTGCAACCAGGCATTTCTTGAAGCCCCATGTACTTGTGGCATACAACGCAAAGAATATGGGTCTTGAACTCTGCTGCAATTTTGGTGAGAATTGATAATCTCAGAACCAGTCACCAATTTCTCTAATCTATCAGCCACATAGATGGATCCTTTGTAGGGCCTGATTTGATGCAATTCGCTATCAAAAGGTTTCATAGAGCCTTTTAATGCTTCCAAGCTCATGGCTCCTATGATGTCTGCAGAATCAAGACAATTGCTCATTCGTACAAAACCTTTTAGAGCATAAGCTGCGATGAACTGGGTTCCATTAATCAAGGCCAAACCTTCCTTAGGCCCAAGATTGAGTGAGTCTTTGTTTTCACTTTGGAATAGTTCTCTAGTAGTAATCCATTGCTCATCCTTCCAGATTTTTCCCTCACCAATAAGTGGCAAAAACAAATGAGCCAAGGGTGCTAAGTCGCCTGATGCTCCTACCGAACCTTGCTGAGGTACATAAGGAATGAAATCTTGCTCAATGTGCCAGATGATTCTTTCTAATGTTTCCAAAGCCACACCCGAATAGCCTTTGGACAAGGCGTGTACTTTCAAAATCATCATCAACTTAGCGACATCAAGTGGGGTCTCAGCCCCAACACCTACACTGTGACTTCTTAGGATATTCTCTTGCAGTTTGCCTGCATCAGCTTTGTTGATGATGGTGGTGCACAAGGAACCGAATCCTGTATTGACACCATAAACAATTCTTTCTTGTTCTGTGATATCCAGAACGTTTTGCCTGCTGGCTAATATCTTTTGGGTGGCTTCTTCATTCAATACACCCTGTGTACGGCCTTCGGCAATATCGATGGCCACACCAGGGGTCAGATGATCGATTCCATAATTGAAAATCGGCATACTCTTGTTGTTTATCAAAATGGGTTGTTGTTTGAACACTCACACAAAGTTTGAAGAGGCTTCAAATGCCTAAGTCTGACCATTTGTGTCTTGCTCTTGATTGAAAAAGTCTTTGCTTTTCATTCAAGAACAATATTAAATGCTAATTTTGATACCTGAAAATACTTTGTAGATCAATGATTGATAACAATGAGTAATCAAATAGAATTCAGACACCTGCGCTATTTCATGATAGTGGCTCAGGAGTTGCATTTTCGAAAGGCATCAGAAAGGCTTTTTATTACTCAGCCTGGATTGAGTAGGCAGATCAAGCAATTGGAAGACGAATTGGGCGTGCAACTCTTTATCAGAAACAAACGCCAAGTGGAGCTCACGGATGCAGGACGCTATCTCTATGATGAAAGTTCGAATCTCTTGAATCAACTAGAGTCTATCAAACGCTCCATCAAACTCATTGATAAAGGTGAAGAAGGGGAATTGAATATCGGGTTTGTAGGCTCCGCCATGCAAGCAGTGATCCCTCATCTCCTTTTGAAGTTGAATGAACAATTTCCGAAAATCCATACCAGTCTAGAAGAGATGAGCAATGAAGACCAGATTTTCGCTATAGAACATAACAAATTGGATATTGGGTTTATTCGAGCTAAGCAGGCTCCTGAGGGTATAGCTTCTCGTCAGATCTTTAAGGACAATTTCTCCATTGTCTTGCCCAAGCACCACCACATCAATGAAGACAATTTCAAAGACTTAAGTCAGTTCGCTCAGGACAACTTCATTCTATTTTCCAGTGATTATAGTCGTACGTATTACAATAAAGTGATGAGCATTTTCGACGATCATGGCTTTGCCCCCAAAATCTCCCACAAGTCTGTGCATGCCAATACGATCTTCCGATTGGTAGAAAATGGACTCGGTATAGCTATCGTCCCCACTTCCTTGAAGCATGGCTTTGATCTTGATATCAAATTCATAGAACTAAAGAACGTCAAGCAGATTACTTATCTCTCCCTGATTTGGAAAGAGGGCACCACAAATGAATTGATTAAGAAGTTTGTGAGTTTGGTGGGATAAATTGCAGTCTGTGATGGTTTTGATCTTAGCCAGTCTGTACATGTAGCATCTCGACTACGCACAAATGGTGGGCTTACTTTCAGTAAAGTAAAGACTCAACGGGTAATACAAGCAGATAAGGGTTGCCGCACTTTGCCTGAAATTAGGGGTTGTTAATCAATCTACCATTCACAATTTGGGCATGCATCAGTCACTTGTACATGCCCACTAGTGTGAATAGTATGCTTTTTTGGTTTTTATTTGAGCCTAACGTAAATCTCTCTGATCACATGATCGATCCCGAGATCGTCTAATTTTTCTCTACCCTCCTGAACCAAGGTATCACCAGTTATCATCAACTCAAATTCAAAAGTATTGCCCTCCCATTGTCGTCCCGTGCAGTACGCCAAATTTTCTATGTAGTGGCCGTTTTCATACGTGTACGAGCCACTTCCAGCTGAGAATTTGGCTAAACTGTCCGTGCCCTTGTTCAGGTCATGCTGAAAGAACGCGAAGTAGTTTTGGTTGATCATTTTGATCCCTTTCATTCCTACTGTATAATCTGTAAACACAGTGTCTGCTCCAGTGATATTCTGAGCGGAAAGTAGCTGCCATGTGCCTTCAATAGGGCTTCGCTGATTAGAAGTACTTTTCTGCTCTGGTACGCAAGCACCAAGAGCACAGAAAAGTACAAAAACAAAACGTTTCATTTATTTCGTAATTAAGGTTTGCATGGCATGAGCAGGAATATCCAATTTCACCACCTGCCTATCTATAAATAGATTGTAGCTGATGGGGTCATCTCCTGGATTCATCACTACAGTGGCTAAGGTACCATCTACATTCAAAAAGGAAGTGCTTAATAACTGACTTCTGCTACTGGCTGTACTTACTCTGGCCGCATCAGGCTTGATGAACTTAGAAAAGTGGCCAATGTAATAATATGAAGGTGTATAAATCAATTCTCCAGTATTCGTATCTGCATGAATTGGCGCAAAACAATAATTGCCCACGTGATTTGGCCCACCTGTCTGATCCAACAGAATATTCCAATCCGTCCAACCTACTGTGCCTTGGTTGAAATCATTAATCATAGATCGCCCATAGCGCTCGGCATGTGGCCAGTGCTGATACTTTGCTTGGTCAAATCTTTCATTACATCCTTCAGTAAATAGTAGATTCTTGGTTGGATAACTTTCTTGTACATTGTCCAGATTATTGAAATTTGGCTCTGCCCCTGTCCAGGTTTCATACCAATGAAAACCAATGCCCCAGGCATATTTAGCAGCTTCAGGATCACCAAAAATGGTATTGGCTCTGTTGGCAATCAGATCACGGTTGTGATCCCACACCACAATTTTTTTATCGCCCAACCCTTCTTTTTTCATGATCGGCCCCAAGTGATCTCTTAAGAAATCCCTTTCGTCTTGAGCTGTATAAATACACGATTCCCAGGTTTGCGTGGCCATCGGCTCATTTTGGATGGTGATACCCCAAATCGGCATGCCTTCCTTTTCGTAGGCTTTGATGAACTTGGTGTAATAAGTAGCCCAGGCATCTCTATACTCAGGCAAGAGCTTACCCCCTTTGAGCATGTCCTTTTTCCCTTTCATAAAGGCAGGTGGACTCCAGGGAGACACATAAAGCAACAGCTCTCCTCCTGCTTGTGCTATCGCTCTTTTGATCATTGGGATACGATGCTCAAAATCTTTAGAGATGTCAAATGTTTTCAACTCCGTGTCATCTTCCTCAATGTAGGTATAGCTGCCGCTACTAAAATCACAGCTGTGGATATGTGTTCTGGTCAAAGAATAACCAATACCATCCTTCTCGTCGAAATAGGCGGCCATCAACTCCTCTTGTTTATCAGCAGGTAGTTTATCAAAGGTCTCGGCAGAGGCGTCTGTGATTGCACCACCTATTCCCATCAGTTTCTGATAGGTTTTCTTGGGGTTTACGAATATTGATATCTCACTTTCAATAGGCTGTTTGCCTTCAGCAAAAGTCGTCGTCTCTGTCTGAGTCAGTCTCAGATCTGAATTACTAGCTGTCGTATAAACGATCATTTGCTTGCCTGCCGTGGTGAAAGCAGGCTCAGTCAATGAAGCCTCCAAGGTCTCTGCTTTTTTCTCTGGCTGACAGCTCATCAGCCCTGCACTTATCAAGATGGCTGCGTATATCTTATTTCTCATGATTATGAATTCTTTGGTATAGGGAAACCAATCCCAATGATTAATCATCGAAAATAGAGTTTTTAGACCCCTCACAGGGACTAGCTTTATTTCAAAAGGGTTGGGTATATTTTACAAAAGGGAAATTTTGTTAGGTTTTGGACATTAAACCTATAAGGTTTTTAAAGCTTTGTAGGTTTAATCATACAAAAAAACCAGATGAGTTACCCCATCTGGTTTGTATTTTCTAGAACGAGACTGGTTCGTACTATTTCAACAAAGTCTGCTTTCTATCAGGCCCTACAGATACAATGTCGATCGGCAAGCCTACATGCTTTTCGATAAATTCTACATAAGATTTTAAAGAAGCAGGCAGATCATGGTAAGACGAAACCTCCGTTAAATCCTCTGACCAGCCTTCGAACGATTCGTACACTGGCGTCACAGTTTCTTCATTCAATTCGTAAGGCATTTGATCTGTAAGATTCCCATCAGCGTCTTTGTATGAAGTACACACCTGAATGGTGTCAAACCCAGAAAGTACGTCTGCTTTCATCATGTACAGACGCGTAGCACCATTGACCATGATGGCATACTTCAATGCTGGCAAATCCAACCACCCACATCTTCTTGGACGACCTGTAGTCGCACCAAACTCACCGCCATTTTTTCTAAGCAATTCGCCAGTTTCATCGTGTAATTCTGTAGGAAAAGGGCCACTGCCTACTCGCGTACAGTACGCTTTGAACACACCAAATACTTCGCCGATTTTGTTGACTGCTACGCCTAATCCAGTACATGCTGCTGCAGTAGTGGTATTAGAGCTGGTCACAAATGGGTAACTCCCAAAATCAATATCTAGCAAAGATCCTTGCGCACCTTCAGCCAATATTGACTGACCATCAGCCAATTTCTTATTCAAGTGATATTCACTGTCTATCAATTGGAATGTCTTCAAGAACGCTACACCTTCGAAGAAAGCAGCCTCGAGTTCATCCAATTCAAATAGGAAATCATATCTGGACAGAATATCCAAATGACGCTGCTTTAGTGCCCTATATTTGACATCAAAATCAGAATTCAGAATATCTCCTGCTCTCAACCCTACTCTGGAGATTTTATCTTCGTAAGTTGGGCCGATACCTTTTAGGGTAGAGCCAATCTTTTTGTCGCCTTTCGCATTTTCATACGCACCATCCAAGATTCTGTGAGTGGGCAGGATCAACTGCACTTTCTTGGAAATCAAAAGGCTGTTTTTATCGTAATTTTCGAATTGCTCTAAAGCCAGAATTTCTTTCTTGAAAATGGCTGGGTCGAGCACCACGCCATTGCCGATTACATTTTCAGCACCTTTATGAAAAATACCAGAAGGGATCTGGTGCAACACGTGTTTGGTATCACCAAATTTTAAAGTGTGGCCCGCATTGGGTCCTCCCTGGAATCTAGCAATTACATTATATTTTGGAGTGAGATAATCTACAATTTTACCTTTTCCTTCATCTCCCCATTGAAGTCCAAGCAATACATCTACAGACATGTGGTAATTATTTATTTAGTTCTTCTTTCGCTTCGGCTATACTATCCACAATCGTGAAAATTGCATTGAGTTTAGTGATCGCCAATAGTTTTTTAACATGTTCGGATGGGTTCACAATAACCACTTCACCACCTTTATTTCTAAACTTGGTCAGGATTGTGATTAAAACACCAATGCCACTACTGTTGATATATCTCACTTCAGAGATATCCACTGCGCATTTAATGATGTTGTTGCTTAATGTATCGTTTACAGCTTCAATAATCTCAGGACCGTTTTCCTCGCCAATGAGGTCGCCTTCGAAATTAATGAACACCAGGTCACCTTCGTGATTTATTTTGTAATTCATAGGGTGAGTATTATTTACTTTTTGTCAGTTTTTTCTTTTGCAAAGAAATACAACGAATGATGGGTAATGTCAATATCAAACATATCCTCAAGAGTTTGTTTGATATTTTGGATTCGCGGATCGCAAAACTCCAACACTTTCCCGCTTCCCGCCATCAATATGTGATCGTGCTGTCTGAAACCATAAGATTTCTCGTATTGAGCCAAATTCTGACCAAACTGATGTCTGGTAACCAAATTACATTCTACCAACAAATCCAGGGAGTTATACACAGTAGCCCGACTCACACGGTAGTTTTTGTTCTTCATACTGATGTATAAAGTCTCCACATCAAAATGTCCAGATTTGCTATAAATCTCCTCAAGAATCGCATAACGTTCAGGTGTCTTGCGTAAAGATTTGGATTCTAAAAACTCGGTAAAAATATTTTTTACCTCATCGTAAATCTTGGTCTTAGGATCGATATGATGTTTGATTTCGCTCACTACTTGAACTTTCTAAAGCACGGTTGTTTTTCCGCGGGCAAATATAGCCTATTAAAGATATTATTTATCATATAAGTCAAAGCGACTCACACTTTCTATTCCTTCTACATTTTTCAACTTATCCAGCATGGTATTTAGGTGACTTGTATCATCCACATACACAGAAATATTGCCTTCAAAAATACCATGATCTGTATCTATTGTCAATGATCGCATATTCACTTTCAAATCTGTAGATATGATGGAAGTAATATCATTCACCATACCTATTCGATCCGTACCTATCACTTTTATTCCCGCCAAGAAAGCGATCTGCTGCTGAGAGGTCCATTTAGCTTTGATGATGCGGTAACCATAATTGGACATCAACTCTGTGGCATTCGGGCAAGAAGTTCTATGAATCTTAATTCCTTCGCTCACGGTCACAAATCCAAAAACGTCATCTCCTGGGATAGGTTTACAGCAATTGGCAAATTTATAATCTACCACATCCATATCCTCTCCTATAAGGAGCATGTCTGCCGTACCAGTATTGTGCACTTGCTTGATGGTCTTCTTGACATCCTCAGCACTTTCCCACTTGCCTCGTTTTGGCTTCTTGGGAGTTTCCTTCTTGATCTCACTGATCTTCTTGATGTCTTTGGAGTCTATTTTCTCTGTACCTACTGCATAGAAGAAATCCAATGGGCTTTTTGCTCCAAAATAGGCCACCAACCTATTGATGGTCTCATTATTAAGCGAAAGCTTGATCTGCTTGAGTTTTCGAATCACAATCTGTTTTCCCTCAAAGGCCGCCTTTTTCTTTTCTTCTTTCAAAAAGTCTTTGATGCCAGACTTAGCCTTAGAACTCACTACAAATCGTAGCCAATCTTCCTTTGGCTTCTGTTTGGAAGAGGTGAGGATTTCTACCTGGTCACCATTTTTAAGCTTGGTGTTAATTGGTACCAGTTTATGATTGATCTTGGCACCAATGCATCCTGCCCCTACCTCTGAATGTACATCAAAGGCAAAATCCAAAGCTGTGGATCCATTTGGCAAAGTGATCAGTCGACCCATTGGGGTAAACGCATAGACCTCCTCCAAAAATAGATTTGATCTGAAATCATCTACAAATTCAATGGCTGAGATGTCATTCTGCTCCAGAGATTCACGTACGCGGTTGATCCATGTATCCAGTGCAGATTCGTTTTCTTTTGCAGACCCATCCTTGTATTTCCAGTGTGCTGCATAGCCTTTCTCAGCAATGTCATCCATACGTCGCGTACGAATTTGCACTTCTACCCATTGGCCTTTTTTGGTCATCACAGTCGTATGCAATGATTCATAACCATTGGCTTTTGGGATACTTACCCAATCTCTTAATCTATCAGGGTTAGGCTGATAGAAGTCAGTAACAATAGAATATACATGCCAACAGGCCGCTTTTTCTTTTTCTATATCTGTATCTATAATGATCCGAATAGCAAACAAATCAAAGACCTCTTCAAATGGGATGTCTTGTTTCTTCATCTTTTGGGCTATCGAATAAATTGACTTGGTTCGTCCTTTTACCTCCACAGCATAACCCTGATCATTGATTGACTTTTGAATTGGGCGGATGAAATTTCTAATAAACTTATTACGATCGTCTCTAGACTCCTCAATTTTCTCTGCAATGGCATTATAGTCATCAGCTTCTCTATATTTCATAGAGAGATCTTCCAACTCCGTCTTGATCGCATAAAGTCCAAGACGGTGCGCCAGTGGTGCATATAGGTAGAAAGTTTCAGAAGCAATCTTCAACTGCTTATGACGTGGCATACTTTCTAGCGTACGCATGTTGTGCAAACGATCAGCCAGTTTGATAAGAATCACACGCGTATCACTCGACAAAGTGAGCAGCATTTTACGAAAGTTCTCTGCTTGCTCAGATACACTTTCTCCAGGCACTCCAGATATCTTGGTGAGCCCGTCAATGATCCGCATGATCTTAGGGCCAAATTCACGGTCAATATCCTCCAGTTCCCAATCTGTGTCTTCGACTACATCATGAAGCAGTGCAGAAATGATAGAAGTAGTACCTAGTCCTATTTCGTTGACACAGATATCCGCCACTTCCAATGGATGATAAATATAAGGCTCTCCCGATTTTCTGCGCATGCCCTTATGCGCTTCCACGGAAATATAGAACGCCTTCTTTATTTCCTTGGCATCATTATCTTTTAGAAAGGGTTTGGCATGACGGAGCAGCTTTCGATAGCGACGAATGATCTCCTTCTTCTCTTCCTCTTCGTCAATCATCACTGTTGTATCCATCCTTTGATCCAGGTTTCATGGTAAATAAATCACTAAGCAAATTTAATCTCAAACAGCCTCATTTTCGCGATTGAAAAAAACAAAAAAATATTTTCGGTCACCTATTGTCAAATTGAATTATCTCTTTAGCTTTGCACTTCCAAAAATTTCACGCATGCGGATGTGGCGAAATTGGTAGACGCACTAGACTTAGGATCTAGCGCCGCGAGGCATGGGGGTTCGAGTCCCTCCATCCGCACAAACAAACACCCTCTTTCTTGTGAATATTCAGGAAAGAGGGTTTTTAATTTTTTGAATTCATACCATAAAAGATCACAATCTTGGACGTTCAATTAGATCAAATTTCGAAAACAGAGGCTCTTATTAAAATTAATTTAAAGGAGGCTGATTATCAACCCAAAGTTGAAGAAAAACTAAAGGAGTACAGCAAAAAAGCTCAGATCAAGGGGTTCCGTCCTGGAAAGGTTCCTCACAGTCTGGTCAACAAAATGTATGGCAAGTCTATCCTTGTAGATGAGATCAACCATATGGTGTCTCATAAGGTGATGGATTACATCAAAGAGAATGATATCCAAATCTTGGGAGACCCATTGCCAAACGCTGAAAAGGCGGCCAACATGGATTGGGAAAACAGTAAGGACTTCGACTTTGAATACGAAATCGGGATCGTGCCAGAATTCGACCTGAAAGTTGACAGCAAAATAAAAGTGGATACTTTCTCTATCAAGATCGAGGATAAATTGATCGCAGAAACGGTCTCCAACCTACAAAAGCAGTTTGGAGAAACAACCAACCCAGACGTTTCTGAAGATGGCGATTCACTATATGGTAAAATCGTGATTGAAGGCGATGATGAAAATGCAGCAGGCACACTACTTGACTTCGACCATGTAGAGAAAAAAGTGCAAAAGGAAATGATCGGCAAGAAGGCAGGCGACGTGATTGAGTTTGATCCAGCCAAAGCCATCAAAAATGAAGATCAGAGAAATGCATTCCTAGCTACAAATCAAGGTTTGACTGGCAAAGTCAAGTTCGAAGTCAAGAAAGTAAACAGAACTGCCCCAGCAGAAATAAACCAAGAGCTATTCGACAAGACATTTGGTAAAGATGCTGTAAAGACAGTGGAAGAGTTTAAAGAGAAGATCAAAGTTTCGATAAGCGAAAACTATGTGAAAGAAACTGAAGGATACACTGAACTCAAAATCAGAGACAAGTTCATCGAGAAAACGAAGATGGAATTGCCTGACACGTTCTTAAAGAAATGGTTGGAAGTATCTAACAAGAACAATTTGACTAAAGAGCAAATTGATCAAGACTATCCTTTGTACGCCAATGACTTGAAATGGTCATTGATCAAAAACAAAATCTCAAAGGATAGTGAAATCAAAGTGGAGCACGAAGAAGTAGTAGAAGAGGCAAAAAACATGATCAGAGTACAATTTGGCTCTATGGGTATGTCCGACGCTATGGAGCAAAACATTGATTCATTTGCTGACAATTACTTGAAGGGTGAAGAAGGTCAGAACTATATGAAATTGAACGAAAAAGTATTCAATGACAAAGTGATGGCTTACATCAGAGCAAACATCTCGATCAAGGCCAAAGAGGTGACTGCTGACGAATACAGAGAAAAAGCATAAAGACCATAACTTGTTTCATGAAAACCTGTCTGGCTTCATATTTTGCCTGACAGGTTTTTCTTTTAATAGGTGCATTGAATTCATAAACTTTTACCTTCGTGTGCCGTCTTTATGCAAAGCCCTTTGTATTATGGACTTTTTTAGTTTTTTTGTACCTACATATAACACCTATTAGCAATGGATAAAAAAGAATTCAGAGATTTCGCCGTAAAAGGCAAAAACATAAATGGAAACACTTTTGACCAGTATACTGGTCATATCGAAAATATGACTCGTGCGGTCATTGAAGAACGTCCAACCAACTTCCGTGAGATTGACGTATTTTCAAGACTCATCATGGACAGAATCATCTTCTTAGGCATGGGTGTAGATGACAATATTGCCAACATCATCACAGCGCAGTTGTTGTTCTTGGAATCTGTTGACGCTAAGAAGGATATCTTACTTTATGTGAATAGCCCAGGCGGTTCTGTATATGCAGGACTTGGCATCTACGACACCATGAACTATGTAAATCCTGACGTAAACACGATCTGTACAGGATTGGCGGCTTCTATGGGCGCGGTATTGCTAGCGGGAGGAGCAGCTGGCAAAAGAGCAGCACTGCCTCACTCAAGAATCATGATTCACCAGCCCATGGCAGGTATGCAAGGACAGGCTTCTGACATGGAAATTTCATTGAAGCAAACGCTTTCTGTAAAGAAAGACCTCTATGACATCCTGGCTAAACACAGCGGCAAAACTTACGATCAGATTGAAAAAGATTCTGACCGTGACTATTGGATGAAAGCTTCTGAAGCCAAGAAATATGGCTTAATCGATGAAGTACTAGAACGAAAAGCTGACGATTAATCGTTATCTTTGAAAAATTTATTGAACAAATGACCTTTTGGGTCATTTGTTGTTAATAAGAAATAGTCAATGGTTGTTGGGGATATTTACATATTACCAGCGACCATTGACCTAATAACTTTTGAAACGAAGGAGCGCGACAAATTCTAAACGCTATAGAATAATGGTCTCAATCATTCACTAAATCACGAGAAAAATGGCTCAAGTAACCTGTTCATTTTGCGGAAGGAATAAGAAAGATGTTGATTTGATGATTTCAGGGATACATGCTCACATCTGTGACAAATGTATCGCACAAGCCAATCAGATTTTGAGTGAGGAGTCGAACACCAAAACTAATTTGGATACACCCAACTTCAACCTCATCAAGCCTGTAGAAATGAAAGAACACCTCGACCAATTTGTAATTGGTCAGGACGAGGCTAAGCGGGTAATTTCTGTAGCCGTGTACAACCACTACAAGAGGCTCTCCCAGCCAGCAGACGACGATGAGGTGACGATTGAAAAATCAAATATTGTAATGGTGGGAGAAACTGGCACAGGCAAGACCTACCTGGCCCGATCACTCGCTAAAATTCTCCAAGTGCCTTTCTGTATTGCGGATGCGACTGTACTCACAGAAGCTGGGTATGTAGGTGAAGATGTGGAAAGTATCTTGACCAGACTACTACAAGCAGCTGACTACGACGTAGAAGCGGCTGAGCGCGGCATTGTTTATATTGATGAGTTAGATAAGATATCTCGCAAGTCGGACAACCCATCAATCACTAGAGATGTAAGTGGTGAAGGTGTGCAACAAGCCCTGTTGAAGCTTTTGGAAGGTACGTCAGTGAACGTGCCTCCTCAAGGTGGACGTAAGCATCCAGATCAGAAGATGATTTCTGTAAACACAGAAAATATTCTATTTATCTGTGGTGGGGCCTTTGATGGCATCACTAGAAATATTGCCAATCGCCTGAATACTCGACCACTAGGATTCAACAATAAAAAAACGGATACTTACGGGGAAGTAAACAAAGACAACCTGCTACAATACATTACTGCAATGGATTTGAAGAGCTTTGGGTTGATTCCAGAGCTGATTGGTCGTCTACCTGTATTGACACACCTGAATCCGCTTGATGGCAAGGCACTTCGTCAGATTTTGACTGAGCCTAAGAATGCCTTAGTGAAGCAGTACACGAAACTTTTCACCATGGAAGGGATCGAAGTAGAATTCAAAAAAGGTGCTTTGGAATACGTGGTAGATAAAGCTTTGGAATTCAAGCTGGGTGCTCGTGGCTTACGCTCAATTTGCGAGGCGATCATCAATGATGCCATGTTTGAACTCCCTTCTCAAAATGAAGTGAAGAAGCTAGTCATCACCAAAGCGTACGCAGAGGAGAAATTCGAAAAATCTAAGTTGAATAAACTGAGAGTGGCGGGATAATTCGATCCGTCATTGCCCGACGTAAGTTTGGGCAATCCCTTGCGGACTTGCAGTCTGCTTCTCAGACAAACAATTCCTACTATTTAAAATATCAATGCCCAGTAAAACTGGGCATTTTTTGTTTTCAGGATGGGATGTAATCGTTTCTGAAAATGACCATCATCTTATGATCATAATAGGAGTTATCAAGTTTTAGGAAGTTCATTTGACAGCCGTATTCTTCAAATCCTATCTTTTTATAGAGCTTTTCAGCATTTTCATTATTTGCGATTACGTCGATCTCTACTTGTTCAATTTCATTTATTTTGAACGCTTCATCTAAGGTAGATTTTATAATATCTTGACCAATGCCCTTCCCTTGATAATCAGGATTTACATATACCTGAATGATGATCCCTCTGTGGTTTATTTTCTTTCTATCGTATCTTTTAAATCCTGATATACCCACCAATTGACTCTGATAAAATGCGCCAATTACAAAATTGCTAGCGTCCGATTACTCGATATAGGGTTGGAAGAATAGTTGCGCTTTGTTTTTTTCATCTTCATAATTGGAAGTGAAATTTGCTGGGTATGTCACAGACTGTTATGATCTTTTTTTGTCTGCGAATTGATCTCTTTTGAAAGTTCTTCGAAATTTTCAAACTCAGAATAAATGAGGATTTTACCAATGCCGTTCCATCGTTTAGTAGTTGATATAGTCCGATCTTCAAGTACAATATCTCCATTGTCCTGTTGAGTTACTATCATTTTACTCCAATGTATATATTGAACCGTTTTACCGATATGAGACTCGATTCGGTTAGGGAGAGTTATGATTTTGTAGTTAAGCTGCTTCTCAAACCCCATCTTAAATATGTAAATAAGTATGGCGAAGATGAAAGTTCCAAATCCAAGTAGAGAGGATATTGATTGAGGAGTTGATGTATTGCTATCAATCCAAATAAAAAGAAATACCAATAATCCTCCTAGAGTTAATTGTTGCACGAATTTTAAGAAGTATTTCTTTCGCAGAGAGTCTTTTTTATTGGTGTTGATGCGGTAGGTCATTTCGAAAGTTGATCATAACGCTCAGCTATCGGGCGTATGTCCGCAGCTAGTGAATAGCACGAATCTAGTGAAATCTGCCGAAGCTCACAACGGTTCCAAATCGCACTGCGTTCTGAAAGTCTAAAAATCCTGCGAGCAGAAGATAGTAGAAAGCACTGCCGTTTCCCAGTGGCAGATATCACGGTCGAGTTGCACTGAAACCAGCCAGAATGCACTAAGACATATGCCCGATCAGCGTCTGTTACCTGCCGATTCTACAGTTTGATTTCAGCCTCAGTTCGGCAGATGCTTCTAAGTTGATCCAGTTCAGTTGCTAACGGGTTAAGATGCTTCGATCTTGCATCAAGATCCAATATTGGGCTAAAGTGTTTAATGATCTTGAGTTCAAAATCTCTCAAGAGTTTGTAGTTCATTCGATTCAAGTCCTTCCAGTAGCCAACTTTGAGGTTCTTGATCATCCACGTTGTTAAGCGTTCATCACCAGAGGGCTCGAATATGTAATTGTTAATTGCACGCCTGTCAGAAGTTCCATTTCTCGATCTTGCAGTAAGTTTCAGTTCGGATTTTAAAACAGCACCAATTGACCTTCTTAGGGTTGAACTACCCGTTCGCCCCGTTCTGAAGTGGTTACCCAAATCTCTGGCCCTTAAGCTGTCTTTTGCAATTCCGACATAAATTATCTGGTTAGATTTTCCAAAGTTGTTCATGTTAGAACCGGCTAAAAGAGAGAATGCGTAGATGCCCGGTTCGTTCGGGTAATCAGTGATTTCAGGAAAAGGCTTTGACGTTTGTTCAATTGATCTTACTATTTGGCTTATCTCCGTCATGCAGTCATTGGCAGGTAACAATTGTGTAAAGTGCACCGTGCACTTTATCCGCACTGCAACAATACCAGTAATTGTTTGAAAAAATTATTTGATTTTTCTAAAAAAGCGCTGTTCCTCAAGGATAGAGCATTTTCAAATGATATCAAATGGACTGACTAAAATCAGCTGCCTATGAATGTGAAGGTTTCTCCGCTGTGCTACGAAATGACAGAAGGCAGTAGAAGGCCGAAGGGGATTGCCGCGTCGCTTCTTTGCCTATCGGCAAAGCATGCTGCTCGCATTGACGAGTGAAGGTGAGGGTCGGAGCAGTCAAAACCAAATGTGCTAAAATGTGCAGTGGGTTTTTCTACGCTACAGCATGAAATCTACGCCCAACTATCATCCGTAAGCTGGACTTTTAAAGCTTCTAATAATGTATCTTATCGCACCAGCCTTTGCAAATAGCTCAGTTAGTGCAGCAGTCAGGCTTATGGATGATAGTGTTTGTTGTATAACATTAATCATTTAGCTGGAACTGCTCCAATTTGAGTTAGTATTCCTAGTAAATCCACGCAAATCCAATGCTCAGATAAACGATCATTCTCAATACGAAATATAGTAATCGCACCTACTGCTATTGACTTATTTGATGCTGGAATTCCCTGAAACTCTCCATTGTGAGTTCCAGTTATATTCACTCTACAAGCGATCTTGTTTCCATCAACAATAACATCCTCGATTGAATGATTGAAATCTGAAAAACCAGCATAAATGCCCTGGGCTGGGCCTTGAAATTGTTCAACATTAAGCGGAGTAGGAATGCCAGGAAAGTGAAAAGTCATTTCATCATTGAAGACTTCTTTCATCTGGGAATAGTCCCCTTTTAAGGCGTCCATTTTTCTATAGTATTCTTCTATTAATTTTTTCATATTGATTTTAAGTTTAGACTTCGTTTTTTTTCAATTTGACCATTAAATAAACACATGCAAGAAGAAAGAGTATCTGCATGAGAAAAAGTGGAAGAGGAACATTCATTTCTGAAATAAATATGTGTCTACTGGTGTTTAGTACGATTAGGACAAAACCTATAACATAAGCGATCAGAACTTCAGGAAATTCCCGAACATAAAATGTTATGACACCAATGGATACGTACAATATCGCGACTACAGTAGCCATTTCAGCTGCCGCCATAATACCCCGCTCCGTTAAATCAGGAAATGATTGTGATACAATCTGATCTGACATAATAAAAATCCCTATGCCCTGGAGCACAAGCAAGATGCTATTATCGTAAAAATTGTCTTTTGATTCATGATTTCAATATTTGATGATTCACAAATCAATGTGTTTATGAGACCAAATGCCTTAACATTTGTTAAGAAGCTATTTTGCTTCTTTCATTGCTTGTTTTCTAATCCGGCTAAGGGATTCCGGTGCGATTCCAATGTAGGCGGCTATTTCGTAATTAGGTACTCTTTGAATGATTAAAGGATAATCTTTCATCACACGGATATACTTTTCAAGGGCCGTTTCGGATTTATCCTTATCAGCATTTTCCATTTCCTTAAGGAAAGCACTTTGCGTTTTTCTTAGAAAAAATCGCTCAAAAGGCGGAACGTTTTGCATGATGAAATCGAAATCAGACTTGGAAATGCTCATCAAGTCCGTATCTTCTAAGGTCAACCAGTAGGTTTGAGAGGGTCTCTGATTTAAAAAGCTATCCAAATCGCCCACCCACCAATCTTCAAAAGCAAAATGGTTAATGGATTTTTTTCCATTTTGAAGAATTCGATAATTGCTAACACACCCCTTCATCACGTAACTAGTAAAACGACAGACCTCCCCCTCTCTTCCTATGAAATTATTCTTTGAATATCGTTTAATAGTAAACTTAGAATGAATGACATCAATTTCTTCTTGGCTAATGTTTGGGATTTCGCGAATAGTCTTCTCAAATGATGGTGGTTCTTGTGCAATCATGTTATGTTATACAACGTCCGCATCTGGCGATGTACCCTCATAGTTTGATTAAGACAGAAAGATAGCCGAATCGCGACAAACTGCAAAAGCTTGTTTAGCCATTAGCCTAGATTTAGACTGCCAAGGAAAGCACGAATGCGATCGGTATTCTAGAGATTTTTTCTTCTCAATAGGCCAATTCGCAGAATTGGCGGGCTCTCCAAAACCGCCGCCCTTTCGTCTAGCACCAAACGCGCATGATTTTATACACCATGTTGTGATTTCGTTATTTCGCCGTTACTTCGATTGATAGGTTTAGAGCATTTGCCACAAGCGTTAGATTTGATATTCGAATGTCTTCGCCGTTTTCGATTCTTGAAATGTATGGGCGCTGTTTTCCAATAAGTTCCGCTAGTTGATTCTGGCTTAGATTCAGTTCCTTTCTTCTGTTCTTTATTATCTCTCCAAAATAATATGAGAAAGCTTCTTCTCTAAATTCCTCTCGTTGTTCCGTACCTCTCTTGCCGTAACGTTCGTTCAAAAGATCCTTTGCGTTTATTGCTTTCATTATTCAATTGTTTTGGTTCAAATAATCTTCAAGAATGCGTTCAGCCTGTTTAATTGCTTTTGTATAATCTTTGGTTGATTTTTTTAGAAATCCACAAAGGCAAACGGCTTTTTTACATTCATTGAAATTCAAGTGATCGATAGCAAAAATTACAACTCTATATTCGCTTCCAGCCTTTATTCGGAGTTCATAGAACTTACTTGATTCGAGTTTCTTTATGAAATTTGAATGAACGACTCTTACTTCGCCAATTACTTCAATTAGCTGGAAAAATTTATCAACTACTCGTTGATCTTGGCTGTCAATAAATTCTAGACAATTAGTTGTAATGTCGATTTCTCTCACATTACAAATGTAACGAATTCGTTACATAAATTGTTCGATTTTGGGGATTTTTCTCTTTACAAGACATGAATCACAACGCCTGTGTAGGACGATGTGCCCTCACAGTTTGATTAAAGCAGAAAGATAGCCGATCCGCGCACAACCACAAAAGTCTGTTTAGCCATTAGCCTAGATTTGGACTGCTGCGGAACCTACGAATGCGTTATCGGTATTCTAGAGATTCCGCGTGGAGCGGTGGTGCTGATTCTGGCATTGATTCGAAAAGCTCGCAAAGGCATTCGTGCCTACACCTTGTTATAGAGCTTATTCCCCGTTTCTCTGTTTATTGATTTCTTTCTTCTCAGCAGAACGCTCAGATTTCCAGAATTGTCTTTTTAAATATTTTCTAAGGTGTTTAGCCTACTCTGAAGTTGAAGAGAGATGTCCTTTTTGTTTATGAGCCATCGTTAAAGGTCGAAATGTATTATTACGGGTAGTGTGATAAGGCTTGGTACAGGCTTGTTAACACATAAACTTGGAGTCCAGTTGGAGTTGGAAATAATTTCAAGTACTTGATTTGCTGCATCCGTTCCTTCGATGTTTTTTAATGTCCTCATACCGATTATTTTACCTTCGACGGTAACAACAAATGCTACTAATACTTTACTTTCCGTTATGTCAGTTTGCTTAGTAGATATATTTAATTGTTTTGAGATTGTTCTGAAGAGAGCTGGCATTCCATCACTTGGTTCTGCAAGTTGATCTGGTGCGTTATAAGTTACCGTATTAGTAAGAGAATCAAGTTTGGGAACACAAGTTGATTCGCTCTGCCCGTTAGATTCATGGGAGCCAATAAAGGTGAGAATAAAAATGAAAGTCAAAATTCTGCTCATCATGCTCTATAACGATCAGCTATGATGAGTGGGGATTAGATAGCACTAACCTCTCGTCTCGCACATAGCCACGCCTTGATTTAAATTTAAAACTTGTGGCGGACTTTCCAATCCCCATCAAAATCTCCAGACCGATAAAACCCCATTCATTCATAGCATTTGTTACCTCTCGTTTATTCTACTATTTCTACAGTAAATTTTGAAGTATCTGTCTCAATGTTATTGCCCTCAATGAGATAAGCCACAGCTTCAAATTCATAGATTCCAATTTCAGGGAATACTTTGTTCCAACGAGTTACAAGAGAGTCAGAGTGAATATAGATTGTGTCTTTGGATTCTTGGCCGTAAATCACAAAATGTTGTTCAACTTGGATTTGGTCAACTCCCGAGGGAGCAGGTGTTAGCCAAGCCTGTTCGATTTCCTCGTTCCGAGTTCCCCTGATTGAATCATAGAATTTAGTCAAGAAAAGTCTTCCTCTTTTGCTAGTTAAATTACCTTCTAAATCATAGTTTCGTTGATACATAATTTTACCAACTAAGTCACGGTAATTATACTCTTTCAAATGAGTTGAATAAGGTGCAATGAACCATTTTCCTTCGATTTGTATTGCGGTTGAATCTTGATATCCATCATAGAAAACAAGTTCTTCGCCATACGGATATCCACCAACGTAATAGGCGTCAGACCTTACAATACCAGATGGATAATATTGCTTGTAATATCCGTTGAGAGTGTCATTTGCATAGTTAGCAATCGAACGAATGTTGCCTAATGAGTCAAATGAATGAAATTCGCCATTTTTCGTTCCCCCAAACACTGGTCCTTTGAGTCGAAGGGTGTTATTCTTATCAAATACAAAAAGTGTATCTGACTCGATTACTTCTCTGAATTCTCGTTCAACTGGTTGACAAGAAATAATAAAGGTCAATATGGCAAGAGTTGGAACTATTCGCATTTATGAGAGGTAACGAGTTAGCTAAGAAACGTGGGGAATTCGAAGTACGTTTCTCCCCATGTTTTCTTAGGTTTTGTTGTGCCTTCGTGCTTTTTATTTCTGTTTTCCAAACTTCAGTTAATGTTTGTCTGAATAGGTTATCGAGTTTTTCCGTTTCGGGCTTAATATCCTGGCCGTAGTTTTTTACAACTTCATTGAAGTGTTTAATATGAGATTCAACGAAATCATTAATCATTTGAATTCGAGGTTCTTTGTCGAGTTCTTCACCTGATTTTTTACGGTCTAGTAGGTTGTCTATTTCTTTTCTTAAGTCTTGGTCTTCAATCTGTGTGTCAACCATTTTTTGAAATTCCATAGGTGCCATCGTTCCATTTGATTCAATCCATTTACATGCAAGAATTGGTCGAAGTACATAAAAGTATTTTTTTACTCGCACCAAGTCAGTTTGCAGATAGTCACGGTAATTGCCTTCCGCCATATGTAAATAATGGTGCGTGCAAGACCTTGGATTAAAGTATTCTGTAGTCAATTCTCTCATTTGTTCAGCAGTCGAAAACTGCTCTAAGTAAATCAAAGGACTTCTTAGCCACTCAAGTAGTGGTGGATTCGATTTTCGAAATAGTTTTAAGGTTTTCCGAAGTTCCCAACCTGCAAAGTCTAGATCATTGGGCAGCATGACTTCCATATTGTCTCGCTTGTCATCAATTGACAAATACCATTCAGGTCTATGAACGTAAATAAATCTTACATCCCAGTCACTGTCAGTAGAGGCAAACCCCCAAGCCCGGCTTCCAGACTCAACGGCATAAAGGATTTTTATGTCCTTTTCACTTTCAAGTCGTTTTAGTTCTCTTTTAATGTGTTCAGTCAAATGTTTGTGGTTTTTTGCATGAGGCACAACAATTGTGTAAAGTGCACAGTGCACTTTATCCGCACTGCAACAATGCCAGTAATTGTTTGAAAAAAATATTCGATTTTTCTAAAAAAGCGCTGTTCCTCAAGGATAGAGCATTTTCAAATGATATCAAATGGACTTGACTAAAATCAGCTACCTATAAATGAGGAGATTTCTTCGCTGCGCCACGAAATGACAAAACGCAGAAGAAGTCCGCAAGAGATGGCTGCGTCGCCTCTTTGCCTATCGGCAAAGCATGCTTCTCGCAATGACGTGAGCGAGTGAAAGTACTAGAAGTTCATACGAGAATCAAACTTAAGTACGTCATTGCGAGGCGGGCAATTCGATGGTAATCGAATGGACAACGTGGCAATCTTAATATTTTATTAAGGACACTTTTTCACTTCTTTGTCTTTGCTTATCAGCAAAGCATGCTTCTCGCAATGACGAGTGAGGGTGAGGGTCGGAGCAGTCAATGCCAAAATCAAATTTAGATTCGTCATTGCCTGCCTGTCGATTTATTAGCTACAGATGTTTTTTATAAGGAATCTAACTTAAGATGTCATTTCGACGAAGGAGAAATCTTATTACTGCTTAATAAGAAAATTAAGATTTCTCACTACCGTTCGAAATGACAAAGAAGTATTATCGATCCCATGATTCAATTCAGATAATAATCTGCCCCTCCTCGTCAAGACCAAACGAAACCTTTTACCAACCTCTCTCGTCTTGTGTTTTAGTTGTTTTACAAATAGGTAAATAATGAAATACGCATTGGGTGAATTTGAAGAGATAGTGTTGTTGCTGGTGGCCGCGCAGCACGAAGAGGCTTATGGCCTGTCCATCACCAAGGCCATAGAAGAAAAGCTCGAAAGATCCGTAACCTTGAGCAGCGTGCACACTGCTCTTTACAGACTAGAGGAAAAGGGTTATGTCCGATCTCAAATTGGTGGCAGCAGCACCGCTCGTGGCGGCAGAAGAAAAAGGCTGTTCACCATAACAGCCACAGGCAAATCAGCTTTGCAGGAATCCAGAGCTTCTAGAAACCTGCTCTGGAATATGATCCCAAACTTTGTCATAGAATGAAGACCGGTCATAAATCCTCACCTCCTAAGTGGGCAGATCGCTTTTTCAACTGGTACTGTCGGAATGATCTGGCCGAATCCATACTCGGCGATGTGCCCTCATAGTTTGGTTAAGACAGAAAGATAGCCGAATCGCGACAAACTGCAAAAGTACGTTTAGCCATTAGCCCAAAGTTAGACCGCCAAGGAAACCACGAATGCGATCGGTATTCTAGAGATTCCGCGAGGAGCGATGGTGCTGATTCTGGCATTGATTCGGAAGGCTGGAAAGGCATTCGTGCCTACACCATGTTATCATTTTTTTTCTTTTTGGAACAGAATACGTCTCTCTGTTAACTTCAATCTGTCCTCTTCAATATATGGTTTATTCACAAATTGTACTTTCAAGAGTAGTTCATCACTGCTATCAAAATAACTTCTAGTAAATGATAGACTATCTATCATATGATAGGGATAACCAGTTTTCCGGAATTGAGTTGAAAATGCCATATACTTTATGGTGTTATGGTAAGCCGAGTCCTGCTTCTTCTTGAACAGCATTTTCTTGATTACTTTTTTTGTATTTGGCATCTTAACAGGGTTCCAAATTCCTCCGTTCTTAAGAACAATGCTTGCAGTGTCTAAGGTTGAATGAAGTGAGTCTTTGTAATTTTTAAGTTCCTGAAATGCTGGGTGCCCTTTCAGTTCAAGAATTGTCATGTAACTAGAAAACTGTATAACAAGTTGCTGTTTCCATTCTGTAGTTAAAGCTCCTGAGCTTATAATTTGTTCTGTTGAATCTGCTTGCTGGGCCAAAGAACTTAGGTTTAACAAAAGACAGAGTGGCAGAATTATAATTAGTATTAATTTCATTAACAATAAATGATAACGACCAGCTAAAATGAGTATGCGCCACAGTCGCAAGAAGCATCAAAGTTTCTGGTTTGCAATGTCTTTTTAGATAACTCAGTTCGCATATTCATTTTTAGCATTTGTTAGGCTTATTTTTCGGTTAATATTACGGCTGGCAAAATGTAATTATTCAGAATCTCAAATGGCCTTTCCATCTCTGGAAATAGATTATAGTTACCACTTGTAAAAGTTACTGTCATGTCTAATTCCGGAATTATTATCAAGAATTGACCTCCATTACCCCATGCTTCTATCGTACTGATTTGAATACCGCCAACATTTCGATTCATCAACCTCCATAAATACCCATAATCAGAATCTCTTGGATAGCTACACTTTATATGTGACTTAGTTGACTTTTCTATCCATGACTCTGCAATTAGCTGTTCACCATTCCATTTTCCTTTGTTTAGTACCAACAGTCCAAATTTGGTGAAATCAATTGGTCGTAAGTAAAAATTACCAGCCAGATAACCTCTCCATTTAGGAGAGGTTAACATTTGAAACTTATTAATACCCATTGGTAATAGTATTTCCTTATAAACAAAAAGTGGAAGGTAGGTGTCGGCTGATTGCTCAATAACCCCTGTCAACAGATTGCTACCACCTGAGGAGTACTCGAATTCTTTGCCAGGTTCATGCTTCATGGGTAAATGAAGCTTATAACCTACCCAATCATTGTTGTCCCATTGCATTTTATCTTCATCTTCCAACTCTATCCCGGTGCTCATCGTCAATGCATGATGAATAGTGATTTTATTCTTCTGGGGGTCATCAATTTCATATTCAGGGTAATAGTCCAAAATAGAATTCTCAACTTCTAATTCACTGTTTTGCATCATAGACTTACCCACAGCGAGCGCTGCTATCGATTTAAAAGCAGACCTTGTATCATGAAGATATTCTCTGTCATATCCATGAAAGTATTCTTCAAGGACAAGTTTTTGATCCTTTGTAATTATGACACTATGAATATGTTCCAAATTCCCCCTATTTGCTTCATCCATAAATTCTAAAAGTGACATATTAATGCCAACCTTGTCCAAAGAAGCTGTCTGCATCAAACCATCAGGTGACACAGGGATTTTGTACTCATACTTATCGTTTATAGGTCTTGGAAAATAGCCTTCTAATTCATCTCCTTTAAGTTTAGTGAGTTGTATTTTTCGATTGCCACCCGCATTACCATACTCAAGCGAGATGTTCTTGTTTTCAGTTTCATAAGATGCAGCTAATCCGAAGCGGCTATTTGTTATTTCGAAATCAATGTTAGTACCATCAATCAAGACTTCTTTGATAGTGAAATGCAATTTCCTGTTTTCCTTATTACTTTGAATGTTAGCCTGCACAACTCCCGGAGAGTCTTTATAAAACTCCAGATAAACTATGTAGTCTGTGTCAATAATTTCAGGTTTATACATTTTGGACACCCACTTATCCTTAACTTTTTCAAAAGTTAGACTTTGAGCCCATAGGTCATTAGTTATAATGCCTTTAAGAGTTTGGGAGTTCTCAGGTAGAATCGCATCAAAACGAAGACCTGAGGAGCCTTTAAATTCTAACGTTTGACTATTTAGAACCAATGGGTAAAGTTTTTTTTCTCCATCGTAAAAAAGAATAGCCTCAGTAGGTAGCTCAGCTGGAAAGACAACAATCGAATCGTATTTTGACTCAGTTTGAAAGAGCAAACCCGACCATACTCCGATTAACTCATCTGTGTTAAAAGATTCACTTTTCTCTGTGCATGAGAATATTACGAGTGACGCTAACCAAAGAGGTGTATATTTTAAATTCATTTTTTTAGCACTGGAATTAAGCCTAACGACCAGCTATGATGAGTGGGGATTATAAAGCACTAACCTCTCGTATCGCACATAGCCACGCCTTGATTTAAATTTAATACTTGTGGCGGACTTTCCAATCCCCACGAAAATATCCTGACTGATGAAACCCCATTCATTCATAGCACATGTTAGGCAATGTTTATTTATACACGTTTTTGACGGCTTTTTCAGCCTCTTCGTTAAAAAGTGCTTCATTCTGAAGTATTGTCAGAATATTCTTAATGCGTTCGCCAGTTGATTGAGAATTTCTAATGAATTCGAGTTCATCTTCATCATAGAATTTAAAAAGGTCATGCTCGAAATCTTCTATTGATTTTGGTTGAGTAATCAGTTCGGAAACGAATCTCATGAATTCATTATCTCTTATTTTTTTCTTGTGAAGATCGACTTTTTCTATGTCATCCTTGTGAATCTCCATTTGTCTACCGATGAACCATTGGTAGAATTCATTTACATGTTCGTGATATTCTTTTACCAACGACATTAAATCAATATCGTCTTCAAAAGATGATATATACTCTTTGGATTTAGATTTCCAACCTGAAAATTTGTTTAAATCAGCTACGCCCATTCTGATCGTCATTTCAAAATCTGGAGCATCTTTCTTATATACCAGTCGAGACGATAATCCGGGCATTTGATAATGTTGAAGGTACTGCCGAAGATCTTTAATAAATACAGAAAGCGGATGATTTTTAAATCTGATATCGATTTGAACTTGGTAGTCAGGAAATAAATCATTGTTACCATACAATTCTCTATAGTGATTTCGTGTATGATCTACAAGTGATAGAGAAGATGCAATGTAGTTGTGTAAGAATCTAGTTATTTCAATCTGATAGGCGTGAAGAAGATGTCTCTTTTCTTGCCCCATCAAAGCAAGTGATATTCTTGGTGTATTGTGAATAGTTAAGTGATGATGTAGTTCATCATAATTCTTATTGAATATACTTAGAGATACGCCAAAATGCCTGATTCGTTCAAGTCGCTTATGTTCCGACATCTGTTCGAGCTCCCGAATCAGTTCAATATAGTTTAATCCAAAGTTCGTCATCCAATATTGCCTAACGTCCAGCTATGATGAGTGGGGATTAGAAAGCACTAACCTCTCGTCTCGCACATAGCCACACCTTGATTTAAATTTAAGACTTGTGGCGTACTTTCCAATCCCCACGAAAATATCCTGACCGATGAAACCCCATTCATTCATAGCATCTGTTGGGCTTTCGTGTTTATACTTCTACGTTGAGCTTCAAGTGTCCTCCCAAACCTTCTCTGATTATTCGCATGAGGGTTGATAGACGAATATCGCTTGCGTTGTTCTCAATTCTCGAAATGTACGTCTTAGTTGTTCCACACTTTTGAGCCAGTTGTTCTTGGGTCATGCCTTGGTTCTTACGCAATTCTTGAAGCATAATTCCCAACCGAAAAGCCTCAAAACCTTCTTCAAAGGCTTCTCTCGATTCAGTTCCTCGATCACCATACTCAGAGTTCAGGTGATCGTCAAAATCAATAATTTTAGTTTTGCTCATCGTAATACTGTTTTTGTAGCTTTTCAGCCAGTTTAATCTCGTTCTTCGGTGTTTTCTGGCTCTTCTTTTGAAAACCGTTCAACACCACAACCAATTTACCCTTGTCAAAAAAGCAGAAAATTCGGTAGATGTTCGTGCCCGAAATCATCCGCATTTCATACAAAGTTGTGCCCGTAATGTTCTTGAGGTATTTTGTAGGGACACGTTCAACGGTTTTAATCAACTTAATTGTCCAGTTTATCCGTTCCTTGATCTTGGGTGTTTGTGCGTTGTAAAACTCCCAAAAGTGCTCTCCAAAGATTATTACCTTTCTGACATCACTACTTTCGTTCATACGAACAAAGTTAGCTAATTAGGTAACATGATACAAAGGGAAAAGGTTTCGGTAAGTGCATTTTTTTCGATCCGAGCATGAAGTCCAACATTTGTGTAAAGTGCACCGTGCACTTTATCCGCACTGCAACAGTACTTGTAATTGTTTGAAAAATTATTTGATTTTTCCAAAAAAAAAGCACTGTTTCTCAAGGATAGAGCATTTTTGAGTGAGATCAAATGGACTGACTAAAATCAGCTGCCTATGAATGTGAAGGTTTCTCCTGACGTCGAAATTACACAAAAAGTTAATTCTTTAGCGGGTACTTCTGATTCAGATACTTTCTGAGGAAAATGGTGGTGGCATATTCGTCTAGCAACACTTGGTTGTAATCACCCGCTTCGTTTTTCTTGAGTAGATACTCCCATCCGCTTTCATTAGCAAATTTGATATACTTCGCTATGATGAAGTCATGGGATAGTTCATCATTGGGCCCAACATAGCCCAGATCAAGAAAAATCTGTCCAAGAATTTGGTACACTTCAGCTTTATTCGCCTGATCCCAGATCAAATTGATGGTACGCCCGCGAAACTTTTCGGAAATAATTCTCAGCTTGATTACATTAGAATAAAACACCTTATCCAGGGTAGTTAGCTCTGTATTCGTATTGCTTTGCGACTCCTGACAGGTAGCTAGGTTTCCTTTCAACTGATCACGCTCACCTTCAAGTTGTGCTACTTCCTCTGCTTTTACTTTTCCTTGCACCAGTGCTGCCTGAAGGGTTACTATTTTTTGATCTAGGTCTGTGCCATCTGGCCAGTTGGCCACTTGGCTGCCCAGCCGATCCACGACATTTTCTGTTTGGCAACTAAAATCAATTTGCTTGTAGGTGAAAATTACGGCTGAAACCACTTCCAGAATCAAACCTGCAAAAAGTGCATTCAGGTGCTTAGGCTGAATGGATTTGATCACTCCAGTAATGCCCAAAAAAGTCAAAATTGCAGTTATAGAAAAGATGCCTATGAAAATATAAAAGACAATGTTCAGTTGGTCGGTTGCCATGATCAGTACAAAAGGTTGATTGAAAGTTCCCTAAAGATAGTAGGAAAGCTGAATATCGCTATCACATATACACGCACTTGACTGGGCACTAACTCAAAAAGGTAAAGGATCGAATCAGTGAGGCAAGTACTTCCTCAGCACTCCATAAAGAAAAGTGCCGAACATGGCGCTGGCTATGATCAAAACAAATACTGTAGCCCCATTACCCAATAGTATGAACATAGGGCCTGGACAGGCTCCCGTCATGGCCCAGCCCAAACCAAAAAAGGTTCCTCCAAGCAAATAACGCCAGAAGACCTTGTCTTTGGCGTTGAATTTTATAGATGTGCCCTTGATAGACTTGATATCAAAGCCTTGGATACTTTGCGTGATTACCATACCTAAAACTACGGCCGAACCAATGATTCCATACATGTGAAAGGATTGGAAGTTGAACATTTCATAAATGCGGTACCAGGAGATCACTTCCGACTTGGTAAGCACAATACCGAATACTATTCCTACCAATAAATATTTTGCAGCTTTCATAAATTACAAAGTCAAAAGATGAGGTAAAATGAGGTGTGTCATAATCAATCCACCTATAAAAAACCCAATGACGGCAATAAGGGAAGGGATTTGCATGTTGCTCAAACCGCTGATGGCATGCCCTGAAGTGCAGCCACCTGCATAGCGCGTCCCAAAGCCTACCAAAACACCACCTACCACCAACATCAAGGCATACTTTGGTGTGGCAAGCGCCTCCCAAGAGAAAATAGACTCTGGCAAGTAAGATGAACCAGGGTTCTCAATTCCCATGGATTTTAATTGCGCCACAGTGGCGTCCGAAATTCCAACTACGGAAGAGTCACTTAGATATTCCTTAGCAATAAACCCTCCTATCAGTCCGCCTAGTACAAAGGTCAGATTCCAAAGTTGGCCCTTCCAATCAAATCTAAAAAAGTCATTTACCTTGCCAGCTCCTGCGATACTGCAGAGTGTCCTTAGATTACCTGACACACCAAACTCCTTCCCAAAGTACAGCAACAAAAACATCACCAATGAAATCATTGGGCCTGCGACATACCACGCCCAGGGTTGCCTTATCCATTCAACCAAATCCATCCCTTCTTTATATTTTAATGAAGATTAATATTCTAAATTCTGGGTCCATCCCAAGATACCGCCTTCGAGGTTATAGAGTTGGCCAGTAAATCCCATTTGTGCCATCAAACCACAAGCTTGTCCGCTGCGATTACCACTTCGGCAATAGACATAGTAGTTTTTGGACTTGTCCAGGCCTTCCAATTTGCTTTTGAAGTCTGGCTGGAAAATATCCATCAGCTCACAGCCTGCAATGAATCCACCATCGTATTCTTCTTGCGTCCTTACATCCAGCAACACGCCATTGTCATCAGCCTCAAACTTTTCTGCAAAATCTATTTCATCAATGTTTTGATACATCTCGTTTTATTTTAAAGTTGACGGACATACATAGTCCGTGGTTTTTATTCCTGTTGTACTGATCCCTTTGAAGCCCTGCTCTACATTCACCAAATCATGAATGCCTCTTGATTTCAATATGGAAGAAGCAATTACTGAACGATATCCTCCTGCACAGTACACATAATATTTATGATTAGCATCCACCTCAGCCATGTGGGTATTAATAAAGTCCAAAGGAAAAGTAACTGACTGATCAACATGCTCTGCTTGAAATTCGCCTGGCTTTCTCACATCAAGAACATCCAACTCTCCTTGATTCATTCTATTCTCAAATTCCTGTGGTGTAATGGATTCTAAATTATCTACTTCTTTGTCTGCAGCTGCCCAAGCCTCAAACCCACCTTTCAAATAGCCCAAAGTATTATCATAACCCACTCTAGACAAACGGGTCACTACTTCTTCTTCCCTGCCTTCGTCGGCTAAAAAAATAATGGGTTGCTTCAAGTCCGTGATCAACGCGCCTACCCAAGGTGCAAAACTTCCATCTATTCCAATGAAAATGGAATTTGGGATGTGCCCCTTTACAAATTCGTTCTGGTGTCGTGTGTCGAGCACCAACGCTCCTTCATGATTAGCCATGGCTTCGAAAGTTTCTACATCCAATGGCACTGTGCCTGTCTCCATTACCTTGTCAATACTTTCATAGCCAGATTTATTCATCATGGCATTTTTTGCAAAGTATTGTGGTGGAGGCATGATACCTTCAGTGACCTCTTTGATAAACTCCACTCTGGTCATGTCTACTCTCAAGGCGTAATTGGTTTTTTTCTGATTGGCTAATGTATCCCAAGTCTCAGACGACATGTGTTTGCCACAAGCAGAACCTGCTCCATGTGCTGGATAAACCACCACATCATCAGGCAAAGTCATGATTTTGTTTCGAAGACTATCAAACAAATGACCAGCTAAATCCTCTTCAGTCAAATCTGACTTAACAGCCAAATCAGGTCTGCCTACATCACCTATAAACAAGGTGTCTCCAGAGAAAATCGCTTGCTCTTTTCCTTCTTCGTCAATCAATAAAAAGGTACTGCTTTCCATGGTATGACCAGGCGTGTGCAACAATTTGATTTTGATTTTACCTATTTCGAAAATTTCTCCATCAGTTCCAATATGACTATCAAATGCTGTAGTAGCCGTCGGGCCAAAAACAATTTTGGCTCCTGTCTTTTTTGCTAGATCTACATGACCAGAGACAAAATCCGCGTGAAAGTGTGTTTCAAAAATGTATTTGATGGTTGCACCATTTTCCTTGGCCTTTTCTACATACGAATCCACTTCTCTCAACGGGTCGATAATGACCGCTTCATTTTCACTTTGTATGTAATAGGCGCCTTGTGCGAGACAACCAGTATATATCTGTTCTATTTTCATTGCCAATACTAATTTGGGTTTCTTGTTGCAAATGTACGCCAGTCACAATGATTGGTTTGTAACTTTTGTCACACGAAGATAAGATGAAAAGGGAAAGATTAACAATCCACATAACCCTAACAGGGTTTCCAACCCTGTTAGGGTTGCACTAAAAGAATTATTGGGATTTTACGAAATAAACCCACCAATCAACTCATTGATCTTCTCTGTCTCTGTCAAGAACCCGTCATGACCAAATAATGATTCGATCTCTCTGTACTGTACATTAGCCAAATGATCGGCTACTCTGCGTTGCTCTTGGATAGGGAATAATAAATCTGAGGTAATACCTATTTGTAAAATTGGAATTCTGATACCTTCCAATACTTCAATGAGCGTACCTCGCCCCCTGCTGAGATCATGACTATCCAGGGCTTTGGTCAAGCTCCACAATAGGAACCCGCTAAATCCACGATTGGCCAATTTAGACCCTTGATAGCGGATGTAAGAATCTGCTTTGAAGTCGTCTACTTTGGATTCGTCGTCGTTCTGTGTCTTTTCGAATATTTCATGATTACGATAAGAAAGCATGCCTATGGCTCGTGAAGCTGCCACTCCAGCCGCTCCAGCCTCGGGATCATTATCTCTCCAAGTAGGGTCAGCTTCTATGGCCAATCTTTGCGCTGCGTGCACAGATACTCTCCATGGCGATTCTTTAGGAGCTGTAGCCACCAGGATCAATTTTTCAAAAGTATCTGGCTCTTGTACCGCCCATTCATAAGTTTGAAATCCACCCATCGAGCCTCCTAGACCTATGGCAATTTTTTCAATCCCCAAATGATCACGAAGTAGTTTATGTGCTTCCACCATATCACGAATGGTAATCAATGGGAAGGTGCTGTGATAGGCTTGACCCGTTTCTGGATTGACAGACATTGGGCTACTGGTACCATAGGGTGATCCCAAGATATTGGCACAAACAATAAAGTGCTTGTCTGGATTGATTGCAGAGTCTTTTTCAAACAACCCTTTCCACCAATCCATAGCTTCCGAATTCGCCGTCAGGGCATGAAAAACCCACACCACATTGTTTTTGTCAGCATTGAGCTGACCAAAAGTGTGATAGGCAATTTCGAGCTTGGGCAATACACCTCCTCTTTCCAAATGGAAAGGCTCATTATGCTCGTATGTTAGGGCTTTCTGATTCATCGAAAATTTGAAGGCGCAAACCTAATAAATGTACCATAATAGTTCACGGTTAGAATCCATTTTAGATATGAACTTCACATATTTGCAAAAAACTGTTAGAATTATTGAAGGGCTTTCTATGAAAAAGTACAAACATTTCGAAACCAATGCCATCAGAACCCAAATCAAAACAACACATGAGAAGGAACACGCTTCACCTATGTACCTCACGTCGAGTTTTGTGTTTGACGATGCGGAAGAAATGCGAGCCACTTTTGCAGAAGAAATAGACCGCAATACCTACAGCAGATTCACCAACCCTAATACCACAGAATTCATAGACAAGATGTGTGCGCTAGAAGGGGCAGAAGCAGGCTATGCTACAGCCACAGGCATGGCAGCCGTTTTTTCTACGTTTGCTACCCTATTGAATGCAGGAGATCATTTACTCTCTTGTCGATCTATTTTTGGATCTTCTCACTCGGTCATCACCAAATTCCTGCCTAAGTACAAAATAGAGAGTACCTATCTGGATTTGGATGATACTGACAACTGGCAGGAAAAGGTTCAGCCGAATTCTAAAGTGCTTTTTATAGAAACCCCAACCAATCCTGGCATTGAACTGATTGATTTGGAGTTTGCTGGGGCTTTCGCCAAAAAGAATAATCTGATCCTCATTGTAGACAATTGCTTTGCTACACCCTATTTGCAACAACCTGTCGAATATGGTGCAGATTTGGTGATTCACTCTGCCACTAAATATCTGGATGGGCAAGGACGTGTGATGGGCGGAATGATTGTGGGCCGAGCTGACTTGATTAAAGAAATTTATACGTTCAGCCGAAGTACTGGACCAGCCCTTTCCCCCTTCAACGCCTGGGTACTCTCTAAAAGTTTAGAGACACTCGCCGTTCGTATGGAAAAACATGGGGAAAATGCTTTGAAATTAGCCGAATGGCTAGAGGCCAACGAACATGTGGAATGGGTACGTTACCCGTTCTTACCGTCTCACCCACAGCACGAAATTGCTAAGAAGCAAATGAGAAGTGGTGGTGGTATGGTTTGCTTTGGTATCAAAGGAGGTGTAGAAAGAGGTAGACAGTTTCTTAACAGCATTGAGATGTGCAGCCTGACGGCCAACCTTGGTGATACCCGTACAATTGTGACTCATCCAGCGTCTACTACACATGCACGACTGACGGACGAAGAAAGGGCAGCCACTGGTATTGCTCCTAATCTGATCAGGATTTCAGCTGGACTAGAGCACATTGAAGATATTATTGCTGATTTGGAGCAGGCATTTGGACGGTCTTCTGACTGATTGCAAGGCATCAATCCTCAACCTCCTTCTCCAGGAAGGAGTTTTTGTGTATTTTAATGTTATCACACATTAATTCAGCTTTGATTTAATGTTTAGTCACCAAATAGACATTAAAAAAGTAGCACTTCTACTAAATTTAGACAAACCAAAAATCTAAATGAGCGACAAGACCAAAGACCAGATCAGTGATTGGCTGAATAAACTCGAACGGGAAAGTTGGCAACTGGAGTTGCTGGTATCTGCTTTCACCATATTTTTATTAATCCAAGCCACTATTTCATTTGATGATTTTATTACTGATCTGGAATACCAGTACAGTTTTCGATCGGGCGCGCTGAGCATGCTTTATTTGTTTATAGGGCTACTTTTCAAATCCCTTCAGGCACTCACCATTTGTCTGATTACACATCTCATGCTCAGAGGCTTTTGGATTGGCACTATTGGTCTTCGCTCAGTACAGTCCAAAATTAATTTTACCGATCTCAAATACAACGAATTTTTTACTGAAAAATTAAAGAAGAACGTCATCAGCCTGGATCAATTAGTCATCAAGCTTGATGAGATATGCAGTGTCATTTTTGCCTTTGCTTTTTTAGTAATATCCATTTTATTGGCTTTTGGTATGTACTTGCTCTTTTTTGGACTAATCGCCGTGGTACTCAACCTTGTTGCTGATCTAACTCCAGAGTGGCTTGATCCTGCCATAACAGTGACAGCGCTTATCGTATTTCCTGTTGTCCTTTTGACAGGTTTGATCTATATGATCGATTATTTAACGCTTGGATTCTTCAAGAAAATAAAGTGGTTTGCAAGAGTATATTACCCCTTTTATAAGCTCTATAACTTCATCACACTATCTGTATTGAGCAGGAGTATCTACTACTATATGATCAGTAAGTTCTCAAAAAAGAGAATTCGATGGATCTACGCATTGGCAGGGTGTCTGTTGTTTTTTACTTTGATTTTTAAATTCGACCAACATCAGTATTATCCAGAAAAACTCAATGACCTGGCTATTTCTGCTAATTATTATGACGATCAGAGACCGTTGGATGATTATGTGAATCAGGCGAGCATCCCCTCGGACTATATAGACAAACCTTATTTCAGGGTATTTTTAAGATATGATGCGGTAGACAACCCTCGTATTAGTGAATTTTGTGAGGGCTTTACTCCAATTAAAGATGATGGTCTCAATTGGAGATTTAAGACCACATTTGAAAATGGTAATTTGAATATTGGCAACCAGCGCTATGATGACGAAGACTTTGAGCAACTCCTTAGCTGTCTGAGTGCCATTTATCAACTTTCCGTTAATGATTCAGTGTATGATGACTTGACCTATCGTTTTTACACGCACCCTGCTAAGCATCAGAAGGGCATCATTACAAACATCCCTACAGATAATTTCCTCAAGGGGGAAAATGTCCTGAAGATTGAAAAAATCCAACTGGACTCAGCCAAAACACCACAACATGAATGGTTTGCTACCATTCCTTTTTGGTATGAAAAATAGGGTAATTTAGGCTTTGGTCAATTGACTGTCTGGAGTACCAAGCCACTTGAGCATTTTGGTATGCTCACTCATGGTCTCAAAGAAACCCTTTTTCGCGTGATATGGGATGTCGAACTCAGCTGCCGTCGCCTTTACAATAGGTGCAAGATTCACATAGTGTACATGACATATATGTGGAAACAAATGATGTTCTACCTGAAAATTCAAACCTCCACCATACCAGGTCACCAATTTACTTCCGTTGGCAAAATTGACAGAAGTGTATAGCTGGTGCACAAAACGAGAATACTTCATTTTGCCATTTTCGTCAGGCTCAGGATACTCTACTTCAGGCAGCAAGTGTGCTGGCTGAAAGATCACGCCCACACCCAATCCGGCCGCCAAGTGCATGATGAAATAACCTAAGAAAATCTCACCTCCTGAATACGAAGTGAACAACACTGGAATACCAATCACCCATGAGAAATAGACGATTTTAGTTATGATCAAAATGGCGTATTCTTTCGCCACACTGCTTACATTTTTGTGCAGAATGCCTTCTTTATTATATCTTGTTATTTTGGCAAAATCCTTGATAGTCACCCAGAAAAAGGTCCCAAGAGAGTAGAAAAACCAAACATACAAGTATTGGTATTTATGTACTTTTTTTAGTGGTGTAGCTGGAGAGAATCTAAGAATAGCTTTAGGTTCAATGTCTTCGTCGTGGTCTTCAATATTGGTGTAGGTATGGTGTTTCACATTGTGTTGAATCTTCCAATTCATAGCATTGGCACCTACCAGGTTGAGCGTGTAACCCATCAGATTATTCACCCATTTGTGCTTGGAATAAGAACCATGATTGCCATCATGCATGATTCCAAGACCAATGCCTGCCATGCCGAGACCCATCAAAATAGCCAAGCCTAAAGCCATCCACCAAACAGGTTCGAAATAAATAATAGCAGCAAAAGGTGCAAAAAACAAAGTCAGCATGAAAACCGTCTTGAAGTACATTTCTCCATTCCCGTATTTTGAGATGCCCTTGGTCTTAAAGTATTCGTTCACCCTTCCATTCAACACCTTCGCAAATTCCTTACAATGTGGATCTTCATTATTGAAATATATATTAGTTACTTCTGCCATTGTATGCTCAATTCTATCTTTTTTCTCCTTTAGGTTATGCCACTCCGGCAAACCAACTCGCAATTTAATTCAATAAACTGAAGATCGTCTGAAATGCATGCATTACTTCCTATGACAAGAATCAGTATGTTTGTCTCCATAAAAATCAAAAGCTTGCCCATGAGTCCACTATTGGTGTTTTCTGTCATTGCTGGATATTTCATCCTCCTGATGACCATTGCTCATTTTACTTCTAAAAATTCAGACGCTGAATCATTTTTCACAGCTAATAGACAGTCGCCTTGGTATTTGGTTGCCTTCGGCATGATTGGTGCTTCCCTCTCTGGAGTCACTTTTATCTCGGTACCTGGAGAGGTGGGCAACAGCCATTGGGCTTACTTCCAAATGGTGATCGGCTATCTTTTGGGCTATTGGGTAATCGCCACTGTACTACTCCCCTTGTACTACAAAATGAACTTGGTGTCCATCTATCAATATTTGGATTCCAGGTTCGGACGAAATGCCTATAAAACCGGGGCTTTCTTCTTTTTGGTCTCTAGAGTTATTGGAGCTTCCTTCCGATTGTTTTTAGTAGCAACAGTACTTCAAATCGCATTTTTTGACGCATTCAATATTCCATTTTCAGTTTCAGTTTTTGTTACCATTGCTTTGATTTGGTTGTATACCTTCAAAGGAGGAATTAAAACTATTGTTTGGACAGACACATTGCAGACCTTGTTTATGCTACTGGCTGTGGGCATTAGTATTAGCATCATTGGCAATCAGCTTAATCTCTCTTTTGATGGATTGATTCAAGTCATACAATCAAGTGATTTATCTGACACGTTCGTTTGGAAGTGGCAGGCACCTAGAAACTTCTTCAAACAGTTTTTTGCTGGTGCATTTATTGCGATTGTTATGACTGGGCTGGATCAGGATATGATGCAGAAGAATTTGACTTGCCGATCTTTGAAAGATGCTCAGAAGAATGTGTTTTGGTTTAGTGTCATTTTGATTTTTGCCAATCTGCTATTCCTTTCACTAGGTGTTCTCCTTTATCATTTTGTTTCAGTCAATCAAATTGATTTGACACAGACAACAGACGCTCTTTTCCCATATTTGGCCATGAACCATTTTGGTGTTTTAGGTGGTGTTGTATTTCTTTTAGGTGTGACAGCAGCCGCTTATTCTAGTGCCGATTCCGCACTAACTGCACTCACTACGTCCTTCTATATTGATTTCTTAGATAAGGACCCAAGCAAAAGTGACAGTAAAAAGCGAATGATGGTTCACTTTGGCTTTTCTGCTCTGATCTTTCTTGTGATCCTAATTTTTCAAGCCATCAATGACGACAGTGTCATCAACTCAGTATTTAGAGTAGCGGGCTATACTTATGGCCCTTTGCTTGGGCTGTATGCTTTTGGGCTATTCACCAAGAAGCAGGTGAAAGATCAGTGGGTTCCTTTGGTTTGCATAGCAGCCCCAATTTTCACTTATTTGATCAATGAAAATTCGGTGGAATGGCTTCGCGGTTACAAATTCGGGTTTGAATTGTTACTACTGAATGGTTTATTAACTTTTGTTGGCCTATGGGGACTGACTAAAAAATCATAATTCCAGCTCCACAGCCGGATCCCAGAAGTGCTCTTTGAAGTTTTGGATTTTGTCCTTGACAACAGTCAAACCTTCAGCTTCCAACATTTCCTGCATGGCATTTGGGGTTGCAAAATGCATCTTACCAGTTAAAAGACCTTGACTATTCACCACACGGTGGGCTGGCACATCTGACTGACCATGAGCGGCATTCATGGCCCAACCTACCATTCTGGCGCTGAGGCCTGAGCCCAGGTATTTTCCAATCGCGCCATAGTTGGTTACTCTACCTTTCGGAATGAGTTTAACCACTTCGTAGACGTCATTGAAAAAGGAGTGTTCTTTCATACTATTAACATTTTATGTCTTTTCGACAAGATGAGAAATCTTTACATTCTATCATCCGCAGACAAGATTTTTCACATTCGTTCGAAATGACAACAACAATCAAATAGTGCTTACTTATAAATCCCAGCCTTATTCATTGCTCTTTGAAATTTCTCAGCATTGCGATTATGGTCAATCAGATTAGTAGCAAAGTTGTGTCTTCCCGAAAAATCTTCTTTAGCACACATGTACAAATACTTGTGTTTGTCATAATTCAAAACGGCATCCAATGAATTGATATGAGGCATGTTGATAGGCCCGGGAGGCAGGCCAGCATTTATATAAGTATTGTAAGGAGAATCGATTGTTTTGTGCTTGTTCAAAACCCGACGAATCTCAAAATCCCTACTTGCAAATACCAAGGTCGGATCAGCCATCAATGGAATGCCTCTGCGTATCCTATTGTAATAAAGTCCAGCCACCACTTTTAACTCATCACTTTGAATAGTTTCGGCCTGCACTATGGAAGCCAATACAGAAACCTCTTTAGGGGTAAGTCCCATCTCCTTTGCTTTCGCTAAACGTTCCGCATGCCAAAATTTGTCATACTCTTTTTTGAGCCTGCTCAACAAGTTGTCTGGCGTGGTGTTCCACCACATTTTGTAGGTATTTGGAATAAACATTCCTATAAAATTCAAACTATCAAACCCCAGTGATTGTTGAATGGAATCATTGAGAATAAGATTCGCCAATTGCTCCTCTGTGATTTCAAGATTTCTGGTAAGCTTCTCTGGCAAATCAGACAGCAATCGAGCATTGTTAAATGTGACATTGACCTCCGTCTGATCTCCCGATCTGAGCATTCTGATTACTTGTACGTTGGTCATCCCTGGCTCTATAAGGTACAACCCTGGCTTGACAAGCTTATCATAGTCCATCATTTTAGACAAGAAGCTAAACGACACCAGGTCATTCACATATCTGCCATTATACAATTGATTTTGCACTTCTTTGAAAGTTGATCCTGTACGAATCATGAGAGGTTTTGGGTCTTGTTCCACCAAAAAATTGGGAGAATAGATCATTTGCCAGAAGTAAAAACCAAAAGAGGAAAGCATCATGGAAAAAGCCACGATTGCAGAACCCATTACTATTTTCTTTTTATCCATTGGCGGCAAAAGTAATAGAAGTCAACAATTATGTCGGAAGACTGAAGTCAGAAGTTTTTTTCAATCTCTGGACTTCCGACTTCGGGCCTCATTCTCATACAATTGTTTTAATTTTAGCCTCGAAATCATGGAGACAGCTTTTATAAAACTCTACGAGGAAAACCCTGATCCTCAAAAAATAAGTACCATTGTCAAGACATTGGAAAATGGAGGTGTGATCATTTATCCTACGGATACAGTCTATGGCATGGGTTGCAGTATTTTTAACACCAAAGCCATAGATAAAATCAGAAGACTAAAGCAGATGAAAGGAAAAACAAATTTTTCTTTCATCTGTTATGATCTGAGCCACATTTCGGAATACACCAAGTCACTTCCCAACCCTGTATTCAAATTGATGAAAAAGGCCTTGCCTGGCCCATTTACTTTCATATTGAATGCCAGTAATAAAGTACCAAAGCTTTTAAATGCTTCTAAGAAAACAGTTGGTATCCGCGTGCCCAATAACAATATACCAAGAGAGATTGTTCGGATGTTGGGTAACCCAATCATCACCACTTCCATTCACGACGATGATGATATCTTGGAATATTCAACAGATCCAGAACTGATTTATGAAAAGTACGACGGGTTGGTGGATATTGTGATTGATGGAGGCTATGGAGAGGTAGTAGCCAGTACCGTGGTTGATTGCACTTCTGACGAACCTGAATTGATAAGAGAAGGCCTTGGTGACTTGAGTGAATATCTATGAGAACGTTGATAGAGAGTCAGTACTTTCCATGTCTGGAATATTTTAGCGTGATCAAAAATCGAAAGGAAGTTTGGATTGAAACCAAAGAGCATTTTGTCAAACAGACTTACCGAAATCGCTGCTACATTTTGGATGCGAATCGAGTGCTCCCTCTAGCCATTCCAATGATTGGTGGAAATAAAAATATTCCCATGGACGAAATTAAAATAGACTATGGACAAAAATGGCTTAATAATCATTGGCGAGCTATTATTTCGGCCTACAACAAATCACCATTTTTTGAATATTATGAGCCCTATCTCCATAAAATTTTATACAAAAAGCATGAGACACTTCTAGGGCTAAACAATGAAGTGCTGACATTCTGTCTCAAAGTCCTCAATATTGACACCGAGATAAAATACACATCCACCTATGAAAAAGGGCCATTCGACGAAACGGAAGACATTCGTTCGGTAATCCACCCGAAATCAGATTATATTTGCAGAGAGTATTTCACCCCTATCCCGTATCAACAACTGTTTGGTAGCAAATTTGCTACTAACCTCAGCATTCTGGATTTGCTCAGCTGTGTTGGGCCAGATGCGGACAAATACTTGTAAATTCTAAAGTCGGGAAACGATTCAATTAATTATTTCGTTTTTGGGTTAATGTTTAGATTTTAGAAGATTAAAATTTATTTTTACTACACACAAAGTAGCGTATGGAAGCAAAGTTTTCAAATAGGGTAAAGGAAGTCATTTCGCTGAGCAGAGAAGAAGCGTTGAGACTGGGTCATGATTATATCGGAACTGAGCATCTGATATTGGGGATGATCCGTGAAGGAGAAGGAGTCGCTGTGAGCTTATTAAAAAAGCTTGGCGTGTCTTTGGACGAACTCAGAGCTTCAATAGAAAAAGCTACTAAAGGTTCGGCCACGAACAATGTGAAGAACTTAGCCAATATTCCGCTGACCCGTCAATCAGAAAAGGTTTTAAAAATCACCTACCTAGAAGCTAAAATTTTCAAGAGTCACTTGATTGGCACTGAGCATTTGTTGCTTTCTATTTTGAGAGATGAAGATAATATAGGCACTCAGATTCTTGACAAATTTGATGTAGCCTACGACGTAGTAAAGGAGCTACTCGAATACCAAACGGAGCACCCTATGGGATCATCCGATACTGACGAGCCTGATGAAGATTCTTCCCGACTCTTTGGATCAGGCAGTGGCGCAGGTGGCGGATCATCATCTAGCAAAGAATCCGCCAAAGGAGGAGACAAGTCAAGAACGCCTGTGTTGGACAATTTTGGCCGTGACTTAACCAAAATGGCAGAGGAGGATGCGTTGGATCCTATCGTAGGTCGAGACAAAGAAATAGAGCGTGTGGCTCAAGTCCTCAGCAGAAGAAAGAAAAACAATCCAATTCTGATTGGTGAACCAGGTGTAGGTAAAACTGCTATCGCAGAAGGCTTGGCCCTTCGTATCATTCAGAAGAAAGTATCTCGTGTGCTATTTGGCAAAAGAGTGGTCACACTTGACCTAGCCTCTTTGGTTGCAGGTACAAAATATAGAGGTCAGTTCGAAGAAAGAATGAAAGCAGTCATGAACGAGATTGAAAAATCTCCTGAAGTGATCCTTTTCATTGACGAATTGCACACGATTGTAGGGGCTGGAGGAGCTTCTGGCTCTTTGGATGCTTCCAATATGTTTAAGCCAGCCTTAGCCCGTGGAGAAATCCAATGTATCGGAGCCACAACTCTGGATGAATACAGACAATACATAGAAAAAGATGGCGCCTTGGCTCGTAGATTCCAGATTGTGATGGTAGATGCCACCACAGTGGATGAGACCAAACAAATCCTCAATAATATCAAAGACAAGTACGAAAGCCATCACAATGTGAACTACACAGAAGAGGCCATTGATGCTTGTGTGAATTTATCTGACCGTTACATCAGCGACAGGTTTTTACCAGACAAGGCCATAGACGTGATGGATGAGGCTGGATCTAGGGTTCATATCAACAATATTTATGTACCTGATGAAATTGTAAGTCTTGAAGAGTCAATTGAAGACATCAAGGTGCAAAAGAATCAGGTAGTGAAAAGCCAGAAATATGAAGAAGCTGCACAGCTTCGTGACAAAGAGAAGAAGCTCATCGAGCAGTTGGAAACAGCTAAAGCGAAATGGGAAGAAGAGACTAAATCTCAGCGATTCACTGTAGATGAAGACAGTGTGGCGGAAGTAATCGCCATGATGACTGGTGTACCTGCCAAGCGTGTCGCTCAGAAAGAGAGCAACAAATTGCTGGGCATGAAAGATGATCTCAAGAAAAAGATCATTGGTCAGGACGAAGTGATCGACAAGCTTGCAAAAGCGATCCAAAGAACCAGAGTAGGTTTGAAAGATCCGAAGAAGCCGATTGGTTCATTTGTATTCTTAGGCCCTACTGGTGTAGGTAAAACTGAATTGGCGAAAGTACTTTCTCAGTACCTATTTGATAAAGATGATGCCCTTGTAAGAATCGACATGAGTGAGTATATGGAGAAATTCTCTGTATCGAGACTTGTGGGAGCACCTCCAGGGTACGTAGGGTACGAAGAAGGTGGTCAGCTGACTGAGAAGGTTAGAAGAAAGCCTTATAGTGTGGTACTATTGGATGAAATCGAAAAAGCTCACCCAGATGTATTCAACATCTTGTTGCAGGTGCTTGACGATGGTATCTTGACTGATGGTTTGGGACGAAAAGTAGATTTCAGAAATACGATCATAATTATGACTTCGAATATTGGCGTACGCGATCTGAAAGATTTTGGTGCTGGTATCGGTTTCATGAACAAGAACAAACAAAACAACTTGGATGAAGTGATGAAATCAACCATCCAAAGTGCCTTGAAGAAGACTTTCAGTCCTGAGTTCTTGAACAGACTGGATGATGTGATTACTTTCAATTCTCTGGAAAGAGAGCATATCCACAAAATCATTGATATCACTTTGGACAAATTGCTGGAGCGAATCATCGACTTGGGATACAACATTGAATTGACGGATAAAGCCAAAGACTTCTTATCGGAAAAGGGCTATGACTCTCAATATGGTGCAAGACCACTCAATAGAGCCATCCAAAAATATTTGGAAGATCCTATTGCAGAAGAAATCCTAAAAGGCGAAGTAGCTGAAGGAGAAACTTTAGTAGCGGATCACAAAGCCAAAGACGAGGTCTTAACCATCACGGTAAAGAAGAAAAAATCTCCTTCTAAGAAGGAGAAGAAAGAAGAGGAATAAATAATACTCTACCTTCATAAAAGAGCGCGGGATTGTGAATCCTGCGCTCTTTTTTTGTTCACTCACTTAATGACGTTAAGATCTCTCCTGTCGTCGAGATGACACATTATATTGATGTTCGAACTTTTATTGTCATTTCGAACGAATCGACCAACAGGGAGGTGAAGTGAGAAATCCTATTGAAATACGATGCAGAATCGCTTGACTATGGATTATTGTTTCTCACATGACTTACAATGGCGAGAAATGTTACTGTATAACTGGTATTTAACTGAGTATTTTAACCGCTTACCGTAAATACATATTGAAAATCTTGTTTTAGCTGATCGTCTTCCAATTTGATCATTAATGAATCCTTTGGAATTTCCCACCACCACGGTTCTAGCAAAACCTTCATTCGAGTGGTCGAGTCCATTGGTTCAATATATTTCAGGAAATCTTCTGTTTTCAAATAAGCAATTTCAGCCCACAGTCCAGTAAGACCTTGCTCAACTTCTCCGGTTGCATCATAATACGGGCTGATTTTGAGAACAAACTCAAAAATATTGAAGTTCAAGTTTTCTGTATTAGCCTTCTTTAATGAATTAAAAAATGGATATCCTGCAAAATTCCAAAAGCGTTCATCAAACCTAAAAGTATCCATTTGCTTCCTTTCTAAATTCAGATATTTGTCAAATTCAACATTAATGGAATTGAGAAGTTTATCATTATTCGTTTGATTCAATTCAATCAGTAATGAATAGAGTCTGTTGAATGTTGTATCTGTCAATACATTTTCAACTTCAACTTGTTCTCTTTTTTCAATCTTTTTTGTATCCGTCTCAATTAATTCAGATGGAAGCTCGGCTGGCTGTTCTTCTTTACCAATTTGCGTTGATTTTTCACCACTACTTTTTGGATCGCAGTTTAAAAAAAGTACACTGAAGGTAAAGATTAACAATTTACTATTTCATCTCAATTTATCTCATTAACAAGTTTAAATTAATACCCCCCATTATACTTCCGAGTAAACCACTCGATTGATACCAAAGTCAGGAGAATAAACAAAATCCATTTGAGGTGGATGATGGGGAAGATGTCTTCCTGAGAATGGATAATGCCTTTGAGCTGGAAGTTGTTGATGTCAGCTGAAGGTGTTTGCATGTCAGCGTAGAACTTACCTTCTGTATTGTAGGCCAGCTGGCGGAGCAAGTTGAAGTCAGCCACTTGATCTAGCTCTTCCAGTTGGAGTTCTTTCACAGAGAATTTGCCATAGACCGTTTCTTTTTTACCATTGAGGGTGACTTTTGCCTGATAATTGTAAAGCCCTGGTTCGAAATTGGAAGCCTCTAGTCTGGAATAGGCCGAGCTTGGCGTGAAGTTGTATTCTTTGATAAAATCATCTGCATTAGACACGACCACCTGCACTTGTTCGCCATAGACTCGCTCATAGATCTGATTATATATTTCGGCGTGGAACTTCACAGTCTGATTTTCAAAATAAGTATTGCTCTCTGGATAGAATTTAAACTTCCTTTTATCCACCTTGGTACTCAGATATTGAATCATCTTGAGAAACAAATCATCAAAAGAATCCGAAGCGTCTGTGGTTGCAAACTCTTGCATGCGCCATTTCCAAATGCCATCCGCCAGAAGATAGGCGGACTTTTGGCCGTTCTGCTCCATTAGATACAATAGAGGCTTGTCCGTCTGGATACTTCCTACTCTTTGATACATAAGCACCTTAGCATTGGCTGGCACAGTTGCTTCACCATAAGGCACGCTCACTGGTGGAAAACTACTGAAGTTTTCTCGTGCATCTTCCCTCAAGGAGAACAAATCGAAATCATCATTCAAGGCACCAAAAACCATATCTCGTTTGGCTCCCTTCTGACTGAATGTGAATAATTCTTCTGTTCTGCTGGCCATCAGGATATTAGATCTACTTCCAAAGATCAGCAAACATGGTACCCCTGCTTCTCTTTGTCTTTGCACAGTTTCATTGGCAAGTTTATATCTACTGTAGGCCTGATGAGAAATAACCAAATCGTATTTATCTTCCTTCAATTCATTGATTCCAGGAATATAAGTGGTCAATTCATAGTTTTGATTCTTTTCTATTACAGCCGCCAAAGTTTTGATATCTGGATGTGGTGTGGGCGCTACCAAAAGGATTTTCTGTTTGCCATCTACTACATCCACAAAGATCCTTCTGAAATTATTGGATGCCACGGACTCCCCTGTCATCACTTTCAATCTCAGATCCAACTGCTGCATGCCACTCTCACCTGCATCCACTTCTAGCTCCACACGGGTAAGTCCCTCATTGCTATTCAACTTTACACTTTGCGATGCGAGTACTTTCCCATTGCCTCTGACTTCTAGCAGAGTTTCCTTGCCTGCAAACCCATGATTGACCAGCTCAGCCACTACTGGAAACTTATTGCCTTGATAGGCAATCTTGTTGTACAATACATTTTGCAATACCAAATCCTGTTTTTGCAGTGTATCCCCCACTCCAATCGCATACACAGGATAGTTGTAGGGAAAAAAAGCGGGAGATGTGCCTTGGTTGTATTTACCATCAGAGATCAAATAAACACCTCCAAGATTTTTGCCCTCATAGCTCGACTGAACATCCCGTAGCCAGCGATCCAAATTTGTGATTTTCTGGTCAAATGAGATTTGACTTATATCGGCAGGCTTACCGTCAAGTGTATGAACGAACACCTCATAATTTTTGGCCTCTAGTTTGGTTTTCAGTTCACTTACATCCGCCACCAATTTTTGCTGTACGGCAGTATCCAATCCCTGAATCATTGACGTGGAATTGTCCATGGCAATGACAAAAGAAGGCCGTTCTACTTCATTGACCATTTGATTGAGCAATGGATTAAGTAGCAAAATCAACAATACAAAAATCAGTAGAAATCTCAATCCATTCAGCAGCCAGTTGGTTGCACGATTCCAAGGCGCTTTTTTGGTGTAAACCAAATAGGAAATGCCTGCAGCCAAAAGCAAGCAAAGCGGCACATACCAAATGGGTTGTTCAAAGGTTATTTCTGGCAAAATATCAGCTTATGATGGAAAGTGATTGTACGAAAAAATGAAGATAATGATTGGGAGGGGAAAAGAAAAGGGGGTTGGCTTTATTAAATATATTCCATCGTCATAGCCCTGTTTATCAGGGCTATCTCATGCGGCTTGCAGGTAACAGAAGCAGCGCTTGAAACAGTCGGATCACCCGGACTATCGCCGGGTGATCCGACTGCAAAAAATTCTATTAAGTCAACATGGCACCATCCACCTGGATCACCTGACCCGAAATGTATGTCGACTGGTCTCCACCTAAAAATACACAGCAGTCTGCCACTTCCTCAGGCTGCCCACCACGCTTCATTGGGATGGCATCTCTCCAGCCTTGTACCGTCTTCTCGTCCAAAGCATCAGTCATATCTGTTTCGATAAACCCTGGAGCCACAGCATTACATCTGATATTTCTAGACCCAAGTTCTAAAGCCACAGATTTGGTAAAACCAATAATACCCGCTTTGGATGCAGCATAGTTGGCTTGTCCTGCATTTCCTTTTACTCCTACTACGGACGTGATGTTGATAATTGATCCAGCTTTCTGCTTCATGAAAGTACGAGTAGCTGCCTTCACGGTATTGAAACAAGACTTCAGGTTCACGTTGATCACGTCATCCCACATTTCTACTGTCATTCTCATCAATAGGTTGTCCTTAGTGATCCCGGCATTATTGATCAATACATCCAAGCTCCCAAAATCAGTTACCACGTTGTTGATCAGCTCCTCAGCTGCAGCATAGTCTGAAGCATCCGAACGGTATCCTTTGGCTTTTACACCTTTGGCCTCCAATTCTTTTTCTAATGCCTCACCTTTTTCTACACTAGACAAGTAAGTGAATGCAACATTAGCGCCTTGTTCGGCATATTTCATCGCTATGGCACGTCCGATACCTTTAGAAGCACCTGTCACCAAAGCTGTTTTTCCTTGTAATAAACCCATGTTTGATTTGATTTCTATCTCGTTAGATTTTCTTAAAGCCTCAAAAGTAATCGCTTTCGCTAAATGTGCCTTATTCACTTGAGAAATATTGGTTGTCAAACCCTCCTATCAGTGAAAACAAAAATCCCACAAGCCTAAACCTGTGGGATGTCTCACTACTCAACTCACCTTATTTTTTACAAAGTAGCTGCTTCAAGTTCCTGAACTGCTGGGAAGTCTACAGGAATCTGTGTTGATCCATGCAAGAAATTGCTAATCGTCTTGTCCCCAATAAGTAAAACCGTATCTACCAAATTTTCCTTCGTGTATCCAACACTGAAAAAAGCATCAATGGCCGATTGTTCTGGCTTGCTTCTATTGACAACAGCACTTTTTACATATTTGGCCAACGCGTCCAATTTCGAATCAAACGATACTTCTCCACTTCTAATTTCAAGAATCTCGTCATCAGAAAAACCATTCATTTTTCCAATTGCAGTATGAGCGGCCTTACAGTAATTACAATTATTTACTTCGCTCACTACCAGATTTACTACTTCTTTTTCCTTTCCTGACAAAGAGGTCTTTCTCCCTGACAAAGTCAGATAATCAGCTAATGCATTTTCTGAGTGCGTGTATGTGGCATATAAGTTTGGAACAAAACCAACCTTATTTTTCAAGTCATCAAAAATCGCTTGATTGTTTGCTGATACTTCTTCTCTTGCGGGCACTTCAAAGCTTTCCATTTTTTAGTTTGTTTATGATTTAAAATTTTAATTTCTAAACCTATAAACTGGATATGCTCTACATGGTAATAGGTGATTATTCCTGAATGATTGTCGATTCTTCCCGATCTGCTGTTTTCTGCTTTTTATATTCAACAGGCGTCTGAGTCATACATTTTTTAAACAATTTATTGAAAACGGATACGTCATCAAACCCCAAATCATAAGCAATCTCCTTGGCACTCTTATTTGTTTTCACCAATTGTCTTTTGGCCTCAATGACAATTCTTTCATGAATGATCTGCAGAGGAGATTTACTTCCATGAAGCTTAAACACATTAGACAAAGTTTTAGGTGACTTGTGCATCAAATCAGCATAATCAGATACTTGTTTCAACGACTTGTAATGTTCATCTACCAAAACATTAAACTTTCGGATCATCTCTGAATTTTCGTTGGCCACAGCTACACCTAACGTTTGCTCACGTGCCAGACGCGTGCATTTGATAATGAGCCGTTTCAACAGCATCTGAAGCATCTCTCCTTGAATATTGTCCCTCGTTTGAAACTCATCTTGAAATACCTGAATCAGAGACCCCAAGCTCGATTTTGTCTTCTCGTCTAATGTGATGATTGGCAAATCTCTTGACCCCATGAACAAAAGCCCATTGCAAGACACTTCATGATCATGATCCTTGATACAATAGAATTCACGATTAAATGAAACCACTGTAAGCTGAGGCAATGGACGTTGAAACTCAATGCTATGTAAATAAGTGACGGCAGTTATCTCATTCGAACCAAGTGATATGAGTGAATCATCCACCTTAAATCTTACGACCTCAGCTCCTTGGTTCCAAATGATATGAATCAAACCTTTGGCCATACTGGAATCTTCGACAATCAAACCTACATTATCAGTTAACCTAAGCAGTGCATTTAATTTGATGTCCTTATAATCGAAATACATTGTTCTGATATTTCCTTACATAACACATCTTTTGAAAATTGGTTCTTTCCTAAGAGCATTCACGAAAAATTCACATTTTCAATTGGCCTTCACTTACCTCAACTTTAGACCAAATGAAACCTTTTGCTTGTTTATAAGTAAAAAAAGCAGGATTTTAGCATTTGATTCTCAGAGTCAGCTATTAGAGAAAGTGAAAATGGACCGAAAAAAAAATACAGCTCATACGATTAACGCGCTGATCATGCTACTGATGATCACATTCGTATTTTCTGCCGTTTTCCCGGACTACTCTGAAGAACGACAGACGGTAAACATGGAAGAAGCCGATATGGACGGTGAAGAATCCAACGAAGAAAAAAAGGAAACTACTGAGCAAAAAGAAAAATTCCAACAGGATTTTGCACACATTAATAACCTTTTATTTGAATCCCTAGACAGGCGTAATCATTTGTCAAATGTATTGCTGCTTCAAGAACTTTGTCTACCAGTAATCACTCCTCCTCCTGATCAATTGACTTCGGACTGTTAAGGTCTGCTTGTTATCCCTAAGCTTTTTAAGTCAATTTTTCAATCAGACTCAATGAGTCTATTCTTTTACGCATCATGAAGAAATCAGGAAATCATGGATTTTTCGATCACTTGGGTAGTGATCTGCCGGCCAGTTTGGTCGTATTTTTAGTAGCGGTTCCACTTTGTTTGGGAATTGCACTGGCGTCTGGAGCGCCATTGTTTTCAGGCATTATTGCAGGTATAGTCGGCGGTATAGTTGTAGCCCTGATCAGTAAATCACAACTCGGCGTGAGTGGGCCTGCAGCAGGACTTGCAGTCATTGTACTCACAGCCATTGGAGACATGGGTAGCTTCGAAAACTTCCTTGCCGCAGTTGTCATTGCTGGCATTTTCCAAGTACTACTTGGTGTTTTCAAAACAGGTGTCTTTGCATATTATCTCCCTTCCTCCGTCATCAAGGGCATGTTATCAGGTATTGGTGTCATTATTATTTTGAAGCAAATTCCTCACTCCTTTGGATATGATGCCGATCCTGAAGGCGACATGGACTTTATCCAGTCAGATGGACACAACACATTTTCTGAGCTCTTTTATGCTTGGGAAAACATCACACCTGGCGCCATGGTGATCAGTATCATTGGATTAGCCATTCTTATTTTGTGGGAGCAGCCATTCATTAAAAAATTCAGTTTTACCAAAATTTTAAATGGTCCACTGTTGGCAGTAGCTACTGGGGTAGGGTTGAATCTCTTGTTTGAAGGAAATGAGTACTTTTCATTGCATGGTGATCACGTAGTCAGTATTCCTGTCCATGACAATTTAAGTGATTTCTTTGGTCAATTCACCTCACCCAATTTTGCTGTATTGGCCAATAAGAAAACATATATTGTCGCTCTAACCATAGCAGTTATTGCCAGTATCGAAACTCTACTGAGTGTGGAGGCTGCTGACAAAATGGATCCTGAAAGGCGCATCACACCAACCAATAGAGAACTAATTGCTCAAGGAATTGGAAATTCAATTTCTGGTTTGATTGGTGGTTTGCCTGTGACGCAAGTTATTGTAAGAACTTCTGCCAATGTGCAGTCTGGAGGTAAGACCAGAGCTTCAGCATTTTTCCATGGTGTGATGCTTTTAGTCTGTGTGATGGCCATTCCTCATGTGCTTAATTTGATCCCCTTAGCGAGTTTGGCAGCTGTGCTTCTGGTAGTTGGATATAAATTGGTTAAGCCTTCTATTTTCAAGGCCATGTATAAAACTGGACATTCACAGTTCTACTCCTACATAGTGACTATTGTAGCCATAGTACTTACAGATTTGCTTACTGGCATAGGACTTGGACTAGCCGTGGCTATGGTGTTCATTCTTTGGAACAACTTCAAGACGCCTTATCACTTTGATCCAAATGAGATCAAAGAAGGCGAACCTATTAAAATAGATTTATCTGAAGATGTCAGCTTTTTGAACAAAGCTGGTTTCATTAAAACATTTGGACTCATACCTGAAAATTCACATGTTATCATTGATGCCACACGCAATAAAGACATTCATTGGGATGTATTGGAAGTGATTGATGATTTTAAAATCAATGCAAAATCCAAGGGAATCAAGCTAGAGTTGATTGGGTTTAAAAATGAAAACCCTGACAACGTAGTAGAAGAACTTGAGTCAGTAGTGAAATAAAAATATAGCCCCAATGGCATTGATCCATTGGGGCTATATCATATTTTTCCAGCCAGTTTTTTAACCCTTCTTTTTTCCTTATAATGTTCCTTTGTGGATATATAAAGTACCTTTTCTACTTCTGCATAAACCTTCCCTTCTGAGTCCACCAAATCTACTTTTAGTACGTAATCCTTTTCTCTCAGTTCTTGGATTTCAGATTTGATTTGGCTGATAAATTCCTTTGTGATTAAAAACTCAGCAAACAGCGTTGTATTTCCTGGTCGTCTGAAACGTATAGAAGCACGCTTATCCCAAACCACATAGTGCTTCCCTAATATATTGATCAGCTGCACCATGTAAATACCATCTACACAGCTGTATATAGAGCCGCCATAGATCGTGCCCACATAATTTCTAGTCTTATAATTGAGTGGCAATTTGATCTTAGTGTAGTGAAAGTCATCACTCGCTTCAATCATTCGGGCTCCTGTTCTACGAAACCCAGGAAAGAGGTTAAACATCAATTTGAATACTCTTCCTCTCCCAAAAATATCACCTAAGCGATGCGCTAGTTTTTCCATGCTTGAATAAATTCTAATTTAGAACTATTTATACGAACGTTAGAAAAAATTGTCTAATAAAATTTTTACAGTTACTCTCAGCAACAAAAAAGCCCCTCAGAAAAAATCCTGAGAGGCTTCACCAATCCATTTCTTTTTAGTTCCCAATTACCAGAACATGGCATAAAGCACTGCGGTAATTATACAAATCGCAAATGCTGCAATATTGAAGGTTGGGCTGGTTTTGAACAAGCCCCCACTCAAATCAATGCCCTTGTCATCGTCCGCTCCTTTGTTCTCCATTTGGCTAATGATAGCAATTACCACCATAGTACCCAGGGCCGTCAATCCCATTTGATTCATGAAAGGAATACCCGGTACGAATTTGAAAGCAATGGCAATTGGTACAGATAGTATGGCGCCCCAGATAGCTGCTTTATTGGTTGTCTTCTTCCAAAATAGACCCAGTATAAATACAGCCAAAATACCTGGACTTACAATTCCTGTATATTCTTGAATGAATTGGAAAGCCTGATCTATTCCTCCCAATAATGGAGCCATGATACAAGCGATCACTAAAGCCGCTCCAGCAGTCAATCTACCTGTAGACACCAACTGCTTTTCAGAAGCATTTTTGTTGATGTATTGCTTATAGATATCCATTGTGAAGATGGTAGAGGTAGAGTTCAACATAGAAGCCAGTGAAGACACCACAGCCGCAGTCAAGGCGGCAAACGCTACGCCCTTCAGCCCTACAGGCAACAATTGCAACAACCAGGGATACGCCTTGTCTGACGCTCCTGCTCCAGGCAAGTTCAGTTGTCCAGCTTCACCCAATCTAGCCATGATTTCAGGATCGTTGACCATTACATAAGCTGCAATTCCTGGGATTACTACAATAAAAGGAATGATTAATTTCAAACCAGCGGCTAGTGCGATCCCTTTCTGAGATTCTTCTAATGACTTGGCCGCTAGTGTTCTTTGGATAATGTACTGGTTGAATCCCCAGTAGTAGATATTGGCTACCCACATACCACCTACTAGTACCCAGATCCCTGGTAGATTTTTGAATTCAGGATTGGATTCGTCCAAAATCATGTGGAAACTATCTGGTGCAGCAGCAAGCAAATGATTAAAACCAGCAATAACGCCCTGACCATCTGAAACTACATCCAGTGCCAAATACGTAGTGACCAATCCTCCAAGCACCAAGAATACCACTTGGATCACATCTGTCCAGGCTACTGCAGATAGGCCGCCATACAGCGAATACGCAGCTGCGAAAAGTCCTAATCCAATCACGCCATACATCATTGGGATACCCATGATGGTTTCGAGCGCCAGAGACCCCAGATACAACACAGAACTCAAGTTGACAAATACATATAATGCAATCCAGAATACTGCCAGAATGGTTTTAAGATTGGTACTGAATCTTTTTTCGACAAACTCAGGAATGGTATACAGGCCTTTTTCGATAAATATTGGAAGAAAATATTTTCCTACTATAATCAAAGTAATAGCTGCCATCCATTCGTAAGAAGCTATGGCTAATCCAAGAGCAAAACCTGAACCAGACATGCCTATAAATTGCTCAGCAGATATATTGGCGGCAATCAAAGAGGCACCTATCGCCCACCATGGAAGGGACTTTCCTGCCAAAAAGTAATCTTCAGCATTTTTTTCATGTCCCTTTTTATCTCGCGACACGAATAAACCCACACCAAGAATGACTGCGCAGTAGGCAGCAAAAATGATAAAATCTAAGGTTGAAAAATTCATATTAGTTATTTAGTAGTTTGTATTTGATGCCAAATGTCATTGACACCACTTGTTTTGGTTCTAATTTGATAAGCCCCTCTTCTGTATTGAATGCATTAGGAGGACATGTCACTGGCTCTATCGCTATACTTCGTCTAGAAGGAGGTGTATAGATTTGAAAATATTTGTATTCGTTTTTAGCGCTTTCCTGCCAAATCTTAAGTGCTATACGATTATTTCTATCCTCTAATAGGATAGAAAAATTTTCTTCTCCGTTCACTCGAAAACAATCGTCCAACGTGTCCTGATCAATAGCTCTTGATTGCTCAAAGCCATGTTGTCCGTTAAGTTTATTTCCAAAATTCGAACTCAAGCGATAGGCCGATCCCATTTGCATGTGCACTTTGTTCAAATCTTCGAATTTGAAATAAGGATGCCAGCCATCTCCCATAGGGATAGATGTATCTGACAAATTTTCTATTTGGGTATTAATGGAAATGCCCTCTGTACTGAAGGTGTATGTTAACTTCAACGAGTAATCAAAAGGGTAGCCCTGATCTTTTCCTTTATAGTCATATCCCAATTTCAGAACTGCACGAGTATCAGTCTCTTCCTGATCTAAAATCCCAAAAGGCTGATTGTGTAATAAGGCGTGCAAATTATTATTTGCACCTACCTCATTGATTGGTAGTTGATACCGTTTTCCATTAAACTCATAAACCCCATCTGGAATTCTATTAGGAAACGGTGATAATTTTGAACCCTTGAAGGCGGTATCATGGTCATTAATGATTTCTGCCTCTGAGCGATAACCGTCGATTACTGATATCAATTGATCTTTTTCATTTTTGACCACCAGATCATTGAGTCCTGCACCAAAATCGGGGAGCACTTCCAAATATTCCTCAGTCAAGCCATTAATCAATCGCACAGCATTATACTTTCCTAATTGATGTTTCAGAATTTTAAACACAACGCAATATTTGCCAATTCACCCCGGCAATGGGATTAGATATATTTCAAATTGGGGGGAGATTTATTTCAATTGTTCTGGGGGGATGGCTAAACTCATGAAAATTGAGCTTATTTCAAAATTGAAGCTAAAATTTGAACACATTCCAACCTAAAAAAACGATACGTCTACTCCTACCCTATTAGACTAACAGGTAAGATAAAGGATTATTTTATTAAATGTATTTATTACGTTTAATAAAATAATCCTTTCCTATCAGATCGTATGAGAGAAAAAACTAGTCAATTACAATTTGGTTTCTTACCAAATCCTCATAACTGTCGCGCTTTCTAACGAGATGAGCTTCACCTCCTACTATAAATACCTCTGCTGGCCTAAATCTAGAGTTGTAATTAGACGCCATGCTGTACCCATAAGCACCAGCACTTTTGAGCACAACCAAATCGCCCTCTTGGGTCTCTGGAAGCATTCTGTCAACGGCAAAGTTGTCGATCTCGCAGATGTTTCCGACTACTGTGTATTTCTGCTGTGATCCATTAGGTTTAGATGCATTTACTATCTCGTGATAAGCGCCATACATCATCGGGCGAATGAGTTGGTTAAAACCACTGTCTACCCCTATGAACTCCGTTCCGCCATTGCGTTTGCGCAAAACACATGTTGTGATAAGTGAACCCGCGTTGCCTACTAAAAATCGCCCAGGTTCAAACCAGAGTTGGAGCCTTCGTCCATATTTTTTGCAGAACGATGAAAACTCTACATCGAGTTGTTTGCCCAGTTCTAGCACATCTATCACTTCATTGCCATCGCCCACATCTACTTTGATTCCACCACCAAAATCGATGAAATCGAGTTGCTCAAACTGCATGGCAATGTCGAAAACAGCTTTTGCTCCATTGATAAAAATCTCTGGACTCATAATGACCGAGCTAGAATGAATGTGTATGCCATCAATCGTCAAACCATATTTTGCTTCCAATGCTTTCACGTTTTCGATTTGATCCAGTGAAATACCAAACTTAGATTGTTTGTGCCACCAGTCTACCTTTTCGTTGTTGGACTGTGCTGCGATTTGTGGATTGAGTCTGATACAGACTGGCACACTTCCACCATATTTTTTTCCGAACTTCTCAAGATTGGAAAGATTCTCTATGTTGATTTTCACCCCCAGTTCTACCGCTTCTATGATTTCCGAAAAATCAACACAATTGGGTGTAAATACCATGTCATTAGGTTCAAAGCCCACGGTCATTCCCATCTGAATTTCGGCTAGTGAAACTGTATCAAGACCAGTCCCTTGTTTGAGTAGATATTTCATTATACTCATGTTCGTGAGGGCCTTACAGGCATATTTCACTTTGAGATCTACACTACTAAAACCAGCCCTAAAGCGATCCAAGTGCTCCTGAATCACACTCGCATCATACACGTACAATGGCGTACCAAATTCACGTGCTAGCTCATCTATCTTAATTCCCTGAATGTTGTATGTATTGTTTTCTAATTTCATAGCAGTCTTCTTGTGGTTAGCAAACCATGTCCATTATTTCCTTTTCGTTTGATCTCATCCACTGGGTACGTTGCATCAATTCCAAAACGCGTTCATATTGTGTCTGATTGGGTACATTGATCAGCTCATTTCGCAAGTGCCAGCTCAGCATACCATGGCTGCCCCATTGCATGTAAATGGGTAAGGCCAGCCATTCTGCTTCTGTCATTTTCCTTTGAGTATTGTAGCCGGCTAAGAACGCCTGTAGCAATTCAGGAATCAAAAAGTTTTTGCGAAAGCAAAAACCATTGATGGTCATGCCTACATCAAACATAAGCTGATCACTGCATGCCTCTTCAAAGTCTATAATGGCCGTCAGGTTTTCTCCTTCAAAAATGGTATTGTTTGGAAAGATATCGCCATGTACGATACCTTTTGGCAATGAAGAATCAAGTTTTTTTGTAAGGTATTCTGTTTGCTCACAGAAGTATCCAAAAACCTCCAGCATTTGGTTTTTACTTTGCACAAATGCTGCCACCAGCTGGTGACAATTGTCGATATGGACGGCATTCTTTTTTTCTAAGGATTCAGACCATTGGATTTGACTGAGCTTACCTACTTCCATCCCCATTTGATGCGCTACTCCTGCATTCAATTCAGGTTCTTTTCCCGTTTTAAACTCATAAAGCATCACAAAATCCTCATCACTTTTTTGAATATACACACCCTGCTTGTCTGCAATGGGAAAAGCCGTTTTGATATTCGCCTTTTTCATTACCTCCATCAAACCCACCTCGTATTCTAACAAATGAAGTGGCTGCTGTTTACAAATCCGATACAATACTGCCCCCTGACCAGTGATCACTTTTAGGTTTTCATTGGCGTAGCCTTGGGTGAGGGATTCTACACTTTTAGTTTCTCCTAAGTTGTATTTTTCTAATAGTTGTTCCTTTATCATACTACTGAAGTCAAACCATGAAAAATTTCATGATATTAGCTCATGTCCTCTAGCCGGACAGGCTTCTACTTTTTCAGCGGTACGCCGCCACGAGCCAAAAAGTAGACAAAAGGCTAAAAAAAATTCCCTAACTATAAATTCCAAAAAATGCATTTTCTTCATTCACTTTATAGCCCTACTGGCACTAAAGTAAAACCATAACTGTATTTTTTGGCCAGGATGGTGTACGCTTTGTGCACTCGTCTGCCCCAGCTCGTGTCGCCGCCTACTCCCATTTGCAGGTGGTCGATATTCCAGGTCACCAATTTCTTTTTCTTGACATCAATGGTATGCCTATTTGGGCTAGGACGTGGTGTATGATCAATGTCTTCTAATTCTAAATTCATGACACGAATATTGAGCAGGGAATCACCTATTACTTTCAGTCCTGAGCCGTTCTCATTGGTTATGCTGGCCCAGCGCACTTCTGTCTTGTTTCCAAACTCCTGTGGTCGGACATAAGGATGATACTGATCCCAAACCGTGCCATTATACGTGTCGATTTTCGCGCCTGTATTTTTGTCCCAATAGGTTTCCTGAGGCCCTTTGCCAAACCACTCCACCTGATCAAATTCTGGCTGAAGCACCATGAACATGCCAAATTTCGGCAAATTGGGCAGGTCGCCTACTGGCTCGAATTTGTTGGCTACATGTACGCTACCATCTGCATGAATGGTGTACGTGGTGCTGTACGTAGAATTATTGGCATCAGGAAGTCTATAGTCAACCTGATAAGTGATTACTCCACCCTCTTCTTCCATTTGATGGCCTAGCCAAATTCGATTTTGCCCAGCATAATGCCAAATTCCATTTCTTTTTGGCATGCCATTGCCCAAGTCATTGTCTACTGGTGCTCTCCAAAAATCAGGTGCTAATCCATTGATCAAAAGCTCTTTGTCTCCAAGTGTCCAACTCAGCATGTCACCAGTAATTCTCGAAAATTGAATCTCAAATTGATCGCCAGATACAATCATCAAACTATCCGTCGTATCTGATTTAATTGAATTTGGTTTTTCTGGATTTAATGCTGGTTGCGTTTTTACATTTCCAATTGAGAATTGATCCCAGGCTACTTCGTGGCCTGCTGGTACAAGTGCTGTGGCTGTCTTGGTTTTAGCAGAGATAGTCAGGATTTGTTCTTTCTCAGAAATTAGAGGTTTGAGATTTGAGATTTTAAATTCTTGATCTGTATGTGGCTCAATTGACAATACTGGCAATAATCCTTCAGCAATCAACCTCTCATCATCTTTCAATTGCCACACAAAATTGAATTGACTCAAATTGGTGAAATCATATTTATTCTGTACCAAAAACTCGCCTCTCTTCAAATCGACAGCTTTGATCTTAATGTTTTGGTACACCTTCTTTACCTCCCAAATATGCGGGTTGATTTCTCGGTTGGCTTGTACCAATCCATTGATGCAGAAGTTGGAATCACTCTTGACTGGAGCATGTGGATAGTCTCCACCATAAGCAAAATACTGCTCTCCCTCATCAGAGGTTTCTAACAATCCCTGATCTACCCAATCCCATATAAAGCCGCCTTGCAACTCTTTGTAGTTTTCAATTGCATCCCAATAGTCTTGCAAGTTCCCCACACTATTACCCATAGCATGCGCATATTCACATAAAATCAGTGGCTTATCTGTATGCCTTTCTGCATACTCCACGATTCTTTCAATGGAGTGATACATGGGTGCCTGTATATCAGAATAATTCGTATTTTGGGCCATTTCATATTGTACAGGTCTGCTGCTATCCTGCAATTTCAACCAGTCATAAGTGGCCTGGAAGTTCACACCAAAGCCTGCTTCATTGCCTAAAGACCAGGTCACTATGCTCGTGAAATTTTTGTCGCGCTCGTACATTCTTTGTACCCTATCCAGGTGCGCCTTTTGCCAGGACGGCTGGTTGGCCAGGGTCACTTCAGGGTTTTGTATTTCCATGCCATGGGATTCAATATTGGCTTCGTCTATGACATACAAGCCATACTCATCACACAGTTCGTACCAGCGTGTAGCATTGGGATAGTGACTAGCGCGCACAGCATTGATGTTGAATTGCTTCATGAGCTGGATGTCTTTGATCATGCTGGCTTCGTCTACCACATGGCCTGTCACGGGATCATGTTCATGACGATTAACCCCTTTGATCATGACGGTCTGACCATTGATTTTGAAGTTGCCGTCTTTGATTTCGGCTGTTCGGAAGCCGATTTTCTGAGCATACGCTTCTGTAGTGTTTCCTAAACTGTCTTTGAGTTCCAGGGTCAATGTGTACAGGTTTGGATATTCTGCAGACCATTTAGCTGGATTCAAGATTTGAGATTTGAAATTCAAGATTTGTCGACTAGCATTTGGAATTTGGGATTTGAGATTTGAGATTTCATTTTCTCCATCCATCAGCTTCACCTCCAAAGACCCTTTGTCTCCAACTACCTCTACAGTGATGGTCAATAGACCATTTTCGTGATTTTCATCCAGACTCGCCCGGACGGTGTGATCAGCCAAATGAAGCTTGGGTTGAGCATAGACGAATACAGATCTGTCTATTCCACTCAAACGCCACATGTCCTGATCTTCTAAATAGCTACCATCACTCCAGCGATAAACTTCGATCGCCACCAAATTCTCGCCTGATTGAACAAAAGGTGTGATGTCAAATTCTGCTGGGAGTTTTGATCCCTGACTATAACCTACCTTCTGACCATTGATCCACAAGTAAAAAGCAGATCGTACGGCTCCAAATTGGATAATCACATGGTCTCCATTCCACGAAAGTGGCAAATCGAAAGTCTTGCGATAAGAACCCACTGGATTGTAATCATTAGGAATGTAGGGCGGATTGGCCGGAAATGGATAATCAACGTCCAGATAATGAGGCACGCCATACCCCAGACGCTCCCAATTACCTGGCACGTCGATCATATTCCATTCCCTATCACTAAAACCCAATTCGTAAAAATTTTCTGGTCGATCTGCTGGCTTTCGCACCCAATTGAATTTCCACTTTCCATCGAGTGACAGGTATCGCTCCGAGGTTTCCTTGTTTTTGGCCCTGGCCAAATCCATAGATTCATAGGGAAAATAATCTGACCTTGCTGGCAATTTATTTATTTCAGTAACTGATTCATCTTCCCAGTCGTGATGCGGTTTTTGTGTTGTACAACCCAAGGCTAGCACGCAAACCAACCATCCTATTTTATTCATTCCTTTCTTCATTTCGATTATTCTCTGATCAACATCAATAGGTGAGCGGCCGACCAACTAAAGTGTTTGGCATTGAGTCCTTCGCCAGTGATGGGGTGATAATTTTCGCGAATAGGCCCATCTGCCAATAGGCCTTCTGCATGGTTAAATAATTTATGTTTTAGTTCATCTGCCTCTGTTTGATAGCCGTATGTTTCCAAACCGCAAATGGCGAAATACGCTTGATCCAGCCACACAGGGCCCCGCCAGTAGCCATTTTTAGGATTGAATTCGGGATGTGAGGCATCCAGTGTCGGGAATGGTACTTTCGTGTTGAATCTGGATTTGTCCATGATATGAGTCAATACTGCTGCTGCTTGATCTTCAGTGGCTATTCCCGCCCAAAGTGGAATCCATCCTTCTGGACCATAAACTGCTACCTCTTTGCCATCAAGCCTAACGTCAAAGAAAAACCCTTCACTCGCATTGAAATATTTTTCTTTGACCTGATCAGCCAATTGCTTGGCTTCTTGCTGGTACCGTTCAGTCTCTGATGGTTTTCCTAACACTCTGGACAACTCTGACAGGTAAAATTTCTCAGCATATAAATAAGCATTGAGATCTACAGATTCCTGATCAAGGGAATACCCTCCTCTCTCATTGGTGCGCATGGTGGCTTCATCGAATCTCACTGCATTGTCCATCCCACTTTCCCAGGCGGCAGCTACTCTGGTACCATCTGTAGAGCCATATTCGCAAAGTCCATTTTGGTCATGATCCCTGAAGTCATACCACCATTGATGATATTTTTTAAGTTTTGGATAGAGAGATTTTACAAATGCAGTATCTCCAGTCGCCTCAAACACTTTGGCAATTGCCCAGCCAGACAATGGTGGTTTGGTATCTCTCCAATTGTGCTTTTCGATCAATGTATCCCTAAAAATGCAGTCGGCAATCATGCCATCAATATCCTGATAGTCATACATGGTACTTATTTGATCTTTGGCTAATTCTGGTACGATATCCGCCAATCCCACGGCGTGCTTCCAAGAATCCCAAGCCCAAAAGCCATGAAATCCGCTGTAAGCATAAGATGGAAACAAACCATCGTGTTTGAGTTCGCCTGCTGCGCTTCGCCAGTTGTTGATCAGGGTATTGAGCGACTTGACAGCTACGATTTGATATGTGGAGTCAATCTTTCCGCCATTTGTTTTGGCCAACACCTTATTCAAATAGCCATTCCATCTTTTTTCATTGTTGGCAAACGCCCATTTGGCATTGGCTAATGCTTTGTCTACCACTATCTGATCTTCTACGCTCTCCTCTTCCGTGAAATAAGCTGACTGTACATAACTGATTTTGACAGGGAAACTTGGATTAAGGTCAAATTCTTGCGCCTGACCTTCAAATGAATTGGAAACTATGGTACCATTAGTAGGCTGATCAAAAGTGATGACAACCTTGGTTTGGCTACTGTCAGACTGTAAAAGCAATCGGCTGTTTTCAACACTGAAATTCCAGCCGGGAAGCCAAGTCGTGGTTTTCAAACCAGCCCTTACTTTAGGCTGTTTGGTGTTGCTTTCAATGTTGTACTGAATTAAGGTCGATCTATTGGATATGAAGATCAGTTCCTGTTGAACTTTCACTCCTTCCAGTTCATAGGTTTGTACTAATCGTCCAGGCAAGTATTGACTGCTTAGCATTTTGGCAAAAGTCCAATCAAGATCGCGTTCTCCAAGCGAAAGCTGAAGAGTCACTAGCTGCTCTGATGCCCATACGCCATTGTCATCTGTCATCAGATAAGGCCCTACAAAACCACCAGAAGGGTTTGGGCTTAGCGCATAGCTATGCCAGACTCCTAAGTCCGATAGACTATATACTGATCGATCCTTGAGATGAGCGGGTTGGCCAGTCAAATTCAGCGTATTTCGAAATCTGGATTGCAGATTTACGATTTGAGAATCTGGCTGCGGCTTGCAGGCTACCACGCCCAACATGATCCATAAGATCCAAAACTTATTCATCACTGTATCTCTATTTTTCATGCTCATTTGTTCAATTTACTTATCCCTTCTTTATTTCTTTTGATCGGTTAGAAGTGGCTTTCGCGTAATCAAAAGTAACTACCTGATTGGCTTTCCTACCTGTCTTCATCTCTTGTTTTCCACCTGGCCAATAGACCACAATCGAGTCAGCTTTCGTCGCCGACCCCAAGCCAAAATTCATCAAGTAGCCAACTGATGACTGATACCCTCTTGTCGGGAACTGCTCTTGCCATTGGAACCCATGAGCAGTGATTACCTTTACTTTAGTTCCTATCCCAAATGGATTGCCTTCAGGCCCATTCAGTCTGATTTGCAAATAATGAAATCCAGGCCTAGTCGCCGAATTATTCCTCAAAATCATCGCTTTCATATCTATATTGTTTAGTACCAAGTCCATGTCTCCATCCAAGTCCAGATCGGCATAAGCCGCTCCATTTGAAAAGGTGGGTTGGCTATTTTCAATGCCCATACTGTCCATAAACTGTAAGTTGCCCAGATTCAAATACAACTTATTCGTCACCAAACGCTGGGGGGTTTTCGCGATGAGTTCATTCATCAAATCTCTGTAAGACTCACCCTTGGCGTGTGCTTCTTCTACTCGTTTTTTCTTATAAATCCTGTAGTCATTGTTTCTGAAGTCGCGCTTCAGACCATTGGTAACAAACACGTCCTTCAACCCATCTCCATTCAAGTCTACAAGCAGTGGTGCCCAACTCCAATCTGTAGAAGCCAGTCCTGACAACTGGGCGATTTCGCTAAAAAAGGGTTCTCCATTTTGAATCCCTTGGTTGAGTTGCAGCGAATTGAACATATACTGATAGTGAAATCCATGGTCCACTGCGAAAATGAATTTGGCCGGATCCATGCCGCTCATGCTGGTTTTAATGGCATAGTTGTCCTGAGCAGACATATCCAACACCAGCATGTCCTGCAGTCCGTCATTGTTAATGTCAGCCATATCCGTACCCATAGAGAAGTTGGACGTGTGAGCTGTAGCGGACTTTGATACTTCTTCAAAGCCCTTGTGTTTGCCATTTTTTGCACCTTTATTCAAATACAAATAGTCGTGCTCCATGTAGTCATTGCCTACATGGATATCTGGCCAACCGTCATTGTTCAAATCCCCAATGGACACACCCAATCCATACCCAAACTGATTGGAAATGATACCTGCAGTCTGTGTAACATTTTGGTATTTACCGTTTATATTTTCGAATAGCTTATCACCTGCAAACTCATTAGGTATTCGTCTGGCCAGCTCGATATGGTTGAGCTTGGACTTATCTATGTTGTGATTGAGCAAGTACATATCCAGATCGCCATCTAAATCAAAATCGAAGAAAGAAGCCTGCGTACTATACCCAGCATGATTCAAACCATAATATGCAGCCTGCTCGGAAAAAGTCTGATCTCTATTGTTGATGTATAACAGGTTTTGCCTCTTCTCAGTACCAAATCGGCCAGACCTACAAACGTAAATATCCAGCCAGCCATCAGCATTGACATCGACCATGCAAGTGCCTGTGGTCCAGCCTTTCGTACCTGCCACTCCTGCTCGAGTCGTAATATCGTCGAACTCCAAATCACCTTTGTTTAAGTACAGCTTATTCTCATAAATATTGGAGGTGAAATATAAATCAGTAAGTCCATCGTTATTGATGTCGCCCACAGCTACACCCCCACCATTATAGAAATACTCGTATACGTGACTATTCATGTCTGGCCCTTCAGGAATTTTGTTTATGAAGTCAACCCTTGTCTTTTCGGCTGACAAGATTGTAAACAAAAAACTGCTCGGCTGCTCTTTAGTGCATGCCATTATGCCCAAGACAATCAAAGTTCGATATGTCCAATGCCATTTCACCATTGAATCAGCTGAAGGAAGTCTTGGTTTTTTCCAATCAAAAAAGCTTCACTATGGCCGATTTGTACTGCCTCAATGGTTTTCGTGTCACCTTTTATGAATAGCCCGCTTTCGCTGAATGGAGATGCTTTGAAATTGCCGTTCCCAATACCCAAAAGCAGTAACCCATAGCTGGCATCATTGCGAGGTGTTTCTACCTCAGACTGATAAAGGTTTCCTACTAACACCACATCCAAATGTCCATCTTCATTGAAGTCTTGAATAACAAAATCATTGACTGAAGAGAATTGTGCTTCTATGGGCAATACATTTATGACAAACTGGCCATTACCTAAGTTTTCTATATAAGAACTGGCAAAATTTGTAGCTGAATAACGGGTAGCCCCTTCCAGAGATTCGCTTCCATAGACCTCATCTATCGTAGCCGATCCAAAATCGTGATAGGTCGGAAATTTCTTTTTTATAAAGGGCATTTGGTTGGAAGAGCATTGTCTTCCACGAAGCGGGAATTCTTCCCCATTATTGTAATAACCCAAAACGATGTCGAGGTTCCCGCTTTCGTCGAAGTCCTTGGTGTACACACTAAATGGTGCCTCATCTGAGGCTTTGTATTTGTAATTGAGGCCCAAGTTGCCGACCACGTAATCCATGTCTCCGTCCTGGTCGAAATCTGCCTGCTCAATACTAAACCACCAACCCACTTGATCCTGAAGTCCTGAGTTTTCAATTTCAACCCATTGCCCATTTTCTCCAGCAAAAAATCTGGGTGCCATCCATTCGCCAACAATAACTAAATCTGGTTTGTTGTCACCATTAAAATCTGTCCAAATGGCATCAGTTACCATTCCGATTTCTAAAAGCTGTGGGCAAGCACTTGCCGTAATGTCTGTGAATTTGCCCTCCTCATTTTGGAGTAGCATACTCTTTGTTGGTAAAGGGTATTGGCCAGGAACCAGACGGCCTCCAACAAACAAATCCAAGTCACCATCTTTATCAAAATCAAAAGGTCGGACTTTGCTGCCAGAAATAAAATTTTCAGGAAGTGCACTTGATTTTGAGAAGTTTCCTTTTCCATCATTGATATACAATCTGTCTTGCAGCCATGGCGAACCTGCTGCAAACTCACTGCCTCCACTCACCACATAAAGATCTAAATCCTGATCGCCATCTACATCAAAAAATGAGGCATCCAGGTCTTCATAGTCTTTTTCATCCTTCCAGAATGGTGAGTGCTGCTTTTCGAAAGTCCCATCTGATTGTTGCGCGTATACACTCCCTTCAAAACCCTTTGCGCCTCCTACATAAAAGTCTTCCCTGCCGTCCCCATTGATATCTCCAGTGGCTAAAGCTGGACCAAACTGGCTCATTCTATGAGGAAGCAAGCTTTCCTTTTCAAAATCGTCATAGGAGTTTTCAGCATGAAGATGGACGATTTTGGATTGTGCAGTGATGTCTTTGAACTTCAAAGATTTTGGACGGGAAGTCTTGTTGGAAGCCAAGGTGACCAAATTTTCATCATAGGCTTCAGTGTAATTGATAATTAGGGTTTGATTGGCCTTTACATTTTCCATCTGGCTGGTTTTACCGTCCGACCAAATGACTCTAATTTGATCTACCCGACCCATATTGCTCAATCCAAATACCAATTCTTGAGACACAGACGATTGATAGCCACGTGTCAGGTATTGCTCTTGATATTGTAATAAATCACCTGCGGTCACCTCTACCTTTGTGCCAATACCCAAAGGATTGCTTTTACTTCCTTCTAGTCTGATTTTTAGATAGTTGTTTTGCTCAGACTGATTTTCATAAATCTGCGACGGTTCATCCACATTGTTGATCACCAAATCCAAATCGCCATCATTATCCAAGTCTGCGTAAGCCGCGCCAGTGGAGTAAGACGCTTTGGCCAGTCCCCATTTTTCTGTACTATTTTCAAATTGATGGTTTTGAGTATTCTGGAATCCATAATTAGGAATGTGTACAGCAGGAATTCTTTTGACCACCTCAGTCATAAATGCAACTGTATCTCCAGTAACTCTTGCTTCAAACTCCTTTAAGGCCTTTTTGTACCAGATTTTAAAATCATTATTTGAATTATCCGCTCTATAACCATTGCTGATAAAGAGGTCTTTGTATCCATCCAAATCGAAGTCTGCAAACAATGTGGCCCAGCTCCAGCCCGTATTGGCTATCTGTGCCAGTTGCCCAATTTCACTGAAGTGGCCATTACCAGCATTCACCTGAAGTGTATTGTACATGTATTGGTGATGCATGCCATTGCTGACGAGTCTGTAAAACTGCTCAGGATTCATCCCGCTCATGCTGGTTTTGATACTGTAATTATCTTCAGGAGACATCTCAGCAGTGACCATGTCCAAATAACCGTCATTGTTGAAATCGGCGATGTCGTTGCCCATGGAGAAGTTAGAGATTTGGTTGATTTTTTTCTTTATCTCCTCCTTGAAAGTTCCATCCAGCTGGTTGTAATACAGATAATCTGGCTCGGAGTAATCATTGGTCACAAAGATATCAGGCCAGCCATCAGCATTGAGGTCACCTATGGCTACACCCAGGCCAAAAGAAAGTGGGTTTCCTATAATTCCTGCCTTTTGACTGATATCCACATATTTTCCTTCGCGATTTTCAAAAAACTGATCACCTCCTAGTGCATGAGGTGTTTGTCTGATTTGAGCAAAGTCCTGAACGACAGTTTTTTCAATGGGATGATTGAGTAAATAGGCATCCAGATCTCCATCCAAATCAAAATCCAGGAAGGCCATTTGTGTGGAGTAACTGGATGAATTGAGACCATAAGATGCGGCCAGTTCTTTGAATGTCCCGTCTTGCTGATTGACAAATAATTGGTTGGCTCTTTTGTCTTCTGACAGGCGACCCGATTTACACACATAGATGTCGAGCCAGCCATCCGCATTGATATCAATCATGGTGACACCTGTGCTCCAGGATTTGGTATGAACGATCCCTGCCTGTTCAGTTATATCTTCAAATTGTAGACCTCCTTTATTGAGATAGAGTCGATCAGGCAAAAGATTGGCAGTAAAGAAAAGGTCAGGCAGGCCGTCATTGTTGATATCTCCAATGGCTACACCACCACCATTGTAATAATAGTCATACACCATATTGTTCATGATATGGTTGGATGGCAATTGATTGGTAAAATCAACACCAGATTGTTGGGATGTTATTTCTCGAAAGAGACTTTTGGTAGTTGCATCTTTGGTTTGGCATTGGCTCAAGCCAAATACCAGACAAACCAACAAAAGTGAATGACTGAAACGTATGACTTTCTGATATGGGGTATGTATCGGAATCATTGTTTTTGGGGGTTTAAAGGGTGGGGTGGGAATACCCACCCCTAACCCCTCCCTTGGGAGGGGAATAGCTTATTCAACTAATGATTTAATCAATCAGTGGGTTACTTAGCTTTTCTCCAGCCGGAACTGGGAGGTAGCTGTCGCTTTCAACATTAAAATTGCCCACTCCATCTTTTCCGCTATTGGTGATGGCATCTTCGAGCACGTCGTTGCCCCATCGTCGGAGGTCGTAGAACCTGCTGCCTTCCAAGGCAAATTCTACAGCACGTTCATGTCGGATCGCATCGCGTACCTCTGTTTGTGAACTCGCACCCGTATTCGGCATCAAGGCTCTTGCTCTGACCTGATTGATCAGTGGAATAGCAGCTGATGTACTTCCCGATTCGTTTAAAGCTTCAGCTCTCATCAAAAGCACATCTGCATAACGTAACAAGGGTGTATTGATATCTGAAGCCTCGAATCTTGTCGCATCCCAAGGCGCTACATCTCTAAATAGGAATTTTTTCCATCCCAATTTAGTGGCACCTGCTCCAAATACTTCAGCGTAGGTATAACCATAGATATCTACATCTGGGTCATCAAAGAAAATAGAACCATACAACCTGGCATCATACTTTCCAGCGTCCGTGGAAGTTCTGCCTTCTGCCTGCATCTCATCCAACAATGCTTGAGTAGGCAACATGGCTTCCCAACCGCCCATTTCGGCCGCGGCTACATTGTAAATACCCGCGTACTCTACTGACGTGCCTCCGACTTCATTGCTGGTAAAGGCCAACTCGAAGAGTGTTTCATTATTCAACTCATTTGAACCGTCGAATAATGATGCATAATCAGCTTCCAAGTTGTACACATTCAAGTCCATCACTTGCTTGAGTGTGGCAGCTGCTTCGTCATACTTGTGCTGTTCCAGCTGCGCTTTGCCTAAGAATCCTAGAGCTGCACCTTGTGTGGCTCTTCCTTTATTATTGTCATCATAGCTTTCTGGCAAACCTGCTGCAGCCTCTCTCAAGTCTGTTTCTATCACAGCCCAGGCCTCTTCTCGTGAAGAGAGTCCTTTGAACAATTCCTCTCCTGACTGCGCCAGAAAATCAAACACCACTATCTCCTCCCAATTCATGAGCAATCTCATGTGGAATAGTCCACGCAGGAACTTGGCTTCCGCCAATAGCTCTGCCCTGCGCGCAGCAGGTACTTGATCGTCTGTCATCAGAGGCACGTTGTGAATCACCTGATTGGCAGTGGAAATGGCTATGTATTGCTGTCCCCAGTAGGTAGACATTCTACCATTATCATCTGTCACTCGATAAGAAGAGAAAGCTTCCTGATCTGGATAATTGGCGACTACATCCGCCCCAGCCTGACAAAAATCAGATCTGAAGTTGTCGATCACATAGACTACTTCTGTATGGCTCCAATAGCCAGCATTCAACTGACGATATGCGGCAGTCAATGCGTCATTGGCATTTGTTTCATTTTCCCAAAAGGTCTCAGAGCTGGTCTGATCCAATGGCACTTTTTCAAGGTCAGATTCATCACATCCAAAAGCCAAAAATGCCAATGATGCCAATAGTAACCCGTACCAGTTTTTATTATACAATTTCATATTTGTCTTGTTTAGAAGTTTACTTGAAGTCCAACCAACATGGTCTTGATATTAGGATACGTCGCATAGTCCGTACCTATATTGAGCGCAGCATTTGCATTGTCAGAGTCCTCATAATTCGAATAAGAAGTGGAAATTTCAGGGTCAATACCCGAGTAATTCGTGAAGGTGAACAAGTTCTGACCACTCACATATACTCTCACTTTAGATATGCCAATTTTGTCAGTCAATAAACTTGGAATGGTATAGCCCAATTGGATATTTCTCACGCGTACGTAATTTCCATTTTCGATAAACCGTGTGGAGTTTCTACTGGCGTTCTGGTTTGGATCACCATAAACTGCTCTTGGTATATCAGTGTTTGTGTTACTTGGTGTCCAAGCATTCACCCCTGTTGCGAGGTGGTTTCGGTAGTTGTCAAAACCTTCATAGTTCTGTCTGACGGCATTGTATAGTTTGTGACCACTTGCTCCATAAAGAGAGACCGTGAAGTCGAAACCTTTATACTCGGCCGTAAGATTTAATCCAAAATTGAATTTTGGCATACCAGAACCCGCATAAACCAAATCTTCATTGTTGAGCACGCCATCACCATTTACGTCTGTAAATCGAACGTCACCTGGTGCAGCATCTGGCTGTACGACTACAGTGTTTCCTTCGGCATCAGTCCCTGTATGCGCATCTACCTCTGTTTGATCCTGAAAAATACCATCTGTTTGATACACGAAGAACGCACCAATTGGGTATCCCAGCTTACTGATGTTAGCTGATGTCCCATCTAAGGTCGTGGGGCCACCAAAATACTCGTCTCCTTCACTTACGACCTTTGTGATTTCGTTGGAGTTGTGAGAAATATTACCACTAATTGAATATTGGAAATCACCCGTATTTTTTCTGTAGGTCAATTCCAGTTCAATTCCTTTATTGACTGCATCTCCAGCATTGACGAACGGATCCCAGAAACCTGATGAGGCGGGTAAAACCTGAGGAATAATCATATCCTCTGTGTTTCTCTTGTAGTAATTCAATTCACCAATTAGACGATCAGCAAACAAACCAAAATTTACGCCCACGTTGATAGTAGTAGCTGCTTCCCATCTTAAGGAAGGGTTAGGAAATGCCCGAAATGTTCGGCCAAAACCTTGCGTCTCACTCACACCAAATGGGTATCTGTATGGGCCAGAAGTAAATACTGCAAAGTCATAAGCACCAAGCGCGGCTTCACTGCCGAGTTTACCCCAACTGACTTTCAATTTCAAAAAACTAATCGTCTCTATGTTGAAGAATGACTCATTAGACAATTTCCAACCAATAGCAGCTGATGGGAAAGTCCCATATCTGTTGCTTGCTCCAAATCGTGAAGAACCATCTCTACGTACAGAAGCCTGTACGAAATATCTGTCGGCAAATGCATAATTCACTCGGCCATATTGAGACATTCTGGTTACTTCATACCCTGAACCAGAAGCATTAAACACACCTCCAGCTCCAGCATCAAAAGTATTGAAATCATCCTCATTGAATCCGATAGGTTCTTCCGTACCGTCGTCCAAAATCTGCTTGCCTTCTACTGATGTAGACATCCAGTCTTCTTCTATATCCTGTCGAGAAGCTCCCACCATCAAACCAAAAGTATGATCCCCAAAGGTCTTGTCGTAGTTCATGAATCCTTCGACATTTCTATTGAGTTCATGATTGTTACTTTCTTCCAAATAGTGGAATCTTGTTTGTCTTTTGTTTGCCACTTGATGTGGTCTAAACCTGGTGTAGTTGTCTGTATCTCTATTGTCGATACCAATTCTACCAGTGGCCTTCAATCCGTCTATGATGTCTACTGTCGCGCTGAAGTTAGTGACCAGATTTTTTATTTTTCTCGTGGCGTCCTTGTAAGCATTTTCGCCAATTGGGTTTTCATGATCTGGCTGATCCGCATAATCATCGTCTGAAATATATCCGTATCCATACGCTTTGGAGGCATCCAAAACTGGAACGATTGGCATGATTTCATAGCCGTTATTGATATTTCCTGTAAAGAAGTTATCGTCCATTTGGCTATAGAAAATATTGGCATCTAGCGACAGTCTTCCAACAGTGGTTCCAAGTTTGGTTCTCACCTGCTTTTTGTCGCGCTGCTCGTCAAGCAAAATTCCTTCTCGCTTGTTGTAACTACCAGATAGCATGTATTTGGTTTTTTCACTTCCTCCCTTTACGGTAATGTTGTAATTGCTAAATGCGGCATCACTAAACATTTCGTCCATCCAGTTGGTATTGGCTGCCCAGCCTTGATTGATAAAGTCTGGCTCTGATCTCCCTCCATTGTCTGCTACCGCCTGAACGATCTGCGTGTATTGAGATGCATTGGCGAAATTCAAAGTATTCTGAATCTTGTCCACTCCAAAATAAGAACTGAATTCCAACTGAGGCACACCAGACTCTCCAGATTTGGTAGTCACTATGATTACCCCATTGGCAGCAAGAGAACCATAAATTGAAGCAGCAGCAGCATCTTTCAATACTTCTACACTGGCAATGTCATCTGGATTTATTGCATTGATATCACCTTGAAGTCCATCTACAATCACTAATGGGTTGGTACCATTTACAGAACGAAGTCCACGTATGGTAATTCTCGTGTTGGCCGTAGGTCCTCCACTGCCTTTGATGATATTGACACCAGCCATCTGACCTTGCAAAGCATCCACTGGTGAATTGGAACTGAACTTGCGGATTTCATCACCTTTCACAGAAGAAATAGCACCAGTCAAATCGCTTTTCTTCTGTGTACCATAGCCAATGACTACGACTTCTCCCAATTGCTGAATATCTTCAGCCAAAGAGACATCAATGGCACTTCTCGATCCCACTGGTATTTCCTGAGTTACAAATCCAATAGAACTAAAAACCAGAATCGCACCCGATTCCACTTCTACTCTATATGCACCATCTAAATCTGTGATGGTTCCTTCTGTGGTACCTTTTACTACCACATTCACTCCAGGCAATCCCTGTCCATCCGAAGAGGAAGTGATTGTTCCAGATACACTAGCTGTCTGCGCAAGCGTGCTAAAGCTCAAAAAGCTCAAGCCCAACAGAAGCATCAGTAGCCTTTGATTCTTTTGTAAACAATTCATCATACTTTTTTAATTATGTTTTTAAATGGGTACTTAAAAATGAAAGCCGACGGCCTCATTATTCTTAACTAACATGAACCAAAAGTATGATTATTAAACGTCCATTTGACATTTATTACCCCTACACAGCCCCTACACAGTTGGGAATACGCCCCTACAAATGGAGTTGCCGACCAATAAAATATGTCTTGGAGCTAATAAAGTATCAGGTAGATGAAATTCATTTCTTCTTTAGAACCAGCGCGAGATTATATAATCGCTTGGTGAATTGTACAAACTAACTTCTAGTCGTCATTTCCTGTCTAAATATTCTGAAGGAATTCAGAAAAGTTGACTGTGCTGTCAATGTCCATTTTCTTGCGCAACCTTGAGCGCCCAACTTCTACTGATTTGAGAGACACATTATTAAGCGCTGCGATTTCTTTGTTGGACAAATTCAATCTAATTTGAGAAGACAGCTTTTTGTCATGGTCTGTTAGATCTGGAAATTTCTCCGAGAGCTTAAAGAGAAAATCTTGATGTACGAGTTCGGTATGTGTATAAAATTCCTCTAAATCTTGATTGATGTCCAATCTATGCTTGAATGACTTGACAGCTGCATCTACATGTGACTTATCAAAGTCAGCCTTTTCGATTTGTGCCAAGGACTGAATAAACTCATTGAACAGTTCGTTTTTTTGTGCAATGTGCATACCAAATGTGGTGAGTTCTTTGTTTTTGAATTCTAGCTCATTTTTTAGCTGCTCTTGAGTCAATTTGCTTTTTTCCAATTCAGCATCTGTCAATGCTTGCTTGGTTTCCAATATCAACTTGTTTTTGCGATATGAACTCCTCAACCTGCCCACTATCAGTAATACTACTAGTAAAAGGCCCACAAGACCACCTATAAGCATATTCCTACGGATATTGGATAATTGTTTTTCTTGCTCAAGCAGTTGAATTTCGGCTTCTCTTCTTTGTTTTTCATACCCTACCCGAAGTTCCATAAGTGCATAACTTTTCTCTTCAGATAGAATGCTTTCTCTCAAATCAGTATACTCTTGTATGGCATCAAGGGATTTTTTGTAATTCTGCTGGGCTGCATATAGAATAGATTGAGCTTGCAAATTCTCCATCATAAGTACCTTTTTATCAGCCAATGTTGCACTATTTATAATTCGTGACGCGCTGTCAAGTAGAATCTGTGCCTCTTCGTAATTTTTCAAGTCCAGAAAGGCATTCGCCATTCGATTCAGGCTTTCAGAGAATAAATCCATATCATCAAATCTCTGATTCAACACTAAGGATCTTCTTAAGTAATCTATGGCTTGTTGATTGCTACCCAATTTCTGATAGCAGGCTCCCATGTTACTTAATACTACACTTACCCTATGGTCATTTTTAGATGATTCTTCAATTTCTAACGCGCGTTCTAGATAAGACAAAGCCGTCTGATAGTTTTCCTTTTGCATATAGACCAGCCCTAATCCATTAAGTGCATTGCCTATTCGATCGATCTCTTCTAATTGTTCGTACAACTTCAACGACTCTTTATGGTATTTGAGCGATAGGTCAGAATTTTCCATGTCATAATAGAGCCAACCAATGGTACGGAGAATAAAAGCCAAGGCTGGCAAATCGTCTGATTGTTGTCTCAACTCCAAACATTTCAGGCCAAAATCCAAAGCTTCTGCATAATCATCCTTGTATAGATAGCCCTGACATAGGTTGAGATAGGCATAGCTCAGCTGTTCGTTATTTTGCTGTTTCTGAGCCATTTCTAGAGCCTTTTCTCCAAACATCAAGGTTTGATTTGGGTCTTTCCCCCAGTACAATTGAGCCAGATAGTTACTAGCCATCAACTTCATCTCGGGGTTTGAAGTCGATTCAAGGATGTGCCTGGTGCTATCTATTTCATTTTGGCAAAAGCCATTAGTAATCTGAAATAAGAAGAGTATAGAAAATAAGTATTTTCTCATGTGAGTATAATGCTGCCAACAAAGCTGACGATAATTGGGAAGTAATACAAAAATTGTCACACACTCTCTTCGAATCCGAATCTAGACAATCAAATCAGTGAATATTGTATCAGTACGTGGATTGAATAAAGAAAATTAAGCCTGTCTTTTTGCCGATTTTACAGATTCTACCAAAACGGCCACTGAAATTAGAAACCCACCAATCCATACATTGCCCTGTGGCAATTCATCCAAAAACAGAAAGCCTAGTCCAATGCCAATGAGTGGTGTGAGGGTGCTTAATATGCTAATTACAGTAATTGAGAAATTCTTAAAAGACACAACGAATAATGTGTGACCAATCGCAGTTGTCAATAATCCAAGGGTCAGTAACTTCCACCAATCTATGGCGATCATATCCAATTGCACCCCCATATCTCCCAAAAAAAAAATAGGACTAAGCAATACGGATAGGCCAATCACCTGCATGAACATCAACGTGATTCCTGAGTGATGTTGAACGTGCAGTTTGAGCATGATATTGCGCAAAGAGTAGGTAAGCGCAGAGCACACACCTATGACCACCCCAAGCGTTACATCATTGGTCAGATCGAAATCAGGGACTAAGAAAAACACACCAAAAAATGCCACAAAAGAAAGCGCTATATCAATTAATTTAGGTTTGGATTTCACAATGATAGGCTCCAAAATGGCCGTAAAAACGGGATATGTAAAAAGAGACAACATTCCAATCGCCACACTAGAATAATACAAAGCGTAGAAATAACTAACCCAATGCAATCCAAAAAGTATCGTACTGAAAACAACTACAGTAAGGGCCTTTGCTTCCTTAATCCAGAGTGGTAATTTCATGAATTTCAGTACCAGCCCAAGTGCCATGGCGGCTATTACACTTCTCAGCCAAATGGCCAACTCAGGCGATATATCCATAGCTCGTGCGAGTACTCCTGAAGTACTCATCACAACAATGGCTACTATTAGTTTGGGGAAATGGCTGGTAGTGGAATTCACTATATGCAAAATTTATTTCAGACAGTGAACATAATCAACCCCAGCCTAATTCATGAGAAATTTTTAGACTTTTGGAAATTCTATCTCTTGAACTTGAGTTACTTTTAAAAAAAGGGCTTACTCCAACTTAAAACAAACCTGCTCTAACGCTGGCTCTGCTCGCTCCTCACCCAGATCATAGGCGGTACGAAGCGACTCACAAGCTTCATCATCCTTATGGGCTTTCATATAGGCCAGTCCCATATTGTAATAGACCACGCCATCTCCCTTTTCTGACCTTAGGTATCTCTGGTAGTAAGTCACGGCTTGAGGGTAATTATTTAACTCTTGATAGGAATTGCCAATGAGCACGAAGTTTCTGACGAGCGTGTTGTCCGTATACACTGAGTTTTCAAAATCTTTTATAGCCGCCTTATGTCTATCAAGCTTGGCTTTGACCATACCTCTATTCATCAAATCATTAGCGTTGTCTCCTTTGATCATCAAAGCAGAATCGTAGTCCAAAAGAGCCTCCTCAAATTTACCCTTCTGATAATTTTCAAAGGCTCGTCTGGAAAAAGCCATAGCAAAATCACCTACGCCATAAAGAATTTTATTGATTTCATCTTTTTCTTTATCATCCACCAAAAAGCTCAAATTGTAAAGAGCCAGGCGATGATATTGATCTATTTCCAAGGCACTCCTAAAATCCTTTTCTGCACCCTCTGCATCCTCTTTGCTCAGCTTGAAAAGCCCTCTTTGCACATAATAATTCGGCTCATGATTATTGAGTTCAATGGCCTTGTCGAAATCGAGTATCGTAGGCGTATTGAATCCCATTTGCTCATAAGTCATCGCTCGTGCCAAATACACGTCTGCTTTCATGTCTTCCAAAGTCGCTATACCTGAGAATATCATTTCTCCTTTCTCATCATAAGAAGCTCCTTTGAACACAATGGCTTTGGTTTCGAAAGTCTCCACATTGTTGATCAAAAAAGTGAAATCAGTAGCCGCCTGCTTGTAGTTCTTTTGTTTGTGATAGATAAGTGCTCGCTTAAACAAAGCCGTATAGTTTTCAGGATTTACACGGAGTGCGGCTTCGAAATCTGTCAATGCACCTATGTTGTTATCCGCCAGTTCTTTGGCTTGCCCACGAGCAAAGAAGTATTCCGAAGAACCTCCAAACAACCTAACAGCACTGTCATAATACAATACAGCTAAAGGAAACTGTCCACGTCTTCCAGCTACATTTCCTTTTTGATAGTAATCTTCCGCTATTCTTTTTCTTTCTGCCGGACTGGCATTCAAGTCAGCCCGCTGGGCAAAACCTTCTATAGTGAAAGCAACAATAAACATCCATAGCCATAGGTGTGTTTTTTGCATTCTCATCGTAATAGTGTCAATCTTTCAAACTTGCTTCAAAATTTATCTGAAGATCAATAACAAACAATCACTTCAGACGACAGAATGTATTGTGAAATTAACCACATTAATTCTTCTGGTCAATTTACTCATTTTGTGTCAAAAATTTATTTTTTGGGATTATTATAAGAAGCATATTCAAAAATCCTTGAACCCTCTATCTTTGTCAACTTATTGAAAAACAATCAGATTACAATGACTAAGGATTTTGTTGAAGAATTGAAATGGAGGGGCATGATACACGACATGATGCCCGGTGTACAAGACCAACTAAATAAAGAGATGACTGCTGCCTATATCGGTTTTGATCCGACTGCAGATTCCCTTCATATTGGTAGTTTAGTTCAGATCATGACTTTAGTCCATTTTCAAAAAGCAGGACATAAACCCTATGCCCTGGTAGGTGGTGCTACTGGCATGGTAGGAGACCCTTCCGGGAAATCAGCAGAAAGAAATTTATTATCTGAAGATATTCTGAATCACAATTTGGAATGCGTCAGAAAACAATTGGAGCAATTTCTTGATTTCGACTGTGGAGACAACTCAGCCGAAATGGTCAATAATTACGACTGGTTCAAAAATTTTAATTTCCTTGATTTCATTAGAGATGTGGGAAAGCACATTTCCGTCAACTATATGATGGCTAAAGATTCGGTCAAAAGCCGCTTGGAATCAGGTATGTCTTTCACAGAATTTAGTTACCAATTGGTACAAGGCTATGACTTCTGGTGGTTGTACAACAACAAAAACTGCAAGGTGCAGTTAGGTGGCTCCGACCAGTGGGGAAATATTGTAACTGGAACAGAACTGATTAGAAGAAAAGGACAAGGTGAAGCCTGGGCGATCACCACGCCATTGATCAAAAAAGCGGATGGAACCAAATTCGGAAAAACTGAAGGGGGCAATGTTTGGTTAGACAAGAAACTGACCTCACCCTACAAATTCTATCAATACTGGTTGAATTCATCTGATGAAGATGCTTCGAATTATATCAAAATCTTCACTTTGAAAAATAAGGAAGAAATAGATGCATTGATTGCTGAGCACAAAGAAGCACCTCACATGAGAAAGCTGCAGCAAGAACTTGGGAAGGATATTACTACTCGCGTACACTCTGAAGAAGATTACAACATGGCTATCAAAGCCTCTGGGATACTATTTGGTAAGTCCACTACTGAGGATTTGGAATCTTTGGATGAAGACACCTTCCTTTCTGTGTTTGAAGGCGTGCCACAGACATCAATTTCTAAAAGCACTTTTGCTCATTCACAAAATGTAACTGATTTGCTTTCAGAAGAAAGTAATGGTATTGTTTTCACTTCAAAAGGTGAAGCACGTAGAATGATAAAGGGTGGAGGTGTAAGCATCAATAAGACGAAGCTGGAAAGTGAAAACCAAGCCGCAGATTTCAAATTGCTTAATGACAAATACTTGCTTGCTCAGAAGGGCAAGAAAAACTACTTCCTGATCACGGTAGAAGACTGATATGCACAAAGGACTCGTTTTATTATTGATGGTGGTACTATCCACCTACGCTTGCACGCAAAACATGGGACAAGAACACAAACACACCAATCATTTAATATCAGAAACGAGTCCTTACCTTCTCCAGCATGCGCACAATCCAGTCGATTGGTTTCCTTGGGGTGAAGTGGCACTCGATCTGGCTAAGCGCGAGGACAAACTGATGATCATTAGTATTGGCTATGCAGCCTGTCATTGGTGTCATGTGATGGAGCATGAATCGTTTGAAGATTCAACTATTGCCGCCAAGATGAATGCCCATTATATCTCTATCAAAGTAGACCGTGAAGAGCGGCCAGACATTGATCAGATTTATATGGATGCCGCTCAGTTGATGACTGGTCGTGGCGGCTGGCCACTCAATGTGATCACGCTGCCCGACGGAAGGCCAGTTTTTGCAGGCACCTATTTCCCAAAAGAAAACTGGGGAAAGGTGGTGGACTACTTTGCAGAAATGTATCGCACACAGCCTGGAAAAATGCTGGAACAAGCAGAAAAGATTACTGAGGGTATCAGTCAGTTAGAAGTGCCCGAACTAAATGAGTCTGGAACACCATTTGACTCTACATTTTATGCGCTAGCAGGACAAAAAGTAATTTCATCAATTGACCAGAAATATGGCGGACGACAAGGAGCCCCTAAGTTCCCCATGCCAGTCATCTACGAGTTCTTGCTCGCACAAGACTACTATCAACCCAATGAAGATATTAAAGCAGCTCTCAAAACAACTTTAGACGGCATGGCTGATGGCGGTATCTATGATCATCTGGGAGGTGGATTTGCACGCTACTCCGTGGATGAAACATGGACGGTGCCTCATTTCGAAAAAATGCTCTATGACAATGCTCAATTGATCAGCTTATATAGCCATGCCTATCAGGTCTTTGGAGATGAAAAGTATGAGCAAGCCGTCAGAGAGACCATAGCGTTTTGTAATCGTGAATTATCTGATCAATCTGGTGGATTTTACTCTTCACTGGATGCTGATAGCGAGGGTGAAGAAGGGAAGTTCTACGTGTGGTCTGAGAAAGAGATTGATCAAATTTTAGGTAGTGATTCTGAATTATTTAAAACCTATTATGGGGTTTCCAAAAAAGGGAATTTTGAGGGGCAAAATATCCTAGAGCGAAAAAAATCAATAAAAGCACTGTCCGACGAATTCAGCCTTTCCGAGTCTGAGGTTAAAATTCAAATAGAGGCTACTAAGACTAAAATGATGAGCGCTCGGAATGGCCGTATTCGCCCGGGACTTGATGACAAAACACTAACCTCCTGGAATGGGTTGATGATCATTGGACTGGTGGACGCGTACTTTGCTTTACAAAATGAGGACTATTTAGAAAGAGCCTTGAAAGCTGGCAAATTTGTCGGAACTAGCCAAATTCAAGAAGATGGTCAGTTGCTTAGAAACTACAAAGGTGGACAATCAACCATCAGTGGATTCTTAGATGATTATGCATTTACTATACTAGCTTTTACCAAATTGTATGAGGCGACTTTTGATGAATTATGGCTGGCAGAAGCCAAAAAATTAAAGGAATACGTGAATCTACATTTCTCAGATGAAAAAACTCAAATGTACTTTTACACCTCAGATCAAGACGAGAAATTGATCGCAAGAAAAATGGAATTGTCGGATAATGTGATCCCGGCTTCCAACTCAGCCATGGCAGAAGCGCTTTATCTGTTGGGCCAGTTTTATTACAACCCAAACGACCTGAATAGAGCCATTCAGATGGTTGCCAATATGGAAAGGGAGTTTGCCGAACAGCCATCGTTCTATAGCAACTGGGCTCGTTTGTATGGACTCATGGGGCAGCAGCATTTCGAAATTGCTGTGGTAGGAAAAGAAGCCCAAACGAAAAAATTGGCACTAGCTAAACCGTTCGTTCCTAACAAAATTCTTCTTGGTGGTGCCACGGAAGGGACTCTTGAACTACTAGATGGAAAGTTATCTGAGGGGCAGACGCTCATTTACGTTTGTGAAAACAAATCGTGCCTACTTCCAGTTGGTGAGGCTCAAAAGGCCATGGAACAAATTTTAAAACCAATAAATTGATCAATCAAATTCCTAACACAAGAACAAAAATCAACCAATATGAAATTCAAAAGATACACCCTCATAAGCTTAGTGCTTATCACAATCTCACTAGAAACAGTTGAGGCACAAGAAAAAGGAACCTTTAGAGTCAACGGAGGCCTTACCTACGGTTCAAAATTTGGTGTCGAAGAAGACTTTAGCGATTCTAAAGGTGCATTGGGGTTCAATCTCGGCGCCGAATATTTAGTCGGTGAAGATATTGGACTGGCGTTGGGCTATTCTCAGTATGCTAAGCAAAATGCCACATTCTCTGAGGATGGATTTACTATTGACGCTGAAGTTTGGGTCAGTACCATTGATTTTGATTTAAGGTATTATTTTCTATCTGACGCCGTCCAAGTTTATGGACTTCTTGGTTATTCAAATGTAAAGGTTACTGCCGAAATTTCTTTATTTGGATTTACTGAAAAAGATTCTGAAACTGACAATGCTTTCAATCTAGGAATGGGAGCAATGTTTCCTTTAAGTGAAAAAGTTGCCATCAACACCCAAGCTAAATGGCACAAAATGTCTGAAGAAGGACATTTTGTGGCCAACTTAGGCATCATGTTTCAACTTAATTAAAAGAAACTTAGCCACTCTAAAGTTACTTCCTGGTTAAACCATTGTAACGCCAAGGTAAACGGGCTACGCCGCCCGTTTATTAAATCATTAAGTCTATTAGTTGATGTAGAACTGCAAGAATAAAATACGTTATTTTGAGCACAACACTATTCGACCAGCTCATGAAATCAGTTACTCTTATTCTTACCTTACTATCCTTTCAGATGGCTAAGGGTGATTCAAACAAAATGGTACGTGACAAAGATGAGTATATCATCAGTCATGGTAAAACAATTTTTGGTGATACAGACATCAACCTTGTCTATGAAGATGCCATCATCAGATCGGGGAATGACATTATGCATTACCCTTCTAGTCAAATCGACAAAGTTGCTGTAATAGACCATGCTACGGGTGATGTAGAATTGTACCACTCTGGATCATTCGGACTCAATCAAAAACAATATTTATTTAAAATATTGGCAGAAGGACAAGCTACATTGCTTTATCGCGAGGGTTTGAACTTCAGCGCTTATGAAGAGATGGAATATCCTCCATTCTTTATTCTTATCGACAATCAGGTCTATTCTCTTAGCGCGGAGAAGAATGAGATGCTTAGGCAGCTTGACAATGGCTTCCAAAGGGAAATATCTCGTTATATCAAAGAGCATAAACTGGTACTCACTAATGAAGAGGATATGATCAAGTTGTTCAATTACTATAATTTGATGACTTTGGAGTAGGAGAAAAAATCACCATCAGTTTTTACTATTTAAGGTTTAATAAAAATAAAACCCAGCCTGGATTTCCAAGCTGGGTTTACCTTTATTAAGGGGAATATCTTTTACTCCTCTGTGTATTTTATTTTCAAAATTCGCTCGTCGATGAGCAACAATGACGCAGGGTCTTCTCCTAACATGTCGAAGAACTCTAACGCTCTTCTAGCCACAAATTCCTCCTCTACTTGCTCCTTCACAAACCATTGCATGAAGTTTTCAGTGGCAAAATCATTCGCTTTTCTGCAAGCAGCTACGATTTGATTTATGGATTCTGTTACGTTGATTTCGCTTTCTAATGCCAACTCAAAAACTTCTCTCAATGAGCTGAATTCATTCTGTGGTGCATCTACTGTTGCCACCATGGGCTGTCCTCCCATATCACTGACATAGTGAAACAACTTGAGCATGTGGCCTCTCTCTTCATTGCTTTGTTCGTAAAAAAACTGAGCACTATGATCATACCCATGCTGGTCACACCATGCCGCCATGGCCAAATAGGCTGCAGATGATTGTGCTTCCAACTTCACTTGCTTATTGAGCATACTCATGACACTGTCTTGAATAGCTACTTTTTGTCTCATTAGATCTTTCATGTCCACGTATTTTATGTTTATAAGGGTTGAACTTGAAATGCCAATTTCTACCCTTATTCAATATAAATATATACTATAGGTAACTAAATGAAGTGAAAATAGTTCTGACAAATCGGAATTTAGAACTAGTCTAATTTAGACTTACAGAAGATATTTGGCTAAACCAACGCTCGAACGAGGCGTTGTTGTACGATACTGTTGAGTTCCAGCATCACTAAAGTGCCTGGGATAAGGTCTTTCATTTCAATGATTTCATCCAAGGTCAATACCAAAAGATGCTCCTTGTTGCAAAGTGGGATGATTTCAATGGCGCTGAAGGAGGCATCACTTAGGAGCATTTCTTCCACATTCAACTGATCCAACTTGGCCTTGAAAGCAATCAATGCACAAACTGCCATACGATATTCCTTCCCCTTGTACTCAAGGTAAAAACGATTGTCTCTATCGTTTTGAAGAATTTTACCGTTTGTTGTATGATATATCTCGTGGATCACGATGCAAAGCTAGTTCTTATTTAGACTTATTACAAATAATACTTTGCGCAGTTTAACTAAATTACTTTTTCAATTATCAAACCCAATACTATGAATCGTATCATTTTTCTGATCATTCTTCTTGGAAAGTTTATTCCTGCCTTCGCACAGCACACTATCAATTATATCGCCAACGAAGGAATTCTTATTCAGTCCACGAGTAAAAGTATTTTGATTGATGCCATTTTTGATGATTACTATAAAGACTACAGTTCGCCCAGCGAACAAACAATCAGGCAGTTGAATGCCAAAGAGTCTCCTTTTCAAGTAGTGGATCTTCTCTTGGTCACTCACGCACATTTGGATCATTTCAATCCTGAAATGGTCTATAGATTTTTAAAGTCTCACAGTGAGACTGAACTCATCTGCCCTAATCAAGCCATAGATTCAATAGCTAAAAGCAACAGAAATATTGAAACATTGAACCCAAGACTAAATGGTATAATATCAAAAATGGGATGGCAATCATTGTTCTTAAAAGGTGTCAGCATCCAGACTGCTTATGTACGCCATGGTGGCCAACAAAACTATAAAGTCGACAATCAAATCTATCTCATCCATGTAGATGGCAAAAAAATATTGCACTTAGGGGATTCGGAAATGGACCCATCTCACTTTTCACAATTACAGATGTCTAAGCCTCCAATTGATGTTGCCTTAATTCCCTATTGGTATTTGGCCTACTCCCCTGGGATCGACATTATCAAAAACCAAATCAAGCCAAATAAACTGATTGCTATTCACTATCCAAAAGTGGGAGATCCAAAATCTTTGCAAAAAATTAGGGAAAACTTCCCTAACGCCGTTGTATTCATGGAAGAAGGCGAAAGTGTAGAATTTTAACGTATCTGATACTCACTGGAGTTTTTAAGATTCTGAATTCTATTAAATTTGTCATACTAACAACTAATGTTAAATAAACTTAATTAGTGCATGCGGTATTTGAGAAGCACATTCCTAGCATTTCTTTTCATTTTTTCATTTTCAGTCTTCAGTCAAAAAGCTACATATATTGCCAACAGTGGCGTGCTGATTCAGTCCGGTAGTAGCAAGATATTGATTGATGCTTTTTTTACTGATGGCAAAGGAAGATTTCTAACTCCTGAAAGTGCCCAGTTGGATGCCATGGTTGCAGAAAGGCCTCCATACAACAATCTTTCACTAGCACTGGCCACACATGCTCATCCTGATCACTTTAGCCCACAACAAATTGGAAAACTGCTGTTTACCAATAAGAAATTGAATTGTCTGGCTACGCCTCAGGTCGTGGACTCCATTGAAGCCGTGATGGTCAATTTCGAAAGTATTCATGATCGTACATTAACCTTTCCACTGTCTAGATCGTGGAAAACTTATACTCAAGAAGGGCTCACTGTAAAGGCAGCTTATTCAAGGCATGCGGGCAAGAGCAATGCTAAAGTGCAGGACTTGATTTATCTGATTGAAATCAATGGTAAAAAAATATTGCACCTTGGAGATGCAGATATGGATACAGATAGATTTGAAGAATTGAAATTAGATTTTGAAGAGATAGATATTGCTTTTGTTCCGTTTTGGTATATGACCAATTTTTATGGTGCTGAATTTGTAAAACAACACATAGCCGCCAAAAAAGTAGTAGCCGTACATGTGCCAGACAACTATAATCCACAGTCGCTAGCTAAGATCAAAAACTTCCTGCCAAATGCAATTATTTTTGATCAACCTGGACAGTCTGTTACTTTTTAATCCTCTGGCTTAACAAGCAAAAGCACGTGGCCATCTTCTAGTACCTGATACCCCTGATCATAGCAGTAATAAAACATTTCGCCCGATTTTGTCTCACGTGTATTGGTATGATAATCAAAATCGAAACCAGCACGGAGGAGTTGGTCGCGATGCACGCTTGCATGGTCGCCTACATTCAACTCTAAAAGAATTCTACGATTCTTTCGCAATGCGTTATTTACATTTCTTACAAAATTGGTAGCGTCTGCATTGACTCTATTATTGTAAGCATTTCGACAGGCATCCGAACAAAATTTCTTATCTGTCCTGCCAAAAAGTGGGCGCTCACATTCTGCACAAAGGCGTTGGTCGGTATTTTCCTTCATTTTTTTAAAGTACTGAAATACTGAAAGATATCCAATAATAAACGACTACAAACGGTTACAAGCACTTATTAACCGACTTCTGTGGTTCGCCATTTTCATATTTGCCATGTCAATCGACAAATTCATCTGCCATCAGGTGAAACATTATTAAAACTTAACTTTTAAAATTATGACTACTTTAAAAAACAACGTGCAATTAATTGGCAGATTAGGCAACGATCCAGAACTGAGGACTTTCGACAGTGGTAAGAAAATGACTGCTTTCTCTATGGCCACCAATGAAACCTATTACAATAATAAAGGTGAGAAAGTGACTGATACGCAATGGCACAACATTGTGGCCTGGGGGAAGAAAGCTGAGGTGATCGAAGGCTATCTGAAAAAAGGAAGCGAAATCGCCATTCAAGGCAAGCTGGTAAACAGAAAGTATGAAAAAGATGGGGTAACCAAATACATCACAGAAATCAACTTAGGTGAAATGCTTATGCTGAACAAAAAAGAGGAAGTATAAGTGATATTGAACCTCGAAGAAAGGTCAGCTCAAAAATTGGGCTGACCTTTCTTCATTTATGCCTTGGGCAGGTCAATGAAAAAAGTACTCCCAACTCCTACCTCACTTTCACACCATACTTTTCCCTTCATGGCTTCTACATATTTTTTTACGATTGGCAATCCCAGTCCAGTGGATGTTTCATTTTCAGTTGGCCGAATTGAAATCTTAGCGTATCTGGCGAATAGCTCTTTAATCTCAGATTTAGGGATGCCTTGTCCCTGATCCTGAACAGAAAACCTTAAATGGTTTCCTTGTTCAATTACCTTCACAAAAATCTCTGAATGCTGCTTGGAGAACTTTATGGCGTTGGTGCAGAGGTTTTCAAGCACCTGAAGTAAGTAATTTTCGTCGGCCTTGCAGTACAAGTCTTTGCTGGAATTGGCAAAGAATGATATCTGCTTGTTCTCCGCTTCAGGCGTGATATGATGAACCAATTTGGTTAAAATCTCTGACACATTTACATTGGTTACTTTCAGATTGATTTTTCCAACGTTGATCGCCTCAACATCTAAAATTTGATTGATTCTTTCTCTCAGCACATCAGTGGACTGATTGGCTAGCTCAATCATGCGCTCTTGTTCGCTCACCTCTGCCCCTTTTATGATGGCCAGCAATCCTTTGATGTTATTCAAAGGGCTACGCAAGTCATGCGCCACCATCGCGATAAGATCGTCTTTTTCCTTATTAAGTCCCGTCAACTGAGTTTTTTGATCTGAGAGGATCATAGAGAAATCCTTCTGTCTTCTGTAGAGATAGAAGAACAAGGCAACGACAAGTAGTGAAAGAAATATCCCAACAGTCAGGAATTGACTAATCTTATGCTCCTTCTCAGCCAGAGAGCGTTGATAATTATTGATCGTCTCAAGATCTTTGATATCTTCTTCTTTTTGCTCCAAATCATATTCTGTGCGCAATCGATTGATTTGTTCTTGAGATTCGTTGCTCAATATACTGTCCTTGAGTAGTTTATGCTCCTTATAATATCGGAGTGCTAATTCGTGATTATTGAGGGTTTCATAGTTCTGAGCCAATAAGTCTGTTAGTTCTTCTAACTTTTCTAGGAAGCCATGATTTGAAGCTAGCTCATACGCTCTCAAAGCGGACTTGTTAGAAATATCGGCACGTCCCATACTTTTAAGTGCTTTGGCCAAAACAATCTGATTACTCACCACAACGCCCCAATACTGCAAATCAATTGCTATGACGTCTGATTGATCCACATGATACAAGACCGAATCCAAATTGTTTATATTCAAATGAATTTCAGATAAATTATGATGAGCAATAGCTATGGCATAACTCATTTTATTTTTTTCGAACGCTCGCAAACCTGCTCTCACCCCTTGCAATGCCTCATCATATCGCTTCAAATCCTTATACAACATCCCCCTGTTTAATAATGCAATGGCCATACCTACCTCATCATCAAGACTAGCATTCCAGTCTATACTACGGTCATAATACTCCAAAGCTCCTTCAATATCTCCAAGCTTTTTGTACACAATAGCCACATTGTTTATCACTCCCGCATAAAGGCTACTATCATTGGTGGACTCATAAATCTTGGACGCTTTCAAATACATTCTAAGCGCCTTGCCTAGATTTCCATTATTATCGTGTAATGCACCCTGAAGAGAACACATATCAGCGTATGAGCTTGAATCAGATTCTCCCAAGTACAATTGACCAGCTGAATCCAGATGGCTCAATGCTTTAAAGTACTCATTTTGATTCCCAATGTAGTTGCCATATTGATGGTGAAGTTTAGCGCGTATTTTATTGGATAAGTCGGGGGACTCTCCTGCTTTGATAGCCGCTTTAAAATAATATGCACTACTATCACCATGCTGTCTGCGTACAAACTCTAATCCCTTTTCGATCAAAGATTCAACAAGCGCATCCGTGTTTTGTTCTTGTTGTGCATGGAAGACAGCTAAATCGAGAAAAAACAGAATAGAGTCTGAATCATTAGTCAGAAAAGATTGATCTAAGTATTGATCCGCCTGACTCGAAGTCTGAGTTTTCACTTCTTCACTAGCAAGAATGGGCCATCCTGCTAGCATAAGGCAAATGAAACAATAAAATCTTACGACATTTCTCATAATCCTCAGTTCACCTTTCGGTAAAAGCTTACAATTTAAGTCAATCACTAAAAATTTTGGTTAGGTGGTGTAATTATATTAGTTCAACCAATCAATTCATTGAGCTTCTCAGACAATTGATTGGTTAAGTGTTTTCTCGAAAACTGATCGGTTTGTTTGGTTTTCACTTCTGAAATCCCTGATTGGAATCGAGTATAATTCTCGAATATCATACCTTTGATTTGTTGCCTCTCCTCCATTTCAAAAACTTCACCTGCTTCAGTGGACTGTAATATATCATTCACTTCGCTTTTCTTTTTACCAATAGCCAATATTGGTTTTTTAATAAGGAGATATTCAAAAAGTTTACCTGGAATAATCAACTGCTCTTCATCCTTGGGGTTGAGTAAAAGTAAGAGGATATTGGAATCCCTGTAATAATTAAACACTTCTCGATGTGAGATATAATCCAAATGAGTAAATCTGGCGCTAAGTACTGCTGACGATTGAAGCCGCACCAAAATTGATTCGCTTACCATACCAGCCAACAGAAGTTCTAAATCATCTTGAAAGTGTGGGATTTCCACGCACAATTCTTCAAGGCAGTCCCAAAGAACTGCAGGATTTCTCAGCTCATTAAGTAGGCCTAAATGGGTGATTCTAAATTTAGTCTGTGTGTTGTCTGACGTTGCGCTTACATAATCATCTGGATCAAATCCATTGGTAATTACGGAAATAGTACTTTTACTATTCTTTTCTAATAAAGATTTTTTGATTCCCTGACTTGCTGTAAGTACATGATCTGCATTTGCCAAAACCTTCCTTTCCAGTTTTTGATGCATTCGTCTGGCGATACCCTTCACACCCAGTTTATCCAATAAATCCCAGTCAGACCAAGGGTCTCTGAAATCGGCCACCCATTTCACTTTACATTTATTTTTCAAACCCAGCCCAATCAAATGCATGCTATGAGGTGGCCCTGTAGTGACTACCACGTCGATGTTTTGTTCTTCTATATAAGAAGATAGAAATTTGACAGACGGCTTCACCCAAAAACGGCGCGGATCAGGAATAAACAAATTTGCCCGTATCCAAACACTCAGTTTATCTACCAAAGACATTTTTGCCTTTTCAATCACAATACCCTGCTTGAGTTTCTCTTTCTTTTTAAAAAGTTTCTTGTATAAACCAAATGGCTCCCAAATGGGAAACTTGAGTACTTCCAAGTCTGGGCTAATATCCTTGTCCAAAGAATCATCTTTCAAATCAAACTCTGGGCTCTCAGGAGTAAATACGATAGGTTCCCATCCGAATTGTGGTAGGTACTTCACAAACTTGAGCCAACGCTGAACACCACCACCACCGCTAGGCGGCCAATAATAGGTGACAACAAGGATTTTCTTTCTGGTCATATTTCATCCACTAGGATTGGCTAAATAAATCAAAAATGAACGGTAAGTGATTAAAATATGAAATTTTAAAAGATTAGACACATTGAGTAGATGAAATCACAGAATTCAAGCATATTATTAATGAAATTTTAGTTTTTTATGACTTACTTTGAATCCCCAAAACATTACAACACCCAAAAACGGTATAAAGGTTAAGCCCGCCCTATGCACTAGAACAATGTCATAGTTTATTATAGTACACCTGGCGGATGAAGTATAAAATTTTAGTAAATACCTTATGAAAAAAATCGCATTATTTACCTCTGGGGGCGATGCACCAGGCATGAATGCCTGCATTCGATCTGTAGTGAGAAGTGCCATTTACCTAGACCTAGAAGTCTATGGTATTAAATATGGGTACGATGGGATGATCCGCGGCGAAATTTCAAAAATGGAGTCTTACTCTGTAAGTAATATCGTGCAGACTGGCGGCACCATTCTCAAATCAGCAAGAAGTGAAGATTTCCGAACCAAGGAGGGAAGAGAAAAAGCTTACAAAAATCTCAAGAAACATGGCATTGAAGGCTTAGTGGCCATTGGTGGTGACGGCACATTTACAGGAGCCAACTTGTTTTATGATGAATTTGGCATTCCGGTAGTTGGTGCGCCAGGAACAATCGACAATGATTTGTATGGATCAGATTATACGATCGGATTCGATACTGCTGTAAACACGGCTCTTGATGCTATTGACAAAATTAGAGACACAGCGGCCTCGCACGACAGAGTATTCTTTATTGAGGTAATGGGACGTCACAGCGGTTATATCGCCATCCAATCAGGTATTGGTGGTGGAGCCGAGATGGTGATGGTACCTGAGACTTCTACTACAATTGATGATGTCATCAAGAAACTCAGAGAAGGCAGAGACAATAAAAAGACGTCTTCCATCATCGTGGTAGCTGAAGGTGATGAACAGGGCAGTGCGCTGCAAATCGCGGAAAGAGTGAAATTAGAAACACCTAAGATGGATATACGGGTGACCAGTTTAGGTCATATCCAAAGAGGTGGTGGGCCTACAGCTTTTGATAGGATTCTTGCTTCGCGACTTGGGCTAGCCGCAGTAGAAGGCTTGATGAATGGCCAGAAAAATGTAATGGTAGGTGTAATCGACAACAAGATCACATACACTAATTTGAAACTCGCGATATCTAAGTCAAAGCCACTCAACGAAGAACTGATCAGATTGACTAAAATCTTGAGTATCTAAAAAGTAATATAAACACACACAAGATATTACGAAGAGAGGTTTCAAAATGAAACCTCTCTTTTTATTTATCCCCAAAAGCGTAGGAAGCTGAGATTTGAATCATTGAGTTTTTCATTGAAGTAACGCTTCCAGCACTTGTTCCTGCTTCTTCTATCATTTCAGAAAATCCTTTCGACCACCTGAGCGAACCACTCACATTATATTCTGGAATAGTAAGCCCAATGCCAATAACTGCCGCAACATCCAATCCTTTGATCTGATCTTTCACATCTACGCCTGAACCACCAGAAAAAGATACTTCTGCCTGGATAGGAATACCGAATTGGGGGCCAGCTAGGGCATGGAAATATTCAAGGAAATTGTATCGGCCAAGCACAGGAATTTGAATCATATTCAATTTGAATTCATGTTCTTGCGTATTATTGATCTTATACTTCCCACCTTGCATGGAGTAGTATATTTCTGGCTGAATGGCAAAAAGTTCAGCGTCTATGGTCGCATATATTCCTACATGAAAACCAATATTACCAGTCCCTACATCAGACAATTCACTCCCCCCAGTATTCAAAGCGTTGATTTTAGGTGAATTGAAGTTGACACCTCCCATCACCCCAAACTCTGTTTGAACTTGAGTTCTAGACCGAGACCGGGATCTAGACCGAGATTGCGCGTACATCAACTGACTGACTAACAACAAGGCGATTATGAATAGTGACTTCTTCATGGTTCTAGGTTTTGAATTTCGATACTAATGACCACTAAGATTCGTAAAACCCCAATCAAATGCAAAATTCTATTTGGCTCACTGCAGCTGGATATTAAGTTTTAATTACCAATTCTAATTCTTCCTTTTTCTAATTAACAATTCCTTTATACCACTTTTCCTGCTTCTCAAACCTTCCTATCTAGTTTTGTTCAACCTTAATAAAAAGCTATGAATCTTTATTTGAAGTTTGTCCTCCTCGGACTATCCCTCGTTATTTTCACTTCTGTTACTATCTTCCTCTTTGTCAACAACACAGTTGAGAAAAACCTCAGTGAAAGTATCCTTTCTGAGCATTCGCAGAAAGCAGAGATCAGTATCAACAACATAGATCGCTTCATCTATGAGCGGCTGAATGATGTGAAGAATTTCGCCAAGCTGCCTGCCTTCAGGGACGAAAATCCAAATTTAGACGAAGTCAACAGAATGCTTAGCGAAATCTCGCATGCGAATGAGTTGTACTACAGCTTTTCGTTTTTTGATATGAACAGATTTCGTCTGGCAGATAGCAAAGGACTTTCAGTCGGCAAGCAGCACGGACTGCGTCTATATTGGACACATATCAATGACAACACAGAGGCAATCATGGACATTTCTAAATCAGAATCTGTGGGACGCGTGGTGCTTCATTTTGCCTCTGTAGTAAGGAATAACGCGAATCAACCCATTGGTGTATTTGTAGGCCGAGTTTTGATTGAAAATCTATATGCAGTAATCAGCAACCAATCTCAAGGGGAGGAATCCAACAAACACGTACAAATGGACTTACTAGATGAGAACCTGAATATTCTTTATTCTAATCACGAGCCAGAAAAAGTATTGATAGCAAAGTACCCTGATGTGATCCCAGAACAAGTATTGGAACTTAAGAAAAAGGAAGGCAGGTTCTCTACTGATGATAATCTCTATTTCTATCATCGTCAAGAGGGATACTTAAGCTTCCCTGGCAAGGGTTGGCTATTTATCATTAATACTTCAAAAGAAAACGCATTCGCTTCTCTTTCAGAAATGCGTACTACGATTTTGATGGTGGGCATTGTGATTCTACTGCTGTCCTCAGGGCTTACCATCTATTTGGCCAGGGTGATTTCTAAACCCCTCAAAAAACTGCGCTCTGCGGCCGTAGAGATATCAAAAGGAAATTATGACGTACAGATTGAAGGGAGCAACAAGGACGAAATAGGTTATCTCATCCGTCAGTTCAACGTAACCTCTCAAAAATTAAAAACCAAAGAAAATAACGAAAAGAAAATCACCAAACAGCTGATGGAAAAGAATCAGGAGATTCAGCAGCATCAAAATAAAATCATTACACAAGCCAAGGCAATCAACCGCGCGTACAAGGAAATCAAAACACAGCACACGATGGTGCATTCCAGTCTGAGCTATGCAGAGAAAATACAAAACGCAATTTTGCCAGATGAGAAGCTGTTATCAGATTTCTTCCAGGATTATTTTGTGTATTACAAACCAAAGGACATTGTGAGTGGTGACTTCTACTGGTTCAAACATGTAAAAAACAATACAGGCAACCATTTGATCATTGCTTGTGCAGATTGCTCTGGGCACGGGGTTCCTGGTGCCTTTCTGTCCATGCTTGGTATCAATGCACTCAATAATGCCATCCAGTATACGACGGACTACAATCCTTCTGCATTATTGGCCAAAGTGAATAATGATATTATCAGTACACTGAGCCAGAATTTTTCGGAAAATGAAGCCGTTCAAGAAGGAATGGAAATGGCCATTTGCACCATTGATCTTACCTACAATATTATGAAGTATGCGGGAGCAGGCATTCCGCTTCTCCTATTCAAGGACGGAGAATGGAACCTGACCAAAGGCAACAAACTGCTTCTAGGCAGAAACTTCAGCAACGACAAACTGCAAGAGCAGGAAATAGAACAGCATTCTTTCAACCTTTCTAGCCATGATACTTTTTATCTTTATTCTGATGGGTTCAAAGACCAAATTGGAGGCAAAGAGCACAAAAAATACTTACCTAAAAGATTCAGAATGTATCTGGGCATGATCGTGCAGAAAGCCATGATGATTCAAAAGAATCTTCTGGACAAAGAACTACAGGACTGGAAACAGAGCACACCACAAACAGATGATATGCTAGTGATGGGTTTTAGAATAAAATAGGTCATGGAAAAATTTCTTTCTACCCCCTCCCACACCACGCCTTACATATATTTCAACCCTGAAGATGAACTTCTTGAAATGAAAGGTAATTCCACATTAGTTAATGCCAGAGAAGTTTTTGGTGAGTTGTATCAGGCCTTAGGCAATTTCAAAAAAAGCATCTACCCAAAGCTACAGGTAAACATCCAATTGGACTACTTCAATACCTCCACCTATAAGTGTTTGCTTGAGACCATGATCTACTTGAAAGAAATGAAATCAGCAGGTAAAAGCATAGTGGTAAACTGGTACTATAGTATGGAAGATGAAGATGCCCTAGAGCAGGGAGAAGACATTGCACAACTTTCTGGGATGCACTTGAATTTAGTTGGTGTTTGACTCTCTAATTCTGTGCTATAACTTCTTCTTTTAGTAATTCTTTGAATAGGCTCTTAGCAAAAGCAGGGGAAAAGTGCTCTAATTCGCCATAATCGAAAATTTCTGATCGGCCAGACCAAACCAGTGTACCCCCTTTTAGTTCATAAAAATTCGTTTCAATGAAATATTTTGAATAGGCTGAATAGTAGCCTGGCCTATAAACTAAATCATAGGTTCTATAGTAGTAATTTCTAAAGCGATCGTAATAAACCAACGGCTCATAAGACACCTGGGATGCTCTGTAGCGCTCTGCACGTATATCTATCAACGCTACAGTAATTATACCATCAAAGCCCTTCTCCCTCAATCTTGCCTTGACTCGTTCAATGTCTTCAAACGGCTTTCCTAGCTCTGGTGGAAACAATGACATACCATTGGCTGCCTTTAGATTGATTTTTCCTGCAGCAAAAACAAGTTCGGATTCAACGTCACTCCTTAGCGTCACGTCATTGACTAATCCCATGACCAGGACTTTCTCAAACTTCCGATCATAATCTTGTGACGAACTCCACGTACGCATACCTTCTGGCGTACAACTGAACAATACTATTATTGATATAAATGCAGGGAATAATCTTTTCATTGATGAAGAATATGTGAAGGTTCAAGGTACAAGCTAGGGGAAATAATATAAAAGCACTTACTATCTATATGCTGCAATTCAAGATGTCCAGATAATAAGATTTAATTTCCTATGAAACTTCATTCCCAACCCAAAAAGTGTATTTTAGACTCATGCAATTCATTGAAAACACTGAAATGTCTGAAGCAGCCCAAGTGGCACTTGCAAAACGAATCATACTTCGCAGTAAGATCAAAGACTTTTTCTTCATTGCCACAGGCGTTTGCATGGCCAGCATTGGCTTGAAAGGTTTTTTACTCCCCAATAACTTTCTGGATGGAGGAGCTATGGGTGTAGCCTTGCTTTTCGATTTGATCACTCCTTTGAATTTATCCCTTCTTATCCTGTTGGTCAATGCCCCATTTATTGCCATGGGATACAAACAGATTTCACCGCAATTTGCCGTGAAAAGCACGTTGGCTATTATCGCTTTGTCCTCACTCGTGCATTTTATAGAAGTATCATCTTTTACTGATGATAAGTTACTCATTGCTGTATTTGGTGGTTTCTTTTTGGGCAGTGGCATCGGACTCTCCATTCGAGGTGGTGCAGTAATAGATGGCACGGAAGTATTGGCTGTATCTGTGAGTCGAAAGTCAAGTCTGACTGTGGGAGATGCCATCGCTTTATTCAACATTTTACTTTTCATTGTTGCCATTCTTCTGGTGAGTCTGGAAACTGCCATGTACTCCATGCTCACCTATTTGTCCGCTTCTAAGACCGTAGACTTTATCATCAATGGTATTGAAGAATATATAGGCGTCATGATTATATCAGATGAAGCTGAGCAAGTAAAAGCGACAATCGCTAATGATCTGGGAAGAGGGGTTACTGCTTTTAGAGCAGATGGTGGATATGGAAAAAAGGGAAACAATTTACCCGATAGAAAAATACTTTTCTGTGCGATCACCAGAATGGAAATTTCCAAAATATTGTTGGAAGTAGAGAAAATCGATCCCAAAGCCTTTGTGATACAATACCCGATCAAGGATACCAAAGGGGGTATGATCAAAAAAAGGCCATTGCACTAGGTGCAATGGCCTTTCAAGAATTCATTTTTTTTAAAACTTAGTTCTTGCCAATCAGAGCATAAGTAACAGATAGCTGAACCATAGAGTTCTTCCAGTCCGTATCACCATCTTCAGCAATACTGCTCAACGACTTCGTCCACCTCAGTTGTGCACCTAACCCCAAAGGCAAATCTAATCCCGCGCCAAGAGCAATGGAAGTATCTAATCCTTTGATGTCATCTTTCAAATCTACATCACCATATTTTGCTTTGGTGTTGATTCCGAACTGAGGGCCAGCGTTTAAGTACAATACTTTCAATAGACCTAATCTCAACAAAATTGGCACTTGGATGTATGACAAATCATAATCATCCGCATCAGTACTAACACTTTGTACAGAGAAATAAGCTTCTGGCTGAATACCTATTGGCCCCGCTTTGATCACGGCATAGGCACCAAAGTGATAACCTGTTTTATTGTCTACATCAGTTGCAAGTCCATCAACGTCAGCTGAATTGAAATTCAAACCGCCTTTCAGTCCAACTGTAAGCTGTGCTTGAGACGCAGTAGTCATGAACAATGCTCCAATAACGAGTAGTAATGTAATTTTTTTCATGTTTTTTTAATTTTTGTTGATAATTGGTAACATGGAACCTTCATGGATATGCACAAACACAAGATTTATAGCAATAGTCAGCACAAAGGTTTCATAAGTCTTTCATTAGATGTTTTTGATAAGACCGCTAATATAATGTCTTCCCCCAAAAGAAACTTGATTTTCCTTTGGCTGACTTAGTAGAAAATGAAAGATTTGCACACCTGTATGACTAATCACATTTCACAAAAACTTCACGAAAGAGACCTGGCCGGAAGTACACGAAAACTACTTACCACAAAAGACCTGGTAGATTTTGTTTCCAATGACTATTTGGGACTTAGCCGTTCCAAAGGGCTTTTCGAACGTATCCAGTCTTATGACTACAGCAGAGAGGTGAATCTGAATGGATCCACAGGCTCCCGCCTGCTGGCTGGCAATTCGGCTACTGCCCAGCAATTAGAAATCAAATTGGCTGGCATTTTTAATAGTGAAGCTACCCTTCTTTTCAATTCTGGCTATGTAGCCAACCTGGCACTCATATCCTGCGTGCCACAGCGTGGCGATACTATTCTTTACGACAGTCTCTCCCATGTTTGTCTCAAGGAAGGTGCTTTCTTGAGCAAAGCTCAGCGATTTCCATTCCGACACAACGACTGTGAAGACCTGGAAGCCAAGCTCAAACTGGCCACTGGCCATATTTACATCATCATCGAATCTGTTTATTCTATGGACGGAGATTTGGCTCCGTTCGGCGATATGATTGCCTTGGCAGAAAAATATGGTGCCAAGATCATTGTAGACGAGGCGCACAGTACAGGGTTATATGGGAATTCAGGTTCTGGAAAATTATGCGCGCTGGGTCTGGAAGAACATATATTTGCCAGAGTACATACCTTTGGCAAAGCGATGGGTGTACATGGTGCAGTCATTTGTGGTTCACAAGAATTAATCGATTATTTGATCAACTTTGCCAGACCATTTATTTATACCACAGCTTTACCCTTGCACAGTCTGATCTCCATAGATGCAGCTTTCGATTATCTTTCAAAAAACATCCAACTCCAAAAAGACAGCCAGGACAAAATCTTTCATTTCAACTCGCTTTTCAATCAAAAAATTGGCAAAAATGACAACATGCTGAAATTGGAAAGCCACACCCCCATCCAGCCCATAGTAGTCCCTGGAAACAAAAGAGTGAGGCACATTGCGGAATCCTTGCAGAAAAATGGATTTGATGTTCGCCCAATTCTGGCACCCACAGTAAAAGAAGGGTCTGAACGGTTGAGAATTTCCATCCACACGCACAACACTGAAAGCGAAATTGCTGAATTAATCAATCAACTAGCCAAACACGTATGAAAAAATATTTTGTAACAGGTATAGATACTGATAGTGGAAAAACTGTAGCCAGTGCCATTTTGGTAGAAAAACTAAAAGCAGACTACTGGAAACCCATTCAGGCTGGAGAGCCTACGGATTCGGATGCCGTTCGACGTATGGTAGGCTCAGATAAAGTCATTCACCCAGAAGGTATTGTACTGGCAGCACCTATGTCGCCACATGCTGCGGCCAAGCTAGAAAATATTGATTTACGAGCAGATCAGCTCAAGGTGCCTGTTACCGAAAACACACTCATCATAGAAGGTGCAGGTGGGCTTTTGGTGCCAATCAATGATGATGAATTTGTCATCAACCTAGCCAGACAATTTGATGCAGAGGTGATATTGGTTTCTAGAAATTATCTGGGCAGTATCAACCACACCATGCTGTCTATTAGCTATCTGAAAGACAAAGGCTTTAATATAGCAGGTATCATTTTTAATGACACGCCTAATCCCGAAACCGAACGTTTCATTCTTCAGTATTCGCAACTACCCTGCTTGGGAAGGATCGAGCCATTGACGACAGTCGATCCATCTACTATTCAATCACAACTAAAAAACATCAACCTATGAACAGCGCCGAAATCAAGCAAGCTGACAAAGACCTGATCTGGCATCCTTTCACTCCTTTGGTCAACCCATTTGGACACATCCCTATCAAATCTGCCAAAAGAGCCAGACTATTCACACATGGGGGAAAAACCATCATAGATGCCGTATCCTCCTGGTGGGTAAACATCCATGGCCACGCCAACGAGCACATTGCCAATGCCATTCACAAGCAAGCTCTTGAATTGGAACATGTGATTTTTGCAGGCTTTACTCACGAACCAGCTGTGCGCCTGGCCAAAAACCTGATGACCATTCTACCCGCTAACTACTCCAAAGTTTTCTTTTCAGATAATGGAAGTACGTCCATAGAAGTGGCTTTGAAAATGGCTTTTCAGTATTGGTATAACCAAGGACAAGAACACAAAACCAAAATCATCTCACTAGATGGTGCTTATCATGGAGATACTTTTGGGTCTATGTCTGTCAGTGAACGAAGTGGATTCACACGCCCTTTTTTTCCCTTCCTGTTTGACATAGATACTCTTGAGTTTCCCACTGAAGAGAACTTCGAAAAGGTATTCGCTCATTTTGATGAATTAACAAAGGACAACGCTTGTGCCGCATTTATCTTCGAACCTTTGGTGCAGGGTGCAGGTGGCATGCGCATGTACACACCAGAAATGCTCCAAAAATTGATCGCACTGGCTCAATCGAGAGGGATCATCTGTATCGCGGATGAGGTGATGACTGGTTGGGGACGCACAGGCACTAACTTCGCCTGCGATCAAATAGCGGCTGATCCTGATATCACCTGTATTTCAAAAGGGATCACTGGAGGTGCTTTACCTCTGGGGATTACGGCGTGCAATAAGAAGATAGAATCTGCCTTTCAAAGTGAAGAAATTTCCAAGGCACTTTTGCATGGTCATTCTTATACAGGCAATCCCATGATTTGTGCTGCAGCAAATGCCAGTTTTGAACTGTTCGAGGCTCAAGAGTGCAAAGACAATATTATGCGCATTCACAACAAGCACAAAGCATTTGTAGAGCAGCTCAAGTCGTTCGACCACATAGAGAACATACGATTGACTGGAACAATCGTAGCTTTTGACTTGAAGGGATTCGGCGAGACTGGCTATGACAGCGAAGCTAGAAAAAAGATTTATCCCTATTTCCTCGAAAGAGGCGTACTCATCCGTCCATTGGGCAATGTGATTTACTTACTTCCTCCTTATGTGATTACGGACGAGGAACTGGAATTGGTCTATGAGACGCTGATAGAATTTTTGAATGAGAATTAAGCTATTTTTTTTCCTTGTCTATGACGCGTACGGTCAATATCCTTACATCCTTTACAGGTCTATCAAACGCCCCTGTCTGAACGGCTGCAATAGAATCTACCACGGCTAGGCCTTTGATCACTTCACCAAACACGGTGTAGTTTTGGTCAAGATGTGGCGTGCCGCCTACGGATTTGTATACCTCTCGCTGTGCTTCAGGAATTGAATAAGTTTCACTCCCTTGATAGTCCTCGGCGAGCGTTTTGATACTGTCATTGATTTGAGTATACAGCTCCCAGTTTTCTTCTTCCTCTGCCCTAACCAACTCATCAACTATGGGTTGATTGGCACTGTCCTTTTTAAATGCATTTTCTTTCAGCCAGCCATTGATTCTTCCTTCAGCAACTTCAAGCAGGCTATCATTAAAAACTTTCCCCTGGACAATATAGAATTGGGTACTACTGGATGCCCTTGCCAGATTACCATCTCTCGCCGCTCCCAGCGCACCTTTCTTATGAAAAAGTGTTGGATTGAATTCTGCATCTACACGATAGCCTAATCCTCCATTACCCAGTGTATCACCAGGCTCTGCATTTTTACTATCAGGATCTCCTCCCTGAATCATAAAGTTCTCAATCACCCGATGAAAAAGCACACTATCAAAAACACCATCCTTAGCTAGTTTAACGAAGTTATCTCTATGCTTTGGCGTCTCATTGTACAATTCCAAGACTATGACTCCATAGTCGGTCACCATTTCAATAGTAGCTCTGGATTCCGCTACAGATTCCATGGATTCTGGCTTTTTGGTGCAGCTGAAAAAAGTGGCTACTGCCAAAAGGATGATGATATTTTTCATTGGATTATTCATGTTTGTCACGTCCGTATATGGCGAGTGCCCTCACAGCTTGATTAAGGCAGAAAGATAGCCGATCCGCGCACAACCACAAAAAGTCCGTTTGGCCATTGCTCTAGAATTACACTGCTGCGGAACGTTCGAATGCTTTCTCGGTATTCTAGAGATTCCACGAGGAACGGTGGTGCTGATTCTGGCATTGATTCGAAAAGCTCGCAAGGGCATTCGCGATACGCCATGTTCACATCCGTTTTAATTCTTCCCGTAGTTCATCTGGGTCTTTCTTGTTAGCCCAAACGAGAGTTAGGCTGATATAGTCAGTTTTGAGTTCGTAGTAGAGCGTTACCAGAGGATGTATAAGAAGTTGCCGAAATTCTGTCTGGCCATACGTCGGCCCAATTCGAGGATTTCTCTTAAGTTGTTCAATGCGTTCGTCTAGTTGATCGAGAAAGTTGTCAACAACATCCTCGTTCCACTGTTCCTCAATGAAGTTGGTTGTCTTGTCAAGAGATTTAAGACCCAGAGGTGTCCAAACTGTTTTCAATTGCGCCCTAAAAGTTCGCGAGCACTTGTGTGTTCGATACAGTCCTCCAGTTTCGCTGAGCTTGATTCTCGTAGGAGTTCTAAGATAGCATCTGGAATTTCAGGCCGGGGGTTATGACGAAAATCCTCAATGCGTTCGAGCAAATCTTCATCCTGAATAGCAGTTATCCAGGTTATGAGTTCCAGTTTTCGTTGTTCAATCGTCATAGTGTAAAGGTAGGGAATTTCGTAACATTTTCGCACTGTAGTCCAATGGATGTGAACGCCTCTGTATCAAGCGTGGCGCTTGGTTTAGTTTAAGTTTCGAATACAAGATAGCCAAATCTCTGATTTGCGCTATCCCTTTTTGATTCCATAGTGCTAATCTGAGATATGGCGGGGCTTCCAAAAGCTCAACCGCTTCTTTTACCTCTGAACCGCCCTGCTGTCATATCGATTGTTACCTATCTTTTTTCTTCCTCTTTATAAGTTCGCCGAAAATGTTATAGCCTTTATTACCTGCGTTAACAGCTTTATTAACCTGTTCGAGTGCCATTTCATATTTACCTTGAAGGGTGAAAATATATGTTCTTATCAGGTACGTTTCAGATTCAGAATAGTCGTTAGAGATACTATCAGCAAGGTTTAATGCTTCTTCTAATTGTCTTGATTTAGTCAAAAGAGCAAGCTTTTTGTGCAATAAATTCAGTTTAATGGAATCAGCAAGTTGTATATCGTTAATTGAGTCTTGAAGAGCTTGAATATCTAAAATGACATCTGAATCTGGCGTTTCGGGATACATGTTTGTGAACATTCCGTCGAGTTCATCAAAATACTTGTCGCAGCTTTGAATCATAACAACGGTAACCTTCATCATGTGAGTTGTCAATGCATCTTGAAGTGTTAAGTTCGAATAGTACTTGTCAAGAATCTCTTCTTGGTTGTCGTTAATTGGTGTTGAAAGGCATGGAGTCGAACGTTCGTCAATAGATCCAGAATTAAGTTGCGAGAAACATTCACAGGCATTTTTCGCAAGTTTTTCAGGACTTATGTTGGATGTTGGAGAACAGCTAAATGAAATTATAGCAGTACAGAAAATAATTAGTAAGTTTCGCATGGCATGATAGGTAACGTCACTGTATAAATCGTGCGTTTTTGTGAAGTTAATGTTTCGTCTACTAAATAGCCAACTCTGCGAAATGGGCTATTACATTTGTTGTTTTTTATAGACTAATTCGCAGAATTGGTGGGGTTGCCAGAATGCAGGAAAATTTCGTCTAGCATTGTCCAAGCATGATTTTATCACAGCATGTTATCTGTATTTTCAGTAGACAGCTTCATTTCTGACACTTATTTTATGCTTCTTTAGTTTCTCTATAAATTTTATCCAGTTTTTAGTTCTTATGCTGCCACCAGGAAAGAGCTTAGAAGTAAAGTCTGTATTGACTATTCTAAATGAAGTTGACATTTTATGTGGCATTTCAAATACGCCTTGTTTAATTTGATTCAGAGGATATCTCTTAGTTCGCCAAATCCATACGTAATTCTTAACTACTAAATTCTTGTCGTCTATATAGAAATAGTGCAGTTGATACCCAAGCCAGTAGAAGAAAAGTAGCCCAGCAAAACCTAACCCAATACATTGATTTAGAAAGTTTTCTGATGGGTTGAATACTATCTGGTATATTACAAAACCCAAAACTGTATAAAAAAAATACCATTAAATGAAAAAACTGGATTACCACCAATTTTTTTCATTCCTGAGTAATCAATTTTTTGTAGGCTTCTAGAGTTTCGGTTTTTCAGTGTCTCAAAATCTATTGAGTTGGTAGTTAAAGACAAGTTAACTTTACTTAAACACCTCCTTAAATAGTCAGCATTGCTATAATAAAACGGCATGAAGTGATAAACTTTACCATTTTTGAATTTTATAGTGGTAGCTTCCATTGCAGAACCATATAAATAGTGCTTATCAAGTAACGATACAAATTTGACTTCTGACCATAGATAAAATGTAGATCCCATTACTGATTTGATATGCAATCCTTTATTTGATAAGATAACAGTTTTGCAATTATTCAAGTAAATCCAGATTACCCAAATCAAAAGCCCTACAAAAACAATAGCAGCATATATAGGAGTTTTAAACAGAGTGTCTGATTTTCCGTCTTCAACCATCTTTAAGGATACCAGTATCATCATGGTAGAAAGTCCACCCATAATTATGGTAAGTAAAGAAGCAGTTAAGATGCTTGTAAAGAAATTTAATTTACTTCGCATAGATTAGTTACTTAATATTCAAGTACACTAAGGCAATCAAGGTAAGTAAACCAATCGCTATTACATAGTTTAGGTAAAGCCTTTCGGTATAAACCAACCAGAAACTACGTTTTTCTTTTATGAAAATAAATCTTATCAATGCTCCAATAAAACCAAAAACAAGGATTACAATAATGAGTGATAAAATTTTAACAAGATATTCCATTCGTTAAATATGTTAATAAATATTGCCTATATCAGTGCATAGTAAAAATAGTGGCTGAAAATATCTTATGCCAACTCCAACTACCTGTGTTTGAAAATTGAGTTAATTCGGGAATAATGGAGTGTTGAATATTTCCTTGCTCATCGATCAGCTATGATGAGTGGGGATTAGATAGCACTAACCTCTCGTCTCGCACATAGCCACGCCTTGATTTAAATTTAAAACTTGTGGCGGACTTTCCAATCCCCACGAAAATATCCTGACCGATGAAACCCCATTCATTCATAGCATATGTTAGCATCTTTTCATTCTAAATTCACAGTGATTTTTGTGTTCAGTTCGTTCGCTCCGTAAAATCTACCATTGGTTATTGGAATGTTAAATTGAGCCTTTTCACCTGTTCCCTCACTCCAAAATTCAATAAAGACTGAGAAATCATTAATATTACTTAAGGACTTTGCAAAATTGCTCCCCCATAATCTAATTTCCTGACCATCTCTGATAATCTTGTTCTCTTCATTCTCAGTTCGGAGTTCAATTTTTGGTGTCCAATACCAAGGAAGGTCTTCTTTGCTTTGTTGAGTAGTTGCAACAAACGTAATTGAACTAACTACTCCATCTAAAGTCGACAGATAGAGAGTTGATATTGTAGTCCCGTCACGTCCTGAATGTTCATGGCAATAACCTAAGAACATATGGATTTTGCTGTTTGGAATGTCAACGGTATAGTAGTTTTTATTGAATTTCAAGAAAGGCTCATCTGAATCGTAGCTAAAGAGTTCTCCGTAGTTTTCAGCCCCGCAACAACCATATTCAATTGCTTGAAAGTAGTTTGACTCAAACTCCAAGTCATCATAATATTTAGTTGTTTCCCAAAAAGGTTTTGACGAATCAGTAGTCTCGGCATATATAACTGTTGGAAGTTTTTCTGCCCCGGTGAAAGTTCGTTCAACGACCTTTCTTATCATACCGTATTTATAATGTCGATGGAAGGTTACGTTTCTAGAGGTTTCTAATCTGTCACCAGATATTGGATCCTCGTAGACTCTGAAATATGCCTCGGTTTCAGTTGCAACTGAAGGATTAAATGAGTCTTTTGCGAGATTTTCAAATTTCAAAATTCGATCGATATTGGACTTATCAATATCAGTAAGTTTATCATCGACATTTGAGCTCGTTGGGTTATACCATAGTTTGGTTTCAAAGTATTCGGATAAGTCTTGAGAGTTAAAGATGTAACCATATCTAGCGAAGATTTCATTTCTCATTATTCTGAGTTCGTTCATTGACTTACCTTTTAGGACAAATTCAGGAATTGGCTGTTGGTCTGGTACTTGCGCAAATGCTGCGAATTGAGAGATGACAAAGATTAAAAGTAGTAATTTCTTCATGCAGTAAATTGATGCTAACGGTCTCGGCTATGAGTAGTTGCGTGGTTTAGCACTTAACTTAGCAAGTACACACCAAACTGAAAATCCGCGAGGATTTTCAGAAGTAGGCGAGAAAAAGCAATTACTTATAGCCATTGTTGTAAACTGGCTTTATTTAATTCTTTTGACGCCAACACTATTTCCTTCTACAAGAATTTTGTAATCGTAGCCATTCGAATATATTATTGCATCAGGTCTGTACGAATAATTATAGTCATAATCATACTCGCTTTGTTTCCATATTTGTCCATTATCAAGTTCAAAAATTGTGTCTCCTGACCATCCATTAAAATCGTTAACTATCGTTGCTTTAATGACATCATCTATTAATTCAACTTCTACGAATTGTTTTTGTCCGTCAACAGTCAAAAAGTAACTGTTCCGGTATTCATAAATAGTTACATTAGCCATATAAGAATAATGATACCAATATTTATAATTTTTTTGAATCCAAAATTGACCATTGTAAAGAGGAAAGAGGATCTCGTCATCAAAACCTTCAAAATCGCCATCAATTCTTGATTTTATTTTCGGCTTTCCATTTGATATTAATTCATTATAATCCATTTTCTTAAAGCTTTTTAGCAACTATTCGTCCACTCTTATTTTCCTTGTATGTGTATCCTGATGATGGAAATGCAACCACTCTGCCATCTTTTCCTTCACGATATGTATATCCACTTGAAGGAAATGCGACAACTCTACCATCTTTTCCCTCTCTATATGTATGTCCGCTAGATGGAAATGCTATAACTCTACCGTCTTTTCCCTCTCGATAAGTATAACCACTTGAAGGAAAGGCAACAACCTTTCCATCTTTCCCTTCACGATATGTGTAACCGCTAGAAGGGAATGCTACAACTCTTCCATTTTTTCCTTCTCGATAAGTATATCCACTTGATGGAAAAGCAACTACTCGTCCGTCCTTTCCTTCGCGATATGTATATCCACTTGATGGAAAAGTCACTTTTACTCCATCTTTTCCAATTCTATATGTGTCTGCCATAATCTTTTAAGTTACGATGTTTGTTCAGCTTGTTTACAACGCCTGTGTAGGACGATGTGCCCTCACAGCTTGATTAAAGCAGAAAGATAGCCGATCCGCGCACAACCACAAAAGTCTGTTTAGCCATTAGCCTAGATTTGGACTGCTGCGGAAACCACGAATGCGTTATCGGTATTCTAGAGATTCCGCGAGGATCGGTGGTGCTGATTCTGGCATTGATTCGAAAAGCTCGCAAGGGCATTCGTGCCTACACCTTGTTACCCACATTTCATTTCCACCATTCTTCAGCTTCCTTCTTCTTGGCTTCTTCAATTTGTCGTCGATGTTCGTCCGAGTTGGCTATCGGGAATGTTGCAAGTTCGAAGTTCTCCCAACCGTTCTTCTCATAATCTGGATGAACTCCCATCTGTCCGGCACCAATATCAAAGCCCTGTCTGTTCGGAATACGATTATCACCCCAGTTACAGATATATGATTTTCCACTTGAGAAACTTGTCCAAGTCCCTTCGAATTGGTTGTTCATAAAGCCGTCAGCGTACCAATAAAGAGTGCTGTATTGTATGTTGTTGTCACTGATCATTACATATGTCTCGAATGTTCCAGTGAATTTTCCTGTTCCAGACTTTTTTCGGTCTTCGTTGAGTTGATAGGTTCCTTTGATGATTCCTTCTCGAATACCTTCCGAGAATTCCTCTTCATATACTTCGGCAGATTCAATTTTTAGTGTTCCTTGAATTTCACTGATATTACCTTTAAGCCTGTTCTTACCATAAACAAAGTATTCGTTCGGGTTCTCTGGGTTTTGGATAATGGAAATAAAGTGGATGTAAAATCTCCAGTAGTTTTGACCGAAATACCCAACAGGTTCAGTCTTCCGAATTTCTTTCCCCTCGTTAAATCTTGGATACTCCGTTAGCCAAACTGTGCTGAGGTCTTTACCGTTGATGTTCAAAGGTTGCGTCTTAGGTTGTTGGGCAAGTATGCTGTGAGCTAGTAGAAGTAGGAAGTAGAAGAATATCTGTCTCATGAGAGTATTGTGGGTAACGCTTATGTATGGTGAGTGCGCTTGCACTCTCCAATATCACTGCAGTATCGAATTGCAGAGACAGTCGAAAAGAGCTCAAAAGCGCATTCACTATACATTTTGTTATGATCTTTTATTCGTTCTCTAGTTGAGAAATTTTCTGTTCCAGTTGTTCGATTCGTTGGTTCGCAGTTTTCAGCTCCTTGTTTTGCTCGATTAGATAGAGGGTTAGTTCCTCAATTTTCTGAAGCAATTTAGCATCCATCTCCCCCAAGTTGACTCCATTCTCCGTTACTTCTGCTTCACTTGGGATTTCAGGAAGATGTCCTTTCTCATTTATATGTTCTTCGACTTCTTCAAGGGATCGTAGTTTATAGCTATCATAGAAAACGAAGTCTGACCACCCACTTGCCTCTACTTTGATTTCTCTTGCTCCGATAGAGCCTTCTACGGCTAGCTTGTGAGTTCCGGTTGTAGATGTTCCAATTCCAACGCTCCCATTTTGTAAAATCCTAAGTCTTTCTACATCTGCGGTCAAAATTTTTATGAATGTAGATGCGGAAAAGTTTAGGTCTTGTCCAGCGTAAATTTGGTTAGGATCAATTCCCATCTTTTGAGAACCATCTGTCAAATAAACCGATGAATTTTGATAATCTCCAGAGCCAATTGTTCCCGAGCTTTGTATTGATAATTTAGCCAATGGATTATTTACTCCTATACCAACATTTCCGCCTAAATCATTTATAATCAAATCTCCATCAATATCACCCGCTTCAATGCTTCGAATAATTAAGTTCCCCTCATCTGCAATATGTTCAAGCACAAAATTATTGGATACAGATGACGTCCTTAATCTAAATTCAGAATTGAGATTAATTCCATCATTGGTCAGGTTTGCTAGATGTAAAGCATTAATAGGGTTTGTTACTCCAATTCCTATATTCCCATTTTGTGAAATTCTAAGTCTTTCTACATCTTCAGTCAAAAATTTTATAAACGTAGATGCGGAAAAGTTTAGGTCCTGTCCAGCGTAAATTTGGTTAGGATCAATTCCCATCTTTTGGGAACCATCCGATACGTATATGTAAGAATTAGAAAAATTACCACTACCTATAGTTCCCGTTGAAGTTGTTGAAATTTTTCCAACTTCGTTCCATTGCGCATAGGATATAAAATGCATCAGATACGCTAAGGAGAGAAGAATTAGTTTTTTCATATTGTTCTATTTAGAATTGATCATAACGTCCAGCTATGATGAGTGGGGATTAGAAAGCACTAACCTCTCGTCTCGCACATAGCCACGCCTTAATTTAAATTTAAAACTTGTGGCGGACTTTCCAACCCCCCACAAAAATATCCTGACCGATGAAACCCCATTCATTCATAGCGTTTGTTGTGCTTTCGTGTTTATTGTTTTTCGAACTTTACTTCCCTGTAAATAGCTATTGGGCTAATTGCTATTTTAGGAAAGCTTGGAACAAAGAAGAATTTCTCAAATGCCTCAAAGGAATCAAACACTCTTCTAAATGCCTTGTCAAACTGGCCTTCATCAGAGAGTTCATCATCTGAATAGGCTAGATATTCATCACTTGGGTGAACCCTTGGGTCATCTTTTCTTGGGCATGATGTAATAATTCCTATTACGCTTAATTTGATATTCGGCCGTGATCCATAAGTGAAAATGGTGTTTTCAAAGTTGCCGTCAAGCATAAATTTAGCCTTGAGGTTAGATAAAATCTGAAAGTCTCCAAAATGATCTAATGGAAGTAGTCTAAAGTTTAATCTTTCAGGAGAAAATGTGTCTAAGAATGTCCTAACTCTTTCAACCCAATCTTCATCAAACAGATGAATGCTACTTTGTTCTTTTAGAATATCATCTATTTTCTTTTCGAGGGCTTTTATTTTGTTAAGGTCCTTTGCTTTTAGATTTCTGTCTGAGTTCTGATTAGCTGTTTTTTTTGCCTGTTCAATTTGATCTTGAAGTGAACGATACTCAGGTGTTTCTAGTAGTTGTGATGTAAATATTAATCTTTGGATTTCGTTGAAATTAGAAAGTATTCTTTTGAATCTCTCAAAATCCTCAAAACTTGCCCACCCTGTTGCTTTGATATAGTTGAAGTTAGGAATCTCATCCATGAAATCATTGAATGAGCCCTTCCAATTATCAAAGGTTTGATTTATCGGAGTTAGTAAGTTTTTCTCCAACAAATCATGCTCAATTGTATTAAGCATTTCGTGATAAAGCTCAATTTTTTCAGTTCTTAAGGAACGTTCCTTTGTTTTATCACCTAGGCTTCCTTTTACTATCTTAACATCAAAACCAAGTCCTGCCGACTCTTCAGTTTCATCTTCGATTGCTCTTGAGATTTCACTTATAAGTCCATCGTTCAATTGGCTTATTAATGACTTGGCCTTATCTGTATCGAAGTATATTAAGTCTTTAATTGATTTCATAGGCGGTTACTAGCATGAAGCACAACGTCCATGTATGAGGCGTGTGCTCTTACTTTATGGATAGCTCTAAAGTAGTGAAGACTGCCAGTGCTTCCAAAGTTTTTAGAAAGCAGTGCGTCCTGAAGTGAAAAATTCCCGCGAGCTGAAGTTGCAAACAAACTCAAAAAATTCTCGGTGGCAGACTTCACGGTCAAGTCCAGATGCAGATTGTGGAAAGCACGTAAGCACATGCCGCATACAGTCTGTTAGGTGTTTTTAGTTGTTCCAGGGTGATGTTATCCTGTTCCAAAAGGATGTTGGTTTATGATCTCTGAATTTATCAACCACAGGTTCAGTTGGAAGTCCTAGCGCTTGGGTTGCATTGTATGCTACAAGGTATTTAGTGTGATTTCTATAGTCGTTCAGCAAATTCTTAACTCTGCCATCTTGAAATTTTGACAAAGTATACATCACATCAATAAGAGCAAATTCATTTGAGATTTTCGGGGTTTCAGTTAGAGCGATGTTAATCATTTGTTCGTCCCCACAGATCTGATAAATTGCTTCCGCAATTGTTACCTTCATCAGTTTCTTACTTCTCTTTAGAAGTTCATAAAGCTTAGGAAGTGATTTTTCTGATTTGATGTGGCCGAGACCTTTAATGGGCCAATCATCTTTTGTATCCGCAATAGCAATAAGTTCGTTTTCAGCAACCCTAAGTTCATCTGAGTTCAGGTTGTCCAATAAATCAAGAGGTACTCCATCCTTCCGTTGCGGCCATGTGTTGGCGTTAAGAAAATCTTCTCTAAATATTTTTAGTCCAGATGACATTTGAATTTTCTGATATTACACCTAACGCCAATGTATGGTGAGTGCGCTCACACTTTCCAGTAGCAGGAAAGTATCGAGTTGCAGAAAAGTTGAAAAATAGCTCGAAAGCGCATTCACTATACATTTTGTTATGATCTTTTATTCGTTCTTCAGGGCAGAAACCTCTTTTTTCAGTTCGGAGTTCTCTTGTTCAAGTTGCCCCATACGTTTGTTCATCTCGATCATGTAGAGAGTTAGTTCCTCAATCTTCTGAAGCAGCTTGGCATCCATCTCTCCAAGGTTGATTCCGTTCTCAGTTATTTCTGCTTCGCTTGGGATTTCTGGGAGATGTCCCTTTTCATTGATATGTTGCTCTACTTCTTCAAGCGTTCGAAGTTCATAATTATCGTAGAAGACAAAATCAGACCAATTGGCCTCAACTTTTACTTCTTTAGATCTAATTGATCCATTTACTGCTAATTTATATGAACCAGTATTGATTGTCCCAATTCCTACGCTACCATTATTTTCAACTGTAAATCTTACGTTTTGATTAGGGTCAGAAGTTCCGCTTGATAACCTTAGAATTGGATAGGTGGAATTCGATTGTACTTGATTTATGTATAAAGCTGCTCCACCACCGTCTCTGGTCAAATGGTGATAATTGGTATTATTCAGAGTGGATCTAAAAGTTGTTGATAGGGTGGTGCCATTTACTTCTAATCTTTGTGATGGATCAATCACCCCTATTCCAACAAATCCATTGTTTTCAACTGTAAACCTGACGTTCTGGTTAGGGGTTGCCGTACCGCTAGAAAGTCTTAAGATGGCCTTTGAAGCGTCAGTTGATATTTGATTTATATAAACAGCAGTTCCACCACCGTCTCTGGTGAGAAAATGATAGTCTGTATTCCCTGTTGTTGTTCTCCAAGTTCCAAATTGGATTTGAGCATGGGTAAGAAAACTGATGAATACAATGGGTATTAAGAATAGTTTTTTCATTTCTATAATTTTTTAGGTGGTCTTTTTGAGTTCCGAAATTGATCATAACGACCAGCTATCGGGCGTATGTCCACAGCTGGGGAATAGCACTAAAGTAGTGAAATCTGCCGAAGCTCACAACGGTTCCAAATGGCACTGCGCTCTGAAAGACTAAAAATCCTGCGAGCAGAAGTAAGTAGAAAGCACTGCCGATTCTCAGCGGCAGATTCACGGTCGAATTGCACTGAAACCAGTCAGAAAGCACTGAGACATATGCCCGATCAGCGTCTGTTATGCGCTTTAATTCTTCCATCTTGTATATGTCGCTTCGTAATCGTACTCTTTAATATATGTTCGCAACGAGTCGTTTTTAGTTGAAAGAATTTCTAAGTCTTGTTTAAATTCTTCGTTGAAAAGTGTCAGGGTTTTTCCGTCTAAGATGAAAGGAACGGTTCCCCCTCCGTCAGAGTCTACAACGTAGTAGCCCTCTTTCGATAGCACAAAATCCGCATGCGGGCCAGTTGGGTCTACAGTCCAAATGCCAAAGAGTTCAGAGGTGTCAACTTGAACGTTCTTGAAAACTGGTCGGCTTGGTCTTCCAGTTGAGTCAAATGTTACAGGTAGTTCCTCTTCAATTTCTTGTTCGGATGCCATATCGGATTCCAATGTTGGTTCAGTTAGAATTGCTTGTTCGACCGTTACTGAATCCATTGGAGTTTCATCGTTGGCAGTTTTGGAGTTCGGGGTACTGCAAGAGTTCAGAATCCAAAGAATCGCAATAATGTTCAAGTACCTCATAGTTTTCTGATTAGCACATTTGCGCATAACATCCGTATATCACGCACTAGTGCGTGATATACCTTCAGTGTTTTTTCAAATCTAAGGGATTTTTTATTGTGTTCATCCCTTTTATAGCCACATGAGTGTACAGTTCTGTTGTTTTTAGAGAATTATGCCCCAGCAATGTTTGGATTTGTCGCAGATCTGTTCCATTCTCCAGCAAATGAGTGGCAAAGGAATGACGTAACATATGCGGGGTGACACGTTCTAAAATTCGGGCTTTTTCGGCAGCTTTGGCTACTACTTTACCTACACTGCTGGCCGAATACTGAATCCCTGGCTTACATTCAAACAAATATTTTTGTGGGCGGTATTGCCTAAAGTAAATTCTCAAGTCATTCAGAATGGTCTCACTTAGTAAAGTATACCTATCCTTTCGCCCTTTTCCTCTATTTACTCGGATGAGCATACGATCGCTTATGATATCTCCCAATTTCAAGGCTACCAACTCACCCCTCCTTATGCCGGAAGAATAAAGCAAACTTACTATACAGCGATGTTTTAGGTTGGTGGTATTTTCAATGATATTAAGTACCTGCTGTTGGCTCAATATTTTGGGCAGGGTTTCAGATTTGATAGGTCGCTCCACATCATAGAATCTATTTGGCATCCCTTTGACTACCTCATAGTAAAACTTTATGGCATTTAGTGCTTGATTGATATAGCTGTCAGATTTGCTCTGCTGCACCAGATGTTGGATGTATTTTTTTATATCCAGTTCGTCTAGTGACATCAAATCCTGAGACTTGGAGAAGTGGTTGATGTACTTTTCGAACATCCCTATGTATGACCTAGCGGTATGGATTGAATATTTTCTGATCTCCAGTTTTTGATAATACTCTTCAGGACAGTAGCGCCACCCATTTTTTGGCGGTCTTTTCCTATAGGCGTCCACTGAAAGTTTTTCATTACCGTGATTGACGGGTCTATTTATGAAAAAATGTTGTGTATTGATCCAGGCCACACCTTTAAATTTTTCACAAATCAGATGCAAGTTTTCTTTATTATTGGGTAACACTGTCATTTGGAATTTGTTGCTCCAACCAATTTGTGATAAGTCTTTTACTAATGCCTGTAGCACCTTATCAGGATAAAATTTGATACCAATATAGCGCTTGCCCCCAATGGCTAAATGCTTAAGCGTAATAGACTTGTTCGAGTTGTGCTGAACCATAAGGCAAATACTGCAAAATGATTAACTTAAGTATTGAAATAAACATTTATATACGTTTATAAGCATTTAAAAAAATGGATAACTGACCCACCTGCCTCCGTAGACGAAACCTGCAAGGTTTTTAAAACCTTACAGGTTTATTTACCCAAGAACTGCCTTAAACCACCACAAACTCTTGCTTCTTGGCCTCGCAAGTCGGGCAGATATAAGAATCTGGGAGCTTGTCGAACAAGGTACCAGGAGCGATATCAGCAGCTTCGTCGCCATACTGCGCATCGTAGATGGTCAGGCAGTGCTTGCACTGATAGCGCTCTGAAACTTGCGCAGCTTTTGGTGCTACTTCTTTTTTGGTAGCTGCTTTTGGTTGGTCGTCTATCTGATCGAAATACATCACACTCAGCTCCATCAACAAGGCCGGCAGTACATTTTTTGTCACGTTTTTCACGTAAGTGACGTACTCAGCAGAGTTTGGATTGAAGCTCTTGGCATACAGGATATTGTACGTATTGCTTCCATCTCCCTCTGCTGTATTGATCTCAATCACTACGGACGTAAAAAGGTAAATGTCGTCGTTTGGCTTTATGGTAAAGGTCAAGCCAGAAGTACTGATATCCTGCTGATCCAGGGCACGAACCAGATAGTTTTTGAGTTCCAGAGCTTCGTCGCTCAATACTGGCAAGTGCCAGTTGAGCTCCAGCGACGAGTGCCTCATGTTGATACCAAACCGTCCCATGAGTTTTTCCCAGCCCACCAAATAGTTCTCTTCTATACCTTTGACAATCAAAGATTTCCACGGCGTCAAACTGATCTTACCCACGTTGGTTTCCATGCATCTTTTGCATAGGGCTATAAGAAAGTTGATCGAGAACTTATTGTTTCTCCAGTATATCCCCAGCCAATAATTACCTCCCGGCTCACGATTTAAGCCCTCATAATATGGGAATGCGGGTTCGGGAAAATTCAAATCTTCGACTGGATTGAGCGTATTGATTTCCAATTGGTCTACGGCCGAAAAAATATCCTCAGCTGAAAGTGATTCGTCATTGAGCTCCAATTCATTTAGCGCTAATGCTGCTTTGGCCAAATCATAGCCATGAATGATTTTTGCGTAGGGAATGGGCAAGTTATTGAATTGCTTCAAGCGCAAGTACATGTACCAATAATTATCCGTGCTCGTCGCGATAAAGTTGATATTGCCTGTAAACAATGGCACCATACTCTGCGAAGGATCTACCAGATTGATACGGTATTTGGCTCTAAAGTCGAAACTGTCAAGTATGTAGTGGTAGACATGCGGCACGAGCCATTTTTTGTTGGGCATCACATCCAACGCCACGTACGAACTCACAATGTTTTGGTGGGTAAATTCATTGATCTCGTACTCGGTATTGATGGACTTGAATATATTTTGAAGCAGTGCCTTACTCTGGTCTTTCGCCGGAAAAAGAATGTCCTGACGTGAACCCAGATGGATAAATTCTGTCCCCAGCTCTTTAGCTGTTGTCAAAATCTGCAAAAAGTCACCAGGAGAAAGTATACCACCCTTCACAAATACCCTGACCAAATTTTTTTTCTCCATGTTTAATACTTTGCTTCAAATATAAATGAATCAGGAAACGAGCTCAACTTCTTTTTGCTCCAAATGCTTCTTGAGCATCTGCTGTACCTCTCCTTTGCAACTGCCACAGCCCAGCCCAGCGCCAGTGGCCTGGCAGGCTTCTGCCAAAGTACCACACCCGCCATCAAAGGCTTTTTCCAGATTGCCCGTGCCTACATTGCTGCAAGAGCATACCAGACGACCCAGCATGGGTTCCACTGCTTGCCCAGAGCGCAACAGTTCTTTTCTCTTTTCTGACAGCTCTACTTCATTCTCGATCAGTTCCTTGAATTCGGCAAACTCAGCTTTGTCTCCCATAAGTACTGCCCCAATCAATCGATCCTGATGAATGATGCATTTTTTGTAATACTTCATGGACTTATCAATGAAGATAATTTCATCATAATCCGTCATACTCAGTGGCGCATCCGGCATCCCAATTGAGCAAAGGTCCAGATCTGGAAACTTGAGGATATTCATGGGTACTGTACCCGAGTATAAGGCGCTTAAATCTCCCGCCAGGTGCCTGCCAGCAATGTCGGCTTGATCCTCAGCTGCAGCAGTCGTACCATTGAGTTTTTGGTTGTGCTCCGCGATTTCGCCAATGGCATAGATCGCTTCATCACTGGTCTGCATGTAGTCGTTTACGATAATACCACGTCCACATTTCAAGTTGGCGATTCTGGCCAGTTGGTCGTTGGGTCTGGTACCTATAGCAAATACGGCTGCCTGACAGTCGATTTTCTTTCCACTTTTCAGGTCAATTTTGATATCTCTTTCGCCCCGTACGTTGATATTGTGCACTTCGTCATTGGTGTACACATGTACGCCCATTTCTTCGATCATTTGGCGAAGCAAAGTACTTGCCATGGTATCGAGCTGGCGTTCCATCAGACGGGTGGACAACTGCACAATAGACACTTCCACGTCTATCTCTCTCAGTGCAGAAGCCAGTTCCAGTCCCAGTAGGCCACCCCCCACGATCAACACGTGGCCTTTGTTGTCAATATATTTTTTTAATCCGTCCGCACTGTGTCGATCTCGCATGGTAAACAAACCTGGCAATTCCATTGGAATGTTGTTTGGCACAAAAGCCCTGGATCCCGTACCCAAAATCAGCTTGTCATAACTATGCGTTAGCCCATTGGAGTCTGTGACTGTTTGCTTCACTTTATCTACATTGTCTATACTAGTAGCATGGTGTAATACCACATTGAGCTCCTCAAACTCACCATATTTGAATTTCAAAAGATCCTCCCATTCCTTATGCTCGTTCACATATTCCGGCAAAAGCACGCGATTGTAGAATGGGTATTCCTCCTTCGAGAAAACATGGATTTCGTCCACTGTATTGAGTGCGCGATAAGAATTGATAAAGCGATAAGCGGCAGCGCCTGCTCCTACGATCACGATCTTTTCTTTTGGCTTGGTGTACTTTTCTACACTCACAGCCGAGTATTTGAATCCTGGCTGCTTTGATGTAGGATCAAAAACCTTACTGGTCATGTTATTAGCTCTGCCGAAGGTGTTTTGAAGTATTTTGCCCCAGTGCATAGGAAGGAATACCACTCCTTTTTTAATCTTTTCTGTAATCTGAGCATTCACACGCACTTCGCCCCGATCGTTTTTCACTACTACAGGCATACCCTCTTCTATGCCCTTGGCCTTGGCATCTTCTGGGTTTATTTCCAAAAATGGCTTTGGAATATGCTTGTTCAGTTTATTCACCTTGCCTGTGCGAGTCATCGTGTGCCACTGATCGCGGATACGACCAGTGGTCAAGATCAATGGATATTCTTCTGAAAGCTGATCTCCATCATTTTTATTGCCTCCAGGCAAAATCTGTGCTTTACCAGATGGTGTATAAAATTTCTTGTCCTCAAACAGGCGAGGTGTGCCAGGGTGATCTACAGATGGCACTGGCCACTGCATGGTGCCAGCAGCTTTTAGCCTTGTATATGTCAACCCTGAGATATCAATATTAGTCCCTTTGGTCAGTAGACAATGCTCTGCATATATTTCTTCTATAGAATGGAAATTGAATCCTTCATAACCCATGCGACGTGCGAAACGGATCAGAATTTCATTGTCTGACAAGGCTTCGCCAGGTGCGCTCACTACTTTGGGCAAGTAGCTGATTCTACGTTCCGAATTGGTCATCGTGCCTTCCTTTTCGAGCCATCCGGCAGCAGGCAATAGCAGATCCGCATATTTCGCAGTATCAGATCTTGAAGAGATATCTTGTACCACCACAAACTTGGCTTTTTTCAAAGCTCGATCTACTAAATCCGCGTTTGGCATACTGACAGAAGGATTGGTACAGATGATCCAAATAGCCTTCATTTCACCAGAATCAAGTGCGTCAAACATCTGTGTGGCTGTCAATCCAGGCTGATCTGGCATAGATTCGACTCCCCAAAAGTCCGCGACCTCTTTTCTGTGATCAGCATTGCCTTGCACGCGATGAGCCGCAAGTAAAGAAGCCATACCTCCTACCTCTCTTCCCCCCATGGCATTAGGTTGACCTGTCAAAGAGAAGGGTCCTGAACCCGGTTTGCCAATATGACCAGTGATCAGGTTCAAATTGATCAAAGCCAAATTATTGTTGACCCCTTGTGTACTTTGGTTCAAGCCCATTGTCCAGAGGGACAAAAAACCTTTGGCATCACCAATATACTGAGCAGCTAGCTGGATTTGATCTACGGGCACATCACAAATCGCAGCCGCTTCCTCCAAGGTGGTCTTGAATACTTTTTCTTTATAATCTTCGAAACCGTCGGTATAGCTCTGGATGAATTTCAAATCGAAATTACCATTTTCAATCAAAACACGACCAATGGCATGAAGCAAGGTCTCATCAGTGCCAGGAGTCAGTTGCAAATGCAAATCAGCTAAGGCACAAGAATCGGTCACTCGCGGATCGATTACTACGATCTTGGTATCAGGATTTTGCTCTTTGTGCTGCTCGATTCTTCTAAATAGAATTGGGTGACACCAGGCTGGATTTGCACCAGCAATAAGAAAACAGTCTGCCAGCTCAATGTCTTCATAAGCAATGGGCACGGCATCTTCACCTAAAGTCTTGGTATAGCCTACCACTGCCGAACTCATGCAAAGCCTGGAATTGGTGTCGATATTATTGGTGCCTATATAACCTTTCGTCAATTTGTTGACTAAGTAATACTCCTCAGTCAGGCACTGACCTGAGATGTAAAATCCCACAGAATTTGGCCCGTGCTTTTCTATAAAGGTCTTGAATACGGCTGCTGCACGGTCTATGGCCGCATCCCAGCGCACCCTTTCTAAGGGGTGATGCTTCGACCCTCTCATCTGAGGATAAAGCAGGCGGTCACTTTGATCCTGAACTACGTAGTTTAGGCTACGCCCTTTCGAACAAAGCATGCCTCGATTCACTGGATGGTCAGGTGTACCTTCAAGTTCAATGATTCCCTTTTTATTGACTTCTACATCAATACCACAGCCTACACCACAATAGGAGCAGGTTGTCTTAGCTTTTACCAGAAGGTTCTTTTGTGACGCACTCATATCCATTGGTTTTGAACCAAACTCCGATTGTTTTCAGAGTCATGAACAAAAGTACGTATTTCTCAAGAATTAATTACGTATAAATACGTAATTAATTTGATTGATAATTCACAATTTCTACTGCTCTATAACGACTCTGAGCTTGTAGTCTTTTTTTGTCATTTCGCAATGGAGCCGAAGCGGAGTAGAGAAATCTTCTCACTTTGGTATAGTAAGCTTACCATTCAGATTTCTTTTGAGAGTTGTTGGTGACAACACCAACAAAGGCGAAAAATGGTATCCCAATATAAATTCGGGCTATCTGCCTGAATTATGTAAGCTGATCAGCAACTACAGCTGTTTGTACTTACGGATCATCCGAATAAATCGGATGATGACGCCCCAAAAGATTCAAAGAGAAATAATTAACTGATAATATAAGGTTCGCTGTCGATTTTTCGGATGAGCTCTGTGATATTGCCTACTCCCAGTTTTTTCATAATGTTGAATCTGTGAGTTTCGATGGTACGGATGCTCTTGCCGAGTTCATCTGCAATTTCTTTGTTGCTGTGTCCTTCGTAGACAAGCTGTAGAATCTGTTTTTCTCTTTTGGTGATATGATAATCTGTTTTCACCATGGTACCAGAGTCGCTAGAAGAGGCACTCCCTCCTGTATTTTTATTCAAATAACCATTGACCAAGACGTCAGAAATATCGCCACTGAAATACTTATGTCCTTCCAAAATACTCCTGAGTGCTTTGACGAATTCCTCCTTGGTGGTGTCTTTGAGCAAATAACCAGAAGCCCCACACTCCACACTTTTGATAATGTATTCTTCATCATCATGCATGGAAAGAATTAAGGTCTTGGTATCTGGAGATACCTTTTTCAATTCGGCAGTAGCCTCTAGTCCATTCATGATCGGCATGCGAATGTCAGAAATCAAAATATCTGGCTTCAGCTGCTTCACTTTATCAACGGCTTCTTGTCCATTGGAGGCCTCCGCGATCACCTCTACTTCACCCTCACTTTCGAGCAAAATTTTGATTCCGTTTCGAACTATGACATGATCGTCAGCTAAGATTACTTTTATCGTATCCATAAGTCTAGCTTAAAGGTAGTTTGATAATAATTTTTGTACCTACCCCGAGTTTTGTTTGAATATCGAAAGAACCATTAATAAAGGCCGCTCTTTCTTTCATATTAAAAATACCATGTCCGGACGCACCAAAGTGCCCGGTTTTCTCTAGCCTTTCAAACTCAAAGCCCTTTCCATTGTCTTCGACGACCACAATGAGGTGCGATGGGTTGTGCTCAAAGCTAATCACAATTTTGTCGGCTTGTGCATATTTAATGCCGTTGTTTACTGCCTCCTGCACGATGCGGTAGAGATTAGTTTCAACGTTTTTATCAAGTCTATTGATGAAGTTGGTTTTGTTGTCGAATTCAACTACCGTTTTTGAGAGAGCTGTGACTTCTTGACTGATTTTTTTCATAGCTGGCGTGATGCCAAAATCCACCAAACTACTTGGTGTCAAGTTGAAAGACACCCGGCGAACTTCCTTGATCACACTCTTCATCAAGTCTTTGGTATCCCTGATTCTTTTCTTCATGTGCGGAGAATCAGAGGGTGTGATGCCTTCCAGGTTCAACTTCAATCCAGTCAACATCTGACCAATGCCATCGTGTATTTCTTGCGAGATTCTCTTTCTTTCTTCTTCTTGTCCTTCCAGAATCAACACGGATCGATACTGCTGTTCTTTCACGCGTTTTTCAATGGCTTCGCGGTTGATTTCTCTTGAGCGTTGCTTGGCTTCTTTTACTTCAGTGACATCTCGCCCAATGGCCAATATTTTTGTTTCTCCAGAATTCCCGTTGGTGACTGGCTGCATAGATAGGTCCAACCAAATCAAATCACCATCTAAATCTGTGACATTTATTTCACCATTCCAAGCCTCTCCTCTGGAGAGTATGTTTCGCAAGCTGGTGATAAAGTCATCATTCAGATTTTCTTCCTTGAACCAATCGAACAGATTGCTGGCAAATCCTTCTCCATTGACTGACATGATCTGTTTAAAGTGATCGGATAGATAAACGATTTCACCGTCAGGATTTAGCTTCATCAGGATAGTTGGGTCTGCCGACACGAGGTTGACTGCCTCCAGATCTTGATAGGACTTTCCTAGTTCATTATACAATTTATTCAACTCCTGAGTCATACGTTTGGCAGACTCTTCTGACTCAATTAGCGCTGCGTAGATGGACTTAAATTCTAAATAAGCGGGCCTCATAGCTACTGAAAAAACCATTATTATCAGTAGCACTACTGCCCCAATAAGTAATAGCTGTGGTTGTTGGATGGCTTTAGCCTCTAGGTAATCCAAAAGTAAAAACTGGCCAATAACGGCAAAAAAGGCAACTCCTACTGAAGCTGCCATAAATATTCTAACCAGTTTACTTAGTGCTTGCGTCTTTTTCAAGTGTTATTACTTTGATGCAAAAATTATCAATTCTACTGACTTAGTTTTTAAATCCTACGTAAACATACCCATTTTCTATTTTAACAGGATACGTAGCCAAGGCACAATGATCGCCATTTAGGTTTTTGCCATTCTTGAGCGAGAAGGTTTGCTTGTGAAATGGGCAGGCCACCTTAGGTTCTTCACCTTCAGAACCCAGCATGCCTCTGCTAAGAATCATTTGCTGCTTGTGCGGACAAAGGTTTTGCGTGGCATACCATTCATTTCTCCTAGAGAAGTTGAAAACTGCTACTTGCAATCCTTTATGCTCTGCACAAACACCTCCATTGGATGGAAAGTCTTTTTCGACTGCCACTTGAACCCAAGTCCCTACTTCTTGAACTGTTACCGTTTTATATTCTAATGTTTCAGTCATTGCCTAATTATTTGCTTTCTACCAATGCTTTGTCCCAGTCCACTGGTTTCTTTTGTCCTCTAAAATCTTCGAATTTCATGGTAGGGTCGAGAATATCCGCATTTACGAAATGGGTGAATTTCTTTCTTAATTCAGGATTGTTTACGACTTCTTTCCACTCGCACTTGTAAGTGTCTACCATGAAATCCATTTCTCTTTCAAGATCAACTCCAATGCCTAATGAATCCTCAACCACGACCTGTTTCAAATACTCTATACCCCCTTCCAACTTGTTCAACCAAGTAGCTGTTCTGTTCAGTGGTTCTGCCGTTTTGATGTAGAACATCAAGAATCTATCTATGTACTTGAGGCAGGTTTCTGAGTCTATATCTCCTGCAAGCAGAAGTGCATGCTGTGGGTTGGCGCCACCATTTCCACATACGTAGAGGTTCCATCCTAAATCTGTCGCAATAATTCCGAAATCTTTGCTCAATGCCTCTGCGCACTCTCTTCTACATCCTGATACTGCACTTTTCAGTTTGTGTGGAGACCTCAGTCCTCTGTATCTTTCTTCTACTTGGATGGCAAATGAAACCGAATCATGCAAACCATATCTACACCAGGACGAACCTACACAGCTTTTTACAGTTCTTAATGACTTACCATAGGCATGTCCACTTTCGAAGCCCGCCTCTATCAACTCTTCCCATATATCTGGCAACTGGTTCACTGATGCTCCAAACAAATCAATGCGCTGACCGCCCGTTATTTTGGTGTAGAGGTCGTATTTCTTAGCCACTTGGCCAATCACAATCAATTTGTCCGGTGTGATTTCTCCGCCTGGGATTCTAGGTACCACAGAGTACGACCCTCCCTTTTGGATATTGGCTAAGAATCTGTCATTCGTATCTTGAATCGTATCTTGATTCAGAATCAACTCATTCCAAATACTCGCCATCAAAGAAGCCACTGCTGGCTTACAAACTTCACAACCATCGCCCGATCCATGTGCATCCAGGAGGTCATCGTAGCTCTTGATTCCCTTTACTTTGATCAAATCGAACAACTCCTGACGAGAATAATCGAAATGTTCGCATAGCACCTTTTTGACCGTCTTGCCCATGGATTTCAACTGGTCGTTGAAAATGTCCGTTACCATAGGCGTACAGGCACCACAGCCAGTCCCCGCTTTGGTGCAAGTCTTTACGTCTGCGATGTTTTCGAGATTCTGCTCCACAACTGCTTTGCAGATGTCCCCTTTAGTTACGTTCTCACAGGAACAGATTTGAGCGGTATCTGGCAGTTCCATTTCGGCTGCTTCGCCTCCTCTGCTCCCCAGTATCAAATCTTCTGGATTTGGAGGCAAGGCCATACCGTTTAGCGTGACTTGTAGCAACATGCCATACGCCTCTGCATCTCCAACCAATATACCTCCTAGCAATGACTTGCCATCTTCAGAGATGTTGATTCTTTTGTATATACCTTCTAATTTGTCTTCAAAGACGATGGGCTTGTGTGGTGTATTTTCACAAAGGGCGTCACCAAAACTTGCCACATCCACGCCTATCAACTTCAACTTTGTAGACATGTCATAGCTTTCGAAAACCTTCTCTTCTCCACCTAACAATTGATCCACCACTACATCAGCCATTTCATATCCAGGAGCTACCAAACCGTAGATAAAATTCTTGTGCAAGGCACATTCACCAATGGCATAAATAGCTTTATCAGTAGTTTCCAGGAGGTCATTAACTACTATTCCTCCTCTTTGCCCTACTTCAAGTCCACATTGCATAGCCAGCTCATCTCTTGGTTTGATTCCACATGAGATCACGAGCATATCTGCCGCCATCAGTTGACCGTCCGTAAATTCCAGGCCCGTCATCTTATCCTCTCCTAGAATACTGGCAGTGTTTCTATTCATGTGAATATTCACACCAAGATCTTCCATTTTCGACTTCAATGAATCCGACCCAGCCTGATCAAGCTGACGAGGCATCAATCTAGAAGCAAATTCTATGACATGAGTTTCCTGCTTCAGATCCAGCATGGCTTTGGCTGCTTCAAGGCCTAATAATCCCCCACCTAATACAGCCGCCTTTTTGGAGGTCTTGCCATATTCAATAATGGCTTCCAAATCTTCAATGGTTCTGTAGACAAAAACCCCTTGCATCTCCGAACCTTTGATAGGCGGTACAAATGCGCTAGATCCTGTGGCTAAAACCAATTTATCATAAGAAGCCTCTAGCCCAGTATGGCTGGTTACTTTTTTATTCTGGCGGTCTATATTGATAATGAGCTCACCTGTAATCAGCTCGACGTCATTTTCTACGTACCAACTTCGAGGTGCCATCTCCAAATCAGAGACAGATTGGTTAGAAAAGTACTCGCTGAGATGTACTCTATCATAGGCCACATTGGGCTCTTCGCCAAATACTTTTATTGAAAATTGCTCTTTGGGAGCCTTGGTACGCAGTTTTTCACAAAACTTGTACCCTACCATTCCATTGCCAATAACTATGATCTTTTCCATATCTTAGAATTAATACGTAATATTACGTAGTTTATCTAAGTAATGACAAATATTTACGTAGTTAATTTAATAATTCATACAAATTCTACGTATTTATGTGCTCTGCTATTTCTTCAGGAAAGTAGTTTTTTAAGTTTCTCTACAAATTTCCAAACGTCTTCAAAGGAATTGTACATCGGGACGGCAGCCACACGGATCACATTAGGTTCTCGCCAATCCGCTATAATCCCATTTTCACCCAATTGGTTAAACAAGTCTTTTCCCCCAGTAGATAAACAAAGTGAAAGCTGTGCACCTCGTTGATCAGGGTCTCTAGGTGTTATGATTTTAATTTTCTCTCCGCCACGGTTTAGGTCGTTCAATAAGAATTCCATGAATCCTGTAAGAAGGATGCTTTTTTGTCGAAGATTTTCAATACCCGCTTCAGAGAAGATTTCCAGTGAGGCTAAATGGGCAGCACTTGGCAATACATTCACATTGCTCAACTGCCAGGCATCAGCCCCAGCCATTGGGATAAAGCCTTTTTTCATTTGAAATCTTTTGGACTCATCATGACCCCACCAGCCAGCAAAACGAGGCAAATCAGGATTGCTGCCATGCCGCTCATGTACGAAAACCCCTGACACACTTCCTGGTCCTGAATTCAAATACTTGTAAGAGCACCAGACAGCAAAGTCTACGCCATCACCATGCAAGTTAAGTGGTATATTGCCAAAGGCATGGGCCAAATCAAACCCCACCAAAGCGCCACATTCGTGCCCCTTTTTAGTAATCTCTTGGATGTTGAATAATTGGCCCGTATAGTACTGTACACCTGCCATCATGACCAAGGCCAATTGATCTTTATGCTCATCAATAGCTGCTAGGATATCTTCAGTTCTGAGTGTTTCTTCTCCAGTTCTGGGCTTTAATTCTACTAATGCCTCCTCTGGCTCAAAAAGCCGTTCTCCACCCTTATTTGCATGAAAATGCAATTGGGTTTCTAAGGCGTATTGATCGGATGGAAAAGCACCTGCTTCAGTGATAATCTTAAATCGTTTGGCTGTAGGTCTATAGAAAGACACCATCATCAAATGCAAATTGGTCGTGAGACTATTCATAGACACCACTTCCATTTCTTTTGCACCCGCCAGTTTGGCCAAATGACTTTTTAGGAATTTGTGATAATGAAACCATGGACGTGTGGCCCTTTCATCAAAATGCCCCTCTACGCCTAAGTCTTGCCAGTCTTTTAGTTCTTGTTCGATATAGCTTCGAGTTGACTTTGGCTGCAGGCCAAGGGAGTTTCCTACGAGGTAAATACAGTCTTGCCCATTATGCTGGGGGATGTGAAATTGATCTCTATAAGATTTTAGAGGGTCGTTTTTGTCGCAGTTGAGGGCGAAGGATATGGTGTTTTGGTATTGCATATATGGCAAAAAATATGTTAATGAAAACCTTGAATAAATAGAAGATACAGAAGTTTATTTTATTGCAGAGCCCCTCCTCAGGCCGAAGAGGCCTCTACTTTTTCTTAATAAAAAGTAGATAAAAATCAAGAAAAATTTAAAGGCGCAAGGCCAAACCCACATCGCCACCAATTTTTCACCTACCCAGCTTTTATAGATTAAACGAAACGAGGGTCGGTTTCCATCACGTGGCCGCATTTTTTGCAGGTACGCAAATCTTCAGAAGCATAAAATTCTTTGAATCTAGGCTGAAAGTCCTTTTCTACATTGGTGAGGTAGAAATAGGTGTCATGTAGCTTGGTGTTGCACTTGTCGCAAAACCACATCAACCCATCGTCCATTTTTCGATTTCGCTTACGCTCAATCACCAACCCCACTGTATTTTCGCCACGAATGGGGGAGTGTGGTACCTTCGCAGGATGGAGATACATTTCTCCCTCTTTGATATCTATGTCAACCGCCTGACCGTCTTCTTGAATTCTTACTGTAATATCTCCTTGCAGTTGATAAAAGAGTTCTTCGGTTTCGTTGTAGTGATAATCTTTTCTGGCATTAGGTCCACCCACGATCATGACGATATAATCTTCGGCTTCTACATACAAATTTTTGTTGCTTACAGGCGGTTTGAGCAGGTCTCGATTGTCATCGATCCATTTTTGTAAATTGAAAGGTCTACGTATGGGCATAGTGTCGTTGTTTAATTAGAAAAAAGTGCCAACTTCGAGTTTTGATATCTGGCGGGTTAGACCATCTCATCGGATCTCTACAGGAAATTGTTCACCATCAAAACTAATAAAAATTGCGCATAGGACTGATCTCTGATACTCATGGATTTTTAGATCCAAAAGTCTTTGAATACTTCAAAGAAGTAGATCAGATATGGCATGCTGGAGATGTGGGAACTGTGGAGATTATTGAGCAATTAGGAGCGTTTAAGCCCACCCTAGGCGTATATGGCAATATTGACGGCCAGGACGTACGACAGCTGTTTCCTGAAGATCAAAAATTTGAATGCGAAGGTGTGCGTGTATGGATGACTCATATCGGTGGCAAACCTCCTCGATACAATCCAAGAGTTCGACCACTTATTAACAAATGGATGCCTCAGCTTTTCATTTGTGGGCATTCTCATATCCTCACGGTGATGCATGACCCTAAACGGCCGGGTGTATTGTTTATGAATCCTGGTGCTGCTGGCAGACATGGTTTCCATAAAGAGCGCACCCTGCTAAGGTTCACACTTCAAGCTGGAAAACCCAAAGACTTAGAAGTTATAAAACTAGGCAGCAGAGCACAGAAAGCTTAGTTCCTATTCACAGATTTCAAGCTCATAAGTCAGTTCGTCAGCTCTTCGCTGATGGATTCTAGCCATAGCTGCAGCTTTGGCAGCCTTTTGTTCTTCCTTTTTAGCCTTTTCGTAGTTCTCCAGCACAAGGATTTTGTTTTCCAAGGCCATAATTTTTTGCTTGTCGGCATCATTCGATTTGATATTAGCAAAGGTTCCCAGGAAGGCCACCAGGAGTACTAAGAAGATTATTAATAGGTTCTTTTTCATTTTCAGCTACTTTTTACAATCTTCCAATTGCTCTCTTAATTTTTGCACTTTTTGCTGTTCAACTAAAGCCATAGCAGCCGCTTCCGTAGCTTTTTTCTCCTCTGCCTTAGCTAAAGCTGCGTTCTCTTCTGCCAATTCTAGATTTGATTGAGCCATTGCTACTTGTTTTTCAGCCTCTTTGGCTTTGATGTTGGCATAGACAACAAAGAATACAATGAATAAGGAAAGAACTCCTATTATGATGTTTTTGATCATGTTGATTGGTTTTGTTCAGTTATCAATATAGGATAATATCAATACTTGACCAAAGCATTCAGTCTACTTATAATCCTCTCTCACTGGATTGAAAACATCAATCACTTTACAGTCAGTGAGCGCCAATGCAGCATGCACAGCATGTGGTGGAATGGTAGCTACATGCCCAGCCTTCATTATTTTGGATTCGCCATTTACCGTCATTTCTAGTTCTCCTGCTAATAGGCTTGTCACCTGCTCATGCACATGAGAATGCTCTGGGAGTATTGCTCCCTTCTCTATATCAAAGTACCCGATAGACATGGTTTCAGTATGAATAAGCTCGCCACTAATACCGGGCACGAGCTCTTTTCGGATTAAACTGTCACGTTCATGAAAAATCATAGTTGTGCATATTTTTCGCCAGCCAATATTTCCAATGGCAGCACATTTTGTACAGGAGGCAATGGACAGGTAGTAAACTCTGAATACACACAAGGAGGATTGTATAAACGGTTAAAATCTATAGTGACCTTTTCGGCAGAATCAGGAAGTTCCACATATACGTAGCGCCCACCACCATAGGTAGTTTCATCGTTCGTCATATCACCAACAATAAGGAACCCTCCATCTCCAACAGATAACTCAAGAGTTTGTCCCTTCAATTCAAAAGACAATATACCTGCAAAATCCATTTGTTGATTGGTGCCTAGTTGTGTATTGACTTCCTCTGTACGGAATTCAGCAAATGGCCGATAATCAGCCTCCACCACATAACTACTTTGTAATGGATAGGCTTCAAATCCCTTAAAAGCTTTGGCCAAGGCGCTGTTTTGATCTTTTACTCTTAGAAAATATTCATCCACTCTTTTGATTACTTGCCACTCCAAATGCTGATGTTTGAGCATGGCTCCGTTTTCCGAAGATTGAGTAAACTCATCTGTCCAAATCGCGACCAGAGAATCATTCTTTAGAAGACGGACTTCCAAGCTGTCTGAAGCTGTAAATACTGCGTTGCTCTCAGCCAGTTCAACTGCCCCAATAGTAGCTGGAAGCCCCTCACTAGACAATTGAATATTGTTCGCGTCAGAATCACCAAATAGATTGGTGCCCAAGACTAATTTGTGCAAGCCTACTAGCTTCAGGTAATGGTCGCGCCCCTTGGATAAACGCTCCCTAAATGCTGCATCAGCCTTCAGGTATTCCTCCGACAACGGGGGCTCTTTTTGCTGACAAGCATTTATTGAAATACAAAAGAATAGCGCGAAGCTAAGCTTCAAAAATTTGAATGGTGTATGACGCATAATGAATATTGCCTTGTCCTAATTTGATAATTCCTGGTTTACGGGTTAGTTCCTGATCTGAATCTTCAAAGTCTGGCAACCCATCCCAAGGTTCTATACATAAAAAGTCCGCATTGGGTTTTGACCAGAGCCCAAGAAATGGGAAATCGTCAAAGTTAACACTGATTTTACCTTTTGAGCCTTTGGCTTTCATGCTGATTTCAGAAGAGTTCAACTCGGTAAAGATCAAAGCATCGTTATCGAACATGCCATTTTCCAATGGCAGACGATTGGTGTCTTCCATCAAGGGGCTTTCTTTTTTGGTCAATAAACCACCCTTCCCTAGTACGAAAATGGAGTTATTTTCTTTCCTTTCAAATTCCAGATAATAGTCGTCTTTGCTTTCGTCTTCTTTCCATGGATAATTAAAAGCTGGGTGCCCTCCTAGTGAAAAATACATGGAGCTATCACCTGTATTGATCAACTCATGAAATACTTGAAGTCTGCTTTCAAAAAGGAAAAAACTAATCTTCAAATCAAATTTAAAAGGATACATGGCCAAAGTTTCCTCATCGCTCGATAAGGTAAAAGAAAGTCTTGAACTCGTACGATTGATCAGCCTTACCTTTTTATTATTTCTAACAAAGCCGTGTTTGGGTAGTTGATAGGATTTGCCCTCAAAGGAATAACTTCCCGATTTGAGCGCACCAATAATAGGAAATAGCACAGGAGCAGCACCTTTCCACACTTCAGGGTCTGCCTGCCAAATGTATTCAAAGCCTGAGCTTTTAGACAAAATACTGCAAAGTTCTGCGCCACATTCATCAACTTCTACTTTGAACAGGTCGTTTTCGATCGAGTATTTCACTTTAGTTTTGTTTAAGATGGTTATGCAAAATAATCAATATCCAAGACTGTCTGGAGTCTATTAATGGATCATAAAAAAATTGTTGTAAAAAAATTACTTCATGACCCAGAAGATTCCCAAGAATCCATCTAATTTCTTATTTCCCGAAGTGAAAAAATCTAGTCAAACGGAGATGCGTTCCGTTTTCCTTTAAAGTGGCGCACTCGAAGTGATTTATCAAAAAAAGAATGGTTTCAGCTTTTTTTAAGCATTCATTTTGATGCTAAAAGAGAAGAGAGGTTTTTCATTTCTTATTTTTAACTTATTAGAGAGGTAGCTAATACGTTCATGCCTGGGGTGGATCTAAACATCAATCGCATAATCCAGTCCTTAATTATCATTTTGATTGCTGAAGACTTTGCTTCCAACATCATTTCGGAATGGTCATTTTTCTTAATTCTCCTCATTTATTTATAGCTGATTGAAACTTATCTGTAAATGTAAAATCACTTTTGAATTCTTCTTTGAATAAATCGTTGAACCATGCATTTCATTCGATAAATAGCTTGACATATTAAATTGAAAAAAGAGCAGCCGAAGCTGCTCTTTTATGTGCAAGTGCCATGAAACTACGCTTGCTTATTTCCGAATAAGAAGTCTGGTTGTTGTGGAAATCTTATCGTTTGTAAATCGGACATGGTATAGACCAGATTTTAAATTCGTCAAATTGATGTATTCCATATTTTTAATGCTTCGATAGAGCACGGTCTGCCCTCTTAAGTCTATGACCTCCACCTTTGTATCGTTCGTCAACCCTTCCACTAAAATTTGATCTGTGGCTGGGTTTGGATAGACCTTTAGCTTAAAATCTAACTCAGACGCTGCCAATACTTCTTGGTCTTCCTCAGTAACTGTAACCACCCATTCCTGTGAAGTGCTTTCATCCTCTGCAATAACTGTATAGGTGAACGAATTGGTGAAGTTCTGTGCTCCTGATGGCGATAATGTCGCGCCATCAGAAACGGTTATGGCAGGCTCCAGACTCGTCAAATCTGTACCAAATTCCACCTCAACGCCAATGGTATGATTGGTGATGTCTATAGTCGCTGCTCCTGTTTGTGCTGCTAGCTCAAAAGTTAAAATATCCGTCGCACTACTAGGTGCTTCGGTCACAGTTACTGACCAGGTTTGTGTGGTAATTTCGTTTTCGGCCGTCACTGTATAGCTTACAGTCTGGCTAAAGTCCTGAACACCAGATGGTGAAATAGTAGCCCCTGCGGATACTGTGAGCGCTGGCTCTAGGCTACTTAGATCTGTACCATTGGCTACCTCAATAGCCACTGTGTGATTATCAGCATTTATGCTGGCCTCCTCAGTTTGCTCATCCAAAACGAAAGTCAAAATATCTGTTTCGTTACTTGGTGCTTCTGTAACCGTCACTGTCCATGCTTCCGTGATCGTAGTTTCTTCTGCTGTAACCGTATAGATCACCGCTTCACTAAAATCCTGAGCACCCAGAGGCGAGATACTGGCTCCGGCCGAAACAGTAATCGTTGGGCTCAAATTGGTTAAATCAGTGCCATAGGCCACTTCAATTTCAACCGTATTATTGATGTTGTCTATTTCAGCAGATTGGGTTTGTTCGCCTAGAACAAAAGAAAGTATCTCTGTACCTGTAAATAGTTCTACTTCTACAGTCACCGTCCATTCTTGCTCGGTTATCCCGTCTTGGCCAGTTACTGTATATACTATAGGATCGGTGAAATCCTGGGCCGTTCCGCTACTGGGAACAACAGTACCTCCAGGCGAAACCGTAAAGCTCGGGGAGAGGCTGCTTACGTCCGTACCAGCCACCACGGTAATGTCTACCGTATGGTTCGAATCGTCTATTGCCGCCTCCGCGCTCTGTTCGGCTAGTGTAAAACTCAAAATATCCGTAGCGTCATTTGGTGCAATAGTTACAGTTACTGTCCAATCTTGCGTGGTAGTTGCGTCCTCGGCAGTCACGGTGTAAACAACCGGATCATTAAAATCCCTGCTCACTTCACTATTCGGTGAAATACTACCACCTGGCGACACGGTAATGGTCGGAGCCAAGTTGGCCACCTCAGTTCCAAATAGCACCTCCATTTCGACCGTATGATTGATGGCATCTACAATTGCAGGACCCGTCTGACCTTCCGCAATAAAAGAGATGATATCAGTAGCCATACTCAGTGGTGCTTTTGTAACAGTAACTAACCAATCCTGTGGGGTACCGTCCTCTGCAGTTACGGTAATCGTCGTTGGATCTGTGAAATTTGTAGCACCATTCGGCGAATAATCTGCACCATCGGATACTGTAACATCAGGTATCAGGTTCGTAATATCGGACGTAAACGTAATCTCAATATCCACTGAATGATTCTCAGCATCTATGGTCGCTGGGCCTGTCTCCGTAGCAAATGAAAAGGTGAGTATATCATTGCCAGTATTGGCAAGAAAATCTATACCAATCTTGCTATCCGAATTTTCTGCATTCGCTACATCCGAAGCGCTGCTATTGGTAAAGGCTGAATTCATAAAATTGAATACCAAACCACTGATGTCGTTGGCGTTTGCATTACTTACTGCATTTCCACTCAATGTTAACGTAGCCGAATAACCGTCCTCAGCCACCGTAAGTGTAGGTATGAGCCCTGTGGGCAAGTTAGTAATTGTATAATCACTACCCGAGGCAAACGTTCCTCCCATGCTACTAAATGTATCATCGAAAATAGCTATCTCCATCGAACCTGTCACAGTGCCATCATTGGCACCTGTTTCGATAAAGCCCCCAACGTCAATAGTAAATCCTTCAATGGTAGCATCGTCACCGTTTGTAACAAATACATGTGAACCATCAGCGCTTAGAGCAATGCCTGATCCCCAGATACTATGCTGATCTAAATCATAAACATTCAAATCTCTCAAAGCACCCTGAGTCACATCAAACGGAACATTGAGAATATAACGCATGATATTGTAGTCATCCCCATCTTGGGTCATCATCAGATAGCGCCCGTCTGCTGAAAAGACAATTCCCGTAGGAGATGCGTAAAATTCAGTCGATTCATCCGCGGTAATGAGCGGATCACCATCGTCGGTTATGGTAGAACCAAGGTCATAAGGTGATGACAACGAGAATTGAAAAATTTCATAGTCGCTGGTGGAGGCAATGTACATTTTTGTACCGTCAGCATTGAAGGTAAAGGCATAAGTATCTTGTCCATATACTTCAAAATTAAAGGCATTGCCACTAAACGTAACGCCGTCAGTAATGTCGAACGCTGTGGTTAGATTGTATTGATAGACGTTATAGTTATCTCCTCCTAATAAGAACATGCGCATACCATCCGCAGAAAAAGCAAGATCTTCTACTGATTCATCCTGAGCCGAATTGTCGAAGCCGCCATCATAGGATGCAATATTTGTAGCATTGAACGGGGAAGTTAGACTGTACTGATGGATCATGTCGCTATTATTGCCCGAAACAAATAGTTTGGAGCCGTCTGTACTAAACGAAAGGTCGGTGGGGTCGCTATCCTGACCCGACATGTCGTAAGGTGAGGCATCATGACTTGCCATACCCAAATCATAAACATCGCCATAAGTTAGTCCTGGCACATTATCTCTGAAATCAATACTTCTATTAGAAGCAGAAGCAATGGCATTGGCCACAGCAGACACGTCACCATTGACAAAGGCGGAATTGCTGAAAGTGAAACTCAAATTCCCTACATCATTGATATCCTGATGTGCATTGGCCTTGCCTTCAAATGTCAAAGTCGCTGAGTATCCATCTGCTGCAACAGCAAGCTGAGGGTTGAGCCCGGCAGGCAGGTTCGTAATTGAGTAATCAGATCCGTGTGTTAAATGGCCATCGGCGTTTGTGAAAGGCTCATCTACTATTCTAATCTCCAATGCCCCTTCGACACTGCCATCATTTAAGTTTCCTTCGGCAAAATCATCGATTTCTAAATCAAATTCAAACACCGAATCATCCGTAGATCCCAACACATAGAATTTAGTTTCATCCTGGTTTAGAAATATACCCTGAGGAGATCCCGTGATATCGTGTACATTAAAACCACGAATATACTCCGTCCCACCAGTCAGATCAAATGGTACATTGAGCCCATACTGTGTGATACCAGCTGAGCCAGGATAGGGGCCATTGCCGATGAATAGGCTTTTGCCGTCACTAGAAAAAATCAAGCTGGTGTAGTTTCGGGTAGTCACACTTAGCGAATAACCATCGTAGGACACGCCTGCAGTAATGTCAAATGGGGTCTCCAGGCTGTATTGGTTCACCTCATTATCTGCCGAGCTTGTAATCCACATCTTGGTACCGTCCGGTTTGAACCAAAAGCCGGAAGACTGCAACCCTTGGGAGGAAGAAGTAAATGTGCCTGCTAGTGTAGCTCCGGCACTCACGTCATAGGCCGTGTTCATTGTATATTGATAATGAATGTTGTTAAATGATTGAATAAACATTTTTTGGCCATTGCTACTAAAACAAATGGCAGCCGGAGCGCTGATCTCAGCAGATAGATCCAGAGAATTATCAAAAGACATGCTGGTTAAATCAAATGGTATGGTCAAAATGTATTGCGATATGGTCTCGCTATTATAGTCTATCACGTACATCTTTGTTCCCTCAGGGTTCATCGTCATCGCATTGGGCTGATCGCTCTGCGTAGCCACACTATAGGTAGTCTTAAGCTTAGGAAGTGATTCATCAAAGTTCAAAGCCTTTCCATAGATGATATGAGCGTTGTTGTCCTGAAAGTCGATTCCAAAACCAGTATCGTAGTTGATAGCGTTGATGACTGCTGCTGCGCTCGTTGAAGTAAAAGCTGCATCTGTAAAACTGATCTGTATATTGCTAACATCGTCACTGTCTTGATGACTGCTCACGGCGCCTTCCAATCTCAAACTGACCGATTTTCCATCTGTGGCTACGGTCATTGTGGGTGTCAGTCCAGTAGGAATTCCGGTCAATGTAAAATGTGTAGTAGGAGCCAGCGTTGCGCCTGCATTCACAAACGTGTCATATCCCAGTTGAATACCTATCAACCCGTCCAACGTGCCGTCATTGTTCGCCGACTCCACAAACCCGTCAGCTTCGAAGTTGTATTGGTAAATATTATTGGCATTGACTACTATCATTTTATTTCCGCCATCCACAAGTTCAAACCCAAAACCTGCTCCTTCAGAAGGCGTATAGTTGTTTCCTGTATAAGTTATCCCAGTACTAATATCAAACGGATTGCTGAGGTGATATTCAAAAATACCATTGGAACCATGCATAAACAATCTCGAACCATCAGCATTAAAATCAAGGCTTCTAGGAAATGTAGCTTGGGCCGAAATGTCATATGAAACATTATCATAAGAAACTCCAGTAGAAAGATCGAAAGGCTTATCCAAGGAGTATTGATGTATCGCATCACTCACGAACCCAATCATATACATTTTGGTGCCATCATCGTTGAATGTAACATCGGAAGCCCCAGTGTCTTGTGATGAAAAATCGAATGTTCCTACCGATGTTCTGTCAGATAATATATCCCAAGGAGTCGATAGGCTTACTTGTGCCACATAGTCTGCACCAGAAAGATAATAGTAGCTCGTACCATCATTATTGAATGTAATAGCTTCTTGTGAGCTACCAGGCAAAGTGAATGACCCATTCAAATTATAACCTTTTCCCGGCTCGAAGGGATGTAATAAGGTATACTGATGAATTATTTCATTATTGTCACCAACTACATACATTTTATATCCATCTGCACTGAGGGCCACACTTTTAGAACCTGTATCATAAGAAGGCACAGACGCAAAGAAAACTGGGTCATTTACAAGCGTATAGCCGTTGGAGTAAACCAATGTAGCATCATTGGCAAAGTTGATATTGGCACCAGTATTAATATCTGCATTGAGTGTTCCGGATGCATCCCCTGAGTCAAAGGCACCATCTTCGAACGTAACCACAAGATCGCTTATGCCATCATTATTTTGGTGACTTTCTGCTGAACCTGTGAACGTCAGGGTCGCTGTCAATCCATCCTCAGAAATAGTCATATTGGGTACCAAGCCTGTAGGTAAGCCGGGCACTAAGAAATCATCTGGATTTGATAATGACCCTCCCGCATTACTGAATTGATCACCTACTATACTCAAACTTATGGCCCCTTCCACTGCTCCCGGTGTGGATGCAGACTCCTGAAAGTCATCAGTATCGATTTCCCATTGGTCTACATTGTCATAGTTGGACCCAATAATAATCACACGACTCCCATCGCTACTGAAGGTGAGATCTGCAGGTGAATTAGACTTACTTCTAACATTCAAAATCTTTAAAGCATATACCGCGCTACTGACATCATGTGGCACGGACATGTTGTATTGATAAATCAGGTCGCCACCAGTACCGATCGCCTGAAGTGTAAGGCCATCAGGAGAAACAAACACGCCTGTTGGTATGGATACAAATGACACTTCTACTTCCCCAACTAATGAAATCTCTGATGACAAATCATACGGCTGTGATAACCTGTACTGATGCACCATATTGCCGCTGCCATTGCCAATGACATACAGTCTTCTTCCATTTTTACTGAAACACATCCCATCTGGTGTAGTCTCTTCATTAGTTACGATTAAATGAGTATCACCGTAACTGGCAGTAGACAAATCGAAGGGGGTAGATAGGGTATGCTGATATATCCGGTTGTTTCCATCGCCCACGATATACATTTTGGTACCATCTTCACTGAATTCTACATCTTTAGGAGCAGTATCCTGTCCCACAGCATAGGTCACCTCATCGTAACTCATGCCAGGGTAGGTCACAAACGGAGCACTAAGGCTATACTGAAAAACAGTACGTGAAGTTTGATCTACTACATACATCTTCATACCATCCGTACTAAAAGCAAACCCGCTCGGATTGCTGGCTTGTGATCTTACAGACATAGAAAATCCTGTGTAGTTCACTGTACCATCGATTTTAAATCCATTAGCATGAAATACCGAAGCATTCGCATCTATAAATTCCATACTATAATGGCTGCTTGAACCTACGGCATAAAGCACATCATTCGCATCACTATCAACAAATGCGGAATTACTGAAAGTAAAAACTATATCCTCAATATTAGCTGCTGGTCCATGAGATGTAGCCTGACCCGAAAATGTTAAATCAGCGGATAGTCCATCAGACGCCACAGTCAGTACTGGTGAAAGTCCGGCAGGAACACCTGTAGTTGTGAAATCCACTCCTGCCGTCAGGGTGGAACCAGCTTTGGTGAATTTGTCATCCGCAATACGAATTGTCCTAGATCCTTCTAAAGTCCCATTGTTAGTAATGGACTCTTCCAAGGGTAAAATAGGTAGCATAAACTGATTCAGGTCATCACCTGTAGTACCCGCTACGAATAATTTCTGTCTATCAGGACCGAATTCAATACTCATAATGCTCGTTTCGTACGAACTGAAAGAAGTTGACACACTCTTCCCAACCTGTTGATTTAATGAATAAGGGGCTTCTAATTGGAATGTCACTACAGAAGATCCCGAAGAGGCATATAAAGTCATACCGTCAGGACTAAATTCTACGTCAGTAGCGAAAGCAGCTATGCCATGATCGAGTTCTCCAACCAATGTACCACCCGTCGTGATATCAAACGGTGTATTGAGCGCATAGGCAAATATTTGTTCGCCAGGAATGAACATAAGCAGTCCATCATGGCTAAATGTAATGTCCATTCGATACGTTTGAGCGGCTAGGCTGAATGGACTACCTTCATTTTCCACCGTACTACTTAGGTCGAATGGGGACGAAAGTGAATATTGCATCACTTCATCGCCTAAGGCGCCAACTACAAACATTTTAGTACCTGTAGGGTTGAATGCCAAACCAAGCGGAGCGGTATCATCTCCTGAAATATCTACTGAGTTGTTGCTATAAGAAACCCCTTGAGTAATGTCGAAGGGACTGGAAAGATTGTATTGGTATATGGCATCATGTTGAGAACCAGTGATGAATACCTTCATTCCATCAGAACTAAAAGCCATACCAGTCAATTGATTGTCTTCTGTGGCTAATGAAGAAGTAACTCCCTCATGTGTTGCTTTGGAAAGGTCTGCATAACCACCAAAAGAAATGAATGGGCTTCCGTTGTTTCTAAAGTCAATATTTATACCTGAGTTATGACCGACTGCATTCGCTACAGCAGAAGCATCATCACCAGCAAAAGCGGAGTTTTCGAAAGTAAAAACGAGTCCACTGATGTTGTTGTCGATTTGGTGGAGAGCTGTACTACCAGAGAAAGTCAGCGTTCCAAAGGTACCTTCTGGTTCTACAGAAAATATGGCCGAAAAACCAGCAGGCAAATTAGCTATGCTAAAATCCGATCCATAAGTTAAATTTCCTCCCGGATTGTTGAAAGTTTCTCCATCTAATGCGAAAGATGTGACCGCAGTCTCAATTGATCCGTCATTAGCTAGAGATTCATAAAATGTAGGATTATTGAAATTATATTGATTGACTCTATCATCTGATATTTCAGATGTCAACAAGCGACTGCCATTTAGGCCAAAAGCCATGGACCAGGTTTCGGTTTCATTGTCAGACGTATTGAAAACAGATCCGTATTCGGTATATCCTTCATAAAGGTCAAAGGCGACATTCAATTCTACTTTCAAAATATCATTAAATTCATCCAATAAATACATCGTTCTACCATCTGGACTGAATCGAATATCGCGTAAGTCACCTGCACTCAAATCTTCTGTATATGTCCAAACCCCTGCACTACCAGTAGCAACATCGAACGGAGTTGACATGCGGGTTTCATACACTTTGCTCTGAGCACCTACAAAAAAAGCCTTCAAACCATCTGCAGAAAATTCTACAGCCAGTGGTAAAGATTCCCACCCTGAAATTGATCGAGTATTAGTTGTATAAGTGACTGTTGAAGTAATATCATAGGCCGCACTTAACGTATATTCATGCATCTGCCTTGTATCTGTTCCCAGTATATACATGCGCATACCATCATCTGAAAAATCAACATCCCTTGGCGTATTTGTCTCAGCAGACACGTTATATGAGCCCTCATGTTCTACCGTAGAGGTTATGTCGTATGGAGATGACAAACTATACTGCTGAACAGCATCAGAGCCATAACCAATAATGAACATTCGGGTGCCATCATCATTAAAGCTGATTCCATTCGGAGCTCCTTCTTCTGTACCTACCGCATAAAAATCTTCATGCGTAAGGCCTACTGAAAAATCATAAAATGGCTTATAGCTGATAGATTGGGCTTTTGCCCCTATCCAAGTACATAAACAAAGGATAAAAATCAATAAAGCTTTTGATAGTTGAATCCAAAATTTTGGATCGTAAAAAAATCTAACAGAGAGTGCAAGCTTATCAGACAGTAAAGTTTTCATGGCAATAAGGTTTTAAAGTTTCGTGTCCCTTAATTGCACAGAAGACCAGAGGTATACAGGGAAGAGAAAAAAACTTTCCACTGAGCCTAAGAAGATGTTTGGGCTTATTTAGATTTGATGTATACCTTTTGCAACGAAAACTATTAATGACTAAGAATTTGGATCAGGACATTGTTGATCAGCTAAAAGAAGGAAAGGAGGCTCTGTTTAGAACCTTTTATCTCAAAGAGCAAGAGAAGTTTATTGCCTGGTGCCAAAAAGAGCTTTCGCTGACTGAAGAAGAAGCTCGTGATGCCTATCAAGAAGCCCAGATGTATCTGTATGAAAATATAGTACAAGGCAGATTGGATCAGCTGACGAGCCAATTGAGCACTTATTTGTATAGTGTAGCAAAGAATCAGGTGCTGATGAAGTTTAGAAAGCAAAATACAGTGCTCAAACACGAAGACCGATTGAACGAGCATTTGGTTTTCCTGAAGGGCACTGAAGAACTTGGAAGCGATAAAGCCGCTGCTGCAGCACAGATCAAGAGAGAAATAGATCATATGCTGGAGCCTTGTAAGTCTTTGTTGAAACTGTTTTACTACGAAAGTCTGTCATTTAAAGACATCGCCCAGCGGCTGGGTTATAAAAATGATGGGGTAGCTAAAAATCAGAAAAAAAGATGTCTGGATAGGTTGAGAAAAAGTACCCAAAAATGAGGAAAATGGAAGAGGTTGACATTTTTATCAGAGACTATTTCAATGGAAAATTGAGTGAGGAAGAAGCACAACAATTTCAGGAGAAATATGACCAAGATCTAGCATTCAGGGCTGAGGCTGACCAAATAGAAATAGAGATATTAGGCATTCGACAACATGCTCGTGAGTCTATCAAAAAAAACTTCGATCAATGGGAATCGAACGCCATGGTTGAAAAACCGAATTCGTTTCCTTTTCTAAAAATGGCCATAGCTGCGTCCGTTCTGGTGGGCATGATGCTGATTGGTAAATGGGTACTTGAACCCAGTCGAGAGGAGTTATTTCTCGCCTATTACGAGCCGTACGAAAATTTTGAATATACATCCACTAGAGATGAAAATAGCGAATCAGCTGGCAACAAAGAAAAGGCGTTCATCCAATATGACGCCACAAATTATGACAGGGCCTCCTTGTATTTCAGTCAATATCTGGAAGAATCTCCGACAGATTCTTCGGCATTATTTTTCAAGGCCATCTGTGAAATGGAATTGGGCTATATAGAAAAGGCCAAAGAGAATTTCAAACAACTTGAGAATCAAAATATCCTCTACTACTCAGAGGCCTCCCTTTGGTACCTTTCTCTGATAGATTTGAGACAGAACAAGCCTGATCTAGCTATCAAGCGATTGGGGAGACTCAAAACTTCAAAAGATTACGCAGAACGAGTCTCAGAATTACTTGAAAAATTAAATTAATTTTGAAAATGACTTTATCACAATTGTATAAGAAATATGAAAAAGAACAGAATTTTATTTGCGCTTAACCTTATCGCCCTTTTCGTTTTAACTTCTTGCCATGAAGATCCAGTTTTAGAGAAATTTGAACAAATTCATAACACTCCTTCTACCATGATTGAAGGTTCGTCTGACTCAATACTAGACGGAGGTGAGGATATTGAATAATTGTATATGAAACATTTGGAAAAGAAATCCACTTAATGAAAATAAGTAGTTCTAAGGACTCAATTAGTCGATACTGAGATATTTGTTTTTGATGACGAGTACGATCGGTACTGCAGTGAGTAAAAACAAAATCGATAGGATCATTGCGATATTCGAGTTTTCTGAGGTGATCGGACTGTCGTCTCCTATTACCACAAATCCAGCCCAATAAAAAGGATGCCGCGCTTTGCCAGTGGCAGTAGTTAAATATTGCTTTCTGGCATTATTGAGCGCTACGCTTTTTCGCTGTCCTGCCTTCAAGTTTTGGTAAAAGTACTTCATTAGCTCAGGCGTGGACTTGTCAGATGCTGGCCAGAGGCTCATCGCCACGCTGTGCACTCCTGCTGATCTGAATGATCTTGCCATACTCATTATACCTTCGCCATCTTCGAGCTTTCCTACTCCAGTGTTGCAGGCACTAAGTGTAACAAGGTTTGCCTCCATATCCATATTGGCAAGTTCAAATGCATGCAAGTAATTGTCCTCATCTGTACCACTGCCGCTAAAAATGAGTTTTGAATACTGATCACTGGATTGATCAATAATCGAGTGAGTGGCCAAATGTATAATACTGTATCCTGAAGCTTCGTTTTTAAAATTGAATTCAGAAGCTTCATCACCAATTCGAATGGTGCCATTCATAATTTCTCCTGTCATCTTGACTTCATCAATTGCTCCTGGAAGATTGACCAAAGCATCTGAGCGCAACACTAGTCCGCCCAGTTCTATGCTTGATTGATCCTGATCATCAAAAACAGGTGCATAAGCCAAAAACCCGTCTAACCTCTTGCTAGATGGCTTACGACTCAAAAGCAATGTTGCGGATAGATCATAGCTAATCACGTAAGGCAACATTTCGATATTATTATTGTCACAAATCACATCAAAAGGTATCAAACTAATCACTCCATCTGGTATGATCACCATGCGGTCTACAGAATCCAGATAATTTTTCACAGGTGCTATTAAGATTGAGTTAAGGAGATCAGCACTTTTTTCAAATGATTCCTTATCGAATGTTTCAATAGACTTTCGACACCTTTCTACATGACTATTTAGTCCCAAACTATCGTCAATAAAAACGACCTCATAGATATCTTTTGTGATGAGCATAATCATCAATTGTTCTCTATCTGTGTACAAATATTGCATCAAAGCCACATTGTCCTCCTGCTCCTTCAAATAGGATTTTACATTTGATACGCTCACGGGTCGTTGCCCATATTTTAGTTCTGAATACTTTGGATATTTTTCTTCAATCTCCAAGATGAGTTTTTCTTGTTGTCTATTCAGCTCAAACAATTCTTTCTTGACTGGTTGAATATTAGCGAGGTCTTCATCATCTCTCATCATCGATACCAGAAGTGAGTTCAACGAATCTTTCTTCGCTCTTATCTGCTCATCTTTATTGGTCATTTCGACCGAAATTCCAGTATTAGCTCTAGCTTTTTGTTCATTGATTTGTGTATTTAGTGCGGATCCTCTGGCTTGCTCACTCAACCTGAAAATTTCCTCCAAGTATTCCTTTTTATTTTCTCGTTGAGCCAACTTATAAAGAATAACATTGGCGTTTTCTGCTATGAATTTGTAGCTCTGAGAAATACTCGTCAGATCAGTATTGTTATAGAATCTCAGTTTGTGCTTGTTCAAATATTCTTCAGCTTTCTTTATAAACGGGACGGCCAATCGAAGAGAGTCTATATTATTTGAGTTGCCATATACACCAGCCAGGCCGAGTAGTGATCGATTGCATTCTCTAAATGTCAAATAATAATCCGAGTCAGGCATAGAAGCGTAGTGGCCATCAAATTTATATTCTGGAAAATTATGCTCTAATGCTCTTTGGTAGGTCTTTTTAGCCTCAATATCGTACCCAAGGTACCAATACATTCTCGCCAGTCTATTCAAATTATCTGCTTGATCTGCATTGTTCTCTCCATAGATTTTATTCCCCATTTCGACCACTCGCTTGAAGTAAACAAGAGCCTTTTCGTACTGCAAGACTTCTTCGGCCAATGCACCCAAATTGTATAAGGAATAAGAAACATAGTGGTTGTTTTCGCCCAAGTCTTTTACGCGCGTTTCATAAACCTCCAGAAATAGTTTCTCTGCTTTAGCAAAAGAATCAGCTTTGGCATAAGATATGCCGAGCATCTCCTTTGATTGTTTGATCCTATAGTTGGACGCTTGCAGTTTCTCCTTCCTGATAGATAACGCTTTACGATGAAATTCTAGAGATTCAATAGCTAATGCTTTTTTGTAAAGCACAAAGCCAATGGCGTTGTAAGTATCGGAAACAGATAAATGCCTTTGTCCAAAATATTTCAATTTGATATCCAGTGCTATGCTAAAATACTCCAATGCCTTATCATATTGCAGCAGTCCTTGATGCTGCAATCCAAGGGATTGATAATAAATCGCCAAATCAGGATGACCATCACTGACGCTTTTTTTCTTTAGTTCTAAGGCCTGGTTGAGCACTTTGATTGCACGGTTAAACTCTCCTTTGTGCCCCAGCAATCTACCTTCTGCCAAAAGAATGTCTCCTGCATACGGTTCAGTAGATGTGACTTGATTCGAAAGTTCTTTTATTTCATCTAGCACTTGGGTAGCTGAGATTAGATCGCGATTCAATGCATAAACATCCATCAGGCGTAATTCGATTTCAATTAGCTGAAGAGCATCATTAGTTACCATTTTTGCCGAATCCAGCATTTCTATTGCTTTTGTATCATTATCTAGAGCCAGCTCTAAGTTGCCTGCATGAAGGAAATATGCTGGGTAGAGCTCCTGGTGTTGACCACGCCATAATTCTAACCTCAGGTCTTTGAGCGTAGTAGAGGCTTCCTTATTTCTTTCAAGCTTGATCAAACAATCCACTAGTTTGAATTGCATTCGAAAGATATCTGTAGTCTTATTGTCTGATTGATTCGACTCTATGATCTTGGCGTACATTTCTAAAGCACCTGAATAATCAGCTTCCTGATAAGACTTTTGAGCAGCGTTTACCATTCTATTGTTATCTACACTCAAGGAATCTTGAAATACAACCAAGGTGAGTAAAAGAATAAGTTTCATATCAGATTAGAGGTTTTCGGGTGTAATAGTAGTGATAATATCATTGTTGATCAAAAACCATTCTTAATGAGTTACTTAAACAGACGCAAAAAACTCATTAAACAAGTCATTAATAATTATAATATATATTCTAAAAATACTAAATAGAATTGAAAAGATTGGGAAAGGTTACAAATTGGTAGGCTCTATTTCCTGACTTGCTCCTCTCGTGTATGTGTGCACAACTGTAAGCAGTTCCATAGGGTTGAAGGGTTTGGAAAGAAAATCATTCATGCCTACTTCAGCAATTTTTATTTTTACATTTTCATAGGTATCAGCAGACACAGCTACAATCGGAATATTTTTTAAATCTGTGTTATCCAAAGACCGAATGGTTGCTGTCACTTCATAACCGTCCATTTCAGGCATTTGTAAGTCCATCAGTATCAAATCGTAATCTGTATCAAAAACCTTGATCAATGCATCTTGTCCTGACGATACGACTTCACAAATCAATCCCCACTTGTCTAAGAACTTCTTAGCCATCATCAGGTTAATTTCATTATCATCTACCACCAATACCCGCTTACCTTTCACCTCTTCTTTCATCAAGACGTCGTCTTGCTCTATGGCTGCATTGGCATGGGCAGCTTCTTCCATGTACAAAGAGAAGTAAAATTTGGAGCCTCTATTGACCTTGCTTTTCACGAAAATCTGACTGTCAAATAGCTTGATTAGTTTTTTTGTAATTGCCAGTCCAAGACCTGTTCCCCCATATTTTCTAGTGGTATCCGCATGTGCTTGTGTGAAACTCTCAAAAATCAGCTTCAATTTGTCTTTTGAAATACCTATACCCGTATCCTCAACGGCAAACTCAAGTTTCACTCTCCCATTACTTCTAGCCAAAAGATGAATCAATAATTTGATTTCGCCTCCAGGGGTGAACTTCAGGGCATTACTGATCAGGTTATTCAATATCTGAGTAAGCCTGGCTGGATCACCCTTGAGCATGGACGGGATATTGTGATCAATCAGAATATTGAACTTGACGCCATTTTCAGCAGCTTTCTGTTCGTAGGTATTTCCCAGTCCTTTGGTCAACTCCCTGAGGTGAAAATCAATATGTTCTAGCTGAACATTGCCAGATTCTACCTTGCTATAATCCAAAATGTCATTGATCAATATCAAGAGATTTTCAGAAGAGAACTTCAAGGTCTTGAGGTGTTCTAGCTGTCCTCTTTTGGGATTTTCATCAAGCAGCAAATGAATAGTTCCAATCACTGCATTCATTGGCGTTCGAATTTCGTGGCTCATTACTGAGAGGAAATCAGATTTTACTCGTGCTGCTGTTTCGGCTTTTTTGATTGCGCGTTTCAGCTTTTTATTTTTCTTCTTTATTTTTTTGGTTCTGTGATCAATGATTTTTTCGAGCTCTTCTTTCTGCCATTGTGCCAAACTTTCATTGACTCTCAACTGATCTATTTGCTTATTGAGTGCCTTTCTTCTCTCCTTTTCTCGTATTTTTTTTCTCTGTGCCAGGCCAATAGAAAAGACCACTATCTCAGCTATCAATCCATACTTCATCAAATTCGCCTGCGAGGTCGAAGGATTCCAAAGTATAGTATCAATAACCGCCATAATAACCATAGCGCCTGTTCCATACATATAGTACTTGACCATCTCGTATTTCGAATCATAAATCCGGTAGATCAAACCAAATATCAGTAGGGCGTTGAGTAGTGCTACGGCTCTGAGACCATCTGTAACAATATATATCTCTTTAGTAAAGTGAATGACAAGTACACTTACAAAAAATATCCCTATATCAATATAGGATACTACTCTTATCCATTTATAATAAAGAAAGAAGTACTTTTTCGCACTTATGAAATCGTTGACAAAAATCCAATAAGCGCCAACTACAAGAATGGTTGTTGGAATAAAATAGATAGTGAGCCACGGCACTTCGTTCAAAACATATTCTCTCAGAATATCAGTTAGAAAAAGATAGTTGATCGCAACACAGCCTAAATAAAATGCATAATATAAGTAGGCCTTTGTTCTTGTAGTGGCAAATAAGAACAAGTTGTATATCATGATGATCCAAAAAAGTCCTTGGAAAATAAAGTCTACGATATGCTTGTCTAATATTTCATAAACCCAGTTGGTTCCACTACTCAAACGAAGATCGAATTCGGGATCATTGTGGATTTTTTCTTCTATTCTGATGTACAACTCTTGGGTAGAATTGGCATTCATCAGTAGCGGAATATAGTAGCTGCCTTTAGGCACAGACTTCAAGTGTTGTGGGTACATATACCCACTTTGTTCGTGCTGTACTATGGAGTCGTTTTGCACAAAATAGCAATCAATAAAATCATTCTTCCCTACATGCAGTAGATAAAGTTTAATGACTTCTTGATTATTTTCGACCAGTAGCTTGCCCCAATAGATATTTTCTTTGCTGAGCTCACCTTTGAGTTGAGAAAAAACAGGTTCGTCTCTTAATATGTCATTTATAGAAGCATTGCCAGTAGGATCTGTGTATACCCTTAGATATGGTTTTAGCGATTTATTGTTATTAAGGAAATTTTCAGGATTGATCACAGGCTGATTAGAGCAGAAAGCCTGAATACCACAAAACAGGATCAGAAGACTCAAACAAGATTTGATGCTTACCACAATCAGAAAATTTTTCTAAAAGTTAATCAATTTATTATTGATCCCAACGGCAATTTCCGTTGTCTATTGAATGATAATGTATTTATATTTATTCTAAAATATAAAATTATGACCCGCCGTAAATCTGCTTCCTTTCCGTTTGTTCTTGTTTTTATTCTTTTTCCAGTTATGGTGCAGGCTCAGGTCTGGCAGTCTTACGAATGGGCGTATTACCATCTACAATTTGAATTGCCTCAAGAATTTGCTGTTACCACAAATACAGAAGAGGCACTAGAAGCCAGTAAGGAAGGTATTGAATTCGGACTATATCCTTTGAAAGATAGCGCACTGGAAGGTCTTGATTTGGCTGGTTTTGTTATCAAAATGGCAGAGGACGATCTCAATTTGAGTGAGATAGACGAAATGGAGTTGCTGGAGTTTGAAAGTATGTCTGGTGGCTTTGTCTCAGGGACCAAAGATGGACGGATCTATCTTGTTTTAGGTCTTATGGACAAAGAGAACAAAAACAATTACTACGCCTACGTTGCCTTTGAGAAAGAAATGGAAATGGAAGTGGCTGAAGACGCCATGGAAATCTTACTCAGTTTTGATCTTCTTGACTAGATGAAACAAATCTGGAAGTACCTGAACAAGTATCTTCAGGAACATTATCACCTAGGGTTATACCTCTGTACAGCCCTTTTCCTTGCCCTTTGCACTTATCTCAATTATACGTTTGACTTTGAGGATGGTATTGTAGATTCATACCAGGGAACATTGTGGCATTGGTTCTACATGACGCTATTTATGGGATTTCCATTTTTAGTCATTTGTAGTCTTTTGTACGTTTTCGATGCAAACAAAGCATGGGTAAGGTCTAAAGAATTTTGGCTGTTATTTATTTTTGGCTTCGTGCTTTTAGGCTTTAGCAGAACGCTGTACTTCCACTACGGCTTGATCGAACATTTAGATGTAATCGACTATCGCTTTGTGCGAAAAGTGATGTGGCGTGGCAAAACCTTTTTCACCCTACTCCTACCTCTGATCCTATTTTATTATTGGTATGAACGAAAAAAGGACGAGTCTCAGAGTTGGTATGGTTTGACCGTGCGCAACACTGACTTTAAGCCCTATGGTGTCTTACTTTTATTGGTAGTGGTCGGCATTGGATTGGCTTCATTCCTGTCTGATCTTACGAATTACTACCCTCGCTACTTACCTAGTGGTGGCGATAAATTTGCTGTCGAACATGACATTTCGGGTTGGGTTCCCATGCTCATCTATGAGGGGGTTTATGGAGCCAATTTCCTTAATGTTGAGCTTTTTTTCAGGGGGTTTCTGGTCATTGGGTTTACTCGTGTGCTTGGTGGTCATGCCGTGTTGGCTATGGTAGGGGCTTACATGTTTCTACACTTTGGCAAACCAATGGCAGAAGCCATCAGCTCGGCTTTTGGTGGTTACCTCATTGGCATTCTGGCTTTATATTCCAAAAGAATTTGGGGTGGTGTTATTCTCCATATTGCGCTGGCATGGAGCATGGAGTTTTTTGCCTGGCTACAAAGGCTTTATGGAGATTATTAGAAAAATAGATTCAAGCAGTAATTAAAATCTATCTACACTTTATAGATTTGTTTTATGGAAGTTTATCATTTCGTTTACCTGTTTACTGGTCTCGTCTTAGGTGCTGGAGCAGCATGGCTTGTAGCCAAATCAAAATTTCAAAACCCGCAAAATGCTGATGCCCAACTGAAAACTAAAGAATTGGAACTGCAGGTGAAAATGGAGATAGAACGATCTGAATCGCTGACTGCAAACCTCAAAGAAATGAATGATGAACTGCGTGGTGAACGAGAGAAAATCATGCAGCTCAGCAATCAACATTCACGATTAGAGTCTGACTATAAAAATATTCAGGAAACGCTAAAAACTCAGAAAGAAGAGCTCAACCAAATTCGTGAAAAGTTCTCGGCTGAATTCAAAAATATGGCCAACGAGATACTGGAAGAAAACAGCAAGAAATTCACCACACACAACAAAGAGCAAGTAGATCAACTCCTAAAACCACTAGGTGAGAAAATAGTAGCCTTCGAGAAAAAGGTAGAAGAAACCAACAAAGAAAATATTGCGCGTAACTCTGCGCTGAAAGAACAAATTGCCGGGTTCAAAGAGCTGAACCAAAAAATTACTAAAGAAGCTGAAAATCTAGTGAAAGCACTTAAAGGCGACACCAAAGCACAAGGCAACTGGGGAGAGTTTATCTTGGAAAGTATACTGGAAAAATCTGGCCTTGAAAAGCAACGAGAATATTTCGTGCAGCAGTCTTACGCTGATGACGAAGGCAACAGATACCAGCCTGATGTGGTCGTGAAATTGCCTGATGACAAAAGTATCATTGTGGATTCTAAAGTCTCACTGATCGCCTATGAGCGATATACCAATACAGATGATAAGGAAGAAAAAGAGAAGCAAATCAAAGCACATTTGCTTTCACTCAGGGCTCACATCAAAGGACTGAGTGAAAAGAACTACCAAAGCCTGTATGGTGTAGAAGGGCTAGATTTCGTTTTGTTGTTCATTCCAATAGAACCTGCATTCTCCTTGGCCGTGCAAAAAGATGCTGAGCTCTTTAATGACGCCTATAGCAAAAATATTGTCATCGTGAGTCCTGCTACTTTGATCGCTACGTTGCGAACGATCGCCAGTATCTGGAAGCAAGAATATCAGAACAGAAATGCCATTGAAATAGCCAAAGAAGGAGGGAATTTATACGACAAATTCGTGGCGTTCACTGAAGATGTGAAAGGCATTGGCCGCCAGCTCGACCTTACCCAAAAAGTCTATGTGGAAGCCGCCAAAAAACTCTATGAGGGCAAGGGGAACCTCATCAATCGAGCAGAAAAAATGAAAAAACTTGGTGCTAAAGCAACTAAGAACATGGATCAGAAGCTGCTTGAGAGGTCTGGGGAGGATTGAGGTTGTCTAAATTTACTACTCCGTTTGACGAACAGCTGGCAATGATGAGCAAGGATTCGAAAATGCCGTCCTTTTCGCGGCCACAAAGCTGCTATTGTTTAAATTTATTAAATGAGGCAAACTTTCTAATCTCACGAAAATATCCTGACCAATAAAACCCTGTTTATAGCCAATGTTACTGTCCGTTTAGCACTTTAATTTCAGTAGCAACTTTTTCCTTAAGAATTTTTGTAATGGCGTTTAAAAAATCAAATCTAAAATAAATACGATCAATCCAAGCAAGATAATCACAATGACGCTGATTGTTTTGAGGGATTCGATTGGCTTGTTCACGAAATCAATCCACTTCTTGATAAAATAACTGAATTCAAAAAACTTTTTACTGTTGTTAGCTAGAAAAGAGGAGAGTATATAAAACCATGGAAAAACAGAGAAGAATAGGCTAGAGTAAATAAAAACTCCTGGAACCGCATTCAAATATGTGACTCCAGTTCCATCAAAGTTAGAAACAGATAATGTGAGTGCGTTCCACCCAGAGACGAACATCTCATCATTCCTAAATTCAAAAATGGTTGAAAGTACATACGTTATAAGTAAAAATTTAGTAATCCCGAAAACTAGAGTCACCAATAAATCTATTATTAATACTCTGGTATAATTATGGTTTCCATCAGCGAGTAAGTGGAGCACATATCGAGTCTTTACATAGATGAAATAATCGGGAATTAGGTTAAAGATCGTGAAGTTTATCGTCATATGAATTAGCCAAAAAAACCAATCTTTCCAAATAAGACCTTCCCAAGAAATTTCGTGCAGTGATAATGCTAAGAAGTAAAAAACTATAACCGATATAAACGAAAAAATAGTAGCCTTTTTGAATGATTTGACAGATAAGTACTTTTCTCCGAAAATATTGTCGAAGGATGCAGATAAGGCATTAGATACTTCATTGACGAGATTTGTAAGATTAAAAGAAGCGAGTTTATCTGCAAGTTCATCATGACGTTCTTTGGGTATCGATTTACTGATCGTTTCAAAGGCATAGGAAATTACCATGATAAGAGATCCCAGTGTCAAAGGCTTGAAAATAAAATCCTTAATAATAGTTGAATCCATTTTCTACTTACATACGATTTCACAGTCTTCAATGTATTCCTCACCGATCTTGAAATTGCCTATTTCCAATAAAGGTCGTTTGAAAGTATGGATGATTTCAGCCTTTTTAGGTGGATCTTGATCTTCGCACACTCTCTTGTACTTGTTGTATCTATCCCTACATAAATTAAAGAAATGATCCCATTTGCTGGAGATTGACGAAGAATAATTTACTACAGCAAATAGAGCTAAGGTAGCGAGTGGGTCTGTTTGGAGTACAAAGCTCACTTCTGTGCCTTCTTGATCAATTAACTTCCCAGTGTACAAGTAAATCTGACCATTATCAATGGATATAATTTCTAAATTGTAAATTAGATTTTGTATGGATTTTTCGCCGAAATTACTCTTATAAGTTATTTGATATTTTCCATCCTCTAGCTTTTTTGCTTCACTTTGTGATAGAATTGATGTCGGGAATTCATAATTAACCACCATTCGCTCTCTGGTTCGGTTATTTTTTAATGCTGAAGATATTACAAGTGTATCTCCTCTAACGTCAGATAAGTATGAACTTACACTTGTTTTATTTTTTAGATTGGATACTGTTACAAACAAGGAATTTGCACTTGATAGATTCTTTTTCAACAATGGAAATTTGGCTTTTACAATATCAAAATCAACAGAATTCGTGTTTTGATTCTTAGCTATGGTGTTACAAGGATGATGCTGAACAACACAAGAGTTAAGAATAATTAGGCTAAGAATACCACATGTTGTCTTTTTCAATTTCATTTTCTGTCGAAATCTGTTCTTATATATGACAGTGATCTGGCTATGTATGATCAGTGGGGATTAGGAAACACTGACCTGTTCGTTGCCACCAAACCACTCCATTGTTTAAATTTATTAAATGAGACGGACTTTCCAAGTCCCACCAAAGTATCTAAACCAATGAAACCTCATTCTTTCCTAGCAATTGCCCGTTTTAACAGATGCAAGAATCCCCTGCTACTCCGTCAACTTATTAATTAGTTCTGCATAGTCTTTCAGCAATTTTTCTTGATCCACATGTGGAAAATCCTTTTGCTCGAAGACGGCACCAAGGTTTTCAAATTTTCTAACCCAGATCAAAAGAGTAACAGGATATTCTTTGAACTGTCTTTTTTGGGATTCATTGTTTATTTCAAAATATGAGACTTTTGCTATTCCTGGAATAGATGACTTTGGATTGTTTAGGTAAAAACTATTTTCGGTTGATGTAGGTCTAATTTTGAAGAAAAATGATAGGTCTTCTGGTTGTACTCCAGCGTCAATAAAAGACTCAAGAATCTCTCTTGAAGCAGGCTGATAACTAAGATGTATTGCCGTTGGATTTATTTTTATGCTCGCAATATCTTTTGACTTAAAGCCCCTTCCAACTAAAATATCCATGTGAAGCTGGGAACTATATTTGTCAGACCCATAAAATTGAAGTTTTTCCAGCATAATGGATCCACCACTCTTAATTCCTAAAGTAAAATTATCAGTTATAAGTCTGTTTGTGCCTGTTGCACTTCCAATACCCAAAAAAACAAATTCTGTTGGCCTCAACCTATCGAATATTTGAGTACTTTGATTAATTACAACCACCAGTAAGCCAATAAATAGTGAAACGGTGGACGCTATGTTCACTGTACGCTTCCATGCTCTCCTAGTTTTTGAAAAAGAAAATGAACACGAACCACAGACTATGGCTTCATTAGAACATTCATTAGCGCATCTTGGGCACTTTTTGGAAATTGGCAACTTTTCTATTGAGTCTTCCGCAGTCATAATAAATCGTAAACACCACTATAGTGTTTACGTCGGTTATATCTGTCACTAATATAATAGATCTATACGTCCTAAAAACAATGGAAAGCTACTTTCACTAAAGATTCAGCCAACTAAAAACCTACCGTCTAAAAATACTTCTGCTGAAAAAGGGTGATTGGAGAAGTTTTGAAAGTGAATTGCAGTGAGATTTCGTGAGTGCCATAGTTGCCATAGACCAGAGAGTTGGAAGGCATCTCAAAGGAGTAGCCCACATTGAGATTATCACCTAAGCTGAAAATGGCCATGGCTCCAAAATGCTTGAAGTCGCGAACTGTCAGGCCAGCCCACACGATGGCATCCAAAAATACACTAGCTGTGATATCTACTGATACGTCTTCGCCATTCATCGAACGTACCAAGGTCATCAGCTTGACGGGTGTTCTGTCGATTTCGGCAACAAAACCAGAGGTAAAATAATAATGTCGTTTGTACCGCTCTGAAGTAGTCATCCCATCAGTAATCGACACATTGAGGATTCTGGGAACAGAGGCTCCTACAAAAAAACGCTCGCTCATATACATCAATCCTAGACCCACATTGGGTTTGGAAATGGTTTCGTGGCCATTTAGGATTTCAGGATCGTCTAGGTAATCAAAGTTTACCTTGGAGAAATCATACCCATATTGAATATAGCCACCCTGAATGCCCATTCCCAAACGAGCATGCTCAAAATTAATATTGTAAGATCCCGCCAACTGCACTTCATAATTGTTACTCACACCAAACTGATCATTGAGCACCAAACCTCCTACTCCCATCCGCCCTTCCAACAAGCCCGATTGAATAATGACCGTATTGGTGCGTGGTGCTCCATCTATACCCGCCCACTGAAATCGGCTGATCGCCCCAGCTGACAAACTATTGTACATGCCAGCATAGGCAGGATTGATCATAAGCTGATTGAACTGATACTGACTGTACAATGGATCCTGCTGTGCAAAAAGAGAGCAGGAGATCATGAAAAACAATAGGGAGAAGTGTATTTTCATGTCATTCAGTTTTTGATGTAGACAAAGCCTGACTCTCTTTTGGATCCATCTAGGTTGACGGTATAGAAATAGTTGCCCGTAGGCAATAACTCACCATTACCCACATTGGCATCCCCTCTGAACACTCGATCCAGATTGTTATATCCCAGCATGGAGAAAACCATTTTGCCTTGGCGATTAAAAATCTCTACTACATTTTCTTCATAGAACTCAATATTTTCTATCCTGAGAAAATCGTGTTTTCCATCTTGTAATGGGGTAACTATATTGATTACTTTCACAGGTGGCAGAGCCAAACCTTTGTCTCCCAACAAGTAATAGCCTGACAGAATCGGGGTATTTGAGGTAATACTGCCCGAAGTAGTTGATCCTGTGAATTCTGATTGTCCCAAAATCGTCAGTGGGCTTCCCAGGTTTTCGGTATAGGCTATGACTGCTTCTGACTCTGACGATATAAAATGCTCATTCGTCACGGGCAATACCAGACCATCCACACTGAAGTCCGCATTCTTCATGATTTGCCAATAACGATTGGGAGATATAGATTCCAATGCTTGAGAAAGGGTGACGTCTAATTCTTCTCCCATGGCAACTATCCCTACTGGCACGGAACTCTGCACGTTGAGTAATTCCACTGGCAGATAGCTTTGGTCTGTACCAATGGGATAATGGACTTCGCCCTGCTGGGCAGAATAGAGCAAGCCATTCACATACGAACTTTCGTCTCCTCCCAGGATCACTGCGTCTTCTTCGATAGTGAGAGAGGCGTCACCTAAGAAATTCATCACGCCAGAAATCAGCTCCAGCGTACCAGAGATAGTCAAATCTGACGCTAGACTTAGGTTACCCATTGTGCTTATACCTAAATGCTGATAAGTGGAACTGCCCGATTCGAAGAGGGGATCACTCCCTAATAAATAGAAGGTGCCGGAGACTGAACTATAGTTACCAACGTTTGTCCAGTCTCCGAGTAGTCTCAGGTCACCTTCGTTAAGCATCATACCTTGGTTAGATAGGTTTCCTTGCACAGTAAATGGCACGTCATTGCCTATGGCTACTAGTGCGTGATCATTGGTCATTAGGTTTTGTGCCTTTACCTGTGAAGTACTTACTATTCCTAAAATCAAGAAGTAACTAAATCTTTTCATGGTTTTCATTGATCTAGTCTTTAGTCTACTTGAAGTACTGTGTAAGTGATTCTAACACCATGAAGCTGCAGATCAGAAGCATCATCATTTGATGTATACAGTATTCGATAGGTGTAGTTATCGTTGTCTATCGTTCCGAAGAATATCGTATTATCATTGAGCTCCTGTACAGAAGCACTTTCTGCTGTCGTCTCTACTTGAGCCATGTTTGAATTGGTTGCGATTACCCCGATGTCACTTCTATAAAGATTCACTCGGGCAAATCGGCTGGCTGTGGCATTGTTATCAAAAAGCCAAGCTTCTAACTCAGTGACTATGGCGCCATCAGGAAGTTTGATGGGAGCGGTAGCATACGCTAGTCCCGAACCACCTCCACCAGAAAAATAGACATAAGGGGTAGTAAAAAGAGGTGAAACCAAATCTTCCGTATCTCCATCTAGTCGCATTACTTGAAATTCTGTAGGGTGATAACTTGCTTGCCGTGTTTGAGCGCTGGCATAGGTGTAGGCATTGGTTTCTGGAATTTCAATATCATTGGTCACGGTCAACTGGCCAGTGACATCCAAAGAACTTTGAATGTCCACTGTCCCATTGAATTCTGAAGTTCCGACCACATCCAATTTGGCACTGGGTGCTGATTGGTTGACACCCACATTGCCTGAATTGTCTATGGTGAATCTTTCTCCACTGCCTGCTGCGGCTCCGTCACTGATTTTAAAATAGTCATCAGTAGCGTCTACTCCTACTATGTATTCATTACCTCCTGTCACGCTAAAACTAATACCTGCATCACTGGTATTGGCACCTGAGTTTAACCTAACCAAAGGCAAAGTAGAATTGAGATCAAAAGACTTAATAGTTAATTCTACATCAGAATCTTGATCCCCAATACCCACATGTCCTGAAAAATAATTTTGATCTTCACCATCCGTAAAAACGCCGTATCTGGTACCAGTGGTAGATCCACTCATTTGTGCATACAAACCATAACTGTCGCCAGTGCCATCATGATCCATATTGGCTCTAAAGCCATAAATCAAGGAACTGCTAGTTCCTGCTGCTCTCACATCAGAAAATGCTCCCATACGAATACCAGTTCCTGTTGCATTGATCTGGGTATGCATCCCATAGGTAGTACCATCTGTTGGGTTGATCAGATTGTATATGCCTCTGACCTGCTGCGTACTAGAAGCTGTACCATCTATGTTGTTGTATACTCCTGTTTTGATCGCGCTACCTTGATCGTCTAGCTCAATGAGCGTACCTATTTTAGATCCAGCTCCGTCGTGGTTGTTGGTCACACGAACTGTGGTAGATTCGGACGATCCTGACTCCACATGAAACTGTGCATTGGGAGTAACCCCAACGCCTACAGAACCCAGATTATCAATAATAACCCTGTCATTCGAACCCAATGAAGTGGCGTCACTGATTTTGAAATAATCGTCTGTACCATCTACACCCAAGGTGAAGGCATTTCCAGCATTGTTCATCGTGAAGGATGCATCTGAGGTGGTATTTGATTCGGAAATCGTCAGTTGGGGTGTCGTGCTGCTGGCATTGCTCGTGGATAACTGTAAAGGTGACGTAGGAATTGTCCCAGATCCAATATTCACATTTCCAGTGGCATAGTTGATGCTGGTGCCATTGGTATTCCATTGTGTTTCAGCAATGGCTGTCCAGGCAGGATCACTACCATCAGTGGTTAAAAAATTTCCACCTTGGCTCGTTTGATCTGGGAGTTCGATTTCATTAATTGGACTATTATCCAGATTGTCTGGCACATCAATAGTCAAATTGGGATAAGTACCGCCAATAGTAACATTGCCACTGCCACCATCTGACAGGGCTACCGTCTGATCAGGAGAGGTGTTGGTCACCTCAAAGTCATCGCCTACTTGATTTACTGAAATACCCGTACCTGCTGAAACTGTTTGATCTTCGTTTGATGGGTCAGCATCTGCATCATCTACATTCAAGGTCAATGTAGAACCATCTGATAGGGTAATGTCCCCTGCCGTCCCGTCTGTACTGATATCCTGAATTTCATTGGTGTCGCTATTATCTAGATTGTCCGGCACATCAATAGTCAAATTGGGATAAGTACCGCCAATAGTTACGTTGCCACTGCCACCATCAGATAGCACGACGGTTTGATCTGGTGAAGTATTGGTTACTTCAAAATCTTCATCAGTCTGCGTCACAGATATACCCGTACCTGCAGAGACTGTCTGATTTTCATTGGTTGGGTCTATGTCTGCATCATCTGCACTTTTGATATATCCTAAGGCTGCGATATCTGCGTCCGTCAACTGCGTATCATCATCGCCGTCCAGCAAATCGGAAGGGACATTGATTAGATCACTAAAGTCAATATCATTCCATAAGGAAGAAGAGCCATCAGTAGTCAAATACTTACCACCATGACCCACTTGGTCTGGCAACCCATTGAGATTACCAGTCGCTAGTTCAGTCCATTGATCATTGATCCAAAAGAAGAACTTGTTCAAATCTTCGTCATATACCATCAAGCCATTTTCTACAGTAGAAAGATTGCTTGTGAAAGTTGAGGCTGTTCGTTGGACAGTAGTCATCCTTGGCACCAGCAAACCTTGATTATTGTTGGGAGCTACGAGTTCTAGAATGGCATTGGCATTAGGTGTTTCTGTTCCGACACCTACTGATTGAGCTATAGCCGAAAATGAAAATAATAGGACGCTTGCAAGCAAGCTTAAGGCGACTGATCCTTTCATGGTTTTTAAGAACTGTTTTGAGACTACATCCTTAAATTATCCAATAAAAAATCAGGTAAGTAATATTCTAAGTAAACGACAAAAGTTTTGAGTAAACGACACTAAAGGATTGCAATACGGGCCTGAAAGTCGGATTTGTATGATCGGCCAATCGGCACTTTATCGTCCTCTATATAAACAAATCCTCCTTTGATCATACTGATGTGATCCACACGTACGGCAAATGATTTATGTGTTCGTACAAAATTTGACTCTGGCAGTTTGGCCAACATGGACTTGAGCGTCTGACTGGCTATGATCTCCCGAGTCTGACAAACAATCTTGGTATAGTTGTCCTGTGCCTCCAGGTACTTTATTTCATCTAACTCTAGATGAATCGTTCCTGATTGTTCTCTCAGATAAATCGCTGTGTTTTCTTTGGCATGATCAGATTTGTAGAGAGCCATTTCCACATTGATGCGGATATCATTGGCATTAAATGGCTTTAATAAATAACCTAATGGCTGTGTCACCTTGGCTCTTGAAACTGTAGAAGCATTGTAGTATGAAGTAATGAAAATAAATGGCGTTTGAACAGTATTGTTGATATGGCGTGCCAGATCCACCCCATCCTGTTCGCTCGAAAGATTGATATCGAGTAAGATTAGATCAAAGGTTTCTCTTTTCAATTCATCCAGTGCGTCTTCGTAGCTCATGGCCATGCGAATGTGTTTGATCCCAATATCCTCTAGGATAAAACTAAGGTCGCGGGCAATTAATGCCTCGTCTTCTACCACCAACACCTTTTTGTTCATCTAAGCCAATTTATATTTTGTAATATGTAAAACAGTGCTGGTACCATGATCCGCAATGACCTCTAGTCTCGCCTTTAGTTTGGATGCTAATGATTCGATCAGCACGATTCCGAACGATTCACTTGACGTTTCCCCATTTGATCCAATGCCATTGTCACTAACTTCTAATACCAATTCCTCGTTTTTTTCTTGAAGTTTGATGGAAACTATTCCTTTACTACCTGGAGTAAATGCATGTTTAAGCGCATTGCAAATCAACTCATTTAATATGAGTCCAATTGGGATGATGGTGTCTACATCAATGGTGAGGTCATCCACTACATATTCGAAATCCACGTCTATACCCGTCTGATAGGACTCCTTTAAAATTTCCGTTAAATCCTCAATATATTCTTTGGCTTTAACGCCAGACAAGTTATTCTCCATATAGAGCTTCTGGTGGATCAATGCCATAGACTGGACTCTCGACTGCCCTTCATTGACTGCACCTAATGCCTCCTCATCTTTGATAAATCTCGACTGCATACTGAGTAGACTAGACACTACTTGAAGATTGTTTTTCACTCGATGATGGATTTCTTTGAGCAGTGTTTCTTTTTCTGCCAATGATTTTGCAATCTGGCCTTCGGATTTCACTTTCACCCGATAGAGACGGTATATCAAAATGGACACCCCAAGGATCAATGCTGAAGCCAGTAGCAATACGTTTTTCTGATTATTCGACTGAGCCAAATTCAAATCCGTTTCTATCTTGTCTCGCTCCAGGGCCAATATCTGACGTTCCTTTTTTTCGCTCTCATACTGGGCGGTCAAATTGGCTATTGTTTCATTAAGTGATTTGTTGAGTAAAGAGTCTTTGGCTGAATATGCTGAAAGCAAAGATTCATAGGCCTCATCCATTTGTCCAAGTCCTTCATAACTTTTGGCCAGACTGAAGTAATAATCCACTTCAAGGTCTGGGTTCCTTTCTTTATTTAATTTCTTAACTTCTAATGCCGCATCTAGCGCTGATTTATATTCCCTATTCTCAAAACGTATAGAAGATGCAGCGATCAAGGCTTTACATAAATTGACCGTATCCGCATTGCTCCTAAAAATCTCAACGGCTTCATCTATATAATAAATGCCACTGTCCAATGCTTCCAAACCCAAAAAAGAATTACTGAGATTGACATAGCTCTCTCCTATGTAGCGGACGGAATTCAATTCTCGTGCAATGTCTAGCGTCTTTCTATTGTAATACAATCCACTGTCGTAATCAAGCTTATAATTGTAAAGCGAGCCTATGTTCAGATAAATGGTAGGCAGGCTCTTTTTCGAATTGAGCTGAAGGAGAATTCTTAGTGCTTTCGAATAATAGGACAATGCTCCCTCATGATTTCCCTGCTTACGCAAAATCAATCCCAAATTGGCATTGCCGGATGCCATGCCAGCAGAGTCTCCAAGATTTTCTTTCAGTTTCAGAGAGGTCAGAAATTGATTGGCAGCAGCTTCTAAATCCCCCTTATCCATATAGAGTACACCAAGATTATTAAGACTTCCAGCAATCCCTACTTCATCACCTATAGCTTCTTTAAAGGATTTAGCCTTTTGATAATTTGCCTCTGCACTATCCCAATTGTTTTTGTAATGATAGGCTACAGCTATAGAGGTGTATGCCTGAGCTATCCCTTTTTCCAAATCTAAGGATTCGAAGGTTTGAAGGGATTTTTTTGCATAGGTCAATGAGCTATCCAGATTGCTATAAAACCAGACATAGGACAGTTCGTCTAGTACATACCCTTTGACAGAATCTCCCAACGGCTGATCCAGCATCCGATACAAGCTATCAAATTCAGATGTTTGTGCCATGGCAATTCTCCAATGAGTCAGGAAAATGATCATCAGCCAAAAGGTTCTATTCATAGGTTACTGGTTATGGTCTTTATCCAGTAATCTAAGTAAATACTTTTCTTATTAAAAAGAAGGATTTTTGCGTTGAAGTCAATCGGTGGGATGGTAGTGGTATGTGCTGTTGATATCGTTTATGTGTGGTAAGTGCGCTCACACTTTCCAATATCACTAAAGTATCGAATTACGGAGATAGTTGAAAATGGCTCGAAAGCGCACTTCGTTCCGAAAACAAATTACCCTGCGAGATGCGGCAAGTAAAAAGCACCTACCTCTCCTAGCGGCAGATTCATGGTCGAGTTCCACAGAAACCAGCCAGAATGCACTAAGACATATGCCCGATCAGCGTTCGTTATCTACCTTTTTTCTACTCAATTGTTAGTTCGAGGAAGTACCAGTTTTCAATGTGTTCCCAGTTGAAATTATATGAGTTACGCAAATTGACCCTAACATCCTCACGCCCTTTACTGTTGTACCAAAATTCTTGGTTAGAAGATGAAAAATGTCCATCGTGGGTTGAAAAGACAGTTCCAACTCCCTTTCTTGATTGATTTACATAAGGAGTGCTATCTGTGATCATGTAAAACTTGCCAAGATCAAATTGAGATTCGGTAACGAGTTCTAGTGCCTCAATGTCAACATAAACATCAATTCTTCCGTGATCTTGTGCTCCCTGTTGGGAAGTTTTAAATTTTAGTTCGATGGCACAGTTGCAGTGTTTTACAAATTTGCAGGAAATGTCTATGTACTTGGACTTTCCCTTTACGTTCTCACATTTGGTTTCCAAATCAACTTTGAAAAGGTCATTCTCACCAATTGAGTAAAGATTACCGACAGATCGTATTATCTGCGCAAAATGATGTTGAAAGGGGGCTTCTTTGTTGATTTCGTGTCTACCATGAATGAATTGCGATTTGAAAATCTTCCAGGATTCACCAAGGATAGCGTTCATACGCTTTCGGTAGTCAAATTCAATGATGTTAGAAGGCTTCATCTGCGAAACGGGAATGGTAGATAACAATCGTATAAAGTGCACAATGCACTTGATTTGCACTCTATCTGTATGGCTAATATAAAAAGAACTATTGCACAAAAAACAACAGCCCCAAGCTTTCACCCGAGGCTGTCTGTTTACCTAACCTAAAAATCTAATTTTAAATTTCCTTTTTGCTGTTTGAAAAACTCTTGTTCAGTAATAGAACGGCTTTATGCCAAAACGCCCTACCCCAGCAATAAGAAATCAGCAATCAAAGAAATCTATTAAAATTTAATAAGATTATCCCTTCGGTCGAAATGACCGTCCTTTGAATAAATTTCTCTTACCTCCTAAAAATTAGCAGCCAAGGAAAAAACAAAATTCCTTCCTGGACCCGACAGTCCAGAGCTGTAGGGTCTATATCGCTGATCTGTAATATTCTCCAAACCTGCACTTACTGTAAAAGCTTCCGAATACTGAAACATGGCTTTAAAATTTAAGGTGTACCAAGAGGGAGAATAGTTATTGCCATCGGCATCTTTTGCATAGATTTCGTCTTTGCCTTGCTCAGATACTGGCAGATCATCAAAACTTTTCTCACCTTGATAGGTGGTGTACAATTGCAGATTGAGTTTGTCTGCCTTAAACCCTAATCTGCTCACTCCAAAAAATGGCGCAGCGTGACGTGAAGCACTGGTGGTACCATCATCCAACTCTTCTTCTCCTTTCTGAAAATTCAGATCTGAGGAGAAATTGAAACCTGCGGGAAGTTTAACCTCCAAGCCTAACTGTACGCCATATACATTGGCTTCAGCAGCATTTTGCATGGCCTGTACCTGACTCAATACTCCATCGTATAGAATGCTATCCTGTCCATTGAGTTGATAATCTCTACGAACCAAAGCGTTTTTCAGGATCGTATAATATCCTGTCACATCAAGTTTCACAAAGTCGCCAAAAACCTTGGCCACACCCAAATCCACATTGTAGGCATATTCCGCATCCAGATCAGGATTAGGGACTGTAACCGCGCCTGGTTCTGAATCGAATACTTTTCCTATATCGTCCACATTGGGAGATCTGAATGCCGTTCCAAAATTGGTACTAATCACCCAGGAATCTGACGGGCGATATACGCCACCCAAGCTCCCCGTCAATGCGCCATTGTTTAGATTGGCTTCCTCGAATGGAAATGGATAAAAGGCATTATCAAATGCTGCATCCAGTTTGAAGTGGTTGTAACGTAAGCCGCCCTGAACCGTGAATTGCTCGGAAACCGAATATTCATCATTGACATACACGGCCATTGACGCCCAAGTAGACTGCGGATATCTTGCCGGACCAATAGTATGAGTATCATTAGATATATCCGTAAGCATTCCTGTAGAGGTCACATCATCCAACACATATTCGGCACCATAAAACAGCTTATGTTTCGTATTCATGACTTTAACAAAATCAAGATTGATAGAATAAGCTGCTACTTCTTCTGAGTTGGTTGTTCGCTCATCACTATTCAATGATCGATCAATCCTACTTTCTTCAAAAGCCTGATGAGCCAATCTGACGGTCATCTGATCGTACAAAGAATTGTTTCCAGAATGAGTTACATTCAGATTGTTCATCATCCATTTTTGTGGCCCATAATTCCACTCTGCATAGCGAGCTGTTCCATTTCGGGTACGATTGTGTCGATCGTACCGTCCATAGTTCGATGTTTCGGAATAGTGAAATCCATATTGAAAGTCCCAATTCTGATTTGGCTTGAACCTTACCTTCTGCATGAAATTGATTTGAGAATAGGCAGACGGCACTTGTAGCAATGGGTCACTTTGACTTATGACGTGATCTACACTATCTGCACGTTCGACATGATAGGTCTTTAGGTAGTCATCAGGCCCATGGCTTCCTTGGCGCAAATCATCGTAGTCCCAGTAACTGATACTAGATACCAAGGCCCACTTTTTGAAACCTACATTCACATCAAAGTGGCCGGTCTTCTCATTGTTTGCAGACGAATAGCGCGTCAGTGCCTTTCCTGAAATCAAAGGTTTATCAGTAAGTGACAGCTGTGGTGTAAGCGTCTGAAAACTCATTACTCCTCCTACAGCATCACTCCCATAAATCACAGAACCTGGCCCGAACAGCACTTCGGTATTTTCAGTAGCAAAGGGGTCCAAGTTGATCACATTCTGAATATTGCCTCCTCTAAAAATAGCCGTATTCATACGAACACCATCTACGGTGTAGAGCAATCGATTGGTAGCAAATCCTCGAATCATAGGACTTCCACCACCCTGCTGACTCTTTTGCACATAAACTTTACCAGACAAACTCAATAGATCTGCTGCAGTTTGTGGGTTTTGCAACTTCAGGGCTTCAGCACCAATCGACACAATTTTAGACGGTACATTCGAGGAAATTTGATTCCATCTGGTTCCTGAAATTACCACTTCATCCAAATTGAGATTAGAGTGCTCTAAAAACACTACCAAATCCCCTGAAACCAGTTCTTCATAAGACTGAGCCACTGGTTTATGACCCAGTGTTCGAATCACAATTTTCTCTGCATTTTTAAATGCTGAAACATCAGCTTGCCCCTTTGCATTGGTAGTTGCATAAGCACTGGGCTTTGTGCTGGACAGGGTCACCAGCTCTATTGGAAGCTGACTTTCCTTGTCCTTTATGGTTATTGTCTGAGCTTTTGCCAATATACAGACACCCAGCAATAACCACAATAAATAAATATTCTTCATTATTTGATTTTTTGAGTTAATAATCAATTCATGCCCGAATGGGCATATCATTTCCGTCTGCCAAATGGCAGCGAGAATGAACACAAAAAAGGATTAACTCAAATTGGGTGGTGGTGTAGGTGGTGAGCTTAGAAAAGAATAGAAAGTTTGACAAAAAGCTGTACAACTATCTACTGTAGATAGGGTAATGCACGCTTCCCATTGCATTTTTTCTTGTGCATAAAGCGACTTGAGAAATGTGATAAGATGCGTTTGTGTTTCTTTTTTATGGGGGTCATTCCCAAAAGCACGATTAGTAATAGACAAGAGCTGTTGGTTAAGTTTGGTCTCCTCATGATCCCACCAACACCAAAACACTGTGCTATCTCCGAGTTCTTTTCTATGCACTACATCGTACATCTGTCCTTGATATTCAAACTCTTTGGCGTGCTCCCAGACCAATTCATTTTCAACCTCCTGATCTGAAAACTTAAATTTTACAAGCTCATTGCGATCTATATAGACCATCAGTTGCCGTTTGATCTGTCGTCGTAGTTGATACTTTTCAAAACGCAACCAACCAATAGTAGCCACTGGAGGCACGATTAGAACAAATAGAAACAATATGGCTACGAATTTTTCTCTCAAAAGCTTTTGGCACTTTGCAAGCAAATATCGCACTTATGCCAATATATTATTGGGATTGATAAAAAAGTTCTTTCATAAAAACGTTGATATCAAGCCAATTAAACCTTTGTGTAAACCCAAATCAACTGACAGCCCTCCCCTTGCTCATTGATAATTTGAAGTTCGCTAGAAGATAGTGTAAACCTATCTGTTGCCTCATTTCCAGTTTCAAGGTTTAAAATCAAAAAATCATCAGAAATAATATAAGTGCCTTCACTCTCAATAATCTCTCCATTGAATTCAATGGCTGTAGCAAAAGTTCCGTCCGACAGAAAGGTAACTTCAAAACCTTCACATTCTAAATCATAAAAAATGGAGGATTCACCACAATTTTCAAGATATCCCTCGCTACACGACCATACGCCAAGGATACTGGGTTGGTCTTCGTCCTGGCAGCCTGAAGTAAGAAAGATGAGAATAAAAAATAGTACAAGAACATGTAATTTGTCTGTCATGATATAAGAGCTTAATGTGAAGCACATTGTCAACTCCGACCATGCACAATAAAAGAAACAACATGTATTACTAATCCACCTACTTGGCGTAGCTGATTGATCTCATTTCTCTAATAACGGTTACTTTGATCTGACCAGGATATTGCATGTCATTTTCGATTTTAGACGAAATCTCAAAAGACAAATCTCCTGCAGACTTATCAGTCACTTTATCAGCATCTACCAATACGCGTAGTTCTCTACCAGCCTGTATCGCATAGCACTTATGTACACCTTCGAATCCCAAAGCAAGTGCTTCCAGATCTTTCAGACGCTTGATATAAGATTCCATGATCTCTCTCCTTGCCCCTGGACGCGAGCCCGAAATCGCATCACAGGTTTGTATGATTGGAGAAATCAACGTGGTCATTTCAATTTCGTCGTGATGCGCACCAATGGCATTGCATACATCCGGGTGCTCTTTGTATTTCTTGGCCAATTCCATGCCCACAATGGCATGTGGCTGTTCGGCTTCCTCAGGCCAAACTTTTCCAATATCGTGAAGTAAGCCCGCACGTTTCGCTTGCTTGGCATTGAGTCCCAGCTCAGAAGCTAGCGTAGCACAAAGCTTGGCAACTTCTCTTGAGTGCTGCAATAAGTTCTGACCATAAGATGATCTGAATCTCATACGACCCACCATTTTGATTAGCTCTGGGTGAAGGCCATGAATACCTAAATCTATGACTGTTCGTTCGCCAATTTCCACAATTTCTTCCTCAATGTTCTTTGTGGTCTTAGCGACAATTTCTTCAATTCGAGCAGGGTGAATTCTTCCATCCGTCACTAGTCTGTGCAGAGACAATCTGGCAATCTCTCTTCTGACAGGGTCAAACCCAGAAATAATAATGGCCTCTGGCGTATCATCCACAATTATCTCCACACCTGTAGCAGCTTCTAAGGCTCTAATATTTCGTCCTTCACGCCCAATAATCTTACCTTTGATATCGTCACTTTCTATATTGAAAATAGACACACAATTTTCAATGGCATGTTCTGTAGCTGTACGCTGAATCGTTTGGATTACGATTTTCTTAGCCTCCTTTGTTGCCGTAAGTTTGGCCTCTTCTATGATGTCTTTGATGTGCGAAGAAGCTTTGGTCCTGGCTTCATCTTTCAGCGTTTCTTTCAGCTGATCGATCGCTTCAGTGGCTGATAGGTTAGATATTTTCTCCAGGATTGCTGTCTGATCTTGCTTGGTTTTTTCAATTTCCTCTTTTCTGCGCTTCACGATTTCCATCTGCGCATCAAGGTTTTCTTTTTGACTCTCAAGCTCTGCTTCTGTTCGTTTGTTTTGCTCTATTTGCTTGGATACCTGACTTTCTCTCTGCTTGACCTTATTCTCATTAGCAATAATGAGGTTCTTTTTACGATTGGCTTCTTCTTCAAATTCAGACTTCTTTTTTAGGAAATGTTCCTTCGCTTCAATGGCCTTTTCTTTTTTGATATTCTCAGCACTAATCGTTGCCTCTTTGATGATCATCTCGGCTTGCCCTCTGGATTCAGACAATCGCTTGCCTTCGGCTCGTTTGGCCATAAACTTGCTAATGCCAAAACCTACGGCTAATCCACCAAGGGATGAAAGTAATATAAGTAGTGTGTTGTCCATGATGTATATATTTATCATGGCACGGGAGCAAAGAATGCTTAGCAGAAATGAATATTATAGTTCAGCAGAGACTAATCGGTTGAGTTTTGAAATTTGATCCATCGCCACTTCATCAGTGGTTTGCCGGAGCTCCATAGCCCTCAGTTTTTCCACGAAACTATCGATGGCCACCATCGCTAAAAGATCCTGTTTATCGTCAATACCAAATTGATCCTGAAAAGACTTTAGCTTCTCATTTATTTTTTTACCCGCTTCACGAATGGTTGCTTCTTCACTAGCCGCCACCTTCATAGGGTATTCTCTATTGCCTATTTTTATTTTTATTGATAATTCTGTCATCTAGACTATTCTATTCGCTCAATTGAGCAATGCATTTATCAACTTCAATTATATATTCATTCAGCATGTCACTCAAATCTGCAGCACTATGGGTACTGTTCACTACCATGCCATTCACAATTTTACTAATTTTATCTTGATTTTGAAAGCTGGAAATTTCTTCCCCCTTTCTGTCGAGTTGCACGCGCAAATCGCTATTTTCTTTTTTCAGCACTTGAATCTCCTCTCTCATTTTTTGATGATCACTGATCAACAAAACTAATTTTCTTTCTAAGTGGCTGAGTTCTGAGCGTAGAGGATTGTCTGACATTATTACTTTCTAATTATTGCGTTTAGGTCTTTTTCAAAACAGGAAATCAACCCGTTCATTGTCTTGTCTATCGCCTTGTCATTGAGTGTTCTATTTTCATCTTGAAGAATAAAACTCAATGCGTAAGACTTCTTACCTTCACCAATACTCTCCCCTTGATAGACGCTAAATACGTTGATCCTTTTGACCAACTTCTTCGATTCTCTTTTGGTCAACTCCAGAATCTGCTGGAAGCTTACCTGCTCATCCAATACCAGCGATAAGTCTCTTCGTACTTCAGGAAACTTTGGTACTGGCTTGTATAGTATCTTTTTACCATACTTTTTTAGCATTTTGGCCCAATTGAACTCAGCATAGAATACATCTTGGGTTACTTCTGCTACTTTCTGAACTTTTCGGTTAACCTTTCCAAGAGACACCAAAAGCTGGCCGTCCTTTGAAATATCTAAACCATAGTCGAAAACCGGATTGTTGGTCGGTATGGAATCGAATTCAGCAATGCTAAATTTATCCAAAATTTTGTGAACTGTAGATGATAAGCTGTAAAAATCAATCGACTTTTTATCCACATTCCAACTTTCGTCTGTCTGATCTCCTGTAAAGAACAAGGCCAGCTGCTCCTGTTCGTTGTATTGCCCTTCTTTACTTGTATAAATTCTGCCGAATTCAAAAAATTTAAGGTTGGTCTGTTTTCTATTAATGTTGTATTTTAAAGACTCAAGTCCAGAGAAGACCATCGTTTGTCTCATCACGCCAAGTTCTTCACTCAGCTTATTCAAAACCTCCACGTTCAGTTTGGCATCCCAAAGGCCAGTTTTAGTCACGTACTCGGGATTAGTCAACGAATTGCTAATGATTTCATTGAAGCCTTGTGCGGCTAAAAAGTCTGTCGTTTTTGATTGAATTTTATCCTTATCCGGGGTTGGGAATGCCGCTAAATAATCTGCCCCATAGTTCTCTTCCAGCTCTACGTTGTTGTAACCGTAGATACGCAGGATCTCCTCAATCACATCTGCTTCTCTGGTTACATCTACGCGATAAGGAGGTACAGTTGCTTTAAAACCTTCTTCAGATTCATTAGACACCTCGATATCCAAATCCTCTAAAATTTCTTTGATACGATCGTGTGGCACCTGCTTGCCTATCAAGCGATCTACATTTTTGTATTTGACCTCAATTTCAAAATCAGCTATTGGCTCTGGATAGATATCAACAACGTCCGAACTAATTTCTCCACCTGCCAATTCCTTGATCAAAATGGCAGCATACTTCAACGCATGTACGGTCATGTTTGGATCAGTCCCTCTTTCAAATCGGAAAGAGGCATCTGTTTTAATTGTATGCCTGGTTGCCGTATTTCTTACCCAATCTGCTGAGAAGTAGGCCGCTTCCAGAAAAATGGCAGTGGTACTGTCCTTTACTCCAGAATTTATACCGCCAAAAACTCCGCCTATGCACATGCCTTTGTTCGCATCACAAACCATCAGGTCTTTATCTGTCAGTTCTCTTTCCTTCTCATCAAGTGTCGTGAATTTGGTACCATTGGGCAATGTCTTCACTATGATTTTATTTCCGTTCACATCGGCCATATCATAAGCGTGAAGGGGCTGACCTAAACCATGAAGTACATAGTTGGTCGCATCTACCACATTATTGATTGGAGCAAGTCCTATACTTTTCAAACGGTTTTTTAACCATTTTGGAGATTCTTTGATTGTAAGGTTGGAGATGGTCAGCCCTGAAAATCTAGGACAAGCTTCCGAATTCTCAACTACCACTTCAACTGGATTTGACTGATTGTCAATTTTGAAGCTACTCAGGTCTGGGAATATGGTTGGTCTTCTAAATGCAGCCTTTAGGTCTCGTGCCACACCAAAGTGAGAAGCGCCATCTGCACGATTTGGAGTCAAGCCAATTTCAATAATAGTATCCGTTTCTGGTTTGAAATAATCCTTGGCTGACGTGCCATTTGGCAAATCTGTATCAAGCACCATGATGCCTTCATGTGATTGACCCAAACCAATTTCATCCTCTGCACAGATCATTCCTAAGGATACTTCACCTCTAATTTTCGCTTTCTTGATTTTGAATGACTCGCCTCCTTCCGGGAATAAAGTTGCTCCAACTGTAGCAACTACTACTTTCTGGCCTTTGGCTACGTTGGGTGCGCCACACACGATTGGCGCAGGTTCTTCTGCACCAATCTCTACCGTAGTCACGCTCAATTTATCCGCATCAGGATGCCTTTCACAGGTCAGAACTTCTCCTATGACAAGTCCTTCAAGCCCACCTTCGATTTCTTCGAATTTCTCTAAGCCTTCTACTTCTAATCCTGTATCTGTTAATATTTCTGAGATGATATTGGAGTCTTCTTTCAACTCAATAAAATCCTTCAACCAATTCAGAGAAACCTTCATTAAACTACGTGCTTTTTAGTCTGGATAAAACAAGCCGTAAAATTATAAAATTAAGGGAGGATGAAGCATGCTAACTCGGTTAATATTTAATTCACGAAATACGATTGTTGAATAACGATTTTGAGACTGCAAGAGCTTTAGAAGCTTGACAAGATGCGCAACCTCGAATTGTAAAGGTCTAATTTTTCGTAACTCGCCATTCAAAAATCAAAAATGAGGAATAGCAGAAAATTCATTTTGGTGATGTTTGGTATTGGATAATGAGCATCTGATTTGATTATTGATAGCTTAAGGCTTTTGCTTTGGCCGTTTGCCGAATAAAGTATTAAACAGAATGAGACCCATCCCGCATGCCATGACTAGATAAAACCATCTGGGAGAACCCGCTTGGTAAGAACGATAAAAATGTAGAGAGGCTAGAAAGATAAGCACGAACCCTCCCAGGATACCATAGCGATTGAGTTTTTTTATATTCATGAAAGCTCAATGGTTTGTTCCCACTCCTCGAATCTTTCAATATCCTCTTGTACACTTTTGTAAATCCAATAAACGATAGAAATATCATCCGTCAAACCCAAAATAGGAATCACATCTGGAATCAAATCCAATGGAGTCACAAAGTAAATCAGGGCACCCACCATCATAGCCAAGGTACGCCAAGGGAACTCTCGATATTCTCCAGAGATTTGCGCTTTCACCATTCGAATCATGACGTAGATTTTGTCAGAAAAATCCTTCAAACGATCATTGTTCTCCAGCACTTCTGTCAGTTTTTCGCGTGTTGAGCCAAGTAAATTCTGGACACGTTTATTGTCCTTTAGCACCTCTGTGGCTTTATTTTGATACTTTTTGAAATTTTCTTTCTTACTCATCATCTCACTTTAAAACACTTGCTGGATTTCATTTTTAACGAATGACAAAGCCACATCAGTGCCCAACTCTTGTTTTTCTATCACCTTCTCAAATACTTTTCGAGCCAAGTCAATGCTCATGGCCTCCTGTTCCAACTCTCCTGATGCTTCATTCACTAGCATAATTATTTCTTCCATGGCATTTTTAACCAGATTCCAGGATTCTTCTGACATATATACTTGCTGTGACAAGTTGTGTCCAAACTCTTCCCTGATTTCATGCAAGAGCACTTGCTGAAATTCGCCAGCAGTCATTTCTCCAATGTTCAGCCGGACAATTAAATTTTTGGGTGCTATGCGTTCTAAGAATAGGCATATTCGCTCATAAGCCTGCAAACGAACGGGTAAGACAGTATCATTATTTTTTATCTTAATATCAATGAGTCTTTTCTCATATTCTTTGTTTAAAAACATACGAGTAGTCAAAAACATAGCATATAAAACAGCTCCTGCTGGTAAGATGATTTTTCCAAAATCTGTTAGTGCCTCCAAGGTTGAAATTTTAAATTGTGTAATTCAAAAATAAGTATTTTTGCCATAGAAAAACGGAAGAGAGAAAAATGAGTCTGGAGCCTGTCAGCATTACCCCTAAAGCGATTGAAGAAGTGAGAAATATCATGACCAACAAAGGTATTCCAGAGGATTATGCCTTGCGCATTGGCATTAAAGGTGGCGGCTGCGGAGCGATGGGCTATATGCTTGGATTCGACAAACCCAAAGATTCCGACATTTCTTACCTACATGATGAAGTACCCATTGTCATAGAAAAAAAACATGTCATGTATCTCATGGGACTTGAAGTGGATTTCTTAGAAGAATCCGACGAACGTGGCTTTTGTTTTAATAAGGGAGAATAGCGACCAAGATTCATTCCTTATGCAAGGATAGGCCTTATCAAAGAAGGGCATCAACAATCCAAAAACCTTTCCCCATTACTCCAAAAGAGCAATTTGTATCTTTGCCGACATTCTTATGAATAGTCTTATAAAATAGATTTTAAACGTGGCGTTATCCTCTAATTTCGTTTCTGCTAACCTCTACATAAACGGTTGTTGGCAGACTCAAAGTATAATAACATTATCCTTTCTAATTAGATGTACGAAACTCTTACTCATCGAAAGCTTAGATGCCTATTTGTGCTATTATTTAGCCTTTCATCATTGACCTATTCCCCCCTTTTTTCTCAATCTTATAAAGCAAAACTAGCCGGGAGAGTTACAAGCAATTGGACTGGAGAAGGCCTAGTTGGTGTGAATGTCTATATTCCAAGTTTAAAAAAAGGAACAATCACTGATGCCAATGGCAACTACGAAATAACTATCCCACTCGGAACATTTGTAATAGAATATAGCAGGGTTGGACTCGGAAAACAAGAAGCCAAAATAGACTTCTTGAAGGATCGAACACTCAATTTGGAAATGTCAGAAAAGACGCTTGAATTAGATGAGTTTGTAATTTACAGTGAGAAGGCAGACGCCAATGTCAAAAGTTTGGATGTTGGTAAAAATTCTTTAAGCATTGAAAAAATAAACTCCTTGCCTTCTTTCATGGGAGAGCCTGATGTCATAAAAAGTTTGATGCTTTTGCCTGGCGTATCAACAGTAGGCGAAGGGTCAAGTGGGTTTAATGTAAGAGGTGGTGGGATTGATCAAAATCTTGTCCTACAGGACGGAGGACTTTTATTCAATTCGTCTCATGTGTTCGGGTTTTTCTCATCCTTTAATCCTCTTGTTGTGAAAAACGCTACACTCTATAAAAGCGGCATACCGTCCAGCTATGGTGGACGACTGTCATCACTTTTAGATGTAGAGCTTAGAGATGGCAGCTACAGGAAATACAATGTCTCTGGTGGTGTAGGTTTGGTGTCAAGCAAGCTGGCTTTAGATGGTCCCATTATCAAGGACAAAATTTCAGTCCTACTAGGAGGCCGTGTGTTCTATACAGACTGGCTACTGAAGCGTGTGAATAATATTGATGTAAAAAACAGTTCAGCCTCCTTTCAAGATTTTAATGCTAAGGTATCCTATCTGGTTAATGACAATTGTCAAATCAGCTATTCAGGATACCTCAGTGGAGATGGATTCAGCTTTGCTTCAGATACCACTTTTAGCTGGCAAACTGCAAATCATGTCCTTAAATGGAATCAAATGTTTTCTGAGAAAATATCTTTGAATACAACTGCACTAATCGGCAAATACTCTTATCAAATAGAAAATGAAAGCACTGTCAATGATTTTAGAATTGAATCAGAAATTGAATATAAAAGCCTAAAATCTAGTCTTGTTTATAAGTTAGGTGAATCAAATACGCTAAACTTTGGATTCGAAACCCTGCTCTATGATTTCTCACCAGGAGAAAGAAAGCCTCTTTCCACAAGCTCACCTGTAGAAGCAAAATCCATAGAAAAAGAAAGATCGTTGGAATCATCCATTTTCTTGGAAGACCAAATCAAAATCAATAACAAACTATCGATCAGACCTGGAATAAGATTTTCCAGATTTGACAATTTTGGCGCTGGCAGCGATTTCATTTATGGAGTGGGTGACTCAAAAAATAATGCGAACATTATTGATACTGTCTATTACGACAAAGGGGAAACTATTGCATCCTATCAAGGTTTTGAGCCTAGGGTGGTTTTGAATTACACGATTGACGACTTCAACTCTATAAAAATGAGTTATAACCGCACTCGACAATACCTACACCTGATTTCAAATACAGCAGCAGCTACACCTACCGACTTTTGGAAAACGAGCAATAAATACATCAAACCGGAAATAGGTGATCAGTACTCAATTGGGTTCTTCAGAAACTGGAGCAACAATGCTATTGAGTCTTCAGTAGAGCTTTATCGAAAGAAGGCAGACAATATTTTAGACTACAAGGATGGTGCTGTTTTATTGATGAATGAAAATATTGAAAGTGAATTGATACCTGGCAGTTCAGAAGCTTATGGTGTAGAAATCTTTGTAAATAAAAAAATTGGACTAACTACAGGCTGGATCAGTTACACCTATTCCAGAACTTACCGGACAGTCAGTGGTGAATATGATGATGAAAAAATCAACCTCGGAAATCGATACCCTGCCAATTATGACAAGCCTCATGATATCACCATGGCCATCAATCATAAATTTAGTCCTATAGTAGAGGTTGGTACGAATTTTACGTATAGTACAGGGAGGCCCCTCACGGTTCCGTTATCAGCTTACAACGTAGCCAACCTAACAGGCGTGGCGAATTTCTCATTGAGAAATCAAGACAGAATCCCAGATTATTATCGACTGGACGTATCAATGACCATCAAAAGCAAGCCTAGAATAAATCGTAAGTGGGATTACAGTTGGACTTTTTCCATTTATAATCTACTCGGACGACGAAATGCGTATTCAGTATTTTTTATTAACAAGCTAGGTGTCCCTCCCAAGGCTTATAAACTATCAGTATTAGGGCACGCCTTTCCTTCTCTTACATTCAATTTCAATTTTTAATAACCTCTGCATGAGATATTTAACAGGCATAATTTCAATTGTATCGTGCTTCCTGATAAGCTGTGTGGATGAAATCGATATTCCTTTATCAAGTGAGGCTATTCTTACCATAGAAGGCTCAATAACTGATGAGACAAAAAATCATAAAATTCAGTTGTCACATTCCTATTCCTTTAATGACAACCCTACATTCGCTCCCATAGACCCATTGGTGTTTGGTGCTCAGGTTGAAATTTCAGACAATGAAGGAAATGTAACTGCCTTGTTTGAAGGAAAAAATGGAGCTTACTATACCCCAGCTGCATTTGCAGGTGAAATAGGTAAAATTTACACCTTGAGAGTCACTTTAAAGACAGGTGAGGTTTATTTCTCAAAACCCGAAAGAATTTTACCAGTTGGAGCGACAATAGAAGAAGTCTGTTTTGAAAACACGGTCAAACAAGTTAGTACCGCCGAATCAACTACTGAAGAAAAAGAAGTTCAATTTACGGCCAAATTCAATGATAATGGAGAAACTAATGACTACTACCGTTGGGGCTACACAGGAGTCTATGAAGTGGAAGCACCTCTAGCAGATACCTCTCCGCCTTGTGATGCAGAAACACAAGCACAACCTGCTGGTAAATGTGGGCCATGTAATATCCCAACTAAAAGATGCTGGGCCAGTGAATTCGATAATGAATTTTTAAAGGTTGAAAGTGATGAACTGTTTAATGGAAAAACAGTAGATAATTATGTAATTTATTCTACATCTGCGAATCGTCAATTCAACTTTTACTATGCTGCACATATTGAAATGTATTCCTTGACTAAAGCAGCATTCGATTATTATGATGCGCTTAGCACCCAACTAACCAATAATGGGACAGTTTTTGAAACACCGAATTTTCAAATCAGAGGGAATGTCTATTCTGAGGAGGATCCTGAACAGTTGGTCTTAGGGTACTTTAGTGCATCTGCCAAAACAACAACAATGTTGCTTGTAGATGGAAATGAAATACCAGATGTGGAATTTCAATCTGGCCCTATAAATTGTAGTCCAAACGCTTCAGGATGCATACCTGCTACTTGTATAGATTGTCGGTCTTGGCCAGCAATTAATGTAAAACCAAGCTACTGGCCCTAGATGAAAAAGAGTTGGCACGTCTTAATTTTGAGCTTAATCCACGTTGAATGTGTGGATGAAATCAAAGTGCCCCTATCTTCTGAAACTGCATTGGTCATTCATGGATGGATAACTAACGAACCCAAAACCCATCAAGTACAAATTGCTCTCTCTTATCCATTCGATGAAAACCCCCTATTTAAGACAATAGACCCAATTGTCCAAAAAGCTCAAGTTGATATATCAGATGATGAAAGTAATATCGTACAATTGATAGAGGGAAAAAATGGCAATTATTATACACCAAATAACTTTGCTGGCATAATTGGTAGAGTTTACACTTTACACGTAGTCCTTAATGATGGAAGAGAATATTACTCCAGACCAGAAAAACTGCTGCCAAATGGTGCAACAATAGATAATGTTTGTTTTGAAAACACCTATAGTGAATCCTTATCATCAAACAATGGTTCAATCGTAAAATCCCCTGAAGTAAGTTTCAGTATCACTTTTACAGATAATTCGGAAACAAAAGATTATTATCGCTGGGGGTACAAAGGTGTTTATGAGGTTTTCGCTCCCTACGCTGAGATTATTAAAGTACCTGATGACTGCGACCCTACTTGTGGGATATGTCCAGATGAGACCATAAAGACTTGCTGGGCCACAGCTTTTGATCTGGAGTTTCTCAAACTTGATGATGATTTGCTTTTTAACGGTAGAACGGTTGAGGATTACTTCATCTATTCTACTCCAGCTGACAGGCGATTCAATATTGGCTACGCCGCCAATATAGAACAGTTCTCTTTGACAAAAACTGCCTTCGAATATTGGAGCTCAATCCAATCACAAAATGAAAATACGGGCACTGTATTCGAAAGCCCTAATTTTCAAATCAGAGGCAATATTGTTTCTAACGAAAATCCTGACGAAACAGTATTAGGGTATTTCGGAGCATCTGCCATGACTAACGCGAGGGTAATATTAGAAGACGTAGATGTTCCTGGGAATTTAGGCCCTATCAATTGTGAGCGGTCGTGTATTCCTTTAGAATGTATTGATTGCAGATATTGGCCTGCCACAAATATAAAGCCCGATTATTGGCCAAATTAAGAAATGGCGTGTCAGCTAGGTTACAATCATTCAATTTATCCCTATGTCAGATAAGTGATAAAAAGTCGATTGATGTTCATTAGCTATGAAAGCACAACAATTCAAAAGACTAGGTACCTTAATCATTTTATGTCAGGTATGCCTGCTGATTTTCACATTTGTAGCCACATGCAAACCAAAAAAAGAAAATCCGACTGAAATAACCCCAGGATCGATCATGGATTCTATTTACTGCAAAAATGATAAGGAGCAATATTATGCAGTTTATATCCCATCTTCTTATGATGATTCCGAATCATGGCCAATCATATATTTTTTTGAGCCTGCAGCCAGGGCCAAGCTTCCATTGAGGCTTTACAAAGACCTTGCAGAAAAATATGGATTACTATTGGCCTGTTCTTACAACTCTAGGAATGGTCCGATAGTTATCAACGAAAAAGCCTATCAAAATATGTCAGAGGATGTCAACATCAGGCTCAAACTTGATGCGAAAAGGCAATTCACCAGTGGATTTTCTGGAGGTGGCAGATTTTCACAGTTAGTTGCTCAAAACGATTCCAGTATCACTGGAGTAATAGCTGTAGCAGGCCCTAGGGGTGATGGTGCATTATTTGATGCACAAACTTATGCGACTCCATACGTTGGAATAGTAGGCAACCAAGACATGAATTATTTAGAGCACACGAGGTTTCAACAAACGCTTGATGAACTGGGAGTCAAGAATGAATTAATTATCTACCATGCGGCACATCAATGGCCACCAAAAGAAATATATGATCAAGCTATCCAATGGCATTTAGGGCTTCTGGAGTATAATATTAAAAAGAATCAATCCACGAAATTGAATTCTTATATGAATCTTAGGACTCAATATTTAGATACCACTCAAGCGATGTCTAACGTAGAAAAACAGAAAAGTTATCAGGCCATTTTGAAGAATTTCAAGGACATCAACAATTCAATTATAAATGAGAAAATCTTAGCTATAGAATCAGAAAAAAAACTCGACAAAGCCATCAAGCAAGAAGAAAAAATATTGCAAAACGAGGAAGAAGAACAAATTGCATTGGTAAAAGCTTTAAACGAATTCAGATCCTACTTTTTTAGACCAGGTTTTGACCCTGACTCCGGGCAATATTCTTTGCGATGGTGGAAAAGTGAAATAGGTCAAATAAGCAATAAAGTGAGCCTAGACAACTCAAAAGGACTTTCGGCGGCTCGACTGATCGATTTCTTAAGAGGTCAAGTACATAATCAAGTGCAAGGAGCTAAGGCCTTTAATAATGTGGAATTGATTCTATCCATGCACGAACTCAATTTATATCTCTATCCAAATTCAATTTGGTTTTTGTGGAATCAGGCCATATACTGTGCACAGTACAATCAAAAGGACAAGGCCATTTCTTATCTCAAGAAGGCCAAGAAAATTAACGATGAATTGTTACTTAAAATTCAGCAATATCCTATGTTCAATGGTCTTCGCGACCAGTACACTTATCTATATGAGTAGGTAACGCTCACTATTTGGCAATGATTTTAAATAATAACAGCGCTAACAAAACCATGAGCGCTATGTTTTTTTTGAGAGCCTAACAACAAAGAAATCTCATTTTCAAAAATGGCAGCGTTCATTTTTTTAGTATTTCACGGTTCGAGGTTTCTCATCTAATACTCAACACCTTCAATTCCAGATAAGCAATCAGAAGCACTTCCATATGATTGGTTATCAAAAATATACACAAAAAAGGCTCGCTGATCAGCGAGCCTTTCATTCATATTAAAATCAATTATTAATGTTGAAGAACTGTATATTTATTTGGTTCTGGTGTCACAGTTGGGCTATCACCATAGCCCTCATTACCAGAAAATACAATGGTATAAACGCCACCAGAAGCAACATTTACTGAACCTGTAAAGTAAGAAGCTCCATCTCCATCAAGCGTTTCAATACTCAATGAACCAGCCGAAACTTCGACAAAATCTGTTAAAGCACCTCCAAATGGCCCCCAAATAGCGGTTCCTAAGTTTGTAGTTCCAAGCATAAAAGTAGTTACACAACTGTTATTCCAACATTCACCACCTGCAGCATTAACGAACCTTATTTTGGCATTACCCCCTGTAGGAGCAGTCAAGTCATCCTCTACCAGCTGAACTGCTGGGTAGTCATGACTCAAACCACCAAAATCAAAGTATATAGCAGTATAAGAAGCCCCATCCTTCAGCTGTCCCTGCAAAGGCACATTGTGATCAGCAGGAAGCATAGCCGAGGCCGTATTAGACGCAAAAATGGTATGATACGAAGTCACTGAGTTAGTAAGGTACGTTGGTGACTGATCACCATGTACAGCTCTAAACATACTTCCCTGAGGAAAATCATGTTCTACAGTAAGAATATCTCCTAACTGCATATTCTGTCCATGTTTCGTCTCATCCACCCATAAGTCTACTCCATTAATTGGAAATCCCTGAGCCTCAAGTTCATCCGCAGATGTTATTGCGTTGATTAAGTTCACAGTAGCTGTACCTAATTTAGGCGTAAACTCTACATCTCGATCATCCCCATCATCTATCTCACATGAAGTGATCAAGAACAAGGCGCAAATAATAGCTAAATTATATTTATATATCGTTTTCATATTAATTGTCCTTTTAAATTATTGTTGAACTGCAACCACGTCCCAAACCGAATTGGCAAAGTTACCTTCACCTGACCAGGTTATGGTTTTGGTAGCTGCATTTACCGTCATGCTAGTGATAGTAAAATTGATTCCGAAGCCTGCAAAAAAACCAGAAGTGAATGTATAATCACCTGGTGCATTAACTGTGATGGTACTTCCAGCACCTAGATAAAGATTATCCGCCGTACCAAATGCACGTCCATCCGCATAGAAATGGCCAATATTACAAGAAATACCAAAAGTATTTCCTCCTTCTGGCCAAATCATCACTTGCATGCCGCTATAGCTTTCACCACCTATTCTGGTAGTTGTTGCTGTGTACATTCCAGAAAGATCAGTCACCATATCACCAGCAATTGGCGGTACGATAACTGTACGTGCAGCGGTACCAACAAAACCATCTGCATTTGTTGCAGTATAATTCACATAGTACACATCAGGATCAGACCCTACCTCAGATCCTGAATACCCTCTGTATCTAGACGTTACAGATGTTTCTAGCGGAAGTACTGCATCACCTTGAAAAGCATCTACACCTGGTTCCACATAAGTCTCTCCTGGAGCCAATGTAACTGTATTCTCCCCCGTAAATACAATGGTAGGGTATGTAATCAGCTCACCGGTTGGCATATCTTCAGCACAACTCGAAAGAAGCACTACTGGAAGAATAGCCAATAATATATATTTCAAATTTTTCATTTTTATTCATTTAAGATTAAAAGTTCACCTTACATGTCCCACCATACTGGCGTTGACAATGAAACCACATCAGGAGTATTTTCATTCAAAGTAGCTTCTGTCAAAGTAGGAGGAAATCTCAACGCAAACTCTCCTGCTGGCAATAGACTTGCTGGACTTGGATCAATATACACTTGACCAGCTACTGGAGTAGCAGGTGTTGTCGAAGGATAACCTGTTCTTTTCCACTCATTCCACATTTCAAGTGGCTGACGGATTAATGCTATCCACTTCGCTGTCATAATCGCCTCTAATTGCGCATCGAACGTTCCACCTGTTGGATATGGTGCTTCTGCCGCTATCCATGCGTCAGCTCCAGAAAGACCAGCACTTGCAAATGAATCCCTGATGCCCTGCTCATAAAATTCCTGAGCAGTACCCGTGGTAATCCATCCTCTCAATGCTGCCTCAGCTTGCAAAAAGCTTGACTCAGTAGCAGTGAAATAAGGAAAAGCTGAACCTGTCCCAATCATATAATCCCCTCTGGCAGAGTAATAGCTCAAACCTGCATCCGGGCCAGTCACATTTGGACCATTCGCCTGATCAATAAATTGATGAGGAATAACAGCAGGTGCTGGATCATCAGTAGTATCTATTGGCCGTCTAAAATAAACGTCTATTCTTGGGTCATTTGTATTTAACATATGATTACCAATAGTCCCACTAGCTGCATTAAAAGACTGAGTGCCAATATCTGCCAATTCTGCAGGATGTCTATTTGAAGGATTTGATTGATCAAATGCCATCAAAGCATCTGAGCTTAAAAATGCCTCTCCATCCAAGGATTCAACACCAGATTGAGCCACACTTGTGCGCGCTTCAGTCTGTCTTAAATAGATTTTGAGCTTCAATGTATTCGCAAATTCCACCCAGCGATTCATGTTACCTCCGAAGATAATATCACCGGTAACAGCTTCAATAGAAAGTGGGTCAATAGCATCTATAGCTGCATCTATCTTGATAATTAAATCATCGTAAATATCCTGACCATCATCATAAACTGGATTAGGAAATTCATCGATTTTATTTGCCTGTGCATAAGGAACCTGATCAAACATGTCTACCAACGAATGAAAGGTGTAGGCTTTTACCAATTCAGCGATAGCTGCGACATTAGTCTGATCCCTTACCAATCCTTCTTCTGATGTGTAAACCAAATCCTGAATAGGACCCGAATACAATCCATTAAAATCTCTCTGATAAGCATTATCCCCTGGCAATACCTGATACTGATCTTGAGCTGTCACGCCTGCCACATTTCCAGCCTGAGTAACGTACTGCACCCAATAACTTGCTGCCAAGCCATAGGCATCCGTATGAAAATATGCTATATCAATGATCCCAGAAGTCAAAGTAAAATTAGGATCCGGATCTACGACCTGTGTAGGGTCATTATTTATATCCAAATAATCATCGCATGCACCTAAGGCCATTAAACCAAAAGTGGCCAAAACGATCATTAGCTTATTTATATATTTCTTCATCTTATTAAAAATTTAAAGTGTAGCTCTCAAAGAAAAACCGTACGATCTTGTAGATGGAATTGGAGCGTATTCAAACCCTGGTACACTTGATGCATTACCAATACCAAATCCTAGCGCTTGCTCAGGATCTGCATATACGTTTTCGCTAGGTGTCCACAAGAATAAATTACTACCTATAGCAGCGACGTTAAGCGATCTGATTGGTGTATTTTCAAACCAACGAGTAGGAAGATCATAGCTCAAAGAAAGCTCTCTCAACTTGATATAACTTGCATCAAGCAAATAGTCTTCAATTGTTCTGTTGTTCCAGTACTGGTTCGCATCAGTAACAAAATTCGTAGTGTTTGGAGAATAAGTACCATCACCATTATCCAAAACAGATCCTGGTACAATCCATGGATGTCTCATGTTATAAGTGGTAGAATGAGATTTTCCTGGAGTTTCAAACTGTGCGAAAGTTGCAGAATAGAAACTACCCCCGCTTTGACCCTGGAAGTTCATAGATAATCTAAGTCCTTTGTAACCAAAAGTATTACTTATCCCAGCTGTAAAATCAGGCTGAATTGATCTACCATCAGACACGTTACCATCATTATCAAACTGAGGACGTCCGTTAGCATCTACAATCAAATTACCATTTGGATCTCTTTGATAAGTTGTATATTCAAACAAGCCGAAAGGTTCTCCTGGAATTGCAACAATATTCATAGCAGCGCCCCCTGAAGTAATACCACCAAGGTTTACTTTATCCAAACCTGGAGCGATCTCCTCTACTATGTTCTTGTTTTTAGTATAGTTCATACTCACTGTCCAGGTAAATTCTCCCTCCACAGGTACAGCAGTTAATACCATTTCAACACCTTTATTTCTGATCGACCCTGCGTTCAAAATTCTAGTAGTAAATCCAGTAGTATTTGGAACAGCAACTGGCTGGATTTGATCTTCAGACAATTGATCATAATAAGCTACATCAAAGCTGATTCTCTCATTTAGGATTCCCATCTCTGCACCTATTTCAAAACCTTTAGTAGTTTCTGGCTTCAGAGTAGGATTCCCTACAGTATTACTAGCTCGAGCTCCTACAAATCCAGTATATGGATATGCTGCAGATCGTTGTGAGTTAATGTTTGGATCTAGACCAACTATGAAGGTTGAACTTGTGTTATAAGGCTGTGCATCATTACCCACTTGAGAGTAAGCACCTCTTAATTTCAATGAATTAATTGGCCCTAAATCAATGAGTTCAGAGACAATCACGTTAGCGGCAGTAGACCAGTAGAAAAATGAGTTAGCATCTACAGGTAAAGTAGAAGACCAGTCATTTCTAGCAGTAAACTCTAAGTGGTAAGTATTTTTGAACCCTAAGGAAGCTTGTCCATAAGCACCAACCAACCTTCTTTGCGCAAAGCCTTGTGCAACAATTGGAGGTGCACTCGCATTATTCAAACTTCTAAAACCAGCAATACCTAAAGCAGGTTGCTGTGCCGTAGTAGTTTCGGCTCTATTGTCTCTCACATTCAATCCAGCAAGAACAGTTAAGCTCAAATCTTCAGTCAAATTCTTATTGAATGTGGTAATCGCATCCAAATTGAACTGTGAAGTTTTACTGTTGGCCACTCTTATAGTACCGGGTCTGTTGATGTTATTAGGTGCACCTGCAAACTCAATAGGTCTCCATTGCTCTAATTCTCTATCACTCAAATCAGCTCCAGCTCTTATTGTGAAATTCAGAACATCAAATGGCTGATAGCCCAATTCTACAAATCCATTCACACGATTCCAATCTGTTAAATCTTCACGCGTAGCAGCTGCTCTAAATGGGTTTGAATTAAATGGCGTAAAATATCCAGCAATGTCATAAAATGGATTGTTGAAATCTTTCGCTTCTTCAGTATTCAAATCCGAAGAGGTTCTTAACAAGTTTGCATAAAAACCAGCATCAGAGTTACCACCAAATCCTTGTGGGCTACCATCCTGATATGTTTTGGTATACTCAACTGACCCTTTGATAGAAATATTATTTTTCATCTTAGAACCACCAGTCAACTTCAAATTGTGTCTTTTAAGTCCTGTGTAAGGCACAATACCTTTTTGATCCAAGAAAGAATAAGACGCAAAGAAATTTGTCATATCATTGCCACCAGAAAAAGTAATTGTGTTTTTGAAGGCACTTCCTAAATCAAATGCATTTCTCATTGATTGAGGAGTCGCCACATAAGGCTTCCACAATTGCTGATCACCCACCACTTGAGAATATGGTCTAGATACACCATCATAAGGCTCACCCCAAGTCTCTTGGTCATTGTTGTAGAATACATTTTCACCCAACTGGCCTAAACCAAATACGGTTTGTACTTTTGGTATCCTTAACGGTGATTCCATCATATATGATGAAGAGAAAGTCACTTGTGATCTTCCTTGTGAAGCAGCGCCTTTACCACTTTTGGTCGTAATAATAATGGCACCATTACCTGCAGCAGAACCATAAAGTGCAGCCGCCGAAATTCCTTTCAAAACACTTACACTTTCAATGTTCTCAGGCTCCAAGGTAGAAATACCATTACCTGCATCCGTAACTTCAGAAAAGGCTCCAGCATCTCCTAATGAGGTTTGTCCATCAAAAGTACCCATCTGACCATTGTTCATCGGAATACCATCGATAATAATAAGTGGCTGACCATCACCATTACCAAGCGTAGAAATACCCCTTAGCAGAATCTTTTGCGAAGAACCTGGAGCTCCAGACGCTGTCTGGATTTGCGCACCTGGCACTTTACCCTGTAATGAGTTCAATAGAGTTGTACTTTTGGTCTTTGTCAACTCTTCATTATTGACAGCAGTTACTGAATAACTCAGTGTTTTAGCACTTCTCTCAATACCCACAGCAGTAACAACCACTTCTGTCAGCTGCTGAGCATCTGGAAGCATAGTAATGTCAATTACACTTCGTTGTCCTATTTCAACCTCTTGTGCGGCCATACCAACAAAGGAATAAACCAGCGTTCCACCTTCACTTGGAATCGATAATTTGTAATTACCATCCAAATCGGTAGTTGTTCCTGTGACCGTTCCTTTTAATACAACAGTCACGCCCGGTAAGGTAGATCCATCCTCCTCGGAGATGACTTTACCAGACACGGTACGATCTTGCGCCCACGACTCACCAATGAGCGCAGACAGCAACATGATACTTAGTAGTAGTTTTCTCATATTGTCTTAGTTTTTAATGATAAAATATGTTTAACTGGCCTTTAAAAAGGTCAGGTCATTTTTACCCTTACGGTACTAAGACAAAAAAATCAAAAGGTTATTTAGCGGACATTTGCTTTAAAAAAAGTAATAATAGGGTGTAAGGGTCTTCTTGTAGATTTTAATTTCTATTAATTCGAAATTTCCGAAATTTTAAACTCAATTCTCCTATTCATGGACTGGTTTTCCAAATTATCATTGGGGGCTACTGGATGAGCATGACCATAGCCTACATAAGAAATCTGCTCAGCTCTGATACGTTTGAAAAGCAAGAAATCATAGACAGATTTGGCTCTTTTAGTAGACAATTCAAGGTTGTATGCGGCAGTTCCTACGTTGTCAGTATGCCCTGAAATTTCAACCTTTACATTGGGGTTTTGTTTCAAAAAATCATACACTTCTTTGAGCTCAGACATAGAAGATCGTTGCAGTGTATACTCGTTGAAGTCGAAAAAGATGTTACCAAGCACAGTGGTCGCTCCTATCTTCACAGGCTCTAGTTTTATATCCAATAAATTAGAATCAAAGACTTTGATCTCATCAAAAGAAAAAGAAAAATCCTGAAATAGATAGCCTTTGGATGACACATAGAGGCCATACTGGTTTTTTTCAGATAGCACAACAGTATATTCTCCTGACTCTTTGTCAGAGCTCAATTCAGAATAAAATTTTTCATTATCAAGCTTATACAACTTTATTTCGGCACTCAGAGGAGATCCAGTTTCCGCATCAGTCACAGTGCCTTTGAGATAGGAGCTTTTACTCGACACCTGAAAGCTATCAGGTAGGTCAAAACTGTACAATTTGCTCTCGAAACTTCCCCTGTCCTTTTTTTCTATCGTGTAGTATCCTTTCTCTCCATCAGACGATATATACAATGAGACCTGGTCATGCGCGTCGTTAAGAGGGTAACCTAAATTGACAGGTTCAGACCAGAGCGAGTCAGTCTTTTCACTCATATAAATATCCAGTCCCCCAAGACCAATATTTCCATTTGAGGAATAGTAAATTGACTCCCCATTCGCATGAATAAAGGGTGAAATTTCGTCTTTATTTGTATTAATTTTTTTTCCAATATTTACGGCTTCCCCCCACTTTCCTTTCTTGTTTTTGGTCGATGACCAAATATCCTTTCGCCCAAATCCTCCTTGCCTATTCGAAACAAAATAAACCGTGCTTCCATCTGCTGACAAAGAAGGCTGTGCTTCCCAGGCTGCCGAATTGATCATATTACCCATGTTCTCAGGCTCAGACCAGTTGTTTCCCTCCTTGTAAGACACATAGATATCACAACTCCCGTATCCTCTTCTCCCATCACATGAGGTAAAAACCAACATTCGTCCGTCAGCCGACAATGAAGCTGCTCCTTCATTATAAACTGAATTGATGTTTTCAGAAATAGACTGAGGCACAGACCAGCCTCCGTCAGCTTGTCTATCGCTAAAGAATATATCCTCATCGTGCTGAACTGAGAGTCCTTCCCTCCTCGTAAAGTATATCTTTTGCTGATCTACCGAAAGAACTGGAAAGTATTGCAAGGCAAACGAATTGGCATGATCTGGCAGTACTTGAATGTTGTAGTCAAATGGAGTCTCCATGGCCATCAGTGCAAACTGACAATTGTCGACCATTACCTCTGCCTGTTTGCGTTTTTGTATCTCAGTATTATCACGAGAAAGGTAATGGCCCAAATATGACTTGGCTTCCTCATAGTTTGCCTGCTTGAAGTAAATCTCACCTATCAAAAAATAGGCATAAATAGATTTGGAATAATCTGGGTCTATTTCCAATGCTTTATGCAAGGCAACTAATGTTTCATCAAGCCTCCCCAGGCGATAATTGGCACTACCTATAGCCAACCACACTTCTATAAAATTAGGATCCTTGTCCAAAGCATCCTGAAGGGGTTCAAACGCTTCCCTAAATTGCGCTCGCTTCAAAAATTGACGAGCCTCTTCGTAGTATTTTTCAGCTCTCTTGTCAGTAGTGTGATACTTCGTGTATTGGCCAAATACAGGGAAGAAGGCAAAGAATAATAAGGAGGTAATGGCAATTCTCATAAGACTTCGTCTTAATAGTTATTAAGTTATAGGTTACTAGTTATTAGGCCCATTATTATGATTCTCTTCATGATTAATGGTACATTAACTAAACACTAACGAAGATATTATGGAATATTGAGGTATTTGTGCGTTTGTAATGAAATATTCCATTGTGGGTGTGCTTTGGCATAGTCAATGATCTTTTCAGTCATCTGATCTGCTTTGCCCCATTCTGGCTGGAGATAAAGCATGCATTTTTCTTCTACATTAGCTGCATGTTCTTCTGCAAATTTAAAATCTGATTTGTTGAAAACAATAGCTTTCAATTCATGTGCTTGAGAGTAGACGGACTTATGAGGTGCTTTGAATTTCTTAGGAGAAAAACATACCCAGTCCCAAGTCCCCGTCATAGGATAAGCACCAGAAGTTTCAATATGCAATTGATACCCTTCAGATTTAAGTTTTTCTGTTAGCTCCTTCAAATCATACATCAAAGGCTCTCCACCAGTGATGATCAAAGTCTTGCACGGGTATTGACTCAGTTCCACCAGGATTTCATCAATAGTGAAAAAAGGATGATCCTCTTCGTTCCAGGATTCTTTCACGTCGCACCAAACGCAGCCCACATCACACCCTCCTAATCGCACAAAAACTGCTGGTTTACCCGAATGAAAACCTTCTCCCTGAATGGAGTAAAAAATCTCCATAATGGGTAGCTTTTCTGATATTTTGGGAACGAAAGCCAAACTTAAAGCAAATTCTTTTTTGCCGCCTGTAGCGTATTAATCATCAAAGATGCAATAGTCATTGGGCCAACGCCACCAGGCACTGGCGTAATGTAGCTTGCTATGGGCTCTACGTTGGCGTAATCCACATCTCCTGATAATCTAAAACCAGTCTTCTTGGTAGCATCCTCTACTCGCGTAGTTCCAACATCAATTACAACTGCTCCTTTTTGTACCATATCCTTGGTGATCAATCCGGGAAGACCAACTGCAGACACAAGAATATCTGCTTGTCGGGTGTGGTTCGCCAAGTCCTTTGTGTATTTATTGCAAAGCGTCACTGTAGCATTACCTTCTTTAGAAAGCATCAAGGCTAATGGAGCACCTACCAAACGGCTCGCCCCCACTATCACACAATTTTTGCCTTCTGTTTCAATTTCGTATCTTTTCAATAGCTCCATGACGCCAAATGGAGTAGCTGGCATAAGTTTCGCGTGGTCAGAAGTTATACTTCCAAAATTTTCGTTTACGAACCCATCCACATCCTTTTCAGATGAGATACTTTCCGTTACTTTATCCACAGAAATATGAGGAGGCAACGGCAACTGAACAATAAATCCATCAATATCCTCATCCGTATTGAGATTGTGCACGTGTTTCAAAAGCTTCTCTTCAGAGATGCTTTCAGCAAACTGCATCAAGGTATATTCGAACCCCACTGCTGCGCAAGCCTTCACCTTTCCTCCTACGTACGTATGACTGGCACCATCATCTCCCACAATAATAATAGCCAAGTGAGGCGCCCGTTTGCCTTTGCTTTTTAGCTCGTCTACCTGCGCTTTGATTTCTGATTTAATATCTGTAGATATCTTCTTACCGTCGATTATAGTAGCCATTTTTTCTTGTTTTTTTCTAGAATATTGGGTTAACGCTAGAATTCAATATCAAAAATCAAATCCCAAGCTCCAAATAAGAATTTGGAATTTGCGATTTTGAAATTGGTTATTGGACTTTAGTCCAACTTCAATACAGCCATAAACGCATCCTGAGGAATCTCTACATTACCCACCTGACGCATACGTTTCTTACCTTTTTTCTGCTTGTCTAGCAATTTACGCTTTCGCGAAATATCACCACCATAGCACTTGGCCAATACGTTCTTACGCATGGCTTTCACGGATTCTCTTGCGATAATCTTCGTCCCTATTGAAGCCTGAACAGCAATCTCAAACATCTGACGAGGCAATAGTTCTTTTAACTTCTCGCAAAGTCTCTTGCCCCAATCGTAAGCCTTATCTCTATGGACGACAGCAGACAAAGCATCCACAGGCTCTCCATTGAGCATAATATCCAACTTTACCATTTTAGATTGGCGCAGACCAATCAATTCATAATCCAATGAAGCATACCCTCTGGAGATCGTCTTGAGTTTATCAAAGAAGTCAAAGACAATCTCGGATAATGGCAACTCGAAAGTCAACTCCACTCTATCAGAGGTCAGATATACTTGATTCTTAATCTCTCCACGCTTGTCAATACAAAGTGAAATGATCGGACCAACGAAATCAGCCTTACTGATAATCTGTGCTCTGATAAATGGCTCTTCGATATGACTGACTCTTGTTGGGTCAGGCATTTCTGAAGGTGCGTTGATCGCTTTTTCCGTACCATCTGACATGACCGCCTTGAACTGTACAGACGGTACAGTCGTAATCACAGTCATGTCAAACTCACGCTCTAGTCTCTCCTGAATAATCTCCATGTGCAACATGCCTAGAAATCCACATCTGAATCCAAAACCAAGTGCTGCAGAGGTTTCAGGCTCCCAAACGAGAGAAGCGTCGTTAAGCTGAAGTTTTTCCATGGAGGCACGAAGTTCTTCATAGTCCGTAGTCTCTACTGGGTAGATACCAGCAAATACCATGGGCTTCACATCTTCGAAGCCTTTGATCATTTCCTGAGTAGGGCGATCTACATGTGTGATCGTATCTCCTACTTTTACTTCTTTCGCTACTTTGATTCCAGAAATCAGGTAGCCTACATTTCCAGCCGAAATTTCCTTTTGTGGCTTTTGTTCCAAGCCTAAGATACCGATCTCATCTGCATCATAAGTTTTGCCTGTTGCCACAAATTTTACTTTGTCACCTTTTTTAACAGAGCCATTAAACACCCTAAAAATAACTTCAATGCCTCTGAATGAGTTGAAAACTGAATCAAAGATCATCGCTTGTAGTGGTTCTTCTACTTTTCCTTTTGGGGCAGGTACTCTATGCACGATAGCCGCCAAGATATCATCTACACCCACCCCAGTTTTTCCACTGGCGTGAATAATGTCTTCTCGTTCACAACCAATCAAATCAATGATCTGATCTGCCACTTCATCTGGCATTGCCCCTGGAAGGTCAATTTTGTTTAAGACAGGAATAATCTCCAAATCGTGCTCCAATGCCAAATAAAGATTAGAAATAGTCTGTGCTTCGATACCTTGAGAAGCGTCTACGATCAACAAAGCTCCTTCACAGGCGGCAATGGATCTTGAGACTTCGTATGAAAAATCTACATGACCTGGAGTGTCTATCAAGTTGAGGGTGTAATCCTTATCTTCAAACTTATAGGCCATTTGGATGGCGTGGCTCTTGATAGTAATGCCTCGCTCGCGCTCCAGATCCATGTCGTCGAGCAATTGTGCTTGCATATCTCGGCCAGTCACAGTGCCAGTTTGCTGTAATAAACGATCCGCCAAGGTGCTCTTGCCGTGATCAATGTGTGCAATGATGCAGAAATTTCTTATGTTCTCCATTTTTTCAAAAAAGAATGCAAAAATAGATAAAGTTTGGTTCAGATTTGCATTCTAATTCAAAGATGAATTGGCGTTTTTTATGTCATTTCGACTAGAGGGAGAAATCTCATCAGCTATTAGTAGAAGAATAGGATTTCTCCTGCCGTCAAAATGACAAGTTATCGTGGTTCTATTTAATTATTTAATAATCGAACTCCGTTTTTAATAATAAGATCTATAATAAAATTATGACCGAACAATCCAACAATATTTCAGAGTACATCATCTCCATTTATCGCAAAGAAGACCTGATGCGGGCCTATCATTTCGATCTGGAAAAATTTGGCACTCAGGTCATTAATTTCTTTCCTATCTCTGACAAAGAAAAACTGGCTGAAGTGAACCACTACGAAGAGTTCATGCAACAAATGAAAGATCAGGGAATCGAAGAAAAAGGTCATTTGGAAGAAGTAAACGAGCTGGTCCGTACACTCAGCAAACTGCACGACCAACTCAAAGCTGATGACGAGAATTACTATGGTGTCTACCAAAAAGCCCTGCCCTTCATAGAAAACAACATGAGCCACGCCAAAGGTGCCATTCGTGACGAAATTCAAATCTGCCTCAACGGCATCTACGGTTTCCTCCTCCTCAAAATCGCCGAGCGCATCATAGAGCCAGAAGACCAAACCATGGTAGATAGATTTGGAGATTTGCTTTCGCTGTTGAGCTTTAAGTATGAGGAGATGAAAGGCGCGAATTGAGAACTCTCAAAACAATTAAACAAAATGAACTTCACTTACTCAGAGTTACTCGCTAGGGAACTCTGATGATTAAGCAGAAACTCAGAGTCTCTATTCAGGTGACTCCGAGTAAGATTATTATTATTTATCATTTCGCAAGGAATTCGACGACAGTCGGATGATTGGAGAAATCTTCTTAACTACAAGTAGTCTGCATGAAACTAACAAGATTCCTCCGCAGGCTACGGAATGACTTTAGTTTATTAATTGGAATTATTTCCTATCACTCATGGTTATTGGAATAGAAATTTTAAATTCAAGATTTTAATTCAAGAACTTAAAATTCACCTACCTACTCATAATCATCAGATACATGGAAAAGACATACTACGATCCTAAAGATCTCAAAAAATTTGGCAATATCTCTGAACTCCAACCTAAACTCGGAGAAAAATTCTTCGATTACTATGGAGAGGTATTTAAAGAAGGTGCACTGACGCAAAGAGAGAAATCTTTGATTGCACTGGCTGTTTCTCATGCCGTGCAGTGTCCTTATTGTATTGATGCTTATACTTCGGATTCACTTGAAAAAGGTGCTGACGAAACGCAAATGATGGAGGCCATACATGTAGCGGCAGCCATCAAGAGTGGGGCTGTACTGGTACACGGGGTGCAAATGATGAATAAGATTGATGATTTGACGATGTGATCTTGAATTCAAGATTTAAAATCTGAAATTCAAAATTGAAGTCAAATTGACAATCATCTGTCTCAAAAGAATCACAAACGCCATCACGAGGAAACGAAGCGATCTTAATAGTATGACCCAACCCGATCATGAGATTGCTTCACACTGTTCGCAATGACGGAACTCTTTTGAAACGTATATACCTTACTAATAAATAATGCTTAAAGAGCGAAAGATATCACTTCAAGGTCAAGACCATCAGCTGAGTCATACAGACAAACAGCTAAGTATTCTGCAAGACATAGATCAAATCAGTTTTGCAGATCAGCTGGAGGTCTTGAACAAATCACCCTTTAAACCAACTGGCATTGACATTTTTCAGGTAAATATGGGCAAAATGTGCAATCAGGTCTGCAAGCATTGCCATGTAGATGCTGGCCCCGACCGTAAAGAGATCATGTCTCGTGACACCATGCAACTGTGCTTGGATGCATTGGATCAATCAGACATTTCCACTGTGGATTTGACAGGTGGTGCACCAGAGATGAATCCAGATTTCAGATGGTTCGTAGAACAACTTTCCAGTCGAGGAAAGCATATCATTGTGCGTTGCAACCTCACCATCATTCTTGCCAATAAAAAGTACAATGACCTGCCTGAATTCTATAAGAAGCATCAAGTAGAAGTAGTCTCTTCTTTGCCTCACTTTTCTGCTCGAAGAACGGATGCCCAACGTGGAGACGGCGTTTTTGAAAAATCTATAGAGGCGCTAAAAATGCTAAATAGTATAGGTTATGGCTTGCCAGATTCTGATCTAAAACTAAATCTGGTATACAATCCATCAGGAGCCTTTCTGCCTGCTGATCAAAACGGGTTAGAAAACGAGTTTAAGCGAAAGCTAAAAGGTGATTTCGATATTGAATTCAATGAGCTGTACGCTATCACGAACTTGCCCATTTCAAGATTTTTGGATTACCTCGTGGCATCTGAAAATTATCAAGACTATATGCAAAAGTTGATTGATGCATTCAATCCAGCTGCCGTAGATGGCGTGATGTGTAGAAATACGATTTCGATTGGTTGGGATGGATTCTTATTCGATTGCGATTTCAACCAAATGTTGGATTTGAAACTTAATCACGGCATTCCGAACCACATCAAAGATTTTGATGTTGACCTACTGACCAAAAGAGAAATCATCCTGAACAATCATTGCTATGGCTGCACGGCTGGTGCGGGGTCTAGTTGTGGGGGTGTTACCACGTAGTGGTATTGCAGCTACAAAATTAATTTGAAAATTTCACTGTCTGAACGGAGTGAGTTTTGAAATTTTCTAGCGTTTTTGCTTACTTTTTCGGCACCGCGGCGGCGGACCGCTGAAAAAAGTAAGAGCCTGTCCGGCTAGAGGACAAACATTTAAACATGTACAAAGTATGGCTTTGGCAACTAAATTATTATTCACCTTTATTTAATCATTAGTCATTGAGTTATTTAGAAACCACCAAAGACGTATATAAAGCCGCAGCATTAACCCCAGATGTTGGCCTCTGCTGCACCACTTCTCCCATTTGGCAATTACCAGGCTTGAGCATGCCCAAAATCATGCAAGAGATGAATTATGGCTGTGGCACTACCGTTCACCCAAGAGATCTGGCCAACAATCCAAACATTCTTTATGTAGGTGTGGGAGGCGGCATGGAGCTACTGCAGTTCTCCTATTTCAGCAGAAAGCCGTCAGGCGTAATTGGTGTGGATGTGGTAGATGAAATGCTGGAAGCCTCTCGACAGAATTTCGTACAAGCAGAGAAAGAAAACGATTGGTTCAATAGTAACTTTGTTGAATTGAAAAAAGGAGATGCTTTGGATTTGCCAGTTGCAGATGAGTCCATTGACGTAGCTGCACAAAATTGCTTGTTCAACATTTTCAAAGCAGACGAACTCAAAAAAGCATTACAGGAAATGTATCGCGTGCTAAAGCCTCATGGTCGACTAGTAATGTCTGATCCCATTTGTGACCAAGCCATGCCCGAGCAGCTCAAGAACGATGAAACGCTTCGTGCCTTATGTCTAAGTGGCTCTATTCCAATGAAAGATTACATTAAAATGTTGACTGATGTAGGCTTTGGAACCATTGAAATCAGGGCCAAGCGCCCTTATCGCATGCTATCTCCTAACCACTATGAGGTGAAAGAAAACATCTTCATTGAAAGTCTGGAAGTATGCGCCATCAAAGACCCTATGCCTGAAGATGGGCCTTGTGTCTTTACAGGCAAGGCAGCCATTTATTATGGCAAAGAAGAATATCTGGATGACAAGAAAGGCCACATATTGATGCAGAATCAACCTTTGGCCGTTTGTGATAAGACAGCTGGAGCCTTGGCCAGTTTAGGCAGAGTGGACATTCACATCACAGATTCCACATATTTCTATGACGGTGGGGGCTGTTGTTAACTGTGTAGATTTAATAGAATTATGACCTTTTTTAGTGATATTTGATGAATGAAGATCGAAGAATATATCGAAATTAATCCTCAAAAACGTTTCGGAAAACCAATAGTAATTGGCACAAGAATAGCTGTTGGAGATGTGCTCAACTGGTTGGCCAAGGGTATGATCCCATGAAGAAATCATATCGGATTTCCCAGAGCTATCCGAACAAATCATTCGAGCTTGTTTGCTTTATGCTGCTTCTCGTGAAAATCATCTTGCCTTTGCTTCGTGAAACTGCCTTTTGATCAAAATATTTCTTTTAGGCCAGTTAACCTGTTAAAACATATCTTCCCTGAAGCACGGCAAGTCCGAGAATTAGGTCTAGAAAACTCAACTGATAAGGAAATTTGGGACTAAGCACATAAAGAGCATTTTTCCATTGTCACATTTGATGCTGATTTCTACGATTTTTCAATTATCTGGGGATATCCACCAAAAATTATATGGATCAGGTCAGGAAATCTTACAACCAAAGCCCTTTCTGAACTACTTCAACAGCATCAAGAAAACATTACAAACTTTATAGCACAAAGAGATTTGGCATGCCTTGAGATCATAAGCTAGATGACCATCATTAGCTTTTAATGATCAATAAATGCCTTTTTGTTCTCAGGACTAGTCGAGCAACACACATCTTTTGTTAAATTTGAAACTTATTAGAAGAATCAAATGGCAATAGATAAAAAGACCGTTCAGAAATTGGCTCACTTATCGAGACTTGAACTCTCCGAAAAGGAGCAGGAAAAGATGCGTGAAGACTTGGGAGATATCTTGGATTGGGTAGAAAAACTGGAAGAAGTTGACACCACGAATGTCGAGCCGCTTGGCAATGTGAATGAAGAAACCATTCACTTCAGAGACGACAAAGCTGACAATTATTTCTCAGGCAATGAAGCCTTAAAAAATGCACCTGAAAGTGATCAAGGTCATTTCATTGTACCTAAGGTTCTCAAATAGGCCATGAACAAACTCGCTTTCTGGAATGAATGGAATACCACATTCAAACTGACTTTTCAAATTTTATCTTCTTTACTTTTAACTTTTGTAGTCGTTTTTCTTGCCATTCAATGGGGAGATTTGAGTCCGTTTTATTATTGGAAACTGACAGGGTATTTAGAGCATTTATCCTTTCCCATCTTCTCCAATCATTCCGAGTTTATAGAAAGCACCATCACCACGGATTTACCCCTGATTTTTCAAAAGGTCTTTGGCGGATCGAAAACACTGTCTGCATCTTACTCCTACATCTATTTAGTCCTTTTATACGGATGCCTCATGGGCTGTCTAACCCTATCTACCTACCTCGAAAAATTCTGGTATTACATTGGTGTTGGATTATGGATTTTATTGGTCGCTCTAAGTGGCATAGGCCATGTAGGATTTTTTGATTTATATAATCAAACCGCCATCATAGTGGTGCTATTGCTGTTTCTTCCTGCTTCCTACTACTTCAATTCCATCAATGAAAATATCGGAATAGGCTCAAGATTTTTAGTTTTTTCAGGCCTTATACTTATTGTGTTTGGTCTGATCTATTTCGGAAGTACTTACGAAAGTCCCCTGCTCTTCTTAGCTAGATTTTCGTATCTACCAGCAGCACTGATTTGTTTAATTTTTATATTGATTATTGGTCATGAAATAATCTATGCCATCCTATCCCTAACCACACCTTATTCGAAGTCTTCTTCCAATAACACCACACATTTCATTGTACTGAGTGTGGCTTACTTGCTGAATTTGGCGGTTTTATATCTATACAGCATCAACTATCTGAATTGGGATATCTATTATATAAACGAATTTTTGCTGATAGCCATTTCAGCCATCTTAGGCATTTGGGGAATTAAGTCCAGACAAAATCGATATGCTGGCATACTACCTTACTACCCATATACAGCCTTTTTATATTTGGGCTTAGGGATTATTACCTTTGTTACTTTGGGCTTTCAAGCCTTTCATGGAAATGATGCCTTCATCACATCTATGCAAAACCTGATTTTGTATAGTCATATCGGATTTGGGTTGATGTTTTTTCTCTATATCATTTTCAATTTCATCACTCAGCTTAAACAAAACCTACCCGTTCATCAGTTTGCCTACGTAGAAGATAATTTTCCATATATATCAGCACGAATAGCAGGGTTGATCGTAGTGGCAGCTCTTTTCTTTAGAGCACATTACGGCAGTTTTTATCAAGGAGTAGCTGGATATTACAATGGGTTAGGTGACTTGAATTTAGCTTTAGACAATGAGTCTATCGCTCAATATTATTACAAAAAGAGCGTCTCCAAAAGCACGAACAACCATCACGGCAATTTCCAATTGGCCTTACTAGAAAAAGAGCCATTGCAACGTTTGCTTTACTTGAAAAACTCGATCAAACAAGAACCAACAGCGTATGCCTATGCCAGTTTAGGAAGAGAATACGAAAATTCCAGTCGATTCTTTGATGCCCTATTTACTTATCAGGATGGACTCAAGGTATTCCCAGATCATTGGGCAATTCAAAACAATATGGCCTTGCTATACAGCAAAACCAATGTTCTGGATTCAGCACTTTACTATTTGGAAAGCAGTACGCCAGGATCATGGAAACAAGCTGTAGTATATGCCAATCGAAATGCAGTGGCCAGCTTGCACGGATTGGAGTTAGAGAATCAAAACAATATAGACCTGGGAAGATTTGATTTGCAAAGCAATACGCTTGCCAATCAGTTGATCAGTAACGACACAACCAGTTTGTCATTTGTAAGTCAACCACAATCTCTGGCGTTAAACTTATTTACATTTGGCTACTTGAAGAATCTTGGATTGTACTGCTATCAAAATCAGTTGCCGGAATTTTTACAATTGATCGATCCGTATCTCGAAGCACCAGAAAATGCAGCTTTCAGAAAGGAGTTGACTCTGGTCAAAGCCTTTAATCTTTATCGAAACGGAAAGGTGTCCAAGGCCATTGAATTGATCTACCAACTCAAAGAAATGTATGAAGATGAGTCTGGAAAATGGAACACCTTATTGGGCAAATGGTGTCTGGAATTGGATGCCCCATTGCAGGCTTCAAAATATCTGGAAGCGGCCAGAGAAGCCTATTATCCAAATGTATCTGCGGATTTGGCACAAGCCTATCACAGGCTGGGAGATCAGTCACTTGCCCTATTCCTTTTAAGTAAAGAAAGCGCAGCCAATGACTCCATCAATCCAAGGCTGGCAGCTGAATGGACAAAACTCTTTGATAAAATGCAAATGAATCAATCCGTTTGGAAGCGTTATTCATTCAAAAAAGAAAGACAGCTTTTAGCACAAGCCAAAAAAGGAGGAGCAGACCAAAGATTGTTATTTGAAAGACTAGGCCTTGATAATCCATTTTTTGAGGAAGGGGTATTGGCAGCCACCAATTATTTTCAAACAGCCGAAGAAAAAGAGATGGCCTATCGCATTTTGCACGAAGCCATTACAGTCAATGAGTTTTCGGAAAACCTAATCAAAGCATATATTGACCAATGTCTAAATAGTGGATTGATAGACTTTTCTGAAGACGCACTCATTAAGCTGATTGACATTCTTCCTAGAGAAGATTATGAGGCTTTCGAAATGGCTTATGAAGCCAAGAAAACGAAAGCACAAACACAATTGGATCAAGATTGGTAACACCCAAAACTAATAACCCATGAAACGACTGATAGGCCCATTCAATGAAATAATCACCATGTCTGCAGCTCCACTGAGAGGAGCATTGACTGAAGATGCACTCGGATTAATACCAAAAGGTGGTGTACTGATAGAAGAAGATCAAATCATAGAAGTAGGTAACTTCAAAAGCTTAAAAGGGAAAGCAGACCACATAGATCTAATAAAAGGTGATCACATACTCATGGCTGGGTTGATTGACAGTCACACCCATATTTGTTTTGGTGGATCACGCGCAGGTGACTACGCCCAGCGAGTAGCTGGCAAAACCTATCAGGAAATTTTAAAAAATGGTGGTGGCATCCATGATTCTGTGAATAAGACCCGAGCAGCTTCGGAATCAGATTTGACAGATTTAGTCAAGATGAGAGCCAAGAGGCATTTGGAAGAAGGTGTAACTACCATAGAGGTAAAAAGTGGCTATGGCCTTTCAGTAGATGAGGAGATCAAAATGCTTAGAGCCATACAGTCAGCTAATGAGCTAGTACCTGCAGATTTGATTTCCACTTGCCTGGCAGCACATGTTTGCCCTAAGGAATTCAACAGTCATGAGGAGTATTTGAATCATATAGTTGAAAATCTCTTTCCAGAATTAAAAAAACAAAACCTGACTAATCGAATTGACATTTTCACTGAAGATGGTGCTTTTGATACCCTGCTTTCTGCTAAGTATTTAGCTCAAGCCAAGGCTGCTGGATTTGAAATCACTGTTCATGCAGATCAGTTTACTTCAGGAGGCACACAAGTGGCCGTAGAAGCTGGAGCATTGAGTGCAGATCATTTGGAAGCTACTTCAGATGCAGATGTGGCCTTATTGGCCAATTCTGAAACGGTTGCCACTGTATTGCCTGGAGCGTCATTAGGATTGGGAATGCATTACTCTCCTGCCAGAAAGTTATTGGACGCTGGATGCTGCTTGGCGATTGCGACAGACTGGAATCCTGGCTCTGCTCCTATGGGTGATCTCTTAATCCAAACAGCATTGATAGGTGCATCTGAGAAGCTTTCCATTCCTGAATGCATGGCTGGCATTACTTTCAGAGCAGCCAAGGCATTGAACCTATCAGATCGCGGAAGAATCAAATCTGGACAATTGGCTGATTTGATATCATTCCCTGTAGGCGATCATCGCGAAATCTTTTATCAACAAGGTAAGATCAAGCCTGATGGTGTTTGGAAATCAGGTACCAGAGTGGTTGGATAAACTTACTTGTACAATTTCTCCCCTGCCGCTATAGCTACCTTCAGATAGTTCTCCAGAGGAGGCAATGGACAAGAATACGTGGCATTGTATTCACAATAGGGATTATATGCCAGATTAAAATCAAGTGTGATTTTTTCAGCCTGATCAGAGAAGTTGAGATTAATATATCGTCCGCCTCCATACGTTGTATTGTCATTGGTCAAATCGGAAAAAGCCAAAAATAACCCTTCACTTTTCTCCCCCTTCAGCACCAATAACTGTAGTGGTTTTTCATTGATTTCAAATTCCAATAAGGCATGTTTATCATATACTCTGGACACACCATCTGATGTTCCTAAAGTCAACTGGCCTCCGTTTTGGATTCTTTTGATGGTTGCGATCACCCTAAACTTTTGGTCAACTGGATAATAATTCAAAGAGATAGTTGAGTCCACTCCTACAAACGGAGAATCATCAGACACATTCATGAATTCATGTGTTTCTTTTCTATGGTTTGCAATATAATCTTCATAAGAAACGGAAGACTGTTTTGGCTCGCAAGCCATCAAAAAAATTATCCAAGTCACACAAAAATAAACTTTGTTATTCATCACATCATAGATTCGTCTGCAAAGCTAAAATAGCCGTCATCAGTGAAAATAATATGATCCAAGACAGGAATATCCAAAGTTTGACCTGCAGCCTTTATCTTTTTGGTTAATTCAATATCCTGGGCACTGGGCTTCAAGTTGCCTGAGGGATGATTGTGAACCAGGATCACATTAGACGCCAATACATCCAATGCCTTTTTGAAAATCAGCTTAGCATCCACCACGGTACCTGATACGCCACCAGCACTGACCATCTCAGGTTTCAGTATTTGATTGGCTCTATTCAAATACAATACCCAAAACTGTTCATGATCTAAGTCCATCAAATAAGGTTTGAGATAATAGTAAGCATCTGATGAAGACTGAACTTTCGGTTTTTTAACGAACTCTGTTTCCCTTCTTCGTCTACCTAATTCTAATGCACTGATGATCGAAATAGCTTTGGCTTCACCAATGCCATTGAACTTCTTCAGGTCAGCTAATGAAAGCTTGGCTAACGCATTGAGGTCATTTCCTGTAGCTGCTAATATAGTCTTGGCCAATTCCACAGCTGATATTTTCGGAGTACCTGACCCTATCAATATGGCAATCAGTTCCGCTTCTGAAAGCGCTGCCTTTCCCTTAATAATTAATTTTTCTCTAGGCCTGTCTTCCTCCGCCCATTGCTTGATGGACAGATTATCTGAACTGTACATAGAGATTCTGTTTGTGCTAGACCGAAAGTAGGGAAAACCAATTAAAACGAGAAGGGCTTAAACAAAAAAAGCTCCCTTGAAAAAGGGAGCGATCTATATCTTAGTAAGAGACTCTGGCTTATAGAGAAGCTACTAACTTAGTCAGTTTTGACTTTTGGTTAGATGCTTTGTTTTTGTGGATGATGTTGTTCTTAGCCAACTTATCGATCATCCCTACTACTTTTTTAAGTAGTTCTTCAGCCTCAGCTTTGTTCGTAGCATCTTTCAATCTCTTGATGAAAGTTCTAGTAGTTTTGTGCTGATACCTGTTTCTTAGCCTTTTAGCCTCGTTTGATCTTATTCTCTTTAAAGCCGATTTATGATTCGCCATTCTCTAAAATGTTATATTCTTTTTTTAGGACTGCAAATTTAGAGCTAAAATGTACAAATACAAACTCTAACGGCTAAATAAATTAAGAAAGCTTTTGATAGGTAAAAAAGCCAGTTTTAATGTAATTATGCCATATTTAAAAGATGTACAACCCTCTCTGAATACGTATATGAGCTTGAATAGAACCTTCTTTGTCTTATTGTTGTCCCTCGTTTCGTCATTCCAGCTATTGGCACTACAGCCTAAAAGTGACACACTGAGCTATGGCTCTCCTGCTCTGCTCAAGATAGATTCTGCACGACTTTTCGCAGGCATTGATTCTATTATCACCCAGGCACTCGATTCTGCAGCATTTCCGGGCTGTCAACTCTTATTAGCTAAGGAAGGAAAAATATTCTACTATCAGTCGTTCGGCTACCATACTTATGACAACATACAAAAGGTTCGAAATTCCGATTTATATGATCTGGCATCTATCACTAAAATTACGGCTACCACGCTGGCATTGATGAAACTGTACGAAGCTGGCAAACTAGACTTGGATCAAACCTTAGGTTTTTATTTTCCTTTTTTGGCCAAATCCAACAAGTCTGATCTAACCGTTCGAAAAGTACTGGCTCATCAGTCTCGACTCAAAAATTGGATTCCTTACTATTCAGAATCTCAACGAAAAAATGGAAAGTACAAACGAAAAACCATTTCAACAGACTCATCAGCCCATTATCCAAATCGGATACCCGGGTCTGACCTATTCCTTCACAAGGACTTTAGAAAAGACAAGATTTATAAAATGATCAAGAAATCAGATTTGTATGAAAATGAAGAGTATGTGTACTCAGGATTGGCTTTTTATCTTTTTCCAGAATTGATAGAAAGGCTCTCGGACACGTCCTATGAGCAATTTTTAAATGGAAAATTCTACACTCCTCTTGGCGCGCAGAGTTTGGGATTCGATCCCCTCCGGAAGTTCAGTTTGAATCAAATTGTACCTTCTGAAGTAGACACTTTTTTCAGAATGAACAAGCTCCATGGGGTCGTGCATGATGAAGGGGCTGCTGTGATGCTAGGTGTTTCTGGAAATGCTGGATTATTCAGCAATGCCTATGACCTTGCTAAGGTGTATCAAATGTTGCTGAATGGAGGTACTTATGGCGATTTTCAATATTTACGACCAGAAACAATAACTGAATTTACAAAGTGTCAATATTGTGAATTCGAAAACCGAAGAGGTCTTGGTTTTGATAAACCACTGATCCAATACGACAGCATCAAAACAAGTGTAGCTAAATCGGCAAGCCCAAACAGCTATGGACATTCTGGCTATACGGGCACATTGGTTTGGGCGGATCCCGACAATCAATTACTGTTCATTTTCTTAGCCAACAGAGTTTACCCTACTCGAAACAATAGAAAAATCTATCAGCTAAACATCAGACCTAGAATTCACGATTTGGTATATGATTTGATAGAAGAGCAAAAAGAATGAAAGCCTCGGGCAGATCCCGAGATCATTTCATTCCATATACACCTGGTTTATTTTTATATTTGATTGATTCAATTTATTGTAAATATAATTATATAAATCGAATTTATTATATGATATATCCTATTTTTTATTATTTATTTTATACTAGTAAAAATTATACCTCAATTAACCAAGTTGCAATTAACCTTGAAGCATGGCAAATTTACGACCTGAATTATCCATCCACATGAACATTAAAAACGCGCTACTTTTCCTTTCCATATTGATCAGCTTCAACACGTTTAGTCAGATTGAAATTTATTCTGAACAGATTTCCCTAGACTCAGTCGTCAACAGCACCTCAGATGAAATAAATGCAGTTCTGAGTCCAGACGGTCAATACCTTTATTTCACAAGAAAAAACCACCCAGAAAACATTGGAGACAGCAAGGATCAAGGTGATATTTGGGTAAGCGAAAAAAATGAAAAAGGCGATTGGACGCCTGCCTACAATCTCAAAGCAGTCAATAATGAGCAAAACAATACCGTTATCGGATTTTTAAATTCAGGCAGATCATTGTTGCTAAGCAGTGATAATCAATTGGCCATTGCTCACAAAAATGGTGGCAAATGGTCGACTCCAAAATCTTTTGAAGTCCCCTATTTGAGCTCAAAGTCCAAAGAACTAAACGCAAGTATATCAGCTGATGGAAGGCACATTCTTTTTGGCATTGAGTCTTTTGGTAACTATGGTGTAGAGGACATTTACATCTCTCGTTTGAAACCAGATGGCTTATGGACAAGCCCTAAAAATCTGGGATCCAGCATTAACACTCAAAATCAGGAAATCACACCTTTTTTGGCAGCAGACAACAAAACACTCTTTTTCGCATCAAATGGTCATGATGGAGCGGGCAGTTTCGACATTTTCATGTCAACCAGACTGGATGACACCTGGCAAAAATGGAGCACGCCAATAAACTTGGGATCAAAAATCAACACCAAAGGAAGGGAACGATCATTTTCATTCCTTTTAGATGATGAATTCGCCTACTTATCGAGCACACAAAACAGTGATGGCTACGGAGATATAAAGAAGGTCAAAATAGCACCAAACATCACTCCAATAGAAGTCATTGCTGATACTGCTGAGGTTATTGATATAGTTGCAGAAGAGAAAGTCATTGCTATCAGCGGCTCTGTAATTGACAAAAAATCTAATCAGACCATTATTGGTGCTGAGATTTATGTGACTACAGAGCCCACAAACAAGGAATTTAAAACACTGACCAATTCTGAGGGTGAATTTAACTTAACCGTGGGCGAGGGAAACAATTACACTGTAAAAGTGAAAGCCTTTCGTTATTTATCTGCCGAAACAGTTGTGACAGATGCGGCTTTGTTAAACAACGAGCAATTGGCCTTCAGTCTGGAACCAGTGATAGAAGGCAACACCGTGACTTTAGATCATGTGCTTTTCGAACAAGGCTCACCTAAGTTAGTAGAAGGATCAGAGAAAGAACTGAATCTTGTGGTGGAAATGATGAAGTACAACCCAGACATTTCTATATTCTTGTCTGGTCATACGGATAATCAAGGTAAATCATCTTTGAATGTTGAATTAAGCGAAGATCGCGTACAAACCGTGATGCGATACCTCACGGCTCAGGGAGTAGACAAAAAGAGAATTGCTGGAAAGGGATATGGAGGAACGAAGCCTATCGCCAGCAATGCCAGTGCAGAAACCCGTAAACTCAATCGCAGAGTTGAGTTTACTGTTCACAAAATTAAGGATTAAAAAAAGCACCGAACTGTGAAGTTCGATGCTTATGGTAAATTGAGGTTATTCGCCTTTGGTTAGCCAGCCATTTCTGACGGCCATTTGTGACTTGGTAGGTTCCTCATTCAATGTGAGCACGTGCATGTACTCAACATCTACTTCAACAATCTCTGTGGTCAGATCTACTTTAGATTCCGAGCCGTCTTCTCCCTGTCTCATCACAGTATAGGTAATCTCATCCCCCACCTTCATTTCTTCTCTCACACCCTGCAAGAATGCCCCTATACCTCTCAAAGGTATCTCATTTCCATTAATACCTACTAACACATCGTTATTTTTTAATCCAAAAGCTCTTCCAAACTCATTCAAGGCTTCTTCATTGGCAATAAATATGCGACTGGTCTCTGGATTATAGCCAATTGTTCCTTGTGGCATGCCCATGCTAATTTCCTTTCTCTGCTCGGAGGGACGGTAGTCTACACCAGCCAAAGCTAAAAATTCGGCATAGGGAAGCGGCATGGTACCTTCCACGTAAGTGGCGAAAAACTCACGTACTTCTGGGTAAGTCATCTCTGTGATAATGTCGAACAAGTCTTCGTCATCGAACGCCTGATCCTTTCCAAACTTCTCAGCCAAATCAAACATCATATTTTGCACACCATACGATCCACCTGACAAGCTCCTTAATTTTAGATCTAAACACATACCTATCAAAGCTCCTTTTTCATAAACATTGCCATATTGATCTGAATATTTATCTAAAGTATATTTACTCAAATCAGTAAAAGCCAGAGAATCATTAAACCTAGTTGATGCATTGACCATCTTACCTTGCAATGCCTGCAGATAATCTTCTGGTGTTAGAATGTCATACTTCACTTGCACATTACCAGCAAAGAACTCAGTAATCCCTTCGTATAGCCAAAGATGTTTTGACATCTTGGGCTCATTAAAATCAAACTGGTGAATCTCCTGAGAATGGATATTAAGTGGCGTTACGATATGAAAAAACTCATGCGCTGCAAAACGATTGAACATACCGATCATGGTCTGTATGGGTTGGTTTCTCATTGAGTAAAGCGAAGAATAGGAATGCTCTAAAGCGCCTATTGACCTAACTGGGCGTTCTGTAAAATAGCAGATGAAAGCATATTTGTCCACGGGCAATTCACCTCCCAAATATTCTTTTTGAGCCATTAGTATTTGCTCAATTGCACCTTTTACCTCTTCAGACTTTACTATCTGACCTGGCGAATAAGTGGATATCAATACTTCCGCTCCTGCCACATTTACTATGCTCGTATCTGGTTCGCAATACATCAAGGGATTATCCACCAAATGATCATAACTCTCGGTCAGATAAGTATCCACTTCTGCCTCAGACGTTTCTAAATTTATCTCACTTAAATCCAGACTAGTGTCCATAGATATTCCTGTGCTCAAAGCAACCAAGCCAGTTGACCCATACATTTTGGAGTCACGAACCACATTAAATTTAAAAGGCAAACGAGTCATATTTTCAAAGTATCCAAAGAATCCTGCTGAGTTTATCACAAAATTCTTCCCTTCTTCAATATTGGTTCCTGCAGGTTCGAAAACACCTGGTCCATCCACATCATTATCATAGGAGTCTTTGACCCAATAAGAGATTTGGCTCAATTTGTTAGCCTTATATATTTTCCAGGAGTTTACTGAAGTCTTTTCTACTTTCAGCTCTTTCCCCTTCTTATCGAGTGCTTTGAAGTCTTCTATAAATCTGCCATAATCAGCCACTGAATAAGTGCCCGGAATGATCTTAGGCATATAAAAAGTAGTTTCTGACTCTTTGATCTTTGGTGGTGTCAAAATCACCTGTACTTTATCGTCTTTTACTACCGTGAGATCCAGGACATATTCATATTGATCTTCTGGAAGTGCTTGTGCTGCTAGGCAAAAAGCCATAGCTATCACACATGTGAGTATTTTTTTCATTCGAGTTTATTTTGAGTTTTCATTACTGTCGTTAAGATAACGCCTCAGAGACCCCATCACCTATCATAAGTACACAGACAACTCTATTTATTACATGGCTGGTCAAATGGTTCCATTAAAAAACTGACATCCCTACACACAAGGCCAACTCAACAAACTGACACAAATCATATTTTGAAATGACCCACTACTGTGGGCATCTAGTCATTGCACACTTGATTTGCTTATTGCAAATGAGATAAATAATCACTCTAACGTAAGAAATTATGAAATATATACTCACCATATTCATTATCAGCAGTTGCACATTTTTCAGTAAAGCACAAACCTTGAAAATTGAAAAAGGTGCAAGCACAATGGAGGTACAAGGCACTTCCTCTTTGCATGACTGGAAGTCGACTGTAGAGGAATTCACTGTTGAGGCAATTTTAAAAGAGGATCAAATCAATAACATCCAGTTTTCCGCCATAGTAAAATCCATAAAGAGCGGGAAATCTGGTATGGATGGCAATACCTACAAGGCCTTGAAAGAAGACAAATATCCTGAAATAAAGTTTGTCTCTAGTCAGCTAAACATACTGAAAGACAGGCTTATTGGTACAGGACAACTGACTATAGCTGGAAAGTCAAAAGACATCCCCATTAATCTAATCATCAAGCAAAATACAACGACGACCGTCAATGGAAATGTAAAAATAAAAATGACAGATTATGATATCACACCCCCCACAGCAGTATTTGGCACTATAAAGACTGGAGACGAAATAACTATTCAATTCAATTTTACTCTAATAAAAAGCTAAACTTTTTCAATCATGAAAACATCTCAAAAATTAAATTTCTTTGTTTTAGCAATAACAATCTTCTTGGTGACACCAAGTTTTGCACAAACATCAATACAGTATTATAGACCTGACGGACAGCTAGGGTTAAACGTATTTGAAACATCAAAAACAGATACCGTAGTATATGAAGGATTAAAAGTAAAAATAGGAGGTGATTTTGCCATGCAATTTCAAAGCATCAACCAATCCAATGACGCAGATAATTTGACAGAGCTTGGTTCTAACCTAAACCTTCCTACTGCCAACTTAAATTTAGATGTGCAATTAGAAGATGGTCTGAGAATACATTTGAGAACTTACCTGTCTGCTAGACACCACGAAGAGTCTTGGGTAAAAGGTGGTTACATGCAAATGGACAACCTAAACTTCATCAGTGATGGCTTTCTTTCTGGTTTGATGGAAATAGCGGCCATCAGAGTAGGTATGGATGAATTCAATTATGGTGACGCTCATTTCAGAAGAACAGATAATGCTCGTGCTACCTACAATCCGTTTGTTGGCAACTACATCATGGATGCCTTTTCTACAGAAGCTTTTTTTGAAGTTAATCTTCAGAAAAATGGCCTGATTGGTGTATTAGGCTTTACTAATGGCAAATTGAACCAAAACGTAACGGTCAATGATAATTCTGATAACAAAGTTTCTTTCTTTGGTAAACTTGGTTACGACAATCAAATCAATGATGATTTAAGGTTACGTTTAACTGGCTCTTGGTATATCAACAAAGGAACCACAACAGGCACTTGGCTTTACGGTGGAGACCGAGCAGGGGCTAGATACTATCACGTCACTGACTATATGTACGACGATGGTACTGGTAACATTGTCACTGCTTCTAGTGATTTTGGAGGCAGATTCAACGCAAGATTCACGAAATTAACCGCTATTCAAATCAATCCATTCGTTAAATACAAAGGTCTGGAGTTCTTTGGTATTTATGAAATAGCAAGTGGTAGCGCCACAGGTGAAGGATCTATGACTCAAGTAGCAGGAGAAGCCATCTATCGGCTAGGACAAAATGATCAGTTCTACCTTGGTGGTCGTTATAACATGGTCAAAGGAAATACTATTGATGGAGCTCCAGATTTAGAAATCAAAAGATTCAATATTGGAGGTGGATGGTTCCTAACTAAAAATGTAATCACCAAACTAGAATACGTAAATCAAACTTATGGTGGTGAAGGTTATGAAGGCAACACACAATTTGACGGATTTGAGTTCAAAGGATTCGTGATCGAAGCGGCAATAAGCTTCTAATCGTTAGATAGCAGTTGGGTGACAAGAGTCTCAATATGTATGTGGCTCTTGTCATTTTTGCTTCTCCAAAATCACTTCAAATGAAATGTCTAGCTCATTTCTTACTACAACTGCACCAAGAAACTTCCTTGGTGGTTCCAAATTGTAAGATTCCAAATACACACGATGCATGCCACCCAAAACCAATTCCTTTCCGGATACGTCAATAAAGCAATCCTGAATGAGTTCATTATTCCGGGTATCAGACACTGTTAGGTCGGCCACCATTCGCAACTTATTGCGGTCAATATGCTCAGCTTGTTCAATATTCAAATTGAGATAGGGATGCACTTCTGATCTGAGCAATTCTCTAAACTCAGCTGTCATTATTCGATTGTTGCAAGCAAAATCATCTATCGGAATGTTCAATGTCAACCCAGAAAAATTGAAATTTCCATTGAATTCTATGACTTCTACTTGAAATGTGTCTATCACTTCATTCAAGTCCAGTTTGCATTCGAATCTGTTGATATTTGTACTCCCATGGATAATTATTTGCTCTTGACGGATCAGGTATTGACTAATTTCAATTTCTTGAGCACACATATTTTGAATTTGCCAAAAGCATAGCGTGAAACAAAAAAAATATCTATTCACTCTTTTTTATTTTATTCTTGAGTAAGAAGCCACGCTTTTGCTTCGTCAAACTGGTCAAACAAAACCGTGTTTCGTCCTGTTAATTTGATTACCGACTTGGCAATAAGTTTGGCTACAGAATTCAATCCTACAATAGCAGTAACCTTGACATAGGGTTCATTTTTGCGAGCTATCTCCGTCACTTTTTCGATCACTCCTTTATTAAATCTCATACCAGTCATATCCACCAATGACAGGACAGATTTGTGCGGAAACTTCGAAATGACCCTTACAGCCTCATCCATCACCTCAGGTGCTTCTTCCGTATTCAAATTTGCCAAATCTGTAAATACTACTGTTTTATCTTTTTCATTAATAACGCTTATTCTAGGCATATCAGTCAGGTTTAGTATGCGCTAAATATAATACACCTAGTCCTACATTAACAAAAAATAGGCTTTATTCAAGGTATAAAGCGATTCTTATGAAATTCAACTAACGTATTAATCGCTAGGAAGCAGACAGAATTGAGTTGACAAATAATTGATCGTTCGGATAAAAACAAAAATATGTTCAACCCGACAGAATGATGAAAATCAAGACAGACTAAACAGAAATTTTGCCTAATTTGCCTTTTCTTTTTTTGTTAATTGTTAATGCTATGGGCATGGATGGTAAATTAATATATGGGATTCAGCAAATTGGTGTAGGAGTAGATGATGCCGAAAAGGGATTCGAATGGTATGCCAAAACTCTAGGGGCAGATTTGTGCATTTTCGATGACAACAATGAAGCCACTTTTATGGCCAAATACATGGGCGGTGAGCCACGTGCCAAAAGAGCCATTCTCGCCATGAATGCACAAGGGGGTAGCGGATATGAAATCTGGCAACATACCGGGCGTACACCACTTACTATAGAGGAACCGGTACAACTTGGTGATTTAGGAATCAATATTGCCAAAATTAAATCCCAAAATATTCAAGCGAGTTACGATCGACTAAAAGGCAAAGGAGTAACAATTTGCACTCCAATTAATGAAGAAGCTGACGGCTCCAAAGGATTTTACATCAAAGATCCTTGGGACAATATTCTACAAATAAAGGAATTTGATTCATGGCTCAAGAAATCCAAGTTTGATGTCGGAGGTATATGTGGGGCTACGCTTGGCGTTTCGGATATAGATCAATCTTTGAAACTCTACTCAGATATCTTGGGTTACGATCAAATAGTATATGATGAAACTGGGACATTTGAGGACCTCAAAGGACTAAACAACGGCGAAGGCAAATTCAGAAGAATCTTACTGACTCACAAAAAGGATCGCACAGGGGGGTTTTACCCTTTGCTTGGAGATGGGCAAATTGAACTCATCCAAGCACTAGACCGAACCCCTAAGACGCTTTTTGAAGGACGGTTCTGGGGCGATGTGGGTTTCATACATCTCTGCTTCGACATCCGCAATATGAATGCGTTGGTAGAAGAATGTAAAGAAAAAAATTACCCATTTCAAGTACTCAGTTCAGAGCACTTCGACATGGGAGATGCCAATGGACACTGGGGCTACATTGAAGACAATGATGGAACACTGATAGAATTTGTGGAGACGCATAAAGTACCGCTGATTAAAAAAATCAATTGGAGCATCAAACTCAAAAACCGCGACCCGCACAAACCTTTGCCAGGATTTATCCTAAAGGCAATGGCGATTACAAAAAGAAAGAAATTCGATTAACTCAACTACCGTGAGTATAGAAAAAGAACTTCAGCAAAGAAGTGAATCCAAATGCGAGCTTTGCACCTCACCGGATGAATTGTTGGTTTATACTGTTGCTCCAAAACCTGGTGATTCATCTGATCAGTGTACGTACCTGTGCGTCACCTGCCAAACTCAAATAGATTATCCAGATCAAACTGATACCAATCACTGGCGTTGCCTTAATGACAGCATGTGGAATACTAATCCTGCAGTTCAGGTTTTAGCTTGGCGTATGCTGAACAGGCTTCGAGCAGAAGGTTGGCCACAGGATTTACTGGATATGCTCTATTTGGATGATGACACATTAGCATGGGCCAGAGCCACAGATCAAGGCGAAAATGAAGCCGACAAAATAGTCCACAAAGATAGTAACGGCGCAATCTTAACAGCTGGCGACAGCGTGGTGCTTATCAAAGACCTAAATGTGAAAGGTGCAAACTTCATAGCCAAACGTGGTACAGCCGTTAGAAACATAACGCTCACCCATGACAACCCTGAACATATAGAAGGCAAGGTCAATGGTCAGCACATAATTATTTTAACAAAGTTTGTAAAGAAGTAATTAATTATTCTCTAGTCGATCTTTGACGTATTCAATCTGAGTCTTTCCATGAGGGGCTGGTTTTCCATTTTCTCCTATGTTGACCAAGACAATTCTTTCAACTGTAATGATAGTTTCATGCGTCATTTTATTTCTCACTTCACAATTTAGCACTAACGAAGTACGGCCAAACTTGATTGGTTCTATGCCTATTTCAACAATATCACCCTGACGAGCTGAGCTCAAAAAATTAATCTCTGACATAAACTTGGTCACTACCTTTTTGTTTTCCAATTGGATTGCACCATATAAGGCAGCCTCTTCATCAATCCATGCGAGTAGTTTACCCCCAAATAGGGTTTGATTGGGATTAAGATCTTCAGGTTTTACCCATTTTCTTGTGTGAAATTTCATAACATCTATTTACTATAATTTAACACAAAAGCATCACAATTAGTTTTGCTAAATAATGGCGTTATAATCATTCGATTTTTTTTTAAATTGAACTATCAGCTGAATGAATATAATAAATTTTATATATCCATTTTTTTAATATAAACTATCTATTAATTAATCCTTAGGGCGTTGGAAATCTAATTTTTTGTTCATAACATTAACTACTCATGTCAATCCACTTACTAATTGGCACGCTTACATTTAGTCTACTTTCTTTTCAGACTTTAGCTCAGATTGAAGATGAACTAGATGGCAATTTATTAGTGGAAATTGATGAATTGATCGTAGATCAGTCACTTTCAAAAAGTGGTCATGATTTTTACGAAATATTTTATTCACAATGGATTTGGCCTGAGGTGGATGGATTCTTTACCATCTATATAAAAGAGCGGCCAGCACGAGCGAATAGCACGCAAGTTCAGGTTTATGTAAATGAACTACTTGTTTTTGAGAACATTTTACAGCCCAGCTATGAAAGTTTGGTAAGTCTTTCGGACTATGCCAGCAGATATGTCAGGCGCCATATTGTAAGTTATGAAGAGGTTCTTCGTGAATTACAAGGTGAAGACATGTCGGGAACAGGGATTTATTAAAATGGCTTGAAACATGAACCTATTTAAACTTTTCTATGCACTGTGTCTTGTGTATTGTTCTACACAACTATATGCCCAAGACTTTGTCTACAAACCCATCAACCCAGCTTTTGGAGGAGATACATTTAATTACAATTGGCTGCTTAGCTCAGCACAGGAGCAGAATCAATACGATGAGGCTAATGCTAACGACCCATTCGGAACTGGGATCGATAATTTTGAAGAGAACCTCAATCGGCAAGTATTAAGTTTGTTGTCTAGACAATTAGTCAGTGACGCTTTTGGGGAGGGTACTCTTCAAGATGGCGTATATAGTATTGGATCTTATGAAATTGAAGTATCGTCCAATACCTCCGGAATCAACATTTATCTATTCAATACAGACGACGGCAGTGAAACGACAGTTGCTGTTCCTTTTTATTGATCAAATAGCGCCTAACGAAATTATCTAAACTACTTAACGCTCCCATCACCAATGAATCCCTTAAAAACAACCTTATATTGGTTTGTTTTTCTCACGGCCTGCACTCCTATGGTGCATCAGCCAATGAAAACTTCAGTAGCCCAACTAGGTACTGAAACACGAAAATATAATGCGCTCAAAAACCTCCCAGCCCCAAAAGAAAAAATTATCTCAGCAGTCTATAAATTTAGAGATCAGACCGGTCAGTATAAATCTACTGAGCTTGGATCTAGCTGGTCTACGGCAGTAACTCAAGGTGCCACATCCATACTCATACGTACAATGGAAGAATCAGGATGGTTTATTCCAATAGAACGAGAAGGTCTGCCGAACTTGTTAAACGAAAGAAAAATCATTCGATCAAGCAGAGCTACCTATGGCGGAAATGAATCATCTGCAGATCTCTTACCTCCTTTGCTCTATGCTGGGGTTTTATTAGAAGGGGGGATTATTTCTTTTGATAGCAACGTACTCACTGGAGGGGCAGGTGCAAGATATTTAGGCATAAGCTCCTCAGGCCAATATCGTGAAGATCGCGTAACCATCTACCTTAGAGCAGTATCTACCGTGAATGGGAAGATTTTAAAAACCATCTATACATCCAAAACCATTTTATCACAAAAGGTAGATGTAGGCGTTTTCAAATTTGTTGCTCCCAATAAAATCCTTGAAGCAGAAGTCGGATTTACATACAACGAGCCTGCTGAGATGGCGGTCAGAGAGGCTATTGAAAAAGCCGTAATTGGGCTCATAATTGAAGGGATAGACGAGGGACTATGGACAGCCAATAGTTTAACTCCTCAAGACAGCCTCACAATCCAAAGCTACAAACAAGAAAGAGCCTCAAAACAACTCACAGATCCTTTTGGCTCGGCATTGAATACAAGAAGGGGACTGATAGGCATTCATGCTTCAGGAGGAGTCAGTCTTCTTAAAGGAGACTATAATCAGCAAGAAGTAAACCCAGGCGCACAAATAGGCATGGAGTGGTTTGCCCAACATCCAGTAAGCGTTGGAATCAATTTTTTCTACGCAAAAATTGGAACTAAAAATGTTTATGAAGCGGATGTACTGGGATCCAATTTTTCTGTAAACTATCGGATGCTCAACAGCTACAGAACAACTCCCTTTGTCAATTTTGGATTTGGCTTTCTGGACGACTTTAGAAATAACTCAGAAATAGATAATTCATTTGACCCTTTTTCAAACTTCAGTTTACATGGGAGCTTGGGGGTAGAATATTTAATAACAGATCAAATTGGTGTATCGAGTCAAGCCACTTATACAAGCCTGTTACACGACAAATTGGATGGCATAGAGCAAGGTAGTTATAATGATTATTTACTGAGCTTCAATCTGGGTTTGAATTATTATTTCAGACCAAAAAAAGAAAACAAGATTTTTAACAAAAAAAGGAAAAAATCAATGAAGAAAAAGTAGTGATTGAGAAAAATTCAACCTGCAATGGAAGAAGGAAAGTTGAATTTTAATCATAACTATTTTATAATGAAAACAATCAAATTGATAATGCCTATTGTCTTTTGCGCTAGTGTATTTTCAGCACTTGCGCAATCGAACAATTCGAATGTCGTACAAAACGGGAACGACAATTCATCAACAGTCGAGCAGCAAGGACAATCCAATGTTGCGGCTGTGTCTGTAAATGGAGATAACAATATCTCAACTGCCTTTCAGGAAGGTTCCAATAATGGAACTTATCAAAGCCAACAGGGCGACGCCAATAGCACAGATGCTTATCAGTCAGGTACTGGCAATTATTCAAATCAGTATTCTTACGGGAGCAACAATACTGCATCTATTGTATCAGAGGGGAGTAATAATTATGCCTATCAGGATATTTATGGAAATATAAATGAGGCAGAAATTATCCAAATGGGAGAAAACAATAACGCCTCCCAATACCTACATTCTGGAGTAGAGAGCAACTATGCCATCATAAACCAGATTGGTAGCAACAACTCCGCTTATCAACATCAGCATGATGTAGATGGTAGCTTTGCGTCTGCTTATCAAGACGGTGCTGGTAATTATATTGCTCAGGATCAATACTATGGCGTGGCTAATGGTGCCTCTGCAAGTCAAGAAGGACAAAACTTAAGGTCTTATCAAGTTCAACAAGGATCATGGAATGAAGCAACATTGATTCAGATTGGGACTGGTAGTTTCTCTTCTCAATCTCAAATCGGAAATGGTAACATCTCTACTGCTTTTCAGGATGGATCAAATCATTTGACTGAGCAGAATATCCTTGGTGACAACAATAGGACGTCTCTGGATCAATATGGAGGGCAAAACGTCTCAAGACAGGGACAAGGTCGCTCTTGGGACGGAAGCTCATGGGACTACTCCTTGTCCGCCACCTATGATAATTATGCCTATACCAATCAAAACGGTACGGGAAATGAATCATATCAAGGACAGCAGGGCCACGGCGGACATCATGCTGATACTTATCAGTATGGCAATAACAATAGTGCCGTCTCACTTCAATATGGCATGGGTCACAGTAGCTATATCAATCAAAATGGAACTGGAAACAGCGCCATAGTAATTCAAAACAATTAAATCAATCCTTTTATTCTAAACACATAATCATGAAAATTCTTAAATCAATATTAACATTAACGCTAAGTGTATGCGTTACTGCGTTATTCGCACAAGGCAACTCTTCTAATGCAGAACAAACAGGAATGGAGAATTCTATTACTGTAAATCAAACTGGAACTGGTAACGGATCAGACGCTTATCAAAACGGTGATTATAATAGCACCACAATAGACCAAACTGGATCTGGTAACTTCTCACATACCTATCAATATAACTTTATTGGAAATGTAGAAAATAATGTAGTAGATCTGGATCAAGTGGGTGATAACAATACAGCTTGGAATCATCAATACGATGATAGCTACTTCAATTATCAATCTGCCAGACAAGAAGGCACTGGAAACTTTTCTCATATAGACCAATATGATGGGTCTTACAATAATGCCTATTTGTTTCAAAGTGGTGACGATAATAGCAACTACCAAATACAGGTAGGTATGTACAATTATGCTAATGTAAATACTCAGGGGTCTGGTAACAATACCTACCAATACCAAGATGGTGAATCAAACAGTGCATACATCACTCAGTACAGTACAAATAGTTCTGCAAGCCAAGAGCAGATGGGAAGTGGCAATTACGCATACTCTTATCAAGATGGTGACAGCAACACCTCTTCCCAATATCAGGATGGGATGGGGAACAATGCTAACAACACGCAAGATGCAAATGGCTCAGGAAACAACAGTACAGCTTCTCAAGTTGGGGATTACAACTATGTTTCTCAACATCAGCATGGTTCAACTAATGGAAATGTTGATAGTTATCAAAATGGCACGTCAAATTATTCATATCAAACCCAAGCCTATGGCGATGGCGGTACTGCTTCATCAACACAGGACGGGGTGAGCAATAGTTCGGATCAGCTTCAGATTAATGGTGATAACAATGCTGCATCTTCCTCTCAGGAAGGCGAATATAACCGAAATTGGCAGAGACAAGATGGTTCTTCCAACTATACAACTACGGCTCAATCAGGATCTGATAACATAGCCGAAAATCTCTCTTATGGAGACAACAACGGAAGCTCTATTTCCCAAAGTGGGACTAATAACGAAGGCCGTCAGGCACAAGGCATGATTTACAATGGATCCTATTGGGATTATGGCGCTGCATCTAGCGACAACTATGCAGAATTGACTCAGGATGGTGAGGGCAATATCTCTTACCAAGAGCAATCAGGAATGGGTGGACATCACTCTGTAGTAAGTCAGTTTGGCACTACCAACAATTCTGATTCATTCCAAAGTGGAAATGGACACAGTAATACTGTAATGCAGTCTGGCTCAAACAATGTGAGTCTTGTAAATCAAAGTAACTAATTGAGTTTTAACCATTGATTAAACACTAAAAAAATGAAATCCATAAGAGTATTATTCTCATTAATTCTATGTGTGTGTGTAACCACAACTATCGCACAGAACAACTGGTCAAATACGAACCAGGCAGGAATGGGTAATTCCGCGACAGTGAATCAAACTGGAAATGACAATGGCTCTGATTTAGAACAAATTGGAGACTACAACAATGCTACTGTAGATCAGACTGGATCTGGCAACTATTCTTGGACATTCCAAGGGTTCTTTTCTACAGGGGCTGCCGACAATAATAACATTGATCTAGATCAGGTAGGAGATAACAATACGGCATGGAATCATCAGTATGACAATAGCTTTTTCAATTATCAGTCTATCAGCCAAAACGGCTCTGGTAACTTCTCGCATATTGATCAATATGATGGTTCTAACAACAATGCCTATTTGACTCAAAACGGTGACAACAACACCAATAATCAAACGCAAGTTGGAACATATAACTATGGCAGTGTATATACCCAGGGTTCGGGAAATAACTCTGAGCAGAACCAGAATGGCGACAACAATAACGCGCACATCAATCAGTATGGTAGCAATAGTTCTGCATCACAGTACCAAACAGGTCTTTCAAACTATGCAAGTGCCTACCAGTCTGGTGATGATCATTCTTCGTCTGCTACACAAGATGGCTCTTTCAACAATGCTTATCAGTTCCAAAATGGCTCTGGTCATTCAGCAGATGCAAGTCAAGCAGGCAGTAGCAATAACTCTTCACAAGATCAGTGGACGGGTAGCGGAAGTTCTGCTTCATCTACACAAAATGGTACATCAAATGAAAATTGGCAATGGCAAGGTGGGTCTAACAACTACGCAACCACTTCGCAAAATGGCTCATCTAATCTAGCTCATAATTTGGCTTATGGAGACAACAACGGAAGCTCTATTTCTCAAAGCGGGACTAATAACGAAGGTCGTCAGGCACAAGGCATGATTTACAACGGGTCTTATTGGGATTATGGCGCTGGATCTAGCGACAACTATGCAGAATTGACTCAGGATGGTGATGGCAACATCTCTTACCAAGAGCAATCAGGAATGGGTGGGCACAGCTCTATAGTGAGTCAGTTTGGCACTACCAACAATTCTGACTCATTCCAAAGTGGGAATGGACACAGTAATACTGTGATACAATCTGGTTCTAACAACGTAAGTCTGGTGAATCAAAGCAACTAATTAAAAAGCAGGCAAGGCACATTCCTTGCCTGCTTTTTATTAAATTACTAAGAGCACGAAAGCATGTACAAAACAATTAAAAACTCAATACTCATGGTTATTTTGAGTCTGTGGAGCACTCAGCTCATAGGTCAAAACATTTCTGCCGCTCAAGAGGAAGAACTCTTAAACCCAAACCTAGAAGAAAATCAAGGGGTCAATTTGATTCAGTTCGGCAATCAAAACACAGCACAAATCATTCAATTTCAAGACTTCGAAGCACAGCTTTCATTATATCAACAAGGACAATCAAACTATTCAAGAGTTATTCAGATGGGATCAGGAAGATTAAATGTTGCTCAACAAGGCCGTACAAATCATATTGAAAGTTATGTCCTAGGCGAGGACATGGACATTGATTTGAACCAAACGGGTCAAGACAATGCAATCAAGCAATTATCTATAGGGAATAACTCGAACTATCAGTTTATGCAGTATGGAATAGACAATACCATCGAACATTTTAATTTTGGTAAAGATGATGCGAGTATGCAAATTTTCCAGCGAGGAAATGATATGAACTTGTTTATTTATTCTCATTAATTAATATTATCTGCACACGCAATTCCAACTAAACTCTTTACCTAATTACAATTGATGAATAGAAATCTCTCACCTCTCGTAATCCACTGCCTTGCTCTATTTTTAATGCTCTCCTGCGCCGAGGACACCATAGATTTTGTGCCTAAGGGCAGTATCAGTGGGACTGTGATCCAAGCCAATACTAGCGAGCCATTGGAAGGAGTAGAAATGACAACTGTGCCAGCCACCAGCATCGTTTTGACTGATTCAACTGGAGCATTCCACTTTGAGCAAATCGCTGCAAACGACTATAAGCTGCGCGCCAGATTAGACAACTATCAAATAGAAACAGTAAGTATTTCAGTAGTTGGTGATAGCGAAACTCAATCCACTCTTTTTTTACTACCAGAAAAAGGTCTTTTGCAAAGTGCGAAAAGCCCTATTCCATCTGACGGTTCTTCCGACTTAGGCACTGAAGTACAACTCAATTGGACAAACACAAACGAATCAACTGTTGAGGTAACTTATACTGTCAAAGTATTCGAGGCTAATGCAACAGATACATTTCAATCATTTGAAAACATAGAAGACACACTAGTTGTTCTTCAAAATTTGAAATTTAACACCCAATACTTTTGGCAAGTAAGTACCATCAACAATCAAGACGAAATTGAATATAGTGAAATGTGGAGATTCACCACTTCCTCATTTGTGGATAACAGAATTCTCTTTACTGCCGAAACTGATGAAGGATTTACTCAAATTTTTTCTATAGACGAATCAGGTGAAGAGGTGATTCAGCTTACTTATTCTACGCACAACAAATTCAGTCCACTCTACAACAGTGATAGGTCTGCAATTGCATACATTGGTAATGATGGAATAGAACAACATATTTATACCATGAGCAATACGGGAGAAAACCTTAAAAAAGTCACTTCAGTCACCCTGGCGTCTTATCACCAGCAGGGAAGAGGATTTGCGTGGTCGCCCGATGACTCCAAATTTATATACTGTCATTACGACAAATTATATAGCATTGGAGTAGATGGAAGCAATTTAACTGAAATCGCAACAGCACCCACAGATCGACATTTTAGAAGTTGCGATTGGAGCGAAGCAAATAATCTGATCATAGCTGAAACTGTGGGTGTAAGTATTTATGATGGCGAAATTATTATAATGGATGCAGATGGAACCAATCAATCCGAACTCGTGGCAGACGTAGCGGGCATCATGGAAAACCCCTCGTTTGCGATAGATGGTCTATCATTCATGTACACCAGAGACATATCTGGAAGCGAATCTTTGAATGGCCGACAGCTAAACAGTCATCTCTTTTATGCACCAATTGCCGACCCTACAAACACAGTAGATTTATCAGACCAGAAAGCCAATGGCAACAATGATCTCTTCCCAAAGCCATCCTCTGATGGCTCAAAGATCATTTTTGTAAACAGGAAGAATGATGGCAGCAATGTGGGTAATGTTTTGACTGTAGATATTGATGACCCGTCTACAAGAACTGTGTTAGTCAAAGATGCTCATTTCCCCTCGTGGAGGTGAGTAATTGAATCAACAATTTGTGCTAAAAAAAGTATCTAAAACCATTTCTTCAAAATTTAAACTCCTATCTAATTTAAAAGTTACTTAAACCAACTCCTTTTAAAATCGCACGCGAAGATTTCAATTACCTTCTCTTTTGAATGACGCATGCTTGACTAAAATTAAATTGCGGATTTGCAGATTTCAAACTGGCAAAACAAAGGTTGATGCTTGTCAAATACCAGTGTAAAAATCAATCTCATACTCTATCTATGCATGGGTGAAATACCTAACCGTTATTTATATTTTATTAGGCCAAAAAGCATAATGTCATGAAAAAAATCGTCCTTTTTTTATCCGCTATTTTCTTAATAACCTTCCATAGCAGCACTAAAGCACAAGAGTTTGTTTTTGACTACAACCAGGTTGAAACGACACAGTCTACCTCCTATATATCCACAACTAAACACCCTTTTGGAGCTGAATTCACTTCAATGATGCAACTACTAAGAGAGAGTTACACACATGCTGAAGAAAATTCTTTATCCCTCACTACATCAACAGTAGTGGACAAGCCATCCATTTTCTATTCCGTAAAAAGAACAAGTAAGCACCTAGTTAAAGCAGTAAAGAAGAGACAAGTGTCATTGGAGGAGGCAAAAAAAGAGCTCGAAGATATTTTAGTAAAAGCACTTAATATCAGACATCAAAACACACAGGTCTTAGAGAAAAAGCTCTTTAAGCTCAAGAATCCAGAAAACATCATCGCATTTTACAACCATGACGTCAGCCTTAACATCTAACCTACTTTATTTAACTAATCAGATGAAGTCAAACCTTGGGGCTTACTAAAGCGCTGCTTTCTGTAGATTATGCAGGTGACAAATTGATCTGCTTTATAATGAATTTGGACAGTTGTTTAGCCAAAGTCTGATAGGTCAATTTGGATGGGTGTACGCCATCACTGAAATAAAGGGCAATGTCCGACTCAAGCTTAAGCTCCTCTACCCAATCCGAAATACTGATGACCTCGGAAGAATAATAAACATGATCAAACTCTCTCACCACTTCACCCAAAGCTTCACCAAGCAGCTCTACCAAATTTCCTATGACCCATTTCATTAATGGCGTAAAAGCTGGAAATTCCTTAATAGGAGGCATATTCGTAAACACCACGGGTACACAGCCGAATACATTCCTTATTTCCGTAATCAAACACCTTACTTGCTCTTTCCATTTCCTTGGGCTATTGAGTTTAAAAGCATCATTCCCCCCTATGCCAACAACAATCAAATCCCAATCCTTATCTTCGATCTTTGGCAATACTTCGTCACGGACACGAACTACTGTAATACCACTTTTAGCATACACATGCCAATGCACATACAAGTCGAGTTTCTCGGCCAGTTCGTCGCCCAAAGTACCTGCAAAGCCTTCCTGATGCGTCTCCACACCTACACCTGCCATGGTACTTTCCCCAATCACAAGTGTTTTCAGTCGTGGATTCGTCACCAATCCGCTAACCCCAGTAGTACCTGTAGCTTCAGGCAAATCAGGCATGGCATTCTTAACCTTACGTCCTTGAAAGTACAAAAGCGGTAAAAGTGGAGCGGTAATAGCAGCTCCAATTGAATACTTTAGGCTCATATAGGATAAATTAAGTAGAAGGATAAAAGATAATAAACTCTTTGTGGTTGACTTTAGTAAATTGTTAAATATAAACTTGATCTATTTTGGTTCATGATTGTTTTCACTATTTAAAGAATTAAATCGAATCACGCCTGGGTTGAAACGGTAGGTAAGACGGACATGCCTGATGCGCTTGAACTAGAGAGATTCTATTTGATGCAATATCAAATCTCCTCCATATCACTCAATTCAATATTGAGCGCTTTGGTAGACATTTGGATTTCAATAAGTGAAAAGATCAAAGAAGTAATAAGAGAAAGGAGACTACTTCCGAATAGGTAATTGGCCATAACAAAGCCTTCTTGAAAAAGCGCAAACATACAGCCAACCGTCAATAGAAAACTGAGCACCCCAAATGCCTGCATTCTGCGCACCATATTCAGTCGTTTTCTAAGATTATTGATCTGACCTACCAGTATGTGTTGCGTTTCAGCTTGTTGGTATTTTGCATGTAGATTTCTTATCAAAGTAGCCAACGCCAAAAAACGATTGGTATAGGCCAACAGCAATAGGGTAATTGCCGGAAACAAAAGAGCCGGTGTAGAAATTTCTAACTGCAAAATGTTGAGTTATTTATTTTCGATCAGTGCGATCAACTCATCAGCATCCCAAGGTTTGCCAACGCTTCCGTTAAATCCGAAATTTTTAATTGCGTTTCTAATAATTTCGTCATTCACGTATTCTGAGATAATAATTCTTATCATGGCAGGATAAAGATTTCCCACCTTTTCCAGTAACTCTACCCCAGTCATTTCGGGCATGCGATGGTCTGAAATAATTACATCGTACTTATTCGCCTCCATGAGCTTGAGCCCTTCTATTGCACTTTCGCATGTGGTTACATCGTACTTTCTTTTGAAAGCAATTCTGAAAACATTTAGGTTGGCTGCTTCATCATCCACATACAGCAATTTGATCTTTTCTGCCATAATTAATCGTTCTTTCTCTTTTTCCTTAACTGGTTATGCAAAATACAAAAATATAATAACAAATTGAGAGGTCTTTCAAAAGGCCTCTCTTACCGAAAGATAAAAGGCATGTTGCCCATTGTCAGTAAAGCCCATATCCATGCGAAAGTTGAGTTTTTCATCTTTAAGCGCTCTAAATCTACCCCCCAGACCATAGATCGCTCTCAATTTATGACTGCTAAAATCGCCAAAACCATCAAACACTTCTCCTACCCCAGCGAAAATCACTCCCCCAAATCGCCAGAATAATTCTTGCCTCGCTTCTATCTGAAAATAAACAGATTGTCGATCTCGATATAAATTTCGATGTTCAACACCTCGAAGTCTGCCTCCACCTCCAATTTTATTTAGCTTATAAAATGGGATATCATCTCCAGAAGTCATATCCATTCTAAACTGAATAGCTAAGACACTCTTAGGTCCCAAAAACTTAAAATATTGACGGTAATCAGCCAGAAAATTCACATAGTTATATTCACCACCAAAAGCCTTTCCATAAAAAGTGGCTCCAACATTAATAAACCGTCCGTGAGTTGGCCACAGGGTACTATTTCGTGTATCATTTCTGAATCCAGGACCTAACCCCATGTTTCTTCCACCAACAAGGCCTACTGGGCGATCTACTTCTAAAAGCCCCTCGTCTACTACGCCATCAATCTTATTATACTGAAAATCAAAATTCAAACCACCAAACCACTGTGGTGTAACTGGTTTGTATAAACTTCCCTTGAATTGGATGTACTTGTCTGTATAAATTTCTGAAATATTTGGATCAGTATCTGGCCCAATACCATAAAAGTTGTCAGGAAAATCAAATCCACGAGCCTCCATATTGAGGTTCATCCCATTGCCAAAAAACAAGTCGAAATCCGACTTCACCAAAATCTGCTTATTGGTGGTAAAGACTACATAAGGTGTAACAGATGAAGGTCGATGAAAGTTAGGGTTTTTAGATTTCGTGTTGAATACAAAAAAGGCAATGGTTCCAATATTAACCTTAGTTTCTGGCGAGTAGCCAACAGCCGGGTAAATAGCAAACTTGATTCGTTTTTCCTTCACGCTATCTTCCCCTTGCGCCCATCCGACAAAGGAAATGCACATTAGATAAAAACAGCAAATGAAGGTTATCCTCATGTAGTTATTCAGCAGGCAATAAATCAAGTCCCAACTCGTCCAATTGATCCTTAGCAATAGGAGAAGGTGATTCTATCATTACATCTCGCGCAGAGGTATTTTTAGGGAAGGCTATAAAATCTCTAATAGAATCTGAGCCTCCAAACATAGAACATAATCTATCAAATCCAAAAGCAATTCCGCCGTGAGGAGGTGCCCCATACTCGAAAGCGTCCATCAAGAAGCCAAACTGCTCTTTCGCCTCTTCATCAGAAAACCCAAGGTGTTTGAACATCATTGCCTGAGTAGCTCTATCATGAATCCTGATAGATCCACCTCCTATTTCTACTCCATTGATTACCAAATCGTAGGCATTGGCATGAACTTTTCCAGGATCAGTATCCAACAAGGGAATTTCGTCAGGTTTAGGAGATGTAAATGGATGGTGCATGGCATGATAACGCTCAGTTTCTTCATCCCACTCCAATAGTGGAAAATCCAACACCCAAAGTGGTTTGAAGTTCATAGGATCCTTCAACTCCAACAAATCCCCCATGTGCAACCTCAATTCACACATTTGCTTTCTTGTAGCATTCAAATCACCTGACAATACCAAAATCAAATCTCCTGGCTTAGCTTCAGCTTGACTCGCCCAAGTTTTCAAATCCTCTTGCGAGTAAAATTTATCCACAGACGATTTAAAGGTACCATCAGCATTGCATTTCACATATACGAGGCCCTTTGCTCCTACTTGGGGGCGTTTCACAAAGTCAGTCAAGGCGTCTAGTTGCTTACGCGTCCAATCAGCACACCCCTCTGCACAAATTCCCACGACTAATTCCGCCTGATCAAATACGTTAAAGCCTTTGTTTTGGACTACTGCATTAAGTTCTACGAATGGCATTCCAAACCTCACATCTGGCTTATCAGACCCATAGAGTCGCATGGCATCATCATACTGCATCTGTACAAATTCACCCACCTCCACATCAAGTGCTTGCTTGAACAGGTGACGAGTCAATCCTTCGAACGTATTCAATATATCTTCTTGTGTCACAAATGACATCTCACAGTCTATTTGAGTAAACTCTGGCTGACGATCTGCTCTTAAATCTTCATCTCTAAAGCACTTCACTATCTGGAAGTATCTATCAAAGCCCGATACCATCAACAATTGTTTAAAAGTCTGTGGCGACTGAGGCAAAGCATAAAATTCGCCTTTATTCACCCTGGAAGGGACTACAAAGTCTCTTGCTCCTTCAGGTGTAGATTTGATCAAGACTGGCGTTTCCACTTCCATGAAGCTTTGATCTGACAAATAAGATCGAGTCGCCTGAAGCATCTTATGACGAAGCATCAATTTTTCTCGCACTTCCTCCCTTCTCAAGTCGAGGTATCTATATTTCATTCTGAGTTCTTCGCCGCCATCCGTATCATTGTCAATGATAAATGGAGGCACTTTGGATGCATTCAGCACTTCCAATTCGCTCACTTTTATTTCTATTTCTCCTGTCGGTATTTTGTCATTTTTAGCATATCGCTCTACTACCTCACCTGTCGCTTTCAATACATACTCACGACCCACAGTCTTTGCTTGCTCAACTAACTCAGTAGCAATTTGGCCTTCTTCAAAAATGAGCTGAGTGATTCCATAGCGATCTCGTAAATCGATCCAAACCATTCCTCCTTTGTCTCGCACTTTCTGCACCCATCCACAAAGTGTCACTTCTTTTCCGGCATCCGCCAATCTCAATTCGCCACAAGTCTGCGTTCTCAGCATAATAATCGTATTATAAAAAATGAAGCCGCAAATTTAATCATTGTCTTGTTTTGGGCTTCATCGCGAGGTAGTTTAATTTTGATTTTTCACAAGCTTTAAAAAATTCGCAATATGATGGGTGTCTTTTTATTTCTATGCTTACTCTTCCCCAGTTTTTCAGCTCAGGATTTGACTAAAGTCAATGTCACGGAAGAGATTACAATGATGATTCCATCTAATTTCAGGCTGATGACTGATGACGAAGTAGCCAGCCGTTATTTTACTACTAAACGCCCAATTGCCATTTATACAAATGAGACTGTCGTTATAGATTTAGGCATCAACAAAACGGTGACAGAATGGATCGCAGATGACCTTGAGATTATGGTCAGTTTCCAAAAATCCAATATTTACAACTTCTATGACAAAATAGAAATGATAAGTCAGGGCATCAAAGAGATAAATGGACGAAAAGCAGCCTACTTCGAATTTATTTCAACCATTAAACCAGATACCCAGTCTTTTAGGGCTCAAAGCCCTGTCAAAAAATATACCTACATCCAATACATGATTGTGGGCAGCCACTCTTGGGTATTCAACTTTACCAGCCCAGTTCAATTGCAAAACGAATGGCAGCCACAGCTAGCTGATATTATGAATAGCGTAGAATTCATCAAAAAGAAAAAATGATTCCTGGACTACATAGTGACGAGGCTTTCATGAAGGAAGCGCTCAAGCAAGCACAATATGCGTTTGAAGAGAATGAGGTACCAGTAGGCGCTGTAGTCGTGTGTGAAAATAAGATTATATCCCGAGCTTACAACCAGGTAGAAAAACTGAATGATGTCACCGCACATGCAGAGATTCTGGCGATCACAGCTGCGGAAAATTACCTTGGCACTAAATATCTCGCGGGCTGCAAGCTATATGTAACACTCGAACCATGCGCCATGTGCGCAGGAGCCACATACTGGTCGCAACTAGATGAAATTATTTTTGGAGCAAGTGATGATAAAAGAGGCTATTCAAAAATGGCACCCAATGCCACACACCCAAAAGCCATAGTAACGCCTGGTATTCTAGCCAATGAGTGCCGTGAGTTAATCACTAACTTCTTCAAACAAATGAGAGGATAAAGTTGACAGACCTTATCAACCCTGTTATAATTTTCTTCTTCTCATGTTCAGTTCAAAAAAACTGTACCTCTAGTATCTCTTTAGTCTTGAATCTTGGTGCTTATATCTTGATTCTATTATCACATAGAATAGAATGATCAATTGCTTACTTTTATTTTAGATTTACAATTAACTTTACTGAACAGTTTTTTTTAACATAAATATAGATTTATCATGGCTTTTGAATTACCATCATTACCCTATGCACACGATGCATTGGAACCACATATCGACGCACGCACAATGGAAATCCATCACGGAAAACACCACAATGCGTATGTTACTAATTTGAATGGAGCGATTGCCGGTACTGAAATGGAAGGCAAATCTATTGAAGCACTTTGCTCAGAGCATTCAGATGTTCCTGCTGTAAGAAACAATGGTGGTGGACACTTCAACCACTCCTTGTTCTGGACAGTGATGAGCCCTAATGGTGGAGGAAACCCTACGGGTGATATAGCTGACGCTATTGATTCTGCTTTCGGTTCGTTCGACGCTTTCAAAGACGCATTTGCTAAAGCAGGTGCAACTAGATTTGGATCAGGATGGGCTTGGCTTTGCGTAAAAGATGGAAAATTAGAAGTTTGTTCTTCTGCCAACCAAGATAATCCATTGATGCCAGGCGTAGGCTGTGGCGGCACACCGATCTTAGGACTTGATGTTTGGGAACACGCTTATTACCTAAACTACCAAAACAGACGCCCAGATTACATCAACGCATTTTTTAATGTGATAAACTGGGAAGAAGTGAACAAAAGATTCGCTGCTGCAAAATAAAAAGAACAAAACGAATAATATTTTGTCTAAAAGGGGTTTGATGAAATATCAAACCCCTTTTTTTTTGAAGAAATTTCAAAAAAGAACAATATACTTCAAAAATGCCTGCTAGATTGCAGATTACATTCAACCAATGTTTGATTCAAACTTGATATTATTATGAGAAAACCTATACTAGCAACCACACTTGTGGCTCTTCTAGTATCCGTATTTTTAATTAAATATGGGAACAAAAAAACAGAAGAGAGAAACCCATATATTTCCCAAATTGAGAAATATGAAAAAGTAAAGAACTTGTCTTATGAAGAAATAAAAAATCTTCCAAAAAGAGACCGACCAGATTTAGCCTTGCTTCAGGAATTTGAAACAACCAAGGATTTAAGTCTAGGTTACCCCCCTGTACAGAAAAAAATAAAAGCTTTTGATTTAGCAAAAGAAAAATTAGCAAAAAAAGCAAGCACCAGAGCTATAGCTGGCGTTGAATGGGCCGAAAGAGGCCCGAATAATGTTGGTGGAAGAACCCGAGCCCTTATGTTTGACCCAAATGATGACACAAATAAAAAAGTGTGGGCTGGTGGTGTTTCAGGGGGTATATGGTATATAGATGATATCACTGACGAAGACGCAGCATGGACGAATGTTGATGATTTTATGGCAAATTTGTCAATTTCTTCTTTAGCCCATGACCCCAACGCAACCGCTACCTTTTATGCTGGAACTGGTGAAAGATGGACTCGTGACTTTAGAGGTACTGGCATTTGGAAGTCCACCGACTCTGGAGCATCGTGGAATCAACTAAGTAATACCGAAGATTTTGGATATACTTCCAAAATTGTAATAACATCAAATTCTGTTATAGTAGCTGCAACCAGTACTGGAATCAAAATTTCAGATGATGGAGGAGACACTTGGGACTCGCCAAGTGACGTAAATGTAGATATGTCCGATGTTGAAGTTGGAAACGATGATATTTTGTATTGCGCTGGATTTGTTGGAAACATTTTCAAATCGTCTAATGAAGGCAGTAGCTGGACTTCCGTTTCTCCTGATTTAGGGGGAGATAGAGTAGAGGTGGCAATTGCTCCCTCCAACTCAAATAAAATTTACGCAGCCTCTGAAATCAACGATAATGTAGGATGGATGGCATCATCTAGTGATGGGGGATCCAGTTGGACACAAATTACAATTCCGATGTATCTTGAACAAGGCACTTGTGAAAGTGATGCTGACGATTTCTCTAGAGGACAAGCATGGTACGATTTGATTCTGGCGGTGAACCCCTCAGATGAAAGTGAAGTTATTGTAGGAGGAATAGATTTACACAAATCTTCAGATGGCGGATCTACCTGGACGGCAATTTCTTATTGGACAGGAGCTTGTGCTCCCTTCGTTCATGCTGATCAGCATGCAATTACATTCAAACCAGGTTCTTCTAGTGAAGCTATATTCGGAAATGATGGAGGTGTATTTTATTCTTCAAATATTGATCAGTCAGAACCAACTTTTGCAGCCAGAAATAACAACTATAACGTAACACAATTTTATGCTGTTGCTCTAAATAACTCGGTTAACTCAAACGACATGCTTGCTGGTTCGCAAGACAATGGCTCGCAAAAATTTAGCGACTTTGGTGTAAATTCTACTATTGAAGCCACAGGAGGTGATGGTGCCTATTGTTTTATTGATCAAGACGATCCGTCCATCCAGATTACGAGTTACGTTTTTAACAATTATTACCTTTCTCGTGATGGAGGAACAACATTTGAAGCATTTGGCACTGGCAACACTGGCGGCTTTATTAATCAAGGTGATTATGATAGTGAAGCAAATATTCTTTATGCCAGATCTTCTGGTGGCAATTCATATAATAAATATACCATTACAGAAACAGGAATTGAAAGTTCAACTGTGAACATTAGCATAGGAGGTACTCCAAGCCATTTCATGGCCTCTCCTTATGAGGATAATGTTTTGTACATAGGAACATCGTCAGGGACAGTTAATAAAATCGAAGATGCTAATGCGAGTACTCCAAGTGTTACCGAAATATTGGCAATATCAGGAACGATAACAAGTATTGATCTAGCTGATAACGGCTCGAAAATATTAGTAACTGTCGGAAATTACGGTGCAAATTCTTCTTGGTATTCCGAAGATAGCGGAGAAAACTGGATAGATATAGAAGGAGATCTTCCAGATATGCCTGTTTGGTGGGGAATGTTTAATCCTTTGGATAACAACCAAGTCATACTCGCAACTGAAGTGGGCGTGTGGACTTCTGACGACATCACCCTTGAAGACGTAATTTGGGAACCTTCTAATGAAGGTCTAGCAAATGTGAGTAGTAGAATGCTACAATATCGAGAATCTGACGGCGCAGTAGCCGTAGCAACTCACGGTCGTGGAGTATTTACTTCATTCTCTTTTTCAAATGTTAAGTTTGCGGACTTTACTGCAGATCTCTATGTTGCCTATGAGGGCAATGAAATAGACTTCACAAATAAATCAAATGGAACTATTACTGACTATGCCTGGTCAACTTCAGATGGAGGTAACTATACAACAGAAGATATTACTCATAGCTTTAGTGAATCTGGTTGGCAAACTGTGACTCTACAAATTGACGATAGTGAGTCTATAACTAAAAACGTATTTGTAATTCCCAATAGGCCCGTCAATTACCTGATTGAACTAGAAAATGAACCAGGAGACACGTATGTTGATAATGTAAGAGGTCTAGGTTTCGAGTTGGGAAATTCAAACATAGATGGCAAAGATGGAGTTACAAGTGGTGAATACGCATGGGTGGTTGGTCCCGACGAAGAAAATTATGCAAATAGATCAAGAGCATATATATATACACCTTGGTTTGACTTTACTTCTGATGGTACTTATGAGTTCTCTTTCAATGCAAACTATACTGTAGAAGAGGCATGGGATGGATTTATCGTAGAATACACCACAGATGGTGAATCTTGGGAACAATTATCGCCGACAGTTGCAACTGATTGGTATGACATTGAGGCGGTAGTGAATGACAACTATCCAGATGAAGGTTGGCCAGTAATTCCATTATTTAGTGGGACAACAGATGGTGATTATGTAACTAAAACTAGAGACATTTCTGATTTATCAGGAAATTCGTTTATAGCATTCAGATTTCACTGGGTAGCCGATGCTGCAGCTGTCGAAGTTGGAGTAGCAATTGATGATATTCAAATTACTGGACCAGACAATGAAGTTGTACCAAACTTCACAATATCTTATGAAGAAGAATATTGCAACGGGACTCCTCTTTACTATTATAGTAACTCATCCATAGCAGCGGCATCATACTCTTGGGATTTTGGTTCTGATGCATCACCTGCAACAGCATCAGGTAAAGGACCACATGAAGTAAATTATTCCACTACTGGCAGCAAAACGGCAAGTCTTACTATCACTGATAGTGATGAAAATAGCTTTATTGAAACGAAGACAGACTTTTTACAGATACTTGAAACCATGACAAATACGGCTACTATTGCATTAGCAGAACCCAAACTATGTCCAGGAGAAACAACAACTGTACAAGTCACAAACTCTGAAGTAGGTAAAAACTATACCTTGTATACAGTTGGTTCAAATAATTCACTAGGAGATAGTCAAGAAGGAAATGGTGCTACTCTTAATTTTGACCTCGGATCCAATTTGAAATCAGAGGAGTACTTCATTGAAATATACCAAGACGATTCACATTGTACATCATACTCGGAAGAATTGAATCTAGAAGTATCAGAAATAGCTGAGACGTCAATCAGTTCTACAGAATTTGAACTTTGTGCGGGTGAGGTGGTAAGTATTAATATCTCAAATTCAATTGAAGGCTTGATTTATCAATTTATAGATGAAACATTGGAACAACCTTCTGGTTCTAATGTAACTGGTAATGGTGACTTGATTGTGCTATCCAGTGCTGAATTGACAAGCGGAACAGAGCTTAGCATTTTAGTAACAGATTCTGATTGTGAATTGACTTTTGAAAGCACAGTAAACGTGACAGTCAATTCTTACCCTGACGTTACAATAACTGAGTCAGATTTCGAGCTGAGCGTTGCCGATGGAGCAGAAAACTATGAATGGTTTAAAGATGGTGCACCAATAAGTGGGGCAACGTTAAATACATATGAAGTAACACTAAACGGCAGCTACCACGTCATTGCATCAAACGGTGAGTGTGAATCTACCTCTGATGTCATGACAGTCATAGTAGCAGATGTTGCGGATGATTTGTTTAGCTATGATATTTATCCAAACCCATCTAAAGGGATGCTTAATTTCGCAGGAAAAGGACATTTGGAAATGGTGAAAATATATTCGCTTTCAGGAAATCTGGTCATGCTAAAGGAGTCAAATTCAGAACCTATATCACAACTGGACGTGGCACAATTAGAACGAGGAATTTATATCTTAGAAACTGTGAGCAACAGCAAGTCTAGCAGGCAAAAGATAATTCTGGAAAAATAAGCAATCACTAACCCACAACACATAAAAAAGGCAATCCCTCTCAAGGATTGCCTTTTTTAATTGTCCCGTCTTGTCCTGAAAATACTTTTAGTATATAATCTGAGGATTCTTACTTCTCTATACCACAATAATTTGACTTCGAGAATTCAAATAATTCATTCTGACCCTTTTAGATACTCCTTCTTTGGAACGGTTTTGCCATTCGTAAGATCATGAATCTTTGCAAAATCATCATTTGTTTGATCAGATCTCACATACCCTGGAGTAGAAAAAATTTCAATCCTATCCTCATCATACCAAGACACAGAACCTCCATCAACGCTTGATTCATATACTATTTCGGACTTTTCCATATCATACACTAAAAAGGAAACCGTATTTCTAGGCTGTTCTGGCTTTTTCTCTGATTCATAAATGCACAACACACGCGTATTTGACTCATTGGCCTCATAAGTTACTGGTGTACCTAGTTTCTTTTCAACGGCCTTCTTATAATCTGACTGATTCACAGCATTTCCTGTAACTTTTGGAGCATTACAAGAGGCTAGAATAAGCAGTGGTATGATATATTTTTTCATAGTTTGTTTGTTGGGTTAATAAATGACTAAATCCAAATATAGAGGATTGTATCAATTAGAAGATACTTTTGCGCATCCACTCATTGATTTGTTTTCTTTTTCACATCAAAAAGGTCCTTTCTTCTATCTCTAAGATTCTGCACACTACCGAATTGGTTCAACTCTCTTAGCAAATCAATATCCACATCAGCGATCAAAATCATCTCAGTATTTGGAGTTGCTTCTGCTTTGATTCCATTAGCTGGAAAGGAAAAATCGCAGGGCGTGAATACCATGGATTGGGCAAACTGAATATCCATGTTATGAACTTTTGGAAGATTGCCTACACTACCCGCAATGGCCACATAGCATTCGTTCTCAATAGCTCTGGCTTGAGAGCAGTTTCTTACTCTAGAGTAGCCATTTTGTGTGTCTGTCAAAAAAGGTACAAACAGGATATCCATACCCTCATCAGCCAGCAAACGGCTCAATTCTGGAAACTCCGAGTCATAACAAATCAGCACACCGATCTTGCCACAGTCCGTATCAAATGCTTTGATCTTGTGACCACCTTGCATGCCCCACACTTTAGACTCATCTGGAGTCACATGTATTTTTTCGTAACGCTCGGTAGTACCATCCCTTCTGCATAAATAGCCTACATTATAAAGTAAATCATCCTTGATTTCAGGCATGCTACCTGTGATAATATTGATATTATAAGAGATAGCCAGTTCCGAAAACCGCCTAACAATTTCATCTGTATGAGTTGCCAACTCACGAATGGCATCAGGTTCAGACAAGTGATTGTTTTCCGCCATGAGCGGCGCATTAAAAAACTCAGGAAACAAAGCAAAATCGCAACGATACCCAGACACGGCATCTACAAAATATTCCGCTTGCTGCATCAACTCTTCCATACCTTTGTACAAGCGCATCTGCCATTGCACTAAGCCTAGCCGAACAATTTTCTTTTTGGTTTCAGCTTTTTTAGTTGGCTTTTGGTAATAGATATTGTCCCACTCTAAGAGCACAGCATATTCACTAGAGGCATCATCCCCTTCTAAATAACCAGTGAGCACTTTTGATGGATGAAAATCATTAGATATCTGAAAATTCAAAACTGGATCATCAATCTCTTTTCGTTTTACCCTTTCTATATACTCCTTTGGAGACACCTCCTTAGCATATTTGTGATAATTTGGAATTCGTCCACCAAATGCAATCATCCGCAGATTCATGCGCTCACATAACTCCTTTCGATAATCATATAAGCGCCTGCCCAAACGTAATCCCCTGAATTCAGATTTGATAAAAACATCTATGCCATATAGCACATCTCCATGATCTGTATGTGTGTCGAACGTGTAATTGCCCGTGATTTCCTTGTAAGTATGATGTTCGTCGAACTGGTTGTATTTCACAATAATAGACAAAGCACATCCAGCCAGCTGGCCATTGACTTTGATCACGACCTGTCCGTCTGGGAATTTATCTATCAGGGATTTGATTTCGTCTGCCTTCCAGTATGCGTCTTGAATACTGCTGTAAGCCTCTATCATGGCCTTTTTCAACTCCTTGTAGTCCCCAAGGGTCAAATAGGTCAATTCTATGTTTTCAATTTCCATTAATTACTCCCAATTGGATTATGGAAATAAAGCTAGTGGAATAGTGAAGAAAATAAGCGCAGATTTATTTTTTATTGAAGTATGATCAACCCATCCCTATAATTTTGAGCCACTTCATCCCCCCGCTCATCATTCATGAAGACTGTCCCCTCAGATAAATCAATATGTTCAAATGGCGCTTTTCCATCTACTAAAAAATGGAATGTGTCCTTTTCTTTCAAATTCACTGGTTCTCCAACATTAAAAATTCTACTATAATAATTTTTATCTGTACCAATGTGCATTTTTATTTCCTCGCCTAGCGGTTCGTCTCCGTCAAAATACCGCCCTTCTAAGGACAAAAACTTATACCCTGTATTCCAGTCCCACGCCATGCCATTGGTAGGATCCAAATCGCCTACATGATCGATCGAGGTATTAGCATCCGTATCCACACCTATACTTAAGATAATTTCATGTACTTTGAGAGTAGCTGGAACATTCGTTATTTCAAAGTTCGCGGTGCCATTTTCAGCATCAAAACTAATCAAGTGGTAGCTATCAGTCTCAATGAATAGGTCTCCCGAACTAGATCCTTTCAATTGAACATTGCTCACATAAATATTGATTCGTTCAAACGAAATCAATTGATTTAAAGGGGTGAGATACTTTTTGTCATCAAAAACAAGTGGTTGATCGTCTGCTTGCACTTCAAAACTGAAGGTAACTGTCTTTGTCTCCTCAGTATTGTTATCACTAGAACATGCACCTAAAACCAGTGCCACACTCAGAAAAACGCTAATTTTCGAAAGGGTCAGAAAATGCTTCATCATTTATAAAAATCTCGTCAGTTAAAGTATGTAAAAAAGCGATAATCGCCTGTTTTTCTTCTTCAGTCAAACCCAGCATTACTGGTAACACACTTTCGGGATTATTAGTTGCGTTTGTGATCAGTACATCGAGGGTTGTGCTTGTTTGGATGTTTTCATTGTAATGGTCTAAAACCTCTTCCAAAGTAGCCATTCGTCCATCATGCATATATGGTGCTGTCAGCGCAATATTTCTTAAGCTTGGTGCTTTAAATTTGCCCTTATCAGTCGCTTTTCCAGTAACAATCATCAGCCCGTCTTCCAAACTTTCTTCTGAATCTATTCCATTGTTATGAAATCCCTGATACCCTTCTCTATTTCCCGCAGTCAAAATATTCAAGTGACAATCTCCACAATTCCCACCTCTCAACCCCGTATTTGGTTCAGGATGTGTGAAAAATAAATCCATTCCCAACTTCTCTTGGTCGGTCAGCACATCTTCCCCTTGCAAATGTTGATCGTATTTCGAATTAGACGAAACCAAAGTTCTCATAAACTGCCCTAGTGCTTTTGCGATTAAGTCCGAAGTAATTTCCTCCGTTTCGAAAGCCTCCAAGAATTGTTGGGGATAGACGTCAGAATCAGATAGTCGCTCTACAGCCTCTTCCAATGTCAAATCCATTTCAATGTGATCCTGTATGGGTTGTAGTGCTTGCTCTTCCAAGCTTTGCACCCGCCCGTCCCAGAAAAATTTAGTCTGCCAAAGCAAATTCACAAGAGACATAGAACTTCTACCAGTCAATTCTCCGTTCAAGCCAATACTAAATTTAGCACCATCTGTAAAAGCCTTAGACTGCTGATGACATGAGCCACACGAAACTTGACTGTTGCGCGAAAGCTGCTTTTCATAAAATAGATTTCGACCTAGAGCAATACCTTCCACTGTAAATGAATTATCTGCTGGAATTTCATACCTATCTCCGAAAAATTCAGGAGGTATAAATTCATAAGGCGTAGGCTTGTTTATCTGCGTGTCTTCCGAGCACGACAACAGCAAATTCAACCCTATCAATAGTATTCCAAACCTCAAAATCATCACTTACTCAACACACTAATTTTATAATTTCACTATCTTAATCCTCAAGTTCAAAAGACAAACTGCTGAAAAGATTTCTTCTCATATTATTTATAGTTCTGTCCTCTGTATTATGGGGTTGTAATACTAACTCAAATTCGACAAATAAATTACAAATAAACTCCCCATCCCATTTTCCAAAACCGATCCCTTCCCCCAACAGAAATGAGTTAACGCAAGAAGGCATTGCATTAGGCCGAAGGCTGTTTTTTGATACCACATTATCAGCAAACAATCAAATTTCCTGCGCCAGTTGCCACCAACCTGAGTTGGCCTTTTCTGACAACAAGCCCTTCAGCTCAGGTCATAGCGGTCGATTCCTCAAAAGGAATACTCCTCCACTTTTCAACATGGCCTGGGCGGAAAGCTTCTTTTGGGATGGAGGAGTAAAAAACCTGGAGTCTTTGTCCTTTGCTGCTCTAAGTAGTCCAGACGAAATGGGAGTTGATTTAGAAGAACTTTGCCTAGGGCTCAACCAGGATAAAACTTATACCTCAGCATTCAAACAAGCCTTTGATGTTGATTCTATTTCGTCTGCCTACATCAGCCGTGCACTCGCCCAATATATGCGAACTTTGGTCTCTTATGATTCAAGGTATGACAGCGTTCAGCTAGGGTTGTCTCAATTTTCAGACCGTCAATTGCATGGACACAACGTTTTTGTTAAAAACTGTGCCTCTTGCCACCCCCCTCCACTTTTTACAGACAATGGTTTTCATCACAATGGAATTAGCCAAAAATACACGGCTCATCATCTATATTTGACAACTGGTCGATTTCGTATTACTAGAGATTCAATAGATTTAGGAAAATATAAAACACCCTCTCTACGCAATCTTTCACGAACCGCTCCCTATATGCATGATGGACGATTTGAAGATTTGGATGAGGTGCTCAATCATTATCAAAATTTGGATTTAAAGAACCAAAATCAAGATATACTTGTTACCCATATTGAATTTTCAGATGTGGATAAAAATGCATTAAAGGCATTTTTGAAAACATTGGAAGGTGGCACGATTGACTGAACTGAAATCCAAATAGTTCAACTTTCGTACTATATGTGCGTAAGAAATTTTAAATTTAAGTTAACTATTAACTCAAAGTATTATCTCGACCAGTTCCCAAACGACATCTCCTCCCTCTTCACTGTCCTATTTCAAGGAAAAGTACAGGAGTGTTAGAAATCAATCGCTCCATCTCTGTGCTCCTCTCGAAAAAGAGGATATGGTCGTGCAGCCCATGGTAGATGTGAGCCCACCCAAATGGCACTTGGGTCATACCACATGGTTTTTTGAAAAGATGATTCTTGAAGAACATTTCAAAGGGTATCAAGTTTTTCATCCCGAATACAATTATGTTTTTAATAGCTACTATGAAAGTATTGGCAAACGAGTACTGAGAACAGATAGAGGAAATCTAACCAGACCTACTACAGAAGAAGTATACAAGTATAGAGCTTATGTAGACGAGCAAATGGCTCATTTTCTAGATACGATGACAGAAGTGTCTTCTAAAGTATCTGAACTTTTGGAACTTGGGCTTCAGCACGAACAGCAGCACCAGGAACTTTTGGTATACGACATCAAATACATTTTGGGAAACAACCCACTTTTCCCTGCTTACACCAGAAAAGAAATTGTCCCGTCAATAGGAAGCAGAGCACTTAAGTTTTTACCCATGTCAGAAGCAAACTACAAAATAGGCCATCAGCAAGAAGGTTTTTGTTTCGACAATGAATTAGGTGTACATCAGGTGTATTTGCATGATTTCGAAATAGGTGATCGTTTGATTACCAATGGAGAATATCTGGAATTCATGGAAGCTGGAGGTTATCAAAATTTCAAATACTGGTACATGGAAGCCTGGGCATGGGTAGAAGAAAATAAAGAAACAGCTCCTATGCATTGGCATCAAATTGATGGCGAATGGTATCAGTACACTTTCTTTGGATTGCAAAAATTAAATCCCCACGAACCCGTGACGCACGTTAGTCAATATGAAGCAGCAGCTTATGCGCAATGGCGAGGCATGAGGCTCGCTACAGAATTTGAATGGGAAGCAGCTTGTCACAGGTATGAACCTTCTATCCATCAAAAGGCGAATTTCATTGAAGATGCGTCGCTTTCAACTCAAACTGCAGAACAAGATCATTTTCAATTTTACGGAGACACTTGGGAATGGACAAACTCAGCTTACCTACCCTATCCCTATTTTAAAACTGAAACAGGAGCAGTAGGAGAATACAATGGCAAATTCATGATAAACCAAATGGTATTACGTGGTGGCTCTTTTGCTACTGCAAGAGATCACATCCGATCGTCCTATAGAAATTTTTTTCATCCTCATTTAAAGTGGCATTTCACAGGAATCCGCCTCGCACGATATGTTTGAAACCTTAGAAAAAGAAATAGTAAAGCAAAAACAGTTTTTGACTGACGTTTTGGAAGGCTTATCGTCAGAGACCAAGCACATCTCATCCAAATACTTCTATGACAAAAAAGGAGATGCCATCTTTCAGCAGATCATGCACATGGATGAATACTATCTTACTGATGCCGAACTCAATATATTTGAAACTCACAAGTGCGAAATCGCTAAAATATTCTCCCCTGAAAAAGAACCATTTAATCTTATTGAATTTGGTGCGGGAGACGGATTGAAAACCAAAATCTTACTAAATGAACTGTTGAGTCATGATATTCCATTTGACTATGTACCTATAGACATTTCACAAAATGCTTTGGATCAGTTAAATAAATCATTGACCAAAGGAATGCCGAATTTGTCGTTCAAGGGCATTCAAGGCGATTATTTTGAAGTCTTGAACCGACTCAAAGAAGACAATGGGAGAAGAAATGTAGTCCTATTTTTGGGTTCCAATATCGGCAACTTCACCAATGAAGAGGCGCTGTCTTTCACTTCAGAAATAGCGGAAAAATTGAATGCAGGCGATCTATTTTTCATAGGAGTAGATTTGAAAAAAAATCCAAGAAAGATTCTTTTGGCCTATAACGACCCAACTGGAATTACGGCAGAGTTCAATTATAACTTACTCAGACGAATCAATCGAGAACTTGGTGGAAATTTTAATCCAGATCAATTTGAACATCACCCGACCTATGATCCCGTGACTGGAGAATGTAAAAGTGCACTCCTAAGCAAAATAGAACAAGAAGTAGAAATAGATGGGCACACCTTTCACTTCGCCCAGTGGGAACCTATTCATACAGAGATATCGAGAAAATACTCTGTGAAGCAATTGCACACACTTGCAGAAAAATCAGGATTCAAAGTAAAAACTGATTTGTTTGATTCGAATAAATATTTCGTTGATTCTATTTGGGAGATTACAAGTCAATAGTTTTCAAACTTTAAAAAGGAATGTAATGATTTTTCAACAATCCTTCTATTTTTGCAATCCCAAATCAATTGGGCTCATCACACTAGAAATGCGCACGTGGTGAAATTGGTAGACACGCCAGCTTGAGGGGCTGGTGGGAGCAATCCCGTGGAAGTTCGAATCTTCTCGTGCGCACTTTATTCCAACATAACAGACTTGAGTACTGGGAGCAATCCCATAGAAGCAGTATGTCTGCCTGGTTGAATCTTGTTGTGCGCACATTTATTAATCTTACTCCAATTCCTGATTCAAGTTGTCTGACGAATGGACTTAGAGCCAGAAGCTGGCGAATAGACAGATGACCTCGTAGAACCATCGCATGAGCTACTACTATTCGTCTGACAACTAACTGCCGATTTGAAAGTCGCATGAATTGAATAATTCTGTAGCTGTCTTATATAACTCCACCGAAAAACGGTAACCACTGCCAAGAGAGCAAAGCAATTCCACTTTTACAGGCATTGTGATAAACAAACCATCAGTAGCTAGTCCTTGTGCAAGAGCCTTAACAACCACAATTTTTCCTATTACGTCCCTATTTAGTTAAATACCCCATCAATAATTAAATTCGCACTTTAATCAAGAATTCTTAATCAAAACGTATGTCTCTCAATATCCCACTACTAAAAAACATTTGTGAAATCGCTGGTGCGCCGGGCTTCGAGTCTCGCATTAGAAATCTAGTGATTGAAGAAGTAAAAAAGCATGTAGACGAGTATCACATCGACAACATGGGCAATTTGATCACTATCAAAAGAGGTAATGGAGACGATCCTAAAAAAGTGATGCTGGCCGCACACATGGACGAAATTGGATTCATCGTCAACCACATTGATGACAATGGATTTCTAAGATTTCAGACGCTTGGTGGATTCGACCCCAAAACTTTTACCGCACAGCGAGTGGTCGTGCATGGCAAAAAGGACATTATGGGAGTAATGAGTAGCAAACCCATCCATGTCATGTCTCCGGCAGAACGAGAAAAACCAGCCAAAAAAGAAGATTATTTCATTGACTTGGGTATGCCCAAAGAAGAGGTGGAAAAAATCGTGGCTGTTGGTGATCCTGTGACCAGAGAAAGAGATTTGATCGAAATGGGCAATTGTGTAAACTGCAAGTCTATCGACAACAGAGTTTCTGTTTTCATTCTGATAGAGGCTGTGAAGCAATTGAAAAACAATGCACATGATGTATATGCTGTCTTTTCCGTACAAGAAGAAGTAGGCATTCGAGGAGCCAATGTAGCTGCGCATAGCATCAATCCAGATTTTGGCATTGCCCTAGATACAACCATTGCCTACGATCTACCAGGTGCTCAACCGCACGAATACGTAACAGAATTGGGCAAGGGAACAGCCATTAAAATTTTAGACGCCATGACCATCTGTGACACGCGCATGGTCAACTTCCTAAGAAAAACAGCTGATGATCACAAAATAAAATGGCAGAACGAAATCCTTGTAGCAGGTGGAACTGATACTTCTGGCATTCAACAAAAAGGAAAGAATGGGGCTATATCAGGTGCAATTTCAATTCCTACTCGCCATCTCCATCAAGTGATCGAAATGGCGGAGAAGGACGATATTCAGGCTTCAATTGATTTGACAGTTGCTGCACTTGAGAATATTCATACCTATAACTGGAGCTGGACTTGAAAAAAATAATCTTTATTCTTTGCTTAATTTCTTACAGTACTTTCGCACAAGATTATACAAGCTTGCGCAAAAACTTAGAGCATTTTGTTGACCAAAGTATTGAAGTCAGAGCGACTGTGATGCCTACTGCTCAAGAATTTGGGTTCGAATCTTATCAGATGGATTCACTCAATCAGTTGATCAACTTCCGTGATTCTATGCATCTTAGATATGTCGTGGCAGTGCTAGCCGAACATGGCTGGTTAGGTACGTCTGTAATTGGTAAGAAAGCCAATATTTCATTGTTTCTGGCGATCCAACATGCACCTAGTGATCAAGTGCGGGAAAGATACTATCCCATGCTGGAGGCTTCCGCCAAAAGAGGAGAATCAAGTCGGTCGCAAATGGCTACTATGAAAGACAGAATATTAGTCAACAAAAAACAGCCTCAAGTCTATGGTACGCAGTGGAATTATGTTGACGACAAACAAGTATTGTTTCCACTGGAAGATGTAAATTCGGTGAATGAAAAAAGAGTTGAAGTGGGTTTAGAACCACTTTCTGAACAAGAGTTAAAAACTGCACAAAGCAAATATCAATAAACATGGGCATCCGATCGGTACTCAGCAAGCCATACGCCAAATACATCATCAACCAACAACGCAAATGGGCATCCAATCCAAAAGAAGCTCAAAACAAGATCCTTGCAGAAATAACTAAAAAAGCAGCCAACACTTCTTTTGGCAAAGACCATAAATTTAAGGATGTCGGCAGCTATCAGGAATTCAAAGAGGCAGTACCAATAGGAGATTATGAAGTGTTGCGCGCCTATGTGGATCGCATCAAAACAGGCGAACCAGATGTACTCTGGCCTGGACTCCCAGCATATTTTGCAAAGACTTCAGGTACCACCTCTGGTACAAAGTATATTCCAATCACCAAAGATTCGATCCCTAATCATATCAATAGCGCCAAAAATGCACTTTTAAACTACGTGCACAACTCTGGCAATAGTAAGTTTTTAGATGGCAATCTGATCTTCCTATCAGGAAGTCCTATCATGACCAAAACCAGCGGCATTCATACAGGGAGACTTTCAGGAATTGTCAATCATCACGTGCCTGGTTATTTGCGATCAAATCAGATGCCCTCATACGAAACCAACTGCATTGAGGATTGGGAGCAAAAGGTAGATCAAATCGTAGAAGAAACTTATCAGAAAAACATGACCCTTATTTCGGGGATTCCACCTTGGGTGCAGATGTATTTTGATCGATTGACTGCCAAGACAGGAAAGGCTATCAAAGATCTATTCCCAGACTTTTCTTTATTCGTTTATGGTGGTGTTAATTTTGAACCCTACAAAGCCAAACTTTTTGAGAGTATTGGCCAAACGATAGACTCTGTAGAGACTTATCCTGCTTCTGAAGGCTTCATAGCCTATCAAGACACGATGGATCAAGAAGGCCTTCTATTATTACTTGACTCAGGTATATTCTTCGAATTCATTCCTGCGGAAGAATATTTTGATGAAAATCCAACAAGACTCAGCATCAGCGAAGTCAAAACTGGCGTCAATTATGCACTGATTATCAACAGTAATGCGGGCTTGTGGGGATACTCCATTGGAGACACTATTGCTTTTGTATCTACTGCTCCTTACCGGGTGGTTGTCACAGGTCGAATCAAACATTTCATTTCTGCATTTGGTGAGCACGTAATTGGTCAAGAAGTAGAAAAAGCCATACATGCCGCTGTGCAGGAACAAAGTCAGACAGAAATCATAGAGTTTACTGTAGCACCTCAGGTCACGCCTGATTCAGGATTGCCCAAGCATCAATGGTTTGTGGAGTTTGGCCATCAACCCGAGGATGTGGAGCGATTCGCCAATACCATTGACGTAAAATTGAGACAACTCAACTCCTACTATGATGATTTAATCACTGGAAATATCCTAGAAAGACTAGAAATCATTCCACTTAAAAAAAATGCTTTCATTGACTACATGAAGTCGCAGGGTAAGCTCGGCGGGCAAAACAAAGTTCCCCGTTTGTCCAATGACCGAAAGATTGCGGACCAGTTGATAATGCATAGGTTGTAGCTGTTTTATAGTTCAAGTTTTGAATTAAATGGGAAATAATAGCATTTCTTGTCATTTCGACGCCAGGAGAAATCTAAAACATCCTACTCATTTCCGATGAGATTTCTCCCGCTTCGGCGGACCGCTCCGGTCGAAATGACAAAGGGGTAGATTGTTCACCCATTAGAGTTACTCGGAGAGAACTCTGAGTATGACACGAAGCCCTCAGACTAGAACTTTCCAAAAGTTTGAAACTTTTGGAAAGTTCGGTTCGGCTAATCTTTATAGCTTTGCAGCTGCTTTTTACTTTTTGAAAGAGGAAACACACCCAATATTGAAAAAGAAAATATCCATTCTAGGTTCTACCGGCTCTATTGGCACACAAGCCCTGGAGGTCATAGAGGCCAATCCAGATCATTTCGAGTTGGAAGCCATCACAGCCAATGAAAACGCTGATTTGTTGATCAAACAGGCAATTCAGTTTAAGCCCAACCTGGTAGTAATCGCCAATGAAGACAAATACCAAAAAGTATTTGATGCATTAGATCTTTTAGATATTAAAGTTTACGCTGGTGAAAATGCGCTTTGTCATGCTGCAGAACTAGAGGAAGTAGATGTAGTCTTGACCGCGCTGGTCGGCTATGCAGGATTGAAGCCTACACTAAGAGCTATTGAAGCTGGGAAAGCCATTGCCTTGGCCAATAAAGAAACTTTAGTGGTAGCGGGTGAGCTTGTCACCACATTGGCAAAGAAGAAAAGAGTTCCCATTCTACCCGTAGATTCTGAGCATTCTGCTATTTTCCAATGTCTGGCTGGTGAATATAGCAATCCAATTGAAAAAATTATCCTGACCGCTTCAGGCGGCCCTTTTAGAGGTAAGGACAAAGGCTTTTTGACGGATGTCAAAAAAGAGCAAGCCCTCAAACACCCCAACTGGGACATGGGAGCAAAGATTACGATTGATTCAGCCAGCCTGATGAATAAGGGACTGGAAGTGATTGAAGCTAAATGGCTTTTTGACTTAACAAATGATCAAATTGAAGTGGTCGTGCATCCACAGTCGATTATCCATTCAATGGTACAATTTGAAGATGGGTCGATCAAAGCACAAATGGGATTGCCAGACATGAAATTGCCCATACAGTATGCCCTCACCTATCCTGGGCGACTAAAAAATAATTTTCCTAGGTTCAACTTTATGGATTACCCAGAGCTGACTTTTGAAAAACCAGACCTGAATACCTTCAAAAATCTTGCTTTGTCTTTTGAAGCACTAAAAAAAGGCGGGAATCAGCCTTGTATATTGAATGCGGCTAACGAAATTGCGGTATCAAAATTTTTGGAGGATCGTATAGGCTTCTTGGAGATGTCTGATGTAGTGGAATCTTGTCTGAATAAAATCTCGTTTATCTCCACTCCTAATTTTGACGATTACGTAGAGACTGATAAAGAAACTCGAATATTAGCAACAGAATTAATTAATTGATGGAAGGACTAATAATGACAGCCCAACTTTTGTTGGGATTATCCATTTTGGTGGGTGTGCACGAATTTGGGCATTTGATTGCCGCAAAAGCTTTCGGCATGAGGGTAGAAAAATATTCGATTGGGTTTCCTCCAAAAATCTGGGGATTTCAATATGGTGAAACTGAATACTCCTTTGGAGCTATACCATTGGGTGGATTTGTGAAAATCTCAGGAATGATTGACGAATCCCTAGATACTGAAGCCTTATCACAAGAGCCAGAAGAATGGGAATTTAGAGCAAAACCTGCCTGGCAACGACTGATTGTGATGATGGGTGGTATAATTGTAAATGTAATCACGGGCATCATCATCTTTGTTTTTCTGGTCTATAGCAATGGAAGCTCCTATGTCCCAAAGGAAGAGCTCAATAAACACGGTATCGTGGCCTATGAATTAGGCCAGGAAATTGGCTTAAAATCAGGCGATGTTATCCTCAAAGTAAATGGCAAAGATTACAATCGCTTTAATGACCTAAGAAGTATGGAAGTACTTTTCGCTGATCAACCGACTTACAAAGTGCAGCGAGGAGACTCAGTTTTTGATTTGGCATTTCCTGAAGGTTTCCTAAACAAGCTCACGGATAAAAAATACAAAGATCGTTTCATTGCCTTTAGGTTTCCGTATGACGTAGGGCAGGTAATAGCAGGCAGCGAAGCAGCCAAGGGTGGTTTACTGGCAGGTGACAAAATTTTGACTGTAAATAACGAACCTGCAATTTATTTTGACCAGTTGAAGGCACTTTTGACATCCCATGCAGACTCTAACGTAGTGGCTACTGTAAAGCGTTTGGATAACAGTACTGCGACCTTGACTTTCAAAGTTTCGCCAGAAGGCACTATCGGTTTTCAACCAAACCCCTTGATCAATTATATGCATGATGAATATTCGTTTGGGCAAGCCATTCCGATCGGAACAGCTCAGGCATTCAATGTGGTGTGGGCCAATGTTAAAGGATTTGGGAAGATTTTCTCTGGCGAAATAGCCGTCACCAAAAGTGTAGGCGGGCCATTCAAAATCGCTCAAATGTACGGCGGTACCTGGGACTGGATGAAGTTCTGGAATATGACTGGCCTGCTGTCAATGATTTTAGCCTTTATGAACTTCTTACCAATTCCTGCATTGGATGGCGGACATGTTGTGTTCTTAACGTATGAAATTGTATCAGGCCAAAAGCCATCTGATAAGTTTCTGGAAAATGCTCAAAAAGTTGGAATGGTACTATTGCTTGGCATCATGGGCTTTGCCATCTTCAATGATATCTTTCAGATCTTTTTCTAGCAGACAAAAAATATTTTAATTGAAGAGCACTGAAATCATCAGTGCTCTTTTTTTGTCCCTCTTTTGAAAATGATATGTGAGAATGAATCGTTAACTTTATATCAGCAATTGATCTCCCATGGATATACAAACCGAAAAGCTCTTTCTAATCGAACAACTAGCTAAATTGGATGATGTGGACATTTTAAACCAGATCAAACAAATTTTACAAAACGTAAAATCTGCTAAGATAGGCTCTGAACCAAACGGCCAGACCATTACTCAAGCTGACCTCATTCAAAGAGCCGAAATTTCCAATCGCGCCATCTTAGACGGAGATATCACAAGTGTTGAAGATCTAGAGAAGGAGTCCAAAAACTGGTAATAAATGAAGGTTTTCATTACCAACCCTGCAAAAGAGGCCTTAAAAAATATATATGCATATTATCAGCAAGAAGGATATAAAGCTTATGCTCAAAAGCTGAAAAAAGGAATCCTAAGTAAAGTAAAAAGCTTATCCAATCATCACCTTCGTGGTCAACTAGAAGAGTCTCTCAGATTACTAAATCAAGACCACAGGTACTTGCTGGCAGAGCAGCATTATAAGATTATTTATTTCATTCATGAAAATGGCGTCATGATTACAGATGTATTTGATACACGTCAGCAACCAAAAAAATTGATCAAAAGAAACAGGTAATTGAAAATAATTATATTACTCTAGACTGCTCCAATCCAACATTAATGAAGATCATTCTCCTCTGCTTGTTATTTCTATCCAATTTCATCAAGGCTCAATCTTTGGAGTATCAAATAGAAATCGACAACCACCGTGCAGGCAGTTTCAAGCAAAGCACTGAGGTAGATCTGGATACTCATACATTCACTTCACTTCAGTTTCAACTACTTACTTTATCTGATACACTTCAGTATAAATCAGATGTGCATTTTGTCGAGTCTGAAGCTGGATTTTTAAAGTCTATTTCTTGGACTCACATTTTTCAAGACACATTGAGCCGTGAAGTTAGATTCGACAATGGTACCACAACACCCCTTAATCTATCTGATAGTATGGTTGTATACGGCCCAGAAAAGATAAGAACATTGAGCTTGAGGCGGCTCGATACCCTTGGTGCTCAAATCTGCTATCAGACTTTCTCACCAGAGTTGAATCAAGTAGTTGAAGTAAAAAGGGAACTCATTGATTTTTCTGTTGAAAAAGCTCAAAAATTGAAATTGGTGAAAGAATCTATAGGTTCACAATTCACACTCAGCAAGTATGACAAAAATTTCTACTTAGTTCAAACGAGCTATCCATCACCATTTGGAGCAATCAAACTGACTAGAACCACGCAAGTTCGACCATCTCAATTTTTTGAGCCAGATGGTTTTGATCAAGGACGCTTGCTTTCGAATATCCGGTTTCCTGACCCCAACCAGATCTCTTTGGTTAAATTAAAAATAGCTGGATTAGATAGTCTGGCACGTTCTGGTCTCACCCACGGCAATCAAAAAATCAATTCTCAAGACAGCAGTTCTGTCATTTTAATTAATTCTAACGAAAAACAATCGTGGATACAATCTGACACCTTGGCATCTTCTATGCCTGAAATTCTTTGGCAAAACTCAAACACTCAAACCATTCTTGACTCATTGATCCAAGACTCACTAAATCAAACTGAAAAACTAAAAGCATTAAAATCCTATGCACGAGCTCAATCTTATCCCCATCTCACCTATTATCAACTTGTTTTGGCTTTGCAAATACCTGCAAGACTGGTTTATGGCTATACCTATAACCAGTGGTTTTGGTCTCCAAAATTATGGGTAGAAGTTGCTCTTGATGGTGTTTGGGTTACTCAAGACCTCACCTCAGAAATAGAAACCAATTCTGCGTTAAAAATTGCATTGTACAAAAGCGGAATTGGTGCAGTTCTCAACAGTTCATACCTCAAATACATGTCGCAGATTACACACATCCAAGTGCAATCTTTCACCCTGAACGGGAAAAAGCATGCTGCATCAAGTCAAGCCCTACCCTACTACTTCGAAAATCCGGTTTATGAAAATGAAGGTCTTGGCATTCGATTTAATGTCCCAGATGGATTTAGCATTTCAGATGACGGTACAAAATTTCCATCTCCTGTTTTCCTGCTATTAAAAAATAGCTATGGAGAGCAGATCAAGTTTTTTCAGCACACGTCTGACCAAAACATGACTGAATCAAGAGCTAAGCGTCTAATCACAGAGCATTTGAATGATTCTGAAATCGAAATCAATAAGGGCAAAAAGCTTAACCTTTGGTATGGATTCAAAGACCAGAAGGGTATTGTTATGGTTCCTCAGGGCAAAAGTGCAATCACGATCACCATTCAACACGAAGATCCCGAATTCACCATCTTTGTGCTGACCAGAAAAAATCTACACCTAAAATACTAACCAGAATAAGTCAGCAAGGTTTGGAAATAATCCTTGAGATCGAACATGTGGCGTTCGCTCTCTTCATCCCTAAATTTTAAAACCAGCAACTCCTCCTGATGCCCCCTTTCCATATAGGCTGTAATGGTGTAATGAAATTCTTTATTTGACTTAGAAAAAGGATCTGTTCCCGCTTGTTTGGCATGCACTTCAAGTTTTATGTCCTTCACTTCTGTAAATAGATACGCCCTAGAATATCCTGCTCTAAAAAGTATGGTTTGGTGATGGAGATCAATCACCAAACTCCTATAGGCGGCAGTCAGGTAGTTGAAAAATGGTGCAACGAGTAAAACCACGCCAATAGCTAGAAAAAATACGCTCATAGACAATTTAGCGCCACCAGTCCCAAGCAAAATCATTGTTCCGGCCGCAAAGAAGATAAGCCCAATGGATAAAAAAAGCAGTAATAGCCACCAGGAACTAAACACCTGCTTCCTGACGATAAAATACTCTTTAGTTCGATAAATAGCATATCCATTTCTGTCCAATAAAGAAATTAAGTCTGCAGTCATCAAAATGATTTACGGATCAGCATAAGTTACCCATTATTCGAATGAATAGAATATTAGGTCGTTAAATAAGTATTAAATCCATCCCTGAGCTTTCGAATATTTCTATCTTTGCCGAAAAAAAATCCGTGCAAAAAGAGTTCAAAAGATACACCGTTACCTCTGCCCTTCCTTATGCGAATGGCCCTTTACACATTGGTCATATCGCTGGTGCTTACTTGCCAGCTGACACCTATGTGCGCTACCTCAGAGGTAAAGGCAAAGAAGTAGCCTACGTTTGTGGAAGTGACGAGCACGGTGCCGCCATTACCCTCAGGGCAAAAAAAGAAAATACTACACCACAGGCCATTATTGACAAGTATCATCAGATCAATAAAGATACATTCAAGAGATTCGGCATCTCGTTCGATATGTATCATCGTACGTCAAAGAAAATTCACCACAAAACGTCTCAGGAGTTCTTCTTGAATTTGTATGAGAAGGGTGAATTCACTGAAAAAGAGTCTGAACAGTTTTACGACGAAGAATACAAGCAGTTTCTGGCTGACAGATATGTAACGGGTACCTGCCCAAAGTGTAGTCATCCTGCTGCATACGGAGACCAGTGCGAAAAATGTGGTACTTCCTTAAATGCCACAGATCTAATCAACCCTATTTCCACTTTAAGTGGGAAAACTCCAGTTTTGAAAACCACCAAGCATTGGTATCTACCATTGGATAAATATCAGCCCTGGCTGGAAAAATGGTTGATTGAAGGAAAAAAAGGCGAGTGGAAATCTAACGTATTTGGACAATGTAGCTCATGGCTCAAAGAAGGGTTGCAACCTCGTGCCATGACCAGAGATTTGGACTGGGGGGTGGACGTACCACTACCTCACGCTGAAGGCAAGAAATTATACGTCTGGCTGGATGCCCCTATTGGGTATATCTCAGCCACAAAAGATTGGGCTAAAGACAATGATAAAAACTGGGAAGAATACTGGAAAAAACAAGACAACCCAGCAGATGACTCCTGCTTGATTCATTTTATTGGGAAAGACAATATTGTTTTCCACTGTATTATTTTTCCCGCGATTCTTCATGCCCATGGAGAGTATATTTTGCCAGAGAATGTGCCTGCCAACGAATTTCTAAATCTGGAAGGTGAGAAAATATCTACATCTAGAAACTGGGCGGTTTGGCTTCATGAATACCTGGATGAATTCCCAGGAAAAGAAGACGAATTGAGGTATGTCTTGACCTCGATCGCACCAGAAACGAAAGACAGCGAATTTACCTGGAAAGACTATCAAGCCAGAGTCAACAATGAGCTTGTAGCCATCTTCGGAAACTTCGTCAATCGCGCGGTAGTACTTACACACAAGTATTTTGGAGGCCATTTGCCTGCAGCTACGCTACAAGGAGAAGATGAAGCTGTAATCAAAGAATTGGCGGCTTTCCCAGCTAAAATCGCTGAGAGTATCGAAAAATACAGATTCAGAGAAGCCTTGGCTCACTTGATGGATTTGGCTCGATTGGGCAATAAATATCTAGCGGACACGGAACCGTGGAAGCTGATCAAAACAGATGAGAAGCGAACTGCTACCATCCTAAACGTAGCGTTACAAATAGCCGCCAACCTATCTATTCTTTGTGAACCTTTCTTGCCAAGAACAGCAGAAAAAATCGCCACCATGCTCAACATGGATGGTGAGAAGTGGGACGAGGCTGGTTCAGCCAATATCCTTTTGGCCGGACAAAACATAGAGAAGCCAGCCTTATTGTTTGAAAAAATAGAAGACAAATTAGTGGAAGAACAAGTAGAGAAATTGAAGGCAACAGAAGCCAACAAGCCAGTGAAAGTAGAAGACGTGGAAATCTCCCCTCAAAAAGCAGAAGTAACCTTTGATGACTTTATGAAAATGGATATCCGCACGGGTACCATTTTGGAGGCAGAAGCTGTACCAAAATCAAACAAACTACTGAAATTCAAAGTAGATACTGGCGTAGACACACGTACGATACTCAGTGGCATTGCCAAACATTATTCGCCAGAAGAAATGATTGGCAAGCAAGTAACTGTTTTGATGAACCTTGCCCCAAGAGCGATCATGGGCATTGAATCTCAAGGTATGATCCTCATGGCAGAAGATCATGATGGCAAGCTTCGCCTGATCCAACCCAATGAGGTGACCCAAAATGGGATGGGGATAAGCTAATTTGGCATATCCCGTACAATTTAAAAAAAAACAGCTCAGGGTTTAAACCCTGAGCTGTTTTTTTTTAAATTGATTACATGAAAACACGTCAGCAATTTCACCACCTTATCGATGGTATAAAAGATGAAGAGAAATTGGAAGCCTATTTTGATTTGATTCAATCTTTGAATAATAGGACAAATGGAGAATTGTGGAATACACTTTCTAAATTTGAACAAGAAGAATTATTGATTTCATATGACGAAAGTAATTCCCCCGAAAATTTAGTTCCTCATAGCTTAGTGAAAGAACAGCATGGCAAATGGCTAAAGAAATAATCTGGACAAAAAGAGCCATTTCCAAATTTGAACGAATAGCAACTTACTTAGAAGATCATTGGAGTTTTAATACTGCCCGTGAATTCGCAATTCGTACTCATCAAATCATAGAGATAATATCTGAACACCCAGAAATAGGCACCCTCGAACATGCCCAGAACAACATCAGGGGATTCAAACTAACTAAACATAATCGGTTATTCTACAGAGTGTCGCAGAAGCAAATCATCATTCTCAATCTCTTTGATAATCGTAGAAATCCATCAAATAAAAGTTTTTAGAACATTCGGTTCAATCAGATTTCGACCCTATTTCTTTTTATTTTAGATTGGCGGTTTAAAAACTAAACTTTTGACAAATTGAAATTGCTCTTCACCTTTGCCCTGTGCATGATAGTTTCCTTCTCGGCATATTCTCAAAATAAAAGATTCGCTGAAAAACCTGACATCTGGATGGATGGATACGCGTACTTAACTTCAGGAGAGAAGAAAGAAGGAAAGATTATTTACAGTTTTAATTCGCAAAGCATTCAAATAAAAATTGGAAAAGCTATCAAGACCTACCCTGCAAAGGACATTAATAGATTTATTGTACAAAATTCCAAAGGAGAAAAATTGGAATACGTTTCTATGTTTATTGCTCATATTACTAAAGGGGATATTGAAAGATTTCAATTTAGGAAGCAAGTAATTAAAGAAAGCGACCAGTTTTTGCTTGTAAAACATAAGAATACAAAAGCAGCTATACTCGCTAATTTAAGTTTCGATATAGAAAATTATTATTACGAAGATGCCGTCGTCAATGAAAACGGTTATCATTATAGTGGTAAAAGAGAAATACTTGTTGAAAGAATATGCATATTAGACAAGAGAGCAATACCATATCCAATTCTTTATAGACCAGTTGATAAAATCCACAAATACAAGGCAAACAGTTCGGAATACAACATATCGTACAACGAAAAAACAAACCAATACTCGAGTAAAAAACCCACGAAAATCGATAAAGAAAACCCCAAATACAAACTTATTAATAAAGACTTCCTCGAAGAACTCGACCCAAAAAATTACAGAAAACTTGAAGCCTACGTTGAAAAGAATGAGATCGACATCAAAACCATAGAAGGACTCACTCAATTGATTGACTATTGGGCTGAGATTTGATTCTACCCATTTTGCAATAATTGTTCTATAATCCAAAATGTCTTATCTTATTAAAAAAAGATAAGGCATGCCTCAGACCCACTACCGTACCTGCAACCTATGTGAAGCCATGTGTGGCCTGGTCATCGAACATGACGGAAAAGCTGTGATCTCTATCAAGGGTGATATGGATGACGAGTTCAGTCAAGGACATATATGCCCTAAAGCACTTGCTTTAAAAGACATCTACGAGGACCCTAACAGACTGAAAAAGCCTGTCAAAAAAACCGAAAGTGGTTGGATGGAAATTCCTTGGGATCAAGCGATCAAAGACGTAACAGATGCACTCGTCTCTACTAGGAAAAAATATGGATCAGATGCCGTAGGAGTATATAGCGGCAACCCCAATGTACATAACTCGGGCGCTATATTATCTGCCCCAGAATTCATCAAAGAACTTAGAACCAAGAACAAATTCTCTGCAACTAGTGTAGACCAGTTACCTCACCAGTATATGGCTTATTTGATGTATGGTCATCAGCTCCAAATCCCAATTCCTGATATTGACCGAACAGATTTTTTGATTATACTAGGTGCCAACCCAATCATCTCTAATGGCAGTTTACTCTCCGCTCCCAATATCAAAAAAAGATTGAAAAACATTCAAGAGAGAGGAGGCAAAATTGTGAATATAGATCCGCGCTACACAGAAACATCCGCCAAATCTGATCAGCATCTATTCATCCGGCCAGGTTCAGATGTATTTATGCTTTTGAGTATGCTTCATGTTCTATTTGATGAGAACTTAGTGAAATTGGGAAGGTTTGAGCCGCACCAGAAAGGCTTTGAAGAGTTGCACCAGGTGGCCGACAACTACTCACCAGATAAGACTGCTACCATCACTGGAATTGAACCAGAGGTCCTCAAGGCTTTAACCAAAGAATTTGCTAACACGCAAAAAGCGGTTCTATATGGACGAATGGGCGTCTGTACTCAGGAGTTTGGTGGCATGTGCATGTGGCTGGTCAATGTGCTCAATATCCTCACAGGTCATTTTGACGAACCAGGTGGCTATATGTTTACTACACCTGCTATAGACTTAAAGCCACAAATTTCGAAAGGGCATATAGGAAAATGGAAAAGCAGAGTGAGGGGACTTCCTGAAGTAGGTGGAGAGCTTCCGTCTTCAGTCATGGCTGAAGAGATGATGACCCCAGGTGAGGGGCAAATCAAAGCCATGGTCATCAGTGCAGGCAACCCTGTGCTTTCAACACCTAATGGAGCGCAATTAGAAAAAGCCTTTGAGTCGCTCGACTTTATGGTGTCTATTGACATTTACATCAATGAGACTTCTAAGCTAGCCAATATCATTTTACCACCTGCTACAGGGCTGGAAACGGAACTTTATGATGTCATATTTCATACATTGGCGGTAAGAAATACCTCCAAATATTCGACTGCTCTTTTTGAGAAATCGGACGGTGCCAAATATGACTGGGAGGTTTTCAGAGGACTGAAAATGGCTTATCTGAAGTCAATGAACAAAATGACTTTGACCAAACGATTGCAACTTTCAATAGCCCATCTGTTTTCTCCAGAAAAAATGCTCAACATTTTACTCAAAAAAGGACCGTATGATTTGAGCATTAAGAAATTAAAACAAAAGCCTCATGGCATAGATTTGGGTGCGTTAAAATCTCAGATGCCTGCATCATTGTATAGCAAAGACAAAAAAATCAACCTCTTTCCAAATGAAATCAAAATAGACCTGGAGCGAGTTAAAAACAAATTTGAAACATATAAACCAGAAAGGGATTTTCTATTGATTGGCAGGCGCCAATTGAGAACTTGTAACTCCTGGCTTCACAATAGCCAAAGACTGCTTAAAAACAACTCTTGCCATCTGTACTTACATCCCGAAGACGCACAACAATTAGGTCTTTCTGATAACGGCAACATTAGAGTTTCTTCCAGAGTTGGGCAAATTGTAGTTCCATTTGAAACTACTGAAGAGATCATGCCAGGCGTGGTGAGCTTACCTCACGGCTGGGGGCACAAAGGTGCTATCAAATTGGATGTAGCTTCCACCTCTCCAGGCACCAATATCAATGAGCTCACGGATGACCACTTTGTTGATCAGCTGACTGGCAATGCGGCCATCAATGGTGTGCCTGTGAATCTAGAGGCTTGTTAAGCTCAATCTAATCTGTCACCATCAACTTCGCATGCGATATATTGTTGTTGTTGCCATGGTAAAGACGAAGGATATAAATGCCCTCAGAGAGGTCAGCAATAGGTATTTGGACAAAATCAAAAAACACCTCCTCTTCGTACAACAAGTCTCCGCGTGTATTGAGCAGTTGCAACGTAGCTCCAGGCTTTCCAGTGAGTACGTTCAGAAAATTGCTTTTTGCAATGGGGTTCGGAAAGATGATAAGCGTGTGCTCCCTTGTGAAATAAATACTGGTAGTATCTGTCTGAATATTAGCCCCGTCCTTCAGGTTGATTTGAGCAAAATAGTTATTAACACCTTCACTTGGATTTACATCTTCAATCAAAAGTTCAGCCTCTAACCCTTCTTTCACTGCCATAATCTTTTGCGGAATCCCATCCTTCCAATTATAAAAATCAACACTGGCAATATCTGAAATGCTGGTCAAACTCAAATTGTTTTCCACGTAGGTATCGTCAATCAGCTCTGCCGTAAAATTTTTATAATAACAGTTAACACCCTGCTGCGTGTAGTCTATAGTTCGTGAATTATATTCAGATGAATTTACATAAAGTGGACGAACAGCATAATTGAGTGCTGGGTTTGATGATTTTGAAAAAATCAAAAAAGTATCTGCAGTAACTTGATTAAGCGCTAACTCCTCATCAGACAGATCGTACAGTTCATATCCCACAGCCTCTTCGTCCTTCTCCCAAATCAGTTTAAACTTATCCGTACAATTGTAATCTACTGTCAATTCAGTTTCACCTACAATATTGAACTCATCAGACAGATAGCTATTTGCCCCAACCGTCATTCGCAACTGTGTTTGGATAAAAGGCTCATCTGAAATCCAGGCAAACTGTGAATCGCTTAGATCCATGCCTTCAGACAGCATCATCCAATCTCCCTCTCCATTTCTCAATTCTAGTTTTCCAGTCCCTGCCAAATTACTATCCCATCTAAAAATCAACTCTTTACCTGTCAGGCAAATGTCTGTACGTTTTGGAAATGTCCAATCAAAGGTGTTTTCTTCTTCCAGTTGATAGGCCAAAGAGAAATTCTGAGGGAAGCTCATGAGAGTTTCCGTAGAAACCTGAATGGTATAAGTCCCTGCTTCAGGATTGTCAATGGTGATGAGTTCTGTATTGTTTATGGAGTCTATACCCCTTATTGGTGCGTTCATCAACGACTCAGTATTAGGGCTGTGATCCAGCACCCAGGGCAACCACATTTGGTCGTTTGGATTAATGATTTTCATATCCAGGTCATTGGTCAAAGCTTGATCTGCGCCAGCAACCCCAGCAGGATCAGTCCAACAAAGCACTACCCTCACCTTGTGAGTTTTTTCTGGAATAATCAATTCAAACACGGAAGGCAAATTTTTCTGAACTGCCCCTGTTATATACTGACTGGCACGTTGAATATCCACAGCAGTTAAGCTATTGAGCTGTCCATAACCTGTCTTGAAACTAATTGGGTCATCATAGGCACTAGCCCCTGCAATCAATAGGGCTTTCACCAAACTAGAAGGTGGCAATTCACCATGGGTTAGCCAATATGAATCCTGAACAAGCACAGAAGCACCACTTACCAATGCGGCAGCATCTGAAGATCCTTCCTGTCCGTAAGCCATTAGATCAGGTTTTATTCTGCCATCGAAAGTTGGTCCTGCAGAACTTCTGCTGTCCCTTACCCCAAAGCGATCAGTGGCTCCAACTACCACGGCGTTTTTTGCCATTTTTTGGCTGCCTGTTAGATTGGCAAATCCTTCAATATTAGCATACACACCTTCTTCACTGACCTCGTTCCCTTTGTTTCCAGCTGAAAATACATGCAACAATTCAGACATTTGATATGACTGATGATCATAGGCCTGAGTCTCTGGGCTATACCTATTATCAATTTCAAAACCATAGGAGTGATTTTGAATGGATATATCATAGGATTCCAGTAGGTCATTTTCATCAGGAAAAATAGAGGTGAAATCTGAAGAGGTAATAGAGGCAGATGAAGCCACACCTTTGCCCAAATGATAGGTATTGCCTGCTCCTGCTATCATAGTCGCCATGAAATTCGCATGTTGAGAGATGATCTCACTTTCCAGACCTGACGAAAAATACCTCCCTTTTAGGTCTATATCAGTGGTGTCTACAAACTGCTCCTTGATAGATACCTTAATAGTCTCGCCTTTTAATTCAGGATATGCCGAATGAACGACATTGATTCTATTGACGGATAAGTCCATATAGTTGATACTACTTTCCAATTTCGGAGTCATTGGACTCAGCCCTACGTAGGACAATGCCATATAGTCTTTAACTATCCGCTCCATTAGAGATCCCTGGCATTGAATGGAAAGAGCATTTGTAGACTCATGGACAGCAATTATTTTCAATTCCAATGCTAATGAATTCAGATATTCAATGAATTCATTTAGATTTCCAGCAATGACTGAATAGGTCTCGGTTTTTTTAGATTCAAAAGTTTGATAGGCTTGAGCGTCAATTTCTATTAAGGAATCTCTTCCGTTCTTGGAATGACCATTGTTGAATTGTGGAATGAATTTCACAGCCTGTTCAACAGCAATATTCAGCCCTTTGACCTTCTTCAATGCGCTCGAATCTTGTGCTAACAAACTTGACTTTTCAGATGAATCAATGGATAAATAAAACCAACCATATTTCTCCATGGATGTCGCATACCCAACAGAAATTCGAATACTCGTTGTAATTACCAACAAAAAAATCAACCACCTTGACCTTAGCATTTCATCTATCCAATTATTGGTTTTATTGTTAAAATTTGAAACATTATAGCTTATTTGGTTAAATATTTAACATATAAATCAATTAATGTTAATAATTACCAATAGAATATTTTGTTTGACAAATAAATAAAGTTCGAAAGTTATGATATATATTACTGGATTAACTAATTATTTAAACTAAACTCTATAACAAAAATGAAACAATTCGCTTCATTATCTTTAGTAGCTGCCATGGCAGTTACCACTGTTTTCACATCTTGTGAAAAAGCTTCTGTAGAAGCATCACAAGCTGTTCCATCTAACACCTTGGCTAAAATTGAAGCCTTAGGATTCAATGTAGAAAACGCCCACAAATTTACTGATCCATCTGGTGAGGCTGGCTACATAGTAGAAGGCGACATCTTCTTGACTGAAGAGTACCTTGCAAATGAAATGTCAGCACGAGAAATCGTTCCTGGCATTGAAGAAGAACACTACTCTACCAACAACCTAGTGACTGGGCTTCCAAGGTCAATAAAGGTTTACGTTGATCCAAACTTCTCTAATTTCTATGTTCAAGCTACTGACATCGCTATTGCCAGATACAATGCAGAAAACCTTGATCTTCAGTTTACCAGAGTGACTGGCAACGGAAAAAGAAAAGTAAAAGCTGACATCAGTATTGTGGCTTTCTACGAAGGTCCAAGTGGAGGCTACATCACTTTAGGGTCTGCTGGTTTCCCAACCAGAAGAGGAAAACCTTACAACAAAATCAACTTGAATACTTATTACTATGACACCTTTGATGATGTAGACGCCTTGGCAACTACTATCGCTCACGAAATGGGTCACTGTATTGGTTTTAGACACACTGATTATATGGACAGAAGCTTCAGCTGTGGTGGAGATTACGCTAACGAAGGTTCAGCTGGCATTGGCGCAAACCATATCCCAGGTACTCCAACAGGTCCTGAAAATGGATCTTGGATGCTTTCTTGTTCAGGTGGAGACACTCCATTCTCTAACAATGACAAAACTGCTTTGGATTATCTTTACTAAGATTTTCTGAAAATTAAAGAAAAGGCTCTCGATGAATTGAGAGCCTTTTTTATTTCCTTCTGCTCTTCCCTGATCGCTTTCCTGAGAAGGATTTCTTTTTACCAAAGACTTTACTCTTTCCTTCTTCTTTTTGCGCAAACTGTTTTTTTTCAGGTTTGCTAAACAAGAGCCTTTCTATTAGATCTTCACGACCCTTGCTTTGCAATTTGTCTTTGATTCGTTGACGATATTCATTCTTGTGCCAAAAGAAGAACATGTGCTGATTGCGTTTTTCCTTTTCTGACTTAGGCGTAAACAGCTTCTGCATGGTGTATGGATGAAAACCAGAATAATAGATCACTGTGGCAACAGTCATAGGAGTAGGTGTAAAATCCTGCACCTGTTCCAATCTGAATCCCATATCCTTGGTTTCAGCAGCTAAATTGGCCATGTCCTCCTCTTTGCATCCTGGGTGACTAGATATAAAATAAGGAATCAACTGCTGATTGAGCTGATGCTTTTCGTTGATTTGATCGTATTTCTTTTTGAATTCATGGAAATGCTTAAAAGAAGGCTTTCTCATGATTTTCAATGTATCATCAGCTGTATGTTCAGGAGCCACTTTCAATCTACCAGACACATGCCTAGTGATCAGCTGCTCCATGTATTCATCAATGCTGTCATTCGCATCTTTGTTATAGCTCTTGGTAAGCAGATCATATCTGATGCCACTACCTACAAAAGCTTTTTTCACCTTTGGGTGTTTGTCCACCTTGCGATAAATATCAGTCATCTGACTGTGATCAGTATCCAAATTGCTACAGATCACTGGATGAATACAAGAAGGACTCACACAGCGATCACAAATTTCTTGCACCTTTCCCTTCAATCCATACATATTGGCTGATGGGCCACCAAGATCGGAGATATATCCTTTAAAATCAGGCATGCTTGTTACTTGATCTACCTCCTTCATAATCGACTCCTGACTACGACTTGCGATAAACTTTCCTTGATGCGCAGATATGGTACAAAAACTACAGCCACCAAAACAACCACGGTGCATATTGATGGAGAATTTGATCATTTCATAAGCTGGAATGGGTCCTCGCTTATTGTATTTAGGATGCGGCAATCGAGTGTATGGCAAATCAAATGACTGATCGATCTCTTGCTCTGTCATGGTGTAGTATGGCGGGTTAATCACCACATTAAAATCACCAGCAGCTTGAATAATTCTATCTGCTTGAAGCCTATTAGATTCCTGTTCTACAAACTTGAAATTAGAAGCATAGGATTTCTTATCTCTCAAACACTTCTCGTGAGTATTCAGGACAATATCTTTCCAGTCTTTGTGTTTTGCTACCTCTTCATTTCTTGGCGCTTTATAGCTAGTCTGTGGAATATTTGTGAGTTGATGAAACGGCACACCTTTGCCCAACAAACTCATGATTTCCCTAAGTGGTTGTTCTCCCATGCCATACACCAACAAATCTGCTCCACTATCAATCAAAATAGAGGGCATTAATTGATCTGACCAATAGTCGTAATGGGTCACTCTTCGTAGACTAGCTTCCACTCCACCCACAACTACTGGCACATCTGGATAGAGCTCTTTTAATATTTTGGTATAGGTAATGGTCGCATAGTCAGGTCTGAATCCTGCATCTCCACCTGGGGTATAGGCATCATTCGAGCGCTTTCTTTTGTTAGCTGTATAATGATTCACCATGGAATCCATACATCCTGAAGTCACGCCAAAAAACAACCTAGGTTTACCAAATTTCTTGAAATCGCGAAGATCATCTTGCCAGTTGGGCTGGGGTATGATACCCACACGATAGCCAGCAGACTCAATAATTCGACCAATGACAGCACCTCCAAAAGCAGGGTGATCCACGTAGGCATCTCCAGATATAATAATTACATCCAATTCATCCCATCCATGTGCTTCCAGTTCCTTCTTAGTGATTGGAAGCCAGTTCTTTAGTTCGTGCTTCACTGCCATTTTGCAAAGCTAGCGAAAAAAGTAAGGAAACGTGTATGAGTCGTTTGTGACTCGGAAGACCTTTTAAGCCTAGCAGTTTCATTGATCTATCTGATTTCTTCATTTCTACCAGAGAGGAGAAATCTTATCATTCTGCCATACACTAATGAGATTTCTCCGCTGCGCTACGAAATGACAAACAATGATAAAATTGCATTACTAAGGACTCTGAGGCCTAGACGAATTACTCAGAGTTCTCTACGAGTAACTCTGAGTGTATTCCTGCCAATACGTAGCAATCTTCATGATTAGGTTTTAGCAGCTTCCAGAAGCTGGAATCATCCAAAGCTTTTAACCTTTGGATGAGCTGCTATTGAATAACTGCGTCCGTTTTTGACAAGCATTTAAAAGGAATTTAAAAGCGACCCGACTACATTTGCCGCTTACAAGCTAAACTCATGGAAAATCACCGCACAGAAATCACGAACGACATTACCCAAAGCATACGTAATTTCCTTGACGGCAAAAAATATAGCCAAATCGCTGTAATTTGTGACGAAAACACAGAAGAGCATTGCCTACCAGTGATTTTGGATGGCCTGCCTGAGCATTATCTCCTCAGAATTGATAGTGGAGAAGAAAACAAACACTTGGGCACCTGTGAGCAACTTTGGATGGCTCTCACTGATGCAGGTTTTGACCGCAAAGGGTTGGTTATCAATCTTGGAGGAGGTGTCATTGGTGATATGGGGGGATTTGTGGCCAGTACCTATAAACGAGGCATGGACTTTCTGAATATCCCGACCACTCTATTATCCCAAGTGGATGCAAGTGTAGGTGGTAAGCTAGGTGTGGATTTCCATGGATTCAAAAATCACATTGGCCTCTTTGCTGAGCCTCAAAATGTTTTGATCGACACTTGTTTCTATGCTACTTTACCCCAAAGGGAACTTCGTTCTGGATTTGCTGAAGTGATCAAACATGGGTTGATTTATGACAAGTCCTATTGGCAGAAAGTGAAGACCATTGATTTAGATGATGCCAACTGGTCTGAACTGGTCAGCCGATCCATTGACATCAAAAAGGAAGTGGTGAAAGCAGATCCATTCGAATCTGGTTTACGGAAGATTTTAAATTTTGGACATACCATAGGTCACGCGGTAGAATCTTATTTTCTGGACAAAGGAGATCAAAGATTGCTTCATGGTGAAGCCATAGCAGTAGGGATGATTTGCGAAGCTTATCTTTCTCATAAGTTCACGGGACTTTCTATTGAAGAATTGGATGAAATTGTTGCATACCTGATAGGCATTTACCATCCAGTGAAGATTGACAAATCCCTGTTTGATGAAATCATTGGCCTGACACTTCAGGACAAGAAAAATGAAGGGGGTGCCGTTCAGTTTAGTCTACTGACTGGCATGGGTGCCTGTAAAGTGAATATTCCAATAGCTACACCAGACATGCTGGATAGTTTGTTCTATTTCAATCAACAATTGGGGTAATCCGGGTGTTATAAATAATGGAACTGACCTTTTTGCCTCTTAGACAAAAAGGTCAGCTTTGGAATCTTCAGCCACGATCAAATCTTCAACCTTTTTATGGGTCTCCACTTTGTCGTTTTTGAGGTATAAATAAGTCGCCAACCCAACGGTGGCTCCTGCGGTTGCCCCCGCAACCAGTTTACCCAAAATTCCTTTTCTTTTTTTGTTTGTTTGCTTCATTGTATTATTCTCTGACCTATATATAAAACAACTTTTGGGGTGTCAGCCCTCAAGTTTTTATTCGATTTATTTAACGTATAAATCGAACAATAGATTTACTAAATTGAGATCAACAATAGACTTGTTTAAGTCTGTGGTTTAGGGGAAAATCTATTGCTAATCCTCAATCAAGTCAAAGGCAAGTAAGACACTATTCAAATTAAAATCCTGTCTAATGACTTCATTTTCCTGCCTAGACTTTAATATTGCAACTTCAAAAAAATTCAATTCAAGAACATGAGTGGATCGATCAAATTAAGCAGACCTACAACAACATTATCCCTCAATGTTCCCTTGACCTCATCAAAAAGTGAGAGCAATCGTGCTTTACTTCTAAATGAACTGGGAGGTGGTAATTCTGAACTCAAGAACCTTTCATCGGCAAGAGACACAGATACCATGACTAAATTACTGGCAGCGGAAGCGTACACTCTAGATGTGCTGGATGCCGGTACTGTGATGAGGTTTATGACTGCCTATTTGGCCGTTGGCAAAAAAGAAAGACGTATTACTGGGACTCCTCGTATGTGCAAGAGACCAATCAAACTTTTGGTAGATGCACTCAATGACTTAGGGGCGGAAATAACTTATGAAAATGAAGAAGGTTTCCCACCACTTTTGTTCAAACCATTTACAACTCAAAAAACTAGCCAACTGACAATACCAGGCAATATCAGCAGTCAATATATTTCTGCCTTACTGATGATTGCACCTACGCTTCCCAAGGGGCTGACCATTACGCTTGAAGGAGAGATTTATAGTCGTCCTTATATTGAAATGACGCTGAACCTGATGAAACACTTTGGCGTTTCAGGGAAATTTGAGGGCAGCCAGATTACCGTGGCGTCTCAAGATTACCAATCCAATAGCTATACTATAGAATCTGACTGGTCTGGTGCCAGTTATTGGTACAGCCTATTTGCCCTAGCAGATGACGCACAAATCAAACTTCAGGGTTTGCGATCAATCTCCAATCAAGGTGATCATGCCATTGCTTCAATTATGGAAGGGCTAGGAGTTCAATCAACTTTTGATAACGAAACGGTCACTTTGAGTAAAACCGAAATCAAGCAGAAATTGGTCATTGACTTCAAGTCTTGTCCAGATTTGGCGCAAACCGTCATGGCTTGTGCAGCTGCATTGGGTGTAGATCTGGAGATGTCTGGACTGGAAAGTCTCAGAATCAAAGAGTCTGATCGAACGGCTGCTATGGCGACAGAGCTTTCAAAAATAGGTGCGAAACTGGAAGAACATGCAGATGGACTTTGGATACTCACTTCCCCAAAAAAATTGGATGTAACTGAAGTTATTGAATTCGATACCTATGACGATCACAGAATGGCAATGGCTTTGGCACCATTGGCCATGAAGTTTGATTGCATCATTCATGAGCCAGAAGTGGTAGTAAAATCTTACCCTGAGTACTGGGAGCACTTGGAGATGGCTGGGGTTATTATAGAATAAGTAACCCAGGGGTACCTCACGCAATATTTTAAAACCTCAAGGAAACTGCATATCCCACCCAAGCAGAAAGATGCAGGTCGTCAGAGGTGGACTCATAAAAACCAGATTGGTCCAAGTCACCATAAGTGTCAGTCACAGGATCATACACCTTGGTAAGGTATAGATTTAGTGAAGGCCCAGCATTGATGGAAAGATGTTTGCCCATTTGATAGCCAACATTCAGATTTAATCTATTGAGCAAATTGAAATCATCTTCCTCTTGATCACGTTGGGGATTTTGAATGCTGTGCGCTACAAGCTCAAGGTTCCCATACCATTTTTTCTTTAAACTAAACTGTGAGCCAAACCCTAAACCATAGCTCCAAAGATTATCCTTTGATGGGTCTATACTTACTGACAGGACACTATAGAACTGGTGCAGGCCAGATCTGAAAGAAACCTGATAAGGCATGAATTCATTATGTTCTACACCAAATTGGTGCAAGCCACTTTTCACAAAGCTGAACAAACCTATGGGAACGCCTCTTTCTACTGTGTCAGCAATATTTACAATTCCGAGTTGAACCCCTTTTAGCTTTTTGGTCACATTCAAAAAACCAGCTATTTGAACTCCTTCCACTTTCTTGGTTACATTGACGAATCCAGTGGCTTGTGTGCCATTGATGCTTTTAGCCAAATTGACAAAGCCAGAGGCTTGTACTCCTCTGAGCTCCTGCGTCGCCAAATTAACATAGCCTGCAGCCTGTACACCTTCTACTTTCTTGGAGATATTTACAAATCCAGCCGCTTGAACACCTTTGACATCATCTGTGACCACGTTGAGAAACCCGGCTGCCTGTACACCATTTGTATAACCTTTTGTGGTATTGAGAAACCCTGCAAGTTGAACGCCATGTGATTCTTCTCCTACAGCGTTGCCAAATCCACCCATTTGCAAACCTGTCATTCCTCTACGGTCAATGTTGTAGAATCCACCCAATTCAACTCCTTTGACGCCGTGAGCATAACCTGCCAATAAATTCACAGAAAGCTTATTGGTGACCTGGCCACTCAGTTTTCCATTGGTACCAATCATAGGCACCAATGAAAATTGAAAAAATCGTTCCTCGTCCATTTTTACATTTCTGGCGTTTTTTCTGGATTCCTTTGGTGCAAAAAATTGAACCAACTTTTTTGTTTCTATTTCGAAGCGGTCGACAATTGAAGTTTTTTCTTTCTTTTCAGGTTTCAGAGATACGGACATTTCCGAGGCATCACGCACTTGAATAATCGTATCCTGATAGTGTTCTCTACTTACTGCAAAAGTCAAATATTCCGTTTTGGCTTGGACAACTAAATCAAACTGCCCGCGATCATTCGTTAAAGTTGCATCCAGTTTATTGACTTCATAAATAGTTACGTCCTTGATTACTTCTCCCGTTTCCGCATCAGTTACTTGTCCTGATAGCTTAATCGGGTGCTTTTTTTTTACTTCTTCCTTTTTGGGCTGAATGATGATATAACTACCCCTGTATTTGATCTCGAATTCCGAACCAAGTAAGGTTTTTAGGATGGCATCCAAAGATTTGTTTTCAAAAGACTCGTCAATCCATTTCTCTTTTGAGATATGATCAGGGTTATAGGAGAGCCTTACCTGATCCAATGCATTGATTTGGATCAACGCCTCATTCAACGTAACATGCTCAAATTCGATAGTGATAAGTTGCTTAGATAGCTCCTGTGCACTAAGCGTATTCCAGCAAATGAACAGGAGTAAGACCAGTCTCAGCTTATTGAGGACATCCATAACCAGCTAACAGATAGGATTCGCCTTGATTCGACCAAACCAGATTGAGTGTTTCACCCATGATCTCAAGTACATGCTCAATTTTTTCATCTTCAAAATCAACATTGATTTTACAGTTAGCTATATCAGGATTTGAAAGATTGACCTTCACCTTATAAATACTCTCTATGGCACTGACAGCCTGTGCTACGGTAGCACCATTAAATGAGAGTGTTTTGGTACGCCAGTAGTTGTGCATGCCCGTACGTTCAGATTTGATCTTCACCAAAAGTTGACTGCTTCTGTAATACACCCCCGTATATCCAGCTAGTAATGTTTCTTTATTCGCGCCTACAGTCATAAGCACCTTTCCTGTATCTACAGTAACAATAATGCTATCAGCATTTGCATTGTTCACATTGAAAGTCGTTCCCAACACTTGTACCAGCACTTCATCGGTTTGAATCAAAAATGGCTGCTTAGGATTATGAGCCACTTCAAAATAGGCCTCCCCCTTCAGTTCAACTTTTCTTTTGTCTCCATTAAATTTATCTGGGTAGGTCAAGCTACTTCCTTCATTCAAAGAAACCTGGGACCCATCAGCCAACTGCACGGATTGTTGAGCGTCCAGAGCGACCAATTCCAAAGTTTCTACCTGACGGGAAACATAAGTAAACCATCCCGTACCTATCAGCACTAAGACAGCTGCTGCCATTTTCCACCATCCGCGTGTTGATCTGGTTTCATTACTGCCGATCTTTCTTAATTGTACTATTTTCTGCCAGGCACCATTCACATCATACGCTTTCCCACTCTTTCCAATGCTATTGACGGCCTTTAGGTCAAGAAATAGCAGATTGATCCGCTCAAATTCTTGTAGGTTTTCTTCATTTTCAGATTTCCAGGACAATACCGTTTCTTGCTCATCAGGGCTCACCTCATTTGCGAAATATCTGAACAATAATTGTTCTGAAACGCTATGTCTGTTTTTCTCACTCATTTTCTGCTATAATGTGGACAACTACCTCTCATTTTACCCCCACAAGTTTTTTTGAAGTGCTGAAATTATCCAAAAGATAAAGCTTGGTAGATATCTACTCAAAGCCGTTCGCATTACTTTCAAGGCTCTACCCATTTGATTCTCTACGGTCTTGATAGACAGCCCGAGTTCTTCAGCTATTTCTTTATATTTTTTTTCTTCAAATCGGCTCATTTCAAAGATTTGGCGACACTTTTCTGGCAATTGATCTAGTGCCGCATCTATCTCTTTTTGTAGTTCATCTAGCTCTAGAAAATCAGTTTCGTAGCCATCCGCTTTCAGCAGTTCCTGTTCTTCGTATCGACGTTCTATTTTTTTGTGCTTAATGAAATTTAGACAGGCATTTCGAACAGCACCATAGAGGTATGATTTTACAGCAGTTCTGATTTCGATCTGATCAGATTTTGTCCAAACATTTGTAAATACATCCTGAACAATTTCCTCTGCCGTTTCGTGACTCTCCACATACTGGTAGGCAAAAGCCGCCAATTGTTGATAATAGGTTCTAAACACCTTCTCAAAGGTGTTCTTGTTTGATAGATCAGTAATGTTTTTGACGATTTCCAAATCAATATTCAACAACTCGACGAAACTATCAAGATTTGAGAATAAACACAGCGATTATCGTCACTTTTAGAGCTGTTCATTCCCAATAGACGAATATTCTATTCTTTTCACATATTTTTTTTGGCGAATTGGATGATTTCTGTAGCTTAGTTTGAACAGAATAGTCTGATGTAACTGATTTTTGTACAAATCAAATATTCTACTTATTTAACCTTCTATGAAATTATTGCTTTCCAAATCAAGATATTCTCTCCTTCTGTTTTTGGTACTCCTATCAGTGGGAACAGCAAGTCTTGCTCAAAATGGAAGTAAGCAAGACAAACAAAGAATAGACAATTTACTCTCAGGTGCAAAAAATAGCATCAATCGCTATAATCTGTCTAATGCATTAAATCAAGCTCAGTCAGCACTAGAACTGGCTGAAAGCATTAATAATGTACAGAAGTCCTGGGAAGCCAAAAATCTTGTGGGCGAAATTTATTTGACCCAAAATGATTTTCAGAAAGCCATTCACATTTTTTTGGAAATGAGCATGGAAGCCGAAAAGGTAAACAACTATAGTGTTTCGGCAAACGGCTACCTATCACTTGCCAACATCTACTCTCATATGGGAGCATTCAACAAGGCCAATGAAACCTATGAATTGGCTTATGATCAGTTTAACCAAATTGATTATGAACTGGGAATGATAGAAGTGAAAGCCGCAGCTAGCCTCAACCACTTGACAGGCAACAATCTTGACAAAGCGCTTTCTTCTTACCAAAAACTGCTGGCATTGGCCACTGAGGATAATTTGGCGTATTTCAAACTGATCGCTCATGATGGCTTACTGGAAGTTTACCAAAAATCTAAAGAAACAAAAAAAGGCATTGAAATAGGCAAGTCCTATCTATCTCTAATAGAAACAGAAGGTGGAAGTGAGCAGATGGCAGCGAATGCTTATAACAGAATGGCTGCTTTGTACCTAGCCAATAGCGACAATCCATTAGCGCAAGAGTCGTTGAAGAAAGCTGAGGACATAGGTCGACGAGGGGCCGCAGGAAACAAAATACTCTCTCAAACCTACCAATTGCTCTCCCAAGCCTATGATGCACTTGGCAATTCAGATCAATCGAACCAATACAGGAATAGATTCGAATCACTGAAAAGACAGCTACCAGCAGAAACCAGCTATCACCCTGATGATCTTGAAGAAGCCGAACTACTGGCAAGAGAGTTGGAAAAAACGTCCAGGGCAATCATAACAGAACAGCAACTCATCAAAGAAGAAGCTGATAAGAACAAGCGTAAGGAAATCCTGAGTGACGAAATCAACAGGCTGAAATTATTGGAGCATGAAGCACTTGTTGGCGACAGAAATCTTGGGCATACTGCTCTGGAAGCAGAATATATTCATCAGGATTTGATGGTGGCGCAGCACGAATTTGAAAGTACTGAACGTCAGGCAGAAATCCTCAGATATAAAGAAAGCCTATTGAGACATCAACTGGAACTAAAAGTAGCAGAAGAGGAAAAACTGATACTACTACAGCAAGCAGAGATCAGTGAAAAGCGTCAGCAGATTTACATTATAGTAGGTGGAGCATTTTTACTCATTGCCATCATACTGGGTGTGGAATACGTAAGAATCAGAAAGCTGAACAAATTGCTTAAGACTCAGCAGGCAACCATCCATCAGCGGAATGTAGAACTTGAGATCAGCAATGGTACAATTATGGAAAAGAATGCCAAGCTGCATAAGGCTCATAATGAACTCAAACGGACTCAGGCCAATTTGATTCAAGCTGAGAAAATGTCAGCGTTGGGGATGCTCACGGCTGGAATTGCGCACGAGGTAAACAACCCAATCAGTTTTGTAAGCAATGGACTTCAAATATTAGAAGAGAATATTTCGGAAGCCTTTGATTCTTTAACCACTTTTGAGCAAATCATTCAACTCAATGACATTGATGAGATCAAAAGCAACTACAACATTCACAAAGCTGAAAATCAAAGTGTATCTGTACTCAAAAAAGACACAGCTGACTTACTTGGAGATGTGACCTTTGGTGCTACTAGAATTACCGAAATAGTAGATGGTCTTCGTATCTTCTCCAGAAAGGACGAAAAGAAATTTAAAAAATCTCAACTCAGTGAAATCATTGAATCAGCCTTATTGATCTCAAAGTCTAAATACAAAGGCAGAATTCAAATTATAAAAGAATATGGTGAGAACATGCCATCCATAGATTGTTTTCCTGGTCAGCTGAATCAGATTTTCATCAACCTGATTGGCAATGCATCTGATGCCATAGAGGGCGAAGGCTGGATAAAAATTATCCTCCAAAATATTGACAATAAATATGTTCGTGCCATTGTTCAGGATAGTGGCAGTGGAATGTCGGAAGATGTTAAAAAGAAAATATTCGAACCCCTATACACGACTAAGGAATCTGGAAAAGGCACAGGTTTAGGTTTATCTATCACTACAGATATTGTCAAAACACATCGTGGCCATATTGATGTCAGAAGTAAGATAGGTGTTGGTACTGCTTTTATTCTCACCCTTCAAGTGGACTTGATCAATGGCCAGAAAAAAGAAGATGCTGATTAGTATCTGAATGGCTGCTACTGACTCAAGAGGCCTGGCAGACCTTGCAAATTAGGTATGTCCCCTTATTCTCATTAAATTTGCGGATTGACTACGGAAGAAAAAAATCGAAGTTTCAAAAAAAGGCAAGGTTTTTACACCACAATTGAGAAAAATAAGCAGCTATGATCAGATATAAATTCTCCAAAAAACAGGATCAAGAATTTACCGCCACTTTGCGTTCTAGGGTCAATGCCTATTTTCAAGAGAATAACCTAAACAGAGATGCAAACTCGACCATGGTCATCAAATCCATTTGTCTATTCACCTGGTATCTTGCTCCCTTTTTCGTTCTGATTTTTTCTGGGATCACTAGCTTGCCCATTCTTATGGCTCTATGGGTAGTGATGGGACTTGGCAAAGCATTTATCGGAACAGCCGTGATGCATGATTCCTTACATGGTTCTTATTCCAATAGTAAAAAAGTGAACTTCTGGATGGGTTTATCTGCCATGATTATTGGTGTGGATTCTCTAATCTGGAAGATCCAGCATAATGTCATTCACCATACCTACACCAATATAGAACACACGGACGAAGATATTTTGCCTCGTTTTGTATTTCGATTTTCGAATAATCAACCAAAAATGTGGTTTCATAGATTTCAACATCTCTATGCACCAATTTTCTACTGCGTACCACTTTTAGAATGGCTGACGACCAAAGACTTTCTGAAAGCATTTGACTATAAAAAAATGCGATTGATCAAGCCTGGAGCAGAATTCAGAAAAGAACTAGCTGCTATTATCGCACGAAAATTCTTTTACTATATCTTCTTTGTAGCCGTACCCATGCTTGTGATTCCAATACCAGCTTGGATTACTTTGGTAATGATTTTAGTGTCTAGTGGCGTTACAGGGATTATGTTGGCTATGATTTTCCAGACGGCTCATGTGGTGCCTTCTGCAGCTTTCTATGAAATAGAAGGTGAAGAGGTAGACCACAGCTGGTCTGCCCATCAGCTATTGACAACTTGCAACTATGGTATGAATGATAAAATTTTGAGCTGGCTTGTAGGAGGTTTGAATTATCAGGTGGAGCACCATCTTTTTCCAGACATTTGCCATGTGCATTATCCTGCCATTGCGCCTATTGTGCAGCAAACCACGAAAGAATATGGGCTGCCGTACTATGCAGTAGACACTTTTGGAGATGCAGTTGCCAGCCATTTCCACATGCTCAAACAATTAGGTAAGCAAGAGGTGTATGAAGGACAACCCGCTTATTTTGTTGCAAAAGCTTAGTTGAATATATTGGTCTGTAGACCTTCACGAGCTATAAGCATGGAATCATTTCATCCTCTTTGCTTCCAGTCCATCCTTTTCCATACTTTCAGTGTCTAGTTATCAAGAACTAAATAAGTCTTGATAAATAAAATCGAAGTATGAAACTATTCCTATTAATCCTATTCATTAGCCTGGCCTCTTGTTCTGAAGATGAAAAGGAATGCATTGAAAAATTAAAAGCAAACTGCACCTGTAGCACAAATTATGACCCAGTTTGCGGATGCAATGGCATCACCTACGGAAATTCGTGCATGGCCGAATGTGCTAGTATTACTGAATATGAGAAGGGGGAATGCTTGAATTGACTTAATTGATCAAATTTAAAAGTAAATAAGTCCGTCATCACGAGTGAAGCGAGGTTCGGAATGACGTGATACTTTTAAATAAGGCTACAGTGTTTTCAGCACCTCTTCCAACTGCCCTAAATCAGCCTGCATCTCAATAGCCACTTTTTTTCTATCAATATAATCTTGTAGTCTTTGAGGAATTTCCACTTTCTCATTGATGATTGGCTCCACTACATCCAAAAACTTGGCTGGATGGGCTGTTTCTAAGAAAACACCCACAGCGTCATGGTCTTTCAAATATGCTTTTAGACCCAAATACCCAACAGCTCCATGTGGATCTAACAAGTAGCCAGTATCTCCATACACTTGCCTAATTGTTTTGCTGGTTTCCTCATCTGAATATGTGCAACCGACCAATTCCTTCCTGAAGACTTCTACATCTGCTCCAAACAAATCATTCATTCGATAGAAGTTGCTTGGATTTCCTACATCCATGGCATTGGAAATAGTCTCTATGGATCTTCTAGGCTCAAAATTTCCAGACTTCAGATAAGCGGGCACAATGTCGTTGGCATTCGCAGATGCGATGAATTGTTTGATTGGCAAACCCATTTTTTTTGCTAACAGCCCAGCCGTTAGATTTCCATAATTACCACTAGGGACAGAGATCACTAGATCATTTTCTTCTCCCAGCATAGCATAAGTCCAGAAGTAGTAAAACGACTGTGGTACCAGACGCGCCATATTGATAGAATTGGCAGAGGTCAGATTGTACTTTTCTTTTAGCTCAAGATTAAGAAAAGCATCTTTGACCATCTTCTGACAATCATCAAAAGTACCTTCTATTTCACAAGCTGTGATATTTTCGCCAAGTGTCGTGAGTTGCTGCTCTTGAATCTTGCTAATCTTACCTTTTGGGTAAAGAATCACCACGTTGATGTTTTTCATACCCAAAAAGCCACTGGCCACTGCACTGCCAGTATCTCCTGAAGTAGCTACCAAAATCGTAGCTTTCTTATGACTCTGACGAGAAAAATAGCTCAAACATCTGGCTAGAAATCTAGCGCCTACATCCTTGAATGCACAGGTAGGCCCATGGTACAATTCCAAAGCGTATACTTGATCTTCTACCTCTACCAATGGCAATTCAAAATTCAACGTTTCCGCTACTATTTTTCTTAGCTCCTTTTCAGGAATCTCATCTTCAATAAAACATTTTGCCACTTCAAAAGCGATGTCATGCAAGGGCATATCATGAATATTTTTGAAAAATTCGGATGGCAATTGCTTGATCTTTTTTGGCATATATAAGCCATTATCGTCTGGCAATCCCTGAAAAATGGCCTTCTCAAAACTTACTTCTGGTACCTGTTTGTTCGTGCTATAATATTTCACTTCTGATTCAAAATTTTAAATTCAATGATCAAGATTTTACATTGCTGGGCTATCTGATACTTACATTTTCTCTCCTCTAAACATCAAGATTGATTTGACTGAATCATCTTTGAGATGTTTGAATTGCAAACGAGTTTCATCCTGAAAAAATTCTTGCAATTTTTCTTCTGATTCAAAACTCACTATATGAATTTCATAAGGTTTTTGTTCTTCTCCAGCTACATACGCAGCATCATCTGGCCTCAGACGTTGAACCAATTTTCCCGTGTATTTTTCCATCAATGGAATTGCATGGTTCTCAAACTCGTGGAAAACCTTTTCCTTGCCAGGTTTGATATAAATGAGCTGTGTGATATACAACATGACATTAAATGATTCTTACGCCTTCCTTTCCAATCTTGGACATGTAGGTGTAGGCTAAAATGCCAACCTCGTCATACTTGACTTGCATCATGTTTTTGATTTTCAAAGCCGTTTCTTCGCCTTTGCTAAACGCAAAAATTGAAGGCCCAGACCCTGCAATACTACAACCCAGTGCACCTTCTTCTAATGCCTTGGCTTTCACATCATCATAGAGCGGAATTAAAATCTTCCTAATAGGCTCTACAATCACATCTACCATGGATCGACCAATTAAATCATAATCTGACTCATACAGTCCCGAGACTAACCCCCCAACATTGCCCCACTGCTGAACTGCCACTGACAGGTCAACTTGCTTTTTCAGAATCTTCTTGGCGTCAGTCGTTTTTACCTCTACCTGTGGATGCACCACAGTCACGTACAATTCTTCTGGCACTGGCAAAGTCAATATATCCAATGGATCATAGCTCCTCACTAGGGTGAACCCACCAAGTAAATTGGGCGCCACGTTATCAGCATGTGCCTTTTTTGACACGGCCTTTTCTCCTTCCATGGCGAATTCCACTAGCTGTGAGGGTGTGAATGGACGACCCAATAATTCATTCAATGCGAAGACTCCGCCAGCAGAGCTTGAAGCGCTAGTTCCCATGCCACTACCTGGATTAATGGTTTTCTTGATTGTAAATGAAAAACCCTGCTTACTCCCTGCGGCATCAAGCAAGGCTTGAGCAGCCACAGTAGCAGTATTCACCAACGGATCTTTGGGTAGATCGAAGCCAATGATCTCGTCAATCACAAGCTTTCCATCATTTCTTTTCGAAACTTCCATTTCCTCCCCAATACCATCTAATGCAAAGCCGAGTACATCGTACCCACAGCCTACATTGGCCACAGTAGCTGGAGAAAATATTTTTATTTTGTCAAACATAGTTTAGCTATTTGCAATTCGCATGATGTCAGCAAATATACCCATGGCTGTCACAGCAGCCCCTGCTCCAGCACCTTTAATCACCAAGGGTTGATCAGCATATCTATTGGTATTGAACAATACAATATTGTCACTTCCTTCTAGTATATAAAATGGGTGGGATTTGGTGATTTCCTTTAGTCCTACAGATGCTTTACCATCGTCATAAGTAGCCACCACCTTCAATCGCGCATTGTTGTCTTCAGCCTGTTTTACTAATGACTGAAAATGCTCTTCATGCGCTTCTAATTTGGCGTAGAACTCTTCATTGGTTTTGGTCTTCATGCAATCCGCTGGAATGAATGAGTCAGCAGTGATATCAGAAAGTTCTGCTTCAACACCACACTCGCGAATGAGAATCAAAATCTTCCGCATCACATCCACACCACTCAAGTCAATTTTTGGATCTGGTTCGGTATAACCCTCTTCTCCAGCCTGCTTAACTATGTCTACGAATTTCACACCTGGCTTGAAGTTGTTGAAAATAAAATTTAAACTTCCAGAAAGTACTGCTTCAATTTTTTTGACTCGATCTCCACTTTTAATCAGATCGTTGAGGGTAGTGATCACTGGCAAACCAGCACCCACGTTCGTCTCATAATAAAACTTAGACTTGTATTCGCGAGCTGTATTTTTCAGTTCCTGATAATTTTCATAAGAAGAAGCACAGGCAATTTTATTTGGTGTAACTACAGAAATATTTTTACTCAAAATGCCATTGTACAACCCTGCTATCTCTGCACTTGCGGTATTATCCACAAACACACTGTTGCGCAGGTTCATATTCTGAATGGATTGAATGAAGGCCGCATTCTCCATCTTTAAAGTACCATTCAAAAGCAAGTCTTTCCACTTCGACAAGTCAATACCTTCCTCATCAAAGTACATTTTTTTGCTATTGGCCAAGCCTACAATTCGTAAATCCACATGCTCGTTTTCACTCAAATATTCTTGCTGCTTGGCTATCTGCTGGATCAGTGTACCACCTACATTACCTATTCCCACTAGGAATAAGTTGATCCGTTTTTTCTCTGACAAGAAGAAACTCTCGTGCAACACGTTGAGTGATTTCTTCAAATGACGCTCCTGAATCACTACCGTAATATTCCGTTCGGAAGAGCCTTGAGCTATGGCTTTGATATTTACGCCATTTTCACCCAATGCAGCAAACATCTGACCACTGATTCCGACGTGATCACGCATCTTGTCGCCTACCAGTGCGACAATGGCCAAATGTTCTTCCACCTCTAGTGGATTGACCTTATTCAAGCTCAATTCAAATTGAAATTCTTCGGCAATGGCAGCTCTGCTAGCCTCCACATCATTGCCATCAATACCCACACAGATGGAGTGTTCGGAAGATGCCTGAGTGATTATAATCACATTCACTTTGGCTTCAGATAAAGCCTTGAACAAACGGAAAGAGAATTTTGGAATACCAATCATACCACTGCCGGACAAGTTGAGCAATGCAATATTTTTGACACTCGACAGGCCTTTTACAAACTGCTTGGAGCCGTTTGAGTCAGCACTAATAGTAGTACCTGCATCCTGAGGCCTAAAAGTATTTTTGATCTTAATCGGAATGTTCTTGTCCAATGCCGGCTGTATGGTGGGCGGATAAATGACCTTAGCCCCAAAGTGTGACAGCTCCATGGCTTCCTGATAGGAAATTTTTTCGATTGGGTGAGCAGAGGAAACTGCTCGTGGATCGGAAGTCATCATGCCACTCACATCTGTCCAGATTTCGAATGTATCTACCTCCAAAGCTGCCGCTAAAATCGCTGCCGTATAATCAGACCCGCCACGTCCTAAAGTGGTATTTACATTATCCTGATTGGAAGAAACGAATCCTGGACATATCACTAAGTCAGCTGAAGACTTGAAGAAGTCTTTTATGTTTTGGTTGGTACTGGAAAAGTCAACAATCGCATTATTGAAAGTGCTATCTGTTTTGATCATCGCACCAGTATTTCCCCAATCTGTGGTCAATCCTTCAGAATTCAGAAAGTCGACAATGATATTAGATGATAAGATCTCTCCCATCCCTAATACGCGATCCAGAGATCTTGGCGAAAGTTCACCAATCAGAAAGATACCTTTCATGATATCTTCCAGATCATTAAGTAAGATTTTGGTTTTGCTAAGTGTACCAGATTGGCTTTTCACTGGCAGCAACTCTTTGACAGTATCCAGATGTCTGGCCTCTATTTTAGCGAATAGCCCCTGGTAGGATTCGTCGCCTGCAGCTGCCAAATCACTACACTCATGGAGCAGGTTGGTCACACCTCCAAAGGCTGATACGACGCACACTTGTTTTTCTTCCTTTCCAGCCGATAAGATGTCCTTTACCACTCTCAGATTATCCGGGGTACCTACGGATGTACCTCCAAATTTCAACACTTTCATTATATAAGATTTTAGACGTTAGACTCAGGAAATTAGACCAGAGTCTTTATTTATTTAAGTTTTGAACCTTCGCTTACAACAAACTAAGCTGGGGCTCGAATTATTTATTTCTTCGTCGTTACCCGGTTTTATCCGGGTAATCCGCTTCGGCGCCATCTTCTGTCAGATCACCCGGATAAACACGGGTGATGACGGTGGGATTAAACCAAATACTGCATCAAATCTGGTTTTTCATTCAGATATTCAAATGCAAAACTTTTGGCTTCTAGTTTTTCGAATAGCTCCTTCAAACTATCCTTATTTTGTAATTCCAATCCTATCAATGCAGGGCCTTTTTCCCTGCTGTTCTTTTTCGAGTATTCGAAATGAACAATATCATCTCCAGGGCCAAGCACTTCAGTTAAAAACTCCCTTAGAGCTCCTGCCCTTTGGGGAAAGCGAATAATAAAATAGTGCTTGATACCTTCGTACAATAAGGATCGTTCTTTAATTTCTTCTGTTCGGGTAATGTCATTATTGCTACCACTGATGACGCAGACTACGTTTTTGCCTTTGATCTTCTCCTTATACAAATCCAAAGCTGCCAAGCTTAAAGCACCTGCTGGCTCCACGACAATGGCCTCCTGATTATACAATTGTAAAATCATAGAACACACCTTGCCTTCTGGTACCAGAATGATATCATCCAAACCTTCTTTGCAAATATCCAACGTCTTTGCTCCCACCTGTCTCACGGCTGCTCCATCAATGAAAGTATCTATTTTGGGCAAAACGATATTGGTTCCCTGAGTGATGGATTCCTTCATGGCTGGTGCGCCCGTTGGCTCTACACCAATGACCTTGGTATTGGGAGACAAGGTTTTCAGTACAGTAATGGCTCCTGCTGCCAAGCCTCCTCCGCCAATTGGAACAAATAAATAATCTATAGGCCCATCAGCATCTTCTAATATTTCAAGAGCTACAGTACCCTGTCCTTCAATCACTTTTTCGTCATCAAATGGGTGCACGAACGTAGCCTTGTGCTTGTCACAGTATGTCATGGCTTCATTATAGGCATCATCAAAAGTGTCTCCAATCAATACCACTTCCACCATGTCTTTGCCAAACATTCTAACCTGACCAATCTTTTGTTTGGGCGTGACGCTTGGCATGAAGATCGTCCCTTTGATACCTAGTTTCTGACAAGAGTAAGCCACCCCTTGGGCGTGATTGCCAGCACTGGCACAAACGATTCCGTTTTGACGCTCGATTTCGTTGAGACTAGAAATTTTGTTGTATGCCCCTCTGATCTTATAAGATCGAACCGCTTGAAGATCCTCTCTTTTGAAAGAAACTTCTGCTTGAAATCGCTCAGAAAAATTGAGATTTTTCATGAGTGGTGTGCGCACAACTACATGGTTGAGCTTCACCTTGGCGGCTTGTATCCCATCGTAAGTCGGTATCATCAATTCTAATTCTGCTACTTCCATTTTCTATGCTTAAGCTACCACTTCTTCCTTTACATCTGAGGTGCAAAATTCATTGATCGCAGCAGCGATCTTGCTAAAAGTCTCGTGCAAGACTTCTTTATTTTCTTCGAGTAGGGTGATTCTAAATCCTCTCAATTCAGACTGAAAAGAAGATAATGGTACCACACAGACGCCCTTGGCGGCTAGTAAGTAATAAACAAATCTTTTATCTGGTTCTCCTACACGCTCCACCCATGATTCTGCTAGTTGTTTGATTTCAAGATTACTTATTTGCAACACTTGATTATTATTCAATACGCCGTCCTTAAAAACAATAGTATTGTAGAAAGCTCCATTCGTCTTGTTGAAGGTGACATAAGGCAGGTCTTTCAAATACTGCGAAATGATCTCACTTCGTTCTGCGATTTCGGTTCTACGCTGAGCCAGATACTTCTGATAGTTAGGATGTTCCTGAATCAATGGTAGAGCCTTTTGTGGTAACGTAGTGGAGCATACCTCTACCATCTTGGCATTTTCTAATGTTGCGCAATACTTATTGAATTCCTCGTCTGCCTCTCGGTTATAAAATTCCATCCACCCACAACGGCTACCTGGCCAAGGACAGTCCTTAGAAATACCCTTTAAGGCAATGCCAGGCACATCTCCCAAGACTTCAGCCAAAGCTTTGGTCTTTGTATCATTGTAAATGATGTTCGTATAAATTTCATCACTGGCTATGAATAAATTGAACTCTTTGGCGATCTCAACGATTTTTATCAAATACTCCTCTGGATATACCATGCCTGTAGGATTATCCGGATTGATGATCAATATGCCAACAATATTCGGATTGTATTTGACTTTTAGACGCAAGTCGTCCAAATCTGGGTACCAGTTGTTTTCTGGATCGAGATTGTAAGTCAGCGGCTCCTTATTGGAGTGTGCAGCTTCCAGTGCCGAATGCGTAGAGTAGGCAGGTGAAGGTCCAATCACACGCGAATAAGGATTGAGGAATTGATACAATTTACCAATCGCATCACCTAATCCATTGAAAAACAAGACATCATCAGATGTGATTTGCACGCCACCCCTTTTGTTGTTTTTCTCAGCTAAATATTGTCTCGTCTCCAACACACCTTTGGAATGGCAATAGCCATAAGTGGAATTCTGATTGACCAAATTGGTCAAAATTTCTTTGATCCACGCAGGCACTACGGCGTGCTTGAGAATGGGGTCTCCTATATTTTCCCAATAGATCCGCTGACCCAGTGCTTGCAAAGCCTCAGCTTTCTTGACTATGTCTCTGATTTCATAGTCTAGCTGATTGGATCCTTCATGTAGTAGTACTTGGCGCATTGTTGTCTTATTTTACGTCATTGCGAGCTTTAGCGAAGTAATCTCATCAATTATTAAGATTGCTTCGTCGTCCCTCCTCGCAATGACGTTTTAAATTTTAATAGTCTTTTATACTCAATAGATTCGACTTGGTCTCTTCCAATTCTTTGATGTACGCTTCTGTTTTGCGTTTAGATTTGGAAATCGCTACTCGACCTGACCTTACAAATTCCAGTAGGCCTAATGGCTCTAGTTTTTTGTAAAGATCGTGGGTATCAGCTATATGGCCAGTCTTCTCAATGATAATATGGTCTTCTTCGATCACTAAGATTCTTGCGCCATTGTTTCTCACGAGTGTTTCGATTTTATTTCCATTGAGGAATACGGAAGTAGGCACCTTATACAAGGCGATCTCCTGGTAATAAATCTCGTTTTCTTCGTAGACAAAAGCACCCAATACTTCTATGAGTTTTCTGAATTGTTTACAACAATTGTCCGCACTGTCGCGTGTGGTGGTAATCACAATAGTAAACCTACTGATCCCAGCCACCTCAGTCGTAGATACATTGAGTGAATCAATATTGATCTTTCTTCTGTTTAGAATAACAGTCAAGTGGTTGAGTAAACCCGCTCTGTCTTCGGTCAAGACCGATATGGTATATTGTTTTTCTGCTTCCATGATTACTATCTTTCCAATTTTACTTCTGCTACAGATGCTCCAGTAGGAACCATCGGGAATACATTCCCTTCCTGCTCTACACACACCTCCAGTAAATAAGGCCCTTCGTGCTCCAAGAATACATCCACTGCCACTGCCAATTCATCTCTGCTTGTTACTTTGTTGCAAGGAATGCCATAACCCTTTGATATCAATTGAAAATCAGGGTTTATCATTTCGGTATGGGCGTATCTCTTGTCAAAAAACATTTCTTGCCATTGGCGCACCATGCCCAAGAATTGGTTATTCAAAATCAATATTTTCACTCCAATGTTGCTTTGAAAGATAGTACCAAGCTCTTGGATAGTCATTTGAAAACCACCATCACCTATCACAGCAATCACCTGCTTTTCTGGGCGAGCCACTTTAGCTCCCATAGCGGCTGGTAATGAGAATCCCATGGTACCCAATCCACCAGAGGTCACATTGCATCTGGTATCATCAAATGCATAGTATCTACTGGCAATCATTTGATGTTGTCCAACGTCAGTCACCACAATGGCTTTTCCTTCAGACTGGTCAGAAATCAACTTGATTACTTCAGCCATTTTGATCTCGTCCTTTTCAGAATGAAGATCTAGTTTCCCTACTTTCTCAAATTCCTTGGCATCACAATCTGCAAATTCCTGAAGCCAATCTTTATGGCTATTTGAAGCAATTTCTTTTTCCAGTTGAATCAAAGCCGCTTTTGCATCACAAACGATAGCCACGTCTGTTTTCACATTTTTATCTACCTCAGCAGGGTCAATTTCGATATGAATAATCTTGGCTTGTTTGGCGTATCTGCTCAAGTCGCCTGTCACTCGATCATCGAATCGCATACCAACAGCAATGATCACATCAGCTTCGTTGGTCTTCAAATTAGGACCATAGTTTCCATGCATGCCCAACATACCTACGTATAGTGGATGTTTGTTGGGTACAGCAGATAAGCCTAATAGTGTAGATGCCATAGGAATTTCTGCCTTTTCAGCGAAAGCCAAAAGCTCACTTTGCGCTTGTGAGATCAAGACACCATGTCCCACAAGCATCAATGGTTTTTTTGCTTGATTGATCAGTGCTGCGGCCTCCGTCACTTTAGATCGCTCTAAAATGGGGAATGGATGGTAGCTCCTGATTTTTGTACACTTCTCATATACTGGAAAATCAAATTCCGTTACTTGTGCATCCTTTGTGATATCAATCAAAACTGGCCCTGGTCTACCCGTGTTAGCGATGTAAAATGCCTTAGCAATAGCTTGAGGTATTTCTTCAGCTTTAGTTACCTGAAAATTCCACTTAGTCACTGGCATAGAAATCCCAATTACATCTGTCTCCTGAAAGGCATCCGTACCCAAAAGATGAGAAAACACCTGACCTGTGATGGCAACCATAGGCGTAGAATCAATTTGAGCATCTGCTATGCCTGTGATCAAATTGGTAGCGCCTGGCCCTGAAGTAGCCATACAAACTCCCGTTTTCCCGTTGACCCTTGCAAATCCTTGCGCGGCATGTGCAGCACCTTGCTCATGACGAACCAAGATATGATTGAGTCGGTCTGCGTACTTATATAATTCATCATAGACTGGCATGATGGCTCCACCTGGATATCCAAAAAGCGTTTCCACGCCTTCGGCAAGCAAGCACTCAAGCAATGCCTGAGACCCTGTCAATCGTTTCGTGCCTTGTTTTGGTTTTTCTTCCAATTCTAGTGTCGATGTGTTCATTTTGATAGATTCAAGATTTTAGATTCAAGACTTTTTATCAACTTGGTTCAAGAATCTAGTATTACTTTATTGTCAATAGTCTATAGTCCACAGACCATAGACTATTGACTGTCGTCTAAATTATTCGTCAGTTACACAGCCCTCTGAAGCTGATGCTACTTGATTGATATATTTTTTTAATATTCCTTTTTTGGCTTTGTATGCTGGTTGCTTCCAAGCGGCTTTTCTTGCTGCCATTTCTTCATCAGATATTTTAAGGTTCATTTCGTTTTTCACCGCATCTATGCTAATGATGTCACCATCTTTCACCAACGCCAATGGGCCTCCTTCTTGAGATTCTGGCGTGACGTGACCTACCACAAAACCGTGAGACCCACCTGAGAATCGGCCATCCGTAATCAATGCCACATCTTTACCTAGTCCTGCGCCCATTACCGCACTGGTTGGCTTCAACATTTCTGGCATACCCGGAGCCCCTTTAGGTCCAGATTGTCTGATCACGATCACTTCTCCTTTCTTCACCTCTTTACCAATCCCAATGATGGCTTCGAATTCATCATCATAACATCTCGCTGGTCCTTCGAAATACTCACCTTCCTTACCAGTAATTTTTGCCACTGACCCCTCAGGTGCCAGATTGCCATACAAGATTTGTAGATGACCAGATGGTTTAATCGGATCAGAGAAAGAGTGAATGATCTTTTGTCCTTCTTTCAATGACGGTCCTTCTTCAATATTTTCCGCCAAGGTCTTGCCAGTCACAGTCATACAGTCGCCGTGCAAGTATCCTTCGTGCAATAAAGCTTTCATCACAGCTGGAACACCGCCCACAAAATGAAGATCTTCCATCAAATATTTACCACTAGGTTTCAAGTCAGCAATAAACGGCGTACTGTCAGAGATTCTTTGGAAATCGTCTAGACCAATCGGTACATCTACAGATTTCGCCATGGCGATCAAATGAAGCACAGCATTGGTAGACCCACCCAAAATCATTATGATCCGAATGGCATTTTCGAATGCATCTTTAGTCATGATATCTCTCGGACGCAAGTCTTGCTCAAGCAAGTGCCTTACGGCTTGTCCTACTCTATAGGTCTCTTGTTTTTTGTCTTCACTTTCCGCAGGATTAGAAGAAGAAGACGGTAAACTCATACCCATGGCTTCGATAGCCGAAGACATCGTATTGGCCGTATACATTCCACCACAAGCTCCAGGGCCAGGAATAGAGTTTTTGATGATGCCATTATAATCTTCATCCGAGATATTGTTGGCTAATTTTTGGCCATAAGCCTCAAATGCCGAAACGATATTCAAGTCTTCACCCTTCCATTTACCTGGTCTTACTGTACCGCCATATACCATCAGTCCTGGTCGATTCAATCGACCCAAAGCCATGATAGAACCAGGCATATTTTTATCACATCCGACTACAGGAACCACTGCATCATAAAACTGTGCATTAACTACAGTTTCGATAGAATCAGCAATGATATCTCTAGAGATCAAAGAGTATTTCATCCCAGTTGTACCATTGGATATCCCATCGCTTACACCTATGGTGTGAAAGATCAATCCTACCAGATCAGCTTCACGAACACCTTTTTTCACTTGGTGTGAAAGAATGTTGAGGTGCATGTTGCAAGGGTTGCCTTCAAATCCTGTACTCACGATCCCAACTTGTGCTTTTTTCATGTCCTCCTCAGTCAAGCCAGTGGCGTACAACTGCGCCTGTGATGCCGGCTGTGAAGGGTCTTGAGTGATCGTTTTGCTGTATTTATTTAAACTCATACTATTTTGATACTAGAGACAAGAATCATAACTTGATTGCTTGCCTTTTGATATTCTCTTTTTTCTAATTGATATTTTTTCTTCGCTCTTATATCTTGGCTCTTGGTTCCAATCAAACCAAAGTGAATTCACTCAGTTCGGCATTGCTGACACGCTGACGATACATCAAGAACAAATCATAAGCGACAGTTTCTTTCCAATCTGCAGCAAATTCCATATCGTCAATCGATTTGATACTTGCCACTTCTGTTGCCGTACCCGTGAAGAAGGCTACTTCAGCACCTTTCATTTCTTCAGGCTTGAATAGCTTTTCTACTACTGGGTATCCCAATTCCATGGCATACTCAATGATGGTCGCCCTGGTGATTCCAGGTAGGATGTTTCCAAGTGGTGGCGTATAGATCACATCGTCCTTCACAAAGAAGAAGTTCTGACCAGAGCCTTCAGCAACATACCCTTCTGAATCCAACAACAAGGCTTCGTCATAACCATTTCGCTTGGCTTCGTTAGATGCCATGATCGAATTGGTGTAGTTGCCAGTTACCTTGGCGTCTACAGGAATGGATTTTGGATTTGGTCTTTCCACGGAGGAAATCATTACTTTCAAGGCTTCGTCACCTAGGTATGGAGGCCAATCCCAAGCGGCCATCATCACATGAACTTCTCCACAAGAAAGCAATTTCATATTGGCTCCGAGGTAAACCATTGGGCGGATGTAAGCATTGCTCAATCCATTTCTATCCAATAACTCATAAGAGACTTTGACCAACTCATCGACGGACTGGCTGATTTTGATACCCATTTTTTCTGCTGAGTATTTTAGTCTTTCGAAATGTTCCTTGGCCTTGAAGACATTGGGTCCGGCTGCACCAGCGTACGAGCGGATACCTTCAAAGGCGCCATTGCCATAGTGCATGGTCTGGCTAAACAAGTCAACTTTTGCTTCTGATGCTTTTACCCACTGTCCGTCTAGGAAAAGGATCGAGTTTTCGTTGTAATACATAGTCTATCTCTTTAGTTAATAATTTCTTTTGTTCGATTCTTGTCATAAAAAAAACCTTTCTCATTGGAGAAAGGCTTTAGAATCATTTAGTTCTTATATACCTCTCTCACGTATCACCAATAATGGTAATAATCACGATGGCTAATACTGTGACAATAGTCGTTATCATTTTTTGGGTCAACATTTGGGTATAATCCTCCGTGAATTTCTCAATTCACTTCGGCGCACACATAAAAAAAGCGCCATCCTGTTGGGAATGACGCTTTAGAATATCGTTTTATACTATTGCATATCATTCCCGACCTGAGGTGACTGTGACCTCAGTAATAATCGCTAATGCTATGACAATAATGTTCTTCATTTTTGTTGTTCTTTCGAATTCCAAAGGTAGAACATTTCATTTTCATCATCCTAGCATTTTAGTCAATTTTTGATACTATTTTATCTAACCTTCTAATACTGTGCTATTTGCACGAATCAGTTCGGCTATTTTATCTCCTACCTCTGTAGTAGATTTTGCATTGTCACTATTCAAATCTTCTGTCAAGTAGCTCTCTTCGATTACTTGATTTACTGCATTTCTTATCGCTTCTGCTTCCTTCATCAGATCCAATGATTCTAACAACATAGCCGCTGAAAGAATAGTAGCAATAGGATTCGCGATGTTCTTTCCAGTGGCCTGAGGATATGATCCGTGGATCGGCTCAAACACTGAAGTATGCACCCCTACTGAAGCCGATGGCAACAAGCCCATAGAGCCTGTAATCACACTTGCTTCATCAGAAAGAATATCACCAAACATATTCTCAGTGACCATCACGTCAAATTTCTTTGGCCATTGAATCAACTGCATGGCTGCGTTATCCACGAACATATATTCTGTCTGGATATCCGCGTGTTCTTTCTCCATTTTCTGAGCTACTTCTCTCCACAACCTTGAGGTTCCCAAAACATTAGCTTTGTCAACTACCGTCAAATGTTTTCTTCTCTTAGCCGCATATTCGTACGCCAATTCCAAGATTCTTTCGACCTCTTCTCTTTTGTAAACACAAGTATCAAAAGCAGTATTTCCATCTTCAGATCTACCTCTTGGCTCTCCAAAGTAGATGCCACCAGTCAACTCACGAATTACAACAAAATCAGAACCTTCAACAATTTCTTCTTTCAACGGAGACTTGTAGTTCAAGGAAGGAAAAGTCACTACCGGACGGATGTTGGCATACAAGCCCAACAATTTTCTCATTTTCAACAAACCTTGTTCTGGACGAACTTTAGCAGATGGATCGTTGTCATATTTAGGGTCGCCTATAGCACCAAATAGCACGGCATCTGACTCCATACATAGATTGTGTGTAGCTTCTGGATACGGCTCTCCTACTTTATCAATCGCTGAAGCACCTACTTCTGCGTACTGAAAATCAAACTCATGGTTGAATACCTCTCCCACTGATTTCATGGCTTTGACTGCCTGTTCTACTATTTCAGGTCCGATTCCGTCTCCAGGAAGGGTAGCTATTTTAAACTGCATATTCTTTTACTTCTTTACTTTCTACTATGTTCAACATTCGTGTGGTCGCCTTAATAGCCGCCACGGTTTGGTCAGGGTCTAGCCCTTTGGTTTTCAATATTTTTCCATTCCAATTCCATGAAATAGTCGTCATCACCAATGCGTCAGTATTGCCTCCAGGTGGTATTCTTACTTCGTAATCCACCAACTTCGGGAAGGTTCTTCCTACTGTAGCGTAGATCTTCAATAACGCATTCATGAATGCATCATATTGCCCGTCACCAGGTGCTGTTTCTTCTTGCACAATACCGTCAAGACTTACCGAAATGGTGGCCGAGGGCTTCAATCCTTTTGCCACTGACAGTGAATAATTTAAAATCTCAACTGTAGGATCAGAAACTGAATTGCCCAACACGTCATTGACAATAAATGGCAAATCCTCCTGCGTGATGCTTTCCTTTTTGTCGCCCAACTCAATGATTCGCTCAGTGACTTTTTTTGTCTCATCATTGGACAATTGGATACCTAACTCTTCCAAATTTTTTAGAATGTTGGACTTGCCCGAAAGTTTGCCCAAGGCATAAGTGTATGACCTTCCAAATCGAGTGGGCTCTAAGGCCGTCTGGTATAAATTGTCTTTGCTGTCTCCATCTGCGTGCACGCCAGAAGTTTGTGTAAAAACAAATTCACCAATTAATGGTTTGTTGGCTGGAATTCGCACGCCAGAAAAGGCTTCCACTACCTTACTTACTTTGTATAGCTTGGTTTCATCCAGATTCACTTCTAAGTGGAGGTGATCTTTCATGATACCCACTACACTTGATAGCGGCACATTTCCAGCTCTTTCTCCCAATCCATTCAATGTCGTATGAATGCCTCTCATTCCAGCTTTCAATGCTTCAAATACATTGGCTACAGAAAGATCATAATCATTGTGGGCATGAAAGTCGAAATGAACATTTGGGAAACGTTTCACCATTTCTGAACAATACTTCCTGACATCTTGATGATTGAGTACGCCCAACGTATCTGGTAGCATGATTCTTTTCGCACTGGTTTTTTGCAGACCTTCTACCATTTGGTAGACATACTCTGGAGAATCGATCATGCCATTAGACCAATCTTCGAGATAGACATTGACGGCTATTCCTAATTCGTCTGCGTAGGCTATAGTTTCAGCAATATTTGCCAAGTGCTCTTCAGGTGTCTTCCTCAATTGCGCCTGGCAATGCTTCAAAGAGCCTTTGGTCAACAGGTTCATCACCTGCCCGTTGGCTTCTTTAATCCAGTCCAATGATTTGCCATCATCTACAAAACCAAGAATTTCGATTTTGTGACCGTGTCCATGGCTATTCGCCCAATCCAATATATGTTGAGCTCCACGATATTCACCTTCTGACACACGTGCAGAGGCAATCTCCAAACGATCCACGCCCAGCTCATCTATGATAAGTTGGGCGAGGGTTAGCTTTTCACTTTCAGTAAAAGCTACACCAGACGTTTGTTCGCCATCTCGAAGGGTAGTATCTAGGATTTCTACTTTCATTAAGCTCGCGCTACTTCGTATGCTTCTATTTTATCTCTTAGAGAGATTAGATAATCAATATCGTCGTATCCATTTTGCAAACACTCTTTCTTGTATGGACTGATTTCGAACGAAGTCGAATCACCTGTAGAAGAAATAGTGAATGTCTGTGTATCTAGATCTGCTTCAAATTGTGTCTTAGGATCGGCTGCAATTGCAGCAAATACTTTTTCTGCAAATTCAGTTGAAACTTGAACTGGCAACACGCCATTGTTCAGGCAGTTGTTTCTAAAAATATCTGCGAAGAAGCTAGATACTACTACTTTGAATCCATAATCATGAACTGCCCAAGCAGCGTGCTCACGACTCGATCCGCAACCAAAGTTTTTTCCAGCGACCAAGATGGTACCTGAGTATTTCTTGTCATTCAATGGAAAGTCTGGAATTTCATTTCCATCTCCATCGTATCTCCAATCACGGAAAAGGTTTTCACCAAAACCCTCTCTGGTCGTTGCCTTCAAGAATCTTGCTGGTATGATTTGATCTGTATCTACATTTTCGGTAGCTACTGGAACTGCCGATGAATTTATTTTTTCGAATTTTTCTAATGCCATCTGATTAAACGTTTACAGGTTCACGAGGATCTACAATTTTCCCGGCAACAGCTACTGCTGCTGCAGTCAATGGGCTAGCCAATAAGGTTCGAGAGCCTGGCCCTTGTCGACCTTCAAAGTTTCTGTTTGAGGTAGAAACTGCGTATTTCCCTTTTGGCACCTTATCATCATTCATGGCCAAACAAGCCGAACAACCTGGCTGTCTCAATTTGAAACCTGCCTCTTCTAGTACTTCTACCAAACCTTCTTCCTGTGCTTGTTTCTCCACTTGTTTAGAACCTGGCACAATCCAAGCCGTAATGTTTTCAGCTTTTTGCTTGCCTTTCACAAAGGCCGCAACTTCTCTTAAATCCTCAATACGTCCATTTGTACAGCTACCAACGAAGACATAGTCTATTGGCTTGCCTACCAATACATCTCCATCAGAGAATCCCATATAGTTCATAGACTTTTGGAATGACTCCTGTTCAGACTTTTCAATCTCAGACAATGCTGGAATAGAAGATTTGATCTTCGTGCCCATACCTGGGTTAGTCCCATACGTGATCATAGGCTCGATGTCTGCTGCATCGAATTCCAATTCCTTATCGAATACAGCACCATCATCAGTTTTCAATTTTCTCCATTCTTCAACAGCCCTGTCGAAATCAGCACCCTTAGGTGCATTTTCTCTTCCTCTGACATATTCGAAGGTAGTTTCGTCTGGAGCAATCAATCCGCCTCTGGCGCCCATTTCAATACTCATGTTACAAACCGTCATTCTGCCTTCCATAGAAAGCTTTTCGAAGGCTGAGCCTGCATACTCAATGAAGTAGCCTGTTCCGCCACCAGCAGTCACTTTTGAAATGATGTAAAGCACTAAATCTTTGGCTGTAACACCCGCTCCCAAATCACCATTTACGGTGATTCTCATTTTCTTAGGCTTAGGCTGCATGATACACTGAGAAGCCAGAACCATTTCTACCTCGCTGGTTCCAATACCAAAAGCAATCGCACCAAAAGCGCCATGCGTAGAAGTGTGGCTATCACCACATACGATCGTCATGCCTGGCTGAGTCAATCCCAATTGCGGCCCTACCACGTGCACCACACCCTGGTAAGGGTGATTCAATCCATATAGTGACACGCCATGCTTTTCACAATTTTCAGTCAGTTTATCTACCTGAAATTTTGATAAAGCATCTTGAATTGGTAGGTGTTGATTTTCAGTTGGCACGTTGTGATCAGGTGTCGCGAATGTTTGATCTGGTCTAAACACTGGCACACCTCTTTTCTCAATTCCTGCAAAAGCCTGTGGACTCGTCACTTCGTGAATCAAATGACAATCAATATATATGGCACTTGGCCCCCCCTCGATCTCGCTCACCACATGAGCATCCCAGATTTTATCAAATAATGTTTTTGCTTCCACGTTTAATCTAATTCTCTAATTAATTACTTATTAAAAAAGCCATTCATTGCTGAATGACGTTTACCCTAATTTTTATTCGCAGCCAAAGGCATACAAAAAGTTCTCGTTGGTTCCCCTACATTGTGATGAAGCCAAAAAGACTCTGGCATTCAATGCCTTTTTGTCCATTTCAAACTCCTCTTGTAAGGCTTCCAACTGTTGATTTTCTTTTTCTGGGTTATTTTTATTGTTGTAATTATCCATCTGCTACATTTCTACATTAGTCATCAAATACTCGCTCAACATGCTTTTAAGCAATTTGTCATCCACTACATCATGTTTGTCTGCCACCTTCAAGAATTCGTGATAGACTTTTTCTAGTTCTTCTTTGGTAAGATTTACATTGAGTTTTTCCACTCTGTAGTTCAATGCAGCCCTTCCACTTCTTGCCGTCAACACAATGGAAGACTCATCTACACCCACTTCTGCAGGGTCAATGATTTCGTAATTGTCTCTATTTTTGATCACTCCATCTTGGTGAATACCCGAAGAGTGAGCAAAGGCATTGCTGCCCACAATTGCCTTGTTAGGCTGCACAGGCATTCTCATGGTTTCTGAAACCAATCTTGACATTGCATTCAAACGTGTTGCATCTATCTCTGTATCAGATTTCATCCAGTTGTGCTTGCGCATGATCATCACTACTTCTTCGAGTGAAGTGTTGCCTGCCCTCTCTCCTATGCCATTGATGGTACATTCAATCTGACGCGCACCGTTTTGGATACCTGCTATCGAATTGGCTGTAGCCAAACCCAGATCATTGTGACAGTGGGTAGAAATGATCGCATTTTCAATTCCTTTTACATTGTCTATCAAGTACTTGATCTTAGCACCATATTCCTCTGGCAGACAATATCCTGTAGTATCAGGAATATTGACCACAGTAGCACCTTCAGAAATAGCAGCTTCAATGACTTGAGCCAAAAAGGCATTTTCCGTTCTTCCGGCGTCCTCTGCATAGAACTCCACATCATCTACAAAATTTTTAGCCCACTTGACTGCTTGCTTACTTCTGGCAATGATATCTTCTCTAGTGGTTTTGATTTTGGTGAACACGTGCTGATCAGAAGTACCAATACCCGTATGGATTCTTGGTCGCTTGGCATGTTTCAGTGCTTCAGCTGCGCACTCTATATCTTTTTGTACTGCTCGGGTCAAACCACAAACGGTTGTATCTTTTACTAATTTTGAAATCTCTGAAACAGATTCGAAATCACCTGGGCTGGAAATAGGAAATCCAGCTTCTATGATGTCTACTCCAAGATGCTCTAATTGCTCGGCAATCAAGAGTTTGCCTTTGGTGTCTAGTCTGCAACCTGGCACTTGTTCCCCATCACGTAGTGTTGTATCGAATATGTGTATGCGATTGTCCATAGTTCTCATTTAATTCTGGTTACAAAACTAAATAGCGACAATTCGCTAAAAAATGCCTATTATTTATTTAATTACGATTTCTAAAAATTGTATTTTTACTCATTAATTGACTTAATTGCTCATTAAACATAATTTTAATTACAATGTCTAAAGAGAGGTCAGACGCATTATTCCATTTGATCAAATCACTAAAGAAAAGTGAAAAGCGCTATTTTAAGCTCTCAATGGTAAATGCTGAAGAAAAAAAATTCTCTAGGCTATTTAATATCATAGAAAGTCAGTCGGTTTTTGATGATGATGAAGTACTAAAAAAGGATGCCACAATTAAGCCTTCTCAGCTTTCAAATATGAAAGCCCATTTGTACACCAAAATTCTAAATGCGCTCAGAGATTATAATTCCAACACCCTGCCCAACATCAAAATTCGAGACATGATCGACCATGCAGAAATTTTGTTTAACAAGGGGCTCTACAAACAATGCGCTGAGGTAATCAAAAAGGTGAAAAAAATAGCAGTCAAGGGTGGTAATTTAGAAATGCAGTTGGAAATACTAAAGTGGGAAAAACAAGTGCTTTTCCATACTTCAGGAAAAGAAAATGTAGCAAGAACCAATGATATTATTGCGGATGTACAACGAGTCAACAATCGGATCAATAACATCAATTCCTTTTCTAACCTGCAAGTAAAACTTCATTCATTATACCAAAAAATTGGCTTTATAAGGAGCGAAAGTGATTATAACAAAATTCAAAATGTATTTGCAGCTTCCTTGCCCGTATTTGTAGAAGAAGAACTGTCCAACAGTGAAAAAATCAGCTTGTACAATTTGTATACAGGCTACTACTTCTTCTTACAAGATTTTGAGAAGGGATTTCAATATGCCAATAAATTGGTGAATCTCTTCAACAAAAATAAAGCCCTGATCAACTCCATGCTAGAAGCCTACATCAATAGCCTGAACAACCTATTGATAGCTCAAAACAAACTTTTGAAATATAGAGAGTTTCAAGCGACCACCCGCGAGCTTAGAGCACTCAATAATTTACCTTCTGCACAGCTGAACGAGAACATCAGAATGAAGCTTTTGAAGTATACGTTCGTGCATGAGTTTAATCGCTTGTTTTTAATGGGGGATTTCGAACGAGGTGTCAAATTAATGGAGCGCATCAAGCCTGGTATGGAGCAGTTTATCAGTCAGATCGACATGCACTCCAAAGTGATTCTATTCTACAAAACGGCTTGTCTTTATTTTGGTAATGACAATTATCAAACGGCCATTTATTGGCTTAATCAAATCATAAATTCAAAGGAGGTGGATTTGAGGGAGGACATTCATGGCTTTGCGCGAATACTCAATTTGATTGCTCACTACGAACTGAACAATATGGAATTGATCGAATATTACGTGCGATCTACCTACCGTTTTTTGTTGAAAAAAGAAGACCTGCACCTATATCAAAAATACATCCTCAATTTCCTGGTACGATTGAAAACCAATATCACGCAAGAAGAATTGGTCAAGCGCTTTCGTGCCTTGCGTGAAAATCTCATACCTCTTGCAAAAGACCCATACGAACGACGCGCATTTATCTACTTCGACATTATCTCTTGGCTAGAGTCCAAAATAGAAAGGCGTCCCGTTCAAAGCATTATTAAAGATAAGGCATTGCTTAGATTGAGTGAGATTTGACAATTACATGAGCGGTCAAACTTGACATGATATCACACGTTTGAGAGATATGGCTCAAATCATTCACACCCAGTACTTTCAAAAACAACTACCTAAGGGTGTATCTATCAGTACTACCTCCTATCGAGACCATCAATTTCCCAAACATTTCCATGATCACTATACGATCCAGCTGATCGAGGAGGGAGTAAATGAAGGTTTCACAGAATCAGTAAAATACAAAGTAGGTCAAAATGGCTTACTGGTGATCAATCCAGGTGAATTGCATGCGGGCAATTCATTGAACCATGAGTATTTGAAATTTCATACGATTCGCTTGGATCAAAGCTTTATTCATTCATTTCATGAGAAAAATGAAATCCCTCGTAAAGGTGATTTTCATTTTGACATACAGCCTATTTATTGCGCTCAAATTACGCACATGATGAATTCATTAATTGCTAGCCTTAGGCACAATAATCATTTGCGTTTTGAAAGTAACCTTACCGGAATCTTGATTACGTTGACAAGTAACCACCAGAAATCGCCTGGGACGCAATCAAAAATTCCCTTGAGATTGGCTCAAGATTTTTTGCATGAGCATTACAACAAAAATCTAACGCTCAATCAAATTGCAGAAGTATGTCACTTAAGCCCTTATCATTTTTTACGCCAGTTTAAAAAACAATTTGGCATCGCACCCTTCCAGTATCTCAGGAATATACGAGTAGAAAAGGCCAAAGCATTACTACCTCACCATCCCATTTCTCAAGCTGCACATCAGGTAGGATTCTATGACCACAGTCATTTTCTTAAATCTTTTAAAAAAATAGAAGGCGTAGCACCTTCAAAGCAAATCACCAAACAAGCCTAAACCGTTCATCAAAACAGCAATATTGTACAAGTAATTGATCACAAACCATTGCTTCTTGTAGCCTAAAACTTAAAGGTTATGAAAAGCTTAAAATACATGCTATTACTCCTCATTTGGCACCACTCAACTTTAGCTCAAAAGGCCATTGAAGGCGACCTGCCCCAAGACCAAATCATTTACTTCTGTAGCCCCTGTGGTTGCTCTGAGGATGGAAAATACTTCGCCAACTCTAGCATTTGCAGCGCCTGTCAAATGGAATTTAGACCCACCATGCCGAGTCTAGAGAGGGCAAACCAGCCAACGCCAAGACCATCAGTTGGTATCTTTTTATTTCATGGCGCAGACGTCATGGATGTATCTGGACCACTTTCAGTGTTTGAGCATGCTGGATTCAATATCATCACTTTTGGAAAACAAAAGGAGATGACTCGAATAGGAATGAACGTAGAATTGATGCCCGACCACAGTATTAAAACCCTGCCTGCTGTTGACATATTAGTACTCCCTGGAGGTGGACTAGCTGAGAGCAATCCTGCTGACCAAGAAGTAGTCAATTTTTTAAAAGAAAGAAAAGATTCAACCAAAGTAATTCTTTCCGTCTGCAGTGGCTCATTCTTTTTAGGTGAAGCCGGATTATTGAATGATAAGAAGTCCACTACTTTCGCTGGACTCATCCCAAGACTTGCATCTCAATATCCAAAGTCTGAAGTGCTAAACAATGTAAAATATACGGACAATGGGCAGATTGTCACCTCTGCAGGTCTATCCTCAGGTATTGATGCTTCGTTTCAAGTAGTTTCGAAGTTTTATGGAGTGGGTAGAGCACAAGAAATCGCCAATCACATGGAATATCCCTGGAAGCGTGAACATGACTATGCCAGAAGCCAACTGGCTATTAACTACATGAGTCATATTCAAACACTGACACAGCTCTTTGCCATCGACTTTTTTTATTCGCAAGGCAATCAAGATGAATGGGAATGCAGATACCATTTAACTGAGCAAATGAGCGCTGAAAAGATCAAGCTGCTGGTTCAGAAGGAATTAGAAAAATCAGGCAATTGGGTAATTAAAAAATCAAATAAATCATTTCTCAAGGGCACGGTCAATCATCCAATGATAGGCCAAGGTGAAGTAAGTTTTGCTATTGAAAATAAACCTAACCCAATAGCCGTCATCAAAGCCAGAAGGTTGCAAAAAGAATCGTTTTAATCCATTGTTATGCAAAAGATTTTTCATACTCAAATGGTTCTATTGGTAGTTTGTTTTTTCACAAATAGGCTTTGCTTTTCGCAAGCAGAACTTAAGACCGTTTCCTCGGTTATGGTTGGGGAGACGGTCACTATTCATTCGCAATTCAAAGGCCTTCCTATAGTAGAACCACATTTGTCAGCACACCCCAGTGACAGTTTGCATTTGTTGGCGGCAGCCATGATCATTACCAATATCAATCAGCCATACCAAAGTGCGAGACTGTCTAGTTTTGTATCCAAAGATGGTGGTCAGACATGGAAAGAAACTCCACATGACTACTGGGGGTATGATCCATGGACAGCCATATTACCTGATGGGCAAACGGCCATGAGTTGGCTGGGCACTTCTGGCAGTTTCAAACACCAATTCCCCATTCAGTTTTTTAGTTCTGACAACGGCGGAGAAAGCTGGAAAGATGAGGTTCAAACTTTTAAGTCTAACCATGGGCACGACGGCACCAAAATCACAGGGTTCAAAAACAACTTCTTCTTCACCACAGTGAGATTCAAAGATGACATGAGTGCTGATGTGATCCTTTATCAAAGAACAGGGAATGGTTCTTTTAATGAAATTACCCTTGTTCCGAGTCAAGGTGTTCGACTCAATTTTTGTGAACCAGTTATACTCTCAGACGACACTATTCTAATACCCTCTTCACATTATTTACGAAAGGCATGGGTGCAATCTTATGACCTTAGAGCCAAAGTTCTCTCTCCCAAACATTTGATTACCACTCGTCCAGGAGGGAGCAGAGGCTATATGAGAATGACAGCAGATACGAGTCCGCTGTCAAAATTTAGAAATCAGATATATTTTTTGAGAGCTGCAGATGGCGTTTGGCTCAATTATTCTATAGATAAAGGTGAAACCTGGAGCACAGATGTTCGAGTGGATCAATTTGAAAATGGTTTACCTTCAAAAGCCATGGTTGCTTCGATTGTCACGAATAAGGAAGGGGTAGTTGGTATATCCTGGGTGGATAGTCAACACAATCCAAATCAAGAAAAGTACGATGTCTATTTCAGCTACTCGATAGACGGTGGGATGAGTTTTTCAAAACCTGCACGAATCACCAAAATCAGCACCAGCCCCAGAAGTGAATCCAATGGTGATGTGGCTAATAAATTTCCTGGAGGTGGGCATTATCTAAATATTGTAGCCAAAGCGAACGGGAAATTTCAACTGATATGGAGCGATAGTCGTAACGGATTTTTTGAATTGCAAACCTGTGAGGTTCTTTTTAGATGGAGCCCATAAGCTCTTCTGCTTGCATCCAGATCGTGGACTCTGATAAAAAAAGGAAGCCTGCAAACCTCTTTCCGCGTGCGTACTCGATGCTTACAGGCTTTAACCAACCTAACCTGAAGGCAAGATAGGGTTATTCATTTTCTTCCCATCAGCAACTCGGCGAATAGGAGCATTTTCTCGGTGACTGATTCCAAAGACTCACTTTGTAGAGAAACAAACTTCCGAAAAGCATCTCGCTGAGACCAGATAGGCAATATTCAGTCCTGATCCATTGTGTCGTGGTTCGACTCAAAAGCTCATAAGGTGATGTTCTATAATAATACTGCTTGTCAAGGATTTGATAATACCTAATATTAGGTATTTTTGATTAATACAGAACGTAATCATGGAAGTGAAATAAAAAATTAATTAAATTGAATGTGGCATTCAAAATAAAATTCATTAAACCCAATCTTAACTGGATTTATGATGAAAAACCTTGACAATTCATCTCAATAAAAGCAAGGCGAGGTACTGAAAATCGATAAGAGTAGGCGAACTAAACTTATTAATTATGAAATTATTAATCAGATTAACTGCTATTATTCTAGGCGCTGTAGTCACCACTGGAGGCTTGAGTTCTTGCAAAAAAGACAATGAGGAGTGCTGCTCGTGGAGGTATGATGGAGAACGGTACAGCTATTGTGAGGATGATGGTTCCACCAAAAGGTTACTTGACGAGTATGATGCGTCATGGAATGAATTCAAGGACTATGTACAAGATGAATACGACGCTGACTGTGGATAAAACTTGTTCAACTGAATCAGTAAGCGCTTCTAGCCTGAAACAATTCCTGATTCAGTTGGATTACATCACCAATGAACATTAAAGATTCTACTGAGTATAAAGGGTTGGGTGTCCTTTTTGAAATCCTATTAAGAATCAGCAGACCGTTTCGAGTCGTTAGTAAAAAAATCTCCAGAGCTGCAGACCGTCTGAAGTTTATGCAGTACAAGATGATTTTTGGTGAAAGAGATGAGGATATTTACGTAGTGACACACCCAAAATCAGGAACTACGCTGACTCAAATGATTCTCTATCAATTAACTACCGAAGGAGGACTGGATTTTGATCATATATATGATGTCTCACCTTGGATTAGGAATGCTTCATTTAGAAGACAAGACCCAATAGACCTACCTTCTCCTCGAATTATCAAATCCCATGATAATTATGAGGAATTTGATAAAAAAACGAAGGGACGTTTCATTTTTGTATATCGGGATGGCATGGACGTTTCGGTATCTCTCTATCACCAAAATAAAAACTACAACAATAAGGATCTGAAATTCGATAAATTTGTAGACTCATTTATCAAATCCAAAAGTTGGTTCAAATACTCAAAGTCTTGGCTCAAAAACAAAAATAAATTCCCTATTCTCTATATAAGATATGAGGACTTAATTGAAAAGAAGGAAAATGAAATTCAGCGAATCATAGAATTCTGCAATATAAAATCAAGCGAGGATCAAATTCAAAGGGCTCTGCACTTGAGTAGTTTTGAAACGATGAAAATGCATGAAGATAAATTTGGCAACCAGCCAAAAGAAAAACATCAGGTGTTCAATCAGTTTATACGAGAAGGCAAGTCTGGCGAAGGCAAAGTGGCACTTTCGGACAATCAACAAAATCTGTATAAAAAACATCACAAAAAGATTCTTGAACCCATAGAATCAACCGTTTTTGGAAATTGTACTCGATGAAAAATAGATCTCCTTTCATTGTAGTGTCTAGTATATCAATAATGCTGCTTGTGGTCGGCATATATGCTTTTCGAACCGATAAAATTCCAAATGCCGATGATGTCAGAAAAAAAAAGGAACCTCATAGCTCTTCTTTTTTTGAAATAGTAAATCAAGCTTTTACGAAGTTCGAAGACACATCAAAACTGGGCCAACAAATCACAGCTGTTCTATTTGAATATCAAGACAATTGTTGCAAAAACATTGTCATTATAAGAATAGATAGTGTGCTGTATCTCTTGGCAACAAATAGTGCTCAATCAGTTAATCGGATGAGTTCCGAGAAACAAAAGACTATGTCGTTTGGTCTCCTTGCCTATATAATGGAAAATCAATCTACTTTGCCTTTAGAGGCTATTAAAAGGATTGGTATGTTTAAATTAAACTCAGAAAATAACCCAAAATTGTATGTCAAAAACGGCGATGGGGAGCTCTTTAAACTCACTTTAGATTCCGACAACATGAGCCTCCCTACTTGTATGAATATTGCAAAAAAAGTAACTGATTTACTCTTAGAAACAACCGGCTATCACCCATCCATTTCGGGATTTGAAAAATACCACTTAAATCAAAGTAGCAATGAAAATTAAACCTTGGATTCTTGCCATTCTTCAAATTCAAATATTGATCCTCATAGCACTAGCCATCTTTGGCATCAATAGATTGGATGAAATTTCCGAAAAACTGTTTAATACCAATAAATTACTATACAGCCAAAGAATCGATTCTGGACTTCAGAAAATTTCGCAACTAGCTGCAAATGATATCACCTTAGGGAACAAAGACGCCCCCATCTCGATCATCATGTACTCAAAATTTGATTGCCCTTATTGTCATGAATTTTTCACTTCCACATTCCATGAATTAGACAGTCTTTATATTCAAAAAAACGTACTGAAATTCACCATCCGATTTCTTAGTTCCTCAAAGTCAGAGGACGAGTCTTTGATCAAATTGGCATATTTAAGTCATGAGCAAGGCAATTTTAATAACTTTTTGAAACTGGTAATCACTGACCGCCTTTTTAGTGCTGGAGAATTGGCAGATCGGCTACACTTAAAATTAGATGAAACTGAAATTAATATTTCACAAACGAGTAAAGAGGCATTGGCAGCTGGCGTACATCGAACTCCGTCATTCATTATCAATGGAGAATTATTTGTTGGCAATCGAAAAATGAAGTTGTTTGATCGGAAAATAAAAGAGTTACTCAACCATTCGAATAAATCAGCACGCCCGGCAATCCTTCAATGAGATAAAAAAAGAAGCCTGCAAACAACTATCCGCGAACGAACTCATTGTCTACAGGCCTTAACCAACCTAACCTGAAGGCAAGCTAAAACAATTTGATTCCACAATAGATATAGCTCGGTGATAGTCTCATTTTTCTCGTTGAACCAATGAAATGGCTCGATTTCGATTGAGCCTTTAACATTAAAGGCTTAGCTAATACCAGCTCAATTGGAAATACATTATTTCGTTTTTTAGCATAATAAGACTCAATATACCTATTAGCATTTTCCAATATTTAGTGATTATTCTTCAGGGTGGACTTTTGTCAGGAGAGGATTCTTATTTATCCAAATAATGCTGCTTATTGTCCTTGGAATCACCTGTCCTTTTTATTTTTACAAGTATAAAATATTAACCCAGTAAGCATATGCAAGAAGTATATATAGTATCGGCGGTAAGAACGCCCATTGGAAGTTTTGGCGGAAGCCTTTCCAGCCTAACTGCCACCAAACTCGGATCCATTGCGATCACAGGCGCACTAGAAAAAGCAGGTGTAAAAGCCGAATCTGTAGATGAAGTATTTATGGGCAATGTAGTGTCTGCCGGTCTTGGTCAGGCACCTGCAAGACAAGCAGCTATAGGAGCTGGCATTGGATACAATGTGCCTTGTACTACTATCAACAAAGTATGTGCTTCAGGAATGAAGTCTGTGATGCTTGGAGCACAAAGCATTATGCTTGGGCATGCTGACGTAATCGTAGCGGGCGGTATGGAAAGCATGTCGAATGTGCCGTATTATGTACCTAAAGCAAGATACGGCCACGGCTACGGTCACGGGCAACTGCTTGACGGCTTGATGCACGATGGCCTTTGGGAACCCTATCACCAGTTTCCAATGGGTAGCTGTGCTGACAATACAGCCAAGGAAATGAACATTTCGCGTGAAGCACAAGACGAATATGCGATCAACTCTTACAAGAAAATCGCTGACTCTGTCGCTAATGGTCTTTTCAAAAATGAAATTGTACCAGTAGAAATTCCCCAAAGAAAAGGCGACCCTATCGTGATGTCTGAGGATGAAGAATATAAGAATGTGAAATTTGAAAAGATTCCTTCCCTTCGTCCAGTATTCAATAAAGACGGCTCGGTTACTGCCGCCAACGCATCTACCATCAATGATGGAGCCTCCGCATTGATCCTGATGAGCAAGACAAAAATGGAAGAACTAGGATTGACGCCAGTTGCTAAAATCAGAGGATTTGCTGATGCAGCACAAGAACCGCTGTGGTTTACTACAGCTCCTTCATTGGCGATCCCTAAGGCAATCAAAAATGCCGGCATTGAAAAATCTGACGTTGACTTTTATGAAATCAACGAGGCATTCTCAGCTGTGGCTTTGGCCAATATGAAAGAATTGGACTTAAACCCTGAAAGTGTGAATGCTTTTGGTGGAGCTGTAGCCTTAGGTCATCCCCTCGGATGCTCTGGCGCTAGAATCATCACCACGCTGAATTCCGTGCTACATGAGAAAGGTGGCAACATTGGTGTAGCCGGAATTTGTAATGGTGGCGGGGGTGCTTCTGCTATCGTGATAGAAAAAGCATAATAAAATAAGTAATTCGGCGTAAGAGACTTTAGATTTGAGGAAACTCAGGTTTGAAGTCTTTTTTATTTATACCCCTTGAGTTCCAATTAATCAGCTTGAAAAGTTAATGAGGTACCCGATTTGTTTTTTGATTTTAGTAGCGCCCTTCTCCTTTCTTTCCGCACAGGAAAAAATAAGAACCTATTATGATAATGAACAATCCGCATTAATGGAGGAGTATTTCGTGGTTCAAAAAGACACTGTCGTACTTGAGGGGCCTTATAAGAAGTTTAGCCCATCTGGTCAAGTGATCGTAACAGGCACATATCTAGATGGTATGCGCGAAGGTGAATTTTTGAATCTTTATGAAAACGGCATTACTCAGCGAAAGACTAACTATCAAAGTGGCTTGAGACAAGGTACCACTGAAGTCTTTGATCAGAAAGGAAACTTGATCCAAGAAGTTCAATTCAGAAATGATTCTCTTATTGGAGAATTGGTCACTTACTTCCCATCAGGAAAAATCAAAAACACGTCTGCTTTCAAAAACGGTAAACCGGATGGTTTAGTCAAAGAATATTTCCCCTCAGGTGTTCTGAAAGAAGAAGTCAACTACAAAAATGGCAAACAACACGGGCTAAATATTACCTACTACGAATCTGGTTTGCCCAAATCAAAAATCAACTACACGTATGGTGTGATTGATGGGATTATGATTAGCTACTACCCAAATGGGCAGATGGACACCAAAGCCACTCAATCCAATCACTCTTTGCATGGAGACTATGTCAAATACTACAGCAATGGCCAAATCAAAATGCAAGGCCAATACGAAAATGGCATGCGCAATGGTGAGTTTAAATCATACTACGAAGATGGGAGTCTTGAGAAAAAACTCAACATTGTAGATGATAAAATGAGTGGCGCCAATTTTACTTACTACCCAGATGGGGAATTGAAAATCAAGGCCAATTATTCTAATGAAGAAAAAAACTGGACGGCAGAAGAATACAATAGATCAGGTAAACTCATTGCTACCAGACAGTATAAGAATGACTTTAAAGAAGGTACCTGGAGGTATTTCAATTCTAAGGGAGATCTCGTGATTAAAGAAAATTACGAATTGGGTAAGTTGGAAGGTAAACGCACTGAGTACGATGAGAAAGGACATATCACTAAAGAGGAGAATTACCAAAAAGACAAAAAACATGGAGTAGCCACTGTTTATTTCAGCAATGGCAAGAAAGCAGAAGAGATAAACTATAAGTTCGATCGTCTGGATGGTGAATATAAGAAGTATCACAAATCTCAAGACTCTGAAATCACTGGACACTACACCCGCAATGAGAAAAATGGTGAGTGGATTTACTATGATAAGAAAGGTGAGATTATGAAAAAGGAGATTTATAAGTTTGGGCGGTTGGTTTCTATTAAATAATTCGATTCATTATCAAATCCCTCTCGCCCCTTTTTCCTAAGGGGGAATAACCCTCTCTTGGGGAAAAGAGTTCCTAGAATGACACTAAACACAAACAACTTTTCTAAAGTTTGAAACTTTAGAAAAGTTTCTATTATGTACTTTTGCGCCATGACAAAAGGGCTAAAATCTACCAACTACAAATTCGAAGGACAGACCAAAAAATACACGGGCAAAGTGCGCGATGTATATGAGTTTGAAAATCAACTCGTCATGGTAGCTTCTGACAGAATTTCTGCATTCGATGTGGTACTTCCAGAACCAATTCCTTACAAAGGACAGGTACTCAATCAGATCGCCGCACGCTTTCTGGAAGCCACAGCTGACATTGTACCTAACTGGGTAGAGGCTGTGCCAGATCCAAACGTAACCATAGGCAAAAGATGTGAACCTTTTCAAGTAGAAATGGTGATTAGAGGCTACCTCGCTGGACATGCTGCCAGAGAATATAAAGCTGGCAAAAGACAGCTTTGTGGTGTGGCTTTACCTGAGGGCTTGAAAGAAAATGACAAACTGCCAGAGCCAATCATCACACCTACTACGAAAGCTCACGAAGGACACGATGAAGACATTTCAAGAGAAGAAATTTTAGCTCAAGGGGTTGTAGAAGAGAGCCTATATGTGCAGCTGGAAAACTATACCAAAAAACTATTTCAACGCGGAACAGAAATGGCTGCCGACAGAGGTCTGATTTTGGTGGACACCAAATACGAATTTGGGATGTATGACGGCAAAATCATTTTGATAGATGAAATTCATACGCCAGACTCCTCACGCTACTTTTATCAGGACACTTATCAAGAACTACAGGACAAAAACGAACCACAAAGACAACTTTCGAAGGAGTTTGTTCGTCAATGGTTAATCTCCGAGGGATTTCAAGGCAAAGATGGACAAACCGTACCTGACATGTCTGAAGAAAAAATCAACTCCATTTCAGAACGTTACATTGAGCTTTTTGAAAAAATAACTGGAGATACATTCGACCGCGTGCCAACTAAAGATATCGAAGCACGCATTCAGTCGAACATTGAAAAATCGATTAAATTACAGTGAGTTTAAATCAAAGACTATGAAGTTTACACTAGACAGACAAGAAAAATACAATACGCTAAAAGTAGATGAGGAAAAATTGGATTCTACCATTTCTCCAGACCTCAAATCAGAATTCTTGACCATTCAGGGTCAGGGCATCAAAAACATCATTGTAGATCTGTCTGACGTAAAGTACATTGACTCTTCTGGGTTAAGTGCCATTTTGGTGGGCAACCGTGTATTCACGGAGGCCGAGGGTTCTTTCATTCTCTCAGGCGTCTCTGATCATGCCATGAAATTGATTAAAATCTCTCAATTGGATGGTGTATTGGATATTCTCCCAACTATAGAAGAAGCAGTAGATGCTGTCTTTATGAATGAGCTTGAGCAAGGATTGGGCAGCGAGGAAGACTAGGTCTTTCTTTACCAACCTACCTATCAACTAAACCAACTCTTATTGTCATTTACCTTACAAATACTAGGCTCCAATGCCGCCATAGCAGCGCATCATAGACATCAGACTTCACAGTTGCTCACTATGATGCAGGTGCCTTTCCTGATCGACTGCGGCGAAGGCACGCAAGCCAGACTCAAGAAATTCAAAATTAAATCTCAAAGAATTGATCATATTTTTATCAGCCATTTGCATGGTGATCACTATTATGGTTTGATGGGACTGATTTCTTCTCTTCACCTATACGGAAGAAAAAAGGAACTGAATATCTATGCGCCTCCAGGGCTCAAAGAGATCATTTCTATTCAGCTCAAGTACTCTCAGTCTTCGTTGAATTATAAAATCAATTTTAAAGAATGGACACCAGGAGAAAGTCAGCTCTTGTTTGAAAACGTAAATCTTACCGTACATTCGTTTCCGCTGAATCACAGGATTGACTGCTCTGGATTCCTTTTTCGAGAGAAACCCAAAAAGAGAAGAATCAAAAAAGGGCTACTGGAAAAGGACATTTCTCCACTCAAAATCATATCACTCAAAGATGGCAAAGATGTGCTGGATGACGACGGCAATGTGCTTCTAGCCAACAAGAAATATACCATGGAACCCGCCCGATCCTGCTCCTATGCCTTTTGTTCGGACACGAAGTACAGTGAAGCAATTCTTCCTCATATCATGGGAGTAGACTTACTCTATCACGAAGCTACTTTCATGGAAGACATGCGAGACCGTGCAGCCACCACCTATCATACCACCACCAAACAAGCTGGCGAAATCGCCAAAAAAGCCAAGGTAAGCAAACTACTGATCGGCCACTTCTCTACCAGATACAAAGAGCTCGAACCCATGCTGGAGGAAACCAGGAGTATTTTTGAAAATGCCGAATTGGCGATAGAGGGAGAGACTTTTAGTGTGGAGTGAGTTCACGTAAAGAATTTCGATGAGATCTCTCCTATCGTCGAGATGACAAAAGATACCATTCTCTAAATTATTTTGTCATTTCGAACGATCCAACCGACAGGTAGGGGCAGAGAGAAATCTCATCGAACTAAGATGCACTAATCCCTAACCTTTTCATTCAAAAAATTCCACTCTGGATTCATTGCATTTATCAAAGCTTCCTTTTTCTCCCTTCTCCATTTTTTGATTTCCTTTTCTCGCTCGATAGCGTGATCAATATACTGGTGCCGTTCCCAATAGATTAGATTGAAACAGAAATACCTGCCTGCGTACGTTTTAAATTTACCTCGATTTTCAAAATGTTGATCCAATCGAGTAGGAAGGTCATTTGTCAATCCTACATAGAGTGTGGTTTTGTTGGGGTTGGTGGTGATATAGACGAAATAATTGTGTTGCTTCACTGGTTTAAAAATAGAAAACAATCTTATAAATAGAGATACGATCTCTCCTTCCAGTCGAGATGACAAAAAAGAAAAATTACCATTACTTGTCATTTCGAACAATCCAACCAACAAGAAAAGAGAGAAATCTTATCAATCTTTCAAGATGCTAATCCAACTCAAGTTAATGACCCAATTGTGCTCATAAGATATGACAATGTATGATTTGGCTTCAATACAAATGATTTTATATTGCACAATTAAAATTAATATAAATGAACAGCCCTACTGCCTCCTTCCAAAACAAAAAAACAAACCTCTTTCTAGTACTGGCTGGTATATTTATCACCAGTGCGCTGTTAGCAGAATTGGTAGGTGTAAAGATATTTTCGGCAGAAAAAACCATTGGGGTCAATCCAGCTCAGATCAAACTGTTCGGAGACTTTGTGTTGGATTTTAATCTCACAGCGGGTGTGATCCTCTGGCCAGTAGTATTCCTGACTACAGACATTATCAATGAGTACTTTGGCAAGGCGGGTGTAAAAAAGATCAGTTACCTCACGGCAGGGCTCATCTCTTTTGCTTTTTTGGTCATCTACGTTATTACGATCCTTCCTCCTGCAGATTTTTGGGTGGACGTGAATGGTACTGCCCCTGATGGAAATGCCTTTGATATCAATTATGCTTTCAAAGCAATCTTCAGACAAGGATTGGGCATCATTGTAGGGTCTCTGATTGCCTTTTTGATAGGGCAGCTCTTGGATGTATATATATTCCAAAAACTCAGAAAATTTACTGGGTCGAAAATGATTTGGCTACGAGCAACAGGGTCAACTTTGATTTCTCAATTGATCGACAGTTTTGTGGTGCTGTTTATTGCCTTTTATTTATTAGCACCTGAAAATACCCAGTGGTCTATTTCGCAAGTGATGGCTGTGGGAACGATCAATTACATTTACAAGTTTGCAGTAGCCGTGTTGCTTACTCCCTTGATCTATTTGGGGCATCATCTGATCGACAGGTATTTGGGAAAAGAAAATGCTGAACGCTTGACTGACGAAGCAGCAGCATCCAGCAAATCCTTAATATAGAATGCAAATTCTTCCTTAGGTGGTTGTTCTCTGTTAATAAACGAACCTTGTTGCATTAGGCCATAGAAGTTGATTCATTCTAACCTCAAAATCAAATAATTTCGATCAACTCAAGAATTTAAGGTATCAATTGAATTCGAGATCGGCATAATCCCAGCTTAAAGTCTGATTATAGACAATCTCTTCTCCTTGAATGGCAAGTGGTGAATGGATGTTGTTTTCAAATAGCTGCCCCGTCCCAAGTCCTTGATGACCTACATAATTGTAACCAGCTGTGAATTGACATATCGCATTGAGACCTATGTTGGATTCCAGAGCAGACGTAATCCACCAGCCCATGTGCTGAGATTCGGCTATTTCAATCCACTCTGCTGTGGCTGCAAACCCTCCTACCAAAGACGGCTTGAGAATGATGTATTTGGGTTTAATATCTTTCAGCAATTCAGTTTTATCGCGTTTGCTAAAAACCCCAATCAGCTCTTCATCTAGTGCTATAGGTACTTGGGATTTCTCACAGACCAACTGCATGGCTTCAGGTTGCTTAGGCATGATGGGCTGCTCGATAGAGTGCAAATCAAAGTCAATCAATCGTTCCAGCTTCTTGAGCACATCTTGTGTAATAAAGGCGCCATTGGCATCTACCCGTAGAATAAGTTGGTCGGCTGGATACTGAGACCTAATGTATTTGAGCAACTCACATTCTGCATCAAAATCAATCGCTCCTATCTTTAGTTTGATGCATTTAAAACCCAGTTTGAGTTTTTCATCAATCTGCTGTTTCATAAAATCCCTTTCGCCCATCCAGATCAGACCATTGATAGGAATACCTTTTTCAGAATGATAAAAATCATTATTGAAAATTTTGAATTCTCCGCCATGAAGCAAATCCAAAAGTGCCGTTTCCAACCCAAAACGGATTGCAGGGCGATATTCAGAAACTACATTTTTGACCAATTTATAAATATCATTTTCGTACTGGGGCAACTCCATTTGTGCCAATTCCTTTTTTAACTCTTCCAACTCGCTCTCAAAATCCACGCTATAGTCGAAACTCAATCTTTCGATAGTACTCACCTCCCCTAAACCGTATATTTTCGGATTGCCTGCTTGATAGACTTTTAAGATCCAAGCCTCCTTGGTTTTGAGGACACCTCTGGAGGTACCTGCATCAAATTTGAAGTTGAGTACGTGTTTGGTGAATTTTAGAATTAATCCCATGTATATAAAAATATTATTACCACAAGGTGAGGAATTAAACCCTTACCTGTGAAGAATGAACCATAAGGCAGAATAAAAATAGCCATTCATTCTACATTATGTGGAGAATATAAGAATTTTGAATCTTTAAATATTTATTCTATGTCATCAGATTCTGCGTCTCTAGAAAAATACCTGTACGAACTTCCCGACCATCGCATTGCCAAGCATCCACTAGCACATAGGGATGATTCCAAATTGCTTCTTTATCGAGCTGGAGAAATCGAACATCAGACCTTCAAAGATGTAGTTGATTTGGTACCTGACGATTCGCTTTTGTTTTTGAATAATACCAAGGTGATTGCGGCCCGTCTATTTTTTCACAAATCTACAGGTGCTCAAATTGAGGTTTTTCTTACAGAGCCCATTTTACCACACACTGAATTTCAGAACGCACTGAAAGTCAAAAACAAGTGCACTTGGAAATGCATGATAGGCAATCTGAAAAAATGGAAAGATGAGAACGTGCTTTCGCTAAAGCTAAATGATGAATTGACGATAGAAGCCAGATTGGTGGATCGCAAAAAAAACCTGGTTGAATTCACTTGGGAGGGAAATCATGAGTTTCTTTCCATTGTGGAAGCTGCAGGCCATGTTCCCCTTCCTCCCTACCTCAATCGAGAAGAAGAAGCCGAAGACAAAGATCGTTACCAAACCGTATTTTCCGAATTAGAGGGTGCAGTGGCTGCTCCCACAGCTGGATTGCACTTTACGGATGACATTTTAAAAAAACTCGCCAAAAAAGGTATAAAACAAGATCGCCTAACCTTGCATGTAAGTGCAGGCACTTTTCGTCCAATCAAAGATGCTGACTTCAAAAATCACGACATGCACAATGAGCGCATCATTGTAAATCGACAGAATATTGCAAATATTTTAGCTGCTACAGGGTCAATTATTCCTGTGGGGACTACTGCCCTACGCACACTTGAAAGTCTTTATTGGTATGGCGTCAAACTAGCCAAAGATCGTAAAACGAAATTCTTCGTAGAGAAAAATGATCCCTATGAAAAGCATTTGCAAGGGATATCATTGGAGCATGCCATGACAGCAATTTTGAATAAAATGGATTCGGAAAATATCGATCAACTTAAAGGAGAAACTGAAATCTTCATCTATCCAGGTTATGAGTTTAAAGTGGCCAATGGCCTGTTTACCAACTTTCATATGCCAGCTTCTACATTGGTTTTATTGGTCGCGGCTTTCGTAGGGGATGACTGGAAAAAAATATATCAGGAAGCACTGGACAAGGATTACAGATTCCTAAGTTATGGAGACACCTCGTTACTTTTGCCGCACGGCTAAACCTTGGCACTGAGTCAACCGTATAAATACTTGATTTTCCTAGTTTGATTTTAAGGTCCCATTACAGATGATGTAGTGGGACTTTTATTTGTCCAGTTGCTTGATTAGTTTGTCAATTTTACGATTCAATAGTTCTATCTGGTGCTGGGATTTTCGGTGTTCTGCCAGTGTGATTTCAGACTTCAAATCCTCCTCATCTTTCACATCCTGCATGTGCATTTCATTCATGGTATTCACCACAATAGCGATAAAGATGTTGAGTGTGGTATAAGTTGCGATTAGAATAAATGGAATAAAGAAAATGTATGCATGTGGCGTCTGTTCCATCATGGGTCGGGCAATTCCCGAAGACCAGCTTTCCAAAGTCATAATCTGGAATAGCGTAAACATGGATTCCCCAATATCCCCAAACCACTGTGGAAAATCCTGACTATATAAGTTCGTAGCCAGTACCGCAAAAATGTAAAACACCATAATCAGGAGAACCATAATCCAGCCAATACTTGGAATGGATTTGATCAGTGCCTCTATGATCATCCTCAGCTTAGGTATATTTTTGATCAGCCTCAGCGTCCTTAAGATACGGATCGTACGAAAAACTGAGAATGAGCCAGCTGCTGGTACTGCCGCAATGGCTACAATGAGAAAATCAAAAATATTCCAGGCACTCTTGAAAAATCGAAAACCGAATGCATATAGTTTTAACGCTATCTCAACTACAAATATGGCTAAGATGGTATCATCTATCCATTCGAAAAAAGAACCAAAGCTGTTCACCCATGACTTGGAAGTCTCCATGCCTATGGTGATGCTATTGAGTATGATTAGTCCAACAATGAAGTTTTGGAATTTTGAGCTCTCCAGAATTTTGCCCAGCTTTTCTCTATGATTTGCCATTTTCAAGTAAGAATAGAGTGTTTTTTAAAAGTTAGACAAATATAGAAGACTACCCAAAGAGCTTGTGTGCTTAAATTAAAATAATTAATAATTTAAGATTATGGGCTTTCCAAAAAAGAAGTATCTGGCGTATTCATTTTTTTATAAAAAATACCGGAAGGTTAATATTCTGAACCTTGTTATATTTGACTAGAAAGTACTTCTATACTAAATCAATTTTCAATGCCTACTTCTACTTTGAAAAATTACTTGCTCATTTTCTTGCTCCTTACATTTAGTTATGTAAATGGCCAAAAAGGAGATTTTTTGTTGTCTCACTATTCTTTGGATGTAGATGGGCTTGACAATCTCAACTTTGAGCTGAAAGTAAACGATGATGGGCAACTGTGTATAGCTAACCGTTCGGGCGTACTGCTCTATGAAGGTCATGATTGGGTATTTCAAGCTACGCCGAGTGCGGCACTTTCACTCGACTTTGATTCAATAGGGCATATATATGTAGGATGCGCAGGTGACTTTGGCAAGTTTGGTTTTATTGACGGTAAGTATCAGTTTATCTCATTAAATCCCAATCGGTCAGATGAAAGTCTCTATTTCAAAACTATAGTTGCCGATACTTTAGCTTTCTTTATTAGTGAAAGTAATTTGATTCGCTATCACCTCGGACAGGAAAAATCATACATTACCTATTTACAAGATCCTGATGAATATTTCACTTATTTATTTGAAGTGAATGGCAACATCATGGTGCAGACCAATAAAAAAATCTATAGGTACCATGAGGATCAACTTTTGGATGACTTCGATTGGAAGCTACCCGAAAACGCACAATTTCTCTTCTTTGACAAGCATCCTACTAGGGATCAATATGTAGCTGGCACTACAGACAACAAAGTTTATATCTACAGACAGAAGAATTTTTACGAATGTAAGATGTCCAAGTTCTTGACAGAGCATGAGTCTTTTGTCAACAATGGCGTATGGGTAGACGACAATCATTTCGCACTCAGTACGCTTGAAGATGGAATCATTTTGTACAGCAATCGTCATTCAAAAATCGTAGATGTTATCAATCATGACAAGGGATTGCCTGATAATGAAATCTATACCATAGGTCGTGATCATGAAGGAGGGCTTTGGATCTCTCATGAATTTGGACTTTCCCGATTGGAAATTGGTGTACCCTTCAGAAGCTTCACAAACTATCATGGTCTAGAGGGCAATTTGAAAGATATTTTCTGGTTCAGTGGCCATCTCTATGTTTCTACTAGTAAAGGGGTGTTCTTCCTAGAGAAAAATCTAAACTACAAAAACACTGTGTACTATGTGCCTGTGAAAGGTGGAGCAGCAACACCAACTACAGCCACTACTTCTAAAAAAATGAAAAAGGCGCAGCGGTCGCGCGGAAAGAAAAAAGGACCTACCTCAGGAGGCAACACAAAAGCAACCACCACCAAATATGAGAGAAGGGTAAAAAAACATTTGGTAAGTTCAGGCTATGAATTTACCAAAGTAGAGGGAATAGAAGCCAAGTGTGAGAAATTCATTCGATACAAGAAAAAACTTCTAGTGGCCTCATCCAATGGTCTATATGAGATAAAAAAAGAGTACAACAAAAAAGAAAAGGAATGGGAACACATTGCAGAGCTCGTCGTTCATGAGCCCATCAGGTTTACTTTTATAGAGAACCATGAGGGTCGATTGGTTATTGCCAACCACTACAATGAAATCAAGCTCTACAAGCACGAGGATGAGATATGGGTGCAAGAAGATCAGATAGACTTCCATGGAGAAATGGTATTGAGTGCGCTGCATCAGTACAATGGAATCACGTGGTTTGCTACACCAAGTCACTTATACAGATATGACTCCTTGTCGTCCACTTACCATGATTTCAAAGAATACAAATACCACAACCAATTCATTGATGAGGTTCGAATTGCAGCCATAGACAATCAGCTGTATTTGATTAATTCCATTGGCTATTTTTATCTGGATGGGGCTAAAGACACCATCTTAGAGGATACCACGCTAATGCAAGTCATTGGCAAACCCATAAAACACTTACAAGAGCATGGAGGTAAGGTATGGGTAAACAATGGAGACGCCTGGTTCCAAATCAATCGCAACAAATCAGTCATTAAACGGGAAATATTTGGGCTGTTTCCAGATATGACATTCATTACCAACTATAGAGACAACATCTGGTTGATTGACCAATCTCACGAATTACTCAAGTACTACCCAAGTGAGGATGATTCACTCGTATGGAGAAATCACATGTACCTTAGAGAAGCTAAAAGCAACAAAGGGGATGTGAATGTAAATGTTCATGGCCCAATTGCTTTTGAGCATGACGAAAACTCATTCTACTTCGAGCTGGCGCGCCCTGATTATCGCGGATTGCTCCAAATAGAATATCAATACAAACTCAGTGGCCTGAACGATGACTGGTCTGAATGGTCCTCCAACAATCACATCAGCTTCAATTACCTACCACCCACTAATTATAAGTTAAGCATTCGATCGAAAGATCACTTCGGTAAAATACAAGAACTACAACCAGTCAAGTTTACAATCAAACCACCCTACTGGCAAACCCTTTGGTTTTATGGATTACAAATTCTGTTTATGACGGGTCTTGTCATTGGGTCTGTGATCATGAATAGACAGGCGCAACAGAAATATGTGATTGTCACAGAAGGATTGACTATTCTGACCATTGTCATGGTCATTGAATTTTTGCAAACTGTCGCAGGAGGCACTTTAGGCATAGAGAGTACGCCAGTAATTGACTTTATTATTGACGTGATGATCGCACTTTGCGTATTCCCACTTGAGCAATTCTTGAAGAAACTCATGAAAGTGAGCAAGGAAGGCCCAGGCTTGAATGGCAAAGCATTCCTTGATCTATTTAAGTTTTCAAAGCCAGCTCCACAGACGGTAAAGGCAAAGTCTTAGGAGTACTTGGCACTTACCCAAGCATTCACATTCCGTTTCTAAGGGGGAGACTTTACTCCCTCTTAAAAAAATAGTAAGGAAAAATGAATGTCATTCCGCTTTTATTCACCAATTCAATATCCAAATGATCAAAATTACAATTGCCAGAAGCACAAAAAAAACACCTATTTTGTTTCGAACGGCTTGTTTGGTTTTGGCTTTTTTAACCATTATCAAATAATGTATATCCTCTTTGGTAACTTTAAATTTTACATTCTTTTTAGAGAAAAACTTATCCTTTTTTGATCTATAATATGGCTGGGTAGCTTTTAAAATTTTTCGGTTGTCATCGAAACTTTGCCTACCCTGCTTAGAAAATCCAATCCCTCCACTCATTACAACAACTCATTCGCCAGATTTGCCAATTCAGACCGCTCACCTTTTTCGAGATTGATATTGGCAAAAAGCTCCTGACCTTGCAGTCGATCTACCAGATATGACAAGCCATTACTTTGTGAGTCCAAATAAGGGGTATCAATCTGATGAATATCTCCAGTGAACACAATTTTGGTGTTTTCTCCAGCACGAGTAATAATCGTTTTTACCTCGTGTGGCGTTAAGTTTTGTGCCTCGTCCACAATGAAGTAGATATTGGACAAACTTCTGCCTCTGATATAAGCCAATGGCGTAATTAATAGCTTTTCCTGATTCACCATATCTGTCAACCGTTTGTATTCCTTATCTGTCTCTTTATAGTGATTTTGGATGAATTTTAAGTTGTCCCAAAGTGGCTCCATATATGGATTGAGTTTGGACTTGATATCCCCTGGCAAATAGCCAATGTCTTTGTTGCTCAATGGTACAATGGGTCTGGCCAGATAGATTTGTTTGAACTCTCGCTTCTGCTCCAAAGCACAGGCCAATGCCAATAAAGTTTTACCCGTACCAGCCATGCCAGTAATAGCAGCTAACCTCACGTCAGGATTCATCATGCAATGAATGGCAAAAGCCTGTTCTGCATTTCTGGGTTTGATATTGTATACCGTTTTCTTTTCTACGTGACCCATCATTTCAGTCACTGGATTGTAAAAACTCAGGGCCGAATTCTTGGGACTTTTCAGGATGTAGTAGCCATTGTTTTGAAACTCGTAGGTCTTCGATATTTTTTTGGGTTCTACTTCTCCCTTTTTATACAAGGTATCTATGGTGGTAGCAGGCACTTTGTTGATTTCATATTTGCCTGTGACCAGTTCAGAGGCATCTTTGATTTTGCCCGTTTCGTAGTCTTCAGCTGTGAGATCCAAAGATTTGGCCTTCAATCTCAAATTGATGTCTTTCGATACTAAAATGACTTTACGCCCTTTCTCTTCTTTCTTGAGTCTGAGTGCGGCATTGAGAATCTTATGATCGTTTTTCCTTTCGCCAAAAACTTTGACTGCGTCAAACTCAGGCTCAGCTTCTGAGTGCATCAGCACCTTGAACTTTCCTCTCGTATTGCCATTCAATGGGATCCAATCCTGAAGCATATGATCCTTGGCCAAGCCATCCAATAAGCGTGCAAATTCACGTGCTTCAAAATTGATGGTATCATTACCTTTTTTGAAATTATCCAGTTCTTCAAGAACAGTAATTGGAATCCCCACATCATGCTCTGCAAAGTTCATTATAGAGTCATGTGAAAAGAGAATTACGGATGTATCAAGGACAAATATTTTTTTCTCACTACCTTTCTTCGCCATATCAATGTAGGAATTAGTTCTATAGTAAAATGGAAAATTTTACTTTAATCTACAAGCGAACCGAGCGAATATCAGCGATTTAATATGAAGAAATTTTTAACCTTTTTCGTGTACGCAGACATCATGTGATTTCGATTCTCTTTCTTCATATTATTTGTTTATCCATGCCTTTCGTAAGGCAAGTTGGGCATTCGTAGGATTTTCCATGACTGAGATGGAAGACTCGATTTTCACGTCTACGAACATGGCCTCAGCTTTTAGTTTTATTTTTTTCTGCTTGCCTTTTTCGTCCGTTCTCAAAACGACAGCCCTAATTTTATCCCCCACTTGATGACGATTATTGAAGGCTAAAAATTCCTCTTCATAGTTTTCTATATCAATCTCTACATCATCAAATTTGTAGATGATATCCTTCTCCAAATAGCCCATTTCCTGACCAAAAAAATTCATCTGATCAATGGATTGTATGACCAGCCTGTTGTCTGATTCATTTACTGAAAAGCTAATATGGCCTAGTGACAATTCCTTTTCCGTTCGAGCAGGCTCGTATAGCACACCTGCTTTTGCTAAATACTCTTCATAGGGAATTGGGGTGGAGCCCTCTACATGCGTGGAAAAAAACTCCCGTACTTCTGGATACGTCATTTTGGTAATGGTATCAAACAGCTCACTGTCTTTAAACGACAATGTTTTCCCGTATTTCTTAGCCAGATCATGCATGAGATTCTGAACGCCATATTCTCCTTCAGACAATTCTCTCAACAGCAAATCCAAAGACATACCAATCAAGGCACCCTTTTGGTATACGTTTCCATATTCAGCTGCTGTGCTATCTAAGCAATGAAGGCTAAGTTTGGTAAATGGCAATTGATCATTAAATCTTTCACGCGAATTGTTGATCTTGCCATCTATCACAGCCAGATAATCGGCCAAAGCCATCTCTCCATATTTCACTTGCGCTAAGCCGGCTGCATATTCTGTTACACCTTCGTACATCCAGAGGTGCTTGGACATTTTTGGATTGATAAAATCAAAATTGCCAATTTCTTCAGAGTGGATATTCAAAGGAGTCAGAATATGAAAAAATTCGTGTGCAGCCACGTCGCGAACCACCTGACCCAGCCGGTAAGGATCTATTTCCGGCAAGCTATAAAAAGAGGAATAAGAGTGCTCTAAAGCACCCAGCTTTCCAGATAGTGGATTGTTATCAAATAGGTAGATAATAAACGCATATCTATCTACTGGCAATTCTCCCAGGTATTGATATTGCGCTTTGAGCGTTGGCTCCACTTGCTCCTTTACGAAAAGTGGATCAAGTGCCTGATTAGGTGAGTAAATAGAAATCAAAATTTCAGCACCCCCTACCTCAAATGTAGTCGTATCAGGTTCGGCATACATAATCGGACTATCAGCCAAATCAAAATAATTGGTGGCTAAAAAAACATCAGACGAGTCACTGATAGATACTTTGTCTAACGAAGACGCTCCATACATACCTTTAGGATAATCAACATGTAATTCGTACAAATGGTCTTTTTGCCCTTGTAGATAACCTACAAAACCAAAAGTATTGATTACGTAATTCTTTCCTTCTTCAATGTTAGTTCCAGCTGGTTCAAATATGAAATTGTCCTTTTCTGAATCAAATGTATCTTCTATCCAATAAGAGATATCGCTCAGTTTTGAGCTGTTTTTTATCAAAATTCGATTGTCAGTGATGCGCTCGGTCTCTAACTCGTTGCCTTCCATGTCGTACGCTTTGAAATCTGTAAAAAACCTCCCAAAGTCATACACGGAATAAGTACCTGGCACTATTTTGGGAACTCTGAATTCGATCTCATCAACTTCCACTTTGGGTAGCGTACAACTGACTTTCACTTTATCATCCACCACAGTTTTCAAATCTATAGTCACAATATATTTTTCTTGTGCTACTAGTAGACTATACATGCCCAAGAGGACAGCCAACAGGCTCATTTTTAATTTCATGCGTAATAAATTATTGTTAGATCACCTAGCTTTCATCAAAGACAGCACTTCAAAAAGCAAGGCCTACTGCGTCATCTGATATTTTCATTCAATATATGTGATTCAAAAAGAAATGCCAGATGAAATGGTACAAGCGGCAATCCTATTGCTAATTATTTAATTTTTTTCTTAAAATTATTCGATTTTCTAAAGTGTCTGATTTGACTTCCACTTCAATGATGTCGAATCCAGAACTTAAGGCGAAGTGGAGCATGTTTTTATGCTTGTTTCTGGTTTTGAGCACTATAGTTTCAAATCCATGCATCAATGCAAATTCCTCTTGGAATTGAGCCAAGGCTTTGGCTACTCCAGATTTTCTAAACTGCGGCAGTACGCCACCCATCCATGTATAAAAAGATTTGTCATTGAATTTGTCATAGCCCACCTTAAATCCTGCCAATTCCCTGTCCAATTCTGCTATGGCAATAAGATGTTGGTTTTCGTTCAGCCGTTGCTCGTAAACTTTGGCCTTATGGGGGTTATCAAATTCTGGAATCTGCCGACTTAGGGTGACCACTTCCTCAATCGTTCCTTTCCTAATTATCAATCTACTGGTACTCATTTTTCATGAAATCTGCCTAAAACTATATTCAAAGGATCAACCACGATTTCCGAAGGTTCATCACAGGAAAATTCTATGGTTTGCTCTCTTTCCCAAAGCTTAACCTGCTTGATTTCGAAATTCATGTTTTGATATTTCACTTGAATATCTACATCCAATTGGTACACATAATTAGTCAACTGCTCAAACTCCAAAACCAGCTTTTTCTTTCTGTACTTCCAATTATACGCTACTTTAGGTGCTCCAGGCATGTAATACCACTGTTGGAAAAAATTTGACAAATCAAGCAATGAAACCTCATTGGCTACATCAATAAAATCCTGCGTACTCGCCGCACTAAACTTGAATCGCTCGTAGAATGTAAAAATGATTTGACGAAACTTTTCCTTCCCTACTTTATGTTGAAGCATTCGCAATACCCAAGCCGCCTGATCATAGGTCAGGGCATTCATAAGATTATCCAGATGATCAAAGTTTTGCTGAATGACTGTTTGTTTTGGGTTTTTCTTCTGATAGTTTAAAATTTTAGCTTCTTCCTTTTCAAGCTTGGCCTGCAATTTTTCTTTTCCAAGCACTTCTTCTACCCAGTAGTTTTCCAGAAAGGAAGCAAAACCTTCGCTAATCCAAATGTCAGCCCAATCCTTCTCAGTCACGGCATTCCCAAACCACTGATGCCCTATTTCATGCGCTATGGTCGCATTTATTTTTTGCTTTCCTTCTAGTGATTTCTCAGGATAAAAAATGTTTCCGGCATTTTCCATACCTCCAAATCTGGTTGTAGATTCCACTTGATCACATTTAGAAAAAGGATATTCACCCATCAAATTTTCTAGGGCTTTGAATATTGCAGGCGCTTCTGCAAAATCATTCAAAGCTTTCTCAGCTGATTTCTTATAAACCCAGGCCGTGATCATACCCTTGTCGTCTAACTTTTTTGTGGTAAACTCGGCTACACCAATAACCATCACTTTCGCGGAAATTGGTTGACTCATTTTCCACACTGTTCTTTTCCATCCTGGATTTATTTCATTTTCATTTTGCAAATCTCCATTCGCTACCACTTTATATTTTGATGGTGTGTTTACAATAAATTCGCAGGTGGCTTTTTCGGATGGATGATCTACCACTGGCAGCCATCTATGTGCTCGATTTGGCCAGTGCTCAGCAAAGAATGTTCGATCTCCATGGGCATTTTTAGAAATTATCAACCCATTATCAGGCAGGCCAGTATACGAAACATAAACCTCTGATGTATCTCCTCTATGAATGGAAGGTGGGGTTGATATTTTCAATTGATCAGATCTGTGCTCAAATGGAACACTGGTATCATTGATAGTTAGCGCTGTTACTTTCATCCCTGTTTCGCCGGATGGACTCGCTAAGTCAAGAATGGTGTATTCGGGTACTTTGTCAGAATAAGAAATGATTATCCTTGCCTTCACGAACACCACATTGGAGGTATCATTTAGACTAATATCAAATTGGTAATGGAGTATGTCGAATGGTTCCAGCGCTCGACGTTGGCCCAATGCCATAGTACAAATGCATAAGCAAAAGGCTACAAGCAAATAACGAAATTGAGGTTGGGGCATATACGGTAATGGTTTTTATCAAAAATAAAATTAAATCACCATTACACGAAAAAGATTTGATTAACGGTATGCTTAGTCTAATGAGAATTCAGGGTCGATAGATTTTGCATGAGTAATTGTTTGTCTCATAGCGGATAACCTCCCCATGCCTTGAAAACTCCGAGCTTCAATTTCATATTGTAGCAAACTATCAGGCCAGATCTCTTTCGTCCAGGATATTGCATCCACTGCTTCTTGGTATTGATTCAAATTCAAGTGAGTTTGCGCCACCTTCATATAGATGTCATAATGAGAGGCAGGCACCATATTGGCATTGATCACAATTGGGTAAGCACTTCCTATGGTCACCTCGTATTCTGAAGAAGCCATTTCTGCACCTATCTGATAATAATTTAAAGCTTGACCCAAATCTTGCATGCCGTTTTCATACAGCGATCCCATTTCCAAATAAAAACTGGCTGTCCGATACCCATACAAATGCATCATCTGATAGACCTCCAATGCCTTGCCCACTTCACCCATTCCTTGATAGGCGGTTGCAATTTTTTTCATGTAAGAAATGGTATTACTCACTGAATAGTCTTTGAGCATATCATAATGTGAGATGGCCAATTGATAATTGCCATCAGCCAAATAATTATCTCCTTTATTCTTAATTTCTACCAGTAGCAAATCTTTGAAGTCTCTCATGTCTTGCTCTTCAGTCCAGAAATGTCCCAAGCCACTCAAGAGTTGTAGACTTTGCTTCAGATCTCCTTGCACATGCGCTGACTTTACTTGCTCGAATGTGCTTCTTCTACCTGCTAGGAGTTCAGCTTTCACACGTGCTTTATACTGTTCATTGATATACATACCTGTGGTCATAATCAGAGCAATCGTAAAAGCAAACAGAAAGGCATAAGCTGTCGCCTTCCAATTGCTCATTTGAGGAGCATAATATCTTGGGCGCCCAGGCTGAGGCTGACGATGACCCTGATACGTATGAGTAACTGTGGTACGAGTGACTCGCCCATACCTTAGCATCATGTCATGCTTTGATCTTTTATATGAATTGGATAGCACCTGATAAGCTTCATTCACCTGCTTAAACAGTTCTTCCATATCCTTATCTCCATCATGCTTGTCTGGATGATAACTCAACGCCTTTCGCTTAAAGGCTGCTTTTAACTCAGCATCAGTGGCATTGGAAGGCACACCCAATATGTGATAGTAATTAGTCATTTCACAGATTCGTGTGTCAAATAAAACGCAGGAATCTCAAAAAAGGTACTTGTTGCTTCTATTTTTGCTCTGGATGGTCAATCAGGACAAAATCATATTACCAGAGAAGTATTATTTGGACAATTTCAGATATGTCCTCAATTTCGTTCTTGGTAAATATGAGCCCTTACTCTCCAGTCTTGAATTAGATTTCATTTCAACCTTTATGTCGCTTTCTGAGGACGCGCAATGCCTCTATGTGAGAATGAGTAATCGCAAGGGTCAATTTTTTCGTAAGGAAAAACTCATCTATCAGGAGATTATAAATCTGGACGAAGCTCATGAAGAATTGCTTGAAAACAACTTGCTAACCAAAAAAACAATTCTGGAAATAGAAGAGTGCTTTCAGTTAATCAACATTTACACCAAGCCTGAGATCATCCAACGCTTAAAGGCTCTGGACTTTCAGATAGACAAGAAACTCAAAAAAGACCAGTTGATTCTTGAGCTGTTAGAGACCTGCGATCTTGATCTGCTGACAGAAACATTTTACTCAAACTCCATAATTACGCAAAGTGCAAAGGAAGAATTGGATATGATCAAACTTTTCTTCTTTGGACATAATCATGGGGACATGTCTGATTTTGTGATTCGAGATGTGGGGCATGCCAAATTTATGGAAGTGGATGAATCCAAATTGGGCACATCATTCGACTCTAGAGAAGAGGCAGAAGCAGTCATGCATCTTTCACAACTCAGCAAGGAATTCTATCTTTTGGAAGAAGCTGTTTCTCCATTGTCTGTGTATGAGTGGTTTAAGGAAATAGAAATTGGCTACTTCCTAAATATGGAAAAGGCCAAACGACGCGCTGATAAGTTATTGCATAAAGTGGGCTACCACTTAGAAAAACATAAGCATTTTGATCAGGCACTTGAACTCTATCACTTGTCTTCTGCGGCTCCACTGAGAGAACGAAGAATTAGAATCTACAACAAACAAAAGGACTTTGATAAGTCCTTAGCCCTGGCACAGCAAATACTAGAAAACCCTAACGACAACAAAGAATATTACATCGCACTGGATGTCATCAACAAGCTGGAAAAGAAACTAAAAACGACCACCATTAGACAGAAGGAAGGCATGGTAATACCAGTTGATTCAAGCTATCAATACCGTGTGGAGCAAGGGGCATTGGCTTATTTTGAATCTTTGGGATATCAAGGTTATCACGCTGAAAATTCGATTGGCAGAAATGTCTTTGGGTTGTTCTTTTGGGAAGAAATATTCGACCCACAATACAACAGCCTGCACCAACCACTTCAGCGTAATCCTTCTGACATTTATGGAAAGGACTTTTATGAAAAACGCAAGAAAGCCATCACTGACAAACTTCAAACTACAAAGTCCAAAAAACAATTAGCCAAAGTCTTAAAACAGAGCTTTAAATCCTATGACGGAGTGGCAAACCCATTCGTTCACTGGGAGGTGAGCATGATGGACGCCATGTGGCAGTTTCTAGCTTTTGCCAAATTGAAGCAGATCAAAGCCCTATTGGCTGAGATGGCTATTGATCCAAAAAACCGATCTACTGGCTTTCCTGATTTGTTCGTTTGGAGAGAAAAAACATACTCCTTTTATGAAGTCAAATCACCTAACGATCACTTATCCGAAAAACAGCTTTTTTGGTTAGAACGATTTGATGAATGGGGTATCCACTCAGAAATTGCCCTGGTGGAGTGGCATTAGTCATCAAGCATTTGCATCAGCTTGGTAGTGGTCTTCCAATTTCTTGACGTACCTTGTACTTTTAGTTTTCGCTCTATAGTATTGAGATCCAATTTTGACGTTCCGGCCCCCATCGTATAGAATATGTACAGGTTTTGTCCTTTCAAAATCATCTCCTCAGGCCAATCACGGAAATTTAATAACACTTCAAAATTCTCTGATTTTGGTTCATCAGACAACAATGTGACATACAGTTTAGTAATATCCTCATTGCGATCATTGACAAAGGGATTATTATTGAAAGTAGTCCTCCATTCTGCTTGTGACCGAACAATGACTGGCACATCAAACCCAAAACTGTCTTGAATATTTTGGTGTATTTGATCTTCTAATTTTCTTTGATCTGTTTCTGAGGACTCAAAGATGATATTCCCACTCTGTATGTAAGTTTGGATATTTTCATATTTGAGTTTACTCAAGGAGGTTCTCAATGCATCCATTTTTATCAGCTTCTGTCCGCTGACATTTATACCTCGTAGCAATGCTATGTATTTCGCCATAAGCCAAAGTTAAAAAAAAGACAAACCAAAGCTAACTCTAGTTAATACCAGCCGTTTCATGACCATAACTAAAACAAATACCATGAAAAACTTACTTTACATTTTACTTATTGCTCCTTTCTTGGCTACAGCGCAAGATGCCACTCAACCAACCACTTACCAGCAAGAGTTTGCAGGTAGCATGAGCTATAGTCAAGGCCAGATCGTCAAACTAATCGAAGCCATTCCTCAAGACAAATACGCATGGAGACCAGCTGAAGGTGTTCGGAGTGTTTCTGAAGTGATTTTGCACATTGCTGCTTCTACTTACAATCTATCAAGTGCCTTGGGCACTCCGCTACCAGAAGGATTGGATGCGAATGGTCTAGAAAAGTCTACAACCAGCAAGGACGAAATACTGAAGGCTATCAATGAAGCTTATGCATTTTCTACTGCTGCAGTGGCCAATGTAAAAGATGACCAAATGAATGAGATGGTCACATTACCTTTTGGAACATTTACCAAGCGCTCGTTGATTATGATTATTGCAACTCATAGTTATGAGCATAAAGGGCAACTTATCGCCTACACCAGAGTAAATGGCATTACTCCTCCTTGGAGTGGGAGTAACTAAAGCATAAAGCACAGAATGGTTTAAAAATCGGGGTTGACCTTAATAAGGCAACCCTATTTTTTTGTAAAGGAAATGCATCAGCCAAGCTGGGCCGATCATTAGAAACTGAACATCCTTGAAGAAGGAGGGTTTTTTACCCTCTACATTATGCCCGTAAAACTGTCCAATCCAGGCGATCACAAAAACACCAATACTGATTTGCCATACTGGTGCCATGCCTAATTGCTCCACAAACAAAGTGAGGTACAGAAAACCCATGACAGCTACAGCCATGCCTACAAACAACCAAAAAGAGAGCGTGAAGTAATATAATAAAACAGCCACCAAAGCGATCGTGGCCCAATTGAGAAAAGGGCTACTCACATTCGGGAAAGCAGAAATCAAAAAGCCATTAGGAATAGACCAAAACAAGCCCACAATACTCCAAAAAATAGCTGGCACACATATCCAGTGAATGAGTTTGTTGGTTGGGTTTTGATGGCTCTCGCCATATTCAGATAGGAGCTGGTCAATTTTTCTCATAGGTGTGTTGTTAAATTGATTATAATATTAGCCAATTTTCAGAGATGACCGAGCCTTGTGATAAAATTAAATTGATAAAATGTCATTTCTCACATGCTCATTGCAAGGTGAGAAATGACAGAATTGATTTATTTAGACATTAATGAGCTAACCTGCTCTTTCATAATACTAATTTCATTTTTTTGCTCTTGCAACTGTTTATTCTGCTCAATCAAATGAAGTGTTAACTCCTCAATTTTTTGTAACAGCTTGATATTCGTTTCCGCCAATAGTATTCCCTCTGATTCCATTTCTTTGGCAGACGCAATTTCTGGAAGATGTTTATTTGCTTTCACGTACTGATCCAATTCTTCGAGTGGTGTTAGATCATAATTTTCTTCAAACACAAAATCGGCACCTGCATTAACTGTCACTTTGATTTCTTGAGCGTGGACTTTTCCCGCTACCGTAAGTTTCGAGTCTGGATTTATTGTACCTATCCCTACATAACCATTTGAATCAATTTTCATCTTAGTGTCAGGCCCTACTCTAAAATTGATAGGGGCAGCGTCTATCGTACTAATAACCAACCCTGCTGGCAATGAACTATCATCGGCTCGCATGATACTCCAACCAATAGATTCGTCAGAAGAATATCCTTTAAGCGCTCCCGTTCGTTGGGGCCTTTGACCTCGTAAATCGAGAGTTGGAATATCCGTTCCTGTATATGATGGAGTAAGTGTCCCAACACCTATGTCGCCATTTTCCCTGATACTAAAGCGAAGATCTGTTCCTCCTGTTCTAAAGTTTATGGGAGCAGCATCTTTGGTACTAATATTTAAGCCATCTGGTGCAGAACTATCATCCGCTCGCATAATAGTCCAACCAATAGATTCGTCAGAAGAATATCCTTTAAGCGCTCCCGTTCGTTGGGGCCTTTGACCTCGTAAATCGAGAGTAGGAATATCCGTTCCTAATTGGGAAGGACTTGTAGTTCCAATTCCAACATCACCGCCATTATAATGAATGGCACCATTGCTATTAGGTGTACTGAATTGGGCTAAAGCCCTTGTTGTACATAAAGTGGTCAGCGATAAAATAAAGACTGATGATTTAATGAGATTAGTTATCGAAGTCATACTGAATTATTTTTTTACGATTTTACTTTCAAATACTGGAGCTTCTTCCTGAAATACCCGAACCATATAAAGCCCTTTTTCTTGAGCCGAAAGATCAAGGTTAAAAATTGATCCCTCTAGTTCGTCCACAATAAAAACTTCTACTACTTTTCCTGAAAAATCAAATACTTCTGCTCGGATATTGGTAAATTCTTCTCCATTAGATACCAATCCGATCCTCACTTCGCCTGTCGTAGGATTAGGATAGAGTTGATAGTTGGTGAGGAGTTGGGCGTTTAACAAACCAGACTCAGACTCTTCACTTTCTCTGATTCGAGCCATCAACGGCTCTTCTTCACCACAAAAATAATTTATATACCATCCTGTAGAATAGGAACCACCACAAACATTGAACACGGTGACATTTAAACTTCCTGCAATTTCTCCAGCCTCATTTGCAATTAGACTTACCGAACTCAGGCTTTCATTATTTAATGTAAAATTCCCAGTATTACTCCATATCACAGAAGTTGGGGTAAACCCTCCTGCATAGGATAAAGAAATAATCGTATTTCCACAATTCGGAGTTGGATCAGTCGTACTCATTTGATCCTCTTGAGTCAAATGGTCTTCATTAGCACTACCTTCACTACTTTGAGGGTAGTGCTCGCTCATATTAAAAGCTCCACCTGTAGGCTCTCCGAGCCATACATATTTGGTTATAGCCCCATAATTAATGTCGTATCCCTTCGGATATTGGACAGTAATATCGGCACTTATTGTACCACTTCCTGAGTTAATAGAAGAAGCCATTTGTGTGGTAAAACTTGAACCCAACCCAGATCTAGTACTCATCCTGTCTGTCGCAGACCATTTCGCCGTATAGGGTTTATTTACGTCAATTGCATAACTCTTATCGCTTCCATAACACAGAGTCGATGAACCTGTTACCAAATTTAGAGGAAGAATGCCTTTTTTTGTATAATCAAAAGGAATCCATCTAAACCCAAGTCCTTCATCAATGACATACACCAGAGGTTTTTTCCCTAACCATTGATCATAATTTTTACGTGGGGTTATGGGACTTTGTGAAGCCAAACTCGTTCCTGAAAATGTCCCCCCCCATCGCCCCATAAAGTACATCCAATCTGGATTACTTGCTTCAATTGCGTGATTTCTTAATTGGTCATCTATTTCAATTATTTCATATCGGCCAATTTCCCATGTATCCAAATTTGGTCCACCTCCACAATGATCCTTCCTTGGTACAACTGGATGATTATAGCCCCCATTACTATAAAATGCATGTGATTCATTAGCCGCGTACAATATTGGATGATCTCCCTCAAAACCGAGCTCATTCTTGTAATACATGTGCCAATTACCGTGTGCCGATGCAAAAATCCATTTTAATTTCCCTTCATTGCTAATAATTACCTTCACTGCTTCCCAATCTCCTTGATGTGATGCCAATTCAAAAGAACCTTGATCTCCATTCCATGGATTAAAAAACCAATACTGAATTTCAATATCGTCTTCCAAATATGGTTCAGACTGATAGTAGGCCATTTGAACGTTAACGTAAATTTTGGCATTGTCAAAAGCCCCATACTTTGTACTACCATTTCCTATTAACCTATAATTTTCACTGTTTCCGTTTTTTAAGTCACAATTGGATGCATCTGGACATACAATATCATAATCAGTAATTGATCTAAAATAGCCCAAATAAGATCGCTCCAGATACCAATCAACACTAGAAATATGATAATCTTCCTTCGAACTATAGATAACTCTTGGCGCATACTTCCTGACCAACTCCTCCAAAGCAGGCCTAGTCTGGCTACAGTCCAAGCTGGGTTTTATACTAAAACCAGGCTTAGCCACAAATCCATCCTTCATGGTAATTGAACCATCCTCAATATAGTGATAGGCAGCATCGTAGGTAGAGGTTAGTTCTGTTCCATCTTTGAACAAACGACGCTGCCCACAGGGGAGTTCATTGGCAAATACTACACATGAAAAAAGAATACAGACAAGACACACCAGTCCTTGGGTGCTAAGGGTTGGTCGATAAAATAAATGCATAATGGAAATGTTTCGTGGTTATTGGCTACAGATTAATTCTCAAATTAATCGCTCTTAAAATGCTGGATGGCTAAAATAGATATTTTTTGTTCTGATTACAATTTTCTATCTCGCCTAACCATTTTGACCAAACGGATCCGAGGGCGGTAAGGAGAGAAATCTTATCATATAACTTATATAAATACCATTCAGGGAATTATGTTAAGATTTCTTCGTTTCACTCCGAAATGACCTGGAAGAAGATATCAATAAAAACATCCCCTCCCAATCCTTCACCAATCGTCTATTTTACCTTAATTTTGCGGCTTCTAAAAAATTACAAAATGATTCTAAGCGAACAGGAAATTAATAGACGCCAGATCAGAGAAAAATTGATCGAATCTGGTATTGACCCTTATCCATCTGACACCTTTGAAGTAAACGTGACCACTAAGGACATTCACGAAAATTACGAAAAACGAAAGACGGACTATAAGGCTATTTCTATCGCAGGACGATTGATGTCACGAAGAATCATGGGATCTGCTTCCTTTGCCGAAATTCAAGACTCAACTGGCAGAATCCAAATCTATCTGAGAAGAGATGACCTGTGCCCTGGGGAGGACAAAAGTCATTACAACAATGTCTTCAAAAAAATGATGGACATTGGCGATATCATTGGCATCAAAGGATATGTTTTCACAACAGAAGTAGGTGAAATTTCTATTCATGTGACGGAGTTGAAATTATTAACCAAATCACTAAAACCCCTTCCGATTGTAAAAGAAGCCAAAGATGAAGATGGCAACACAAAGACTTATGACGCTTTCACGGATCCTGAGTTGAGATATCGTCAGCGATATGTAGACTTGATCGTGAATCCAGAAGTGCGAGATACGTTCGTAAAGCGTACGCAGTTGGTCAACTCTATGAGAAACTTCCTGGCTGAAAAAGGTTATTTGGAAGTAGAAACACCAATCCTACAGCCCTTGTATGGTGGAGCTGCAGCACGTCCATTCAAAACGCATCACAATACACTGGACATGACCTTATACTTGCGTATTGCCAATGAATTGTATCTAAAGCGTTTGATCGTGGGCGGCTATGATGGCGTTTTTGAGTTCTCTAAGGATTTCAGAAACGAAGGCATGTCAAGATTTCACAACCCTGAATTCACGCAAGTGGAGCTTTATGTAGCCTACAAAGATTACGAATGGATGATGGACTTAACTGAAGCTATGGTGGAAAAAGTAGCTTTGGATCTACACGGCACCACTGAAGTACAAGTGGGCGAGAACGTGATCAACTTCCAGAGACCTTGGAAACGATATACCATGTTTGAGGCTATTGAGCACTTCACTGGCGTGGACATTTCAGAAATGGGAGAAGATGAACTAAGAGCTACTGCAAAGAAGCTGGACGTGCCGACTGACGAGTCTATGGGTAAGGCCAAATTGATTGATGAAATTTTTGGCGAGAAATGCGAAGGACAGCTGATCCAGCCTACCTTCATTACAGACTACCCAGTAGAAATGTCACCTTTGGCCAAAAAACATAAAAGTAAGCCCGGTTTGGTGGAAAGGTTTGAAGCCGTAGCCAATGGCAAAGAAATTTGCAATGCCTTCTCTGAACTGAACGATCCAATTGATCAAAGAAAGCGTTTTGAAGAGCAATTAGAACTTGGCAAACGTGGTGACGATGAAGCCATGGTGTTGGACGAAGATTTCTTGAGAGCGCTAGAATATGGCATGCCTCCTACTGCAGGACTTGGCGTAGGTATAGATCGCTTATCCATGATGATGACGAATTCAAACTCTATCCAAGATGTATTGTTCTTCCCTCAGATGAAGCCTGAGAAGAAAATTGAAGCTTTGACTTCAAGGCAATACGAAGAATTGGGAGTAGTGAAAGAATTGATTCCAATCCTTCAGAAACTAGGTATGGTGACCAAAGAACAGTTCGCAGAAGCCAAAGACAGTAAGCTATTCAACGACGTTTGTGGTACACGTAAAAAACTGAAGCTGAAAGAAGTGAAGAACCCTTCATTGGAAGACGTACAAGGGTGGATTGAGAAGGCAGGATAATTTTCGTTTTTGACTAATCCATTTCAAAAAACGAAAACTGATGTCTTTTCGACGCAGGGAGAAATCTTATTGAAATTAAATGCAGTTGCAAATCCTAATGAGATTTCTCTCCCGATTATCATTGGAATCGAAATGATAAGTTTTTGAGATGGCTTCATCATAATATCTTATTTTAGTGACGCGTTAAATTCTATTACAGACGTGTCTAGTGTATGGCTCAGAAATCATTGCTCAGAAATTTATTTAAAGTAAAAAAACGAACCCTCGTCATAGGCATTCATGGTCTGAGCAACAAGCCTCCCAAAAGGCTATTGACTCACTGGTGGCGAAGGTCTATTGAAGAGGGGCTGTCTAAAATTGACAAAAGTCCTACTCAATTTGATTTTAAAATGCTGTATTGGGCAGATCTCTTGTATCCGACTCCATTGAGTTTGAAGTGCAAAGATGAAGACGATCCTTTGTTTATAGAAGAACCTTATATTTCAGAAAAACAGTTGCAAGTCCATGCCAGAAAAGGGCTGATTCAAATTTTCAGAAATCTGATTCAATATATAAAGGAGATCATCTTCTTGAGTAGAATAGGATTGAATAAGTTTAGAAAACCTTTTGACGCTATTGTGAAAATTGGCTTTAAAGATTTGGATATCTACTACAACGAGGAGGCTCCTAAAAACGAGCAGATGTTTGAGGACTACTTCCGAAACAAGGTAAGAAGTCGATTGATCAAACTCCTATTGAAGAATAAAAGAAAGGACATTCTGCTTGTGGCGCATTCTATGGGTTCAATTATTGCCTATGATGTTTTGTTGTCACTAAAACATAGGGTAAAAGTAAAATACTTTGTGGCACTGGGATCTCCCATGGGGCTGCCCTTGATCCGTGAGAATATCATGAAGGATCATCACTTGCCCTTTGTGGAGGAGGAGGAAGCCTACCCACCTACGCCTGAAGGCGTAGAAAACTGGTACAGCTTCTGCGACAGAGAAGACAATATAGGTGCCCACTACAACCTAGCTGATTATTATGTAGAGAATGTACGAGGCGTAAAGCCCATTGGCAAATATGTGGAAAACAACTACAAAGAATGGAAGACTGACAATGCGCACAAGTCATTTGGCTACTTGAGATGCATTGAGATGGCTGAAGTGGTCAATGAGTTTCTATTAGGCGGCCGCTCTTCTTTGCTGGCTAAAGGCAAGCAGTTGTTTATGCGTAAAGGCAGGGAGCAAACATAATTACTTCGTCACTTCGAACACATGTGAGAAGTCCCCTTGAGAATAGCACTTATGCTAGGTAGCCTGCTTGATCACATTATAAATGCTCAGATTTTTCACGTTTTAGTGAAGCGTACCAGTGAAAAAACTATGGGTATAAAATTTTCTCACAATTCGCAGCAAGCTTTCTGGATATTGAACGATTAAAATTACCTTTTATTAAAGCATGCGCTGAATTCCCTTCTATAGGATCTAAGACATTGTCCAATCCCAATTCTTGAGTATAAGATGCCTTTAAGGCATATAATCGGAATCTTGAAGAATCTTGGATAGATTTGTCATAGTCAGTCAAACGCTCAACATCAACCGATAATCCATTTTCTCCTTTTTTCAAAGTAAAACTCGAAGATGCAGGTGTACCATCTTCCTTTATGAAAGAAGGATGTAAAAACTGAACTCGCCTAAGGAGCCTATCATCAATGCTAATTTTCTCTTCACTTGAACTCAATTAGTTGAAAAATTTAATTAATTGAGACATTCCCATTTCTACATTGGACTCGAAAATAGTTTCATGCTTTTCAAATATCAAAAGCTCATTAGAACCATCTCCGTTAAAGTAAATTTCCGCACCCTTATTACCTTCCTTGAATTCAATCATCACCTCCCCATTGACTCCGGGAGCAGCAAAATAAAATGGAAGTGAGAGAAAACTATTATCTTTTAAAAAACTTAATGCATTATTTATTGAAACCTTTGAAATCTCTGAGGCCCCATATGTATCCCAATTCTCTTCAAAATTAGAGAACTTATTAACTTTAGCCATTAATTCCATCACTTGATTTGGATAGCTATCAAACGAATTTTTAAATATTGTACTACTTATTACAACATAATATGGAGGATTAATTCTTGTCTCTTCTGACCTATAAACAGTAGAGACATCCATTCCTCCATTTTCTACCGGACTAATTAATAAAGCTTCCATAAAATTTAGGCTTGCATATATCTTTAAACGTGTTTGAAGCACAAGTATGTGCTTCATCTATCCAATTTAACAAATCTGATTGATTTATCCCTTGTCTCCTTGAAACAGTAGTTTGCCAAACGAAAACTTCTTCGTTCTTATTATTCCTACCGCTTGAGAAAGAAATATGTAGCAAACTATTATCTTTCAATTCGAAAGACTGGTTAAACTGAAAATCTTTTAGCTCTCCTTTAGTATTAAAGGAATTCTTGAAACTGAAATTGAAGTTTGTCTCCAAAAACAACTTCCAATCACTAAAATCATAGTCGTTCACATTAACTACATCTATATAACGTAATGAATATTCCTTAAATTTAATATCATTTTCATACGCCGATACTAATTTTTCAATTACGCTTTCAGCCAATGGGTGAAATTTTTCTTCCCACACATAGTTTTTTTCCGTATCATTTATTGAAATAATACCTGGCCCAATCTGGACTACAGGCCAAACGTTTTTACTAGACCAAAACTGGTGTAATACCTGATGTGGTATCATCTGTAATGGAATATCGTTAGGTATCTTTTGATTCTTAACCGGAAAATCATTGACAATTGACTGGTGAAATTTTCCCAAGGCAAAGTTAAAGTTTGGGTCTACAAAGCTTTTAGACTGAGAATCTAGGGAGAGTTCCCACTTTATTTCAAGAATTACTTCTTGTAACGGTGCCTTAGGCAATTTTTTCATACTTCGTAAAAATAAGTAAAGTGATCTATGTACTAACAATATCTATAGTCCAACATTAAGGGTTTTAACATTTTTTTACAAAAAATATTCCATTATAGGTACAAATAGGAATTATGAGTTTTTTTTAATATGTAATTAGATTTAATATCAAATAAAAAACCACAAGGATGACTCCCTGCGGTTTTTGATGTTTTTCCAAACGGATAACCAGGATCCCGATAGGTATCGGGACGGGTAATGATGGTTGAAGATATTATTTAGCCTGTGGGAAACGCGCAGTTTCGCCTAGCTCTTCTTCGATTCTCAACAATTGGTTGTACTTCGCCATTCTGTCCGAACGAGACAAAGAACCAGTTTTGATCTGACCAGCGTTAGTCGCTACAGCGATGTCTGCGATAGTCGAATCTTCAGTTTCACCAGATCTGTGAGAGATCACAGCAGTGAAGCCTGCTTTGTGCGCCAATTCGATAGCATCCAAAGTCTCAGACAAAGTACCGATTTGGTTTACTTTGATCAAAATAGAGTTAGCAGACTTTTCGTTGATTCCTCTTTGCAAGAATTTCACGTTGGTCACGAAAAGGTCATCACCTACTAGCTGACACTTGTCACCGATTTTCTCAGTCAACAACGCCCAAGTAGACCAATCCTCTTCAGCACAACCATCCTCGATAGAATCAATAGGGTATTTCTCTACCAACTCAGCCAAGTAAGCTACTTGCTCTTCAGCATTTCTCTTCTTACCGTTAGGTCCTTCGAATTTAGAGTAGTCGTACTTACCGTCTACAAAAAACTCAGAAGAAGCACAGTCTAGTGCTATAGTGATATCTTTGCCAGGCTCATATCCTGCAGCTTTCACTGCGCTCAATACGCTCTCCAAAGCTTCCTCTGTACCGCCAGTGAAAGCAGGAGCAAATCCTCCTTCGTCACCTACTGCAGTACTCAAACCTTTGTCATGCAAAATTTTCTTCAATGCGTGGAAAGTCTCCGCACCCATTCTCATAGCCTCAGAGAAAGTCTCTGCGCCTACCGGACGGATCATGAACTCCTGGAATGCTATCGTAGCATCAGAGTGAGATCCACCGTTGATGATATTCATCATAGGTACTGGCAACGTATGCGCGTTAGTACCACCAATGTATCTGAACAATGGCAAGCCAAGCTCTTCAGCAGCTGCTCTAGCTACTGCTAGAGAAACACCCAAGATGGCATTAGCTCCTAGCTTAGATTTAGTCTCCGTACCGTCCAATTGAATCATCAACTGATCGATATACTTTTGATCAAATACAGACAACCCGATCAATTCCTCTTGAATGATATCGTTTACATTGTCCACAGCCTTCAACACACCTTTACCTAGGTATTTGCCTTTGTCGCCGTCTCTTAATTCTACCGCTTCGTTTACACCAGTAGAAGCCCCTGATGGAACCGCCGCTCTACCCAATACGCCACTTTCAGTAACTACATCTACCTCAATGGTTGGGTTTCCTCTTGAATCAAGTATTTGTCTAGCAAATACACTTTCTATCAAACTCATTTTTTCTTGTGTTTATTTATTAATTGAATGAAGTCATCGAATAAGTATCTGGAATCGTGAGGCCCCGGAGAAGCCTCTGGGTGGTGCTGCACAGAAAATGCAGGCTTGCCTTTGATACGAATACCAGCTACTGTATTATCATTCAAGTTAATGTGTGTCAATTCCAAATTTTCAGACTGCTCGACAGAGTCTCTGTCTACAGCAAATCCGTGGTTTTGTGAAGTCACTTCACTCAAACCAGTTATCAAATTCTTTACGGGATGATTTAATCCTCTATGCCCGTGGTGCATTTTGAAAGTGGTGGCTCCATTGGCCAGTGCAATCACCTGATGTCCAAGACAAATACCGAATAACGGTTTTTCCTCTTTCATGATGTGTTTTACAGTTTCGATTGCATATCCCATTTCTGCAGGATCTCCAGGTCCGTTGGACAAAAAGTACCCATCAGGATTATACGCCTTCAACTCTTCAAATGGAGTCTCTGCAGGAAACACCTTGCACTGACATCCACGATCAGTCAAGTTGGTGAGGATTGATTTCTTCACACCAATATCCAATACAGCTACTTTGAACTCAGCATTATCATCTCCAAGTATATATGGCTCTTTTGTAGTGACCTGAGTAGATAGCTCCAGGTGGTTCATACTTGGCACCTTCGCCAATTCTTCCTTTAGCTTTTCTACTTCGGCAATATCAGATGAAATTATGGCATTCATCGCTCCTTGGCTACGAATACTTTTCACAACCTTTCTGGTATCCAAATCTGCAATACCAACTATGTTGTGCTTTTTTAAATACTCATCAAGCGTATAGTCTGCCTGATATCTACTATGAATATCTGAGAAATCATTGATCACAAGACCTTTTATTTTTGGCCCGTCAGATTCTTCTTCTCTGTCTACAGTACCGTAGTTGCCAATATGTGAATTGGTATTTACAACGATCTGCCCATAATACGAGGGATCTGTATACACTTCTTGGTAACCAGTCATACCCGTATTGAAGCATATTTCACCTCCGCTTGTGCCCTCGCTTCCAATTGATGAACCTTCAAAACATTGGCCGTCTGCCAGTAATAAATAAGCTTTCTTCTTTTTCTGTATTTTCATATTTCGTTTGGTGCAAACTCTGGGCTAAAATCACCGCAAATTTTATGAATTTTTAGACATAAAAAAAGCCATCCCGAAACTAATCGAGATGGCTTATATTTTATTGGAACAAGATCAACTTATTCCTTTTCTTCTTTCTTTTCAGAATTATCTGCTGACTCCTCTTTAGTATCTGCTTCAGGTACCTCTTCGGCAGCCTCAGCCTTTACTTCTTCAGTAGTCTCTGCAACTGGCGCTTCTTCTACAACCTCAGCTTCAACAACCGCTTCAGTAGCTTCTACAGCAGGAGCAGCTTCTTTTTCAGCACTTCCTTTACCTCTTCTACTTCTTCTTGTCTTAGCTTTAGCTGGTGCTGCATCCTTCAACATCAATTCGTTGTAATCAACCAACTCCATGATGCACATTTCTGCGTTGTCACCTAATCTAGCACCTGTTTTCAAGATTCTAGTATATCCTCCCGGTCTGTTAGCTACTTTTTCCGCTACTTCACCGAAAAGGGTAGTTACAGATTCTTTGTTTTGCAAGTAAGAGAAAGCCACTCTTCTAGAGTGCGTGCTATCATCCTTTGCTCTAGTGATCAAAGGCTCAACATATTTTCTCAAAGCTTTTGCTTTAGCTACAGTAGTAGTAATTCTTTTATGCAAAATCAAAGAAGAAGCCATATTGGACAACATTGCATTTCTGTGCGATGCTGTTCTGCTCAAATGATTAAATTTCTTCCCGTGTCTCATTTTTACTCTTCGTCTAATTTATACTTTGACAAATCCATGCCAAAAGTAAGGTTCTTGTCTGCTACCAATTGCTCCAGCTCCGCCAAAGACTTCTTTCCGAAGTTTCTAAACTTCATCATGTCTGAAATCTCCAATCTCACCAAGTCACCTAGTGATCTCACGTCAGCAGCTTTCAAACAGTTGTAAGCTCTTACGGAAAGATCGAGATCGTTAAGATTAGTCTTAAGCAATTTTCTCATGTGTAGTAATTCCTCATCTACAGCTTCTGGCTCGCCCGCATCATGCGTATCGAGAATCATGGTCTGATCTGAGAATAACATAAAGTGCTGTATCAAAATATTAGCCGCACCTTTCAAAGCATTCTCTGGGTGGATAGATCCGTCTGTTTCTATGTCCAATATCAATTGTTCATAATCGGTCTTTTGCTCTACCCTTGTGTTCTCAACAGAATACTTGACATTCTTGATCGGAGTAAAGATGGCATCAATCGGAATAAATCCGAAGATTTGCTCAGCTGGTTTGTTGTCCTCAGCAGTCACATAACCTCTACCTTTCTCAATAGTCAATTCTATTTCGAATTTCACTTTTTCGTCCAAGTGAGCAATCACGTGATCTGGATTCAATACTTCAAATGCTGAAGTTGCTCCTCCAATATCACTACCCTTGAATTCTTTTTGTCCTGATATGCTAACAACAATTTTGCTTTCAGCCACATCAGCAATCTTCTTGAATCTCACCATTTTGAGGTTCAAGATGATTTCTGACAAATCTTCTACAATACCTTCCATTGTAGAAAACTCATGCAATACTCCAGGGACTTTGATACCAGTGATGGCGTATCCCTCTAGTGAAGACAATAAAATTCTTCTCAATGCATTACCTACGGTAACACCGTAGCCTTGCTCTAGTGGTTTGAAAGTAAATAAGCCATGAAAGTCATCAGCCTTCTCCATCACCACCTTTTCAGGCATTTGAAATGCTAGTATTGACATAGTTAATTCTTTAATATAAAATTTATGGAAATTTATTATTTAGAGTACAATTCAACGATCAATTGCTCTTTGACAGTTTCAGGAATTTCTTCCCTTGTTGGCAATACAGCGAATTTTCCCGTCAATTGGCTAGAATCCCATTCCAACCATGGATATTTGCTCACTACTCCTCTTGACAAACTCTCAGTAATCGACTGAAGTGATTTTGACTTCTCTCTCACAGCAACCAAATCTCCTATTTTCAATGAAAAAGATGGAATATTTACCAACTCACCATTGACCAATACGTGCTTGTGTAGTACAAGTTGTCTTGCCGCACTTCTCGTAGGCGCTAGGCCTAGTCTGAATACTACGTTATCCAATCTTGATTCCAATAGCTGAAGTAATACTTCACCAGTAATACCACCTCTCTTAGAAGCTTTTTCGAACAAGTTAGAGAATTGCTTTTCTAGCAACCCGTAAGTGTACTTAGCTTTTTGCTTCTCAGCAAGCTGGATAGCGTATTCAGAAGGCTTTCTTCTTCTACCACGGCCATGCTGTCCCGGAGGATACGCCTTTTTTTGCAAAGTCTTGTCTGGGCCGAAGATAGGGTCGTTAAACCTTCTAGCTATTTTCGTCTTGGGTCCGGTATATCTTGCCATTTTATATTAATTCTATAATATTATTAAACTCTTCTTCTCTTAGGTGGTCGACATCCGTTATGAGGAAGTGGAGTAACATCTTTTATCATTGTCACTTCGATACCTACATTTTGGATGGTTCTAATGGCAGACTCTCTACCCGCACCTGGTCCTTTTACAAAAACCTCCACTTTTCTCAAGCCCTGATCATAAGCGGCTTGCGCACAATCCTGAGCTGCTACCTGAGCTGCATACGGTGTGTTCTTTTTAGAACCCTTGAATCCCATTTTACCTGCAGATGCCCAAGACACTACCTGACCAGTCAAATTGGTCATAGATATAATTATATTGTTAAACGAAGCTTTGATGTGTGCCTGGCCTATTGGCTCAACCACTACTACTCTTTTTCTTCCTTTATCTTTTCTTTTTTGTGCCATCGTCAATTATTATTTAGTAGCCTTCTTTTTGTTGGCAACAGTCTTTCTCTTTCCTTTTCTAGTTCTAGCGTTGTTTTTAGTATGCTGACCTCTAACTGGAAGACCTTTTCTATGTCTCAACCCTCGGTAACATCCAATATCCAATAATCGCTTGATGTTCAATTGAACTTCAGACTTTAGTACACCTTCTACTTTGAAGTTTTCGCTGATAAGCGTTCTTACTGCACCCGCTTCTTCATCACTCCAATCATCAACTTTCTTGCTCCAGTCTATGCCTGCTTCAGACAAAATCTTTTGTGCCGAACTACGACCCAAACCAAAAATATAGGTAAGAGAAATCTCACCTCTTTTGTTTCCTGGAATATCTACTCCTGCAATTCTAGCCATAATTATCCTTGTCTTTGCTTGAACCTAGGGTTCTTCTTGTTGATTACGTAAACTTTACCGTTTCTGCGGATGACTTTGCAGTCTGCGCTTCTCTTCTTTACGGATGCTTTAACTTTCATTTTTCTACTATTTAAACCTACACATCCCGATAATATCGGGACATATCAGCGATTTTTATTTATAACGATAAACGATTCTTCCTTTAGACAAGTCGTAAGGAGACATTTCCATTTTCACTTTATCACCAGGTAAGATTTTAATGTAGTGCATTCTCATCTTGCCTGAGATATGAGCGATTACTTCGTGCCCATTTTCCAATTCTACCCGAAACATTGCGTTAGACAATGCTTCTTTGATGGTACCGTCTTGTTCTATTGAAGCCTGTTTTGCCATTCTTAATTTAAAATTATGCTACTGCTATATTTTGAGATCTACCTTTCAACTTACCAGACTTCATCATGCCTTCGTAGTGTCTCATCAATAAGTAACTCTCAATTTGCTGTAGAGTATCTAAAATTACACCTACCATAATAAGTAGTGAAGTACCTCCAAAAAACTGAGCAAAATTTGTATTAACTCCAGCCATCTGAGCAAATGCCGGCATAATGGCCACCACTGCTAAGAATAAAGATCCTGGGAATGTAACTCTAGTTAATACAGTATCAATAAATTCAGAAGTTGCTTTCCCTGGCTTAACACCTGGAATGAAACCTCCGTTTCTTTTCATATCATCAGCTATCTGATTTGGATTAACCGAAATAGCTGTATAAAAGAAAGTAAACAACATGATCATAATTGCGAAAGTCAAGTTGTATTCCCAAGACTGAAAGTTTGAGAATGTAGTAGCCACATACTGTGCTACATCACTTGACTCAGCGAAGTATCCTCCTACCATGGATGGTAAGAACATCAACGACTGTGCAAAAATGATTGGCATTACGCCTGCTGAATTAACTTTCAAAGGAATGTACTGTCTTTGACCACCGTACACTTTATTGCCTACTACTTGTTTAGCATACTGTACCGGTATTCTTCTTACCGCTTGTGTTAATAACACCACTGCCATTACAACAAAGAACAATGCTAAAATCTCAAGCAAGAAGAAAAGCGCTTCGCTCATTCCTCTAGTCACTGCTTCCTGCATCAAACTACCTGGGAATCTCGAAATGATACCAATCATAATCAACATGGAGATACCGTTACCAATTCCTTTATCAGTAATTCTCTCTCCCAACCACATACAGAAGATAGTACCTGCTGTAAGGATGGTCAATGAAGAAAGTGTGAACAAAAATTTATTTTCTAATACAATCGCATCCGCCGGAATAGCTCCGGCTAAATAAGCACTACCCTGAGCGAAGGTGATCGCAATAGTAAGTACTCTAGTGATTTGATTGATTTTCTTTCTACCGCTGTCTCCTTCTTTCTGTAACTTCTGGAAATATGGAACAGCCATAGTTAATAGCTGGATGACAATAGAAGCCGAGATATAAGGCATAATACCTAAACCAAAGATAGACGCATTACTAAATGCGCCTCCTAGCATGGTATCTAATATACCTAATATACCTGCAACGTTGTCGTCTAATTTAGAAGGATCTATACCAGGAAGAACAACAAATGAACCCAGTCTAAAGATGATTAAAAAACCGACTGTATTCAGTATTCTGACCCTTAGATCTTCAATGGTGAATATGTTCCGTATGGTACTAAAAAACTTCTTCATAGATTACAATGCTGTTGCTTTGCCCCCTGCTTTTTCGATAGCAGCGATAGCGGTTTTAGAGAAGTGATGAACTGTAACGTCCAATTTAGCTTTAAGCTCTCCTCTACCCAATACTTTAACTATATCGTTTTTAGCTGCTAAGCCATTCTCTACCAATGTATCCACAGTGATAGCAGAAGCTTTTGTTTTATCAGCTAGTGCCTGAAGTGTATCCAAGTTGATTGGTTTAGTCTCCACTCTATTAGGACTAGTAAAACCAAATTTTGGCACACGTCTGTATAGAGGCATCTGACCGCCTTCAAAACCACCTTTTCTAGAATATCCTGATCTAGACTTGGCACCTTTGTGACCTCTTGTAGATGTCCCACCTCTTCCAGATCCTTGACCTCTACCAATTCTCTTGTCAGATTTAATTGATCCTTCTGCAGGTTGTAATGTATTTAATTTCATCTTTCTATGATTTCAGAAAATTCTAAAATTATTTATTCTCAACAGAAACCAAGTGACTGACCTTTCTGATCATTCCTTCTATCTGTGGCGTCAATTCTTTTTCAACAGATCTGTTGATTCTACCCAATCCCAAAGCTTTGATTGTTAACTTCTGATTGTTAGGTCTTTTTATGACGCTTCTTTTTTGTGTAATAACTACCTTGGCCATCTTCTTATCCGTTAAATACTTTTGACAATTCAACTCCTCTTTGACGAGCAACAGCATAAGGATCTCTCATTTGACTCAATGCATCAAAAGTAGCTTTCACCACGTTGTGAGGGTTTGACGAACCTTTAGATTTGGCCAGTACATCATGTACACCAGCACTCTCTAACACTGCGCGCATGGCACCACCAGCAATTACTCCAGTACCCGTAGCGGCAGGCTTCAACAATACATGTCCACCACCAAATTTACCAATGGCATCATGAGGAACAGTACCTTTGAAAACAGGGACTCTTACCAAATTTTTCTTAGCGTCGTCGATACCTTTTGTGATAGAGTCAGTTACTTCATTGGCTTTGCCCAATCCGTATCCTACCACACCATTTCCGTCACCCACAACTACGATAGCAGAGAAACTGAATCTTCTACCACCCTTTACTACTTTAGCAACTCTTTTGATAGCAACTACTTTCTCTTGTAGTTCGATTTCGCTTGCTTTGATTGCTCTTATATTTTGCTTAGACATAATTCAATTAAAATTTAAGGCCTCCTTCTCTAGCACCTTCAGCTAAAGCTTTTACTTTTCCATGGTAAGGATAACCACCTCTATCAAATACTACTGATGAGATACCTGTCCCGCTAGCTTTTTCTGCTAGTTTCTTCCCTACTTCTTTGGAAACCTCAATGTTGACATTGTTTTTCCCAATCTCAGCAGATGACGTAGCTGTCAATGTGTGACCAGTCACATCATCAATCAATTGAACGTATATGCCTTTGTTGCTTTTGAAAACAGACAATCTTGGTCTTTCAGCCGTACCAGTAATCTTATTTCTGATACCTCTTCTGATTCTTAGCCTTCTTTGTTCTTTAGTAATCGCCATGTCTCCTATTATTTAGCAGCAGTTTTACCAGCTTTTCTTCTAATAATTTCACCAACAAATCTGATACCTTTTCCTTTGTAAGGCTCGATTTTTCTTAGGGATCTAATCTTTGCACTAACTTCCCCGATCAACTCTTTGTCCGCAGACTCTAAAGTGACGATTGGATTTTTACCTTTTTGAGTTTCCGCTGATGCTTTCACTTCTTTTGGCACTTCCATAAAGATGTTGTGCGAGTATCCTAGGTTTAATTCTAGAATTTGACCTTGTACAGCGGCCTTATAACCTACCCCCACAAGTTCCAATTCTTTCTTATAACCTTCACTCACGCCCTCTACCATATTGTTCAACAAAGAACGGTACAAGCCGTGAAGTGCTTTATGTCTTTTCTGTTCGGTTGGTCTCTGTACGGTCAGTACACCATCCTCTAAGGCCAGCGTGAAATCTGTGTCAATTTCCCTAGCTAAAGTTCCTTTTGATCCTTTTACTGTAACTGATCCGCCGTTGATGTTTACTTCAACGCCTGATGGTATAGTAATCGGCTTTTTTCCTATTCTTGACATCTTATTCTAATTAATAAACGTAACACAATACTTCGCCGCCCACATTGTGTTGTCTGGCTTCTTTGTCAGTAATAACGCCTTTGGATGTAGACAAAATGGCTACTCCAAGACCGTTCAATACCCTGGGTAATGCGTCAGACTTGGCATATTTTCTTAGACCGGGTTTACTAACCCTTTCTAAACTTACAATCGCAGACTCTTTCGTCTCTGGATTGTACTTCAATGCAATTCTGATTTTCCCCTGGACACCATCCTCATCGAATTTAAAATTCTTAATGAATCCCTTGTCTTTCAACACTTTAGTAAGCTCCTTCTTCATGTTAGAAGCAGGAACCTCTACGATTCGATGATTTGCCTTGATGGCATTCCTCAATCTTGTTAAATAATCTGCTATCGGATCTGTCATTACAGTATACTTTTAACCCCCATTTCTTTACGGGGGTGCAAAGTTAGTTAATATTTTATATTTTAAAAACTCTTTTACCAGCTTGCTTTAGTAACACCTGGAATTTTTCCATCACTAGCCATCTCTCTGAATGTAACCCTAGAAATACCGAACTTTCTCATGTATCCCTTTGGTCTGCCTGTAAGCTTACATCTGTTGTGAAGTCTAACTTTAGAAGAGTTTCGAGGAAGTTTGTCTAGCCCTTCGTAGTCGCCAGCTGCTTTTAGTTCAGCTCTTTTCGCGGCATACTTGGCTACCAATTTCTCTCTCTTTCTTTCTCTGGCTTTTATTGCTTCTCTTGCCATATCAATTATTATTTTTCTTTACGAAAGGCATTCCAAATGCCTTAAGTAGTTCATAACTTTCTTCGTCAGTCTGAGCAGATGTCACGAAAGTGATATCCATTCCAGAAATCTTGTTTATTTTGTCGATACTAATTTCAGGGAAGATGATTTGCTCTTTTACACCTAAAGTGTAATTGCCACGTCCATCAAATCCTTTGTCTTTGATACCTCTAAAGTCTCTTACTCTTGGAAGTGCAACAGTCATCAAACGATCCAAGAATTCATACATCTTGTCTCCTCTGAGTGTTACTCTTGCTCCGATTGGCATTCCTTCTCTCAACTTGAAGTTAGAGATAGAAGTCTTTGCCAAGGTTGGTACCGCTTGCTGTCCAGTAATTTGAGTCAATTCCTCAACACCTGCGTCAACCAATTTTTTGTCAGATACAGCTGCTCCGATACCTTTGTTCACAGAGATTTTCTCTATTTTAGGTACCATCATCACAGATTTGTACTGGAATTTTTCTTTAAGAGCAGGTACTACGTCCTTCTCATAAATATCTTTTAGTCTTGGATTAGCCATTTTTGATTACCTCCCCTGTTTTCTTTGAAAATCTTTGCAATTTGCCATTTTCGTCTGGCTTTCTTCCAATCTTGGTCGCTTCGCCAGTCGCAGCATCCACGAGCATTAAATTGCTCATATGTATAGAAGCTTCTACTTTTTTAATACCGCCTTCTGGGCTTTCAGCAGATGGCTTGGTGTGCTTAGTCACCATATTTAAGCCTTCTACGATTGCTCTATATTTTGTAGGAAATACCTCAAGAACAGCTCCTGTTTTTCCTTTCGAGTTTCCTGAAAGTACTTTAACGGTGTCTCCTTTTTTGATGTGAAATTTCATGATCTAAATTTTTCTACGCTATGATAAAATTACAGCACCTCTGGAGCCAATGAAACAATTTTCATAAACTGCTTTTCTCTAAGCTCTCTAGCTACAGGTCCGAAGATACGAGTACCTCTAGGCTCACCACTTTCTGCCAACAATACAGCTGCATTGTCTTCGAATCTGATGTAAGATCCATCTTTTCTTCTTACCTCTTTCTTAGTTCTTACTACTACTGCTTTTGAAACAGTACCTTTTTTAAGGTTACTAGAAGAAATAGCTGACTTTACTGTTACAACAATTTTGTCACCTACAGAAGCATATCGCTTGCCGGTTCCTCCTAATACACGGATGCAGAGTACTTCTTTAGCACCACTATTATCCGCTACGCTTAGTCTTGATTCTTGCTGTACCATCTCTTATTTAGCTCTTTCAATTATTTCAACCAATCTCCACCTTTTGTTCTTAGACAAAGGTCTTGTTTCCATGATCTTTACGGTATCTCCGATACCACAATCATTGTTTTCATCATGAGCAGCAAATTTCTTTGTCTTGATCATGAATTTTCCGTACATCGGGTGCTTCACTTTACGCAACACCTCTACAGTGATAGTTTTCGACATTTTGTCGCTTACCACTTTTCCGACACGTTCTTTTCTTAAATTTCTGGCTTCCATCTCGAACTAACTTATTGTTGGGCGATTTGTTTAGCCCTGATTTCAGTACTTAACCTTGCTACCAATTTCTTAGCCTCTTTCAATCTCATCGGATTTTCGATTGGCGTGATAGCATGCGCAAATTTCAACTTTGCGTAATTTTCTTTCTCAGCTACAAGCTTGCCTTTCAATTCATCAAGCGATAAGCCTTTGATTTCAGAATTTTTCATCATTTCCTCTATTTATAGGTATTACCCTTGTGCTTGAAAATCTCTTCTAACAACAAACTTTGTTCTCAACGGCAATTTCTGCTGCGCTAATCTCAAAGCTTCTTGAGCTAACTCTTTGCTTACTCCCGCAGCTTCGAATAAGATAGTTCCAGGCTTAACGACTGCTACCCAATATTCTGGTGCACCCTTACCTTTACCCATTCTTACCTCTGCAGGTTTCTTTGTTACTGGTTTGTCTGGAAATATTCTAATCCAAACCTGTCCTTCCCTTTTCATCGCTCTGGTCATGGCAATCCTGGCAGCCTCAATCTGGCGACTAGTAATCCAACCTGGCTCTAGGGACTTAATTCCAAAAGTACCGAAGGCTAAAGTGTGTCCTCGCTGTGCGAGTCCTTTTACTCTACCTTTTTGCTTTTTTCTGAACTTCGTTCTTTTCGGTTGTAACATCTCTTAAATATTTTGTTCCTCTAGAGTGAGGGATTATTGTCTTCTTTTTCTTCTAGGACCTTCATTGCCACCTCTCGGGCCACGATTTCCACCGCTAGCACCTTGGTTACTCATGCCTACATTTGGAGAAAGGTCTCTCTTGCCGTAAACTTCACCTTTGAAGATCCACACTTTGATACCAATTTTACCATAAATCGTATGCGCTTCAGAAATCGCATAATCGATGTCAGCTCTCAAAGTATGCAAAGGAATTCTACCTTCTTTGTACTGCTCAGTTCTCGCCATCTCAGCACCACCCAATCGGCCAGCCACTTTGATTTTGATTCCCTGTGCTCCTACTCGCATAGAAGAAGCGATGGCTTGCTTCATTGCTCTTCTGTAAGAGATTCTTGCTTTCAATTGCTGAGCTATTGACTCACCAACTAATGCAGCATCCAATTCAGGTCTTTTGATTTCGAAAATATTGATCTGCAAATCCTTTCCAGTAAATGCTTTCAATTCTTCTTTAATCTTATCAACTTCAGATCCTCCTTTTCCAATCACCACACCTGGTCTAGCTGTGTGAATTGTCAAAGTGATTCTTTTGATGGTTCTTTCTACTACAATTTTAGAAATACCTCCTTTAGGAATTCTGGCCTTGATATACTTTCTGATTTTGGTGTCTTCTACCAATTTGTCAGGAAAGGTCTTGCCACCGTACCAGTTGGAATCCCAACCTTTAACAATTCCTAATCTTAGTCCTGTAGGGTTTACCTTCTGTCCCATCTTATTTGTTTTCTGAAGTTTCAGTATTCTTTTCTGCGCTCTCTGCGTTGTGGCTATCCACAACCAATGTCACGTGATTAGATCTCTTTCTAATTCTGTGTGCTCTCCCTTGCGGAGCAGGTCTCAGCCTTTTCAAAATTCTTGCGCTATCTACAAAAATTTCTTTCACGTATAGATCTGCTTCTTCAAGCTTCACATCCTCGTTTTTAGCTTCCCAATTAGAGATGGCAGATAATAATAATTTATCTAATCTAGCAGCACCTTGCTTTGCTTCAAACTTCAGTACGTTTAATGCATGGTTTACTCTTTGGCCTCTTACCAAATCAGCAACCACTCTCATCTTACGAGGAGAGGTAGGTACGTTTTTTAGTTTTGCTACAGCTTCCATAGTTCAGCTAATTATTTTCTTTTGTCTTTTTTATTAATATGACCTCTGAAGTTTCTCGTAGGAGAGAATTCGCCAAGCTTGTGCCCAACCATGTTTTCAGTTACAAACACAGGGATAAACTTGTTTCCGTTGTGTACTGCAAATGTGTGTCCTACGAAATCCGGAGATATCATTGACCTTCTTGACCAAGTTTTGATCACTGATTTCTTGCCTGAATCATTCATGGCATCGACTTTATTTTCAAGTCTGAAATCTATATAAGGTCCTTTTTTTAAAGATCTTCCCATTGCTTATTTCTTCTTTTTACCAATGATCAACTTGTTCGAATATTTCTTAGGCGTTCTGGTCTTTTGACCTTTCGCAAAGATGCCGTTACGAGATCTAGGGTGACCTCCAGACGACTTACCTTCACCACCACCCATTGGGTGATCGACAGGGTTCATTGCTACACCTCTTACTCTAGGTCTTCTACCCAACCATCTGTTTCGACCGGCTTTACCCAATCTCACGTTCATGTGGTCACCGTTTGATACGGTTCCGATAGTAGCTAGACAAGTAACAAGTACTAATCTCATTTCACCAGAAGGTAATTTCACAGTTGCGTACTTACCTTCTCTTGCCATCAATTGCACGTATGCTCCAGCACTTCTTGCCATAGATGCTCCCTTGCCAGGCTTCAACTCCACATTGTGAATGATTGTACCTAAAGGAATTTCAGACAACAAGAGCGTGTTACCCACTTCTGGTGCTACACCTGGCCCTGATACCAAAGTATCTCCAACCTTCACTCCTTCAGGAGCAATGATGTATCTCTTTTCACCATCCGCATAGAATAACAAGGCAATTCTTGCAGTTCTCATTGGATCATACTCAATAGTCTTCACAGTAGCTGGAATTCCAAACTTATCTCTTTTGAAGTCTATTGCTCTATATTTTCTTTTATGACCGCCACCTACATTTCTGATAGTCATTCTACCAGAATTGTTACGCCCACCATTTCGGTGAACTGCTTTAGTCAAAGATTTTTCCGGAGTAGAGCTAGTGATCTCATCAAATACAGGTGCAACCCTATATCTGGTACCCGGCGTCATCGGTTTTAATTTTCTTACAGCCATTTTCTAACTATTTATACTCCTCCGTAAAAATCAATTATATCTCCTTCGGCCACTTGCACGATCGCTTTCTTGAAAGAAGCAGTTCTTCCAGATACCACTTTCGATTTAGTGTACTTAGTTTTTGCGTTGCCTTGATAAACCATTGTGTTTACCTTTTCAACCGTTACTCCGTAGGTTTTCTCTACTGCCTTTTTGATCTCAACTTTATTAGCATCTTGATCTACTATAAAGCCGTATTTTCCACTTTCATTAAGCGCAGATACTTTCTCGGTAACTAGTGGTTTTCTTAGTATACTCATCTTCTTATTTCGTTAATAAGTTCTGAATCTTTTCAATTGAACCCTCACAAAGTATCAAGTTGTCTGCGTTTAATAGATCATAAGTATTGATCTGTTCAGCAGTTGTTACTTTCGTTTTTTGAAGGTTGTTCGACGACAACACAATGTTCTTATTGTCTTCAGCTAATACTAGCAACGTCTTCTTGTTGTTTAAAGAAAGACTTGTCAATAAGTTTTGGTATTCCTTCGTCTTTGGTGCTTCGAAGCTAATGTCTTCCAAAACTGAAATGCTTTTACCAGAAGCTTTGTAAGTCAAAGCAGATTTTCTAGCCAAAGTTTTCAACTTCTTATTTAGCTTGAAAGAATAGTCTCTTGGTTCTGGACCAAAAACTCTTCCTCCACCTCTAAACAAAGGCGATTTGATACTACCCGCACGTGCGGTACCAGTACCTTTTTGTTTCTTTATTTTTCTAGTCGATCCTGAGATCTCAGCTCTTTCTTTCGACTTGTGAGTACCTTGTCTCTGATTCGCTAGGAATTGCTTTACATCTAAATAGATAGCATGATCGTTTGGCTCGATGCCAAAAACGTCCTTAGCCAAATCAACTTTTCTCCCGGTATCCTCACCGTTTCTGTTTACTACGGATACTTTCATGACTATTTCTCTAGAATTACAGTTCCATTCTTAGGCCCTGGTATAGACCCACTAACCAAAATCAGATTCTTCTCAGGAATAATCTTCATGACTTGAAGATTAGTTACTTTGACTCTGTCGTTACCAGTTCGGCCAGCCATTCTCATCCCTTTGAATACTCTCGCAGGATAAGATGCCCCACCAATAGATCCAGGTGCTCTCAGTCTGTTGTGCTGACCGTGAGTGGCCTGACCAACACCACCGAAGTTGTGTCTTTTAACCACGCCTTGAAAACCTTTACCTTTTGAGTTGGCAATTACATCAACAAAATCTTCCTCTTGGAAAATATCTGCTACACTTAGTTCTTGTCCAAGTTCTACACCTCCCTCAAACTCAACTCGGAAATTTCTAAATTCCACTAAGTGTTGCTTAGGAGTAGTTTTCGCTTTTGCGAAATGACCCTTCAAGGCTCTAGTCGTACGCTTTTCTTTACGTTCACCGTAACCAAGCTGCACAGCTGTATACCCGTCAGTGTCTTCGTTCTTAACTTGCGTTACTACGCAAGGACCAGCTTCTATCAATGTGCATGCGACGTTACGTCCATCGGCCCCAAAGATGCTAGTCATCCCAATTTTTTTTCCTATTATACCTGACATTTCAGTATTAAATTTCTTTAATAATTTTCGCCTTTTCGTCCACTTGTTCGGAAAAGGAGTGCAAAGATAGCAATTAATAAATTGCAGTCAAACAATTCCTAAACAAAAAAGTAACAATTCCGTAAGGCACAAAAAAAGAACCACGCTCACACGTGGTTCTCATATTTTCAAAGTCTAATTATTAGACTTTAATCTCTACATCTACACCACTTGGCAATTCAAGCTTCATCAATGCATCTACAGTTTTTGCACTGTTAGAGAAGATATCTACTAATCTCTTATAAGTACAAAGCTGAAATTGCTCACGAGCTTTCTTGTTTACGTGGGGTGACTTCAATACAGTAAACTTTTCCTTTACTGTAGGAAGTGGAATAGGTCCGCTCACTACAGCACCAGTAGATTTTACCGCTCTTACGATCTTCTCAGAAGACTTATCTACCAAATTATGGTCGTAAGATTTTAGTTTAATTCTAATTTTCTGATTCATAACTAATATGCTTTAAACGGCCTCGCCTTTTACCTTTTTAATTACTACATCTGCGATGTTCTTTGGAACTGGATCGTAGTGAGAGAATGTCAATGAAGCAGTAGCTCTACCAGAAGTCATTGTTCTAAGGTCAGTGATATAACCAAACAACTCAGACAATGGAACGTCAGCCTTTACTACTTGAGAATTTCCTTTTACGTCCATTCCTTTCATCAGTCCTCTACGTCTGTTCAAGTCACCTGTTACGCTACCTGTATACTCATCTGGCGTAACAACTTCAACACCCATAATTGGCTCTAGCAATACTGGACTAGCTTTCTTAGCGGCTTCTTTGAAACCAATCTTAGCAGCCAATTCAAACGAAAGTGCATCTGAATCCACGTCGTGGAAAGAACCATGATACAATTTCACTTTCATGCTATCCAAAGGATATCCAGCCAAAGGCCCATTGTCCATGGCCGCTTTAAATCCTTTCTCAATTGCTGGAATAAATTCTTTTGGAATTACACCACCAACAATCTTATTATCAAACTGCAAACCAGTTTTATCGAAATCCTCATCTACTGGAGACAACTCAAATACGATATCGGCAAATTTACCTTTACCACCTGATTGCTTTTTGTAAACCTCTTTATGATCCACCAATGATTGAATAGCTTCTTTGTAAGCCACTTCAGGAGCACCCTGGTTGATTTCAACCTTGAATTCTCTCTTCAATCGATCAATGATAATATCCAAATGAAGCTCACCCATACCTCTCAAAATGGTCTGACCAGTTTCATGATCAGTCTCAACTTGAAGTGTTGGATCTTCTTCAACCAATTTAGCGATGGCCATTCCCAATTTGTCTACATCTGCTTGAGTTTTAGGCTCAATAGCGTATCCAATTACAGGATCAGGAAATACCATAGACTCAAGAACTATTTTGTGCTTTTCATCACAAAGTGTGTCTCCAGTTTTGATATCCTTAAATCCTACTACTGCAGCAATATCTCCAGCGTGGAATTGATCAATCTGATTTTGCTTGTTCGCATGCATTTGGAAGATACGAGAGATTCTCTCTTTCTTCATAGTCCTTGTGTTGAACACGTAAGAACCAGAATCCAAAGTACCTGAGTAAGATCTTGCAAAACACAATCGCCCCACGAATGGGTCAGTTGCAATTTTAAATGCCAACGCTGCGAAAGGCTCGCTTGCTGAAGGCTTTCTCAAGGTAGGCTCTTCTGTATCAGGATTAGTTCCTTCGATTCCCTCTCTGTCAAGAGGAGATGGAAGTAATTCCATCACGTAATCCAACATCGTCTGCACACCTTTATTCTTAAAGGCAGAACCACAGAACATTGGAACGAAGTCCATATTGATTGTTGCTTGTCTAGAAGCAGCAATAATCTCATCTTTAGTAATTGAATTAGGATCCTCGAAGTATTTCTCCATTAAGGATTCATCGTATTCAGCTACTGCTTCCAACAACTCTTCTCTATATTGATCTACATCATCGACCATATCAGCAGGAATTTCGATTTCATCGAAAGTCATACCCATATCATCTTCATTCCAGATCATGGCCTTTCTTTCTACTAAGTCAACCACGCCTCTGAATCCTTCTTCAGCTCCAATTGGTAATTGGAAAGGAACAGCTTTAGTTCCTAATCTTTCCTTCACCTGATTACAGACCATCAAAAAGTCCGCTCCAGCTCTGTCCATCTTATTGACAAAACCTAAACGGGCTACATTGTAGTTGTCTGCTAGTCTCCAGTTAGTTTCAGACTGAGGCTCAACACCATCAACTGCACTAAACAAAAAGACCAAACCATCCAATACTCTCAATGATCTGTTTACCTCTACGGTAAAATCCACGTGACCTGGAGTATCAATGATGTTGATATGATATTTTTTATCTTTATAAGGCCAGAATACAGTAGTAGCAGCAGAAGTAATTGTAATACCTCTTTCTTGCTCTTGCTCCATCCAGTCCATAGTAGCGGCACCATCATGTACCTCTCCTATTTTATGACTTACGCCTGTGTAATACAGGATACGCTCGGTAGTGGTAGTTTTACCAGCATCAATATGTGCTGCGATACCAATATTTCGAGTCAAACTAAGATCTCTTGCCATCGTTTCCTGTTATTAAAATCTAAAATGTGAAAATGCCTTGTTCGCTTCAGCCATTCTGTGAACGTCGTCTTTCTTCTTCACAGCAGCTCCTTCACCCTTAGCAGCAGCAATAATTTCACCAGCCAATCTTTCTTTCATGGTCTTCTCTCCTCTTGATCGAGAGTATGAAATCATCCACTTGATTCCTAGGGAAGTTTTCCTGTTCGGTCTTACTTCAATAGGAACCTGAAAAGTTGCACCACCTACACGTCTACTTTTCACCTCTACTGAGGGCATGATGTTGTTAAGCGCTTTTTTCCAAGTTTCAAGACCATTCTCACTGGTTCTTTCTTCTACCAATGCTACTGCATCGTAAAAGATAGAATAAGCAATACTCTTCTTTCCGTCCACCATCAGGTAGTTCACGAATTTAGATACTAGCGTATCTTGAAATTTCGGATCCGGAAGAATATATCTCTTCTTTGGTTTCGATTTTCTCATCTTTCTTTTAAATTATTATTTTTTGTCTTTTGGCTTCTTGGCTCCATACTTCGATCTTCTCTGAAGTCGGCCACTAACACCGGCAGTGTCTAAAGCTCCTCTAATGATGTGGTATCTTACACCTGGTAAATCTTTTACCCTTCCACCTCTGATCAATACAATCGAGTGTTCTTGAAGGTTATGACCTTCACCTGGAATGTAAGCATTCACTTCCTTGCCATTGGTTAACCTTACCCTAGCAACTTTTCTCATCGCAGAGTTAGGTTTCTTAGGCGTGGTCGTATATACCCTGGTACATACACCTCGTCTTTGCGGGCAAGAATCCAATGCAGGAGACTTTGACTTTGACACCAATGTCTTTCTGCCTTTTCTTACTAATTGTTGTATAGTAGGCATTTACTTAAAAATTTATATATTTCAATTCTTCCGAAAATTTTCGGAACGCAAAAATAGGGATTAAGTATTTCTCAACAAAATATCCTAACCCCTAATTATCTTATTTATCAATCTGTACCCCTAAGCTTCGCCTACTGCTCCTCCAAAATTCATTGGGAATTTCGGAGAATCGTCTACGTGTTTTATTGGTCCAAATGTTTGTTCGTACTTATTGATGTTGTCCTGAAGTGCCGTAAAGAGCCTTTTTGCGTGTTCTGGAGTAACTACTACTCTAGATTTTACTTTAGCTTTTGGCACACCTGGCATCAATCGAATAAAATCAATCACAAACTCAGAATTGGAGTGGGCTATCATAGCCAAATTGGCATAAACTCCCTCTGCAATTTCCTCAGACAATTCAATGTTTATTTGGTTGCCTGGCTGCGTCTTTTCTTGATTTTCTTCTTTCTTATTGCTCATCTTCTTGGTATTCTTTTGATTTTTCGAATGCCTCCTTAGAAGAAACCAACGAATCATATTCTTCTTGAGAACCTACGATCAAATCCTGGAATTGTCTCTGTCCTGTGCCTGCTGGAATTAAGTGCCCAACAATTACATTCTCCTTCAATCCATTCAATGTATCTCGCTTACCTCTGATAGATGCTTCACTCAATACTTTGGTAGTTTCCTGGAAGGAAGCTGCTGAGATAAAACTCTGTGTACCCAAAGATGCTTGTGTAATTCCCTGAAGTGTAGGTTTAGAAACGGCAGGTTCAGCATTTCTTACTTGTGCGAGTTTCATATCCTTACGTCTCAAACTAGAATTTTCATCTCTCAATTGTCTTGAAGTAATGATTTGCCCTTGCTTCAAGTTTGCAGATTCTCCTGGTTCAATTACTACCTTCATGTCAAGAATAGAATCATTCTCTTCCATAAACATCAATTTATCAACAATCTGACCAGGTAAGAAGCTCGTATCACCAGCATCAAGGATGTTGACTTTCTGCATCATCTGTCTTACGATCGTTTCAATGTGCTTATCATTGATTTTCACACCTTGCAAGCGATATACTTCCTGAATCTCGTTGACCAAATACTCCTGAACTGCAGTTGGGCCTTTAATCGCCAAGATATCTGCTGGAGTAATCGCTCCATCAGAAAGTGCGTATCCAGCTTTCACAAAGTCATTGTCCTGAACCAGAATGTGTTTAGAAAGAGAAACTAAGTATCTCTTTTTCACGCCATCTTTAGATTCGATGAAAATTTCTCTGTTACCTCTTTTTATACCACCGTATGTTACCACACCGTCGATCTCAGAAACTACAGCAGGATTCGAAGGATTTCTTGCTTCGAACAATTCTGTTACCCTAGGAAGACCCCCAGTAATATCTCTAGACTTACCCATTGTTCTTGGGATTTTTACCAAGATCTGACCAGCCTTAATTTTATCTCCTTCATCCACTGCCAAGTGAGCGCCTACAGGAATGTTGAATGTGTATTCCTCATCCTTAGATTCTACCAAAATGGCAGGGTTTTTAGTTTTATCCTTGGTATCGATAATTACTTTCTCTCTGTGACCAGTTTGCTCATCAGATTCTTCTTTGTAAGTAATACCTTCTACGATCGAATCAAATTGAACAGTACCATCAGCAGCAGAAAGAATCACTGCATTGTATGGATCCCAATGACAAAGCTTGTCTCCCTTCTTTACTTTCTTCTTGTTTTTCACATCTAAGAAAGCACCATAAGGCACGTGATTAGTGATTAAGGTTTTCCCAGACTCAGGATCAACAATTCTGATCTCACCCGTTCTACCCATTACCACTTCTACAACGTCTCCATCAGCATTGGCTGTTTTAATCGCTCTCAAACCTTCCATTTCAACGACTCCGTCGAATTTAGCAGGGATGGTTGCGTCAACCGCAATGTTAGATGCAGTACCCCCAACGTGGAATGTTCTCAATGTCAACTGTGTACCAGGCTCTCCAATGGATTGTGCAGCAATTACACCAACAGCCTCTCCACTTTGTGCCATGGCACCAGTGGCAAGGTTACGTCCGTAACACAACGCACACACACCTTTCTTAGATTCACAAGTCAGAACAGATCTGATTTCTACAGTTTCAATTGCTGTATCATCAACTTTATCAGCCAACTCTTCAGTAATTTCAATACCCGCAGGAATCAACAATTCTTCAGTAATAGGATCATATACATCATGTACAGATACTCTACCTAATATTCTTTCAGATAGTGGTTCAACAATATCTTCATTGTCTTTCAAGGCTGAAACGTCCAAACCTCTCAATGTTCCACAATCTTCTTCGTTTACTACTACATCCTGAGATACATCAACCAAACGTCTTGTCAGGTAACCAGCATCTGCAGTTTTCAATGCTGTATCGGCCAAACCTTTACGAGCACCGTGAGTAGAAATAAAGTATTCGATTACATCTAATCCTTCTTTAAAGTTGGATAGAATTGGGTTTTCAATGATTTCACCTACTGAACCTTGCAAGTTCTTTTGTGGCTTAGCCATCAATCCCCTCATTCCGCCCAACTGACGAATTTGCTCTCTAGAACCCCTTGCACCTGAGTGCATCATCATATAGATCGAGTTAAACCCTTGATCTTCTTCTTCGAGCTGCTTCATCAATGTACCAGTCAACAAAGAGTTGATTCTGGTCCAGATATCGATCACTTGGTTGTATCTCTCATTATCAGTGATCAGACCCATTTGGTAGTTTTGCCATACAGCACTCACTTCCTCTTTAGCCTGAGCTACTAACTCATCTTTTTCTGCAGGAATGTTGATATCACCAAGTCCCATGGACAATCCGCCTTTATAAGCAGACTGGAATCCGAGGTGCTTAATATCATCAAGGAACTGAGCTGTTCTTGCCATTCCCGAGATTTTAAATACATTAGAAATGATTTGTTGCAATTTCTTCTTAGAGAGCAACTCATCTACAAAACCAACTTCTTCTGGCACTAACTGATTGAAAATAACTCTACCAGCTACAGTTTCGATAATCTTAGTTTCCAATTCACCAGCAGCTGTACGAACCTGAGTTCTAACTTTGATGTAGGCATGTTTAGATAATCTACCTTCGTTGATCGCAATCTCTACTTCTTCGGCACTGTAGAAAGTCATCCCTTCTCCAGCTACCACTTCTTTATCTGTACTTCTCTTTCCTTTAGTCACATAATAAAGGCCCAAAACCATATCCTGAGAAGGTACTGTAATAGGTGCTCCATTAGCAGGGTTCAAGATATTATGAGAAGCCAACATCAATACTGATGCTTCCAAGATTGCTTCATGGCCTAAAGGCACGTGAACCGCCATCTGGTCACCATCAAAATCGGCGTTGAATGCTGTACAGGCTAGTGGGTGCAATTGAATTGCTTTGCCTTCAATCATCTTAGGCTGAAATGCCTGTATACCCAATCTGTGAAGCGTAGGAGCACGGTTAAGCAGTACAGGGTGTCCTTTCAAGACATTCTCTAGAATATCCCAAATCACTGGATCCTTACGGTCAACAATTTTCTTCGCTGACTTTACTGTCTTAACTATTCCTCTTTCTATCAGTTTTCTGATAACGAATGGTTTGAAAAGCTCAGCAGCCATTCCCTTAGGAAGACCACATTCGTGCATTTTCAATTCTGGTCCTACTACAATTACAGAACGACCAGAGTAATCCACCCTTTTCCCCAACAAGTTTTGACGGAATCTACCTTGCTTACCTTTGAGCATATCACTCAAAGATTTCAAAGCTCTGTTTCCGTCAGATCTTACTGCGTTTACTTTTCTTGAGTTATCGAAAAGTGAATCAACTGCCTCCTGAAGCATACGTTTCTCATTTCTAAGAATTACTTCTGGTGCTTTGATATCTATCAATCGTTTCAAACGATTGTTTCTAATAATCACTCTTCTGTATAGATCATTCAAATCAGAGGTAGCGAATCTACCTCCATCTAGTGGCACCAACGGTCTCAACTCTGGAGGAATTACTGGTACCATTTTGATGATCATCCACTCAGGTCTATTCTCGATACGAGTTTTGGCATCTCTAAATGCCTCAACCACTTTCAATCTTTTAAGCGCTTCTGCTTTTCTCTGCTGAGAAGTATCAGTAGCTGCCTGATGTCTTAATTCGTATGATAATTCATCTAGCTTGATTCTAGACAAAGACATTTCTAATGCCTCCGCTCCCATCTTAGCTATGAATTTGTTTGGATCGTCATCATCCAACAATTGGTTTTCTCTTGGCAATTTATCCAAGATATCCAAGTACTCATCCTCAGTTAAGAAATCGTGTCTTGCAATACCATCTTCTTCTTTGGCTCCTGGCTGAATGACCAGGTAACGCTCGTAGTAGATGATTTGATCCAACTTCTTTGTAGGAATTCCGAGGAGATAACCAATTTTGTTAGGCAGAGATTTGAAATACCAGATATGTGCTACAGGTACTACCAACTCAATGTGTCCCATGCGCTCACGTCTTACCTTCTTCTCGGTAACTTCAACACCACATCTATCACAGATAATACCTTTATATCTGATTCTCTTATATTTCCCGCAATGACATTCCCAATCTTTTACTGGTCCGAAAATTCGCTCACAGAACAAACCACCCATTTCAGGCTTATATGTTCTATAATTGATAGTTTCAGGCTGTGTAACCTCACCATGTGAGCTTTCCAGAATAGATTCGGGAGAAGCTAAACTTACTGTAACTCTCGAGAAGTTGCTGCTTAGCTTTTTGCTTTTTCTGAATGCCATAATTAAATCTTATATGTTAATGACCCGAAGGTCTTATGATCAATTAATTAGTCTAAAGTAATTTCAAGAGCCAAACCTCTCAATTCGTGAACGAGTACGTTGAACGACTCTGGAATATTTGGTTTGTTCATATTCTCGCCTTTTACAATGGCTTCATACGCTTTTGCTCTTCCGATGACATCATCAGATTTGATAGTCAGGATTTCCTGAAGTACATTGGCTGCACCAAATGCCTCCAAGGCCCAAACTTCCATCTCACCAAAACGCTGTCCACCAAACTGTGCCTTACCACCCAACGGCTGCTGAGTAATCAATGAGTAAGGTCCGATTGATCTTGCGTGCATCTTATCATCTACCAAGTGACCCAGTTTGAGCATGTAAATCACACCAACTGTAACTGGCTGATCGAATCTATTACCAGACAATCCATCGTATAGGTAAGTTCTACCATACTCAGGCAATCCAGCCTCTTTTAATTCTGCGGCTACTTGATCCATACTAGCTCCATCAAAGATTGGTGTAGCATATTTTCTACCCAACTTCAATCCAGCCCAACCTAAAACGGTTTCATAAATCTGGCCAATGTTCATCCTTGATGGTACACCAAGTGGGTTCAGACAGATATCAACTGGTGTTCCATCTTCTAAGAAAGGCATATCTTCCTCTCTTACGATTCTGGCTACTACCCCTTTGTTACCGTGACGACCCGCCATCTTATCACCTACTTTCAATTTACGCTTCTTAGCTACGTAAACTTTAGCCAGTTGAACAATGCCTGCTGGTAGTTCATCTCCAACTTCTAAAGTGAATTTCTCACGCTTGAAGATACCACCAATATCGTGTCTCTTCTTGCCAAAGTTTTTGACTAATTCAAAAACCATTTTGTTCACTTTTTCATCGGCTGTCCAATTATCCAACAACAAGTCACCAATAAGGTTCACCTCTTCTTGAACATTGTAATTAGACTCATCTCTATAGATATTCTTTTCAGGGAAAAGATTCTCTTCAATATTTTTAGCATTGAACTTCACGCCCTTAGACATGATTTCATCACCAAATTTATGTTTTACTCCCTGACAAGTTTTTCCACCTATCAGCTCAACTAATTTAGCGACCATGACTGCTCTCAATTCTTTCAATTCTTGAGAGTAGTTGTTTTTCAGGATTTCAACTTCTCTTTTAGTCTTCGCTCTAAGGTCTTTGTCCTTCTTAGGTCTAGAGAACAATTTAGTATCGATAACTACGCCTCTAAGTGAAGGAGAAGCTTTCAACGAAGCATCTTTCACATCACCCGCTTTGTCTCCAAAGATGGCTCTCAATAGTTTCTCTTCAGGTGTTGGATCGGTTTCTCCCTTAGGAGTAATCTTACCAATAAGAATATCACCTTCTTTGATCTCAGCTCCGATTCTGATGATACCGTTTTCATCCAGATTCTTCACTGCTTCCTCACTTACGTTTGGAATTTCAGATGTCAATTCTTCTTCACCTCTTTTTGTATCCCTAACTTCTAGTTCAAATTCGTCGATATGAATGGAAGTAAACACGTCATCTCTTACTACTTTCTCTGAGATTACAATCGCATCCTCAAAGTTGTATCCTTGCCAAGGCATAAAGGCCACTGTCAAGTTTCGGCCCAATGCCAATTCACCATCTTCAGTGGCAAAACCTTCACAAAGGGCCTGTCCCTCTTCCACCTTGTCGCCTTTGTAAACGATCGGCTTCAAGTTGATACAAGTATCTTGGTTTGTTCTTCTGAATTTGATCAAATCATAAGTGATATGCTCTTCATCAAATGAAACTAATCTTTCGTCATCAGACACGTCATATTTCACTATAATCCTATTAGCATCTACATCAACTACTTCACCTTTTCCTCTTGCGAGGATCAATGAGCGAGAATCCAGTGCCACTCTTTTCTCCAATCCAGTACCCACAATTGGAGCCTGAGGCTTCAACAAAGGAACTGCTTGGCGCTGCATGTTAGATCCCATCAAGGCTCTGTTTGCATCATCATGCTCCAAGAAAGGAATCATTGATGCTGCCACAGACACAATCTGGTTGGGGGCAACGTCCATATATTTTAGATCCTTAGGTCCTACCACAGGGAAGTCACCTTCAAATCTTGCTTTTACTGTATCATTCAGGAAGTTTCCATTGTCTTCCAATGGAGCGTTCGCCTGTGCAATGTTGTAGGTATCTTCCTCTTCTGCCGTTAGATACTTTACATTACTGGTCATATTTACCACACCATTCTCTACTTCTCTATAAGGAGTTTCGATGAATCCCATGCTATTAACTTTAGCATGTACACAAAGTGAAGAAATCAAACCAATGTTTGGTCCTTCTGGTGTTTCAATTGTACATAGGCGACCATAGTGTGTATAGTGAACATCTCGAACCTCAAACCCTGCTCTTTCTCGAGAAAGACCACCTGGTCCAAGTGCCGACATTCTTCTTTTGTGGGTAACCTCTGCTAGTGGATTCGTTTGATCCATAAACTGAGATAACTGGTTCGTTCCAAAGAACGAGTTGATCACAGAAGAAAGTGTTCTTGCATTGATCAAGTCAATTGGCTTGAACTCTTCGTTGTCACGAACGTTCATTCTTTCTTTGATAGTACGAGCCATTCTAGAAAGACCCACGCCAAACTGAGCATATAACTGCTCTCCCACGGTTCTTACTCTTCTATTACTCAAGTGATCGATGTCATCGACAACTGCTTTTGAGTTGATCAATCCGATCAAGTATTTTACGATAAGGATGATATCCTCTGTCGTCAATACTCTTGAGTCGTTGCTTAGGTCAAGCTGAAGTTTACGGTTGATTCTGTATCGGCCAACTTCTCCTAAGTCATATCTCTTATCACTGAAAAACAAGTTGTTGATGATGTCCCTTGCAGTCTGCTCATCAGGTGCTTCAGTGTTTCTTAATTGTCTATAAATTTGCTCTACAGCCTCTTTTTCAGAGTTGGAATTATCCTTTTGAAGTGTATTGTAAATAATAGAGTAATCTGTAATATTTACGTCCTTCTTGTGTAGGATAATAGATTTGGATCCTGAATCAACGATAGTTTCGATATCATCTTCAGAGATTACAGAATCTCTCTCTAGCACGACCTCGTTTCTATCGATAGACACCACTTCTCCAGTATCCTCATCCACGAAATCTTCTGTCCAAGTTCTAAGAACTCTTGCTGCTAGTTTTCTACCAATAACTTTCTTCAATTCCTTAGCATTCGCTGGAATCTCTTCAGACAATCCAAACAAATCCAAGATGTCCTTATCAGATCCGTATCCGATAGATCTTAATAGAGTCGTTACTGGGAATTTTTTCTTTCGGTCAATGTAAGCGTACATGACGTTGTTCACGTCAGTCGCAAATTCTATCCAAGAACCCTTAAAAGGGATAATTCTTGCAGAATACAATTTAGTACCGTTGGTGTGCTTGCTTTGCGCAAAGAATACACCAGGTGATCTGTGTAGCTGAGAAACAATTACTCTCTCTGCTCCATTGATTACGAACGAACCTTTGGCAGTCATGTATGGGATGTTACCCAAGAACACTTCTTGCTCGATGGTTTCAAAATCATCGTTGTCCTCATCGTTACAAGACAATTTCAATTTTGCCTTCAAAGGAACAGAATATGTCAACCCTCTATCGATACACTCATCCACGTTATATTTTGGTGGATCTACCAAGTAATCGATAAATTCAAGTACAAAATTCTCTCTTGAGTCAGAAATAGGAAAGTTTTCTGAGAAAACTTTGAATAGTCCTTCCTGAATTCTTTTTTCAGCGGGCGTTTCCAACTGAAAAAAATCTTCAAAAGATTGTAATTGAACCTTCAAGAAATCAGGATAATCAATCACTGATTTTATCGAAGAAAAATTAATTCTTTCGGATTTATTTTTACTAGCCAAGGCCGTACAATTTTATGTGATAATAATGTAAGTAATTGTTTCTTTTTTACAGAAACAGGAAAAGACCTGATCCCGATACTGAAATTTTCAGTATCGGGACAGGCCTAATATTTTAGACGTTTTTAAAACTAAAAACAGTCAAATTTTACTTAAGCTCTACTTCAGCTCCAGCTTCTTCAAGCTGCTTTTTAAGCCCTTCAGCTTCGTCCTTAGCCACACCTTCTTTCAATGCTTTAGGTGCACCATCAACTAGTTCTTTAGCTTCTTTCAATCCAAGTCCAGTCAATTCTTTAACCAACTTAACGATAGCCAATTTAGCTCCTCCTGGAGCTTTTAAGATAACGTCGAAAGAATCCTTTTCAGCAGCTTCTTCTCCACCACCAGCAGCACCAGCTACCATTACTGGAGCAGCAGCAGCAGCAGGCTCGATGCCATGCTCTTCTTTCAAAATTTCAGCTAATTCATTTACTTCCTTAACAGTAAGTCCTACCAACTGATCAGCGAATGCTTTTAAATCTGCCATTTTATTTTAGTATTTAATATTTAATAATTTGAAACCAATTTTAACGTTCTGACAACGTCTTAACCAACCCTGATAAAGTCTGTCCTCCACTCTGTAGAGCAGAAACAACATTCTTCGCAGGAGATTGCAACAATCCAATAACCTCGCCAATAAGTTCGTTTTTCGACTTAAGTGTGGCAAGCATACTTAGATGTTCCTCACCAATAAAGAGATCGTAATCGATGGAAGCTCCCTTTAATTTTGGTCTATCTGCACTGTCAGCTTTTTTAAATTCTTTGATGATCTTAGCAGGGACATTCGCATTTTCTGCTCCTGTAAACATTACCCCTGAAAATCCTGTCAATACTTCATCGTTCAATGAAGAAAAATCTGCATCAACAGTTTCCAAAGCTTTTCTAATAAGTGTATTTTTCACCACTTTGTACTCTACACCGTTATCAAAACATTTCTGTCTGAAATTATTTACTTCTGCGACAGTTAAACCTGAAGCGTCAGTAAAATAGAAATTACTTGTTTCCTTGAATTTCTCAGAAAGTTCCTTGATAACGACTGCTTTTTCTGCTTTAGTCATTTTGTTCTTTATTTAGAATCCTGCCGCAAGCGACATTGATTATAAAAGCTTTTAAATTCCAGCTGAGGCTTTATCAATTGAAATACCAGAACTCATTGTACTTGAAAGACTAATGTTTTTCATATAAGTACCTTTTGCACTAGCAGGCTTCAATTTATTTACCACATTGATCAATTCCATTGCGTTGTCTTTGATTTGTTCAGCTGTGAAGGAAGCTTTCCCAACACTTGCGTGAATAATACCAAATTTGTCAACTTTGAAATCAATCTTACCAGATTTCACTTCTTGTACCGCTTTAGCTACGTCTAAGGTCACTGTACCAGACTTAGGGTTTGGCATCAATCCTCTTGGGCCTAACACTCTACCTATTCTACCTACTTTGGCCATTACTGTTGGCATTGTAACGATTACGTCGATATCAGTCCAACCTTTCTCGATTTTCGCGATATAGTCGTCTAATCCTACGTGATCTGCACCAGCATCTTTAGCTTCTTGCTCCTTATCTGGAGTACATAGTACAAGAACTCTTACTTCTTTACCAGTTCCGTGTGGAAGTGTTGCCACTCCTCTCACCATTTGGTCTGCCTTTCTTGGATCAACTCCTAGCCTAATATCAACGTCCACTGAGGCGTCGAATTTAGTTGTAGTGATGTCCTTTACTATCTGCGATGCTTCGTCGATGCTATAAGCTTTCGTCTTGTCATACCTCTCAGCAGCTAGTTTTTGACTTTTCGTTAATTTTGCCATGTTAATTTTTTAATTAATTAGGCCCAAGGGGCTTTACCACTTACTTTTATACCCATGCTTCGAGCTGTACCAGCTACCTGCTTCATTGCTGACTCTACTGTAAATGCATTCAAATCAGGCATTTTAGTTTCAGCAATTTCTTTCACTTGATCCCAAGTTACGCTACCCACCTTATCGCGATTAGGCTCAGAAGAAGCCTTTTTCAGCTTTGCTGCATTTAGCAACAATACTGGCGCAGGAGGAGTTTTAATAACAAAATCAAACGACTTATCGGTATATATTGTAACAAGCACAGGCAATACCTGTCCCGCTTTTTCCTGGGTTCTGGCATTAAATTGCTTACAGAAGTCCATAATGTTAAGACCTTTACTACCTAGTGCAGGTCCTACAGGAGGAGAAGGATTGGCTGCGCCACCCTTTATCTGTAATTTTAAGTAACCACTAATTTCCTTAGCCATTTTTACTCTGTTTTTTCTACTTGTATATAATTAAGTTCTACAGGTGTGTTTCGACCAAAGATTTTCACCATTACATTTAGCTTCTTTCTTTCTTCGAATACCTCTTCTACATTACCTGTAAATCCACTGAACGGACCATCCATAACTTTCACAGTTTCTCCTACTATAAAAGGAGTATCCAATTTCTCTTCGAATTCGTCTACTTCTTCTACTTTACCCAAAATTCGGTTTACCTCATTTTGTCTCAAAGGAACTGGTGTCTTGGCAGGACCGCCATCGTCGGCACCTAAAAAGCCAATTACACCCGGTATTTTAGTGATTGTATGTTGTACTTCGCCGTAGTTTAGGTCTGCAGAAATAAGGATATAGCCCGGAAAGAAATTTCTTTCTCTCACGCGTTTTTTCCCATTTCTCATTTCATATACCTTCTCTGCAGGTATCATGACTTGAGGAATGTATTCTTCAAGACCCATTCTTGTGATTTCAGTTTCCAAGTAGGTTTTCACCTTTTTCTCTTGTCCACTGACCGCACGTACTACGTACCACTTAAATTCACTCATAATAGCGGGACTATTTGACTATTTATAGATTATAAAACCACTTCAATAGATTATCGAAACCGAAATCTATTATTCCAATGAATATTGCGAAGATCAGGGAAGCGACCAATACCAAAATTGAACTACTCTGAAGCTCACTGTATTTAGACCATGTAACTTTATGGACCATTTCGTCATAAGACTCTTTAAAAAAGTTGATCAATTTTGTCATTACTCAAATCTTTGCTTTAAACATTTGCACGGGTGGAGAGACTCGAACTCCCAGCCGCTGGTTTTGGAGACCAGTGCTCTACCAATTGAGCTACACCCGTAAAACCTTCAGCCCAAAAGGACTGCAAAATTAGAATTAATTTTGATTATAAACAAATGCGCTTCATTAAATAATGAAACGCATCTGATAATCTTATTATATCTGTATTAGACCTTAGTCTAAAATCTCAGTTACCTGACCAGATCCAACAGTTCTACCACCTTCTCTGATTGCAAATCTCAATCCTTTTTCCATTGCGATTTTGTTAATCAAAGTAACTTCGATAGTCACGTTGTCACCAGGCATAACCATCTCTACTCCTTCAGGAAGCATGATTTCGCCAGTAACGTCAGTTGTTCTTACATAGAACTGAGGTCTGTACTTGTTGAAGAATGGAGTATGACGTCCACCTTCTTCTTTAGACAATACATAAACTTCAGCTTTGAAGTGCTGGTGAGGAGTTACAGAACCAGGCTTACAGATAATCATACCTCTTTTGATGTCGGCTTTCTCAACACCTCTAAGAAGGATACCTACGTTATCACCGGCTTCACCTCTATCCAATATTTTTCTGAACATCTCAACTCCAGTTACTGTAGACTTCATATCTTCAGCTCCCATACCGATGATGTCAACTGCGTCACCAGTGTTGGTAACACCTCTTTCGATTCTACCAGTTGCAACAGTACCTCTACCAGTAATAGAGAATACATCCTCAACAGGCATCAAGAAATCCTTATCTACAGCTCTTTCTGGAAGTGGGATATAGTTATCAACTGCTTCCATCAACTCTTCGATTTTAGCAACCCACTCAGGCTCGCCATTCAATCCACCAAGTGCAGATCCAGCGATTACTGGTATGTCATCACCTGGGAAGTCGTACTCGGAAAGCAATTCTCTTACTTCCATTTCAACTAGCTCAAGTAATTCAGCATCGTCTACCAAATCTACTTTGTTCATAAATACAACCAAAGCAGGAACGCCTACCTGACGAGAAAGCAAGATATGCTCTCTAGTTTGTGGCATTGGTCCATCTGTAGCAGCAACCACGATGATTGCGCCGTCCATTTGAGCAGCACCAGTAATCATGTTTTTCACATAATCGGCGTGACCAGGACAATCTACGTGAGCGTAGTGTCTGTTTTCAGTTTGATATTCGATGTGTGAAGTATTAATAGTAATACCTCTTTCCTTTTCTTCTGGAGCGTTGTCGATAGAAGAGAAGTCTTTCATTTCTGCTAGACCCTTGTTCGCAAGAACTGAAGAGATCGCAGCAGTCAAAGTTGTCTTTCCGTGATCCACGTGACCAATTGTACCAATATTCACGTGAGGTTTCGAACGGTCAAAGGTTTCTTTAGCCATGTTTGAAAAATCCTATTGTTAGTTAAATATTTAATTATATAAAAAAAGGCTATACATATTATAATATATAGCACAATTACTCAAACCAATATCGCCCCTCTTCTTAAGGAAAGGCATTCAGAAATAAGAGCCAATGACGGGATTTGAACCCGTGACCTCTTCCTTACCAAGGAAGCACTCTACCCCTGAGCTACATCGGCTTGAAAAATTAAGAGCGGGAGACGAGGCTCGAACCCGCGACCTACAGCTTGGAAGGCTGTCGCTCTACCAACTGAGCTACTCCCGCTTAATTATTTCACTGATTTAACTTCCAATTAAATCAGGCCAATGTGGGGGGAACAGGATTCGAACCTGTGAAGACATAAGTCAACGGAGTTACAGTCCGTCCCAGTTGGCCGCTTTGGTATCCCCCCTTGTTCAATAAAATTGAGAACATTCCTCATTCAAATTGAAGCGCAAATCGCTCCCGTTTTTCTTAAGGAAGTGCAAAATTATATGGTTTTGATTCTTATTCAAATTTTTACAAACTTATTTTCAGCAATATTTATTTTTTTTGGTTTGCATACTTTTAAACCCGTTTAAACGTCTTTTTTCGTCTATAATCAAACAATAATTTTATTACTTCACGAGATCATTAGATTTGCCAAATATATAAACATTAGATACCTAAGATGAAAAAGATAACTAGCATACTCCTTCTCGCTTGTAGCTGTCAGTTTTTGATCAGCTGCGCTCCAAATCAAGAATCAGAAGACACCAAAAACAATTATATGAAAGCTTCCGACACTCATTCCTTTGCCAAACCCGAAGAAGCTGTAGTATCTCATTTGAGCTGGGATGCCAATGTAAACTTTGAATTAAATAAGATTCTGGCGACTGCCACACTAACAATCAAAACTTCTTCAGAAGCAAAGCAGCTCGTGCTAGACACTAAGGATCTTAAGATCAATTCGGTAATGAATGGCAACAATGAAGTATTGAATTTTGTGGTGGGGAAGGCTCAACCACACCTGGGCGCTCCTCTGACCATTGATATTACTCCCAAGACAAAAAATATTGTCATCACTTATGAAACCTCTGAAGAGGCGGAAGCACTCCAGTGGCTGGAACCAAGCCAAACTACAGACAAGAGTTATCCATTTTTATTTACTCAGTCACAAGCGATCTTAGCTCGCTCATGGATTCCAATCCAGGATTCTCCAGGTATCAGATTCACTTATGATGCTCAAGTGAAAGTGCCATCAGAGCTATTGGCTTTGATGAGTGCATCTAATCCTACTGAGAAAAACGAAAGTGGTATTTACAACTTTGAAATGAAGCAGGCCATCCCTGCCTACTTAATGGCTCTTGCCGTAGGCGATATCCAATTCAGTTCGCTTGGTGAGAGAAGTGGTGTATACGCAGAACCTTCTGTATTAGAAAAATCTGCTGCTGAGTTTGAAGATTTAGAAAAAATGATCAGTGCGGCTGAAGAACTATATGGCCCTTACAGATGGGATAGATATGATATTATAGTATTGCCTTCAAGTTTTCCATTCGGAGGAATGGAAAACCCAAGATTGACGTTTGCCACTCCAACTATTCTGGCTGGGGACAAGTCACTGACTTCCTTAGTTGCTCATGAACTGGCACACTCTTGGTCAGGCAATCTGGTAACTAACGCCAACTGGAATGACTTCTGGCTTAACGAAGGTTTTACGGTTTATTTCGAGTATCGAATTATGGAAGCTGTATATGGTAGAGGTTATTCAGAAATGCTTGCTCTTCTTTCTCTTCAAGACCTGAAGACAGAAATCGCTGATATGAAAGCCGCTGGAAATTTCAAAGACACCAGTTTAAAACTTGATCTGACAGGAAGGAACCCAGATGACGGCATGACTTCAATTGCGTATGATAAGGGTTATTTCTTTTTGCGGCTGATGGAAGAAACTGTAGGCAGAGAAAAGTGGGATGCGTTCTTGAAAAATTACTTTACCAGTAACTCATTCAAGACTATGACCACAGAGCAGTTTATTGAAAACCTTCAAACCAATCTGTTTGATGCGTATCAATTAGAAATCGCACCCACTTTTTATGAAGCGTGGATATATACGCCTGGATTACCTGACAACTGCCCAGTTCCAGTTTCTGATAAATTCGAGAATGTAGATCAGGCCGCGGTCACCTGGGCGGCCAATCAGAGCAAAGAAGAATTACAAGCTGCTTATGGTAGCGACGATTGGACGACGCACGAGTGGTTAAGGTTTGTAAAAGGTTTGCCAGACTCTTTGTCCACAGAGCAAATGACCAATCTAGATCAAGCATTTGGATTTACTACTACAGGGAACAGTGAGATTTTTGATCTATGGGGCGTCCATGTCATTGCCAACCAATACGAACCAGCCTATGAACAGCTTGAATCATTCTTGGTAAACACTGGTAGAAGAAAATTCTTAATGCCTTTGTACAAAGCGTTCGTTAAAACTCCTGAGGGCACGGAAATGGCAAAAGAGATTTACACAAAGGCCAGACCCAATTATCACTTTGTAGCTAGTAGTTCGATTGATGAATTATTGGGATTGTAAAAGACATTTGAATTAATTGAACAAAGGGATTGAAAATTTTCAATCCCTTTGTTGTCATATCCCTTCATACAATTCGATCAATCGCTCATCTTTTTCGTTTTCTCGAATGTCTTTCAGTTTGGCTTCTATACCTTCCATATCCGACATCAACACCAACGCTTGATAAGCAGAAAATCTGGCCATATAATTAGCGTTTTTTCTGGCCACCTCTTCGAACTGAAGAACAGCCGCTTTTCTATATTGATCTGGAGCGTCCAAAAGTTTTTCGGCATAAGCCTGAATAAAGTAAAATAAAGTATTGCCATCCAGCCCTGTCATTCGGTTTTGATACCAATCGAAGGAGTCTTTATGCTCTTGATAGAGATAATACTCAGCCAGCATGATCACGACATTCAAATTGGTTACATCCTTCTGATTAACTAAAAAACTAGCTGGCAATTCTACTTCATTCGCAGTAAACTGAGATATGCCGGACGCCACAACTATATATGAAGAATCATTTAATGCTTTGTCAAATTCCGATCTATACTTTTCAAATCCGTCTATTCCTAAGTAGGCCAAAGCATAGCTTCTTACGCGTGAACTAGAGTCCTTTAGCAAAGGAATTATCTCTATTTCGTATTTCTTGAGCTTAACTTCTTCGTCCATTAAATACTCTAGTGCATATTGACGAACCATATAAAATGGGTCTTTGATAGCCTCTCTCAAAATTTGATCAATCAACTTCTTGTCCTTGAATGAATACAAACTATCCAATGTTTCTATTCGACTATAAAGACTCCCGTCCTTCACAAATTGAGTGTAGTACTCTTGTTCTGTTTTGGGGTGATCAATAATGCCAAGCAATTGACGTTCACTATCAAAGATGACCACGTCAGGTTTTTCATCCATTGGAAATTGATAAGTCTCATAAGCCTCATTGACTACTATTGGAAAACTGGCCAGTTTATCACCTTGCCAGATATCTACAAAAACTGGCAATTGAAATATGGGCATCTCATCGTGTGATTGAGTTTGCTCGACCGTCAATGTCAAGGTGTCATTCTCATACTTATGCCTTACCTCCAGCTCAGGATGACCTGCAAAAAAGAACCATTGATCAAAGAACCAATTCAAATCCTCCCCAGTCACCTTCTCAAATGCCAGTCTCAATTGCGCCACTTCCACTGACTCAAATGCATGGTCTTCCAAATAATTATTCAAACCCAAGAAGAAGGCATCATCACCCAAATAACTTCTTAGCATGTGCAAAACAGCTGCTCCCTTATTATAAGAATGAGAGTCGAACATATCCTCCTGATCGTCATAGTAATACCTGATCAGATTTTTCGGCGTTTCTGCGGCTTCAATAAAATAGATTTCCTGCTCCACCAGAAAAGTGTAATCTGCTTCATCCTGACCGTACTTGTATTGGTTCCATAAGTATTCTGCGTAACTCGCAAATCCTTCATTCAGCGCAAGGTTTGACCAAGACTCACAGGTGACCAAATCTCCAAACCACTGATGCATCAACTCATGTGCAATAATTGCATCCCAGTTATCATCAATCAAATATCGGCTGTCCACATTGAGTTGCTCATAAAACAATGAGGCAGAAGTGTTTTCCATGGCGCCAGAGACATAGTCACGAACTACAATTTGGTCATACTTTTTCCATGGATAAGGATAGCCCAATATCTCAGAAAAAAACGTCATCATTTCAGGTGTGTTTCTGAATATATCTTTCCCATACTCTCCAAAATCGTTTTCCATCCAATAAGCCAAAGGCACACCATTCCACTCATCTTTAGTGACACTAAAGTCACCCACAGCCATCATAAATAAATATGGGGGATGCGCCTGATCCATTACCCAGATGTCCGTTCGTTTTCCGTTCGATTCTTTGATCTGCTCAGTAAGTAATCCATTAGATAATGTTTTGAATTTGTCCTGAACGGTAATTTTCATTTTCTGAGTGCTGCGCTCGTTCGGAATATCAATCGTTGGGAACCAGCCAGAGTTTGCTTCAGTTTCGCCTTGCGTCCAGATCTGTTGTGGTTTATTTGGATCAGATCCATCTGCATTGATAAAGTAAAGTCCTCGATTCTCTTCAATAGCCTCACTTCCACCAACTTCGCGCTCGTAGGGCTTTGCAGTGTACGCTATACTCACCTGGATGGTATCCTTGCGGGAATAGGCTTGATTGAATGTAATCCATATTTTCCATCCATCATATTCAAAGTCAGTAGGTGCTCCATTAACGCTCAAGGTCTTTATATCCATACCTTTGGCATCCAACACCAAAGACTCTTGCTCATAGAATAAAGGCTTTAGATCCAAGGTGGCTATACCATAGAGATAGCGTCTTTCCCAATCAAATGACACTGCCAATTCTGTATGCAGCAAATCCCAGGTTCGTGAAACCGACCCACGATAAGTCAATAGCTCTACCCCCATCAATTCTTCCGAAACTGTAGCCACTTCCGAATTGGACTGAGCCGTTACATTTCCCTGTATTAAAATTAAAAGTCCCGTAATCAAGGAAAGGCAATTTGTATACTTCATACTACTCGAATTAAGTGTTCTATTTTCAGCGCCCCAAGTTAACCTTTATTAACCTTTTGGTTTGATCAAATATGACTATTTTCGCCAGTTAAATTTCCTTTTTTTATGAGCGATTACAATAAATTAAACAATATAACTGGTTGGATTATTTTCATTCTAGCCACTACTGTGTACGCCCTTACAGTAGAACCCACAGCTAGTTTTTGGGACTGTGGCGAATTCATTGCTGTCTCTTACAAGCTAGAAGTCCCTCATCCTCCAGGCGCGCCTTTCTTTTTGTTGCTTGGAAGATTGTTCTCATTTCTTGCCATGGGGGACGTCACTCAAGTGGCTTATTGGATCAATATGCTTAGTGTATTGAGTAGCGGATTTACTGTGCTTTTCTTGTTCTGGTCTATTACTCATATAGCAAAGAAATTAGTTGCTACAGATGCTGATTATACCAACCTTGTGATTATTGGTAGTGGACTGATAGGAGCCTTGGCTTATACATTTTCAGATTCATTCTGGTTTTCAGCAGTCGAAGCTGAAGTATATGGCATGTCGTCATTCTTTACTGCTTTTGTGGTTTGGGCCATGTTCAAATGGGAGAACATCAAAGATCCGTCAGACGAAAACAGATGGATGATATTGATCGCTTACATGGTTGGTCTTTCGATAGGAGTTCACTTATTGAACTTGGTGACTGTGCCTGCCCTAGCACTCATTTATTACTTTAAGAAAAGAGAAAAACTCAGCACGCGAGGCATCATCACTACGATGATTGCCAGTGGTGCGATAGTTCTCATTATCATGGAGGGGGTTATCCCAGGACTTCCAAGCTTTGCGGGTAAAATGGAGATTTTCTTTGTGAATAATCTTGGTCTTCCATTTGGGTCAGGTATCATATTTTTTGCTGCACTATTCCTAGGAGGTTTGGTTTATGGAATATACTATTCCATCAAATCGAGTAACGCTACACTCAATACCATTCTGGTAAGTTTTGCCTTCATCGTCATTGGATATTCGTCTTACTCTATTGTATTGATTAGATCAGAATACAACCCTCCGATTGATGAAAATAATCCTGAAGATGTGATCAGCTTTGTTTCTTATTTGAAAAGAGAGCAATATGGAAGCAGACCCTTGCTTCATGGACAGGTATTTACTGCAGACATAGTAGATCAGAAAAAAGGAGCACCTGTCTATACCAAAGGAGAGGACAAATATGAAATCACAGATTACAAATTAGAGTATATCTATGATCCTGAGCACACCACTATTCTACCACGTGCGTATAGCAACCAACCAGGACATGTACAACGCTATCGCGAAATTTTAGACCTGAAGAATGGGGAGAAACCAAGCTTTGGAGATAATCTGGAATATATGTTCAAGCACCAGCTGGGCACCATGTATTTCCGCTATTTCATGTGGAATTTTGCTGGACGTGCTTCTGACATTCAAGGTGCAGACTGGGTAGGACTGAATGACGCATTTGAGAAAGTGCCTCCAATGCTCGAAGAGAATAAAGGAAGAAATATCTTCTTTATGATTCCGCTCATACTTGGGATCATTGGTTTGACCTTTCAATATTATAAGGATCCAAGAAATTTTGCTTTTGTAGGTATGCTGTTCTTTTTGACAGGCGCGGCTATTGTGCTCTACCTAAACTCACCACCTACAGAACCACGAGAAAGAGATTATATCTATGCGGGTTCATATTATGCGTATGCATTTTGGATAGGTCTGGGTTTTATTGCCATATTTAACGGGATTATGGCTGTAATCAAAAAAGGAATTCCTTCTGCTGCCATTGCGTTAGTCATTTGTCTGTCAGCTCCAATCATTATGGCCTCAGAAGGCTGGGATGATCATGATCGTTCTAACAGATACTTCTCGGTAGATTCTGCCAAAAACTTCCTAGCTTCATGTGCACCAAACGCCATCATTTTCACGGGTGGTGACAATGACACCTTCCCTCTTTGGTATGTTCAAGAGGTAGAGGGATTCAGAACTGACGTAAGAGTGATTGTACTGAGTTACTTCAATACAGATTGGTATATCGCTCAAATGATGCGTGATGCCTATGAGTCAAAGCCTTTACCATTTGGCTTAACCCTTGAAAACTACAAGCAGGGCGGATTGAATGACTACTTGCCATTGGTAGAAAGACAAAACATCAAAGGTGGCACAATGAATGCCGCTCAGTTTATCAAATTGATCAAGGAAGAACATCCAGCACTTGCGGTTCCAACTTCTATCAGTAGTTATAATTCGGTTCCAGCCAAGAATTTTTACTTACCAGTTGATTCTGCCAAAGTGATGAACATGGGTATTATTCCAGCGAAATTTGCCTCAAGACTTTCTGATCGAATGACCTGGAGTATGAAAGGTAGAGGACTAGAAAAGAAAGATCTGGCTATTCTTGATTTGATTGTCAACAATAACTGGGAACGACCTATTTATTTCAACAATACCTCAGCATCCAGCGTCAATTTCAACCTGAAGGATTATATGGTTCAGGAAGGAAATGCCTTTAGACTACTGCCAATCAAAAATTTAAACTCAGGTGAAATGTTCGTAGATACGAACATGATGTTTGATAACATGATGAACAATTTCTACTGGAGAGAGTTGGATAATCCTTCGGTCTATTATTCTGAAGATTACAGGAACTTTGTTTTAAATCATAGAGCCAGCTTCAATACGCTTATTGAAAACCTGTTGGCTGAAGGAGAAATTGACAAGGCCAGAGAGGCAGTGTTGAAATGTTTGGAGATCATGCCAGACAGCGTAATCAGATACGATCATTTCAGTGTTCAACAGGTGGGCTATTTGATACTTGTGGGTGAGGAAGAAAAAGCTACTGAAATTGCTGAATTGATTTCTCAGCGTTCCGATGAAATGCTCACGTATTTGTACAGTACAGGTAAATTAGACAGGTTTGAATTACAAAAGAATCTGATCTCACTTAGTGAGTTGGCCAGAACATTCCGAGGTACAGAAAATATGGAGCTAGCTAGCAAGTATGAAGAGTTGTTCAGAAAACACTACGATTTGGCACAATAAGGTTGGATCAAAGCGTAAAAAAGGAAAGGCCTCGGATAACCGAGGCCTTTCCTTTTTTACGCTCCTTGCTGCTTACTACTTCTTTAAAAATTTATAGGCTTCCTTAAACTGTGAAAAGTCATCTTTGACAATCACAAAATAATAGCCAGGGTTAAAGTTCTTGATATTAATACGATACTTGTCTCTCCCTATATTTTCCGCATCTACCAGTACAGTATTTCCAATAATACTATGTAATTCAAAAGAGGTTTCTCTCAAGTTTGAATTTTTGATATTGACAACAATGTAATCGACAGAAGGGTTAGGGTAAACTTCAATTTGATTGGTAAGATCGAGAGATTCGTTTTCGAAAATGAGTGATTCGGCAGTAAAAGTCGTAGTGCTGGTGCTATCTTGAGCCCAAGCAGATGTGGCTGCTAGCAGCAAGACCACTGATCCTATGACTTTTAAAAATTGCATATCGTTTAGTTTCCAAATTCACTACTCTACAAAATACGCGAATAGCGGATTTATAGTTTCTATGAATATAATTATTTTTTTGTTAAGTCTGACGGAAGAATCTGTCTTTTCGATAAGCGCCTGGTAAATTCTCGACGAGTATGTCTAATGACGACGTCGCTTCTCTGGTTTTATCACCTTATGTTGGTGAACTACTTTACGCATGGCTCTAGGCAAATACTCCAGTAAGTCGGAAGCAATTAGAGATTCTTCAGCATTTTTCCTGACAAATAAATCACCAGCTAGGCCATGCAAATGTGCACCCAAGAGGGCTGCTTCAAATCCACTGTACCCTTGGCCCAACAGTGCCGTGATAATTCCAGTCAACACATCTCCACTCCCTGCAGTGGCCATTCCTGGATTTCCTGTAGAATTAAAAACCACAATACCCTCTGGGTTACTAATACTTGTGTTTGCACCTTTGAGTAAAACCACCACTTTGTGTTTTGTACAAAACTCGATTTGCCTGTTCAAGCGATCATAATCATCGCTCCAGTCCCCAACCAATCTTTTAAACTCCCCTGGATGTGGAGTTAGAACTGATCCTTGAGGTATTTTTTCTACCCAGTTATTATTCTCAGAGAGTATGTTTAAGGCATCCGCATCAATAACCATAGGTTTGTCAAATTGATCAAGAATTTGATTTACTGCGCTGGCAGTCAATTTATCAGTGCCTATGCCAGGGCCTATACCAATCACATCAAACGCTGATATCGACTCCATGTTAGAAATCAACTTATCATGTTCGTCGACAACTATCATAGCCTCTGGTACACTGTTTTGTAGGACATTCTGACCACAGCCAGGTGTGTGAATAGTCAGCAAGCCAGCGCCAGATCTAAGGCACGCTTTCCCTGCTAATATGGCCGCACCCAATTTTCCATGACTTCCAGCTACCAATAGGTTTTTGCCCGCTCTTCCCTTGTGAGAAAACTTTGACCTGTGTTTTACAAACGATCGAACAAAAGCGGGTGTTGAGAAATAGTAGTTGGAAGAAAGTGATTGAATGTACTCTTCTACTAATCCAATGCTTTTGATGATCAACTCACCACTCTGATTCTCATTTTGAGGCAAAAACAAAGACAACTTTGGTACTTGAAAACTTACTGTATGAGAGGCGTTCATGATTGCACCACCCTCAAACCTATGATTGCAACCTAGACCAGAAGCGATATCAACAGCCACTCTATATTCGCAAGGCTCAGCATTTAGATGATTGATCAAATCTGCAATTAATCCTGTGATTGGACGACTTATACCTGATCCAAAAATGGCATCTATGATAACTGTGTCTTTGCCTAAGGTAGGGAAGTTCGATTTATCAATAACCGTCTGAGGGATGTCATAATTTTGAATAATATCGTAGTTGATTTTGAAATCTCGTGAGCCAGAATCAGGGTCGCCTACACAAAAAAGAGAGACAGTATAACCAGCATCGTTGAGTAATCTACAAATCACCAGGCCATCTCCACCATTGTTGCCTGTACCACAAAATATGACCACAGGCATATTTTTATCAAATAGGGCTGTAAACCATCGAGCAAACTCTTCGGATGCCCGCTCCATCAAATCTATAGAGTGTATAGGTTCATTCTTGATGGTAAATTGATCCGCTTGGCGGATTTGCTCCGCATCCAGTACTTTGAGGCAAAAATTGAAATCCATATCCAAAAACCATTAGTAAATTCAATTTAACGAATTTTGAACAGGAAATAGAGATTATCGATCGACTTCTCCCATCACAAAATCCAACGATCCAACGATAGCAATTAGGTCTGCCACCATGTAACCTTTTGATATGGCAGGCAAGATAGAAAGATTGGAAAAACTACAACCTCGTGCTTTGCATCTAACCGCGACATCAGAACGACCATCCGTACGGAAAAAGAAGCCCAATTCTCCTTTAGGGTTTTCAGCTCTTACATAAAGATCTTGAGCCTTTGGCCTTATTTTTTTAGGGACAAGTTCACGTGGATCAAATTCACGTGTCCGTTTCAAATCACCTGTGAGCTGCGTCAAACACTGTTCAATGATTTTTACGGACTGCTTGACCTCCTCCACACGCACCCAAGTCCGATCCCAACAATCTCCAGTCTGTCCCATTTGGCCGTTACCAATTGGTACTTCGAAATCGATCTCTGGATACACTGAATAACCATCTACTTTTCTGTAATCCATTCTCAGACCAGAGCCTCTTAAGATTGGCCCAGTGACTCCGTAATTGATGGCTAGGTTTCTTGGAATAACCCCAACGTTGGCAGTACGTTCAATGAAGATTTTATTATTCACTAAGACCTCGTCTAACTCGACCAATTTTGGTTTCAAATAGTTGATAAACTCAGTACATTTTTCTTCAAAACCTACGGGCAGATCGTAAAATAATCCACCAACCCAAATGTAGTTGTAGAGCATACGTGCCCCACTCACCCATTCCAGTAACCTCAGTATATGCTCACGATCACGCATCACCCAGAGAAAAGGTGTGAACGCTCCTATATCGAGCCCATACGTTCCAATAGCTACAAAATGTGAGGCAATCCTATTCAGTTCAGCCACTAGCACACGAATGTATTCTACCCGTTTTGGGATTTTATCTTCAATACCCAGCATTCGCTCCACACCCATTGCATACGCATGCTCGGAATTCATTGCTCCCACATAGTCCATACGATCTACGAAAGGAATGACACCATTCATAGCAACAGACTCTGCATGTTTTTCGAAACAACGATGTAAGTAACCCAAATGTGGTACTACATCCACTACTATCTCACCATCAGTAACTACTTCTAGCCTGAGTACACCGTGAGTAGACGGATGCTGTGGCCCAATATTGATGACCATTTCCTCACGTGTAAGTTTGGACTCATCATACACATTGGGTGCTGATTCATTGAGATTTTCTGGTCGGTATTTGTATTCTATGGCTTGGCTCATGTTGGATCTTCCTCCTCTCTAATCGTTTTCATTCCACGATAAGTGGCTGGCTCCTCATAGTCCTTTCTCATAGGATAGCCTTCCCAGTCTGCTGGCATTAAGATTCTTCTTAAGTCTGGATGGTTATTGAATCTAATTCCAAAAAGGTCAAAAGCTTCGCGCTCATGCCAGTCAGCCGTCTTCCACAAATGACTTACAGATTCAATAGCTGGCTTCTCTCTTGAAATCGTAGTTTTGACCATGAGTGAATGCTCTAACGGAATGGAATACAAATTGTAAATCACTTCCATTGTATTGACCTCTGGGCCATTGTCAATCGCCGTCAGACAAGAAAGCAAATCAAAATAAGTGCTTTCATCATCCTTCAACAATGCCAAAACAGGTTCGACTTGATCGGGTTCAATCACTATCGCTTTTGGCGTAGCATTTTCGTCAACAGACCACACTGTACCCTCACCTATTTTTTTGTCGATCAGACTTTTAAATTCTTCCATTTCCATACTTAGGCTTGTTTGTCTAAGATTTCTTTGAATCCTTCAGGCGCTACCAAGGTTTCATTTTCTATTTTTTCTCGGAGTTTGATGATACCACCAATCAGTGCTTCTGGTCTTGGCGGACAGCCTGGTACGTATACGTCTACTGGAATAATTTTGTCCACGCCTTTGACCACATGATAGCCATGCTCCCAATACGGCCCACCACAATTGGCACAGCTGCCCATGGATATCACATATCTTGGTTCAGCCATTTGCTCATAAAGTCTTCTTACACGATCCGCCATTTTGTAGGTCACTGTCCCTGCCACAATCATCACATCCGACATCCTAGGACTTGCTCTTGGCACTACCCCAAATCTGTCTAAATCGTATCCTGAGGCCATCGACCCCATCATCTCGATCGCACAACAGGCCAACCCAAATCCCATCGGCCAGATGCTGGACATCCGTGCCCAGTTTGTTAAATCCTCGAGGTTGCTCAGGATGACTCCGCCATTGTTGAATTGTTGATCGAGTAGGCCTTTCATATTTGCAGATTCAAAATTTGAAATTCAAGGTTCAATATAATTTGTATTTGGTATTGAGTTGCTCGTATAATTCTTCGGGCACAGAACTTGCTGAGTCCAAAATAGTGACATCTGGCTTTTCCCATTCTAAATAGCCTTTGCCCCAAACGTAGACCAGCCCTAAAGCAAGAATAAGAATAAACAAACCCATTTCTACCATGGCAAGTATGCCCCAATTGCCCCCTGTTTCTGTATTCAACTGTTCATTGCCAAAGACGATGGCCCATGGAAAGAGGAACAAAAGTTCGGTTTCGAAAAGGACGAAAATAAGCGCCACTACATAAAATCGAATATTGAACTTTCCCCAAGCAGTGCCTGTTGGGTCTTCTCCGCATTCGTATGTAGTCAGCTTCTCTTCATTAGGTCTATTTGGCCTTAGTAATCTACTAATCACCAAAGGTCCAATGACAGCCACCAGACCGCCAATAGCAAATAAGAGTAAGATTTGATAATTGGTTAGTTCCATGTTTTTTTATCAGAACTTGCCTCAATAAAATATCTGTCATTTCGAGGAATCGAGAAATTAATTCTACATTCCATCATCTGAACATTGATAAGATTTCTCCCTACTGGTCGAAATGACAAAATATTGAAGCAATCATATAAATACTAAGTTACCACAAACAAAAAAACCTCGCCATAAGACGAGGTTTATAATTTCTATATTAAACGTCTTACACTATCACATATACCGGAAACAACAGCAAATGGCATTTGTTGATATTGAATCAGGGTTTGGGGTGTTGTAAGTTATATTCATTTGCAAATTACACAATAGACGCCAAAAGACCGTTCAAAGTTGCGCTTGGCCGCATAGCTTCAGCAGCAAGTTTTTCATTGGGGTAGTAATATCCGCCAATGTTAACTTCAGCTCCTTGGGCTGCCAACAGCTCTTCATTGATTTTGTCTTCATTGGCAGCTAATGCCTTAGACACTTCCGTAAATTTGGCTTTCAAATCAGCGTCCTTATCTTGCGCAGCCAAAGCCTCTGCCCAATAGGTCATCAAGTAGAAGTGAGAACCTCTATTGTCGATTTCATTTACTTTTCTTGAAGGAGATTTACCCAATTCCAGGAATTTACCAGTGGCTTCATCCAAAGCATCCGCAAGTACTTGCGCTTTAGCATTGTCAGTCGATTGGCTCAAGTGCTCCAATGAAACTGCTAGTGCCAAGAACTCACCCAAAGAATCCCATCTCAAATGACCTTCTTCGTTGAACTGCTGCACGTGCTTTGGGGCTGATCCGCCAGCACCTGTCTCGAACAATCCACCACCATTCATCAACGGCACAATAGAAAGCATTTTTGCACTGGTACCCAATTCCAAAATCGGGAACAAGTCAGTCAAATAATCTCTCAATACGTTACCCGTTACAGAAATGGTATCCAGTCCGTCTTTGATTCTTTCCAATGAATATTTAGTCGCCTCTACCGGATCTTTGATCAAAATTTCCAATCCATTAGTGTCATGATCTTTCAAGTATTTGTTCACTTTAGTGATCAACTGAGCATCATGCGCTCTATTTTCGTCCAACCAGAATACGGCAGGATTGCCAGTGGCTTTTGCTCTTGACACGGCTAGTTTCACCCAATCTTGGATTGGCGCATCTTTCACCTGACACATTCTAAAAACATCACCTTCGTCTACAGGCTGCTCAATTAATACGTTTCCAGCAGCATCTGTTACTTTCACAGTACCCGCACCTGACATTTGGAATGTCTTGTCATGAGAACCGTACTCCTCAGCCTTTTGAGCCATCAAGCCTACATTAGGCACACTTCCCATGGTGGTTGGATCAAAAGCGCCGTGTTTCTTACAGAAGTCGATGGTTTCTTGGTAGATGCCAGCATAACATCTATCTGGAATTACTGCTTTGGTGTCTTGTTGGTTGCCTGCCGCATTCCACATTTGACCTGATGTACGGATCATGGCTGGCATAGATGCATCAATGATCACATCACTTGGTACATGAAGGTTAGTAATTCCTTTGTCAGAATTCACCATCGCCAAATCTGGACGATCTTTGTAAACTGCTTCTATAGCTGCTTTTACTTCTGCTTCTTTGGCGTGACCTGCAATTTTGGCATAAACGTCTCCCACACCATTGGTAGCCGTCACGCCTAATTCTGCAAATAGATCTGCGTATTTTTCAAAAACCTCTGCATAAAATACTTCTACTGCCGCTCCAAAAATGATAGGGTCAGAAACCTTCATCATAGTCGCTTTCATGTGAAGCGAAAACAATACGTCATTTGCTTTGGCGTCTTCTATTTCTTTGGCAATAAATGCTTTCAAAGCTGCCATGTTCATTACTGAAGCATCAATGATCTCACCAGCCAATAATGAAGTCTTTTCTTTCAATACTTTCGAAGTACCGTCTGCACCTACAAATTCAATTTTCACATCTGTAGCATCAGTTACAGTCACTGATTTCTCACTTCCATAAAAATCTCCTGCATCCATGCTGGCCACATGCGACTTTGAGTCTGCCGACCAAGAGCCCATTGAATGTGGGTTCTTCTTGGCGAAGTTTTTTACTGCTTTGGGTGCTCTTCTATCAGAGTTGCCTTCTCTCAAAACTGGGTTTACTGCGCTACCCAATACTTTGGCGTAAGCCGCCTTGATTTTCTTTTCTTCGTCATTCGACGGGTTGGCCGGATAGTTTGGCAACTTGTATCCTTTGGCTTGAAGCTCCTTGATCGCTTCTTGAAGTTGTGGAATTGAAGCACTGATATTGGGCAATTTGATGATGTTGGCCTCTGGTGTTTTAGCCAAATCTCCAAGTTCAGCTAATGCATCTCCGATTTTTTGATCGTTCGTCAAATATTCAGAAAGGTTTGCAATGATCCTTCCTGCCAAAGAGATGTCTCTGGTTTCTACTTCTACTCCTGCAGCCTTGGTGAATGCCTGTACGATAGGCAAAAATGAATAGGTGGCGAGTGCTGGCGCTTCGTCCGTTTTCGTGTAAATGATTTTAGCTGTTTGTGCCATTTTTCTTTTCCTTCAATTAATTAAATACCCAACAAATTTGTTTTATAAATCAGCCCGAAGACTGGCAGGGTCAGGAGTCGTAGATTGCCCGGATCGGCGACTCTGTTGCTTCAAGGTGGCGAATTTAATAAATCTTTGCAGAAAGGGGTATGGATTGGTTGGTTAATAGCTGGAGGGGGTGGTTTTTTATCTTAACCCTAATTAAAACAATAACACAAACATATGTTTTTCAAAAAAAACTATCCCAAATAATTACAAGCAAAAACCTAAAATTGTACTATAAATCCTAAATCTAAAGCCAGTCTAAATGTTGAAACACTAGCATCAATGTCATGGGAAGCATAGTTGATAATATAGGAAACGCCTGTACCAATATTTAAACCATATTTAATTTTTTCTCCCCAGGCCCAATCACTACCGATCATTAAAGACGGTCCATAAAGTATTTCCTTTTGGTATGTCCCTGAAGATCCACTCAAGTCTGAAATAACATCAATCATTCCAATTTGTGTGTTAATATAAAACTCTTTATAGGGGAAAATTTTAAACCCAGCTGATGCTAAAATTGATAAAGGGTTCTCTCCGTAATACCCTTCTTCCTTGATAAAACCTACTCCAACATGTGTCCCAAATCCTACCCAACCACCAGTTCGGTATTGAAATCGAACGCCTGTCTTCCCATAACTATTCCCATACCCTACAGCAATAGACCAATTGAGCCCATCATAGCTTTCATTTGATTGTTCTTTTTGTTCAATCTCTTGCTTAATTAATTCTCTTCTCCCATTTTCATATATTATCATAAACACTTTTGACCGTTCAATATTCCGAAGCGGCCCTTCTTGGAATTCAAATTCATAGTACTTTATATAATCACTACCTATTTCAACAATTTTTGAATTTATTTCATCACCCTTGTGCGTCACAATTACGTCCTGAGCAATTAAATTCGATTTCAATAGAATAACTATCAATAATAGAATTATACACTTTGCCATATCCGAAAAAAGAATTGATTTAATTGAATTTAGGAATTTAATTAGATAATACCAACCTAGTAGAATTGAACCTTGCACCAATTAACTCCTCTCAATAGCAATAATCCACTCTCTGCAAGAAGGATACTTTATTACAATTAGAAGCTGCTGATTAACTTTAATCTAAGAAATGACTCGTAGAAAATTGTGAGTATACTCAATAACTCTCCTTATCGCTAGGGAAGTCTTTGGCTTTGACGTCTTTGATGTAGCCTTGTACGGCTTCTGTCATGATCTGGCTCATGTCCGTGTATTGACGTAAGAATCTGGGTTGGAATTCTTGGGTGATGCCCAACATATCATGAGTTACCAATACCTGACCATCTACATGAGGACCCGCTCCGATTCCAATGATAGGTATGTTGACCGTTTCTGCTACTCGTTTGGCAAGTTTGCTTGGTATTTTTTCTAGCACGATGGCATAGCATCCAGTTTCTTCTAGCAGCTTGGCGTCGGAGATCAGCTTATCTGCTTCTGCTTCCTCCCTTGCTCTTACTGTGTAGGTTCCGAATTTATAAATCGACTGAGGTGTCAGTCCCAAATGTCCCATTACAGGCACGCCAGCACTCAAAATCCTAACAATACTTTCTTGAATTTCTGATCCACCTTCCAGCTTCACTGAATGCGCACCAGACTCTTTCATGATCCGAATGGCTGACTTCAATGCCTGAGTAGAATTGCCCTGATAGCTACCAAATGGTAAATCCACCACTACAAAGGCTCTACTGATTGCTCTCACTACACCCTGTGCGTGATAGATCATTTGATCCAGTGTGATCGGCAGCGTCGTTTCATTACCAGCCATAACGTTGGAAGCCGAATCTCCCACAAGCAATACATCTATCCCAGCCTGATCCAGAATTCTAGCCATAGAAAAATCATAGGCAGTCAGCATGGAGATTTTCTCTCCACGGTTTTTCATTTCCTGGAGCTGGTGAGTGGTTACTCTTTTGATATTGGATTGGTGAACAGACATATCGGATTCAAGGTTCAATGTTGAAAATTCAAAGGTATGTCAAAAACTTTGAACCTTAAATCTAAAATTTTGAACCTGTCAATTCTTCCATTTGATACCACAGCCAACGCTTGGATGTTGCTCACTATCTATTGGGAGTCCAGCTACTAGACTACTTAGCACCATGCTCAAGTCGTCACCAGTCACAGGCACGTTATTGCCTGGTGTTGCTCCATCCATACGGCCACGATAAACACATTCATCTTTACTATTGAAAACAAAGAAATCTGGCGTGCATGCCGCTTGGTAAGCTTGGGCAATATCCTGAGATTCGTCATATAAATAAGGGAATGAGAATCCGTATTTTTCAGCATGAGCATTCATTAACTCTGGAGAATCATCTGGATAATTCTTCACATCATTTGAACTAATCGCTACAAAACCCACACCCTGATTCTGGTATTCTTTGGCTAATTCTACCACCTTCTCTTGTACATGAATCACATAAGGACAGTGATTGCAGATAAACATCACGACCGTTCCTTTGTCAGCTTTGATGTCTGCAAAACTTTTATTCTTTCCAGATATGGTATCAGGAAGGGAAAATGCTGGAGCGACAGTGCCCAAGGGCATCATAGTAGATTCGGTTTTAGCCATGGTATTGGGTTTAACGAAAAGGCTCTCTCAAAAGAAAAAAATCCGTCATCACGAGTGAAACGAAGTGATCTCAATCTCGATTACGGATCTAACCCTAAGATTGCTTCACTCTGTTCGCAATGACGAACCTCTTTTGAGAGAGCCTTTAATTTCTAATTTCTTAACAAAATTCGTCGAACACCTGCACCAAGTGATCAGCGATCATTTCTGCACTTCGGCCTTCAATGTGGTGTCTTTCTACAAAGTGCGCCAACTCACCGTCTTTGAACAAAGCAATAGAGGGAGATGATGGAGGGTAAGGCAATGTAAATTCTCTTGCTTTCTGAACTGCCTCGGCATCTACTCCTGCAAATACAGTTGCCAAATGAGATGGCTTTTTTTCACTCTTGTCAACAGCCATTTTCACACCTGGACGAGCCGCTCCTGCCGCACATCCACACACAGAGTTTACCACCAATAGTGTAGTTCCACTGTGATCAGTTAAATGTTGCTCTACTGCTTCAGCCGTTTTCAATTCCTCAAAGCCCACAGAAGTCAAATCTTCTCGCATTGGGGCTACTAATTCTTCTGGATACATATTTGTTCTTATTAAAGTATTCTAATTTCTATTTGTTAATAGTCGATAGTCAACTGTCCATTGTTTTCGTCTATGGACTGAATGCTATTGACATTCAATTACATAAAGCCTAATTCCAATTTCGCAGTTTCTGACATCATGTCTGTTTCGTAAGGCGGATCGAAGGTCACTTCCACATCTACTTTACCCACTCCTTCTATTTCCTCAATCTTCTGCTTGATTTCATCTGGAATAGCTTCCGCTGACGGACAAGCAGGTGATGTCAATGTCATCAACACATAGACGTTGTTTACTGGAAAAATGTTGATCTCATAGATCAATCCCAATTCATATACATCCACAGGAATCTCTGGGTCATAGACCATCTTGATTGCTGCGAGTACTTTTTCCTTCAAATCTTTTTCTTCTGCCATTTTAATTAATTTTTGCTTTCATTGCCAAGGCATAAATCTGCATTTGTTTAATCATGGCCTTGAAACCATTAGAACGTTGCGTGCCTATAAAACGGTTCATTCCTATTCTTTCGTGAAAAAATAAATCTGCATTTAAAATATCATCTGGCGATTGGTTAGACAATATTCTTACCAACAAACTCACCAAACCTTTGGTGATCGCGGTATTGCTATCCGCTTCGTAGACTACTTTGTCATCTTCCATTTTGGCATGAAGCCAAACTTTAGACTGACAGCCCTTCACTATATTTTCGTCTGTTTGATATGCTGCTGGTAGTTCAGGTAATTTTTCACCCAACTCCATCACGTAGCCTATGGTCATTTCCATATCACCATCGAGCATACCAAAATCTTCTATTATTTCTTCCTGAATGGAACTAATTGTAGCCATGCTTGGTGCCCAAGGGGCATTTACTTTGCAGCCTGCCTAACAAGACCTCTGCGTAAGGTTCTATATTCAACTTTACTTAAACATTTTGATGACCGCCTTGAGCGAGTCCACAAAATATTTGATTTCTTCTTTTGTATTGTAAACGGAAAAAGAGGCTCTCACCGTTCCTTCAATATTGAAAAACTCCATCAAAGGCTGTGCGCAGTGATGGCCAGTTCGTACTGCAATGCCTCTAGCATCCAACAATTGACCTAAGTCGAATGGATGAACGCCATCTATTAAAAACGAGATAACACTCGCCTTTTTGCCGGCTGTTCCTACTGGTGTGAACCCATCTACATCTTTCAGTAAATCATTGGCATAAGCCATCAGTTCGTCTTCATGCTGAGCAATATTTTCCTGACCTAAATTTTCCACAAAATCAATCGCAGATTTGAAAGCAATAACTTCTCCAATGTTGGGCGTACCAGCTTCAAATTTGTAAGGAATGTCGTTATATGTGGTTCCTGAGAAACTTACGTCCTTGATCATTTCTCCTCCCCCTTGGTATGGCGGCATAGCTTCAAGTAAAGCACGTTTGCCATACAAAGCACCAACGCCTGTTGGCCCATATACCTTGTGTGCGGAAAAAGCCAAGAAGTCACAATCCAATGCTTTTACGTCCATTTTGACATGAGGGGCCGCTTGTGCCGCGTCTATCAATACTTTCGCTCCAAATTTATGCGCTTCTGAAATGATTTCCTTTACGGGATTGATTGTTCCTAGGGCGTTGGAGATATAATTGACAGACACCAGTTTGGTCTTGTCAGACAATAGTTTGACATATTCGTCAAATATCAATTCCCCTTTTTCATTGACTGGAATCACCTTCAACACTGCCCCTTTTTCTTCACAAAGCATTTGCCAAGGCACGATGTTGGAATGGTGCTCCAATCCTGAGACTATAATTTCGTCTCCAGTATTGATGAATTTTCTGCCAAAAGTAGATGCTACAAGATTGATACCTTCTGTAGTCCCTTTGGTGAAAATGATTTCTTCCGTTTCATTGGCATTCAGAAATTTAGCAACAGTTTTACGCGTGTCTTCAAAAGCCGAAGTGGCTCTTTCAGCCAAGGTGTGTATGCCTCTGTGGATGTTAGCATTGTCTGTATTGTAATAGTGAGTCAGCGCATCTATCACGCACTGAGGTTTTTGAGACGTAGCGGCATTGTCGAAATACACCAGGGGCTTACCATTGACTTGCTGATGAAGAATGGGGAACTGTTTTCTGATTTCTTTTATATCAATAGCTGTGTCTACCATATCACTTAAATGTTCAATCTTGCAATTACCTTGTCCGTAATTTCCATCTTCAACCAACCCAGATTCACCTTTTCAATGACTTCAGCCACATTGGCCAACAAGACCATTGATCTGGCTTTGTCCTTGTCAATTCCTCTAGATCTAAGATAGAAAATCGCCTCTTCGTCCAACTGACCTGTGGTACATCCATGTGAACACTTCACATCGTCTGCCCAAATTTCCAATTGAGGCTTGGTATTTACTACGGCATCGTCTGACAAAAGGATGTTACCATTTGACTGAAATGCGTTAGTTTTTTGCGCTTCTTGCTGAACAAATATTTTTCCATTGAAAACACCACGGGATTGATCGTCCATCACACCCTTGTAAAGCTCATTGCTATTACAGTTTGGTTTTCTGTGATCGACTGTGGTATGGTTGTCTACATGGGATTTTCCTTTAGTCAGGTACAAACCATACATATTGCTTTCACAGCCTTCGCCATCCACCTCAATGTGCAGGTTATTTCTAACTACTTCACCATCTAGTGTAAATACATAAGAAGAGAATGTGCTGTCTCTTTCCTGATAAACTTTGGTATTGCCAATGTAAACTGCCTTTGGAGACTCTTCCTGAATCTTGTATAGGCTTACGCGTGCATTTTGCTTTACGATGTAGTTTTTAGACTCATTAATAAAAGTACTTTCGTTGCCAAATGACAAGTGGAAATGCACAAAGTCTGCTTGGCTATTTTCGTTGGCCACATAAATATTTTTAATGAAGCCATGATTGGCATTGCCGTCATTCACAGAAATGTAATAGCAAATCACTGGAGCTGCGACTACTTTTCCTTTGGCAATCTGAGCCACCACACCATCATTGGCATATACATTATTCTGTGCAGCAAATGGGTCAGAATCGTCTTTGAACAATTCATTGACGTCATTTTCAGCCGCGTAGTCTTTCAAAGACTCAATTTTCAATTGTTCCGTAGGAGAAACAACTATTGAATTCTCAGTATCATATTTCCCATTCACGAAGAAAAGGACATTTGCTCCTTCATGCTTGGCCTTGATGTCATTGATCAGCTCCTGTGGCAACTCGTTGATATCAGTGTATTTCGACAGATCAAAATTCTTGCTGATTGCCTTTGTCAGTTTCGTGAATTTGTATTCTTCTGCACGTGGCCCAGGAAAGCCATGGTCTTTCAGGAAATTAAGCGCCTTTTTACGATTCTCACCCAATTGTGGAATCGCGCTGCCATTCATATTAGCTACGAATTGCGCTGCCTGATCTACCAATTCCTGACCAAATATTTTCTTATCCAAATCGCTCATACTTAAGCTTCTTCTAATTCTTTGATGATCCAGTCGTATCCCCTTTTCTCTAATTCTAGCGCTAATTCTTTAGTCCCAGATTTCACAATTCTTCCTTGATACAATACATGTACAAAATCTGGAACAATGTAATCCAGAAGTCTTTGATAGTGTGTCACCACTACGGTTGCGTTATCAGCAGATTTTAGTGCATTCACTCCATTGGCCACAATTCTCAACGCATCAATATCCAAACCTGAATCCGTTTCGTCCAACAAGGCCAACTTTGGCTCTAGCATGGCCATTTGAAAGATTTCGTTTCTTTTCTTTTCTCCTCCAGAGAATCCTTCATTCAATGAGCGGCTCAATAAGGACTGATCGATCTCAACCAAAGCCATTTTTTCTTTCATTCGCTTCAAGAAAGCCACTGCATCCAAAGGTTCAAGCCCTTTATGCTCTCTGATTTGGTTCAGTGCAGTTTTCATGAAGTTGGTGGTAGTTACACCTGGGATTTCTACAGGATACTGGAATGCCAAGAAGATGCCTTCTCTAGCTCTTTCTTCAGCCGCCAAATCCAACAAGTCCTGACCCATGTATTCTACCTCTCCGCCTGTCACTTCGTAATCATCACGACCCGCCAACACTGAAGCCAAAGTGCTCTTCCCAGAACCATTCGGTCCCATGATGGCATGTACTTCGCCAGCTTTAACTTCAAGGTTAATCCCTTTCAGAATTTCCTTTTCTTCTACTCGTGCCTGTAAATTTTTTATTTTTAACATGTCTTATGTTCAAAATTTAATGTTCAAAATTCAAGATTCACCACTGTGATATTTTGTCCCCTTGAATTCTGAATTTTTTAAATATTTAATAAATCCTGAAATCTTCTTACTTATCATTAAGCACTCTTCTTTCAGTTGATCAAAATCATCCTTAGATATATATTTTAAATCCAGCGCTCTAGATAATTGCGACCTAGTTTCTCCTATTGATCCCTTCGCAATAAACAAGAACTGGATCAGTTCCTTATTTCCTCCCCTCTCAAAGCCTTCAGCGATGTTGTCCATACATGAACCTGAAGATCTTCTAATTTGCCTTACCAAGTCAAAGTCCTTTTTGAACGAATCTTCTGAAGATTTTAAATAAATCAGTTTGCATACTGATCTGGCAGCCTGCCATATTTCTAAATCCTCAAAAGATTCAATTTTCATCAACATTGAACTTTAAACTATGAATCTTGAATCTATCCAACCGATCCTTCTAATGTAAGCGCCAGAAGCTTCTGAGCCTCGACCGCAAATTCCATTGGCAATTGATTGAGCACTTCTTTGGCATAGCCATTCACGATCAATGCTACTGCATTCTCTTCGTCGATACCGCGCTGGGTACAGTAGAAGATTTGATCTTCACCAATCTTGGAAGTAGTGGCCTCATGCTCTACATGAGCAGAAGAATTCTCAATATCTATGTATGGGAAAGTATGTGCTCCACATTTGTTGCCTACTAATAAAGAATCACATTGTGAGTGATTTCTTGCATTAGCTGCACGCTTCGAAACTTGCACTTGTCCTCTATAGCTGTTTTGCGAATGCCCTGCAGAAATACCTTTGGACACGATTCTAGACTTGGTGTTTTTACCCAAGTGAATCATTTTGGTTCCTGTATCTGCTTGCTGATAGTTGTTAGTTACGGCTACAGAATAGAATTCACCTACAGAATAGTCACCTTTCAAAATACAAGAAGGGTACTTCCAAGTAACAGCAGAACCTGTTTCTACTTGAGTCCATGAGATTTTAGAATGATCACCAGCGCAAATACCACGCTTGGTTACAAAATTGTAAATACCTCCTTTGCCATTTTTATCCCCTGGATACCAGTTTTGAACTGTTGAATATTTTACTTCCGCATCTTTGTGTGCTACGATTTCCACTACTGCCGCATGCAACTGATTTTCATCACGCATTGGTGCCGTGCAGCCTTCGAGGTAACTCACATAAGACCCTTCATCTGCCACGATCAAAGTTCTTTCGAACTGGCCTGTATTGGCCGCGTTGATTCGGAAATACGTGGATAATTCCATTGGACATCTTACACCCTTAGGGATATAACAAAAAGATCCATCAGAAAACACTGCTGAGTTCAGCGCTGAAAAGTAATTGTCTGACACTGGTACAACTGACCCAAGATATTTTTTAACCAACTCAGGATGTTCTTTTACGGCTTCGCTAAACGAACAGAAAATAATCCCAAGCTTACCTAAAGTATCTTTGAAAGTGGTCGCTACAGAAACAGAATCAATGACTGCATCTACTGCCACACCCGTTAATCTTTTTTGCTCTGTAAGTGATATTCCAAGTTTTTCGAAAGTTTCAAGCAATTCTGGATCTACATCATCCAAACTCTCAGGCGTCTTTTTCTGCTTAGGTGCAGAAAAATAGATAATATCCTGATAGTCGATTTTCGGGTAATTGACGTTTGCCCAACTAGGTTCTTTCATCGCTTGCCATTTGGCAAACGCATCCAATCTCCACTCCAGCAACCACTCCGGCTCGTTTTTCTTTTTTGAAATAAATCGAACAGTGCCCTCATTCAACCCCTTAGGTGCTTCATCAGCTTCTAAGTCTACCGACCAGCCATGTTCGTATTCTTTTGAGGTAAATTCCTCTAATATTTGATCATCTTTACTCATTCGAAAATGGAATAATTTAGATTCATTTTAAATAGGCTCAAAATTACTACGATTAATCGAGGATGTCGATTCGAACCCATAATTTTTTTTGAAACCAAGATAGACTGAGCCTATATCAAGAGATTTAATTTACTTTGGTCATGATGTTTCAAAAAGCTATGATTCAAGATTTAAAAAAAAACCTCTTCTTTACACTGGCCATCTTTGCCAGTACTACTTCATACGAACTCTTTGCACAAACAGATGCCAGTGATTTTATGTTGAGTGGAACCACCATTGTTGCCAAAGACGTAAAACTTTCAGCCACCTGGTATCGGAAGTATTTGGATATAGCAATCAAAGAATACAAACCACACCAACATGTAAAGATGAAAACGGGAGAGTTTAGTCTGTATATCAAGCAAGGAAAAAACATTATGCTAAAAAGTCAGATTCAATTCCCAAAAGGAAAAAAGTACATCAATGGCATTACAAAAATTGGGTTTTCCAGTAACAAATTTGAGGAAGTAAAGGCAAATCTGATAGCCTCCAATCAAAAGATTTTAGAAGATATTACTGAAGACAAAAATCTTGAAATGCGTTATTTTCTGACGACAGATCCTGACGGAAATCAAGTGCAAATATTTGATGAGCCCAACCCAGTTGATAGTACCATAACCAAAGCCATGTTTTTCTCGATCACTTCTTCAGATTATATCAATACCATGAAATGGTATGAAGAAAATATCGATTTTACAGAAATACAAATTGTGGACGAATCAAAAATTCATTACCAAAATTTACTACACAAAGGCCATGTGATTTTTGAAATCATCCATCTGCCCTATGAGTCTCTGGAGACTACTGAATTTATGCCTCTGGGTAGAGAATTGGCAAGTTTTGACGAAATAAAATTCAAAAGTGGGGCAGGCAAAGCAGGCACTTTTGAGATGGACAATAATGCGAATAAAGTACAGTGGCTACGCTAGCCTTAAAAAAAATAATTCGAGAAATTTCTTGCACAAGAAAAAATATAGCCCATATCTTTGTGGCTCGTTCTAATTAATTTATTGGATGACTTATCAAGAAAGGTGGAGGGATTTGGCCCTGAGAAACCTTAGCAACCCTTGTCGGAAACGACGTAGAAGGTGCTAACTCCAATCCCGATAATATCGGGACAGATAAGCGGAATGGATAGACTCAATATCACAAAATATACGATGTCCTTTCTAGCTTGTCTGGAAAGGACATTTTTTTTGTCCAATCCAGACAATGGATCCTTGAAAAGTCTCCTTGTAAACTTTTAAAAATAAAGACATGCAAGAGACAACAGAAATTTTACACAGCATCCTATCAGATCCTTTGACAGGTGCGCTCTCTACTCCAATTTATCAGACCTCCACGTTTGTGCAAGATGCACCTGGGGTAAACAAAGGCTTCGACTACAGTCGATCCAATAATCCAACGCGACAAGTATTGGAGGAAACTATCGCCAAACTCGAAAACGGTGCTGGTGGCTTTGCTTTTGCGAGCGGACTAGCTGCTGTGGATGCAGTGATCAAATTGTGTCAATCTGGAGATGAGATCGTGGCTGTAGATGATATCTATGGCGGCACCTTCCGTTCATTCGAAAAGCTGTACAAAAAATTCGGGATCACCGTACATTACACAGACACAACCGATCCAGAAAACATTATTGACAACATTACACCTAATACCAAACTAATATGGTTGGAAACTCCAACCAACCCCACCCTAAAAATCACTGACATCGCTACTATTTCTAAGATCGCAAAGGCGAATAATTGCTTGGTCGTAGTAGACAATACCTTTGCCTCGCCCATTCTTCAAAAACCGCTAGACTTGGGAGCAGATATCGTCCTCCATAGTGCCACCAAATATATTGCTGGACATTCTGATGTCATAGCAGGCTTGATTGCCGTGAAGACAAAAGCATTGGCAGAGGAAATCAAATTCATTCAGAATGCAACTGGTAGTATTCTCGGCCCTTGGGACAGCTGGCTAACAATTCGCGGTATTCAGACGCTAGGACTTCGAGTAGAAAAACAGTGCAGAAATGCCGAAATCATTGCTGAATATCTAGCCAACAAAACTGAGTTGCAAATCGTCAACTACCCTGGGCTCAAGCAACATCCAAATCACGCCTTGGCCAGCAGGCAACAAAAATATTTCGGAGCAGTGGTGTCTTTCACGTTCAAAGAAGACACGCTAGAAAAGGCAACTGATTTCGTTACAAATACTAATCTATTCAAATTGGCTGAAAGCCTTGGTGGTGTAAAAAGCCTTTGCTGTCACCCAGCTACCATGACCCATAAGGGAACACCTGACAAAACCCGTAGAGCTGCTGGCATCAATGATTCTCTGGTCAGATTATCTGTGGGCACAGAAGACCCTTCTGATTTAGTCCAGGATTTGGAAGAGGCATTTGAAAAAATTAAATCCATACAAAAAACTGCTGTATTAGCATCATAATGAAGAACCTCAAACTAGGCATTTTCGGTTTTGGCTGCGTTGGTCAAGGCTTGTACCACGTACTCCAACAATCGAATTCCATTAATTCGGAAATAGTAAAAATCTGCATCAAGGATCTGAATAAACCCAGATCCCTGGAGGCCGCCTATTTCACGGACAAAAAAGACGACTTACTTCAAAATGAAGGAATTGATGTCATTGTGGAATTGATTGATGATGCAGAAGCGGCATTTGAGATTGTTAGTACAGCGATGAACAATGGCAAATCCGTAGTATCTGCCAATAAGAAAATGATAGCTGAACACCTAGAGGAGCTACTAGAACTGCAAGAAAAAAACAACGTATCCTTATTGTATGAAGCTTCTTGCTGCGCAAGTATTCCGATCATTCGAAATCTGGAAGAGTATTATGACAATGATTTACTTTCTTCACTAGAAGGCATATTCAATGGCTCTACCAATTTTATTTTATCCAAACTGATAGCTGGGGGTCAAACGTATGACGAAGTATTAAAAGAAGCTCAAGATTTAGGCTTTGCAGAAAGCGATCCTACCCTCGACGTAGAAGGTATTGACCCCAAATATAAGTTATGCATACTCCTCTTTCATGCGTTTGGTTTGGTGGCGAAACCTGACGATGTATTCAATTATGGCATTTCCAAAATCAACGATTTTGACATTGACTATGCCAAGAAAAGAGGACTGACTATCAAATTGATTTCCAAATGCCGAAGAGAGGGAGATAAAATTGAAGCTTATTGTCTCCCCACATTCATTCCCATAGGGTCAGTACTTTCTCAAACCAGCAATGAATACAATGCCGTGGTGCTGGAAAGCGCTTTCTCTGAAAGCCAGCTGCTATATGGAAAAGGTGCTGGAGACAAACCAACTGGATCCGCTGTATTGTCTGACATTTCTGCGCTCAATCACGATTATAAATACGAGTACAAAAAGAAAGCTAAAAATGAAGGCAAATTTGAACTTTGCGAAAATTTTGACATGAGGCTGTATGTGAGATATAACGGCTCGTCCCCAGATTTTAACGATTTTGAAAGCATTGAAGAAAAATATCAAAGCGACAGGGGCAATTTCCTAGTTGGCACAATCAAGCTTAAAAAGCTGAAAAATTCGCGCTGGCTCAAAGACTCAACCATCAACACAATAGTATTGAATTAATTCAACCCAAAGATTTCATAATTGAGAACCTGAACCCTATTGGCAGTCGGCTGATAGGGTTCTCCTTTTTCTCCCTCTTCTATCTACCTATGGCATTATCTCTTTTCAAGGAAGGAATTAATTGGAACTGTAGAGAAAATTTCGATTCGGATAAAAAATATTCCCTGATGACGCTACTAAATTCCGATCATATTGATAAATTTTCAATCCTAACCATCAGCAATGAGAGAGAAAAATTCAAAAAACCTGCAAGAAACCCTTCAGTTACTAGAAGCGATTCAGGATAGTACCACTGTGGCCAATCTGGTGGTGGGAACAGATTTTAGTATTATCTCTTACAATCGAAGATTTAGGGAATTTTTGCTTAAGTATTGGTCTCACGAAGTATCTGTGGGAGAAATCAGCACCAATTTTGTTCACCCAGACAATCTAGAAGACTTCAAAAGGGAATTTGCCATGGCTCTAGATGGAAAAATCATTAGATCAGAGCATAATTTCACTACGCAAAATGGTAAGACCATGTGGATTGCGGTAGAATACCACCCAGTCAAGGATCTTCGTAATACCGGTAATAAAGTCGCGCTCTCATTTAGAAATGTGACTCGCGAGAGACTTTATGAGAAAAAAATTACTGCACAAAACAAAAAACTGAAAGAAGTAGCTTTTGTTTCCGCTCATCAATTGAGGGGGCCGATCACCTCATTATTGGGATTAACCAATCTGCTCTCAGAACGGCCTGATGATTGGTCCGACACTGAATTATATATCAAAAAAATCAAAGAGCTGTCAAGTAAAATAGATGGCGAAATTCGGAGTCTGGTGGACAAAACAGAAGAAATCTAAATCCGACCTTAAAGACCTTACGTATTTGTATAGCTTGTATTAGCTTTATGCTCAAAGAAATTTTCTTAGCAATATTTGATGCGAACACTCATTTTTTTAGCTGTCCTTTCCTTCTTCTTTTCAGCAAGAGCTGAAGCAAACCCTACAGACAGCATTCCTGTGCTCCTCACGGATACTGAAATTCAAATCGAGTGTACTGCCGGCATCAACAGCATGTACAACTTTGAGTTCAAACGCGCTGATTCTCAGTTCCGCTGGCTCAAAGGCAAGTATGGCTGGCATCCACTGCCTTACTTCTTGCTGGGCCTAAGTCAATGGTGGCGCATTGTCCCTAACATCCAAGATGAACAATATGACTCCGCCATGCTTGTCTATATGGACAGCACCATTCTAATAGCTGAAAATATTTTTGACCATGGAAGTACGGTGGAGGGAGGATTTTTCCTATCTGCAGCTTACGCATTTAAGGGACGACTTTATGCTGAAAGACACGCCTGGCGCAAAGCTGCTACTGCAGGCAAAAACGCCATGAAATACCTAGATTACTGTAGAGATCATGAAGAATTCGGCCCTGAGATCCTCTTTGGTGATGCTTTATACAATTACTACTCGGTTTGGATACCTGAGAACTACCCTATCCTAAAACCCATCATGATGTTTTTTAGAGATGGAGACAAAGCATTGGGTTTGAGCCAGTTGAGAGAAGTGGCAAACAACGCTTTTTTCACCCGGACAGAAGCGCAATATTTTTTGATGCGAATATTAGCCGACGAAGAGCATGACAAAAAATCGGCTCTGTTCATAGCTGAGTATCTCAACCAAACCTTTCCGAACAACGCTTACTTTCAGAGGTATTATGCTCGGATGCTATATACCTCGGGCAGATACGCCAAAGCTGAAAACATTGCCAAATCAATCATTTCCAAGATCGATAGTAGTTATGTCGGCTACGAACAAAATAGTGGTCGTTATGCTGCTTTCTTTTTGGGCGAGATCAATTCGCACAGAGATGAACCTGAAGAAGCTGAGAAATATTACCAACTATGTGTGAAATATGGCAATGAAATAGGTGCCCAAGAAAAAGGGTACTACCTCTACTCCATGTTGAATTTGGGACGATATGCCGCAGATAGAGGGGACAAAGAGGAAGCCAAGGAAAAATTTAAACTAGTAAAAAAATTGTCTAACAAGAAGGCACGCACCTATGATTTGGCTAAGGAGTATTTGAAGAGTCTCTAATGTCATGTAAATAACTGAAGGAAGTTTTTTGAATTTGACTGAACAGAATACCTTTCGATTACTTTTTGTCTCCCTGCTTTTCCCAGTTGATTTCTAAGCGATTCATCCTCCATCAATATTTTTAGCTTTTCGATCCAATCATCAATAAACTCACAATGGTAACCATTGAACTGAGGTTCTACCATCTCGCGATTGACGCCCACTGGCGAAACCAAAACTGGTTTTTCTAATGCCATAAATTGCAGGGCTTTAAATCCACACTTTCCTCTCGACCATTTGTCATCAACTAATGGCATAATGCCTATGTCTATTTGATTCAAATCTGCTATTTCAGTTTCTTTATTCCATGGAAAAAACCTTTGGTTTGGAAATGCCCGATCAGGCTCCTTGTCAGCAATAACAATAAAATCAAATGCATAGATGTTGGAAAGCTTATCCAAAGGGTCTCTCAATACTTCAAGATATTTCAAAGTAGAGTGCGTACCTGTCCATCCTATAGTCAACCTTTTTGTCTCTTTGCTCTGAGGAAGGTGTCTATTTGCTGTATCAATGGTCGTAGGATTACAAATCACCTCTGTGTTGAACTGAGAGGCAAAGTCACTCAAATATTGGTTGCCTGCACTGACTTTATAACTCCATGAGATGATTCGTTTGACCTTCTCTGGAAATTTCAACCAAGCCACTAAACCATTTTCTGAAGAAGTATTTGGCAGCCAGATGGCGTCATCAAAATCATAGATCAACCTCTTCTTCCAAACCTTCGTAATCAACCACTCAATAAAAGGAATCCCTAATGGAGAAGCTTCTCTATGCACAAACACAAAATCAAACCTATGCAACCTGGTGAACAGCAATAATCTTCTAACGAAGCCACTTGCTATACCCCATGCCTTCCTTAATACTTTACCTTCCTGATAAAGAATTGACCAAGTAGAGTCGTCAATAAAGGACTGACAGTCATATTCAAATCCCTTTTCGCCAAGAAAAGTCAAATATTGCTCAAAACGAAAACGCTGAGAACCAGCCGTATCCATTGGGTATGGTGTAAGGAAGAGTATTCTTTTTGGCCTGCTCATAATCAATCAGCAATTTATGCTATTTCCAAAAAGGAGGCAGGTTTTTAGTCAGCTCTAAAGATTCAAATTTTTTGGATGGTTGATGCGAAGATTTTTTTGCCCAATCAGCCATCTTTTGTAATCCAAGCTCAAGAGATGTTTCCTGCAAACCTCCAAAGTATCTTTTAACCTTGTCATGGTTAGCATAAGCATGTTTGACCTCATTTCTTGCTTCCAAATAATTGATATGAGATGCTAATTTCATGGCTTTCATCACTTGTTTGGCTAATGCCTTAACAGAAATTTCCGTTTCTGAACCAATATTAAAGGTTTCTCCATAAACCTCCTGGTTCATAGCACTTTCGGCAATCAAAGGCACTATCTCGCCAACATAGCTAAAGGCTCGAGTTTGGCTCCCATCTCCAAAAATGGAAAGAGATTCCCCATGCAGCAATTGATTCATGAAAATACCTATTACATTCCGATAAGGATCAGATATATGCTGTCGTTCACCATATACGTTGTGCGGACGCCAAATCACATAGTCTAACCCAAACATTTCCTTGCTGGCCTTCAATTCTAGCTCTACTGCATACTTGGCAATACCATAGGAATCTTCTGGCTGGGGAACCATACTTTCTGACATGGGAGGCGTTTGATTGCCATAAACTGCAATAGAAGAGGTGAAAACAAAACACTTGATATTATGTTTTACTGATTCATTGATCAGATTGACACTTCCTGTCAGATTGTTTTGATAATTGAATCTTTTGATGAAATGACTCAATCCTTCTGCAGCATAGGCTGCCAAATGATAGACATAATCAATTTCATGCGTTTCAAATAGCTCTGAAAGTAAATCATGATCCAAAATTGACCCTTTTACAAATTTTGCGTCAGTGGAGACATTCTCCAACCTACCTCCACTCAGGTCATCAAATACAATGACTTTGTGACCGATAGTCAATAATTGATCTACTATGTGACTCCCAATAAACCCGGCTCCGCCCGTGACTAGTGATGTTGGCATTCTTTTTTGTTAGCTAATTAAGTTTATCTTTTTAAAATTCAGTCCATCAATTTTCTTAATTCATCGAAATTATAGAATCCTCATTTAATCAAATCGCTTAACTTCGAACCATGCTGAATAATCAGTCCATATTTATTACAGGAGGTACAGGTACGCTAGGTCAGGCTTTTATCAAAAAAGCACTAACCGAGTTTCCCAAAATCAAAGAAATAACTATTTACTCCCGTGATGAGATGAAGCAGTATGATTTGCGCCGTGAGTATCCTTCAGGCTCATTTCCTCGAATGAATTGGGTCATTGGTGACATTAGGGATGCAGAAAGACTCAATGACAAAATGAAGAAGACGGATATCGTAATTCATGCAGCAGCCATGAAACATATTCCGATATGCGAAGAAAATCCGGAAGAATGCCTGAAGACTAATGTGGAGGGTACAAAAAATGTGATTCATGCTGCTATAGAAAATAAAGTCAAAAAAATCGTTCTTGCTTCGACTGATAAAGCGGTAGATCCCATTTCCATCTATGGAAACTCCAAGCAGGCTGCAGAGAAACTATTTCTAAATGCAAGTAATGAAGTGAGCAAGTTTGCTATCGTTCGCCTAGGAAATATCTGGGGCTCCAGAGGATCTGTGGTACCTTTGTTCAAGGAATTGGCAAAAACGGGAATTATTCCAATTACACATCCTGATATGACTCGATTTTTTTGTACTGAAGACCAATCTGCTGACGCTGTACACTATACGCTGAAAAACATGAAGGGCGGGGAAATAATTATCCCTAAAATGAAAGCACGCAAAATCTCTGACCTTGCCAAAGAACTTGCTCCTGAATGTGCATATAAGATTATTGGCTTGAGAGGATTTGAAAAAATAGGAGAAAAATTAGCATCAGATATTGAGCTGGAAAGATTGCATGAAAGCAAACATTTTTGGATGATCAACAAAACCGTTCCATCTAAAGATGCTCCATGCATAAGTCATCAATTGGATAGCAGCCTTCTTTTAAAATATCAATTGAATTAATGGGAATTCAGGATCTGATAATTACTCCAATTTACTTTTTCTTGCTGCTAATAGTAGCATACATAATCCGTCCTTTAGTCACTAATCAAGACACTAAGCCTTATTTCATACCTGGGCTGTTAGTTAAGTTTGTGGGGGCAACAGCCCTTGGTCTCATTTATCAATTTTATTATGGAGGCGGCGACACATTCACCTTTCATACTCACGGGAGTCGATGGATTTGGGAAGCATTTATGAACAATCCATTAATAGGAGTAAAAATGCTACTAAGTGGTGGAGGACAATACGATGGGTCATTTTTCACCTACAGTTCAAGAATTTGGATGTATCGAGATGAAAGTTCTTACTTTTTAATAAAAATTATAGCCATTTTCGACATCCTAACATTTTCCACTTATTCAGCTACAAGCCTATTTTTTGCATCGTTCGCTTTTAGTGGTCTATGGGCACTGTTTTCAGCATTCCAAAAACTGTACCCAAAACAAACCTATAAATTTTCATTGGCGTGCCTTTTTATTCCTTCCGTAATATTTTGGGGATCAGGAATATTAAAAGATAGTGTCACCTTAGGAGCACTATGCTGGATGACCTTTTTTTTATTTCAAATTACTATTTTCAAGCAAAACCAATTGATTAGTTTAGTTTTCCTACTTTTTTTTGGATGGATAATATTCTCAATAAAAATCTATATTTTACTTTGTTTCCTTGTATCTACCATCTCCTATCTATACCTCCAAAATTTATCCCGGATCAAGAATTCAATTGTCAAAATAATCCTTGCCCCACTTTTTCTAGTAATTTTTGTAGGTGCTGGATACCTGATATTAAATAAAGTCACAGAAGGAAATTCACGTTATACTATTGACCGAATTGCAGAAACGGCAAAAATTACTGCATATGACATTCGATATGGCTGGGGAGCCAGACAGGGTGACAATTCTGGGTATACTCTTGGAGAATTAGATGGTTCCTTTGGGAGTTTTATTTCATTAGCACCCAAAGGAATAATTGTTACCTTATTTAGGCCCTGGCCATGGGAAGTAAAAAACCCTTTAATGTTATTGGCAGCTATTGAGAGTTTATTCTTCCTTTGTGCCACTATTTATTGTATATACACTATTCGATTCTCTTACATTTTAAAATCTTCAAGTTTACCACTTGTTTTATTCTGCCTGAGTTTTTCTCTCCTGTTTGCTTTTGCTATTGGCGTCAGTACTTATAATTTTGGGACTTTAATGAGATACAAAATACCAATAATGCCATTCTACTCTTCTTTGCTAATCTTAATTCTAGATTTAAGGCAGAACTCATGAATAAAAACATTGTTGTTAATACCTTAATAAGGATCAAAAATATTCTTCCTAGAAAGTTTCGAAAAACTTCCATTTGGCTCCTAATAGGAATTTTTGCAAATTCTATATTTGAAATAATTGGTCTTGCTGCACTCTTACCATTGTTGGCTGCCATACTTAAAGACAATTTTATCCATACAAATCCCATTCTGGGACATCTCTACGCATTTTTTAAATTTGAATCAGACAAAAGTTTCATCCTGGTTTTATGCCTTTTTATTTTCTTGTTCATAGTCTTTAAAAATGGTTTTGGGATATGGATACAAAAGCAACAAGCATTGTTTAGCTGGGTAGTTCATGAATCAATTTCTTCAAAAATTTTAAAAAATACTTTTGATCGTGGATTTACATATTTCACTGGAAATAATTCCAACAAAATTCTCAATCGTATTCAGACAATTCCGATGCAATTTGCACAACAGATGTTGGCAAGTGTATTTCTGGTAACTAATGAAATTATAGTGCTAACTATGATTTTAGCCTCACTACTTGCCTTTGATCCAAAAATTTTGCTTTTACTCATTGGAATAGTAATTCCAGTATTTACAGTATTCTACAAAAAAAACAAAACTGCAATTTCATCTCTTGGTGAAGACCTCAATGAATTAGGTCCAAAAATTGCCAAACCAATTTTCGAAATTGTTTTTGGATATGTTGATGTCTTAATAAATGGTTCTTTCAAAAATTTCCTAAATGAGTATATAGTTCAAACTCGACTTGCCAAATCACTTAGAATTAAGCTGTTAGTTATTCAAAATGTACCGAACCGGCTAATTGAAATTTGTGTTGTTCTTGCCGTTATGATTATGCTCCTTTATGGTTTGTTCTTTCTACATGGAACAGAAAAAATATTAATATTAATGAGCGTTTTTGGACTAGCCGCGTATCGAACTATTCCTTCGATCAATAGATTAATGTTATCAGTTGTCAACATCCAAAATCAACAGTACATTCTCAATTTTTTGGAAGAATATTTAGAAAAAGAGAAATTTCAATCAGAAAACAATAAGGCTTTAAAATTTGAAGATTCTATCCAACTCCAAAACATACATTACAAATATTCAGAATCTCAAAAAAATGTCATCAGTGATTTTTCGTTAAGTATTAAAAAAGGTGAAGCAATTGGGGTAGTGGGCAAGTCTGGATCAGGAAAAACAACTTTGATGAATCTCCTTTTAGGGTTTATAGAACCTACATCAGGAGAAATACTAATTGATGGAGAAAAGTTGAATGAAACGAACATTTCAAAATGGCAAGAAAGATGTGGCTACGTCCGACAGGATGTGTTTTTAATTGATGGAAGTGTAATTGAAAACGTAGCTTTTGGCATATCAAAAGAGAAGGTAAATCATAATAAATTTGATGAAGTAATAAAAAAGGCCCAACTTTTAGAATTTGTACATGATCTACCTAATGGCAAACATAGCAACATTGGTGAAAGAGGTGCCAAAATATCAGGTGGTCAACGACAACGTATCGGAATTGCTCGTGCGCTATATCATGGTGCAGACTTATTATGCTTTGACGAGGCAACTTCTGCTTTAGACACTGAAACCGAGAACGAGATTACTGAAGCTATTAAAGCTATTCAAGATGAATCATTGACTATGGTTATTATAGCCCATAGAGAAAGTACTCTGAAGTATTGCGATAAAATAATAAAACTATAGTATGCTGATCAAAAAGACCAAAAAGCTAATTGCTCGTCTCGGAAGAATCTTTAATAAGCACATAAGAACAGAGTTCAAAAACCAACTCTATGATATGCAGGCTCAACAATTTCTAAATATTTTATGTCCAACAGATATTTTTATTCCAATTACTGACAGAAGTATGAGGCCTGTACTACTTCAGCACATTTTAAATGATATAATTATAAATAATAGGACCTGTATCTTAGAATTTGGAAGCGGTTCATCAACGATAATGATTTGTAGGCTGATAAAAACCCATAACCTAGATTTAAAATTTGTAAGTATCGATTCAAACAAGGATTGGATAACTATTTTAAACAAACAATTGGCCAATGAAAACCTCGCCCATTATGTAGATATTTTATATGCCCCAGTAGATAACCTTGAGTCTTCCAATAGAAAATGGTATAGTGGTCAGGAATTAGAAAAGCTCACCGATTACAAATTTGATTTGGTTATTGTCGATGGCCCAGTTGGAAATATTTGCAAAAATGCAAGAGAGCCAGCAATTCCACTTGTACAAAATAATTTATCCGATACGTTTACTATATTCTTAGATGATGTACACAGAACAGACGAATCAGAAATATTGGACTCTTGGGCAAGGGAGTTAAATTTATTACCCAATAAGACTGACACCTATGGTTGGATAAGCACTACTTCAAATTTTTCAAGTGCTCCTATATCTCAAGCGTATGAAATAATCGCAACTTATATTGAAAGAAAATAATATGTCTTTCTTAAAAAGAATAAAAAACATAATTTCAAAAGCCTTTTTTAATAAATATCAGGCTGATTTTTACTTCTCTCAAGCCGGTGAAGACATAATTTTAAGGAGGATATTTCTTGAAAAGAAAAATGGTTTTTACATTGACATTGGAGCCTTTCATCCGTTTACCGCTTCCAACACACAACATTTTTACCTGAACAACTGGAGTGGAATTAATATAGAACCCAGGCCAAATTCAAAATTAATTTTTGATAAGTACCGCCCTCGTGATAAAAATCTGGAATTAGGGATTGGCGTTGAACAAACGGAAATGAACTATTATGAAGACCCTATTCATCCAACCAACAATACGTTTAGTGAAAAAATTGCCACCTCCTTTAGTTCACCACTTTTAAATCCAAAAAAAATATCTGTTTGGCCCCTGAGCAAAGTCTTAGATACCTATTTACCTAAAGATCAAACTATAGATTTTTTAACTTGCGACTGCGAAGGCTATGATTTCGAGGTGTTAAAATCAAATGATTGGAAAAAGTACAAACCAACCGTAATCCTTGTTGAAAGGAATTTTTCTAATGATCAATTTGAACAAATTGACACCTTGCTTTCTTCAGTGGGTTACAGTATAAAGTACAAAATTCCAGTAAATGAAGGTGCAGAGAGTCTATTTTATATAATAGAAAGTCATGTGTAATCTCTCCATTCTAATGCCTGTTTATAATGCAGGAAATTATGTTCAGCAGGCCATTGAAAGCATTTTATGTCAATCCTATACAAACTGGGAGCTGCTAGTTTGCGATGACAATTCACAAGACAATTCTCTCTCTATACTAGAGTCGTTTCGTGACCCACGCATAAAAATTTACAGCAATAAGACAAACCTAAAAAAGCCAAAAACTGTGAACAAGCTTTTTGGTTTCGCTAAAGGACAATACATTACAATTCATGACGCAGATGACATTTCAGACCCTTTAAGGTTTGAAAAACAAATTAACCAGCTTGAGTCAAGTAGTGCCATATTTTGTGGCTGCAACATCGAATACATCTCTGAGGGTGGCAAAAGACTAAATATTATAATTGATAAAAAAAAATATGAGCAGGATGACTTTCCAAGGTATGGAGATGCTACCATTATTGTTAAAAAACCGTACATAGAAAACGAACCAATCTTCAGAGACTATTTCAAAAACAACATGGACTATGACCTTGGGCTTAGATTATTAGATAAAGGTGAATATACTAACGTTGATGAAAGTCTTTACTTTTATAGAAATGTGTTTGGCTCGGTGAGTAAATCCTACCAAAACCCAAAAAATTTGGTCTATAAATGGATGGCCTTTCATTTTGCAAGTCAACGGCGCTCAGGAATTAAAGATGATTTGGAACTGGGCGCAGTAAAAAAAATTAATGATAGCGAAAATGAAATAATTAAAAACCTAACAACAAACCCTTACCAATATGAAATAGAGATAATATATTTTCTAGTTTCGATTAAGATGTATCAGGAGGCACTTAAAATAAATCTAATCGCAATAAAACGTTATCCATTTTTCATCCCTCTATATAAGTCCATTTTTAAAATATTTCTGAAATGGATACTACAGCGCTAAGCTTTTCGAACCGTCCAGTATTATCCGTTATTTTACCCGCGTATAATGCTCAGCATTATATTCGTGAGGCTATTGACTCTATTCTTGATCAGAGTTTTCAAAATTTTGAACTAATTGTATCTGATGATGGATCTTCGGATCAAACCCGTTCAATTATTGAATCTTATGATGATCCCAGAATTGTTGTAAGCCACAACAATAAAAATATTGGCAAAACAGAGACGGTAAATCGACTATTTGGCATGGTCAAAGGTGAATTTCTCACCATTCATGATGCGGATGATTTTTCAAATAGAGAAAGGTTCAAAAAACAAATTGACTTTTTGAAATCAAACCCAGAATACGGAGTTTGTGGTACTGGGTTCAAGACTATTACAGAAAAAGGGGAAGAGTTTGATAAAGTGTTGATGAATCAAACTGATCAAGAAATTCGGGAAAATATCGATAAGCATAGTCAAATCCACGGTCCTACTGCTGTAGTTAGGACAAGACTCATAGATCCTAAACTTAGGATTTACAGAGCCTACTTCGAAAACAACTATGAAGACATTGATTTTGTTTACAGAATATTAAGTATTTCCAAGGCTTATAATCTAAGAGAATACCTTTATTACTATAGAATACTTCCTAATTCCTTATGTAGGAAGAAAATAACAATTAAAAATAGAAATCTATATAAAATAGTTTTACACTTAACCCATCAAAGGAATCAGAAAGGTATTGACGACCTAATGGAAAATAATCTCTACGAATTAAATGCAAAATTCCAAAAAATTACAAACCACTATCATCTTGATCCATCACTCATAAATAGAGAGGCCGCTGCCTATTATATGTACTGGAATTTGAAGGATAAAGCAATCATTGAATCAATAAAAGCTATATATAAGAAGCCACTATTAGGTAAAAATTACCGTACTTTAATTTATTGTTTAAGGAAATTTTTCACATGAAAAAAGGTTTTAAATGGCTTCTATATCGCATTGTTAATAAATTGCTTTCTATTCATAGGCAATATACTAATGAGAATATTTACCGAGCATTTGATATTCATCCAAGTGTTCAATTTTGGAATGTTTCATTTGAAGGCAATATCATAATCGCTGAAAAAACATACATCAATGAGGGCTCTCGAATAGATTCAGGGTCATCATCGACAGTTAAAATAGGCAGTCATTGCGCTATCGGGAGATATGTTCATATCACATCAAAGACTCACAGCTTAGATCAGCCAACGACTTCCCGCACTAATTCGGAAATTAAAATAATTGAGAAGAATACTACCATAGGAAACCACGTTTGGATCGGAGACAAATCATTTATAAACTTAGGTGTTAGCATTGGAGATAATGCTATTATAGGTGCTAACTCTGTTGTACTAAAAGATGTTTTACCCTACGAAGTAGTAGCTGGCGTGCCTGCGAAACATATAAAATTTAACAGACCAACAGGATCAAAATGACGGTAGATAATCCGAATTTCATATATGATAATTGGGCTTACAATAACTCTTCTGCAAGCCAGATAGTTCCCTATGTTATTGACCGATTCAAGCCTAAATCGGTTATAGACATTGGATGTGGAACTGGTAGTTGGCTGAGTGTTTTTAAATCTAAAGGTGTCAAGTCAATACTGGGAGTAGATAGCTCTATTTTTAATCAGAGTTGCTTTTCAATTGAAGAATCAGAATATCAAAAGATAGATTTGTCAACAAATGTAGAACTAGATAAAAAATACGACCTTGCTATTTCACTTGAAGTCGGCGAACACATAGAAGAATCCTGCTCTGACACTTTTATTGATAACTTGTGTAATGCTAGTGATCTCATTCTCTTCTCTGCCGCTATACCTGGACAAGGAGGACAAATGCATATCAACGAACAATGGCCAGACTACTGGATTAACAAATTTTTTCAACGAGGTTTTGAAGTAGACGACAGCATAAAAAAAGTTTTTTGGACAAATAAGAAAATTCATTGGTGGTACCGCCAAAATGTTTTGATCTTCAAGCGAACAACAACCTCTGGGCTATCGACCAATTTACCAACAAACCTAGTTCACCCCGAATTGTTTGAATATCGAAATTCAGAAATTGCACTTTATAAAAGCGGAATAATTGGAGTTAAAAGTGCGTTTAAAATGTTAATCAACGCAGTGATATATAAAATATTTAAGAAATCATCATTTCTTAGCTAGTGCCCAAACTACTATTGGGAACTGAGGCTCATTTCTCAAAGAGTGTCTTTTCTCATTGTAAGGAAACCATTCTTTGAAATTTGCAACAACGCATTCCCTATTACCCCACCCAAAGGTTTGTATTTTATCTTTTGAAAAACCGCACTCTTCCAAAAAATAAAGCATCCCTTCTGGAGTCCAGCGAGTGCAATCTACAGGAGAAGGATGTATTTTCAACAAAAAAGGAGTTGTAATTAACAAAAAACCATCTGCCTTTAACATTTTAAATGCATTAAGACCTGCTTTGTAAGGATATTTTAGATGTTCAAAAACCTGTTCAGCAATTATGATGTCAAATTGCTCTTCTAAAGTCTCAAAGCAAATATCAAAATTAGGATATGAAACATTTTGATATTCGGAAAAACCAAAAGTACTCCAATCTGTCCCTGAAATCTCGAGAGCAGAAAAAGTATTATAATCCAGGTTTTGAACCATGTTTTTAGTTTCTCTATTCATCACTATTCTACACCATTGATCATTATCTGGATAATACCCGATCAGATTCTGATAGATCTTTAAGAGCCTCTCTGAGCTTTTTATACGGTTTTTAATAAAATTTATCATAATATCGCTTGCTAATAGAATAAATGAAGAAGATAAATATCCTGCATATCACCAACTGGTACCCTCACAAAAGTAATCCCTATGAAGCACTTTGGGTTAAGAGGCACATAGATACTATTTCACCGTATTGCAACAATCATGTAGTCCATATCGATATTCGAAAAGGCCGCCTAAAGCTAGAGCAAAATTGGTCCTGTTCTGAAAATAATTATATTCACTTCTGGCTGCCTTTCAAAATATTTCGAATATGGGAGTTGATGTATGCGTTACTTTTACTTTACACTTTTGCTCGACTAAAAATTTCAAATTACTCATTAATAAATTTCCATATTGCCTACCCTATTTGTACGTATATCCATTGGGTAAAATTAATAGTTAGAAAACCAATGCTTATAAATGAACATTGGAGCGAATACAGAAATAATTTTGGTATAAAAAAAGCAAATAAGACAAGCCGCATAAGAAGAATATTTAAAAATAATATTCCAATTGCGGTAGTAAGTAAGTCCTTGTATAAGGACATCTACAACTTTAGCCTAAAGGCAAATTTTCCTCACTACATTTTACCAAATGTTGTAGAATTCGATGAATCATTTCCAATTGATAGCTCAATTGATACAAAAACATTTTTCATGATGAGCCAGTGGAAATACCCCAAAGATCCCATTCTTGCTCTTAAAGGATTCAAATTATTTCTTGTTAAATACCCTAATGCGAAGCTGACCATAGCCGGGTATGGGCCACAGAAAAACCTGATTATCGATTTTATAAAAAAAAACAGGCTTGAAAAAAACATTAGTTTTATTGGTGTAATTAATTCTACTGTAGCCAAAAAATATTTTGCCAACTCTAGTGCTTTTATTCACTCTTCTTCGTACGAAACATTCTCAGTTGTTTGTGCTGAAGCATTGTCATATGGATGCCCAGTAATCGCTTCTAAAGTAGGAGGTATTTCAGAATATGTAAATGAAAAAAACGGTGTACTTGTTGAACATGATAGTTTTGAGGAAGAATTATTTCTTGCACTTGACAAGGTAACAGCCCTGCAATCAAAAAGGAATGACATAGCCAAAGAAATCCGTTTGAAATTTGGCCCAAAAACAATAGGGAGCACGTATTTCGGTATTATTAAAAATATTATAGGACATAATGAATGATAGACCACTAGTTTCAATTATTACACCAGCTTATAATGCAGGAAAGTACATACATGAAACCATCAATTCTGTACTTTCACAAACTTATTCAGCCTGGGAGCATATAATAGTTGACGACGGCTCTTCAGATAATACCGAAGCCGTAGTTAAAAAATTTGAAGACGACCGGATTATCTTAATAAGTCAATGCAACTCTGGTATGGGTGCGGCCAGAAACAAAGCAATTTCCGCATCTAAAGGTGTATACTTGACCTTCATAGATGCTGATGACTGCTGGCTTCCTAATAAACTAAATGAGCAGGTACAATTACTTGAAAATTCTGATATTGGATTAACATTTTCAGGTGGCTACTATTTTGATCTGATAGAGCGGCCTATTACTATTCCTAAGATAGATGATCTAGGACATAATTTAACTTCATCCTTAGTACTCAAAAACATAATTTCTATTCCTTCAGTAATGTTACGAACCAACCTCCTAAGGAAAATAGGAGGGTTTGACTCAGATCCTTCCTTAGGTATTGTGGCGGACTACGAACTGTGGATTAGAATCTGCCAGCTTAATGTTCGAATAGTTTCCACACCTGAACTGAATTTATTCAAATACAGAATTCATGAAGGACAATCCACCTATGAGGACAAATTATTGAATACTACTTTAAGTGTCGTTAGAATGCTGGATAAACTCAAAAAAGAAAAACTCATTTCCGAAAATCAGTTTGTAGCTGGGTGCTGCTCTCATTTCAGAATGTTATTAGATCAAGAGCTTTTAAGGACAAAAGACCAAGATCTTGAAATGGTATTTTCAGCCCTAGAAAGCTATACCTTTGTAAAAAGAAAAATAACAATTATTCATACATTGAGTAGACTAAACAGAAGATTAGCTCATTTCCTTTCTTGGAGGTTACTAAAAGTTTCATCAGCTTATGATTCCTAAAATATTACATTATTGCTGGTACGGCCCAAACGAATTATCTGAACTCAATAAAAGATGTATTGAGAGCTGGAAGACTATAATGCCAGAATACGAAATTATGAAATGGGATGAAACCAATTCTAAGATGGATCTCCCGTTCATGAAAGGTGCTTACAAAAAAAAAAGGTTCGGCTATCTCATTGATCATACGAGACTCTATGCTCTCTCCAAGCATGGTGGAATATTTTTGGACCTAGACTTTATGGCCCTACAATCTTTCAACCGTTTATTAGATCATACTTTTTTTTTAGGCATGATCAAAGAAGAAGAGGTAGGGATGGGGATTATTGGTTGTGAAACCAATAATCCCCATATACTCCAAATTATGAAGGTGTATGAAGATCTGGATAAATTTCAAGATATTCCAAGTACTGCCATTGCAACAAACTATTTTAAAAGTCAAAATTTACATGCCAACTTTAACTCCGTAGAAAACGATGTAGCCTTTTACCCGAAAGAATTTTTTTATAATTACACTTTATCCCATGCCTTTCACGGGGAAAACTACAAAAAATATATTCATCCAGATAGTATAGCAATCCATTTATGGGAAAATACTTGGATCAAGCCCGAATTCAGAGATTTCTGGTTTGGTGAAGTTAGACGTGGATACACAAGAGCAATAAAGAGAATCATTCGACAACCATTTCAGGGAGTTGGATACTACAAAGATTTAACTTATCATGTATTAAGGCACCTTGGATTTAGAAAATAAAATATCAGCAAGAGAAATACTAGGTAGGATACGAAATTTAGTACTATTCCTTTTTGTTCATTACAAAAAACTAAGGAAAACAAAACCTACCAAACCTGTAATTTTCTTCGAACTAGAAGACAACTATTGGCATCGTTATCTACTTATTTTATGCCATTTTTTTGAAAACAAAGGGTTTCAAATTATCATCATGCCTAAATTAAAATTCATGTCCAATTGGGCAACTTTGGCGTTAGCCGATCAACTGCCAGATGTGAAATTTCAATCTACTACACACTTTGAATTATGTATCTCTTCCAAGCTTAAAAAAAGAAAAAACACGAAACATCTTTTTACCGATTACTTCCAACCACAAATTTCCTCTGATGCTTTCAAAATTCCGATGCCAATGGTAGATACCATGTACAAACTTGGATACTATAAGAAAAGTAAAGCTTTGTCCACACAAGAAAAACGGAATATAAAAATATTCTATGTTGGGAATATTAACAAAGGACATAATACGCCTACTATTCTAGAGTGTTTTAATATTTTAGATAGAAATCAAATTATTGATATAATTACAAGGAACTTTGCAGATTCAATAGCAAAACCTCCTGGTTCGGATATTGAAATGCTAAACATGAAAGCAGAGATTGTAATTTTTGACCGTAAAGAATTAAATATAAGACCTGAAATGCTTCTTGAGGCACTAGCGAATTGCCAATTCATATTAGGCCCTCCAGGGGTTGTAATGCCTCAAACACATTTTATTGTTGAAGCTATGTCCGTTGGTTGTATACCTATTATTGAATTTCCGGAAATATTTGACACTCCGCTTGACGATTCCAATTCTGTTATTTTCGATGGTGAAACTGATCTGAAAGAAAAAATAAAGTATGTGTTATCACTGCCCGATGATAGAATCAGAGAAATGCACACTAACGTGATACAGTTCTATGACGATCATTTATCAATCGACGCAGTAGTTGGTAATATTCTCAACCCAAGATACCAATCCCTTTTCTTAAACTGTGAAAACTACAGCGTACAACAGATGAATAATGTTAGAAGAGATTAACGTGAATGAAACTAAAAAATCAAAATATTCTACTTATTTCTCCTGAACCCTGGGATCATCCTTGGGTTTCTAAACATCATTATGCTTATTCCATGAGTCAAGCTGGTGCAAAAATATTTTTTGTCAACCCTCCAGGGAAAATCTGGAAAATCTCAAATACTATTTATCCTAATCTTAAGGTACTTGACTATACAAAATTTACAGCCGGACTCAGGAAATTTCCACGGCGCATCTCACAATATTTGATAAAAAAAAAATTGGATAAAATTGAGGCATTTTGTAAAACTCAATTTGACATCATCTGGTCATTTGACAACTCTGTATTTTTTGATTTCACACCTTTAAAACAGTCTATAAACATATCTCATATCGTCGATCTCAATCAAGATTTTGAAACTGAAAAAGCTACAAAAACAGCTGACATATGCTTTTATTGCTCAAACCCCATTGGAAATAGGTTAAAAAAATTCAATTTGAACAGCCATTTTATCAATCACGGTTTTGGTACTTTTATTAAACTTCATACAGAAAAACCACTAAGCAGTAATAAGCTTAAAATTGGATATGCTGGAAACTTAAACCTTAAATATTTGGACTGGAATACATTATTGAAAACTATCCGTCAATTACCAGAACATCAATTTTTATTTGCTGGCCCCAATCATGACCCTTCTAAATTTCAGCTACCTAACATGAGCCATGTTGGCTCTCTGTCCAAACAAGAGTTAGCAGATTTTTATCAAGAAATGGATCTGTTAATTCTTTGCTACAATTCCGACCGTTACGAAGAGCAATTAAGTAATCCGCACAAAATGATGGAATACCTTGGTACAGGCAAACCTATTGTAGCCTCATTTACAAGCACCTATGAATCATTCCCCTTCATCAATATGAGTAATGTTCAATCAGAATGGCCCATCAAACTACAAGAAACAATTAATAATCTGGCTTATTGGTCATCAAACAAAATGCAAAAAAAACGAATTGAATATGCCGTATCTAATAGTTATGAGAATCAAATTAAGAGAATAGAGGATTTGATTAATCAAAGTCTACATGGATAATTTAGTTTCTATCATAATGGCTGCATATAATGCTGAATTATATATTGACCAGGCGATCCAGTCAGTTTTGTGTCAGACATATAATAATTGGGAACTAATAATTATTAATGATGGAAGTCAAGACAATACACCTCTTATCCTTTCAAAATATTCCGATGAACCAAGAATAAAAATTTATCATCAGAACAACAAAGGTGTAAGCGCTGCGAGAAACAAAGCTCTGCAAAATATGAAAGGACATTATTTCTGTTTTCTAGATGCTGATGATAAATTAACTCCAGAAAGTGTATCAGTCAGAGTTACGGCGTTTCAAGAAAACCCACAAGTGAGTTTTGTTGATGGAACAATATCTTTAATGAATAGTACAATGTCCAAAGAATTATGGGAAAAAAAGCACTCAGTTGCCGGAAGTCCCTATAATTCATTGATCCGCCTAGAAGAATCCTATTTTTTTGGTCCTACTTGGATGATAAAGAAAGAGAAAAATACTACTTACCAGTTAAGAGAAGATCTATCCCATGGTGAAGATTTATTTTTCTATATCGAGATTTGCAAAGGAGGGGGACAATATATGAGTATACCCCATAAAACCTATTTATACAGAACGGGAAATAATTCTGCTATGGGAAACCTCGAAGGATTAGCTGATGGCTACTTTAAGATTTACAGTTTATTAAAGTCTATGAATCTAACCACTAAAGAATTAAAATATTTCAAAAAAAGAGTTTGTTCTATTCTATTTAAATCCGCGATTCGAAAAACTAATATTTTAATTCTTAGACAAACAATTCAATTCTATTTTAGAAAAAACTGACTTTATGCTCTTTTCAAAGAAATATAGATTTATCTTTTTCCATACCCCAAAAGTTGCAGGTTCGAGCATTACCAAAGCATTACGAAAATATTCGAACTACCCGAACGAGCGCATATATAATTATATGATCGATTATTTAGGTGAGATCCCGGCAATTGGCCTTTACCCTTTGCATATATCGCCAATAGATCTGTACAAAAAATTAAAAAATAAAAATACGTTTGATACTTTTTTAAAAATAGCTTTTGTTAGAAATCCATGGGATTGGCATGTTTCACAATTCAATTATCATAAACAAAATCGTAATGCCTTTTTTTTTAAAACTTTTCAAAAGTTTAGCTTTAGAGAATACATTGATTGGGCAACTGATCCTGAAAACATAAAAAAAGCCCGTTCCTCGCAATTTGACTTTCTTTCTAATAATCAAGGAGAATTAATGGTAGATTTCATAGGACGCTACGAAAATTTGCAAGAAGATTTTAATAAAATCTGTGATAAGCTTCAAATTGATGAAAAAATACCAATTGTCAATACAAGTAAAAGGAATAAGAACTATCGTGAGTATTACGACGATTACACAAAAAATAAAATTGAAGATACATTTAAAAAAGATTTAGAAAAGTTTAACTACAACTTTTAGCATGAAGATATTATTCCTTGGATACTGGGGTGCCAATGAAGGCTTAAGTCAGGCAACAATCAACCCACATTTAGAGATTTTATCCAAGATAAACAAGGTGCACAAGATCATTTATGTGTCGATTGAAAGAAACAGAGATGTCAAATTTAATATCCCAGTAAATTCTAAAATTGAACATGTGCCATTTAATTCCATCCATCAACTGCGAGTTTTTCAAAAATTTTATGACTTTCTTTCACTCCCAATATTAATCTACAAGCTTACAAAAAAACACAAGATCCAACTTGTCATATGTAGAAGCTCTTTAGCAGGAGGAATTGGCTATCTCGCAAGCAAATTAACACGGAAACCATTTACTGTTGAGTCCTTCGAACCTCATGCAGATTATATGAGATCACTTTCCATTTGGAATAAGTATGGATTAAGTTATCTAATCCAAAAATATCTCGAGCTTAAACAAAAAAAAACAGCACTATTTCTAATGCCTGTATCATATCAGGAAAAATTAAATCTTCTTGAAAGTCACATTAAGGAGGAGCGAATTTTTGTAATGCCATGTGCTGTTCAGGTTTCTAAGTTCGAATACTCCTCCTCAGCAAGGAATGAGGTAAGGGTCGATTTGAACCTTCTTCCAAAACATACAGTGGGGGTTTATAGCGGTAAATTTGGAGGTTTGTATCTAGATAGCGATGCTTATCTAATATTTAAAAAAATGTTCTCGAACATTCCTAATTTCTTTCTTATCATTCTCACATCAGAAAATAAACACTCGATTATATCTCAGCTTAATAAAGTTGGAATTCAAGAAGATTCGGTATTAATAAAATTTGTGCCTCATAACCAAGTTTCCAATTATTTGAGCGCTGCCGATTTCGCATTTTCTTTACATCGACCCACTTCTTTTTCTCATGCTTTTTCTCCTATTAAAAATGGAGAATATTGGGCGAATGGTCTTCCAATACTCTCTACACCCCAAATTGGGGATGATTCTAAACTAATTGAGGACAATAACGTCGGTGTAATATTAAATAATCAAAATGAAGTCAATTTAGAAGAACTAAGACGACTCATCAATAAAAGGAAAAAACATCCAACAGAATTAAGCGTAGTCACAAAAAAAATATGCGCTACTCATAGAGATTTTCGATTAATTGAAGGTGTTTATCGAAAAATATTGAAATCATTATAACAAACGCTTATTCTCGCATGGTTTTGGTTCATAAGCATCACTTAATACAATATTTTTGTATACAACAAAATTTAGAGATTTGAGAGTTTATTCAATCATAATTGGCCTTGTTTTTTGTGCTCTAAGAAGTATTGCACAGTGCCCAACCTCTGCATTTTCTATACCGTCTCCAACTTGCCTTGAACAAACCTTAAAGATTGAAAATACAAGCACTGATGCATCTTCATTCAAATGGTACTTTTGTGGCGGTGCTTTAAAAGACGATAGCCCAAAAGCTCAAGATGTGGCAACTATTTCCGGAAATACTCCAACCGGATTATCTATAGTAGAAGATAATGGCAACTACTACATATACATTGCTAACAGAATTTCAGATGATATTGTTAAAGTTTATCTAGGTGACAACTTAAATAACGATCCCATATCGGTTGAAAATTTAGGAAATATTGACAATCTACTGGATGGTCCTGAGCACATCCAACTAGTCAAAAGTGGGAATGAATGGATTGCTTTTGTGGCCAATTTCTCTTCCAACAGCATAGTTAGATTAAATATGGGAGAATCTCTTTCAAGCAATCCCGCTGACTATGATTCAGAACAGATAAGTATTCCTGATGGAGTTTCAATAAATTCCCCTTCGGAAATTGAAATAATTGAAGACCAAGACAACTACTACCTTTTTGTGAGCAGCAGAAGTGGGAGTACAATAAACCGCTTGGATTTTGGGTCAAGTTTACTGAACAACCCTTTTTCAGGAGATGATATTCTAGTTAACGGAAGTAGTCAACCCAGAAGTTTTTCGTTTGATAAAGATTGCGATACATGGTTTGGCATTGTTTCTTCAGAAGGAACAGGTAAAATTCATCAAATGACCTTTAATTCAGGCATATCAAATACTCCAGACGTATCCGAAATAGCCCTTTCTGGTGATGCAATGAGTCAACCCTTGAGACTGAGAATGACTAATGATTCAAACGAATTCGAAGGTTTAATAGCCACCAGATCTGGCGTCATCTTCAGATTTTCACTTGGCGAAAATCTATCATCACTCAATATGTCAGTTGAAGATTTAGGGGATCAATCTTTATTTTCGAATACATTTGGTTTTGACCTCTACTTTGATGGAGACGAATATCACGGTTTTGGAATCAAAAGTAGTTCTCCACGAAATCTAACAAGAATTGACTTTTCATCTACTTGCGGGGCATCAACTAAGACAAGCAATGATAAAATTCCAGCTAATATCCGGTACAATCAAGAAGGAAGCCATACTATCACACTAAGGACTACCAATAATGTTGGCAATATTGATTACTTCACACAATCTATTGTTGTCTCTGCTGACATCTCCCCATCCATCTCTTTCTCTGACAATGCAAACGAATGCATCTCTCAACCCAACACCTTCACCCCAAGCAATACGGGGCTGATATCCTACGAATGGAGTTTTGATGATGGAACTACCATAGGCAGTACTGACATAAGTCCATCACATACTTTTTCGCAAACAGGAGATAGTATAGTTCATCTTACTGTCTACGACGGAACTTGTTATAACTTTGTGAAGGACACCATCTCAATCTTCCCAGAACCCGTCACTCCCACCTTTTTCACCTCAGGTTCACCCTATTGTACAGGAGCAGATATCACCTTTACCAATCTCTTTGATGAATCAGATTATAATGGAGCTACTTTGACCTATGAGTGGGATTATAATGGTGAAGGCACAAGCACTGAACGAAATGGTGCATACAACTTTGATACAGAAAGTGTAAAGACCGTGACACTGACTGCAAGTATTCCTGGATGCACTACACCAAGTGCTGAACCTGACCTTGACCTGATTGCAGGACCCGCAGTTGACTTCTCTGTTTCAGACAGATGCTTGGGTGATGATACTCAGTTTACTAATCTGACTGAAGGCAATCTTATTACAGGACAAACCTGGCAATTTGGAGATACTGAAACTTCTACCAGTTCTTCTCCAACACATGCATACGCGGATGCTGGTGATTATAGCGTGACACTGACTGTAACCAATAGTGGCGGCTGCAATAATGTATTGACCCTTCCTCTGACAATAAATGACAAACCTGTGGCCAGTTTTGACATGGGCGTAGGATGTGAGGGGCAAGAAGTGGCATTCGAAGACCAATCAACCATCAATGACGCTAATATTGAATCCTACACCTGGGACTTTGATGGGCTTGGCAACTCCACAGCACAAGATCCTTCATTTGCCTTTGATACACAGGGTATTCATCCTGTCACTTTGACTGTGGAGAGCACCTTCGGATGCATAGATGAGATCACTCAAAATGTAAGCGTACAGAGTACCCCAACGGCTGATTTTAGTGTAGATATAGGATGTCTGGATGCCAGCACACAATTTATTGACCAAAGCCAGACCGAAGATGAAAACCCTATTAATACCTGGTATTGGGATATCAATGGAGACATAAAACCGAATACCGAAAACCCCTCTCAAATTTTTAACAACACTGGAACCTATACTGCTACACTTATTGTAACGCCTAATAACCTATGTGTGAGCACTGTGTCTAAGGAATTTACGATTCATGAATTACCAATCGCCAATTTTACTTCTGACAACACGTGTGATAACGAAAACACTGTATTCACTGACGCCTCCACTTCTACTTCCACGTCCATTGAAGCGTACAGCTGGCAATTCGATGAGATGGGAACTGGTACTGGAGATAATGAAGAATTTCATTTCAACCAAGCTGGCGATTATGAAGTAACTCTAACGATCACTGATGACATTGGCTGTGAAAGCGTCAATCAACAGACCATTACCATCCACGCTGCACCAGTTGCTGCATTTGATGCAAATAGAGACATTGGCCCTGCGCCGTTGACCATAAGCTTCACCAATGAATCCGCTGAAGCCGAAAGCTATCTGTGGGATTTTAACGATACTGACCAATCTACAAGTACAGAAACCAACCCCCAGTTTACCTACACTGAATTAGGGGATTATGAAGTAGCACTCGTTTCAATTAATGAATTGGGCTGTAGTGATAGTGCTACGCTGGCTGTCACGGTTGCCGAGCCTGTGAAAGATTTGGAGTTGGTTCAGATTAGTAAAGAAGCATCCGACGACAGAACGAACCTATCCCTGACAGTAAGAAATAATGGCAACGTAGCCATTAGAAATTTTGATATTAGAATTGATCTTGATCATAATTCGTCAGTTTTCGAGAAGTATAATGGTACGTTGTACAAGAATCAAACAGTAACATTTCCATTGAATTTCTCATTCTCTAATGAGAGTAATAATATTGGATATACTTGTATTACCCTTATTGACTTGGATGAGAATTATGAGGATATCAATTTGGTCAACAACGAAGGATGTATAGACTTTGACCAAAAAGTAATAGTTGAAAACTCATACCCAAATCCTGTAAGTAGTCAGGATACACAGATCCGACTCAACATGATTTTACCTACAAAAGCTCCTGTACAAATTTTTCTGCTGGATGCAACTGGAGCGGTCTTATATCAGGACATTTACACCAGTACAAATGATGGACTCAATAGTTTTTTTATTGATGTCTTTTCTTATAAACAAGGCATGTATTTTATCAAAGTGGTTTATGACCAAACTGAATCTACGCAGCGATTCGTGAAGATATGACTTGTTCAGACCATACCATAAGACAGAAACGCTGACCTCTTCCCGACATTACAATAAAAAAAGCCTGAAATTAATTACAAATGTCTTGAATGGGCATTTATGCATTAAGGGTCAAATTTTCATAAGGTAGCTTCTCATTAGGCTTGTTCTCACAAAGTCAACCAAACACCCGTTAACTCAAATTAAAAACATTCTATTGAAATAATAATATTTCATTATTGATATAGAATAAATTCTAATCTTACTAATTTTGAACCGAAGAATATTTTGCAAATGCTAATGATCGGCAACACGAAAATTGACAAAACAGACCGAAAAATCTTAAAGATTTTACAGGCTAATGGTAAAATTACCAATGCTAAGCTATCCGAGGAGATCGGATTGTCTCCTGCTCCTACTTTGGAACGGGTGAAAAAACTCGAAAATTCAGGGATTATTAAGAGCTATCATGCAGAGCTGGACTCTGCCATGTTAGGGTTGGGTGTTAATACATTTGTTCAAGTCTCTCTCAAGGGACACAACAAACCTAATATCGAGACCTTTCTCAGTAGAATCTCTGATATTGAAGAAATCATTGAATGCCATCACATCACAGGGTCGGGTGACTTTATACTGAGAATTGTGGCTAAGGACATTGCCTCCTATCAGCAACTCATGCTTGAGAAAGTAAGTGACATTGATATCGTTGATAGCTTGCAGTCTATGGTGATACTTTCTACCTTTAAAAATAGCAAGGAAGTACCTGTGCCAGCGGATAATTAAGTCTGTATGACAAAAGAAAAAAACCTGATTTTGAATGCCATTCAAATAGATCAAAGGATCGTGCGAATGGCATACGAAATCTATGAAAACAACCTCGACGAAAAACACCTCATCATGGCCGGCGTCTCTGACAACGGCTTTGTATTTGCCTCTATGATGAGCAAGGAGCTTGAAAAAATTTCACCTCTCAAAACTTCTGTAGTTAGAGTAGATATCAATAAAGAAGCACCTTTTATGGAAGAGGTTCACATTGATAATCTAGAAGAAAAACAATTGACCAAAAAATCTATTGTACTTTTTGATGATGTACTCAACTCTGGGAAAACGGCAGCATTCGCTCTAAAAGCTTTTTTGAATACCAATATTAAAAAAATAGAGGTCTGCGTAATGGTAAACAGGAGCCATAAGTCCTTTCCTATCTATCCCAAATACAAGGGATATGAATTGGCTACTAGCATCAATGAGCATGTAGAAGTGGTGCTAAAAGGAAATGACAAAGGCGTATATCTTTTCTAACCCTACTTACTCCTCAGGATACAGAACTACCTGAATGTACTCCTCAGGATTCAGGTATTTTTTGGCTACCTGCTGAATATCTTCAGCAGTTAAGTCTTCAATTCTCTGGTTCAACCAATTGACGTCCTCATAGTCATAGCCGTTGACATGATAAGTTTTTAAGACATTCATCCAATAGCCATTGGTTTTCCAATGAAGCTCCTGATCTCTTCTTTGTGCTTCTTTTATCTTATTAAGATTTTCGTCGGACACGCCATCATTTTGTATCTCACGTATGGCAGCAATGGCAGCAGCAACCAAATCATCTACATTGTCTGGCCCACATGGAAAACTAATCGTAAATTCAAAATTTTCATAAGGTGATCTACTTCCATATCCTGAAGCTCCCACCCCATAGACACCACCCTTTTCCTCTCTCAGAATTTCAACCAGACGTATATCAAGTATTTCGCTCAGACAACGCAGGTGATAGGACTCTTCTCTGCTGTATTCCATCTCTCCTGTAAAGATCATACTCACGGAGCTTTTTGGCTCTGATCCTTTATAAATTTTCTTGCTTACCATGCCTGATGGTGGCCTCACGCCACGATCTACCCAAGTTTCAGCCTGAGTGCTTGATATAGATCCCAGATATTTCTCGATCATAGGTATCAAGACATTCTCATCAATGTTGCCAATGAACCAAAAAGTAAAATCTCCAGGGCTTGAAAACCTTTCTTTATAAAACTTTAATGCCTGATCATGATCTACCTTTTGCAAATCGTCTATGGTAGGAATTCCTCCTCCTCGCATTTCCCCTTGCGACAAAATTTTCGCCATTTGGTCCTGATAAAAATAATTTGGGTCAGACATGACATTTGTCAAAAAGGCCATGTTACGTTGCATCAAAGATTGATAAGCCGACTCATCCCTTCTGATTTCAGTAAAGTACAAGTAGGTTAATTTCAATAGCGTTTCCAGATCTTTGGGAGTTGTACTTCCTCTAAACCCTTCCTCTAAATCGCTCAAATATGGCTGCAAACCTACTGATTTGCCAGCCAGCACTTTCTGCAAGTCAGTATAAGAATACGCTCCCACACCGCTGAGAGCTACTATATTTGTAGAGAAAGATGCTGACCAATAATTTTCATCCTCAGCCAAAGAAATACCACCTTCTCGATAAGCCATAAACTGAATTTCATCATTTTTATAATCAGTAGATTTAATAAAAACCTGAGCCCCATTTGAGAGTTTTAGCGAAGTAACTTCCAAGGATTCAATACTTGTCTCTTCTACAACACGACCAGGGATTGGTTCCGTTTTAATGAGCTGATCACTCAAAATTGATTCCTTAAGTGGTTCTGGAATGCTCTCGTCCGAAGCCTTCACCCATGCCAATAAATCTTCATTTGTTGGAAGGGTGATTTCTTCATTGTCTGGAGCAGTAAGATACACTACACGGTTTTCTTCAGTTATTTGGTTTCCAATGATAGCATTTACTTCTTCCAAACTAATTTCCTCCAAATAGTTTTTTACAAACTCATATTCGTATTCGATACCTGGAACGGGCTCCTTTTCCAGAAAATGGCTAACCAATTCATTGACTAGTGCTTCTGATTCTGTCTTATCCCTTTCTTTATAGGCTCTGTCATAAGCTTCCATCAAATTCAGTTTTTCCGTTTTCAGTTCAGATGCCATAAATCCATGTAGTTCCACACGTTTAATCTCATTCATTAGTGTGCGTACTCCACCTTCAATATCATCTGGTTTAGGAACAGCAAAACAAGAAAAAGCACTTTTGCTCCTAGCCAAGAATGATCCAATAGAAGTAGACGCATATAAATAGGGTGGATTGGCTTCTTGAAGCAAATCTCTCAGTCTCTGATTAATCATTGAGGTAAATAGGCTTTGGATAAGTGCGCTTCTATAATCTTCGCCTGTTGTCATTTCCTCAGGGTCTGACTTGTACATGATTTTGAAGATGGTGTTGGTTGCTTCCTTGTCTGATGCGACTGCTACTAATGGCTCTGCATTATCTGGAATACCAAATTCTTCACGAGAACGCTCATTTTTTGGATTCTTGAAAGAAGAAAACTGTTTTTTTATTTTGGCTTCCATCCTATCTACATCAATATCCCCAACGGCAATTATCGCCATCAAATTTGGTCTATACCAATCCTTATAAAATCTCTTAATAGTTTCGGGGTCAAAAGTCTCTAGAGTTTCTTTGGTACCTATGGGCAATCGCTCGGCATACTTGGATTCCTTGAATATGATGGGCAGATAGGCTTGAACCATACGCATCTGTGCGCCTTGTCCTAGCCGCCACTCCTCAATGACAACGCCTCTTTCCTTTTCGATTTCTTCTGGTTCAAACAATAGGTTACCTCCCCAGTCTTGGAGAATAGTCAGTCCTTTGTCAATGATCTCTTCATCATCTGAGGGAATAGGGAGGATATATACCGTCTCGTCAAAGGAAGTGTAGGCATTCAGATGGGCACCAAATTTCACCCCTACGGATTGTAGATAGTCGACCAACTCGTTTTTGGCAAAATGTTCAGATCCATTGAAAGCCATGTGCTCTGTAAAGTGAGCCAATCCTCGCTGATCATCGTCTTCTAAAACTGAACCTGCATTGACCACAAGTCGCAATTCAACTCTATCCTCAGGTTTGATGTTTTTCTTTATGAAATACTTAAGTCCATTATCTAGTGTACCCGTTCTGATTGAAGAATCAAAAGGAATTTTATCCTCAAGTGTCAGTTCTTGCCCGCTAACCTGCAGTGAGCATACAAAGACGAGAACAATGAAAAAATGCTTTTGTAGGATATTCATAAAGTACATTTTGATATTTATTAAAAATAGGTCAGAATCAACACAGTTGGTAGCAGACTTTGACTGAAGGCTACAACGAGATATCAGCTGTCAATTATTGTTTCAATTGGAAATAAAAAGAAGCATAGGTACGATTTAGTTTCACATGCGTGCAAACACCGTCTTCATAAGTGTGCGTATTTCTCCCATCTTCTGAATACAACGTAAAGAGGTGTTCTTCATCTTTTTTTACAATCAGATATTCAGCAAACTGTTGAGAAAACGTCTCTTCCTTTTTTCCTGGCTCAGAAAAGTAAAGCTCTGGAACTGAATAAGAGATAGGATCTGAACTCCTCATTTCTTCATATCCATTTACCTCTACGACATACTCTTTCCCTTCCATCCATACCTTAGACTTAGTTCTGGAATTGCCATTCAATGTGCTTTCTGCAGACCCACTAACCAGAACACCAGCTACATACAACTCTTCTAAGGTATAATGAACCGTAAATGTGAGTAGCATCTTAATGTTGGTCTCACTTTCAATGTAATAGAAAACAGAATCTCCTTTTATCTTCTTCTCAGCCAGCATATATCCTACTGTTTTATCTCCTTTGATGACATCATACTCCAGCCGTTGCGCCTCTGACTTGTTAGCGTAGAGCAAACTCAACAAAAAGATAAAAGAAAGCGAACGATACCAAGGAGATGAAAGTCCCGTCATAGGAGAAATTAATGGGTTTGGTTATAGGAATTAATCGCGACGGAAGATAACCCAGTTTTAGTAAAAGCGGAATCTTAAATTCATTAAATTTATAGAGAAACCAAATATCTAAAGTCATGGCTATCAAACACTATTCGAACGATAAAGTCACCGTGAAATGGCAATCAGACCTTTGTATTCATTCTGAAAAGTGTTTTCATGGGCTCCCAAAGGTATTCAATCCCAAACAAAGACCATGGATCAATATCGAAGGAGCTCTATCAGAAGATATCATTGCACAGGTAGCTAAATGCCCCTCAGGTGCTTTGTCCATTGTCCATGAGGATCAAAAGACTGCAGTAAGCCAGGAAACCATTGTAGAAACAATGCCGAACGGCCCTCTGATGGTGTATGGCAATATGAAAATCAAGCACGCAGGAGGAGAAACCACCAAAGACAGCAAGGCCACTGCTTTTTGCAGATGCGGCGCATCCGAAAACAAACCCTACTGTGATGGTTCTCACAAAAAAATTGATTTCGTAGGCTGATTTTTAGCGGTATCTTTGCACCATGAGTGAGGCAGCAGCGCTAATAGATTTAAGAAAATCATCCAAAGAAGACATTTCACAATTCCTATCTGGAATTGGGGAAAAACCCTTTCGTGCAAAACAGATCCACGAGTGGATCTGGAAGAAGTCTGCAACGTCCATAGATGATATGACAAACTTGTCCTTATCTACTAGAGACCAATTAAAGGCTCACTTTACTATTCGCCCAGCCCTAGTCGACAAAGAACAGAAAAGTACTGATGGCACGATCAAATCTGCACTCAAACTTCACGATAATCATTTGATTGAGAGTGTCCTTATTCCACAAGATGAACGAATGACCGCCTGTGTGTCATCTCAAGTGGGTTGCTCACTCAGTTGTAAGTTTTGTGCGACAGGCTATATGGATCGTGAGCGTAATCTGGATGCCTCCGAAATCTATGACCAAGTAGTGGCTGTGGCGCGCCAAGCTGAGCAAAACTATGAAAAACCACTATCTAACATTGTGTACATGGGTATGGGCGAACCCCTGCTCAACTACAAAAATGTATTGGAATCCATAGATCGAATCACAGCACCTGATGGGCTCAACATGTCTCCTAAGCGCATCACGGTTTCCACTGCTGGAATTGCCAAGATGATAAAAAAACTTGCTGATGATCAGGTAAAATTTAACCTTGCGCTCTCACTTCATGCGGCCAATGACGAGAAGCGTAACAAAATCATGCCTATCAATGAATCCAATACCTTGGAAGCGTTGAGAGAAGCACTCAATTACTTCTACAAGAAAACAGGAAACAAAATTACGTTTGAGTACATTCTCTTCTATGATTTTAATGATTCATTGCAAGACGCCAAGGAGCTTTATGAATTTTGGAAACGTGTACCTGCAAGAATTAACATTATTGAATACAACCCCATCGCCGAGGCTAACTACAGAAATGCAGATGCAGATACCCTGAATAACTTCACCAAGTTTTTGACCAATAAAGGTGTAAATGTACATGTGAGAAGAAGCCGAGGGAAAGACATTGATGCGGCATGTGGGCAACTCGCCAATAAGAATTAAAGTTTTCGCGCGATGAGCTGAATAAGGCTCAGTTTATCCTTCAGAGCTTCGAATTTTTCAGGTTCAATCCTGCCAAACAAAGTACAGATTTCCATGAATTCCTGATTTTTGATTTCTACACCAAAATCATTGATGATGCGCATAACGTCACTGGTTTTTTCATAACCATATTCCACCCTAAAGTCCTGCTTGATTTCCACTACCTCTATTGCTGCCTTTTGCAGGGCTTCTTCTGCAGCCGTTTTATAAGCGTGAATCAAACCACTGACCCCAAGTTTGGTTCCACCAAAGTAGCGAACCACTACTACTAGCGTATTTGTGAGTTCAAAGGATCTGATTTGTCCCAGAATAGGGTCTCCTGCTGAATGGTTAGGTTCCCCATCGTCATTGGCGCGAATGAGCTGATGCTGATCATCTTCTATCACGTGGGCATAGCAGTGATGACGCGCATCGTAGTATTCTTTTTTGAGTCCTTCGAGTGTTTCCTTGACTTCTTCCAATGAATTGACTGGATAGGCAAAACCCAAGAATTTACTCCCTTTCTCCTTGTAAAAGCCCTCAGTAGGCGATTTTATGATGCGATAAGATTCGGCCATTCTCTAATCTATCTTTTCAAGTCGCGCTTCACCCTCGGCTGTCATCCAATCCGTTTCATCTAGATCAATGGTTTTCTCATAGTACTCAGCAGCTAAGCCCATGTCACCATTAGATTCAGCCAAACGCCCAAGTCCCAAATAAGCAATACTTCTATAGTACTCGCCGCGATCTGGAGATTTAGCTCCTGTAGCCAATCCCTTTTCGTAAAGTAATTTTGCATGGGCCAATGAGTGATCGACTTTTTCTAAATACACCCCATGAAATATTTCTCCACACATCTTAAAATAAGGTTTTTGATGCTTTTCTAAAGATTGAATCAGTGGCAAAGCATTTGAATAATCCTTCTGACGCATCAAACATTCTAGATACTTCGCTTTGAAATAGTCATTGGCTGGATACATTTTGTGCAACCTTTCTAAATAATATCTCGCCTTGTCTGCACGGTTTTCATATCGCAGCCAGATGTATGAGAGATACAAGCCTGCTTCTATTTTCACTATTTTACTGTGGTGCACTGCACTGTCTAGTTGAATAAGCCCTCTTTTGATATCTCCAGATTTGAAAATCCAAACAAAAGATTTGTACATGGGATGGCGTTCGGGATATTTTTCCCGAAAGTAATTATACAAACCAGATAAAAAGAGTAATTCAGGGCTTTTGGCAGTATGTTCCATTGTCCTTTTTATGAGATTATAGGTTTGCTTAGCTTGGGATATTGCCTTGAAACTACTTCCTTCCTGTGCATAATATTCGGCCAACAAGCCGTGAGCAGACATCTCAAAAAACATAGCTTCCAGATTATTGGAATCTTTGGCACTTATTTTTTCTGATTTAGCAATTGTTTCCATCAAATATTTTTCATGCTGAGAATAAACAGGGCTGGACATGCGTATAGGTTGATCTCGCCACGCCCAGCTCATGGCTCGCATCATAGGGACAATTGGATGTTCTGGCAATTTTCTTTCAAGAGAGTCTATCACTTTTTCAGCAAAACTGAATTCCTGATTATATATATAATCCCCCCCACGATCTACCATTTCTAACAACTCGGGGTTATTAAATAATGGTAAATTTTGTGCAAATCCGCCACTGTTTACAACTAAACAGAAAAAACATACAAGGATTAGATTTCTATAAGAGGGTTGAATAATCTTAGGATTTGGGTGTAAAGAACTATTTCCGTTTTTTTTACGCGTAATAATCGGCAAATTTGAAACTAAATTTAAGATATGACAATTCCTCGATTATATAATCTTCCTACTGTAGATATAAATTCGATAATGACTATTGCAGAGAGAGATGATCTTCCGTTTCCAGTCAAACGTGTTTATTGGATCACTTCCAATCACGAGGATGAAATTCGAGGAGAGCATGCGCACAAGTCGTGCCAACAATTGCTCGTTTGCTTACATGGAGAACTAAATATCCAACTCGAAGATAATCATGGCAACAAGTCCTCTTTTTGTCTCAAACACCCCAACGAGATGGTTCTGATCCCGTCACAATATTGGTGCAAAATAGCATATAAAAAAGACGCCATAGTGCTTGTAATGGCTTCTCATGAGTACGACCCTGAAGATTATATTAGAGTATATGATGAGTTTAAATCACAGGAATTAAAATACCATCTTGGGTAATCTAGTGTACTATACTCAGATTCCAGATTATTTGGAACTTGGAGATATTCCAATTTATTATTCTAAAAAATACCTCAGTCAACTTAAACCAGAGGTTAGAAGTTTTTGTGCCTTAGAAAATGAAACAAAAAAACTTCTTCTAGTCCTTCATTTTCAAATTGACAATGACAAAGCCATCAGTTTAAAAGATGCACCCTTTGGTGGTATTTATAGGTACCAATCTATTGATCAAACTGTAATAGAAGAGTTTTTGAAATATGTGGTCGAAGAACTTAAACAAATTGGCATTCGCCAAATAACCATTAAAACAGCCCCATCGTTTTACTCTTCAATGAGTACGCTAGACCCATTCAGCTGCGGGTCGCAAATCTCTTCGAAACGCTCGACAGACATCAATCACCATATCTCTATTGATCAAAGTCAACTGATCGATCGCCTCTCTCCAATGCAAAAAAGGCGATTAAAAAAATGTACGGATGCACAATTCACTTTTAAGCAGGAAGAACCATCCAAGCTTGAGCCCATATTCCAATTTATTAACGAATGCAGAAAGGATAAGAATCATTCCATTTCTGTGACATTTGATAAGATGAAATCAACCTTGGACTTATTTCCTGAAAATTATTTGATTTTCAGTTGTTATGATGGCCATACTTTAGTGGCTGCCACTATTTGTGTGATTGTGAACTCGAAGATGCTATACCATTTCTTACCTGCCAGTGCTGTGACTTATAATAGATACAGTCCCATGGTTTTTTTGATTTCAAACATTTATCAATTTTGCCAAAAGAATCATTTTGACATATTGGATCTGGGCACTTCTATGTTGAATAATCAACCCAATGAAAATCTAATCGCTTTCAAAACTCGGATTGGTGGTGTGCAAACAGAAAGATACTCCTATGAGATGAATCTTCTAGCTGGGTCAGAATCAGCTAAGTAAATCACCTAATTTTCACCCAATACTAATAGAAAATTGGCTGAACACATCTGTTGTAACAATATTCTCTATAAATTCGTTGCGTTCATTAACATAATCCAAAAATTGTTGAAGAAAACTGTTTCCATATTCTTTTGTTTGCTATTTAGTTTGTCGCTATCGGCCAACACTGAAAAAAACACTGCTGGAAATACTGGCGGATCAAGCTATGGGACGGAAAAGACTGAAGAGGCTAAAGAGTTGGAGAGCAACAATGAGGCTGAATCAGCAGAAAAATCTGAAGAATTGGATGCTGAACCTGATTCTAGTTACTACTCAGTAAACAAGTTCAATTTTTTGTTCTACTTCGTGTATAAAATGAAATACATGGATACTGAGCCAGAAGCAGAAACTCCTACAAATTAATACTTCCTTGCTTTTCGTCTAAAGGTAGACGGTCCACCCTCGAATGTCACGTATATCGTAAAACTGTGAATGTTAAGGTTTTCTATTCCTACACTAAAGTCATTTTCTTCACTATCCAATACATTCAATAAACCGAACGAATACCTTACTTCAGGCGAAAATTTGAATAATGGCTGAAACAAATCTAATCCCACACCTACATCTACCGACAAATTAAATTTTTCAATCAACAGGCGTTCTGACGAATCCAAATCCTGCTTATTTCCTGAAACCTTCACAGCTGGAGTCAATCCGGCCAATAAGTAAATCGCTCTGTTTACTCTCCTTACAGATTTATACTTGAATAATATTGGAAGTTCAAAGTAGGTTGGATCTCGCAATTCATTCAACGTTTCACCATGGGTATATCGATAATCCAGGCCTAATTGATAAAAGCTAAAAGTAGGTGCCACTCGAACATCCAAATATTGAAAAAAGTGGAAGTTGACTATGAATCCAATCTTAAAACCAAACTTGTGTGTAGGGAGAATAGAGTGTACTGTATCAAAATCATGAGTTATATATTCATCAGAATATTTTAACCTAAACCTTGAGGAATGCCCTCCGATCAAAAATCCGAAATGAATTTTTTGTTCGTCAAAATTGGGTAGGTTGAGAGTGCCTGGAAGTTGCGCCTTAGACTCAGTAGATATTAGACAAACTCCAATGACAAAACCTATTACTATTTTGAGGCTGTGTATATAGAACTTATGCCAAAAGTTAGTGATTTGCATTGAGTGTCTTTGTATCCTGTTTTTTCTAAAATATCCAGAAATTGTTGACCATACGGAAATTCTGCCACTGATTCAGGCAAATAAGTGTAAGCTGCATTATCGCTTGACACCACTTTTCCAACCAGAGGCAATATAGCCTTAAAATAAAAACCATAGAGCTGTTTCATTGGAAACTTAGTAGGCTTCGAAAATTCGAGCACTACTAATTTACCCCCATCTTTTAGCACCCGTCGCATGTCAGCCAATCCCTTCTCCAGATTTTCGAAATTCCTTACGCCAAAGGCAACGATTACGGCATCAAACTTATTGTCTTCGAACAAGAGTTGCTCAGAATCTCCCAGCCTCAGTTCTATTTGATCCTCTACCCCCAGTTCGATCATCTTCTTGCGACCTACATCAAGCATGCCTTCTGAGATATCTACGCCAATGATTTTGTCTGGATTCAACTTCAAAGCTTCAATAGCCAGATCACCCGTACCAGTAGCAATATCCAATATCAATTTAGGCTGGTGCGATTTCAACTGACGTATAGCCTTTTTTCTCCACAGAATATCGATTCCCATGCTAAGGAAGTGATTGAGGAAATCGTAGCGTTTACTGATATTGTTAAACATATCAGCTACTTGCTGCTTCTTCGATTGTTCCTGATTTTTATAAGGTAATACTGCCAATTGACTCAGATTTTTATTGTGCTGCAATATTACATGGATTCGCTGAATTATTTACCAATCCTGACTCCCATATCAGGCCAATCTTCTATCTCTCTCCAACTATTCCCAAATTGAGTTACTGAATGACCATAAATTTTAGAACTCGGGGATTTGAGAAAAACTACGGAAACTGCTATGCGCCATCGTAATCGGACTGTTTCGAACTATTTTCCCAATTAAAGACATAGCCCACGTGTCGATCTTAGAAATAAACTCTTGAGGCATCGCGTTAAAGTCAAGTTTTGAGCATTTTTGCAAAAAATTAATCCCAATGAAAATAACTAGCTCTGAGTTCGTCATTAGCAATACGGACTATAAACAATGCCCAGCACCTGATAAGCCAGAATATGCTTTCATTGGGAGGTCTAATGTAGGCAAGTCGTCTTTGATTAATATGCTCACGGACAAAACAAAGCTGGCCAAAACCTCTGGCAAACCCGGTAAGACACAATTGATCAATCACTTTCTGATCAATAAGGCTTGGTTTTTAGTGGATTTGCCAGGTTACGGATGGGCACAGGTGAGCAAGGAAATGAAAGAGAAATGGGATATCATGACCAAGAATTATTTAGGTCAGAGAGAAAACCTATACAACGTCTTTGTTTTGATTGATTCTAGAATCCCTCCTCAAAAAATTGACATTGAATTTCTGAATTGGTTAGGAGAGTACCAGATACCATTCTCAATAATTTTCACCAAAGCAGACAAGCCCAATAATTCTATAATTCAATCCAACATAGCCACTTTCAAAGCTGAATTGAAAAAAGGATGGGAAGAATTGCCCCCCACATTTATTACTTCCTCGGCCAAAAAAGTAGGACAAAAGGAAATATTGGAATACATCGGTCAAATCAATGAGAGTGTATAAGAAAATATTAATTTTGCGACCGATTTAATAACTAACTATGGATTTCAACGAAATAGCAACAGTATCAGGGAAAGGCGGATTATTTAGCGTAGTAGCTCCTACTCGTGGTGGAATGATTCTAGAATCAATGGATGAACAGAAAAAGAAATTGGTGGTCAACGTCAATTCTAAAGTATCTGTTCTTGGTGAAATATCGATTTATACGACCGACAAGGAAGGTTCGTGCCCGCTGGAGGAAGTGATGAAAAAAATTCATGCGGAATTCAATGGTGATACTGGTCTAGCTGGCAGCTCTGACAACGAAGAACTGAAGGCTTTCCTAAAACACATTCTGCCCAATTATGACGAAGATCGTGTCTATACCTCTGACATTAAGAAATTGGTAAAATGGTACCACTTATTAAGCAGTGGGTTTCCAGAGTTATTCGAGGAAAAGAAAGATACCAAGGAGGACACTGAAAAGCAGTAAGCTTCTGATGAGCGACTCACTCGCATCTTGTACTACCCTTATCACCAAACATTTTCAGCTCCCAGATGAGGAGCTGGCACCTCATCAATCTTCCGAACAAGCCTTGGAAGACGCTCTGGCCTCTATCATCAATAACCTAATCAATCAGGACATGACCCGATTGATGAATGCATTTTATAAGATAGATTTGGACGAAGTCAAGTTTAAAAAAATCCTCACCACAGCTGCTCCAGATCAAATAGGAATAACACTGGCGCGTGAAGTGATCAAACGTGAAATGCAAAAAGTAAAAACCAGAGAGCAGTATAGAAATTTTTAATTTTTCTGTACAATAGCTTCTTCTCCTCTAAAGGCATGTGCTTTATTCACCATGTCTGGAGACCCTATGAATAATGGCACTCTTTGATGTAGCTCGGTTGGCTCTATTTCCATTACTCTTCGTTGACCATCTGTTGCCATTCCTCCAGCTTGTTCTATTATGAAAGCCAAACAATTGCATTCATACATCAAACGAAGTTTTCCATTAGGCGCTTTTTCTGTACTTGGGTAAATGTAAATACCCCCTTTCAAAAGATTGCGATGAAAATCAGCAACTAACGACCCAATGTATCTGGCACTATAATTCTCTGACTTACAATATTGCAGATAATCTTTAACAGATGGTTCAAAACTCTGATATGACCCTTCGTTGATAGAGTAAATTGACCCATCCTTTGGGCATTTCATGTTTTGATGAGAAAGTAAGAATTCGCCCAACGTAGGTTCGAAAGTAAATCCATTCACGCCATGACCTGTAGTATAAACTAGCATAGTAGAAGATCCATAAAGAATATAGCCAGCTGCTACCTGATTATCCCCTTTCTGCAACACATCCTCCATTTGGACAGGTGTTCCGATAGGTGTTACTCTTCTGTAGATAGAAAATATAGTTCCAATGGAAACATTCACATCAATATTCGAAGATCCATCCAATGGATCCATGGCCACTACATAGCGACTATTGTTATTCAAACGAATGAGATCATCCTCTTCCTCAGAAATAATGGCACAAACTTCACCACCATTTTTCAATGCACGGGTAAAGCGAATATCTGCAATAACGTCCAACTTTTGCTGTTCCTCTCCCTGCACATTGGTAGCACCATAGGCTCCAGCAATGTCCAATAAACCAGACTTATTTACTTCTCTATTGATAATTTTACCGGCAAGGGCAATGTCTCTGAGCAATTGAGATAACTCGCCTGTGGCAAATGGAAATTCGCCTTGTTTGTCATTGATGAATCTATCTAAAGTAGTTCCAATAGTAGATCCGAGTGATTGCTTGTCCATTAAAAGTGTTTTGGGTGGTTGCAAAAATAGAAATAATCCGCTTAATGTTAAGTCACGGTTAAGAGATTCTACCCTCAATAGTTTCTCTTTTATTTTTTTATTCTACCTCCATAGGTAATTTTGCCTCCCTAATTTATTCAAGATGAAAGTATTCAAATTTGGTGGAGCGTCTGTAAAAGACGCCCCATCTGTAAAAAACGTAGCTGAAGTAATCAAGCAATTCTGTAATGATGAATTGGTCGTGATCGTATCTGCCATGGGCAAAACCACGAACGCATTAGAAGAATTGGTGAGTGTATTTTTCAAAAAAGGCAATTGGCAAGCAGAATTGAAGGAGATTAAGCGCTTTCACCTTGAGATTTCAAACGGATTGTTTGACCCAGGTCATCAAGTATTTGAAAGACTGGAATCTATTTTCGAAGGTATAGCCAAATATCTAAATTTCGCAGAGGGCAAAGCCTACATGGAGGTCTATAGTGAAATGGTGAGCCAGGGAGAATTGCTCTCTACCAGAATTATACGGAATTATCTCAATCAGAACATCCATAAAACCATCTGGATAGATGCCCGAAATTATGTCAAAACAGACTACAACTACATTGACGCTCGTGTAGATTGGGACATGACCAAACGTAATATCAGTGAAAAAATTCCTGCCTTCGCCAAAGATGCGATTGTAATCACGCAAGGTTTTATAGGGTCTAATGGTGAAGGAAAAACGACAACACTTGGTAGAGAAGGGTCGGATTTTAGTGCAGCCATTTTTGCCACTGGGTTAAACGCAGAGTCCGTGACAGTATGGAAAGACGTACCAGGCGTGATGACCGCTGATCCCAGCAAAATGCCAGATGCTGTGATTATCCCCAAGCTGAGTTACACGGACGCTTCTGAAATGACATATTATGGTGCTTCAATTATTCACCCAAGAACCATTAAACCTTTAGCTCAGAATGGGATCAAGCTATATGTCCGACCATTTAACGCGCCGCAAGAATTAGGTACAGTAATTGGTGCTGACTCAGCTGAGAAGCATCCTGCATCTTTTATTCTAAAAACCAAACAGGTTTTCATTGATTTTAAGGTCACTGACTTCACCTTCATAGACGAGAAAAAACTGAGCCTAATCTTCAATTCTCTTGATCAACTGAATATCAAAATCAATTTGATGCAAAACTCTGCCGTAAGTTTCTCTATTTGTATAGATAAGAAATTTGACAAGGTTGAAAAATTAGTTGAACGATTAAGCGACACCTTTAACATTGAAATGAGAGACAATCTTGAAATGCTAACTGTAAAAGGCTATGATCAGCAGGCATTGGATAAGATTTACGATAGAAAAGAGGTTTTGCTAGAGCAAAAATCGAAAGATGTATATCACTTGCTTTATGTTCCTGAGGAAAAGCATACTGAAATGTCTCGCAATTCGCTCGGATAAGGAGAATTAAACAATTTGTAATTGTTTGCTGCAATCTGTATTTTGTGTTTTTTACTAACATAAACTTATCATGAAAAACACCCTAACCGCTAGTCTAATTATTGCTGGACTAGTGTTCAACAGTTGCTCTCAAATAGACGAGCCTACACCTAGCAAAGAAGAATTCGCTTACAGTTCTGACATGAAAGTAAGGTATAACGGAAAATACCTTGAATTTGCATCCACGGAAGCACTGGATGAAACCATCGAATTTTTTGAAACGGCAGATCAAGCAGAAATAGATGCTTGGAAAAACCAATTTGATTTCGAATCATTTGAGGATATTTATCGTGCTGCCCAATACGAGCAATATCTTTATGAAGAAATGCTCATTTCAAAACTTAAAAATGAACTTTCGGAAGAAGAATTATCAAAAACCCCACTGCCAACTTTCGACCTTCAACCAATGGTTGCTCAAAACATGAGATTATTTGAATTTGATGAATCGAATAGAATCATGGGGATGAATCTGTTTCGACCTAATTTAGCCCCAATCTTAAACAGCCAAGGGATTCTAAAAGTAAACGGACACTTGTTCCAGTATAATGGTGACAACTCAAAAATTATCCTTGAAGGTGATGCATCACTGATTAGCCAGCTGGACAATATTACCCAATCAACCGCACAAGTAATCGTTGATTACGTACTTCCTGGCATAGGAGATGGAGAGTCAAATTCAAGACGTAATTTTAACCAAACCGGCCATGGGAAAAACGCTGGTTATGAAATTTATCTAACCGCAAAAATTCACACCTATACAAGACCCATTTATGGCCCAGAAGTCTGTAGGCTGGATTGTCCTGGTGAAGAAAAATTGAAACGCATAGCTCCGTCAAATGAGACGGCTATAAACCAGCCAATTAAACAGGTAGTAGATCCGTCTGATTGTTTTGAATATTGCTACCGACCCATCATTGGCACGCAGTACACAAGAACTGTTTATAGTGCAAGCACAAACTGCAACAGACTGATCATCAACTGGTTCAATACAGGTTGGAAAACCTGGGTTCCAGAGGAATATGTAGTCAACGTCAGATACAAAGTAAATGGGGTAAAGCAAAGAGCCTTTTCTTCACTATGTAGTAATAGTGGAACTGCTCGTTCAAGTACTCCTGGAAGTGACGTTAACTTTGTCATCTATGATGGGCCTGCTATTAACGTAACCTATGGACATCATCAGGCTACAGCAGTTACCAGTTCATTAGGTATTGGGACTGAAGAACTACATTGTGAACCAGCTCCTTATGGTTATCCTGGGTATCGTGGGTGGATTTCTCATTTGTCTTCTCAGGCAAGTCCAGATGCTTATGTGGAATTTAGCGATTGATGAAATTGTCCCTTTAGAGTTTTGCCAAAATTTGCTTAACCTGAGATAAATAAGCCAATCCAAAAAGATTAACATGAACAAGGAGTGGGTATAAATTAAAAATACCCACTCTTTCTTTATAACCTGGCTGCAAAGGATAAGCCGTCTCATAGTTTTCATAAAACCTATCATCAAATCCTCCAAACAATCCTGTAAAAGCAATTTCTGCTTCGCGATGACCATAATAAGCAGCTGGATCGAAAATCACTGGTTGCCCCTGGTCTCCAACTAAAAAGTTACCAGACCACAAGTCTCCATGTAATAGGGAAGGTCGCTCATTTGGAATCAGGTGCGGCAATTTTTTAAATAGTAGGTCAAATTTGGCATTTACCTGATCATCAATAAATCCCTTGTCTCTAGCCATTTTTAATTGAGGGATGAGACGCTCATTGATAAAAAAATCAGTCCAGTCAAGATGTTTTTTATTTATCTGACGAAGGCTGCCTATAAAATTATCGTGCCCCAACCCAAAGGAATTAGCCGTATGCTTATGAAGTTCAGCCAAACCCTGTCCAAAACTCTCCCAAAAGTCTGGACTTGTTTGCCGTGATTCTATATATTCTAAGCATAAATAGTCAATATTCCCTACTGCTCCTTGGCCAATTACTTCAGGTACGTCAATTGAATTTGTATTTTTTAATAGCACCAGACCTTTGGTCTCAGCCTCGAACATTTCTGATGCATTGCTATTCCATTTGATAAAATAATTTTGATGATTGTGCTGAAATACCCCTGCCTGATGAATGCATCCTCCACCAATTGGCTTAATTGTATTAGCATCAGTTTCGGTTTGAAACAATTGCCTTACCGCCTCATTCAGAAATTTCATTTCTGTGATTCAATGTATTTGATTAGCTCATCTACGGATCGTGACACCATCTGAAAAACATTTTCAAAGCCTTCTGGCCCACCATAATAGGGATCTGGTACGTTTAAATCACCATTCGATTTTGGATCAAAGGCTCTTAACAAGAATAAATGCTCAGTGCTTCCAGCAGTCAAGGCCTTCATGTCTTCGAAATTGTGTTCATCCATGGCCAACACATAGTCAAATCGATTAAAATCCTCTGCGATAAATTTTCTGGCTTTATGCTTTATAGGCACTCCGTGCTTTCTAGCTACTTCTATGCTGCGATGATCTGGCTTTTCTCCAACATGGTAAGCTGCGGTGCCTGCAGAATCAGCTATCATCGCTAAGCTATCAGCCTTGTGGTTGAAAATCGCCTCACCAAGTGGAGACCTGCAAATATTCCCAAGACACACAAACAATACTTTTTTCATACTACTCAAGATATTAATTGTAAGCAGAAAATTAATAAAACTATACACATTGTAGTGTTTGTCTATTAATTCGGTGAATTCATCGAAATGAAATTTACTCAGTCTTATTATTGTATAATTTTACCTTCGAGAAATTAAACCACTCCAAGTATGTCGAGAAAAACAAAGTCGGAACTAACCTTTATCCTCAAGTTATCCCTCTTGTTTCTGATTCTATTAGCGAGTAAAGTGAACAGATCTAGTGATATGCTTACTGCTGCCAAGCAGGCCCTTTCTCCTAAGGATAGTATTTCGGTGATTACTGCATCCATTAGAGATTAATCGTCTCCAATTTTGATCCCAAAAAAATATTTTAAAAAAAATTACTACAGGTGGTTACTTTGTTTATGTATCTAGTATAAAGAGGTACATAACACAAATTTTATTCATACACCTGTTTAACATTTTTATCAAAAATGAAAAGCCCCGAGATCACAATCGGGGCTTTTCGTTTTTATATGGTTTTGTGTTTTTATCTAAAGCTGAAGCCTAAACCAGCAGTCAACGTATTATACTTCTGGAAGGTGTAGTCAGTGTGAAGGGTAATAAAGGCCAGTTTCAATCTCAACCCTACAGTACCACGGAATGTACTTCCTCCATCATAAGTAAAATCAACAGGGTCATCTACTTCATAATTCTCTCCAGTAATACTATTCTGCAATTCTTTATTTTCAATATGTCCCTTAACTTTCAATCCACTAGAAACTGCATTATATCCAATGCCGCCATATAGGGTAAGAATAGAAAGTTTCTTAGAGACTAAAGCTTGAATGGTTGTATTATTAGCAATCATCTCTGTTGTCCCCTCGGCTGAAAATGAAGAGTTATCCTCATCAAAATCCACTGTAGATTTAAACCTCATGTAACCTACGAAGATGGACATATCCAATGGCAAATGTTTGATTCCTGGAATCCATTGTTTGAAATCATGCATTATACCAACTCCGAATAAATTTACGCCGTATTTGAGATCATTGCTCAATCCAGAACTCGCATCTACTGTCGCCTCGTACTTACCATATCTGATTTTAATATCTGTGTTTTTAATCAACCCAACACCCAATTGAATCATTGGCACAGGAACCCCTACTATTGGCAAATTCAAATCAGAGGGGTCAAACCCTTCAGGTGCATCAAATGTAGTAGCCGTATACTCGTAAGACTCACCATCTGGAGCTGTATAAGTACCTTGCAACTCTAAGCGCTCATTTGTATCTCCACCTACCAAAGTGGGTAAATCTGTAGTTCCACTAGGAGACCCTTCAAGTCTAAGATTAGAATAATTATTCGGGTTAAACAAAAATTGACGCTGGTCATTTGGGATGTTGGCCACGTTCACAGTCAAAGTAAGGTCAAAACCAAGTGGTTTATGGGTTTTAGCAGTGTTGTACCATCCGCCTGCCATACCGTTGGCAAAAGAAAACATTCCAGGTTTGATGTAACTGTTTAGATATTCTGTCACATCCTCTTCAGGGGCTCTAAATATATCAACAAAATCCTGTGCAAAGGATTTTGTCATTGGGGAAAGGCAAAAGATGATCCCCAGTATAAATATTGATTTAGTAAAGTTCAATCTCATGATTATCAGTTTTTATTTCGTAGTTTAAAAATAAAGCTAATTACAGTAATAATACAAATTAAGGTCTTTTCTTAGTTGAACTAGTCCATTTTGTCTAGTAAGAAAAGAATTCTATCGACCGATAAATAAAATTGATTTAATCTTTCGGTCTGGCAATATTGAAAGAGTAATTTTGGGGCATTAAGATTTACAACATAAATATTTACACGTAATATGTCATTAGTAGGAAAAAAAGCACCCTTATTTACTGCGCCTGCAGTTGTTAACGGCGACGAAATAGTTGAATCATTTTCATTGGATCAATATTTAGGTCAGAAAGAAGTGGTATTCTTCTTCTACCCAAAGGATTTCACTTTCGTTTGTCCAACTGAAATCTTGGCTTTCCAAGAAAAGTTAGCTGAATTCGAAAAAAGAGGGGTTGCTGTAGTTGGTGCTTCTACAGACACTGAAGAGACTCACCTGGCATGGTTGATGACCGACAAAAACAAAGGAGGAATTGAAGGTGTTACTTATCCATTGGTAGCTGATACTAGCAAAACTATCGCAAACAACTATGGGGTACTAGCTGGAGACTGGGATTATGATGAAGAAGGTCAACTCTCTTTCAAAGGTTTGCCAATCGCATTTAGAGGAACTTTCTTGATCGACAAAGAAGGAACTGTAAGACATGAGACTATCAATGACCTTCCTCTTGGAAGAAACATTGACGAAATGATCAGATTGGTAGACGCCCTTCAGTATGTGGAGAAACATGGTGAAGTTTGCCCTGCAAACTGGGAAGAGGGCAAAGATGCCATGCAAGCCACTAGAGAAGGTGTAGCTGACTATCTTTCTAAGCACTAAGAAATACGATTATATCGCTTTGAAAAGTCCTCCTTGATGGAGGACTTTTTTATTTTAGCCCTACCAAAAAAGACAGATGCAAGGAACGGTAACAAAATCGATGGGATTGTGGTATTTGGTAGAAGGACAAGATGGTACCAACTACCAATGCAGGCTCAAGGGTAAATTCAAACTTGAAGACAAAAAGATTTCCAATCCGGTTGCCGTGGGAGACAAGGTAGAACTCCTTGAAGATGAAGGCAATGCTGAGGCTTGGATTATATCAGATATTTTACCCAGAGAAAATTACATCATTAGAACCTCTCCAAAGAAAAAAGGTCATGGCCATATCATTGCCAGTAATATTGACCTGGCAGTAATTGTAGCCACTGTTGCGAATCCAAAAACATCACTAGGTTTTATTGATCGATTTTTAGTGACAGCTGAAGCCTTTCGTATTCCTGGCATGATTTTGTGCAACAAGATCGACTTGCTTTCTGGAGAAGAACTAGAAGCATTAAAAGAAAAAATGAAGGAGTATGAAGTTTTGGGGTATAAAACAGCATTCATTTCTGCACTTGATGCTAAGGACATAGCTTCTTTCAAAAAGTCCCTATCTGATCAAACCACACTTATTTCAGGGCACTCAGGGGTAGGAAAATCCACTTTGGTCAACCAACTGATACCTGAAGCAGATCAAAAAACTTCTGAAATTTCAGAATTCTCTGAAAAGGGAATCCATACGACCACTTTTGCCGAAAGGTTTAAAGTAGCAGAAAACTCCTACATCATAGATACACCTGGTATCAAAGAATTGGGTTTGGCAGAAATCGAAAAAGACGAGCTCAGTCATTACTTTCCGGAGTTGAGAGAGCTACTCGGTCAGTGCAAGTTCAATAACTGTACGCATACGCACGAGCCAGGATGTGCTATTGCTACAGCATACGAACAAGGTGAAATATCCCAAAGCAGATATGACAGCTATTTGAGCATGCTGATAGGTGATGACAATAGAAGATAATGAATATCACAGTCGGTCAAGATCAATACGAATACAGCGTTGAAGGGGAATCAATTATCGCCAAACAGGACAGATTGATTGATCGAGAAGATGACCTTACAAAAACAACCACCTGGCATAGGCAAGGATATACTGTACAGAACCTTTTTGATAACAGCACCTACCATTCATTCATTCAAGTCCTTACAGGCATTCTGCTAAACAAATTCCTAGAAAGTGGTATTCACCTAGACCCCAACAAAATCTCTGAGTATCACACCAGAGTTGAGAATTACGAGCAGCACTTGGCGATAGTTGACAAAACGAAACTTATACAAGGCTATGAATTAGATCCTTATTTTGAAAAACTTGAAAAAGCAGTTTCTGAAATATGTGGTATCCCCGTGTATAGCATCAAACCTATGAATGGCGAACGTGTTTTTCACTTTCGAATCATTCGGCCCAATCGCAAGGACTTCAACCCTTTGCACAAGGACGGATGGATGGAAGAGCTCAAGGATTGCATCAATCTGTATATTCCGATCTGTGGGAGCAATGAAAAGTCATCATTAATTCTGGCGGAAGGTTCTCATTTACTGAATGAGGATACATTTGTTAGAACTAAAGCTGGTGCCAAAATGAACGACGTTCAATTCAATGTGCCTGGCTTGATCGACTCAAAAGAGTCTTTGAACTTTGTCAGACCAAACCCTGGTTCAAATGAAATTCTTGTCTTCTCTCCCTACTTAATTCATGGTGGATCTTTGAATCTAAACACCAACCAAACCCGGATTTCGCTTGAAATGAGATTTTGGCGCAAGCCCTAGCCAAATCTGAACTTATGATACACCCTTCTGACAAATGATAAATCCAGTTTCATTTTATTTAGGGCGTTCAACAATCGATAAAACCCAGATGGCTGTTTGAGTCGCTTGTACAGATGATAAAAACAATCAAATTCTTTATGATTTCCAGAAAAAGCAGATTGTCTGAGCTCAAACTGAAGGCGCCTTATCAATGCCATTTGCTCGGACTCACTTTTGTTTATCGATCTGATTTTTTCACAAACCAGATAAGTAGAATGTAATTGAGCATCCCCCTGCTTATACCAACTGGTAGAATAGGATTGGTCACTTTTTCTAATCAAAGTAAGTACCTCTGGCTGATAGGCATAGTTCCAATTTCTTGAAGATCTCACCCAAAAATCAAAATCTTCATAGGCCAGTGATTCATCATACCCATTCAGCTCATCCAAAACATCCTTCCTCATCATCATGGTGGGTGTAGGAATAAAATAGGTGTCAATGACGTTTTCATAGATATTTCCTTCATAAGGCATCAATCTATCCTTGTCGAAATGGGTTTGAAGTTTTTCTCCAACCTCGCTGATGTATGTCCCATTGGAATAAATCACGCCAACTTTTTTAGCCTGTTTTTCGAAAAATCGGACCTGTTTTTCAATTCGATCAGCAAGCAAAATATCATCAGCAGCCAAATCAATGATATACTTACCTGTGGCCAATTTTAGCCCTTGATTAAAGGCCACTGTACTGCCCAAATTTTCCTTTATGGGCAGAAATGAAATTCCAGTGTGCTTACTGAGCCAGTTGTCTATTTCGTTTTGACTCCCATCCGAACTTGCATCATCTACTATAATTAGTTCTATGGAATCATAACTTTGGGTCATTACAGAATCTAAAGCCTCTTGAACGAATCTCGCCTGATTGTAACAAAGACAAATGACCGATACCAAAGGATTTTCCATGGCTTCAAAACTAAATATTTGTTGGGTTCTTCCATCTAATTAATATTTATATACTTTTGCGGCAGATGCTGTGTGGAATGAATTTCATCAATAACATATCGAAGTACAAAATGCTCATTCTTGTGATAGGAATGGTGGCTGCGTTGGGCATTGTGGCTCAGCCGGTATTGAAGGTATATGCTGATTGTGAATTCATTTGCCAATTGGATAAAGATATTGCTGACGAAAAGGGAGATTCCGAAAAGGAGATACCTAATGAGTCACAACTATCTACTTTGGAAGCAGTAGCTCCTACTGCTCAGATTCATTTCGCTCCTTTGGATTTTGTTTTGAATGATCAACCCGAGGTTGAGACTTCTGAAATGCAGACTTTGGATCGACTGGCAGTCCGTCTACCCGAAAAGCTCCTCAAGGTACTTTTCAATATTATCATTGCCCCTAACGCACCCTAAGCACATTCTTTTGCCTTCCGGCAAACTAAACCTGGTCACTCACGACCACTCATTCAATAAAAATTTTACTTAGTAATTACTTTTTTAAACATTTATAGAAATGAAAAATAAAGGCGGAGTAGTACTACTCACGATTGTAGTCTCCTTACTTTGTGTTTATTACCTGTCGTTCACTTTTGTGGCGCAGCGAGTAAACCAGCAAGCAATTGATGCAGCAACTGTAGAAAACACTACAGATTACCAAAAGAAACAACAATACCTCGATTCTGTATGGAACGAGCCTGTTTACAATCTCTTTGGTGTGGATTTTACATATAAAGAAATCAAAGAAACAGAATTGAACCTTGGACTTGACCTTCAGGGTGGTATGCATGTGACTTTGGAGGTTTCTCCAGTAGAAATCGTCAAAGGAATCAGTGGCAATAGTACGGATCCAAATTTCTTGAAAGCCTTAGATATGGCTAAGAAAAATGTGAAAGGCACGCAGCTAGATTTTGTGTCTGAATTCTACAATTCATACAAAGAGATCGCTCCAGACCAATCTTTGGCCAGTGTATTCGCTACAGCAGCCAATAGAGGGAGAATCAGTTTAAGCACTTCTGACGACGAAGTAATGGACTTGATCAACACGGAAGTAGACGGAGCAATCGAAAGATCATTCAATATCTTGAGAACCAGAATTGACAGATTCGGTACGTCTCAGCCAAACATTCAGAGATTGCAAGGGACAGGTAGAATCCAGATCGAACTACCAGGTGTTGACAACCCTGAAAGAGTTAGAAAACTTTTGCAAGGTGTAGCCAAGCTAGAATTCTGGGAGGTGCACGAAATGCAAGAAATTTTCCCAACACTTCAGGCTATGAATGATGTGATGGTGAAAGAAATGAAAGCGGAATTGCCTGAAATTTCTGGTGAAGATGCAACTGAAACCACAGCATCTGAAGATTTAGGTGATTTATTGTCTGATGATTCTGAAACTGATTCTTTGGATACCGATGATTTAGAAGCACAGTTGGCTAGCGACAGCACGGCAGTTGATTCTACTTTCAACTCACAAGTATCTCCATTGTTTAGCTTGTTGAAAGCACAGTATGGACTGGTGTATGATTTGAAAGACACTGCACAGGTCAACAGAATGTTGAAGAACCCTAAAGTTCAGCAGGTCATTCCTTCTACGATTAAATTCATGTGGCTGGTGAAGCCAATCAAAAATCAAGACGAATTGAGCCAGGATGAATTCTTGGAATTGTATGCAATCAAAACTAATCGTGGTGGAAAAGCACCATTGAGTGGAGAAGTAATTGTAGACGCACGTCAAGACTTAGATCAAAGAACTGCTCCAGCTATCAGCATGAATATGAATGCAACTGGTGCCAAAAAATGGAAAAAATTGACAGGTGACAACGTGAACAGACGTATCGCGATTGTACTGGACAACTATGTATACTCTGCACCAAATGTACAAGGTGAGATTCCTAATGGAAGCTCTCAAATCACTGGTAACTTCACGCTAGAAGAAGCAAAAGATTTAGCAAACATTTTGAAAGCAGGATCACTTCCTGCTCCTACTACTATTGTAGAAGATGTGGTAATCGGACCAACTTTGGGTAAAGTAGCGCAGGATCAAGGAATGCTTTCCATCTTCGCTGGTTTGGCTATTGTGATCGTATTCATGATCGCTTACTATTCAGGTGGTGGTATGATTGCTAACTTGGCTTTGTTCTTCAACGTATTCTTCATTTTAGGAATCTTGGCTCAATTGAGTGCAGCATTGACACTTCCTGGTATTGCAGGTATTGTGCTGACCATTGGTATGTCTATTGATGCCAACGTACTGATTTTCGAAAGAATTAAAGAGGAATTGAAAAATGGTGCTGGACTGAAGCAATCCATTTCTTCTGGTTATAAAAAGGCATATTCTTCTATCGTAGATGCGAACGTCACTACTTTCTTAGTTGGTATTATTCTTTACACTTTGGGTCAAGGACCAGTGAAAGGATTTGCTATCACGCTAATGGTAGGTATTGCATGTTCATTCTTCTCTGCGGTGTTCATTACCAGAGTATTTGTAGAATGGTTTAGCAAAAAAGGAGATCAGAGCAAAATTTCATTCGTTACAGGTCTTTCTAAAAACGCCTTGTCAGGTATGAACTTCGACTTTATCTCTAAGAGAAAATTTGCTTACTTGTTTTCTACAATATTTATCACCATTGGTATCATCGCCATGTTGATCAAAGGATTGACTTATGGTGTGGATTTTACAGGAGGTAGATCTTATGTGGTGTCCTTCGACAATCCAGTAGAATCCTCTGCATTGAAAGTAGCACTAGGGTCATCTTTCGACAATCAGGGTGTAGAAGTAAAAACTTATGGTGCCAACAATGTACTCAAAGTAACCACCAGTTACTTGATCAATGATGAGTCTGATGAAGCAGATGCAAACGTGAAAGCCGCATTAGTGAGTGGCGTTTCTGAATTCACGGGATTGACTTATGTGCTAGACGACACCAAAGCTGAAGCTGGCAATTTCACAATTGCAAGCTCTTCTAAAGTAGGCGCCACTATCGCAGATGATATCAAAAAAGCATCTACAGAATCTGTAGTTTTCGCTTTGATTGTCATCTTCCTTTACATCCTCGTAAGATTTAGAAAATGGCAATTTGGATTAGGTGCAATCATTGCACTTTTCCACGATACACTGTTCGTACTATCAGCTTTCGCTATTGCCAATATGTTCGGCATTTCATTCGAAGTTGATCAGGTTTTCATCGCGGCCATGTTGACCATCATTGGTTATTCTATCAATGATACTGTGGTAGTATTTGATAGAGTTAGAGAAAATCTTGATATCAAAGCAGGTGGCAATATGAAAGCGATTTTCAATGAGTCACTGAACAGTACGATCAACAGAACAATGATCACGTCTGTCACTACTTTGATTGTGGTTATTGTATTGTTCTTATTTGGTGGGGCTGTATTGAAAGGCTTCTCATTCGCTTTGATTGTAGGTATTTTAATTGGTACTTACTCTTCATTGTTCATTGCTACACCAATAGTCATCGACTTCAACAAGGAGAAGGAGTAAAACTCAATTAATCAAACTAACGAACCCTTCCAAAGTTTAAACTTTGGAAGGGTTTTTTTTATTGATCAATAAACTGGAAGTAAGATTCCAACGTTCCTTTCGGATCTTCTACTTGCGGGTAATGACCAATATTTTCTAGCAACCAGATGTTTTCTTCTGATATGATCTCTTGAAATCGTTCAACCATCACCTTTCCTGAAATAGGATCTTCAGGGCCATTGATCAACCCTAGTTTGTTTGGGTAATCCTGCAAGGCCCTCACCCATCGTTCGCGATTCTCCACTCGTTCCCTCATATATCGAATGATTTTGTGTGCTATTCTGTGCCCATTGGCCCTAGAAACCAGCTGCCAATAAATGCTCAGTTCTCCTGCTGTCAGCTGTGTATGTTTTCCAAAAATCTTAGAAAATGATTTTTCAAACTTCTTTTGGTTCAACAGACGGCTGAGAACAAATCCAATCGGACTCATTAATAACTTTTGAATTAAAATCGGATGATGCGCTTCGGGAAATATGCCACCATTGAGCAGGCAAGTTGATTTCACGATGAAATTTTGGTTTTCATTGGCACGAGCCAAAATCTCTTGAGCCACTGTATCTCCATAGTCATGAGCCAGAATATGAAATGCTTTGATTTCTTTTTCTTTGAGTAAATCCAGTATAAGATCTGCCTGTTTCATGATAGCATAAGGAAAATCGTAGGGCTTATCTGAATAACCAAATCCAATCATATCTGGAGCAATGACTGAAAAACGCTCGGTAAGTGGCTTCCATATCTTCCACCAATCATACGATGCAGTAGGGAATCCGTGGATCAACAACAGTATTTCCTTTTCAGCCTGCTGTTCTTTATAAACTATGGAATGTCCATTCCATTCAAATGTTTGGGCCGTATCATACCACTGATCTAGTGAACAATTTTCCATAGATTCGCCTTGTAGTTTGTTAAAGTTAAGCAAATCAACATGGATGATTTTATAGATCAAAAAGTAAGCATCATTGGTTCTGGAAGAGTAGCTACCAGTTTAGCTCATGCTTTCAAAGCGCAGGGCATTTTTATCAATGAAATATATAGCCGTTCTATCACTCATGCTGAAAAATTGAGTAGAGCGTTGCCAGGATCGAGCGCCACTGACTCACTTGACTTATCCCATAGTGAATCAAAGCTATTTGTTGTGGCCGTATCTGACGACACCATTCATGAAGTAGTTGGTCAATTTCAACCACCAAAAGGTGCTCTGCTCTTTCACACCTCTGGAACAGTGCCTATTGAAATCTTGGATACCAATGCTGGAGGTATATTCTATCCTCTTCAAACATTCACTCTGAATAAGGTAGTTGATTTCAAAACAGTCCCAATTTTGATTGAAGGTACTGATACCCATGCCGAAGACGTACTGTTGTCTCTGGGGTCGACCATCAGTAATCACGTGAAATTGGTATCTGGAGAAGAGCGGAAAAAGCTGCATATCGCAGCCGTTTTTGCCAGTAATTTTACAAACCGCATGCTAGCAGCTGCCGAGGAAATTCTACAAGACACTTCGCTTGATTTGAAAATTTTAGAGCCTTTGGTTTTTGAATCCATTCAAAACGCTTTTGATTTTGGCACGGACAAAGCATTGACTGGGCCAGCAAAAAGAGGGGACAGCAAGACCATTGAAAGTCACTTGAAATCGTTAGACCAAAATCCAGCACTCAAATCTATCTACGATAGACTGACAGCAATGATTACCTCAAAATTCTCACGCCCAAATTGAAAGCGTGCCCTGCCCCATCTCGTTTGGACAGAATGAAATTAGCATAGGACAACTCCATTTCAAGATTGTTGAGGATAAGATATTTTGCACCAAGCCCCAGCTGGGTGTACCCTCTCATTCTGCCAAACTCAATATCTTGCACACCAGGCAATTTGCCATAGGCTGGAGCGTATTGCGCATGGCTGTAAAGTGTTAGTCCGGAGGTAGGAAAATAACTGCGATCAGGCTCAGTGGCACTCTAAAGAAATCATTTTGCAAATCATCTGCTTCAAATCATTAAATAATATTTTACATACAAATAGTGAATAAATGTAACCGAGTGAATTCACGTTGCGTCTAATATTTCATACATTTAATGAATAAATAGTATTGGCAACAAATCGTAATCATAATCATCCCCCCAAATGGGCCATCAAACTTCTCGAATGGTATTGCAGAGAAGACTTACTCGAAGACCTTCTGGGCGACTTGTATGAGTACTACGCTCGGAACCTTGAACGAGGCCAGAGACTGGCTAATTTTATTTTCATCATTGATGTACTCAAATTTTTTAGGTCATACACTTTCAAAAAACTCAAAAACAAGTCCAAGATGAACAGTTACATGTTATTCAAAAATTACTTCAAGACTTCGATTCGAAGCTTGGCTAGAAATAGACTTTTTTCATTTATCAATATCATAGGACTCGCTATCAGCATGTCCGTTGGCCTTTTGGTCATCACTCTGATTGTAGAGGTTCAGCTCTTTGACAATTTTCATAAAAATGGCGATCATATATACCGAGTTGTAAATACTAGAGTAAGAGCCACTGGAGAAGTGATGAACATGGCCTCTACGTCATATTTCCTAAGCGAAAAATTGGATGAGTATAACTATTATCAATCCAAGACCACTCTATATAAAGGTTTTGGTGGAGATGCGGATGCTGATGGCAAAAAACTTGTCCTTTCAGGTATATGGGCCTCGAAGGACTTTTTTAAGGTCTTTTCCTTTCCTATGGTGGAAGGAGATCCAAGTTCTGCACTTGCAGAACCAAACAGTTTGGTACTCACGGAAACTTCAGCCAAAAAAATATATGGAGATACGCCCGCCATGGGCAAAATACTGCGTGTGAATGAAGTCGAGTATCTGATAAAAGGCATAATGAAAGACCCTCCAATCAATTCGCACATCAAATTCGAATCATTGGCATCAATTGGCACATTGATCAATCTCTCCAGAGACGATCCTGACTGGGCAAAATCTACTACGATGTGGAGAACCTACATCTATCTGACCGTGGCTACCGACTCAGCCTATCACCAGATGACACAAACCCTAAACCAGATATGTGAAACTGAAAATAAATTGATCGCACCAGAAAAAATTACAGCTGCTCTGCAGCCATTAGCCGATATTTTTACTGGCGCTCCCTTGGGAAATCAGCTTGGACCTACAGTACCCACAGCAGCCACCTTAATATTCGCCATACTGCCATTGATTATCCTTCTTACAGCCTGTTTCAATTACACCAATCTATCCATTGCCAGATCACTCAGACGTTCCACTGAAGTGGGGATCAGAAGAGTCATTGGTGCCACGCGAGGAAATATATTTGCCCAGTTTGTGGTAGAGTCTGTGATTTTAGCATTGATGGCACTAGTGGTTGCCATTATTCTATTTATTCCACTAAGAGAGCAATTTTTGGTAATGTTGGATGGAGATGGAGTTAGTTTGCCCATCAATGGACTCCTCATTCTCTGGTTTGTTGGCTTTGCCATATTTGCTGGAATTCTTGCGAGTTTGATACCTGCCACCACACTATCCAAATTTCAGGCTGTAACGGTACTCAGAAGCAAGGCCAGCGTCAAAATATTCGCTGGAATGACGCTCAGAAAAGTGCTTTTGGTTGCACAGTTTTCTATTTCTACCCTACTCATTTTGATGACTATTATTTTAAACAAGCAGTATCACCATGCCATGAATTACGATCTTGGTTTTTCCACTGCTCAAATCCTAAATGTCGAACTTCAGGGCAATAATCATCGAGTAATGAAAAGTGCATTGGCACAGGTAGCAGATGTGAAATCCATCTCAAAATGCCACAGTATTGTGCACGGCCATCGGATGACCATTGTTGATGGGAAATACAAAAACCCAGGAGACTCGGCGCAAATTCATATCAATTTCGTTGATGAAAATTATTTGACCAATCATAAATTCAATTTGATTGCAGGTGAAAATTTTAAAAGCAGACCTGACAGTGCTCAAGAGCAATATACCATAGTAAATCAAAAATTATTAGAGCGCTTTGAAATAGGTGGCGAATTAGAAGCACTCGGCGAAAAAATAGAATTGGATGGTCATTGGCTTTCAATTATAGGCGTGGTAGAAGATTTCAATCATTCTATGTTGAATTCACCAATTGAACCCTATGCGTTCAGGTACAATCCCTTCGAATATGAATATTTGAATTTATTGGTGGAAACAAATGACTATATAGCCACTATAGATAAGTTAGAAGCTGAATGGAGCAAGGTAGATGAACTGCACCCGTTTACAGCCAGTTATTATGACGAGCACATTGAGAACACTTATGTCATGTTTGAGATGTTGATCAAAATTGTAGGGTTTCTTGCGCTACTGGCCATTTCCATTGCAGCCATGGGACTGTTTGGCATGAGTGTATATGCCGTAGAGACAAAAATTAAAGAAATCAGCATCAGAAAGGTAATGGGAGCCTCATCGTTTAAGCTGGTCTATTTGCTGTCCAGAAGTTATGTTTGGTTACTGGTAATTTCGAGCTTGATAGCTGCACCATTTACCTATTTTTTAACCAATGAAATCATACTCACTGAATTCGTTTACTTCTCCCCTATGAGCATCTGGGATGTTTTAGGAGGACTATTGGTGGTGTTTTCTATTGGATTGGTAATGATTGGCTTTCAAACATACAGAGCAGCTCAAATGAATCCTGCAGATACATTGAGAAATGAATAGTGATGGTTTTGGTCAGTGGCAGTTGTCGCTGACCAAAACTTAATTTTTAAATATTGAACCTAGAATTAATATCATGAAAGGAACCAACATTGGAGAATTTGAAGAATTGGTACTACTTACCATTGCTTCCCAAATTGATCAGGCCTATAGCGTTTTTATTTGTGATGAGATTGAACGAGTGACAGGCCGAAAGGTCAAACTAGGCGTCGTTCATGCTGTCTTGAATAGACTGGAAGAGAAAGAACTCATCAATTCCAAACTGGGTGAAGCCACCAAGGCTCGTGGCGGTCGTCGCAAAAGGTTTTTTGAAGTATCCCAATCTGGGAAAGCTGCATTAATCAAAGCCAAAGAACAAAGAGACCAACTTTGGGGCAATATTCCAGATGTAGTTTTTGATGGAATCAGCTAAGGCTTAATCCACTCACACATCCCGTAGTGCTGACTATCCATGCCCAGTTTTTCATACACTTGTAGTGCATTGGTATTAGTTTTATCTACATATAGTCGAATACCGGCATAATCATTCGACTCACTCACTATCTGCTGAATATGTTTATATAGTGCCTTGTATACACCTCTGCCACGAAACTCTTTTGCCACAAATACAGACTGAATCCAGAGAATCATCGAATTTCTCCAGTCGCTCCATTCGAAGGTTATCATCAGGCTACCTGCGATTTTTCCATCAACTTCAGCCACAAAATACCAGCCCTTTGATTCGTCATCAAATACCGCTTGTACACCAGGGGTAATGATATTCCTGTCCAGAGTCACATCCTCGGTCTCACGAGCCATGTCAATTTGAAAATCTACAATATGCTGAGCTTCTGCAGCTTGTGCGCGTCTTACATTCATATCTTCATCTTTACTCGGCCATAGCCGAAATTTTCCTGTCCCAGGGTTTGATCAAAATTGCCAAAACAGCAAATACCAAGAGTAAATACAAGTACCAAACATTGCCTGCCAGATCAAAGAAGTTCAATCTACCATCCGTGAATTTTAGTAGAATCAATACTTGAGCTCCATAAGGAAGCAAACCCTGGACAATACAAGAAAAGGTATCAATCAAGGCAGCAGCTTTTCTCTTATCTACACCATAGCTTTCGCTAATTTCTCTTGAAATATCTCCCGTGATCAGTAGTGTCACGGTATTATTGGCTATAGCCAAATTGGTAATTCCGATCAAAGCACCCAATCCAAACTGGGCAGATTTCTTGCCTTTCACCCATTCTTTTACTTTACGTAAAGTATAGTTGATTCCTCCATCATGAGCAGTCAACGTAGCCAACCCACCACTAAAAATCGCTAAAAGAAACACCTCCGTCATCCCCTCAAAACCTTTGTATGTGGTCTTGGCAAATCCCATCATGGTAAAATTATCAAACGAAATTCCCATCAATCCGCTCACTATGATTCCTATTATGAGCACATGAAAGACTGGAACGCCCATCACTGCTAGAACGATCACTAATAGATAGGGAATGATTTTGACCAATTCATATTCGCCTGTTTCGGCCAGTGCTTCTATACCTGTCAGGTCTTTGGTGAAACCAAAAACCAATAACAGCACTACAGTGACTATGGCAGCAGGGAGTGCGATATACACATTCGCTCTAAACTTATCTTTCATCTTCACACCCAGAGACTGCGTGGCAGCAATGGTAGTGTCAGAAATAATGGAAAGATTGTCTCCAAACATGGCTCCTCCTAACAGAGTGGCCGACATTAGTGCCAATGAAGTACCAGAGCGATCTGCCAAGCCAACAACGATTGGCCCTAGTGCTACAATGGATCCTACGGAAGTACCCGTAGCAATAGACAAAAAGCTGGCAATCAAAAACACGCCTACAGGCAAATACTGCACAGAGATAAAATCCAAACCAAAATTGACAACGGAATCAACTGCACCCATCTGCTTGGAAACAGTGGCAAAAGCCCCTGCCAACAAATAGATGATCCCCATGGTCATCACTTTAGAATCTCCACAGCCATCTACCAATTGCTTGGTTTTTTCTTCCAGGCTATCACCAAATAGTGCAAATGCTACCATAATTCCTAAAATCACGGCTATAGGGGCAGGCAACGCATAAAAATCATCCAGCAATATGCCTATACCTAAAAAGGAGAAAATAAATACCATCAAAGGTATCAGTGACTTAAAACTTCCTTGCTTTTCCATAATCTGCGGCTTTTTGTTAGGTCAATTTGCTAGCCGCTAAGCTATTGAGATTCGAATGAAAAATAAAAAGATTAGCCATGTTCAATTAACCCGTCATTAGTCAATTCTACAAAATGGTTAGCAGACAGTGCTTCAAAAATAAGTACAGCATTGGCTCGAATGAGATCAAAGAGTTGTCGGTTTTTAAGATTTCCAGTAGATATAAGAAATAGGCGATTAGGTTTCTTATTGGCCATGTGGGAGTGATAAAAATCATAGTCCTTGGTCACTACAGTGAGGTCGTTCTGATCAGCAAACTTTGTGATTTCTAAATCAGTAGATTGATCTCCGTCTGGTAGATCGTCAACGTGAAAAGCTTTGATATTAATATGATCAATGATCAAATATTTCACAAATTTTAGTGGGCAATTGAGCATCAATCAGCAATTTCACATTGATATTTTTGTATAGCGGTTATACTTTGTAAGCCTGGCAGCGTAAGCCAAACAGGCCAAAATATCTTCATTTTCAAGCTGAGGATAATCACTGAGTATCTCTTCGTGTGTAGCTCCTGCCGAAAGTAAATCGAGAATCAGATCGACTGTATATCTTTTATTTCTCACAGTTGGTTTACCATGACAAACTTCAGAATTGATAGTAATTCGGTCTAAATATTGATTTTCCATTAATCTAAAATACGCAAAGCTGAATGAATCTGTTCATCCATATCTATAAACGTATTTTTTTGGCGCATACAATCGAAACATTTTATCTACAAGACTGTAAATTGCAGCCATGTTGGAAAATGCGGATTTAGACTATTTGAACGGACTGAACCCTCCACAGCGAGAGGCAGTAGAAAATGTACAAGGACCTTCTATGATCATTGCGGGTGCCGGTTCTGGCAAGACTCGCGTATTGACCTATCGCATTGCACACTTGATCAAAAAGCATAACGTTGACCCGTTCAATATTTTGTCTTTGACCTTTACCAACAAGGCGGCCAAAGAAATGAGAAATCGGGTGGAAGATGTGGTAGGAACTGATGCTCGAAATCTTTGGATGGGTACCTTTCACTCTGTGTTTTCAAGAATATTGAGATCTGAAGCAGATAAACTAGGCTACCCGAGTCACTTTACCATATACGATGCGGACGACTCTAAATCTTTGATCAAGCAGATTGTCAAATCTTTCGGCCTGGACGATAAAGTCTACAAACCCAATGTGGTATTCAATCGCATCTCAAGCGCTAAAAATAGGCTGGTTTCCTGGCAGGAATACACCAACAACCCAGTCTATCTGGCTGACGATACTGAAAACGGCAAACCCGAAATGGGCAAAATCTATCGTGAATATGCCACACGCTGCTTCAAAGCAGATGCGATGGACTTCGACGATTTGCTCTTCAATACCAATGTGCTCTTTCGAGATCACATTGATGTACTCAATAAGTATCAACAGCGCTTTCACTATGTGATGGTGGATGAGTTTCAGGATACCAACATTTCACAGTATGTGATCACTAAAAAGTTGGCAGCCGTTCGCCGAAATATCTGTATTGTGGGTGATGATGCGCAAAGTATCTACGCCTTCCGTGGGGCGGATATTCAAAACATCTTGAATTTCGAAAAGGACTATCCTGAGTTGAAAATAATCAAACTGGAGCAAAATTATAGATCGTCTAAAACGATCGTGAATGCCGCCAACTCAGTCATTACCAAAAACAAAAATCAGCTCCGCAAAAGCGTCTGGACTGATAATAATGAAGGCGATCTGATTGAGCTGATCAAAGCCACCACTGATAATGAAGAAGGCAAACTAGTCGCCTCTGCCATCTTCGAATCCAAAGCCAACAACCAATACAAAAACGCTGACTTTGCCATTCTCTATAGAACCAATAGCCAGTCACGGGCAATGGAAGAAGCATTGCGAAGAAACAATATCAAATACCAGATTGTGGGTGGATTGTCTTTCTATCAAAGAAAAGAAATCAAAGACCTTCTGGGTTACATTCGGTATTCTGTCAATCAAAATGACGAGCAGGCGCTTCGTAGAATTATCAACTTGCCCAAACGAGGGATAGGTGGTACTTCAGTTGATAAACTCTTTGTGGTTGCCAATGAGCAGAACTTAGATCTTTGGACTATACTTGAAAATGCAAAGAATGTTATAGGCGGACGAACAGCAACTGCTATAGATGGTTTTGTGACAACCATAAAGAGCTTCAAACTGGCAGTGGAAAAGAAAGATGCCTTTGAAGCCGCTTCTCAGATTGCCAAGAATTCTGGGTTGATGAAGGAGCTTTACGACGACAAAACCATAGAAGGTAGAAACCGCTACGAAAACGTTCAAGAACTCTTGAACGGCATCAAAGAATTTGTTGATAATCCTGAAAATGAAGACAAATCTATGTCTGCCTTTCTTCAGGAGATTGCATTGCTGACAGATGCTGATAATAAGGACAAAGATGAAGACAAGGATGTAGTCACCATGATGACCATCCACATGGCGAAAGGTCTGGAGTTTAAAAATGTTTTTGTTGTAGGCATGGAGGAAGATCTTTTTCCTTCTCAAATGATGATTAGTTCAAGGCAGGATCTGGAAGAAGAACGAAGGCTCTTCTATGTGGCAATAACACGTGCTGAAACCAAGTTGTATCTCAGTTATGCACTGACTAGGTATCGTTTTGGTAGATTGAAAACTTGTGAACCTAGTAGATTCTTAGAAGAGATTGACAAGGACTTTCTGAAGTTTAATGCCAAAATGAGCAGCACACCATCTCCAGGAGACCAATATGCGAAAACGTTCATCAGTACGGTACAGCGAACGGTTCCAAAGCCTCCGCCTAATCAATTGTTTCATAAACCATCTGCGGATTTCAGGCCAAGTGATACCTCTAAATTAGCCATTGGAAATAAAGTGGAACATCCCAAATTCGGATTTGGCCAGGTGACTGAAATAGATATCCAAGGGGCCAACAAAAAAGCTCACATCAGCTTTGAAAAAGCAGGCGACAAGACTTTATTGCTCAGTTTTGCAAAGCTGAGAATCCTAGACTAATTCAACATCCCATTATCTACTCCTGCAAAGAAATAAATCCACAACAAGAGTTGTGCGATTTGAAAAGCATTGTGGTACTTCTGATTCTGCACATTTAGAGATATAAAGACCACATACCACATAAAATAAAGCATGAGAGGAATTTGCTCCACGAACGAATAGTCTGAAATCGTGATGTTTTGAATAATGCTGATCAATATAGTAAAAGAGAAAATACCATAGAGCCACCTCCAGTTTTCACAAAAATAGGCATTTAGATCCGTCTCCTGACTTCGAGAACCAGTGGGGAACATAAACCTTGCTAGCAAGAACAATACAATTGGAAAGCTCATTAAAGCCAATACAATTGGTTCAGTCCATTGATCAATTTGTTTCGAATACTGATAAGTGTACCACCATTCCTGAAAGAAAACCAGAAAAAGCACTACTATAAAAATGCTATGAGCAACACTAAATTTGGTCTTTTTAAACTGAGCCAGCATATCTGCTACCCCATTCAATAATTGGGCAACTCCTAAACCCAGAATCAATGATATTAAAACAACGACGTACTCAAATGGCTCCATAGGATAATCTTTTGTTCACTCTAAAATAGTCAAAGTGTTTAACAGGAAGGGTGTTGAGAAAGTTCATACTGAATCATAACGTCATCACCCGATTTATTCGGGTGATCCGCTAGTAGAGGATACAGATTGCCCGGACTACCGCCGGGCAATGACGGATAATCGATCATTACTTCCTTTCCGGAATATGCTTCAGTGTCTCCAACAAGAACGGCCAATATTTTTGCACTGAACTGATCTGAACTCTTTCATCTGGCGAGTGAGCCCCTCGGATATTAGGCCCGAAACTGATCATTTCCATATCAGGATAGTTAGTCCCAAGAATCCCGCATTCCAATCCTGCATGACAGGCACTTACATCTGCCTTATGCCCAAATGTTTTTTGGTACAACTCATCCATTAATTTCACTATATCCGCGTCAGGTTTTGGTGTCCAGCCTGGGTAGTCTCCATCCATGGTTGACTCTGCCCCTAATAATTCGAAGATCGCCTGAATGTTCAAAGCCAAATCCACTTTTTCCGTGTCTACAGAACTTCTGGTCAAACACTGGATGCTGTATTTCCCACCTGCAACTGAAACTCGTGCCACATTATTGGAAGTCTGAACCAAGCCTGCCATATCTGGACTCATGCGATAAATCCCATTGGGCAAGGCATAGACTGCTCGTAATAATTTCCGTTGAAAATCTTTGGCTATGACTTGAGTGGGCGCATTTACTTCACTGATATCCACTTCCATTTCTGGATCAGTAGTATCATGCTCTTCGATCATCATTTCGGCCAAACCAATGACCTCATTTTCTAATTCTTCTCTTTCCGATTTTAAAACAGAAAGCACAGCCACTGACTCTCTAGGGATCGCATTTCTTAATCCTCCTCCATCTATACTGGCTATTCGAATGTCAAATTCTGAGTCCAACGCATAAAGCAAACGATTCATCAGTTTATTGGCATTACCCAGCCCTTCATGAATCTGCATCCCTGAGTGGCCACCTGAAAGCCCTCTCATTTTCAGTTCAAGTCCCATTCGATCCCCAGAAACAGATTCTTCAGCATAAGAACCCTCGCCCGTTACATCTACACCACCTGCACAGCCAATCGTCAATTCGTGATCGTCCTCTGTATCCAGATTGAGCATGATTTCTGCATCTAGCAAACCACCTTTCAAACCCATAGCACCTGTCATTCCTGTTTCTTCATCTATGGTAAATAATCCCTCAATCGCTGGATGAGCAATATCTTTGGAAGCTAATAATGCCATAATTGAAGCTGCACCAATCCCATTGTCAGCACCCAGTGTGGTGCCTTTGGCCTTTACCCAGTCCCCTTCTACAAACATCTCAATGCCTTGGGTATCAAAGTCAAAAACGGTATCAGCATTCTTCTGATGCACCATATCAATGTGACTTTGAATGCATACCGTCTTACGGTTTTCCATGCCGGGTGTAGCGGGCTTTTTGATGATGATATTACCTACTTCATCCACATAGGTATCCAAGTTGAGGCTTTCGCCAAATTTCTTCACAAACGCGATGACGCGCTCTTCTTTTTTGGAAGGTCTAGGTACTGCGTTCAGATCGGCAAAGCAGTTCCACATGTCATTGGGTTCAAGATTTCTTACTTCGTTGCTCATTGGGTAATGGTCTAAATTTAATGATCTCGCTAAATTAGGCATTCAGAAAACATAATACCATGATTTGAAAACCAATTGAACTGAGTATTACTCAATATTCAAACTCAAAATTCAATCATAAAAAAAGCGGCATCAGCCGCTCCTTTCTTCAATCAGTAGTAACGATAACCACAGATCACCTTGATATAAGGATTTTCGTTGTTGTGACCGTTTTTTCTTCAATTATCCTTAGAAAATAGATCCCATTAGGCAATGAGTGGACATCTACTGTTCCTTCTCCGTTAATTTTTTCAGCTAGCGAAAGTGCTCCATTCACTTGATAAATTTCAATATGAGCAGATTGGCCATATTCACGTCTGATCTGAAGCTGGTTTTGCACAGGATTAGGATAAATATTCCAACACTGTGTCATTGGATCAGCACTCAATACATACATAGATTCAAATGATTGTTGAACTGATACACCATGAAAGTTTTCGTTTCCGCCCTGTGAAGCCGTCACTGTCACCGTGCCAGGTATCCTGTCCAATATCAATTCTATGCCTGACAGATTTGCGGGGCCATCCACTGAAAATATAACTTCAAGGCCTGTACTTGTCTTGGCCTCCAAAGTGATTGGATCAGCAGTCATAGGTACATCTTCCAGCGGAGAGAATTCAATGGTTTGATTAGCCTTGGATACTGTTATAGTTTGCTCTTCAGTATCTGCTGGGTTGTAATTATCATCTCCTGATTGGCTGGCCTGCACAACTATGGTGCCTGCTCCAGTGATGGTAAGTACTGATCCATCAAGGGTACCTGGTCCATTGACATATTCAAAACTGACTTCCAATTCTGATGTGGACGTAGCTGATAGTTCTATCGAGCTAGCTCCATAAGTTTGATCCTCAATTTCAGTAAATGTAATTTCTTGATTAGCCTTGGATACTATTATAGTTTGCTCTTCAGTATCTGCTGGATTATAGTCATCATTTCCTGATTGACTGGCCTCCACAACTATGGCGCCCGCTCCTGTGATGGTAAGTACTGATCCATCTAGCGTACCTGGCCCACTGACATATTCAAAACTGACTTCCAATTCTGATGTGGAGGTGGCTGATAAATTGATGGGTTCATTACCAAATATTTGATCTTCAACTGCTAGGAATGTTATCTCTTGATCAAGTTTGGACGGATCGTACACAACAAAACTAATGGTCTCTGTAGCAGCCAGATAATCCCCATTCCCTTCTTGCGATATTTCAATCTCCACTTCACCTGCCACTCCAGTCAGAGTCACTAGATTGCCCTCATTGGTTGCAGGGCCATAAATTACTTCGTAGGCCAATGTTAATTCACTAGATACACTTGCGGAAATTTCAAATGGATCATCCGTTATCAATTTATCACTGATACTGGCTACCTCAATAGTCTGCTCCCATTTTTCAGCCTCCGGAGCTGACCAGACCACAGCATTTCTTATCATTTGACCATAAGTACTGGCTGCATCTACATTTATCGTCCGTTCTCCTGGGGCCATATAAGCCACTTTTCCAATTTTTCCATCTCCATCCAAATCCACAAGCCTTGTAAATCCGGTTTGTCGAGTTTGTGTTAAACTAGCATTAGGAGGAAGGGCATCATTAGAAAACAAAGGCGTTATTTCATTAATCTCACGACCCAATGCGATATCTCCAGTGTAATTGAAATTGACATAAAGCTCATCATACATACTTATAAATGGCAGGGTCGAAAATGAAGTATTCGCAGTAGCAGATAATGGATCTGATTCCCATGAGGCGACCGTCGGATGATCAGCTACGTTATCATATTCAATGAGGTAACTTGATATAAAATGCCCATGATTGGTAGCATACATGTTGAACGTAGTCAAATTAGCTGCCCAACCTGACGGAGATGACTCCGCTCCAAAAAGCTGGGTAACCAGCACATCCTTATTTTGACTACCCTCCTGGTCATTGTAAAGTGCATGATGCAATCCCACAACACCTCCTCCATTATCGGCAAATGTCACAATAGCTTGCTGCATTTCATCAGTAATGACTGTAGACCAATGTTTGAAAAAGACAATCACATCGTAATCAGCAAAATAAGTCAGCACTTCTGCTTCGTTAGAAAGATCTAATTCAGTAGTGCTTAAATCCAAATGATCGTTCACCAAATTGAAATCATCGTTATTTTCATTCGCATTTAGCACGTTCATCAAGTCAGTATAGTCGGCTGGTAGACTTTCACCTCCTCCATGATTGCAGGGCACATCATTGTCCTTATTTTCAGGCCCACAGTTCTCTGGATCCAATGCTCCTCCATGAATCACGAGGGCATTGATCTCAGATGTCTTAGTCCTATCCAGTGGAAAAGTTTCTAGAACATTCAAAAACGTTCTTGCTGCATGAGCAACGGTTTGAGGATACCAGTCTCTTGTGGTTATAATCTTGGCAGTGGCCGAATAAGAGGTGGTCAATGCGCTGTGTGCATTTGAGATTGTAACTCGATCATTTGGTCGATATATCACATCCAAGGCCTGAAGCGTACCCAAAGTGGCAGACTCAGGATAGCCCGCTGAATTTTGATCTTTCAGCAGACTATACCCTAAAGCCTCTTCTCCCGGACCACTGGTATCCGGTATTCTCCAAAATGCGGGGATGCTGGCCCCATGACACTGAGCCATTACAGGTTTACCCTGCAATAAGGCTTCAATAGCTAAATCGTTCAAATATTCTGCCGTTTGCTCAACCATGCTTGCCGATACTTCCCTTTCTTCTTCGCCTTGAGCATAATAAGTTCCGTCTACCCGATAGGCTAAAGAACCTATCCCTCCAACTACAACAATTCCAACGTATTGATCAATATTCATCACGTTTGTCAAAATGCCATCTGTGGATACTGAAGTCGGAATACTATTTAAGGATTCGTCCCACTCCATTCCAAAAAGATTGAGAAACTGATTTTGAAACTCTGAGTAACTACTTCCAGATAGATCATTGGCCACCGCCGAAATATCACTGTATGGAGACATATAGGTTGAAAAGTTCAAGTCTGATGCGCTTCGCACCTCTACAGTATATCCAGCTGCCTCAAGTGCCTTTTTCATTACAATGTATTCGGAGTAATAAGTTTGCTCGTGTGATACGAACATAAGTATGGTATCTGCATTCGCAGAAAAAGACATGAAGGAAAGAATAATGAAAGCACAGATCTGTAAAATTCCTTTTAGATAATTCATTTGAATGATTAATTAAATTTTGTTAGAGATTGTTTTTCAGGTAGTAATTACTTTTCTAAGTCAAGTCTCATCTAAATTCTAGAATTGAGTGATTAATCTGCAGGCCTAATTTTCAACTGCATGGTCTCATTGGTGACTCGCTCGAAACCAGTGTCGAATTCATTTTCTTCCCAGCGACCACCTTGTATTTTGACCCAGACCCTGTTATTGGTCTTGTCCTGCCACCAAGTTTCTCCTTCTGAATCGATAACTTGGGTCAAAGATTCCAGTTGTTCGTACCCTTCAAAATTGTTCGGATTGCGTTCTTGCTGTATGTAAACGACAGGATCTATATTTCCGTCATATTGAATCCCAATCACCTGTGTATCTGTAGTTTCAATCATACTTTCTACTTCTACCAAAAAATCTGTAGGGTCATCTTCTCCTGGGAAAGTCAGCACATAGAGACCATCAGGAGTAGTGGCAAAATCTCGCATGTGCTGTAGCGTCCAGTTGGATTCTGCAGCATCCACTTCCCAAGTGCCTACCACTGTACTTAATTCTAAATCGTCTAGCTCGTACCTATCTACGTGCAAGGCCATGATATCCGCATCAGGTGAAGTCTGAGGTGGCGTATTTCCCACACCATGGAGAACGAATGCTGCAAATCCATAAAACGGACCTGCAACACTCACTCCTCCAGCAACCTCAGTCCCCAGCTCTACCAGATGGATCTCTTTTCCATAAGTAAGAAAAGGCACATCATAAACAAAATAGTTCTCTTCTGGCCCCCAAAAACCATAAGGATCCCAAAGCGCACTGGCCAGCGTGAAGTAGGTGCCTGTAGATTGAAGCTTGACGCCAGGATGAGAATTGATCATTAGGTTATTGGTATTTCTTACCATGCCTTTATCAACTGCTCGCAGATAATAATCATCTGAAGCAAATACGCCAGCTCTGTCATGTTCTGTTACCTCAAAATTGACCAGGATATTATTTTTCATGCTGAAGGCACTGTGATAGGTAGCAAATGCAGTGGGTGCTGATGAGGCATTGAATTGGAAATCGGCAATCTCTGGTCTGCCTGTTCCGTTCATCATGAAATTGAGGCTGGTGCCAACAATAAGGCCTCTTTCTATCACACCCTCGGCTCCAGATCCAGCAAAGAATCTTCCGCAATTATCTGCTGATACAAATTCAATCATATCTGTCCAGACACCTCTATCCCAAGAGCCATTATCCATATTTTTCCAGGTCTTGAACCTCGCCAAAGTAAACCTACTCAAGCCCTCAGTATCATTGATATCCGCTCTTCCTGTAGTACTGGACCAATATTGAAGAGGAAAAGTATTGCCTTCGTCGTCAGATTGTGGATCATCCAGATGCAAGCCATCATTCTTGTTGGAATGGGCTGTATTGTTATCAAAAACTCCAAATAGCAGTCTATTGGGTCTGAGCAATAGCCCATCGTCTGCGAGAACCTGAGCGCCCAATCCGAACGGCTGCAAAGGAAAGGCTAACCAGAAACCAAAAGTTTGGCAATCCGCTGCGATATTATTGGTTACTGTATTATCGGGGTTAGCTATCCAAAATCCTGAAGAACCAAAACTCCCGACCTCATGTTGCATCAGTTGTGAACCAGTAGCTGGGTTTCTAACATGTAAGACCAAATTACCATCAATGATATTTCTTCGCTCAATGGCATCTTCTGTAAATACCCCATGTCCACGCACGTCATAGACAATATTGTCTCTTACTTCTACACCATTAGTTCCATGAATGACGATACCTCTATTGGCAGAAGAGTTGATAGTATTGCCATTAAAGTACTGACCATTGGCATCTGCAAAAGTCTCAGTTCCCTCATAGCTCAACATGTGCCAGTGAAATGGGTATCTTCTTAATCGACCAGCTTGCCCTGCTCGCTTGAACTCTACCCCTTCTACATGTGCTGTCCCGTTGGGCATGATCATGGTGTGCACACCAAACCCTTCTGATTGCCATCGATCGTCATCTGGTGATTGGATTACAATATTTCTCGTCAGATGACCCACTTCTGCTCTTTCATCCAGCACCAAGGGAGTAGCTGTGCTTTCCGTATCGGCCACTGGTGGGCTCACCATACCAGCTGAAGACAGGCTCATCCCGTCATCTACGGGATATTGTAACAGCCCCCATCTATGCGCATTCAGAGGGTCTGCTAGATTCAGTTGATCTTCATTCACACCAGAGAGGCTCACCCGCTGTGTCACAGATGCACCAAAGCCAGCTTCGTAGTAATCAGTTGGTGCAATCACAATTTCGTCTCCTACATTCCAATCCACCTCTTCTATCAGAGAGAGGACAGTCGCACCAGATTCGGCATGTGCATTGATTTTTGTCCATATCACATCTGGTGTGGCACCATGCAACTCTAAAACACCATTCATAACCATGATGCCACGAGTACCCATGCCCATGATATCAGATTCTGTGTCCTGATCGTTTAGTGTGATAGTAGCTTTTTGCCGGAAAGGATTATCTGAAGTGCCTACTTGCAGGATGCCATTCACAACAATCCATTTGCTGGTGAGAGAAAGATCTTGTCGGTCGAAGGTGAGCAGCCCCTCTATGGTCAGGCCGCCTAATTCTGGGGTGTTTTCATCCAATAGAATCAATTTTTCTTTTGGAATTACAACTTCATCCCCAGCCACTGGTTTACCTTCCTCACCCCATGTATTTGGGTCGGACCACAGCTCTAAGTCTTCTGTACCATAGACTTGTATGACCTCTGTATAATGTGAGCCATCACAAGCTTCTTCATCCACTTTCCCTCTAAAAAAGACAGGAAGTACAGTAACCGTGACTTGAAAAGGACTGACATTTCCATTAGTGATATCAGTCCAATTGATTTGATCGCTTGATTGCTGCCAGTGAAGTTCACCTCGAAATGCGTCCGCCTCCAGTTCAACGATATCGTCAATTTCCACAAGAATGGATTGTTGCGCATAGATGGACTCAGCAAAGACGAGTACAAGGAATATCTGTAGAGTGATCTTCATTGCACTATAATTTTAATGGTACGATTTTGACGATCATTAAATACCTGAAGGATGTAGACTCCTTCAGGTACATGGCTGATGTCGACAGACACATTGTTTTTCAAAAAACTTTGGTCTTTGATGATTTTGCCATGGACATTTAAAAGTCTGAAACTGGCATTTTGTATAGCTGAATGAATAGATAATGTGGAAGTTGCTGGATTCGGGAATACTTGAACGGCCAATAAAGGTTCAATACCTGTAACCACAGGACAATCTTCTCCTTGACCCACAGCTACTTTTACCGCATGTACGGTTTGTCCAAGACATATCTCACCTGCCAGCACGAATAGAATAGTAATATACCTTTTCATATTTGTATTATTTAATGAATCAAATATGACATGAAAGGTCGCCTAATTACTAATCTTGTAGGGCTACAATTGGTCTACAGCATCTAATCGTTCGACAAAAAGACATCAATAGGCTATGAGTGGTGAAAATTTATTGATGAAAAAATGATCTCTGGCAAATAAAAATCACCCCTGACGCATTCTAGATCCTGCCAGTTCCAATTTTTGGATGTATGAATTCAAATCCTGCTCTTCTTCAAGTGTCAATTTTTTCTTGAGTCTATATCGTGCCATTTTCACACTCTTAGGCTCTATATTCAGGAGAGTTGCAATTTCGTTATTCGCCAAATTCATTCTGACTAATGCACAAAGTCTAATTTCGCTTTGTGTCAGGTCTTGATGATGGGATTTTAAAATGTCAAAAAATTGAGCATGTACATCACTAAAGTAATTATTGAAATTATCCCAATCTTTTTCTTGTGCTTTGTTGATTGATATTACGTTTTTAATCTTTTGCTTTCCTACTCCATCCAATTCGACCAGATGCTGTTCTATTTCTTCTAGTCCATTTTTATGATGGATCATGTGAAGTGTATGTGCGGACAACTGGGCTTGCCTTTTTTCTAATTCCAGTTGTAGCACAGCTTTTTCCTCCTCTAATTTGGCTTGCTTCAGGTTTGTTCTTGATCTTAAATTAAAAAATGCGAGTACACCAATTAGCGTAAGAGACACCCCACCAATAATTAGCAAAAGTTGCTTGTATTGATGGATTTGATTTTCTGCATGGAGCGCATCAATTTCATGTTGCTTTTTCAGCGTTTCAAGTTTAACTCTCTGATCTGTAATGGCATCATCTCTTCTTTCACGATTAATCGAATCTGCGTAAGTCATAGACATCATGGCATAGTCATAGGCTTCTTCAAACTTTTCCTGCTCAGCCAGGATCATACTTAAAAATTCGCTTGTTTCAGCTTTGTATTGTCTATTGTTGACCACAAATGACTCTTCCAATCCCAACATCAGAAAATATTTCGCACTATCAAGCATTTTTAACCCAAAATAATTCTTACCCATTTCACCATATACAGATGGCACTGATCGAGCGGATACCGCACCAGTGGCGCTAGCAATTTGAAGATAATCTATGGCGGATCTGTGTTCTTTTTTTTGAAAGTAAATGTTACTTATGTTTATCGCTGCAGACACTACCCCACCAAGTGCTTTTTCAGCACTTGCCATGCCATAAGCTTTTTTATAATAGAACAAAGCACTATCTGGTATGCCTTGAAGATTAAAAGCACCTCCTATTCCTATATAAGGACTATAATCTCCTTCACCATCTTTCAGTTCAATAGACTTTCGAAAGAATTCTATAGCCTTATCATAACTTCCCTGCCGCATGTAGACGGTGGCAATGTTGTGCAAATCATCATCCGTCTCAGCTTCTAGTCCATTTTTGAGTTTATTCTCATAACTCTGAGTAAACCACTTCAAAGCCTCAGAGTAATTCCCCTGCATGCCCTGGGTCAGGCCTATCTCAGCCAGGCAGTTACTTACAAAAAGTACTGAATCAAGTTGCGCAAATATCTCTTTGGCCTGTAGGTAATATTGTTTGGCAGAATCATACTTGGCACTCCTCAAGCAAACCTTGCCCGAATACCAGGTAGCCATTCCATGTTCAAACGAACCTTTTTTCAGGCTTGGTCGTGCCTTGTTCAGAATGAACCTGGCCGTATCAGTTTCTCTCCTATTGTAATAGGCAGCTCCAATATAGGTCAGTGCCTTATTTATTGATTCTTCGGAATTTTCTTTTTGTGCCAATTCAAAAGCACGATTCGCTTTTAATAAAGCACTATCTCGATTGGTTCTACCCAAATGAGCTTTTGAAAGTGCCTCTTCAAATTGAAGAGATTGAGCGCCAGAATAGATAGAAATAGAAAATGCACAGAATAGTAAGAATACATTCTTAATCATCATAACAGGTGGTCAAATAGTAAGTGGATTTACTTTTTTTAAGAATGCGCGATTCGAAGATAGTAAATTATTTACAGGTGTATGTAGCCCTATAAAACATATACAATTGATTATTTCTTTTGATACCCATACGGACAATGTTTGCATCCATTTTTACAACAATATCCCCGTTTAAGATGATAGGTGGCAGTAAAGACCATCAGGCCTTGCTCATTGAAGTAATAATCTGGTGAATCGTTCGATTCTGACAGCTGACCGTTGTTTTTATCGCTCAAAGCAAAAGGGTTTCTGTTGTGTTATTCGAAATGCTTTTCGTAATTTTGAGTGAAATTAATGAGTTCTGCACAAAGAACTCATTTTTGTTTGAACAACCCAAAATATACAATCATGGTCAGAGAACTAACTAGCGAGCAGGCAATAGCCTTAGAAGATAAGTACGGCGCGCACAACTACCACCCATTACCAGTGGTTTTGTCACGTGGAGAAGGCGTACATGTGTGGGATTTGGAAGGAAAGAAATACTATGATTTTCTTTCAGCTTATTCAGCTGTCAACCAGGGGCATTGTCATCCTAAAATTGTTGGGGCATTGACTGAGCAAGCTAAAACCTTGACCTTGACCTCCAGAGCCTTTTATAATGACGCACTGGGTGAATACGAGAAGTATATGTCTGAATTTTTCGGTTTCGACAAGATTCTGCCTATGAACACTGGCGCTGAGGCAGTAGAGACTGCTATCAAGCTTTGCAGAAAATGGGCTTATGAAGTAAAGGGCACCCCAGAAAACGAAGCTAAGATCATTGTATGTGAAGATAATTTTCATGGACGAACTACCACAATCATTTCGTTTTCAAACGATCCAGACGCACAGAAAAACTTTGGCCCATATACTGGTGGATTTATCAAAATCCCTCATAATGACATAGATGCATTGAAAGAAGCATTACAAGATCCCAACGTGGCTGGTTTCTTAGTAGAGCCTATCCAGGGAGAAGCTGGTGTATTTGTGCCAGATGAAGGATACTTAACTGCTGCCAAGGAAGCCTGTACGGCTGCCAATGCTTTGTTTATTGCGGATGAAGTACAAACAGGGATTGCCAGAACAGGAAAAATATTAGCTGTAGATCACGAAAACGTGAAGCCTGACATGGTAATCATGGGCAAGGCACTTTCTGGTGGAGTATATCCTGTATCTGCTGTAATGGCTGATAATCGCATCATGGATGTGATCAAGCCTGGTCAGCACGGATCTACTTTTGGAGGTAATCCAATCGCAGCTAAAGTAGCCATGGCTGCTCTTGATGTGGTGAAAGAAGAAAAATTGGCAGAGAACTCTCAGAAATTAGGGGAGCTGTTTAGAGAAAGGATGAACAAGTTCATCGAGTCTACAGATATGGTGACACTAGTGAGAGGCAAAGGATTATTGAATGCCATCATCATCAATGATACGCCTGACAGCTCTACGGCTTGGGATATCTGTGTGGCTCTGAAAGAAAATGGCTTATTGGCTAAGCCTACTCATGGAAACATCATCCGATTCGCGCCTCCATTGGTGATGACAGAAGAGCAGCTTCATGATTGCTGTGATATTATCGAAAGGACGATCAGAACATTTGAGAAGTAATTTGTCTCCTCAGAGTCCTACTTGAGTGACCCTGATGGATTACCTGAAAGATCAACCCTTCCAGAGTTTAAACTTTGGAAGGGTTTTTTAATTCGCATCAGCTAATCTTCCCTTTCAAAAAACCAGTCAATACTCCCAACCCATTTTTCAACGAGTCATTATTGTTTGGAATAATAATGTCTGCATCCTGCTTGTAGGGCTTGATGTATTTTTTGTAGGTTGGCATCACGTGCTTGTCGAATCGATAAAGTACGTCGTCCAGGTCATAACCACGCTCTTTGGCATCTCTTAGGATTCTACGTTTGAGCATGAGGAAGTCCTTGGCATCCACAAACACTTTCAGGTCTAACTGCTCCATCACTTCTTTGAGGTAAAACACAAAAATACCTTCTACCACAATGATAGCTGATGGCTTGAAGGTCAGCATTTGGGGTGTTACTTTCGGGTTATTGAAAGTGTACTCCTGACGGGTTACTGTTTCCCCTCTCTTCAATTTAGCCACATCTTCAGCAAAGGCCTGTTGATCTATTGATTCTGGTTTATCGAAATTTTGGATCCCTTTTTTATCCCTTGGCTGCTCTTCTCTAGGGCGATAATAATTGTCTTGCGAGACAATACATAACTCATCCTCTCTAAATGATTTTTTTAGCTCGTTGAGCAATAATGTTTTTCCTGAAGCACTTCCGCCTGTAATCCCGACGATATAAGGTGTGGTCATGGGTATAGCAATTAATCCTAGTTCAAAAAGATATGCAATTTTAGATAAAATTTAAGTTGGCAACATTCAAAACCTAAGATTCAATATTGAGTATTATTGGTTAATTTTATTTAAAACAATAGTTATCATGAGCACAGACCACCAAGGACAAGTAGAAAAAATATTAAAAGAACTGGGCAAAAAAATAGATGAATTGATTGTGGAAGCAAAAGGTGCCAAAGATGATATTCGTGATGAAGTAGAGGATAAAATAAAAGACCTCAAAAAGAAAAAGATCAAACTAGATGACGAGTATCAGTCCTTTAAAGAAAAAAATGAAGGGAAGTGGGATGAGATCAAATCTCATCTAAGTTCAGCAGCTGAAGAAATAAAAAGAGCAGCTGAGGCGGCTTTTAAAAAGAAGAACTAATTGGATCTAAAACAAGAAAAATGGTTGGCAGCTAGCTGCCAACCATTTTTCTTGTTTTTTTAAGAAGCTTAATTCTTACCTCCAAAAAGGAACGCTCCTACTCTAATACCAATGTAGCTATTCTTAACCTCAGCACCATTCTCTTCATACTTTGGCACAATATTGTAATCCAAGTTCACGTTGAAGTGCCCAACATCAAACCCAATTCTTGGGTAAAAACCAAACTTAGACCCAAAATCAGCTGAAGCTCCTCCTGATGATGCTTCTACTGTCCCCATCGTGTATATACCAAGACCTGCACCTATATAAGGTCGAAAGCTACTCGTTCCTAAATAGTATTTAGCATTCAAGGTATATGAACTTACTCCTGATGCGCTAGCTTCAACGCCACCTCCTAAATTTTTTGCCATTACAGCAGCTTCATATCTCAATCCCACAGCTATCTGATCATTAATACGGTATGCGGGCTCTATATCAAAAAGAATTCCTCCACCTCCATCAGGAATTGCATAACCTAGACCAATATACAATTGAAATGGTTTGTAATCTTGCGCATATCCAACAGTGGATATGACTAGTGCAAATAAGAAAATAAATAAAGATTTTTTCATGATCGTTTTGTTATTAAGTTTAATTCAAATTTTGAAATTGTAACACCTCAAATGGCAATTTTGCCCGCTCAATATAGCACATTACAATAAATCATTTACAATACTTCTTACTTATACATTTTTTCAACATATCATCACTATAGCTTCTATATTTGCTGCTCAAATACATTCAAGCAAATAATATATGCCTCCAATTGCACTTTCTGTAGAAAGACTCACTAAGAGTTTTAATGACAAACAACTTTTTGAAAATATCACTTTTGGCATAGAGCAAGGTCAAAAAGTGGCACTGGTTGGGGTGAACGGCTGTGGCAAATCAACCTTGCTCAATATCGTAGCCAAAAAAATGAACCCTGACGAAGGGGTAGTCTCATTTTCCAGAGACCTCAAAGTAGCTATACTGGATCAAGCACCTGATTTAGGTGCATTTGATACTGTACTGGATTCGATCACTGGTGGCGATCACCCAGAAGCAAAAGTACTGAGTGAATATTGGCAACTGATTGAAAAGCCTGAGCCTACTGATAAAGATCAGGAGCGCATGCAGGAGCTCATAGAAAAAATCGACAGCCTCAATGCCTGGGACTATGAACATCGTCTGAAAGAAGTGTTGGGCAAATTGGGCATCAATGACCTTAATCAGTCTATCCAAGACATGTCAGGAGGTCAGCAAAAAAGAATTGCACTGGCCAAAGCACTACTAGACGAACCAGATTTTTTAATTCTGGATGAGCCAACCAACCACCTCGATTTGGACATTATCGAATGGATGGAAGAATTCCTTTCTTCTCAAAACCTAGCCATTCTGATGGTGACACACGACCGTTACTTTTTAGACAAAGTTTGCAATCAAATTTTAGAGATAGATCAAGGACAAATTTTTAAATACAATGGCAACTACAGCGACTTTCTTGAGAAAAAATCAGAACGCGAAGAGTGGCAACAGCAAGCTAAGGACAAGGCTAAAAATCTGCTGTCCAAAGAGCTAGAATGGATGCGTCGTCAGCCTAAAGCCAGAGGAACCAAAGCTAAATATAGAATTGACGCTTTTTACGATACCAAAGAAAAAGCCAATGTTGACTTGCGCAAGTCTGAAATGGAGATCAAAATTAGCGGCAAACGACAAGGGAAGAAAATTCTTGAATTGGATAAAGTTTCAAAGTCCTTTGGTGATAAAGCCATCTTTTCGGGCTTCTCTCACATTTTCACCAGAGGTGAAAAAGTTGGAGTGGTAGGAAAAAATGGCACAGGAAAGTCCACTTTTCTCAATGTCTTGACTGGCGTACTCGAACCCGATTCTGGCACGATAGAAAAGGGCCTCAATACATCATTTGGCTATTATACACAGGACACCATTCAAGAAGACGGAAGAAAAACTGTGATTGAAGCGATTCAAGAAATTGCAGAAGTAATCACGCTAGAAGATGGTAGCACGGTCACTGCCTCTCAGTTGCTCAATCAGTTCTTATTTCCTCCTAAGTCTCAATATTCACATATTGCTAAATTGAGTGGTGGAGAAAAAAGAAGATTGCAACTACTCAAGGTACTGATGGCCAATCCAAACTTCCTGATCCTTGATGAGCCTACCAATGACTTAGATATTGTAACGCTTAATATTCTGGAGGATTATCTACAGAATTTTGGTGGTTGTCTGCTCATTGTATCTCATGACAGATACTTCATGGACAAATTGGTGGATCACTTATTTGTGCTGGATGAAAGCACATCCATTAGTGATTTCCATGGCAACTACACTGATTTTCGACTAGAGCCTGCCAAGCCTAAGTCTGTTCCCAAATCCGCTCCAGGGTCAAACAAGGAAGAGCCAAAACATAAAATCGAGAACAAAAGAAAACTCACCTATAAAGAAAAGCAAGAGTTTGAATCCATAGAAAAAGAAATGCCCAAACTGGAGGCGCGTAAAGAAGAGCTGGCTGGCTTGCTCAACTCTGGTGAAATTGATCACGTGCAGCTGACGGAATGGTCCACTGAAGTGGAGCAAATAGTAACTAAACTGGATGAGTTAGAATTGCGCTGGCTGGAATTGTCTGAATTGAGCTAAACCAACCATTGACTGCAATTGCCGCTAAACAAGAATATTTTCTTTCTTGTTTATAATTATCTAATTTCCGGCTCAGATATTAAATAACATCAAATGAGAAAATTACTAGTTGCTATTTTGTTAGCATCAGCTGTCTTCTATAGCTGCAACAAACCAAAAGAAACTACCCAAGAAGAAATTCAGGTAGATCTAAAGACTCAAGCAGAAACGCTTGCGAAAAAATTCATCATTACAGATGGGCACATAGATTTGCCGTACAAATTGGCCGAAGAGGGCTATATGGCTAAAGGCGAAATTCCGAATTTGTCAGGCGAAATTGAGGGCAATTTTGATTTTGAAAAATCTAAAAAGGGAGGATTGGATGTGCCTTTCATGTCGATCTATCTGCCAGCTTCACTTCAGAAAACATCTGGCGCATCAAAAGCTTTGGCAGACTCTCTGATCAACATGGTCGAGCAAATTGTTTCTACCTACCCCAATCATTTTGCACTGGCAGGAACTCCAACAGAAGCTATTCAAAATTTTGAAAAAGGACTAGTTTCACTACCCATGGGCATGGAAAATGGATCTGGAATAGAGGATAATATTGAGAACGTAAAATATTTCTACGACCGTGGCATCAGGTACGTGACTTTGACTCATTCAAAAAACAACTTAATCTGTGATTCTTCCTATGACCCCACACGGCAATGGAATGGACTGAGTCCATTCGGCAGAGAAGTAGTAAAAGAAATGAACGCACAAGGCATCATGGTTGATATAGCCCATGTTTCTGACAGCACGTTCTATCAGGTGCTGGAAATGACTGATGTGCCGTGTATTGCTTCTCATTCTTCTGTTAGAAATTTTACTCCGGGCTTTGAAAGAAACATGAGCGATGACATGATCAAGCTATTAGCCAAGAAAAATGGAGTCATTCAAATCAATTTTGGATCAACATTTCTTCTTGATAAATCAAGAAAAAAATATGATACACTAAAATTAGTGAAAAAAGAATTTCAGGCTCAAAATCCAAACGCTTCAGACTCTGCCTGGTCAATCTACGAAAATGAATGGATGGAAGCCCATGACTTTTTTGCTGATGTGAAGGATGCAGCCGACCATATCGACTATGTGGTCAAATTAGTTGGAGTAGATTATGTAGGACTAGGATCAGATTTTGATGGCGTAGGCAATTCGCTTCCCACAAGATTGAAAACAGCCGCTGATTATCCAAAATTGATAGAAGAATTACTCGAAAGAGGATACGCTGAAGAAGACATAGAAAAAATCTGCTACAAGAATGTATTCAGAGTATGGGACGCTGTGCTGACAGCAGCAAGCAAACAATAGCCAACAATATGAGACTGTTTTTTTTTCGAATAAACAAAAAAGCAGTCTCATTTTCAAACAGCTAAACTAAACTTCATCATGATAGATATCCGAGCGGACGTCAGTCGAAATATTTTGATTCTACATCTCGAAGGTTTTCTGACGGATGACGAACTTATGCATGGGGTTAATTTGTGCATTTCAGAGTCCAATAAATTAAAAGATGGTTACACGATCATTAATGATATTTCCAAAATGAAGCCAGCTTCACCAGCAGGGGCAGCAGAAATCAAGCGCGCGCAAGCGCATGTCATCAATAATGGTGTGAGCCGAGTTATCAGGATCACCCAAAACCCTATCACAAAAATCCAACTAAACCGAACCAGTGGAGAAGTAGGCTACCAAGCCTATGAAGTGAGCACCAGAGCAGAGGCTTATGCACTCATTGAAAGCTGACCAAACCGATCACAAACACACCAGATAGTGTCCGAATTCGCAACACTAATATTCGAAAGTTAGCTCATTATTATTATATCTAATTGTATTACAGTTAGTTGCGAATTTTGGCACAGGTATTGCCAAAATCCGAGTAAGGTCAAAAACTCAAACTTTTACTCAAGAATTTAAACCTACTGTAATGAAGAAATTGAATGGCAGATATTCCAAGATACTCTTGATCTTATTGGGTGTATTGGTGGCTATCGTCATTGGGTTTCAATCCAGTGCAGTAGGTTTCGATTCTGAGGCTGATTTAGAAAATCAAGAATCCGTTGAGCAGACTCCAACATTCGACCCTTCCGGAAAACTTCACCTCAAACTGTTGAGTTTACTTAAATAGCAGTTCAAAATAATATTGAAGTATCATTCCAGATATTTAAAAGCATTTTAAATTACTAATCAAACACCAAGATTATGACTAGACGACTCACAAGATCATCAGACCGAATGCTTGCCGGCGTATGTGGCGGAATTGCCAACTATTTTGATTTGGATCCTACGCTGGTAAGAATAGCCTATGTTGTGCTTTCTATCTGCTCAATAGGCTTTCCTGGCATGTTGGTTTACGCCATTCTTTGGTTGATTATGCCTGATTATTAAGTCATTTTTGAATAGGTACTGATCCAGCGTTCTGGCACTTCTCCTTTGGTCGCCATTTCGTAATCTGAATAATCACAAGGTACAATGTGGTGTCGATCATAGATCCCAATATGTGTAGCATTGGGAACCTCCATCCACCATTTATCGGACAATCTACTCTTATAAAAAACTATTGATTCTGGCTCTGCATCCATCGCTACTACATATTTCATGTAGTCATTGGTTTGGAAGCCTTTCTCTCCTTTTCTGTTTTTAAATCCCTCTATAAAGTACCATAGCATAGTGGCGACCACCATGGCTGTTGGGTTTTCAGCTGTTTCTTTTTCAGGGTTGTATTCATAGATACCTACCGAACTGAGCTTATCATTCATCCCAGCATACCACATAATCTGACAAGCCTCTTCTCCGGTCAGTCCAAATATTTCACTTCGATTGCCTCCAGGGCAATAAATGGATTGAATGGCTGACAGATCAAAACTCAACATATCTGCTTCTCTAATCAAAGGCTCCATTCTTTTGATATCATCTCTCAATGCACCTAATCTGATCGGGTTAAAGCTCAGCTGCTGAAGCACTTTAGTCGCTGAGGCATTTACTAAATATGACTGATGTGCGAGCTGGCTGTAGTTAAATAGATAGTTAGGTTCATGCGTGAATATCCTATGAATATGGTTTTCGTTGGGGTCTGATTCTGTTTTGTCATTGAGATCAAAACGTGAATCCACATTCAGAATACTCACCATTTTCTCCTCTTCCTGATAGGATAGATATTGACCCAAGTCCAAATCATGTGATCCTCCAATAAGAATGGGTAAAACATCCTGAGACATGAGGTAATGACAAACAGATTGAATGCGCTTATACGTTTCATCCAAATCAGGCCCATTCCTAAGATTTCCCAAGTCTACCACATTGCACGAACCCTCTCCTTTTTTCAGTCCATAAAGCCTGTCTCTAATTAGTTTGACACCCGTTTGATTAAGTGAGGTACTGCCTCGTGTTTCCAAAAGTCCCACAATAGCCACGTCCATCAGTTCCAAACCTGGCATTTTATCTTCATTGAGATAAACAGATTGGATAAAGGAGTCTGTGGAAAATCTACGATTTGAAAGGCTTTGATCTACGGGATCGAAATAGAGTTTCAAGTCCATGCTTCAGGCATTGTTAAGGTGATGTCTTTGTCAAAACTACATAAATCCTTCATGAACATTTAGGATTTATTGTACAACTATTTGCCCACAAGGTAAATGTTCATTTCGGACTTGACACAAAAAAACCCTGACGATACCGACAGGGTTTTTTGTTTATTTTTTGCTGAATCGCTTTCGAATTATCCGCCGAAATCATCAAATGAGACGTTCTCATCAGGTACGCCCCAATCATCGCACATCTTCAATACAGCCTGGTTCATCATAGGAGGTCCACAGAAGTAGAATTCGATGTCCTCTGGTGACTCATGTGCTTTCAGCTGATGGTTGATTACGGCATCGTGAACAAAACCTAAAAAGCCGTCTCCCTCTTTGTCATCTATCGATTTTTTCTCTGTCCAGTTGTCTTCTGGAAGTGGCTCTGACAATACAATCTCGAATTGGAAGTTAGGGAATTCCTTTTCAATTTGTCTAAAATCCTCTTCGTAGAACAATTCTCTCTTAGACCTGCCACCATACCAGTAAGTTACTTTTCTACCAGTTTTTAACGTGTGAAATAGATGGAAAAGATGCGATCTCATAGGTGCCATACCAGCACCACCACCTACATAGATCATTTCTGATTGGGTTTCTTTGATAAAGAATTCACCATAAGGCCCAGAGATCGTTACTTTATCGCCTGGCTTCCTAGAGAATACATAAGAAGAACAAATACCAGGATTTACATCCATCCAAGCGTTCTTAGCTCTGTCCCAGGGTGGAGTGGCTATTCTGATAGTCAGCATCACAATATTACCTTCTGCAGGATGGTTGGCCATGGAGTAGGCTCTGAAAATCTCCTCGTCATTTTTCATTTTCAAATCCCAAAGACCGAATTTATCCCAGTCTTCTTTGAATTTGTCTGGCCCAGCTGGATCATTAGGGTCTGGCGCAATATCAATGTCTTTAAAATCAACTTCTACCTTTGGCACATCAATTTGGATGTATCCACCCGCCTCAAAGTCTAAGTTCTCACCTTCTGGAAGTCGTACAATAAATGCCTTAATAAAAGTGGCTACGTTGTAGTTGGAAATTACTTCACATTCCCACTTCTTGATACCAAAGATTTCCTCAGGAATTTCGATATCCATGTCTTGCTTCACTTTTACCTGACAAGCCAAACGAACATTCTCTTTTTGTTCTGTTCTGCTTAGGTGACCAACTTCTGTTGGTAGTACATCTCCACCACCGTCTGTCACTGTACACTTGCACATGGCACAAGTACCACCCCCACCACAAGCTGATGGCAAAAATATTTTTTGCGCACTTAGAGTAGTCAACAAAGTAGAGCCTGCAGCCGCTACCACAGGATTTGCAGAATCACCATTGATAATAAGGTTTACATCCCCGGATTGTACCAATTTAGACTGTGCAAAAAGCAGGATAAATACCAATAGAAGGATTACGAGCGTAAAGGCTACTATTGATGTAAATATGATAAAGGACATCTTTCTTTAATTAAATTTTTCCGTCTCCAATTTTCAGGCACAAATATAAAAGAATAAATAGTAAAAAATCCCTGTGCCTTCCTCAATTAAATACCTGCTAATCTCAATTATTTCTACCAAAAATGGCTTTGGGGCTAAATCCCATTAAATCATACTTTCGGGTGAACAAGAAAAAGGCTTCTAAGGCTATATTTGACCAAATCAAAACCAATAATTATGAAAAGAGTAACAGGCGTGGGTGGCATATTTTATAAAAGTAAAGACCCACAAAAAGCAAGAGAATGGTATGGTAAACATTTAGGGCTGGTCACTAATCAGTACGGTTCTTTGTTTGAATTCCGGCAAGGGGCAGATCCTGAGAAAATCGGTTATTTACAATGGAGTCCGATGGGTGCAGACACCAATTATTATGCCCCGTCCAAAAACGAGTTCATGATCAACTATCGTGTGGAGAATCTGGTTGAGCTACTCAAAGTGCTCAAGGAAGAAGGTGTAGAAATTGTGGGCAAGATGGAGGAATACGAATATGGCAAGTTTGCCTGGATCATGGATCCAGAAGGCCATAAGATAGAACTCTGGGAACCCATTGATGCAGTATTCACCAAAGAATATGATGGACAGACCACGATGTAAAAATCAGTATCTTGTAGTATCCAAAAACAACAAAACATGAATCCAATACTTAAAAACATATTGGCACTTATTGCTGGAATCGTCATAGGCAGCTTAGTCAATATTGGTTTGATTATGCTCGGCCATGCGCTTGTACCTCCTCCAGAAGGTATGAACCCTATGGATCTGGAGAGCCTGAAGGAGTTTATGCCCATGTTTGAGACCAAACATTTCATTGGGCCGTTTTTAGCACATGGGTTGGGTACTTTGGCAGGTGCTTTTGCTACAGCCAAGATTGCTGCCAATCACCAACTCAAATTTGCCCTGGCCATAGGCGTATGGTTTCTGTATGGAGGGATATCTATGGTTTTAGATTTCCCAAGTCCAATGTGGTTCAATGTATTGGACTTGAGTATGGCCTATTTGCCAATGGCATGGATGGGTTGGCAGATCAGCAGTAGCTGAGAAAGTAGATTGTCGTTATATTTGGAAAATATTGATTCAAAATCATGAAAAGGCTAACCATCCTAACACTCACCTTCTCGTTAATTTTTCTTTTTCCAATCTTGGAAAGTTGCGATGATGAAGGCTGTGGCAGCAGTACTATTTATTATGACTACTCTTCGGTTGAATTTGAGGTGTCTAAATCGTACGGCAATGAAGAAGATTATTTCTACTTTATGGTAAGTACTATAATTGACCCTCAAAGCCAATTGCCTTTTTTTTCCTTTGGTTCTTCGTTATTGGCGGAAGCACTTACATTTCTACCCAAATACAAAATCGAAAAAATTGAAATTCTATCAAACAAATCTTTTGATTCGTCTAATTCTAACACATTGAATATAACCACCCACTTTGAAGTTTATAGTCAACGAGAACAAGAGTGGGTATCTATAAATCAGGCTAGCTTCCAAGAAGGGGAAGTTTTATTTATACGATGCCCAATAAGGTCTGAAAATATGGATCAAACGTACGACTTGAAAATAGAAATCACCAAATCTAATAAGCAGGTAGCAAGCGGTCTACTGACCAATTTTGCTTTCAACAAATGAGCTATTTTAAACCAGTTGCCTCCAAGTCCCCTTCACCCAATTGTATTTGAAGGTACTTGGCAAAGATTTCCAGAAATATTTACTGGTTTCAACAGAGAAGGATGGCTGCATGTAGCAGTTGATCGTACAGCCTTCGCAAGCCTGTAATTTGCCTTCAGTAGCGATTTGATTTTGGACATCTGTAGAATGATACAGTGAGGCTAAGTTTCCATTGATTGGAAACGACCTTTCACCCAAGTGATAGCACGGCAATACCAGTTCGTTCTCTGGGCTAATTACCAGTGTGGTGCTGGCCGCTTTGCAAACTGGATCACTGATATGATTGCCACCATCTCGTCTCAGTTCAATGAAGGCTTGATTGAGAAATACATTTTTCTTTTTTCCCCATCTTTCCAATTCATCAAGCGTTTTGCTTGACAAGCTGTCTCCCACCTGATTGTACTCAAAGGCCGGATTGAGAATCAGCATCAAATCATTAGGCAAACAGATTTTTTCGTAGACGGCTTGTATGTCTTCTTTGTTGTCCTCAAATACAGTAAACAATATATCTGGCCGCTCACCTAATGACTTCGCCATTTCAATAGATTCCATTACAAAATCAAAGCATGCTACACCTCTCATGGCATCATGTTTTTCTTTGTCTGCAGTGTCCAAACTGAAGTGCAGCATGTCCACCATACCTTTGAGTCTTTCGGCAAACTTGGGATATAACAGCGCATTAGTGGTAAGTGTGGTAATAAAGCCCATCTCTTTAGCCAGTGCACAAAACTGATCGATCTGCTGATGGAGTAGTGGTTCGCCGCCCGTAAAGTCGATGACTTTTACCCCCAATTTTTTTAACGCCAGAAGATTTTCTTGCACATTTTTCAATGTCACATAAGGCGAAGGTTTTTCCCATATATCACAAAAACTGCATTTGGCATTGCAGCGATACGTCACATAATAATTGCAGAGGACGGGATGTTTGATCAGTCTCATCCCTGTCGGTTATTTCTTTGATCTATTCTCGAAAATACCTGTAATCGTCAGTGAAGAATTTCGGATTTTATAGAAAAGCGTACAGCTGCCACAGGTAGTTTCTCGCATACCAGAATAGCTAGATTCTATACCAGCAAAATTGTAGTTAGAAAGAAATTTGACATTGGATCGAATCAAGAAGGCCAACTTCTTGCACTCGTTTTTGTGGCCATCTCTTTTGAAATATTTCTCCAAAATTTTCTGCCTTTCCTCCCGAGCCGTATTTGTCCAAATTACTTGTTTAGCCATTCGTCCTCCTCTACTTGAATTGCTTTTTCTGGCACTACAGTCTTACCTGCCATTTCTTCTTCACTTAGCTCTAGTAATTTTCTCTGAGCGTCTGTCAGGTTAATCGCCTGGGTTTCTTCTCTGACAATACCAGAGGCATCCACATTCTTGAGCAATTGAGCCAATTCAAAATCATCGCGATCCTTTTCGCTGATTTTCTTTGCCTCAATCTCCAACGAATGCAAAAGCTCAAGTACGTACTTAAGCTCCTTGTCTGTTTTGGGACTGATAAGAATAGAATCCATTAAGTCAAAATTATGGATTTTTATTTGAAACAAAATAACCTATTGGTATCCATTCGGATATTCAATTGAATTAATCAAATCTCCAGTTACTTCAAAGGGTTAATTCTCTGCTTTAACCTATTTTTGCGGCATGACAAAAGAGGCGCTATTTGAACAAATCCAGCAGAAGCAATCCTTTCTCTGCGTGGGTTTGGATACTGATATTAAAAAAATCCCAACTCACCTTTTAGATACTGAAGATCCCATCTTCGAATTCAACAAGCAGATCATTGATGCGACCAAAGAATTCGCTGTGGCCTACAAACCCAATATAGCGTTCTACGAAGCCATGGGAGCTGCTGGCTGGGCTTCTTTGGAAAAAACCGTGAATTACATTCCTAAGGACATTTTCACGATAGCAGATGCCAAGCGTGGTGATATTGGAAACACTTCTTCGCTGTATGCCAGAGCCTTTTTCGACAACATGAATTTTGATTCTGTGACCGTAGCGCCTTATATGGGATCAGATTCTGTGAAACCATTTTTAGAATTTAAAGACAAATGGGTCATCTTATTAGGAGTGACTTCCAATGAAGGAGGAAAAGATTTTCAATTTTTGAAGGCTGATGGCAAACCACTTTATCAGCAGGTAATGGAAACTTCATCACGATGGGGGAGTGACCAAAACATGATGTATGTGGTAGGAGCCACCCGCCCAGAATATTTGAAAGACATTCGAAGGATCATTCCAAATCATTTCCTCTTGGTGCCTGGTGTTGGAGCTCAAGGTGGTGATTTGAAAGCCGTTTGTGAAAACGGCATGAACGATCAATGCGGGTTACTTATTAACTCTACCAGAGGAATTATTTATGCCTCTTCGGGCAAAGACTTTGTAGAAGCAGCACATCAAGAAGCACGTAAATTGCAAACCGAAATGGCCTCATTTTTATAAATAAAATACAACTCAAAAAAGATACACATGAAATCAATAGACTACATATTAGCTAATAAGCAAAGGTTCCTAGATGAACTGTTCGACTTGCTCAGGATTCCTTCAGTAAGTGCCGACTCTAAGTTCGATAGTGACGTTCGAAGAGCCGCCGAATTTATCAAAGAAAAATTTGAATCTGCTGGTGTAGACAAAGCAGAAATCTGTGAAACCAAGGGGCACCCTGTGGTTTATGCCGAGAAGCATGTAGGTGACCATCTACCAACCGTATTGGTCTATGGACACTATGACGTGCAACCAGCAGACCCTTACGAATTGTGGGATTCGCCTCCGTTCGAGCCTGTGATCAAAAATGACAAAATCTATGCCCGTGGTGCTTGTGACGATAAGGGTCAAATGTACATGCACGTGAAGGCTTTCGAAGCCATGATGGCCAATGACGAATTGCCATGTAATGTCAAATTCATGATCGAGGGAGAAGAGGAAGTAGGCTCTGAAAACCTTGGCGAATTTGTAAAAGCAAATAAAGAAAAGTTGAAGGCTGATGTGATTGTCATATCAGACACAGGTATCATCAGCAACGATTGCCCCTCCATGACAGTTGGTTTGAGGGGACTGAGCTATCTGGAAGTGGAAGTGGTAGGCCCCAATAGAGATTTGCACTCTGGCATGTATGGTGGTGCAGTAGGCAATCCGATCAATACGCTTTGCGATATGATCTCCTCTCTGATTGATGACAAAGGGCATATCACTATTCCAGGGTTTTATGATAAAGTATTGGAGCTTACTACAGTCGAAAGAGAAGCCATGGCCAAAGCTCCATTCGATTTAGAAGAATATAAAAAGGAACTAGACATAGCTGATGTAAAGGGAGAAGATGGATTCAGCACTTTAGAAAGAATTGGCATCCGTCCCACTTTAGATGTCAATGGTATCTGGGGTGGCTATACAGGAGAAGGGGCTAAGACCGTATTGCCTTCTAAGGCTTACGCCAAAATATCTACCCGATTGGTACCTAACCAAAACAGCGACGAGATTACAGCATTAGTGAAAAATCATATAGAAAGCATTGCCCCAGCACACGTGAAAGTAAAAGTAACTCCCCACCATGGAGGTGAGGCGGCAGTAATCCCAACAGATTCTGACGGATTTAGAGCGGCCAGCAAAGCATTCGTTCAGGCCTGGGGCAAAGAACCCATCCCAATGAGAGATGGGGGCAGTATACCAATCGTGGCCCTGTTTCAAGATGTTTTAGAATTAGATTCTGTGATGCTAGGCTTTGGTTTGGATGAAGATGCGATCCATTCTCCCAATGAGAGCTATGGTGTATTCAATTACATGAAAGGCATAGAGACCATCACTTGGTTCTATAAATATTTTGCAGAGAAATAAGGAGATTAAAGTCGAGGGTGAATTAAAGTAAGAATCCATTTTTAGCTCCTTACTTTAATTCACCTTCGACTTTTTCACTTTTAACTATTAACTTTTAACTCATACATTGTGCGTCAATCCAAACTAGTCATCAACTGTCAGCCTTCGCTATCTCCATTTCTAAAAAAAGAAGTGCAGGATTTAGGCTATAGAATTTTACGAGCTGAAAAAAGCGGTGTGACAGTAGAAGGTGGTTGGAAAGAAGTGATGCATTTGAACCTAAATCTTCGAACGGCATCGCGAGTACTTTGGCTGATCAAATCATTTGAAGCCAATCATCCAGACAAGATGTATGAAGAAGCCAAAAAAATCCCTTGGCATAAGCTTTTGCCAAAAAATACAAAAATCTCTGTCCAGAGTTATGTGAAAAACGACTTCATTAGGGACGGACGATTTGCTAATCTGAAATTGAAGGATGCCATTGTAGATCGAATGCAAGAAGAGACTGGTACACGCCCAGACTCTGGCAATGAAAAGGATCAGACGGTTATTTATATGTTTTGGCATTTGAATAAGGTGCATGTCTATTTTGACACCTCTGGTGAAACAATTACCAAGCACGGATACAGGAAGCTGCCTTTCAAAGCACCCATACTCGAATCATTGGCTTCAGCATGTTTGATCTCAGCTGGCTGGAACGACCACAAAGGTGCCTTTATCAATCCCATGTGTGGTAGTGGAACGTTGGCCATTGAGGCTGCACTGATGGCAGCTGGTATTCCTCCTGGCCTACACAGAGACAATTTTGGCTTCATGCACATAGATGGATACGACCCTTCACGTTGGAATGAAACATTAGCGAAAGCTGAATACAAGGATAGGATCAAATCTAGTATCATTGCCACTGACTGGAATGGCGATGCCATAGACGCAGCCCAAGCCAATGCGAGAACTGCTGGCGTAGAAAAGATGATCGATTTCGATAAAGTACCGTTCGAGAAAACTTTTGTGCCTACTGGCCCCGGCATAGTGATGCTCAATCCCGAATATGGTGAAAGGCTTGGTGAAGAGTCTATGCTAAAGTCCGTGTACAAAGACATAGGGGATTTCTTCAAACAATCCTGTGGCGGCAAGATGGGCTATATCTTCACTGGCAATTCTAATCTCGCTAAGTCTATTGGTCTACGCACCAAAACCCGTACTGAATTTATGAATGCCAGAATCGAATGCAGATTGTTGGAGTATGAGTTGTATGAAGGGAGCAGGAGATAGGTAGGTGTTATTCATCAGAATGTACGATCGTAGAAATCTCTCATACAAAATGTAGTAAGGTCAGTATGATGTTTACGCCAACTGTCATTCATTGAGAGAATCTCTCCACTGCACTAAGGGATGACTCGATTTAATCTACAATTGCTACTTGCTCACTTGCATTCTAACACTCCCCTCCATAATTTGCATCAAAAGAGCAAGATTGAAAAAAGTACTAATTGTTATCGTTATTGGAGCTCTTCTAGCAGGAGCAGCAATGGGTGGCTACCACCTCTGGAAACAAAGCAGAATCACCATTTGGTCATTCGTACCAGACAATTCTATTCTCGTATTCGAGCCCAACGATTTCACTTACCTCTGGCGCACAGACGACAAAAGAAAAATTGTTAAAAACCTCAAGTCATTACCTGAGTTAGATTCCGTTCAGCAAGTGATCAGTCGACTGGATTCGGCTACCAATCATCAGTTTTCGAAGGTGGTGGATCAGGGGCATTTGTTGATTTCCTTTCACCAAAATACCAATGAGTCATTGGCTGCTTTGTATATTCTGGAGGTTCAAGAACTTCAGCAGCATAGTTTGCTTAGTGAATTACAGCAATATTTAAAAGACAGTCTCCTTTTTGAGCGAAAAGAGAGAAATTATCAGGACTATATCGTTACTGAATTCAAAAAGGGGAAAACCACGCTCACCTATATTTTTCACAAAAATTATTTGATCGCCAGCTTCTCTCCTTTTTTGGTGGAAGATGCCATACGCATGATTGCAGATAGTAGGGTAAACACCTATCAGGAAACAGAAAGGCGGGTAGCTAAGGTCGCACAGGGCAATTCTGGCGCTGGCAGGTGCTACATCAACACCAACTACCTCAACAAATTAGCTGGAATTTTCGCAGATCCTGTACAAATCGATACTACGCCATTAAAATGGCTGACCCATTTGATGTATCTCGATTTGAATATTGAAAATGATAAAATTCATCTGTCTGGCTTTGCCGTCAATGACACGTCCAAAATCAATTACCTAAGTGCATTCGACGGTATTCGAGGTGTTGGCTTTGATATGAAAAATATCGTGCCTGCCAGTACGTCTTATGTTTTGCACGCTTCAGTTGAAGATGTGAGTCAATGGCATGTCGGATTGAAAAACTATTGGCGAAAGCATGAACCAGCTCAGTTGACTCAAATTGGAGAACTCGAAAATCGATTTGATTTTAACATTCGTGACTTTTACGAATTCATGGCCAATGAAGTGGGATATTTTGTACTGGAATCCAGTCGTTCATTCCATTCAGATTTGATTTTTTGTATAGAGCACAAAAGTCAGGAGTTGGCTTCTCAATTTTTTGAATCACTAGCTCAAAAAGCCAATGTCGACTCCGCCTTATACCTTGAGCAATATGCCGATCGACAAATCAAACATATCAATATTGATGAAATTCCTTCTCGCCTGTTTGGATCCATGTACAGTGGGTTTCCATCTGCTTACTATTTTATAGATGGGAGCTATGTCTATTTTGGCAATAGCCAACAGGTACTGGAGATTTTGATTGACGACATTGACAACGAAAATACTTGGAGACGTTCGGTACGCACAAATGCATTCTTAGAGTCTACACATGAGGATGGCAATTTTAGCATGTTTGTAAAATCTAGTGGAGCACTCAATCTGGTAGGCAAAGTACTTAATGACAACTGGGCCGAATATCTGGAGGAGAACAAAACCATTCTTTCACAAATCGAATATGGAGCAGTTCAGTTTACTCATGTGGATGGGGAGTATTATACCAGTTTGTTACTTCAGCATCCTGGCGACTTGATCAAGCAAATCAAACCACAGTCATTTGAAATTCAAAAGCTTCAGGGTTTTGCCAACAATCTAATTTCCAAGCCATTTGCCGTACGCAATCACAACGACCGTACACTCGAAATGATGGTGCAAGATGAGGCCTTCACCTTGCACCTTTTGGATGTCAATCTCAAACCTGTCCGTCAAATTCCGTTGAAAGGAAAATTGAAAAGCAAGATCTATCAGGTGGATTATTACAAAAATGGAAAGCTCCAATATTTGTTTGCTCTGGACAAAACAATACACATGATCGATAGAAATGGTACTTATATTCCAGGTTATCCATTGACACTCAAGTCTGACAACAAGATCCGTGAACTGTCTCTCATAGACTACGACAAGTCTAGAAACTACCGCATCATGGTGGCCGACAGCAAGGGAAACTACTACCTATACAACAAAGCTGGCAAATTGCTTGACGGTTGGAATCCTAAGAAAATGGGAAGTAGCCCGGCTACACTTGGCAGACACGTGCGTGTACAGAAAAACGACTATATGCTACTGGTTCAGCAAAATGGCATTTTCCAAAATTTAACCAGACGAGGAGATGTCAGGGATGGTTTTCCAATTGACCTAAAAGGAAAGATCTCCCAAGATTATTTTATCAGTAAAGGAAGTAAGCCAGCCAATACTGAAATCTCAGCGTTGACAGATTTAGGTGAATTGGTATCGTTTAATTTAGCTGGAGTGGTAACGAATAGAGGGCAGCTGGTAAGAGAAAACGATCAAGCGAGCTTCCATCTGGTGAATTCAGGTACTGAAAAAGAATTCATTGTTATCAAGAAAAATGAAAACGAGCTGACTGTATTCAATGAAGCACTAGTCGAGCAATTCAAGGTTGAAATAAATGCGAAAAAATTAATTTTTCAATACTACTATTTCGGAATTGACAACCAGCTGATCATTGTCATTGATCAAGAAAAGAGACTGGGGTATCTGTACAATCAAGATGGTAGGTTGCTGCATGAATCTCCTTTGGAAGTGGGGCACGAGCTGGCTGTATTATTTCAGGAGAGCAAAGGCCAATTTGATCTATATTGCAGTATTGGCAACCAACTCAATATTGTGTCTTTGAAAAAATAACCTATGAACGACCTGATATCCAAAAAGGCAAATTTTGGTACTTTGCCAGTTTTCCTGACGGCCATCTCAACCATACTGGGAGCAGTCATGTTCCTACGTTTTGGATTTGCTGTGGGAAGTGTCGGCTTCTTAGGTACAGTCGCTATAGTAATTATTGGTCACATGGTGACTATCCCTACTGCCATGTCGATTGCGGAAATTGCTACCAATCAAAAAGTAGAAGGTGGTGGAGAATACTACATCATTTCGAGGTCATTTGGCATCAACATAGGCGCCTCTATAGGAATTGCTTTGTATCTCTCTCAAGCCATCAGTGTGGCTTTTTATGTGATCGCCTTTGGAGAAGCCTTTGATCCGGTCATCGCGTGGGTCAATGAAGTCTACAACTTAGGCATTGGAGACAAACGCTGGATTACCATTCCAGCTGTACTTCTGCTGAGTATTTTGATGCTCACCAAAGGGGCAGACCTGGGCATGAAAGCCTTGTACATTGTGGTAGCAACCTTGTTCGTGTCACTGACTTTCTTCTTTCTGGGAAGTACGGATTACAATGCAAGTTTAGAAAAATTCGATATCATGGCCAGAGTGACTGAAAGTCAGGATTTCTTTATTGTCTTTGCCATTATCTTCCCTGCCTTTACTGGCATGACTGCGGGTGTTGGGTTGTCAGGAGATTTAAAAGACCCCAAAAAATCTATCCCTTGGGGAACACTGTCCGCCACTTTGATAGGCATGGTTATTTACGTTTTCATTGGATACAAGCTGGCCGTAAACGCTAGCCCTGATGACTTAGTCAATGATCAACTGATCATGTCTAAAATCGCGCTTTGGGGACCAATCATCCCCATAGGTCTGGCGGCCGCCACGATCTCCTCTGCCTTAGGTTCCATTATGGTAGCCCCTAGAACATTGCAAGCACTTGCTGCAGACAATATATTCCCAACTCAAGCCATCAATATTTTTCTATCCAGAGGCAAGGCCAATACCAATGAACCTGTGAATGCCACCGTGGTTACGGTCGGATTGGCGCTGTTCTTTGTGAGTCTTGGAAGTATAGACACTGTAGCGAAAGTGATTTCTATGTTCTTTATGGTGACCTATGGCGCTATTTGTACAATATCATTTTTTCAGCATTTTGCCGCTGACCCATCTTACCGACCTGCCTTTAGATCCAAGTGGTACATCTCACTACTGGGAGCAATCATGTGTCTCTTTTTAATTTTCAAAATGGATGCTGCCTACGCAGTTGCTTCTATTACGATTATGATTTTGATCTATTTTGGTCTTTCCAAATTCAATGAAGATAAGGCAGGGATGGCCAATATTTTCCAAGGAGTGATCTTTCAATTGATACGACAGATTCAAGTATTTATTCAGAAAGCAGACAAAGACGATGACAACTGGCGACCTTCTGTGATTTGTATTTCAGGTTCTTCTTTCGAACGGCCAACAGCATTTGAAATGATGAGTTGGATCTCACATCGTTATGGTTTTGGCACCTATCTACACTATATCAAAGGTTATTATTCTAACGAAACCAATTTAGAGTCCAAGGAGGAATTGGCAAGACTGATTCGCGTGGCAGACATTTCTGAGAGCAATGTGTATGTGGACACCATGGTTTCGCCTTCATATACCACGGCAGTAGCTCAGGCACTTCAGCTGCCGAGTGTTTCGGGCAAGGATATTAATATGATGCTGTTTGAATTCTCAAAACATCAAACTGAGGGAATTGAGGACATAATGAGTAATTATCCCATGGTGAGGGCCTCTGGGTTTGACACTTGTATATTGGCTAGCAGTGATCGAGGCCTTGAGTCCAAAGCTGAAATTCACATCTGGATCAAACCATCAGACTACAACAATGCCAACTTAATGATCTTATTGGGCTTCGTAATTTTAGGTCACCCGCAATGGAAAAAAGCTGAAATCAAAATATCAGCCATCGTGCATGACGAAGAATTAGAAGAGCAAAAAGAAGAACTGCTGCAACTTATAAAAACTGGAAGACTTCCTATTTCGGCTAACAACGTCCGAATTATTGAAAGGTCAGAAGGTGTAGACAACCGCCAGATTATCAATGCGCACTCGAAGGATGCTGACTTGACTATATTGGGGTTCCGTTCTGAGGCCGTCAAGCAACTAGGCGAAGAAATCTTCCAGGGCTATGACTCCATTGGTGATGTACTTTTTGTAAATAGTACAAAGTCCAAGGAAATCAAATAACTCCTTGTGCAATAGCGTATGGCTGCTAAATATTTTAGTCTATTTAGGGGGTCAAGCTAATGCTAAAACCAATAGAGTCACTAGTCCTAATAGGGCAAGACTGGTCAATCCTATATAAAAACGATCGTCGTTTTTTTCTATTTTCTGGTTTGCAATATCTGTTGCTTCTGTAATTAAATTTTCTACTGAAGGGTTTGAATTTGTAGTAGACATGGTACTAGTATTTATTTGATTTAAAACTTTTCTCTGACTGTAAAAAGATCAAAACAAATAATACCCTACTATAGCAGAAATGCTGTCCTTATGAATAGGATGGAAGGAAGTAAATGAGAGGAAGCCAAATCAGCAAAATAACAATGGCACTGTGTATGAAATGTCGACCCATTCTTGGGTCATCTTCTTTCATTACTCGCGCCAAAAAGTAATTGATCAGACCCAAAACCGGGATAGCCACCCAAAGGAATAAAGCCGATTGTTCGTGATCAGACTGGTACTTCCAAGCCATATTATAGACCAACCAGGCATTGGTTAAATAGATGATGGTTTGTATGACAAATGTTTGAAATAACTGAATCATGTGGCAATGATAAGCCGAAACGGTGGATTTGTCATCTTAAATTCGCGATCTATTCTCCTGCTTTGACAAAATTGGCTCTTACTAAAATCAGAAAAAGTGCCACTGAAATGCCCGCTGAACCAAAAGCCATGCACATCACCATGATCTGATAGCGCACTGCAATCAAAGGAGAAACACCAGACAATATCTGCCCCGTCATCATACCTGGTAGAGAAACCAGCCCTACCGCAAACAGAGCATTAGTAATAGGAATCAAGGCAGCTTGAAGTGCCGTATTTCTGGCCTCAGTGTAGTCCACTCCTCTATCCAACTCTGCAGTCAGTCGCTCCCCAGCCAAACTCACACAGTTCATTGCATTAGCGAATATCATTCCAGCCAAAGGGATCAGATACTGTGGCATATACCACGGGTCTAGCATCAATACACCCTGTGAAATAAGCAACAAAACAAGCACTCCACCAACAACAATCGCCACCAGTGCTTTCATCAACAACTCGCTCCTCCGATCACTCAATGTTCGTAGCGCGATCCAGCTTGAAGAGAACAACATGACCGCCAGCACCCCAATCACAATCCATGCATTGTCAGACTCGAAAATGTAGGTGAGTACATAGCCCACCATCACCAGCTGGATGACCATACGCACTACTGCCCAGAGTGAGGTATGGATACCCTGCTGCCATTTCCACAATACAAACAACACAGCCACTACAGGTACAAAAGCCACCAGCAGATTAGGAATGGAAATGATTTGAAGGGAGTTGTCCATGGGACTGTTGCGTCAATTAGTTGAAACAAAGATAAGATACCCTAAGAAACTCAAACCAAACCTGTCCATGTGAAAAAGCCTCACGACACTGAGGGAATGTTTCTAATACAGCTCAATCTCCACCCAGCATTTCCCTAAGTCCAATTAGCGTCTTGAAGGGCAACTCGGCGATAGACTTGTTGGCCAGCCAGGCTGGAACCTGATCACCTGGTTCTGAATGAAATATGTAAATTACTTCTGTTTTGTCATCAGATGGCTGCAACAGCATGTACCCTTCTGCCTTTTTCATCCTCACGATGCCCTTTTTCTCTGGTATATAATCTGGGATTCCTTCCAGTGATATTTTTACCGCGCCATGTTCTGTTGTATGAATTGACATTCGATAAACCATATCTCTATTGCTATAAGGCCATGGAAATATGGTTTCTACATAATTGTACTGTACCTCCTCTTTTTGCTTGAGGAGTTTTGCTGCTTTGGTGAAGCCATACCATCTAGCATAACCATCTACATCAGTTAATATTTCCAGTATTTCAGGCACGGAAGCACTGACCTGCATCTGAGCTTTGAAAGACTTGAATCCTGAGTCTTTTTCCACTTTGGTATAAACCTTTATTCCATCTTTGTCTTTTTCAATTTCCCATGACGTTTGAGAAAAAGATTGAAATAGCGGGAAGGTCAGTAGATTCAAGAACAGTGCTACGCGCCTATAATTCATCCTTTTTTGCAGATTAGACAATGCTTTGTTTTGCCATGAACAACTTTATAAAGTAGTATAAGAAGAGCAGGACAAATATAAAATCACCAATGATCACTATTAGAACAACTGATCCAGCTATCCCTGACAAATAAAATTTCAACAATGAAATGGCAAAGCCAATTTTGCCAATCCCCCCAACGATCACAATTCCAGTATGTTTCAAAGGATTATAGGCAACTATGGAATACCCAATAAAATATACCAGTGTGGTACCCCAGGCACCTTGATAGATAGCGTAATAAAGTGGGTCTGTGAGCTGTCTATTGAATAAACCATTGAAGGTATAGGCTGTATTAAAATAGCCAAAAATTGCTCCAATAAGATTCCACAGGGCGGATAGGATAAAAAGAACTCTGAAGAAAGTGATTGCTGTATTTTTCATAATCATAAAATTTGTTTGCTACCAGATAGAAATCATTCCATGGCAAAGAAATTTTATTTGAAAACCCTATGCATTTACATAGGTAAAGAAATGTCGATTAACGTGACATTTTGTTTCTTATCCGGCTGAGTTGCGTGGCACTGATTCCCAGATAGTAGGCAATGTGGTATTGTGGTATTTTGAGTTCTATTCCTGGATATTCCTCTTGAAGGATCAAATAACGCTCCTCAGCGTCCAACAATGCCATTTCAATTTCTTTCTTTTCATTACTCAAAAAGTAATTTTCGGCAATAATTCTTCTCAACCTTTCTATCTCAAAATTTCCTTCTGACAATTTTTCAATTTCATGGAAGGAAGCTTTCCAGATTTTACAATCTGTTAGCGCCTGTTGAGCCACGGCGTTCTTACTCTTGCTGATGAGCGAGGCGTATGAACCAATAATAGCTGGAGCAGAAAAAAAGGTTTTGTTATATTCCTTTCCTTCATTGTTGATATAATAAGCTCTTACAATACCAGCTTCCAAAAAAGCTATTTCTTTTGCAAATTGCCCTTTTCTAATAAAATATTCTCCTTTCTTCAATTCTGCAGAAATAAAAACCTTACTCATCAAACCTAAGGTCTTTTCAGAAAGGGGAATAATATTATTGAAGAATGAAATTATATTTTCCATCATATATTGAGAGCATTTAACCTGGCTGTAACTAGCAGATGATGCCAACTATTGTCTCTAAGCTAGACTTTATAATATCTATAAAAGTATCTGATTCAAATACTCTTTGCAAACAGCTCATCAGGCTTATGGATGCTAGTGCCTGTCATCCTCATATTGAGTTTAGAAGCTACTAGCACCCATAATCCCTGAATATGTTTTAACTGTTGTTTTCTCAATAAAAGGATCAAAGTTTATTTCCAAACTAATAGTATCAAATAGATACCTAATACGGTTCGTTGCATCCCACACTCCTGCGATTTCATTAGTTCGTTCAGTGGAACAACCATTGATTCAAATGAATAAAAGCAAAAAAAATGAAGTCTTGATGTTATGGTCACAAACTATATCACCAACCAATCCTTCGCGTCATCTACAGAATCGAAGGCTCTGGTGTTGTTGCCTGAGAATCTGTTGAAGGCATTGAAAAGTACTTTTTTTGCTCCAGTGATACCTACAGCAGCTCTTTTAATGGTCAAGTGATTGGTGGTTTTCCCACTCTCCTTGGCCTTCTCTACTACTTCCTTTACCGCAAAAACGTCTGTCATATTGGATAGCCTAAGCATTGGTCTGTTCAACTCTAAAGCATAAGCTGTAGCATCATCCATAACCTTCAGAATTTCATCCTTGCCCATACCCGTGTAGTCGACGTAAAGTATTTCTTTTCCTTTGTGATTGATGAGACTGTATCCTGCCATTTTGTAAAAAAATTTAATTGAGCAATATGATGAATTTTGGTTGTTCGGCAAAGTGTTTCTCCAAAAGCTTTCCATGCTTTTGCCTAAAGAAAATCACGGGTCTAAAAGACTAAATTACTAATTATTTTAGTAATTTAGTAGGCTCGTTTTCAGGACTCTTTTATACTATTTATTCATGGACTATATCAAAGGCAGGGGTGCTCAAATCAACCCTGACAATCGTTTTTTAGAACACAGCTACGAAAAGGATTTATCCTTTTTGCAACACCTCTATCAAGCTGGGGAAAAAGAACGAAAACCCAAAACAGAATACATCACTGTCCACCCCAAAACCATTGTAAACAAAGTAGATAGCCCTGACATTGGATTTTCATATTCGCTCAATCCTTATCAGGGCTGTGAACATGGATGCATTTATTGCTATGCTCGCAACTCTCATGAATACTGGGGCTACAGTGCCGGCACAGATTTCGAAACCAAAATTCTAATCAAGGAAAACGCTGCTGAGTTGCTCAAAGAAAAGTTTAAATCCAAAACATGGAAACCTGTACCCATTATGTTGTCTGGGAATACGGATTGCTATCAGCCTATAGAACGCGAACTAAAAATCACACGATCCATCCTTGAAGTCTGTCTGAAATATAGACACCCTGTAGGCGTTATTACCAAAAATGCCATGGTGGTCAGAGATATTGATCTCCTCAGTGAATTGGCCAAAATGAAATTAGCCAAGGTGGTCATATCCTTGACATCTCTGAAGGACAAAACCAGGAGTCTGTTAGAACCTAGAACCAGTGCGGTAGGTGTTCGCCTCAATGCCATTCGGAGTTTGTCTGAGGCTGGTATACCTACCATGGTCATGATGGCTCCAATCATTCCGTCCATCAACAGTATGGAGATCATGAAACTGGCAGAAAAAATAGCTGAAAACGGAGCCACAGATTTGGCTTATACCATTGTGAGACTCAATGGCATTATTCCAGAAATATTTAGCGACTGGATAGAAAAGAATTTTCCTGACCGAGCCGAAAAAGTACTGAATCAGATCAAAGAATTACATGGTGGTTCGCTCAATGACAGTCGTTTCAAAACCAGGATGAGGGGAGAAGGAGAATTGTCGAACCAAATTCATCAGATGTTTGCCTTAGCCAAGCGCAAATACAAACTAGGACTTGAAAAACACCCTTATGACTTAAGTCTATTTAGAAGAATAAAGGATGATAAACAGATGGAATTGTTTTAATGATTTCATCTGGAGCTTTTTCAAATTGATTGAAAAAGTTAAATTGTAGGCACACCAGTAAATTACGTTTCATGAAGCATCTCATCTGTACTATCCTCCTATCCATTTTTATTCAGCCAGCATTTTGCCAATCCTCAACACCAGAAATCATCTCAGCGTCTGAAGGTGAAATTAAAATCTACCCTATCCTTCATGCCACCATGGCTATTGAGTATCAGGACATGATGATCTATGTGGATCCTTATGGTGGCAAAAAAGGATTTGAAGGACTTGCAGCACCCAGCGCCATATTGATCACTGACATACATGGCGATCACATGAACACAGAGACCTTGCAGCAATTGGAAGCACAATCCACCCAAATCATAGCTCCACAAGCTGTAGTTGAAAAATTGACCCCAGAGTTCACAAAACTTACTCCTCTGGCCAATGGTAAAAACATGACACTTCAAAACATCACAATAGAAGCCGTGCCTATGTACAATCTCCCAGAAGACTCAACGTCTAGACATCCAAAGGGAAGAGGCAATGGCTATGTATTAACTATTGGTGGCAAACGCATCTATATATCTGGAGACACTGAAGATATTATGGAAATGAGAGCTTTGAAAAAAATTGATGTTGCCTTCGTCTGTATGAATTTACCTTACACAATGACTGTAGAGGCGGCTGCTGATGCCGTATTAGAGTTCACACCCAAAGTAGTCTACCCCTTCCACTATAGAGGAAAAGGTGGATTTAGTGATGTGGAAACTTTCAGACGATTGATTCACGTAAGCTCTGACCAAACAGAAGTAAGATTGGTCAATTGGTATCCTGAATGATCAGGTGAATTAAAGCTTTCGCCTAACTCCGTCCATATTACCAACAAAAAATTCTCCATTTTCAACAAGGAGAATTTCACCCGCCTCACCTACCTTGATACTGGAATCCACAAGAATGACCTTATTGCTAAAGTCAGATGCTACACGATACTGAGAAGTATGTCCAACAACAACATGGTTTTTATCAAAATAATCGAGCACCCCATCCAGCTTTGACTCCGTGAAAGTAGAATCCCTAAAATATCCTCTGTACCAAATAGGACCCTGAGACCCATCTAGCAATTTGACCTTGGGGTCTTTAAAAATCGAATCTTCTGGCATTGCGTCTATGATCTGATTGCTAAATGTACTGTTAATCTCAGCAACGCTGATCTTGCTCATTGCCAAGGCAGGAGAAAGGCCCCCATGAACAAACTGAATATCATTAATACTCATGGTGACTGGTTTGGTTCTGAGCCAAGCTCCAAGTACGGATTCAGAACCAAAAATTTGCCAATAAGGCATCTGAAGCAACTGCTCCGTTTGGCGATATTTGTCATGAATGTATCTCAGATCCCCTGTCAATACCATGACCTCATGATTACCAAGCAAATAATGAACCTTTCCGCCAGATTTCTCGGCCTGCTGCTCCAGCTGATAAATAAACCAAAGACATTCCTGCACCTTGTCCCCTCGATCAAAAACGTCTCCCACAATCACAAAATGGCCATCACCAAAAACCCATTGATTTTGGTCATCTATGACGCCATTGTTTTTAAGGATTTTAATGAACAAATCATACTGGCCATGGATATCACTTAGCGCTGCTATTTTTTTAACGCCTGAGAAATCGAAGGTTTTCGCTGCCTCATTTTTATAATCAGTAAATAAATATTTTGGATTGAAATACCTTGCATCCTCACTTTTAAACTTGTCGTAATTTTGGGATGAAAGGGTTTTCTTTTTAACTACTCCATGTTCCACCCATTTCACAAGTCTTTTCTTGCCCTGTTCAAAAACATAGGGTCCATCATTAAAGGGTCTTTCTGATACAAATGCTCCATACATAACTAAAAAACTGCTCATCAAGAGCAGGGCGAACAATTTTTTCATAGATAAATATATCCATTACTTATTCAATGGAGCACACAGCATATTGTTTTCTTGGCTCAATCACTCATACCTCAAACTCTCCGTAGGATTGGCGTTGGCTGTACCCAGCGAACGCATGAAAATGGTTACTAGGGCCAACAGCAAGGCGAGTACAGCCCCAATAAGGAAAATTCCCCAAAAGTCTACCAGATCAATTCGATAGGCAAAATTCTCCAACCAGCGCTGAATAGCATACCAGGCTAAAGGAATTGAAATCAGGCTAGCCACGCCTATCATCCCTACAAATTCTTTGGAAATAATCTGCAACAAAGAAACCACGCTTGCACCTAAGGCTTTTCTAATTCCAAACTCTTTCCGTCTTCGCTCAACCACAAATGACACCAATCCAAAGATGCCTAAACAAGCCAAGAAAATGGATACACCCGAAAACATTTGAAAAATTTGACTTTGCTGTTTTTCTTCAGCGTACAGCCGTTCTAGGGAATCATCCATAAATTCATAAGAAATCGGATAACTGGGAGCCAAATCTGCATAAATTTCCTCCACTTCTCTGAGTCCTTCAAAAAGATGATTAGCATCCAACCTGATCCCCATTCTACGATGATAGTGGCCGGGCACGATCATCAACGGCTCTATCTCTTCTCGCAGCGAATTGAAATGATAGTCTTTTGTAACCCCTACTACCACATGCTCCAGCGTATCCCACATAGGGATTCGGAACCTGACACCCAAGGCTTCATCAGCAGAAAGTCCCAAATCCTGAAGTGCTTTTTCATTAACCAGTGCCGCGTGTGCATCATCGAGCCTGTATTCATTGGAGAAATCTCTGCCCGTAGCTAATTCGATATTAAACGTACTCAAATAATTTTCATCTACGAACGCCGTTCGCATCCGAATATCTTCCACATCCCCTAAAAAATCTACCGTTGTAGCATCGTGATACCCACCTGGTTCGCCAGACATGGAGGTAGCGGTTTTTATTTTCGAACTCTGCAATAGCCGTTCTCTAAATACATCGCGGTGCTCACCTATTTCGTCATTGTCGAAGTCCACCATCACTATGGCTTCACGATCAAATCCAAGGCTTTTGTTGTTTACAAAATCTAGCTGTTCTTTAATAATCAAGGTAGAAATAATCATAAATATGGAAATAGAAAACTGAGCAATCACCAAGCCTTTTCTTAACCATAAATTGTTTTTCCTAAGATGGGCTTGCCCTTTAAAAACCTCAAGAGGCTTGAGCATGGAAAGCAATATGGCCGGGTACAGTCCTGAAAGTAAAATCGTAACTAAAATTAAAACAGCAAAGAATATTAAGACCAAAGGATCGTACCATGAAGTAGTGATGGCGAGGTCAAACAGGCTGTTGAATGTTGGAAGAACCACTTCCGTGAGGCCAATAGCCAGCGTAATGGCTATGATACAAACCATGGCCGATTCTCCAAGAAATTGCAAAACAAGTCTAAGTTTATTGCCACCCAGTACTTTTCTCATACCTATTTCTTTGGCTCGTCTGAAAGATAAAGCAATGGCTAGATTCAGATAATTGAAACAGGCAATGAACAGAATGGCCATGGCCACACCCGTCAATAAAATAACTGCCTCCCTATTGCCGTGTCTTGCCCAGTCGTATCGTACTCGATCAAAATAAATGTCTTTTAATGCTTCCAGTCCAATGTCGATTCGTTTGCCTGATCTTTTAAAGTCCTCTACAAAATATTTGTCCATAAATTGAGGAAACTTGGCATTCAGCCCTTCTGCAACTAATGGCGATTCCACTTGTACATAGGTGAAGAGTCCATTGTTCCACCAGCCTTTCATAAAACTGAAGTCCTCTATGTACTTCAGAGAACCTAAAAAATCAAAGTCCAAATGCGAATCAGCTGGCCATTCACCCATCACCCCAGCCACAACAAAAGGTTCTTCCTTATCTAATATCAGCGTTTTTCCAAGCGGATTCTCTTCTCCAAAGTATTTTTTAGCCGCCTGCTTGGTCAACACAATAGCATTGGGCTGATCAAGCACGGTAGCCGGATCCCCCACTGCCAAGGGAAAGGAGAAGAATTGAAAAAAATTCGGGTCAGCGAATAAAAGTTTGTCTTCTTTGAAAACTTTATCCTCATATTCGAAAAGCGCCTCAGTCGTATAAATTCTGAGTGTACTTTTAATATCTATCGGAAAATCCAATGCCAGATGAGGGGCAAAAGGCCCAGACGTCACACCAATCTTATACTTCTCCCCATTCATTTCGCTCAGTCGAATAACCCGGTAAATTTCATTTTTGTTTACATGAAAGTTGTCATAGGCTAATTCCCCCTTGATATAAAAAAACAGAACAGACACACAGAGCATCCCAAGCGCATAGCCACTGATATTGAGCAATGTAGTGGAGCGATGCATCCATAATCCTCTAATGGTCTGCAGGATATTGAAATTGAACATAATATAGAATTTTGAGTTTTGACTAAAAGATTTGAGTGTGGATGGTCGTAGATAGGTGAGGACTTGATAGAAAAATTTCCAGCTTTCACGTTGAGAATCATTCTTGAGCCTTTCTCTATACTCTATCAGGTTGCCTTCTATTTCTTCATGCAGCTCCTCTCTGCAGAGTCTATGAATCAGCCAAAGTGCCCAACGAGGTATATGGTAATTTTTAGCTGGCATCAACCAAATTTTAAAGCAAACTGTGGCACCTGATCCCAGAGAGATTTACGCATTTCTTTGATGGTATTAAGTTCCGATTTTCCCGCAGCCGATACCTGATAGATGCGTTTTCTTCTGCCACCTCTTTCTTTGGTGGGTTCTCCCATTTCAGAGGACAGCAGTCCTTTCTTCTCTAAACGAGACAAGGTCGTATGCAACGCTCCCATAGTGATGGAGCGATTGGCCTTCTCCAACAATTCATTTTGCAAGCTGATCATATAGGCTTCATCCTGCAGGATCAAGACCATCAGCAACACCATTTCTTCGAATTCGCCAATTGCAGTTCTTTTCATCTTATATACTATTACTTTGCAGAGGTAATATACGAACACGAACCCAATTAGTTCTGCAAAATGAAAGGAAATACAATTTAACCTGAAGTCCATTTTTTGCGTAAGCTAAAAACCATGCTCACAAAACTCTATCACACCAATACACGGCTGTTGCGTTATTTGATTTTGCCAGTTCTGGCATTGGTCTTGACACATCTCGTTGCTTACAAAAAACTACCCTTCGACCCAAATTATCAATTTCCGCTGCTCACATTTTCGTTTATATTATTAATCTGTGCCATTTGTTGTGAAACCAATTATACCTGCTATAGTCTACTTAAAAAACGACACTTCGGCCATTTGACCAATGAACCCAGCATTGCCCGCCAACTGCTCATATCTAGCCTATTGACTGCTGCAGTTTTTGGTACTTTGGTCTACAGCATCAACTATTTTGTGTTTGGGATAGTTACCCCAATTACTCGATTCTTGTCTTCTCTACTCGTTGCTGAGTTGATCATTCTATTGGAGACCTTGTATTTCATAACGCGAGATTTATACTTATCTCAGAAGCAAACGGAAACTATCGCATCCGTGCAGATTTGGCAAATAGCCAGTGGAAGGAAAACACAGTTGGTTGACGAAACTGATATTGCCTACCTCTACTCACAGGCAGGGATGGTCTATCTCATCACCAATGAAGGCAAAAAAATATTGACCCAATTCAGTTCTTTCAATGACGTAAAAGACACCCACAACCTAGATGCTTTCTTTCAGGTAAATCGCCAATATTTAGTAAAACTGCATGCCATAGATACAGTGATGAAAGAGGTAAATCAAAAACTTCAAATCAAACTATCGCCTTCAGCACCCGAAATCCCTGCAGCCGCTATGATTAGCAGGTATCGCAGCGTAGATTTCAAAAAATGGCTGGCGCAATAAGACCATTCATCCTAAAATCACCCACCATTCATTTGAGTATTTAATGTTTTTTCCGCTTCAGTTGCCTACCCTCCGTAACTATGGCCAGAACAAAAATTTAAAATACTATGAAAACTATTTCACTTATGATGTTGGCTCTGATACTCACGAGCGCAGGGTCAAATCGTTCATTATCAAAAAAAGAAATCAAATACACGACTAACTATCTTGATTCATCCATGTCATTGGCGTTTAGTGCCGTAGAAAATCTCTCGTTGGAGCAATGGAACTATCAACCAGATTCGGAAACCTGGTCTATTGCCGGTGTCTGTGAACACATGCTCATTGCAGAGAAAAACATTCTGATACTGATTCAAAATAAGATCATTACAGATGAAGCCAATCGACAGGTGGATGACAATGATTTAATTACTAATGAAGAAATTATCGTAGGGCTAAAAGATCGAGGCGAAGGCAAACGCAGAAAGACCAATGAGCGGTTTGAGCCTACGGGTGCTTTAAAGTCTCCTGCGCAATTTATAGCAGAGTATAAGGCAGCCCGAAAGGCCACCATGGACTTCGTAAAGAATACAGAAGCAGATCTCAATGCCTATTATTGGGCGAGTCCTCTGGGCAACAAATTGTCTGCCTACCAATGGACAATTCTACTCAGCGCACATGCTGAAAGACACACGGCTCAAATAATAGAAGTGCAGTCTTCGAGCAACTACCCAATGTAATGATGAAATATGTATTATGTCTACTTGGCTTAGGCCTGGTGGCCTGCTCTTCTGCTGACATTAACAAAGAGCTCCTTATTGGCACCTGGAAGAACACGGCACTCAAGGTGAAAATGAATACTTTTCAAAATCAAGAGGCCACCAAATGGCTAACTGCCCAAAGAGGACAATGGGAAGCAGTATTGCAAATCAAACCCATAGAAACCACGTACTTCTCGGATGGTCGTTTCCAATCCACTTATACTGGACTGGATAATAAGAGGCTTGGTACAGAAGAAGGATATTGGAAGCTGAATGGTGATTCTCTAATTCTAAGTTCAGATAATTACAATAACAGTTACAAACTTGAATGGACGGGAAATGAACTTCGGTTTGTTGCTTGGCTCGACTGGGATCAAGACGGAAACAAAGACGACTTATATGATGGCTGGCAGGTTAAAGTCGAACCTTAATGCCGCAGAAGAGCCTTGGTTTTTGAGTTTACTGGCCACGCAATCCGTGGTCAGTTTTTCTTTTGGGGGTATGTAAGTGGCTGAAATAGACTTTCTTATTTTTTCTTCAGGTATTTATCCAGTGCACTGATTTTATTATCCCAGAATTTTTCATAATAGCTAACCCAATCACGTATTTCTCTGAGTGGTTTGGGATCTGCATAACAATAACGCTCCCTACCCTTTGGTACAATGTCGACAAGACCCGCTTTATTCAGTACATGGATATGTCTGGTAACTGCCTGCCGACTCATCTTAAATTTATCAGCAATCTGATTGATCGACAGAGCCACAGAGGCCATGATCAAAATATGAAATATTTCTCGCCGGGTAGGATCAGAAATAGCTTTGAATATGCTATGTTTTTTCTTAGATGCTAATGGCATATTTAGTTCTTTATATATTCCTTCAACCAATTGCTCACTGCATCCCATCCTTCGACTGACGAGTCAAACATGGCCACGGCAGAATCCTTAGGGTAATTGCTAAAACCCCAGTGATTAATCTTTAACATGGTACCGTCTGCTTTGCTTTCAAGTGACCACCTGACAGTGGTGACCTCAGTGGTACCACCTACGATCCACGTATAAACCAAATCGTAAACAGGATTGACTTCTAATACCTCTCCAGTCACTCGCGTACTCTCATGTGTAAATGTATACTGATAGCCTACTTCTGCCTTAAAGTCGGCTTGAATAAACCACTCGTTAATTTCCTTTTCCAAGGAAATCGCATTCCAGACTTTATGGATAGGTGCATTTAGAAAGTACTCCTTTTCGATTCTATCATTCATACTGCTAAGATAATCCTCTCCATATTAATTCGCAACCAAAATATTACCTAACCCAAATGTTGGGTTAGGTAATAACCATTAACCAACACTAATATCTTTGATAGGCAACAGGTGCTATATTATTTTCTCTAAGATAAATTAAGGTCTGAGCGCGATGGTGATAGATATGATCTCTTAAGGCTTGAATGATAAGTCTCCTCGTTCGGGTGGCAGGCTCCTTTTCAAAGAAAAAATAGTAGGTGCCAGTCATTTCCTTATCGTCTGTGTTCTTCAAAAAGTCGATTACGTGATCAAATTCTTTAGAAAGATCCTTAATCACCCTAGCCTTTGAAATCACCGTCTTCTCATAGGCCGTATTTTTTGGAACAATCGTCTGCAAATCAGGGCGTATATCATTCAAAAACATCAGTTGTACACTCATGAAATTTCTCACATGCTTATAATGTTCTGCAAACGTTCTTAACTCATCAGATTCAGAGGGTTTATACTCGAATTTGTCTTCGGGCATTTGGTTCGCGATGTCCAATGTGTACTGCTTCATACTGATCATCAGATTTACCATTTCATCTGCATAAGACTTTTTCATTTGACCAAATGAACTTTGAGACAGGCTAAATATCAGAATAATAGCCAGATAATTGATTTTACTCATAATCATTGTTGTTTTAAGTTTTGATCTTATTTAGTTATGCTTGAGCGCGTTGTATCCAAAATATTTTCTTAAAAAGCCCATCTGACCAATATGATAGGCCTCGTGATAAGCGAAAAATTCAACGATATCAATAAGTCTTCCGCCCATTGGGCTATCAGCAGTCAGTTCATGATCTTTCATTTCACCCAGCTTAGTGATTAGTTTTTCTGAGACTAGTGGCCAGTCCAGTTTTAACTCTTCCAGAGAGGGATAATCTGCATTTTCTGATAAGCCGTTGAGGTTGCCAAACAACTCAGGATATGGTTCAGTTAATTTTAGGCCCAGCATGCCTGCCAACATATATCTACACGAAACCAAATGACCTGTGAGCCACGTGAGATGATTAGTGTTTTGACTGATCCTACTTTGAGCATGTTCAGTCGATATGCCATCAATGGCATTGGTGAAAAACTCTGTTTGCATCTGAAATAGGCCTATTAGAGGCATTCCCAATGTCGTTTTTGTTTGTGTGTCTTCCATTATCATGATTTTTTTAGTGATTAATAAGCAACATTTTTGTTGCTAATAAAGCTCTGTAACGATCATGCAATTTTTTTGTTGCATTTTACTCAAATGAACTGACTCGTTGGCTAGAAGTTAGGTTTCTTTTGGAACCAACAGGTCAATTCATTTGACCAGCATACTGTCAATTAGCAATCATTCAGATCATTGAGTGGTCAACCATTTTGGTCAGTAAAGGCAAGCAGCTATATACTAAGCTTTAATTTCGTTTTATTCGCAATCCAATATGTGTAAATACCAGACCAACAAGCCACAATAGTGGGATCAGCATGCCACTCGTTATGGGCATTTTATCTGGTAAGAATAAAAACAAACTAAAGCCTAACACTGTGAACCCTCCTAAAATTAAGTTTATCCAAAAGCCGACCCGCTCATTTTTCCAATTGAACCTAACCGCAACAAATAAACTCACCAATCCTATCCAAACCAGATTATAGGCATGAAACTGAGCCACAGCACCCACAGCGTCATACCCATTAATAAGACTATCTGTGTTGATATTTGGCGCCACGTTGTAAAAATAATCTTTGAGCTCTCCCGCCCTTGCCTGTCCTAACAGCATAACACCAGCTAAAATATTGAGCCCTCCCCAAAGTGCATAAGACGAGGCTCCTACTTTGGCAAAAGCATTTGATGTACTTTTCATTTTATTATCGTTTAGTTTAAAATATTATATGCAATTATAAATTTGCATATAATATTTTACTTATCTCTATAATTATATAATAAACGTGTCTTTATTTCTACTATTGAATGCATATGTAAAAAAATACTATTTATATCATTTTTATGAAATAAATTTAGGCAACATTTTTATTTCATTACGTTTAACAGAAAAAACATTACCTTGAACTTGGAGAAATCTCCTTTCATATTTCGTCTTATACTAAGACTTTTACTAGCAACTTCAGTCTCACAAGAATTAGTGACAGAAGAAATTCTGTCCACAGAAATTCACCACGTATTTAACCTTTCGAAATTCTCACTCCTGTTTGCAACTGGTCTGCTACTGTCGGAGCTGATCCATAGCTATTCAAAACGCTTTGTCCATATCACATTGGATTTTAATAGTACAATGAAAAAGGGTAGCCTCGTTATTTTCACTTGCACTATCCCTCCTTTTACTGCACTATATTATTTATTTACCTACTCTCTTGCTGGCTGGAGCGCAAGTACCAATGAATACCTTTTGCTAATAATTATGCAGTTGTGCATTGGATTTATTGAGTTTTTGCTATTCATGAGTTTACACTATCAAATCCCTACAAGTAGACCCGCCAATAAAACCTACATCTACTTCAAATCTGGATCAAAGCACATCACCCTGCATCTTGAGGACTTGGCGTACATTCAATCTAAAGGCGGTCTAGTCATTCTGATGGACATGGATCTTAATTCTTATACCACGCAATTCAGCTCTATGAATGAGATCGATTTTAATCTCCACGAATCGTTGTTCTTGAGGGTGAATAGACAGTACATCATAAATCGTTCAATTATTAAATCTGTGCATGAAACTAAGAATCGAAAATTATTACTGTATTTGGACAAAGGCTTTAGTCCTACAGCAATGCCCATTTTGGTGAGTCGGCACAAGCGGAAAGATGTCATCAAATGGTTTGCTGTTTACTCAAAAAAATAGGCTTTTACAGCAAAGCAAAACAACCTACTTACTTCCTCGCTTCCAATACCACTCATTCCTAAAACATGGCCTATTCATTGCAAAATAGAGACCACTCGTTTCATTTTCATTCAATTGTCTCATTGGATCATATTCGATTGCGTTAGTTCTGCTAAATAATCACTTCATGCTATGTTCAGATTTCTCCTTACTGTCTTTCTTATCTGTACCTACTTTTCATGTATAGGCCAAACAGACTTTCAAGTTCACAGGTATCATGATCCAAATATTGGATTCATTAATATCTACCTAGTCGAAACTAGCAACCACTTGGTCTTGATTGACGCTGGCTTGACCAACTATCATGCTGAGGCCATCAACCAATTGATCGATTCACTTGACAAACCACTCCATTCCATCTTACTGACGCACGGCCATATTGACCATTATGCTGGATTATCTGTTATTGAGTCAAAAGCACCAATTCTGTCCTCAAAGGGCGTGGCACAGGAAATAGAACAAAACGACACCTACTACATGTCCAGATTCACGAATCCGCAACTCTCAAGCTTAATACCTAAAACAAGAATTGGCCCTACAAAAATTGTGGATGACAACTACAGTTTCAAAATTGACCATGTCAGGTTCAACAGCCATAATATGGGCGCTGGCGAATCACTAGACGACATCTACTGGGAGGTGACTCACAAGAAAACCAAGCATGCATTTGTAGGCGATTTGGTTTTAAACCAGATGCATGCCTTTTTTCAATCGGGATATAGTGAAAATTGGAAGAAAAGCCTGATTCGACTGGCTAAGACGTTACACCCAAAAACAACCATTTATCCAGGGCATGGTGAAATTGGCGGCAAGGATATTCTTCATTGGCAAATCAAATATATAGATACCTACAAGGCCACAGTGGCTGAACTTCTTAAGAAGGGTAATGAATTTGGTGAAAAAGAAAGGGCTTATCTCATCGATCAAATGACAGATTTCCTTCCAGGCGAAAGAGCCAATTTTTTAATCAGTTGGAGTTTGCCAACAATAATTGACGAATTGAGCCATACAAATTGAACAGATCAACACATTTGAAATTTTGACTTTAACACTACATCACATGAAAATTAAAAAACTTGTAATTCTACTTTTTCTAATTCCTGAATTGGCAAATGCACAATCAAAATTCGGAACCGAAATGGCAATTATCCTATCCAATATGAAAACTTATACCTTGGAAGTTGTGGAGCTCATGCCGCCCGAAAAATACATGTTTAAACCGTACGATAGTGCCAGGACATTCATGGAAGAAGTAGATCATATGAGCAAAATCCTAGAATTTCAAACCAAGTATATTCTTGGCGGTCAGGGAGAATTTAAAGAGCAAAGAGAACTAATCATACTGGCTCCAGTACCAAAAACAAAGTCAGAGGCACTATCAGCGTTTGAAACTCGCTTTGATGAATCAATCGCACTTATGAACTCCCTTGATGAGTCTGAATTTGATGAAGAATTCACTTTCTTTTTCTTTAGAGGACAACCCGTCAAAACCAAAAGAACCATCGCTATGGGACTGCGGGATCATGTCACTCATCATCGCTCCAAGTTGGTATTATACCTTAGAATGAACGGAATCGAACCTCCATTTTATCAAATTTTTTAATCTGTTATGGTTATTACTATTAGAATATTAACTTTTACAATTGCAATATGTACGCTGAGTTGCGGGGACTCTTATATGACTCAAATTCATACTAGTGCCGCAGATTCTGTTGAAATCAAACAGGCGGTCTATCAATTTATTAGATCAATAGATAGGATGAATGTGGATTCAGTGGTCGCTTGTTATACCTACGAGGCCAAAGTATTCTACCCATTCACCTTTACGCCTAAGTTATTAATTGGTAAGAAAGAAATCGGAATTGCTCAAAACCAGGGCTTTAAACTAATGGCCAAACTTTTCAAACAACAGGGCATTGAACAATCCACTTTGGGACTTAAACCCAACTCCTTGAGTATAGAATTGCTTTCAGAAAATTTTGCACTAGCTATATGGCACTCTCCACGAGGTAGCAGCATGGGGCGAAGAAGTGCACTGTTGAAAAAGGTTAACAATAGTTGGTTGATTCATTATCATCACGCCTCTAACGTCGTGTCCACAGATTAGAAATATATGCTCATCAAGCCCCATTTGTATTAAAAATAAACATGGTGCATCTCCTATGAACTCGGATAATGAATCAACCCTTGTCATTGGTTTTTGAGTTTACTGGCCACGTAATCCGTGGTCAGTTTTATTTTATCTATCAATATTTTAGAAAGAGATATAATTGAAAAATAGACAGGAACAAAAGCAGGATGGCTATACTCAGCTGACTATCAAGTGACCTGACAAATACTTTGTAAAGCAGGGCTAACAAAAGTATGAATTTGATAAAAAAAGAAAAGAAGCCAAATATTCCAGCATACTGCTCAAATCTATATTCCCTTCCATGGATTTTCAAATCCAAAAAAATAGGCTTGTTGAACCATGGCGTTGCATATACAACTGCACGCTCATATTTTCCCTGTCTTACATCTTCCAACTCCCCTCCTCGCAAATACAAGACATAATTATTTACTTTTAAAATGTCATAGTACGGAGATCTTGATCTAAGAATGGTTTGCTCCTTTGCCCCTTCATTGCTGAATGCTACTAGGGGAAGGTGACTATCTACAATCAACAACAGGTTGAAAATTACTACGACAACCAATACCACTTCAAAGCCCCTAAGCAATGACTTGGTCAGTATGTGTTGTCTTCTAGCCACTTCTTTCGCCTGCTGTTGCGCATAGGCTTTTGCCCTTCTCCTCCATTCGTCAAATGCATGATTTCGAATATCATAATCATAGGCTGGAGCACTAGACAGTATAGTAGCTGGTCGAGGGCCTACCCCTGTTAGAAATTTATAGGCTTCATTAATTTCAATAAATTTTGCTTTAGCATTTTCATCCTTGCTTACATCTGGATGATATGCTTTAGACAATCGTCTGTAAGCCAATTTAATTTCACTCTTAGTTGCGCCTGGAGTCAGGTGCAGCACGTTGAGATAATGGTTATTCATTAACCAAATGTAGAAAAGGTGTACTAAAGATGAGCCATAAAATCCAAGACTACTTTCCAAATTTCCTCAGTTGACCCCTCCACTTTTTCTGTATTCATCATCGAGGCGCCATGAACCCCATTCTTTGAAACATAGGTGGAAAGTCCTGCGCTTTTTGCAAGCTCAAATTGTGATTGTACGGACGGAATCCCCATTTCTTCATGCGGACGAAGTATAAGCGCCTTGCCATTCAACATTAGAAACTTATCATTTGGACTGCATGACTTCATTGATCCGCCAGACGCAGGCGAAAAAGCCAAAACTCCCGATATTTTATCCGGATAATTCGCTAGCAAATGAATCACCATTGCTGCACTGTAGCTGCTCCCCCAAGCTATGATCTTATCCGAATGATTCAGTTCAGATCGCACGAAACTCAACGTTGCTTCAAAATCTGGGAAAGTATCACAATATTCATATTCTTTCCCATCTAATTGATCAACTGTTCGATTAACACCTCCAAGCTTACTTCCTCCACTTCGCTGATCTACGGCAATTATATTGTAACCGCCCTCAAGCAAAATTGGAATAATATTTTCGTATTCCCCCCTCGCACATGAGCCAGCTTGATGAAATAACATGACCATTGGACTGCCCTTTTGATTTATATAGAGATCTCCATACAGAGCCAAGCCATCTTTGGTTTTAAATTGGACTTCCTTTGCCGATTGACCTTGGACACCCATGGTCACCATGATGATTATAATAGTTAGTAATGATGCTCTCATAGGCATTACACGGACACTAAACTTCAGTAAAAAAACAACAGGTCAAACAACCTATTTTGGGTATCAAACTACAATTTGTATGAATATCAATCTTATCTAAACAAAAAAACCCGATTCAATGAATCAGGTTTTTTTGTTTTATTCTTGACACTACTAATGTGCTAACATTTTTTCCTTTTTCTTTTTTAGTTGCCTTCTGAGGGCCTCTACGGCCTCATCAGCACCAGCTTCAAATGACTTTGCCTGCTCTTTAGAAAACACCTGTCCGCCAGGTATATTCAATTTAATCTCTACGATCTTATTATCTCTTGATTCATCTTTTTCAACTTTCAAGATCACCTCTCCGTCAATGATCCTATCATAAAACGTCTCTAATTTGTCAACTTTCTTCTGAATGAAATCAACCAATTTTTGATCTACGTCAAAATGAAGGGAATGAAACTGTAACTTCATAAGATTAATATTTATAATGTTAGAAAATAATTTAAGCCTTTGGATGCGCCTGGTCAAAAACTGACTTAAGCTTATCCAAAGAATTGTGCGTATAGACCTGAGTGGCAGCCAAACTGGAATGACCCAGCAAATCTTTAACTGCATTGAGGTCAGCACCATTGTTCAATAAATGTGTGGCATAGGTATGCCTTAGCACATGAGGACTCTTCTTATACACTTTAGAAATGTATCCCAAATACTTCTGTACGATTCTATACACCATCATTGGGTAGCACTTTTTTCCTTTGTCAGTTGTGAGCAACCAATCCTCTCTTGTTGTCACTTGCTCCTTTATTTTTCCATACGCTTCTATCAGTCGTATGTTGTCTAAAGTCAAGGGAATAATTCTTTCTTTATTTCTTTTGCCTAATACCTTAATGCTTTGATTAAAATGATCGACGTCTTGATCTTTGAGATGGATCAATTCTGACAATCGCATACCTGTCCCATAGAGTAATTCTACGATTAGTTTATCACGAGTTCCTTCAAAGTCATTTGAAAACTCAACTCGATCCAAAAGATTATCCATTTCGTCTTTGAGGACAAATTCTGGCAATGCCTTAGCTGTCTTCAATGGACGAAGCTTGGTCGCCGGATTTTCTGAGATAGCCTCTCGCTTAAGTAGAAATTTATAATAAGATCGCAAGGAGGCAATCTTCCTATTGACAGATCGTGGATTTATATCTGCCTCAATTAATGAAACTACCCAAGCGCGAAGCATTTTATGATTTGCCTCTTCAGGGGTAAGTTCTATATCAATACATTCCAAATAGTCTTGAAACTGAAGGAGATCAGTTTCATAAGCTTGTACAGTGTGCGTACTGTATCTTTTTTCCTGTAAAAGGTATTTGAGGAATGGTTTTATCATTAGTATAACCTTGGTTAAGGCTATACTAACTTATAAAAAACCAAGCACAAAAACTACTTAAATTAGTAGTTTTCTTTGGCGTACATTTTTTGCTTGTAAGCTGCTTTAATCAACTCTTCTCTTCTTGCGACAGAAGGTTTTTTGAAGGCTGTTCTAGATCTCAATTGCTTCAAAACACCAGTTTTTTCAAACTTCTTTTTGAACCTTTTTAGTGCTCTATCAACCGACTCGTTTTCCTTTACGTTAATAATTAACATTATCTTCTATTTTTTTAAACGGGCTGCAAATTTATGATACTTGTCATTAATTCACAACCTGTTTCTATAATTATCTTAATTTATTTATTCTACTTCTCAAACAAGGTTCTAGCAATCACCAATTTTTGTATCTCAGAAGTACCTTCTCCAATCGTACAAAGCTTAGAATCCCTATAGAATTTCTCAACTGGAAAATCTTTCACATAACCGTACCCTCCAAACACCTGTACTGCGTCATTGGATACGCTCACAGCTGTTTCTGATGAATGTAATTTTGCCATAGCTGATTCTCTATTGACACTTTTACCTTGATTTTTTAGTTCTGCAGCCTCCTTGATCAACAACCTTGAAGCCATAACCTGAGTAGCCATATCTGCGATTTTAAATGAGATACCCTGAAACTTGGAAATGGACTGATTGAACTGATGTCTTTCTTGAGAGTAAGCTACAGCAGCATCCAAAGCTCCTTGTGCTATACCTAAGCCCAAGGCAGCAATTGAGATTCTACCCCCATCTAATATTTTCAATGCTTGAACAAACCCTTCTCCTACCTCGCCCAGTAGGTTTTCAGCAGGCACTCTACAATCATCAAATATCATCTCTGCGGTTTCCGAAGCCCTCATCCCGAGCTTGTCTTCTTTCTTGCCTCCAGAAAAACCAGGAGTTCCACGTTCGACTACAAAAGCAGTCATTCCATGAGAATCACCAGGCTCCCCAGTTCGAGTCATTACAACCGCCACATCTCCTGAGATCCCATGCGTGATGAAGTTCTTGGTTCCATTAATCACCCAATGGTCACCATCTTTCACTGCAGTTGTTTTCATGTTTCCAGCATCTGAACCTGTGTTAGGCTCGGTAAGACCCCAAGCTCCAATCCACTCACCACTCGCCAATTTTGGCAACCACCTTTTCTTCTGCTCTTCATTGCCGAACTGCATGATGTGTCCTGTACACAATGAATTATGAGCGGCAACAGACAATCCTATAGAACCACACACTTTAGCAATTTCAGAAACAACAGTTACATATTCGTGATAACCAAATCCCGACCCACCATATTCTTGAGGTACCAAAACTCCCATTAATCCCAGTTCTCCAAGCTTTTTAAAAAGTTGAATTGGGAATTCCTGACTTTCATCCCATTTCATGATATTGGGTCTGATTTCCTTTTCACAGAAATCATGAACCATATCCTTGATCATTTGGCAGTTTTCAGCAACCAATTCCGGCGTATTTTCGCTAATATTATTCATCTTATCTTGTTGGTTATCAATTGTTAAAGGCAATAATAGAAAATATTTTCGCTATATATAATGGTTGACTGAAATAATGTTTGATTACCGGGAAAAATACCCCTTCAAAACGGTCTCACAACTTGCCAAAAAAGAAAACCACAATTCAACCATTAATATCTCAATGAATCTGGATTTTAATCTCATTCACTTTAGATTTGCGCCTTTAAAAAAATAACTTAAAATATGAAGATTGCTGTAGTAGGAACCGGATATGTTGGCTTGGTTACTGGGACATGTTTTGCGGAAACAGGAAATCATGTGACTTGTATAGATATTGACGAAAAGAAAGTTGAAAAACTTAAAAACAAAGTCATGCCTATTTATGAGCCTGGTCTGGACTTACTTTTCGAAAGAAATATCAAACAAGGAAGACTTGAGTTCACAACAAGTCTGTCGGAAGGAATTAAAGGAGCAAAAATTATTTTCCTTGCTCTGCCAACGCCTCCAGGTGAGGATGGATCAGCAGATCTAAAATATATATTAGGAGTAGCTAATGATCTAGGTCCATTACTCGAAGAGTATACTGTAATCGTGGATAAAAGCACAGTGCCAGTAGGAACCGCGGAAAAAGTAACTGCTAACATTAAAAAGGGTGCTAACGTAGATTTTGACGTTGTGTCAAATCCAGAGTTTCTCAGAGAAGGAGTTGCTCTAGATGATTTTATGAAACCTGACAGAGTGGTTATAGGCACATCATCAGATCGTGCTAAAAAAATCATGGATGACTTGTACGCCCCTTTGGTGAGACAGGGAAATCCAATCATTGTAATGGATGAAAAATCTGCTGAATTAACCAAGTACGCAGCCAATTCATTTCTTGCAACTAAAATCACATTCATGAATGAAATCGCCAATATGTGCGAACTGGTAGGCGCTGATGTTGATGCGGTAAGAAAAGGAGTGGGAACAGATTCTAGAATTGGCAAACGTTTCTTATTCGCCGGAATTGGTTACGGAGGAAGTTGCTTCCCAAAGGATGTTCAGGCCTTGGCCAAATCTGCCAAAGAAGTGAATTATGACTTCGAAATTCTAACGGCCGTAATGAACAAGAATGAATCTCAAAAAATGAAATTGATCGATAGAATCAAAACGCATTACAATGGGGATTTGTCAGGAAAGACATTCGCTGTTTGGGGATTGGCCTTCAAACCTTATACTGATGATATTAGAGAAGCGCCTTCATTGCTAAATATCCAAGAACTATTAGCAGCTGGAGCAAAAATCAAAACATACGATCCGGAAGCCATGGAGAATGTAAAGGAGGTATTTGGTGACCAAATTGAGTTTTGCAATGACGAATACGATGCAGCCCAGAATGCTGATGCATTGCTTATCATGACTGAATGGCCAGTATTCCGCACGCCAGACTTCGCCAAACTAGATGGTGCATTGAAAAGTAAATTAATTTTTGATGGTAGAAATCTTTATAACACGGAAACCATGGCTGAATTAGGTTATACCTATCACAGCATTGGTCGAGCTACTATCAACGGCTAGGAATGAAAAACGTACTTGTAACAGGTGGACTTGGGTTTATTGGTTCTCACACTTGCGTGGAACTAATAAACTCAGGTTTTCACCCAATAGTTCTTGACAACCTTAGTAATTCTGAGATGTGGATCAAGGATAGAATTGAGAAAATAACCAATCAGACCCTCACATTCTATCATGGAGATTGCCGAGATGCTCAACTCTTAGACACCATCTTTTCAGAAGATCAAATTGACGGAATCATCCACTTTGCAGCTAGCAAAGCAGTAGGGGAGTCTGTAGCAGAACCTCTCAAATATTACAACAATAATCTAGGAGGTTTGACCTCAATACTTGAAGCTTCAACAAAGCACAAGTGCTCAAATTTGGTGTTTTCTTCCTCTTGCACTGTGTATGGCACACCTGATTCGCTGCCAGTTGATGAATCGGCCATGATCAAAAATGCTGAATCTCCATACGGCACAACAAAAATTGTTTGTGAAAGAATCATTCAGGATCTATCAAAAGCTGACCCATCATACAAATCAATACTACTCAGGTATTTTAATCCTATTGGAGCGCATGAATCTTCATTAATTGGTGAACTGCCAGTAGGAGTTCCTAGCAACTTGGTACCATTCATTACTCAAGCTGCAGCTGGCCTGAGAGATGGTCTAACTGTATTTGGGGACGATTACAATACCAAGGATGGGAGTTGTGTAAGAGACTTCATTCATGTGACAGATTTAGCCAAAGCACATATAAAAGCCTTAGCGTTTTTACTAAACGAGAACGAAGGCACTTGCGAAGCCGTAAACATTGGCACTGGCCATGGAAACACAGTTTTGGAATTAATTACTGCATTCGAAAAAGTAAGTGCTCAAAAACTCAATTACACGATTGGCAAAAGAAGAAATGGCGACGTGGAAGCTGTTTATGCGGACGCCACTAAATCAAAGAAACTGCTCGGTTGGGAAGCAACAATCAGTCTGGAACAAGCATTATTAGATGCCTGGAATTGGCAAAAAACTTTAGCAAACAATTGATGGACAAGAAGATATTAATCACTGGTGGCGCTGGATTTATAGGATCACATGTAGTGAAATATTTTGTTGACCAATATCCAAATTATGAGATTGTCAATCTGGACAAACTCACCTACGCTGGCAATCCAAACAATCTATCTGAGATCAGAGAGGCGAAAAATTACAGCTTTGTGAAAGGAGACATTTGTGACGCTCAATTAATAGATAACCTCTTCAAAAAACATCAATTTGATAGCGTAATTCACCTGGCTGCTGAATCTCATGTTGATCGGTCTATTGAGAATCCGCTAGCCTTTGTCAATACAAATATTATAGGAACTGTCAATCTTCTTAATGCTTGTTGTGAATGTTGGGCCAATGATTTTTCTAACAAACTATTTTATCATATCTCTACAGATGAGGTTTATGGTTCACTCAGTGATGGAGAGTTTTTCTATGAGACGACTGCTTACGACCCTCAGTCACCCTATTCAGCCTCTAAAGCCAGTTCTGATCACTTTGTAAGGGCTTATAGCAATACATATAAGCTGCCCATTGTAATCTCTAATTGCTCCAACAACTATGGCCCCAATCAGTTTCCTGAAAAACTGATCCCCCTTTGCATTCAAAATATTATGGATGAAAAGTCTTTACCCGTTTATGGCAAAGGTGAGAATATTCGAGACTGGCTTTTTGTACACGACCACGTCACGGCGATTGATGTTGTTTTCCATCAAGGAAGATCAGGAGATACCTACAACATAGGTGGGTTTAACGAATGGAAAAACATAGATTTGGTAAAACTACTTTGTCAAATCATGGACAAGAAATTGGGTCGTGCAACTGGCAGCTGTGAATCGCTCATTACCTTTGTGACAGATCGTGCAGGACATGACCATAGGTATGCCATTGATTCTACCAAAATATCTAAAGAGCTCAACTGGAAACCTTCTTTACAATTCGAAGAAGGTTTGGAGAAAACAGTTGACTGGTATTTGGAAAATCAGCAATGGCTGGCTGACATTAGGTCTGGTGCCTATCTAAGGTAATCTTCCATTTGGAATTACACCTGATTACATAGTATTTTGAGTTTCCTTATTTTATCTAAAACCTATGGATATATCCACTGAAGTTGTACTCAAGTCGTTGGCTATTCACAAAATTACAGAAGATGACGGCCTGATCAATTCTACACAAGCATTGAACATTGCCGACAGAGATCTCAATCAGCTATTGGTCAAATACTTTTTTAAATCATTTAAGGCTGAAGAGCGATTTAGATTTGCTCATGAGACGTCTTTGGAATACAATGAGGTTTATAATTTTGTGAAGGCCATATTCGATTCTCCCAATCATTTGCACGAAAAATCTATAGCAATTGCCAAGCATCTTTACGCCCATTCCAGAAATCAAAACATAAAAGATGGCGACGTGATGGTGACTTATTTTGAAGACTGTGTCTTGGGAGATGAAGTCACTGACGCAGTGGGTATTTTCAAAGTAGAAAATAAAGATACTTATATCAAAATCATGGGGCATGGTGGCGTATTTGATATCAGTAGTGAAGAAGGTATCAGTATCAATAAATTGGACAAGGGGCTGATCATTTTCAATACTGACGAAGACACTGGGTATCAAACCATGATGGTGGACAAAACCAATAAATCTGGCAATGCGCAATATTGGCAAAAAGACTTTTTGGGTGTAGAGCCCTTCAATGATGAGTACTTCCACACACAAAGCATCATCAACAACATGCAAGAGTTTGCCCAAGAAGCTTTTGCAGGGCAGACCAAAACAGAGAAAATCGCATTTGTAAATGAATCCATTGATTACATCAAAGCCAATGACCAGTTTGATCAATCAGACTATCAGGAAACTATACTTCAGGCACCTGAGCTTATAGAACATTTCGAAAATTTTCAAGAAAAGAAGCAAGTCGAACAGCCAGAACTCAATCTGGGGCATTTCGACATTTCTAAGCCCGCCATCAAAAACACGAAGCGGTTTATCCGTTCTGTAATCAAACTAGACAAGAGTTTTCATGTCTATGTACATGGCAACCGGAAAAATATAGAGCGTGGCTTTGATGAAAACAGAAAGCAGAATTTTTATACGCTTTACTTCGAAAGGGAGGAATGAAAAAGGAGCCTTTCGGCTCCTTTAATCTTTTCTAACTTTCGACACTTTCATTAGCTGACTTCACATTGTCATCTGGATTTCGATCTATCAATTTGTTGATAGGGTCTATTCCAGCCTTTATTGGCTCTTCATCCAATATTATTTGAATGGAGCTTTCTCCTGCCGTGACTTTGTGCTTCTTCAAGTAAATCAATCGATCCTTTTCACCATCTGTGGGCTTCCCAAAAACACCAATATCTACCCAGTCCTCCATGACAATTTCAGATGTATTGCCCAGACTATCTGCTCTGAGCTTCTTGGCTTCATAGGTCATATTCAATTCAAATTGATCATCACTTACCTTTTTGTAATTCACTGTTTTAGCCTTGTTTTCAAACAATGTGATGTTTTCAAACATATCGTCAATGATATATTGGAGGCTGTCTGGTGTCACTTCCCTGAAATAGCTGACAAGCATATCTGAGGTTACATAAGGATTTTCCTGATAAGCATAATCGGCTATAAATCTCTTCAACGCAGCATTCACGCTATCCTCAGAGATATAATCCTGGAAGGCATACATGATTACAGAACCCTTTCGGTAATGAATGTAACCCTGACCTTCCACCATATCTAGTGGCCGCTCTTGCAAAGTTTCTGATCTTCTCCCACTTAAGTATCTGTCTAATTCATGCTTCAAAAATTTCTGCATCATTTCGGGTGGATACTCCTGCTTCATCACCATCAGTGCCGAATATTGTGACATCGTTTCAGACAACATGGCATTGCCCTGCACTCTGGCCTCAGTCACTTGATGTGCCCACCATTGATGCGCTAATTCATGAGATGTCACATAGTAGGCCATGTCTACATCGTCTTCCTCTATTTTCAGATTAAACCCTATGCCTTCAGAGAATGGAACTGTATTGGCAAATGATTGAGCAAAAGATGAATATCTTGGAAACTCCATGATTCGCATTTGACTGTATTGATAAGGACTATAATGAGTAGAAAAATAATCGAAAGACTTCTTCATTGCTTTCATCATTCGATCCAAATTGTATTCATGACCTTTGTGATAGTAAATTTCCAAATTGACTGAATCACCCTCTGCACTTACCCAAATATCCCTTTTTACCTCATAGCGTGCTGATATCATTGAAAAGAAAGGAAGAATGGGTTTGTCCATTTTGTAATGGAAATACTTTCTTCCGTCCTTGATCCATTGATCCTGTAGATAACCTGGAGCAATTGCTATTTGATCAGGAGTAGTACTCATCACAATCTCAAAACTTACTCTGTCAGCATCGTCTGTAAGCAATGACATAGCCAATCCCCTTGGGTCATCTCTTTCGAGCATTTTCTCCTTCTCAGGTAGGTCTTGCTCCTTTCTTTTGTCAATATCCGTCAACTCAAAACGCTCATTGTATCCAAAGGAAGGGAACATGGTGTTGTTGAAAAAGGTGCCATTGTAAACTACATTGGTATTGGAACCACTTTCCACAAAACCTACAGTCTTAAATTCGACAGTCCAATCCATTTGAATCGAATCACCAGGATTCATAGGTTTGTTCAAGGAATAAATGGTGTATTTAAACTCATCGAATGACTCCTTAACCTCTGCTCCTCCTTCAAAATCGAGTTCGGTTATTTTCAAACTCGCATCATTACCCCCCTGGATATGAATATCTGATATGGTTTCTTCTGACTTGTTGGTTATTATATAATAGCCTTTGGTTACAAAATCTCTTGTCTCAGGATAAATATCAACACTCAGATTAACGTCCACAATTTTTGGTTGGACAAGGGTAACATACTGCTTCAATTGCTTCTCATAAGCAGCCTGTTGTTCCTCTTGATCATCACTGTTCTGATATTCGTTCAGCACGTTCGTATTGTAATAGATGTAACAACCAGATAGGCCAAAAATCATCAACGAACTTAGAATAAATGTGACTACTGGCTTCGTCAATCGAAGTTTGCCAATTTTAAATCTTGTACTCAACAAGGACTCAGAACCCCGAACAGCAAAGAATATAGCCAAAGCCATCAGCAGACATGAAAATCCAAACCAATACAAATCCATCCAAGAAAATGAAGTCACATAATGGCCATAGCCATTCATATCTGAATAAGTACCCAAGTCAGCAGAACCAAACTGGAACAAGCTATGCTCTAACCCAATAGATGATAAAATACCAGTAGTGATGAAGAATAGAATAATTATGGCATGCCCCAAAAACTTATTATTCACCATCACATGAATAAAAAAGGACAACATGGTAAATATGGTCAGAAATGAAAGTGTGGAAGAAAACAGATCAGAAAAGTAAAGACCTATTTCATAATCATAATACCCCTTGGCAGTCTGGATAATAACACCAGACAATATCAAAGTCAAAATCAAAACGATATAGACCATCAGCATTCCAAAGAACTTGCTCAGTAAGTTGATGGCATCTGTCACAGGCATGGAATCATAAATCAAATCCATTTTTACTGCGCGCTCCTTCCAGATTAGCTCGCCAGAAAAGAATACCCCTATAATGACAAAGAAGATATTAAAAGACCCACTGATCAGCTCAAGTATAGCATAGGTGCTCGCATAGGTATTGGCACCATACATCCTATTCATATTCGTAGAACTGATAAAAATCAGTGCCAATCCACTAAGTACGATACCCAAAAAAGTAACTTCTTTCGTTACCACTTTGAAATAGAATATCGTTTGTTTGAATAATTGCTTTAGGACTGCTCCAAAGCCAAATTGCCGTGATACAGTAGGAATATTCACGTGAACGGTTTGCTCCTCTTTCTCAATCTCCGCTTTTCTCTTTCTTGCAAACCATGGCGTTCGGACAACATTGAAATTAAAACCATAATAGGTCACTATCAGTCCTATGACACCAAGTGAAACCCACAGTATTCGATTCCATAAGAATGCACCTTCTAGTGGAATTAGCAATGAATTTTGCTCGGAAACTGTCCAATACTGTGTCATGTATCGAACAGTACTGGAGGCCATTGGATCTACTATAGCTGCAGTTAGTTTATTATCAAGATCACCAGTAAAATTTCTCGCAATTCTATAGAGGACAAAAAAACCAATGCCTTGCGTATAGACTGCCAACATATTTCTACTCAGTGAACCACTGGCAAAGAAAAGTACCCCAGTAAAAAATAAATTTGGAACAATGACAACAAAAAATGGTTGCCAATAATACCAAGCATTAAAGGGCAAAAGCTTATCAGCTTCTCGTGCTGGCCACCAAGTACCTATCCCTGGCCAAAACTCACCCAGTACAAATCCTACAGTCACCCCGCTGGCGATCAAAACCATGACCACAAATGATCCTGCAAATCTTCCAAATAAATAGTCTCGCTTCTTGATTGGATTGCTAAACATAAGGGACTCCGTCCTGTGCTCAAAGTCTCTCAACACTGCTACACCCATTACGGCGGAGGCCATGAACATCACGATCAAAAACATATTCATCGTCATGGTAGCCAAAACAGCTGGTGCATTTTCTTTTACCATAGCATTTGCACCACCAACTTGTACAATATCTGTGGTCATAGCCAGGAATCCCATCAGGAAAAGAATTCCAAAATAGATATAAGTTGCAGGTCGCTTCGACCTGTACTTCAATTCGAATTTGAATATTTCAAAAAACATGGCTTAAAAATTTTAATTCGAAAAGATTAAACTGCAACTACTTCTTGTACAGCACCTTGCTCGGCACCAAATATCTGAGCGAAGTACACATCCTCCAAGTCGGCAGCTACTGATTCAAAGGAAGCATCAGGGAGACTTTCAGCATAAACATGAATAATAGGTTTTCCAGAAATCAGCTTCTCGGACACCACTTTATAATTTGCTTTATAGTCTTCAAGCTCTGTTTTTTCTATCACCTTTCTCCAAATCTTGCCCTTTATGGTATCAATAGATTCGATTGGATTGCCTTTTAAAAGTACTTCTCCTTTGTTAATGATAGCCATATCTGTACACAGCTCTTTCACATCATCCACGATGTGAGTTGATAAAATCACCACCGTGTTTTCTCCCAGTTCACTCAATAGATTATGAAACCTATTTCTCTCAGCAGGATCAAGTCCGGCAGTGGGCTCATCCACTATGATCAGCTTAGGGTCGCAAAGTAAAGCCTGAGCAATACCAAATCGCTGCTTCATACCTCCAGAAAATCCTCCTAAATTCTTCTTCCTAGAATCGTACAAATTGGTTTTTTGCAATAAGGAAGCGACCAATTCTTTCCGCTCTGATCGCTTAGTAACGCCCTTCAACACCGCCAAATGATCTAGTAGTACTTCAGCCGATATTTTTGGATAAACACCAAACTCCTGTGGCAGATAGCCCAATAATTTTCTTACCTCATCTTTTTGTTTGAGTACGTCTATCTCCCCAAAGGTTATGGAACCCGTGTCAGGTTCTTGTAGGGTAGCTAGGGTTCGCATTAAGCTGGACTTTCCTGCACCATTTGGTCCGAGCAGACCAAACATTCCAGTATTAATTTCAAGATTTACACCCTTGAGTGCATGGACACCATTGGCATAAGTTTTAGATAGGTTTTTAATTTCGAGTTTCATAAGGTAGTAAAGGGTTTTCGTTTAATGTCAGTTGATCTGGTTCGTCTAAACTAACCACTCTGTGCAAGACACAGAAATTCAACCGAACATTCATTAGTGCCCGCCCCTTCACAATTCTTACAAATGGAAATGAAAACTTAGAAAAAGCTTAGGAGAAGATTTCCTCAAGCTTCTCATTGGTGAGTGGCTTGCTCACAAAACCAACAATATCTTGGTTATCACCAGCTCGATCTATATCCGATTGAATCACAGATGAGGTGACCATATACAAACTGATTTTGCTTTTGATATCCTTAGAGATGTGGGCATAATCTTCCAAGAAGCCCCATCCATCCTTGACAGGCATATTTACGTCCAGCATGACCAAATCTGGTGCATTGCCATTGGCTCCTTCAGTTTCTAATTTTTTGAAAAAATCGATAGCCTCCTGACCATTATAAAAGTTCAGAATATCGCATTCGATATTTTTCATCTCGATTTGCTTTTTGATGATCAGTTGAAAAACTTCATCATCATCAATTACCGCAATTTTCTTTTTCTCGCTCATTTACAACAATTCCTAAAATCAAGCGCTACTTTTTAGCTGGTTGTTAGTAGGTTAAGATTAACCTTCCCCAAAATTAATAATAAAATTCGATCCTTTCCCCATTTCGCTCTCAACTCTGATCGTTCCGCCCATGGACTCCACTTGCGCCTTAGTGATAAAGAGTCCAACACCACGAGCATCAGGATGGTTATGAAAGGTTTTTCTTAGGCCAAATATTTTACTCCCGTATTTATTAATATCAATTCCCAAACCATTATCCTTCACTTCCAGTCTTTTCATTCCGTCATGCAAAGTAGTTTTGACTTGAATTATCAGCTTTCTTTTGGGGTCAGCATACTTCAGACCATTAGTTATCAAGTTAATCAAAATACTTTCAATATAAACTTTTGGGTAGGTAATCTCATCAAAAGCAGTAAAATCACTTTCTATCTCCCCTTCTGATTCCAATAATTCGTTTTTGATACTCGCAAGTATTTTGTTGAGCGCACTAGACAGTCTAACTTTTCTTTTTCGCTTGTCCAATTCCCATGAGGACTTCACTACCTCATTGAGTTCTACAATTGTTTCATCCAGGTTGGCAACACCTTTCTTCAGATTTTCCCAAACAAATAATTCTGTAGCCGCATCTTGATCACTTTCTTTGATTTGAATCAGAGACATCATATTTGTGATTGGCGCTCTGAGGTTATGAGAAGCGATATGCGCAAATTCCTCCAATTGATGATTTTGCCTGGTTAGATGATTATTTAAGTGTTTTAAGTTTTTTTCATTCTCCAAAATCTTCTCCTGAGCCAATTTTCTATCCGTAATATCATAAATGGCTATTTGCACGGCTGGTTCTCCCTCGAAAGAGATCAAAGTGCCCATAGCCTCTACCCAGATGATGCTGCCGTCCATGCATATAAACTTCTGCTCATTTTTATGAGCTGTTTTCTTTGTATAAATGTTATGTATACGCTGACTCGCCACTTCATGAGAGTCTGGATGAATAAAATCCATTGGACTCTTTCCCAAAATCTGCTTAGCGGATTTGGCCTTTGTCAATCTGACTGCTTCCGCATTTATTTTCTTAATAATGCCTTTAGAGTGAATGATTATACCAACGGGTGAATGATCAAACAAAGACTGTAGACGCTGGGCATCATCTGAAACTCTGGACTCACTTCTGATAATCTCTCTCCTTCTTTTATTGATTTCTGTAACGTCCTGAAGACTGGTTAGAGATTTTTCAAAATTCCCTTGATTGTCTTTTACCACAACAGATGAAAATAAAACATCCATCACCTCTCCATTTTTCTTCACAAACTGAAAAGGCACATCCTTGCAGTATCCAGTTTTGACATATTCAGGAAAGACCTTTGTCATCCCATAAGACTTAGACTCGGGTGTAAGAAGATCAAAAGCCATCTTACCTATTACCTCCTCTCGTGTATAGCCAGTAGTTTCTAAAAAATAATCCCCCGCTTCTATGATATGACCTTCCGCATCTACCGAATTGAACAGTGCAGGAGTATTATGATAAAGCGCTTTGAATTTTTCCTCACTCTCCTCGAGTTGCTTGGTTCTTCTGATTCGATCAAGTTCTGTAATCGCCCTGGTTGAAAAAATTCTGAGTATTTTTTCATAATGCTGAAAAGTGTGGTAGTATTTCTGAAACAATACACACATCACACCAGCTGGCTTGTCCTGATGATCAGGATAAAATAATGGAATTCCAATAAATCCTTGGACATCATATTTTTTGAATGGTTCGAAGGTCGGATATACCAATTGACAATCTGCAGGAATACTTAGGATCTCTTGATGATGAAGATGTTCAAAAGGAGACCCTGCTATATCAAAGGTTTCGTTTTCCAACATCTTGTTATAAGTGGAGAAAGACACTGCACTCAAGCCTTCATTTTCAAATAAGGCAATAAATGAATAATCTCCATTAAATGCCTTGCAAAACTGACGTGTCAAATGATCTAAAAACGCATGGCCTGTAGAAGAAGCTGTACCCTGATAAATGTCCTGAATCAGGTTATAATATTGGATGAGTTCAGCTTCTCGTTTTTTTCTATTTGTAATTTCTTTAACTAAAGCTATCACCTCACTGGCAGAAGAGGGCTCTATTTCGACCTCAAAATATCTTCCATCACCCTCTCGTTCTGGTACAGAAAAGTAGGTGACTTCTGATTTTTGATTGTCCAAACAGAACTTTATCACATCTACCCCATTGGGCAAATAATCGAACTCATTAATATTTCTTCCCACCAAATTTCCTGTAAAGGGTAGTGCATTGAAATCCTTATGAATGTGACATTCCAATATCACCCCATGCTTATCAATTCTGAAAATTGGGTATTTGACTACACTAAGTAAGTTTTTCTGGATGTCTATCTCACTCATCGACTTTTGCACATGGTCTATTTTGACCGATAGGTGTTAGGTTATTTTATTATTACGAACTGCGCCAGTTTATGGAATAATACAAGTAAGACCTTTCAAATAGATCGGAAAATATACAGAATAAATGGCAAAACTGAATGGTAGAAACATAAGAATCATACGATATTTCCATTTTTCAATTCAAATTTTCCCAATCTTACAATTTTCTTCTCCAGCCTAGTGGTTTTCTTTGTTTACATCTAGTCATCTCGTATTTTTGCGCTTCATAGAAATTCATAAATCATGCAGAGAGACCAACAAGTTTTTGACTTAATCGAAAAGGAAAGACAACGCCAAGAGAATGGCTTAGAATTGATCGCTTCGGAAAATTTTGTTTCCGCTCAAGTGATGGAAGCCGCAGGTAGTGTATTGACCAATAAATACGCTGAAGGATTACCAGCCAAAAGGTATTATGGCGGATGTGAGGTGGTAGATCAGACCGAAAATATCGCTATCGAAAGAGCCAAAGAATTGTTTGGAGCTACATGGGCTAACGTACAGCCTCATTCTGGTGCTCAGGCCAATGCTGCTGTGATGCTTGCATGCTTAAAACCAGGTGATAAAATCTTGGGATTTGATCTTTCTCATGGAGGTCACTTGACACATGGTTCACACGTAAATTTTTCAGGAAAACTATACGAACCACATTTCTATGGTGTAGACAAAGAAACTGGCAGAATAGACTACGATCAACTCGAAGAAGTAGCAAAGAAAGAAAAGCCAAAAATGATCATTTGTGGTGCATCTGCCTATAGTAGAGACTGGGACTATGCTAAATTCCGTGAAGTGGCTGACGAGGTGGGTGCTATCCTGCTAGCAGATGTCTCTCACCCTGCAGGATTGATTGCCAGAGGATTATTGAACGATCCGCTAGAATACTGTCACATCATTACTACTACAACTCACAAGACCTTGAGAGGCCCAAGAGGTGGAATGATCTTAATGAGAGAAGATTTTGAAAATCCATTTGGCCTTAAAAATCCAAAAGGTGAATTGAGAAAAATGACGGCTTTATTGGACTCTGGTGTATTTCCAGGCACACAAGGCGGCCCATTGGAGCACATCATAGCAGCCAAAGCTATCGCTTTTGGAGAAGCACTTTCTGATGACTATATGAACTATATTGTCCAGGTTCAGAAAAATGGTCGTGCTTTGGCGGAAGCTTTCATGAGTAAAGGATATCACGTGATTTCTGGCGGTACGGACAACCACTGTGCCCTGATAGATTTGAGATCAAAAGACCTGACTGGTAAACTGGCAGAAAATTCTTTGGTTAAAGCAGACATCACTGTCAACAAAAATATGGTGCCATTCGACGACAAATCTCCATTCGTAACATCTGGTATCAGAGTGGGTTCTGCAGCTGTCACAACCAGAGGTATGAAAGAAGCAGATATGAGTAAAATTGTGGATTTGATTGATACTGTTTTGATGAATCCAGAAAGTGAAGAGAACCTAACTGCAGTAAGAGGACAAGTCAACAACTGGATGGCTGACTTTCCGTTATACAAGCATTTGGATTCTCTAGTATAAGTAGATGCAGCAACTGCCCCCGGATCAACAACACCTTGCGGAACAAACTGAGATGTCCTTTTTGGATCATCTCGAAGAATTGAGATGGCACATCATTCGTGCCTTCATTGCCATTAGTGTGTTCACTATTGCGGCTTTCGTTTCCAAAGAATTCGTATTTGGCACCTTGATCCTAGGGCCTTCTAGAATTGATTTTTGGACTTATCAGCAACTCTGCTATCTATCTGAACTCATTCAGATAGAAGCTTTGTGCATTGATCAGTTGCCGTTCATTATTCAGAGTCGTCAAATGACTGGGCAGTTTACCATGCATATTACCTCCTCATTTGCAGTGGGTATTATAGCGGCCTTTCCCTATGCGTTTTGGGAAATATGGAGGTTCATTAGTCCTGGTCTCTATATTAAGGAAAGAAAACTAGCCCGTGGTGCAGTTTTCTATGTGAGCCTTTTGTTTACTATTGGCGTACTTTTTGGGTATCTGATCCTTACCCCCCTTTCAGTGAATTTTTTGGCCAACTACCAATTGGATCCTTCCATATTAAACGAGTTTGACATTGTTTCCTATGTATCCACTATTACTACACTTGTGTTGGCCTGCGGATTGCTGTTTCAGTTGCCCATGGTCGTTTACTTTTTGACAAAAGCTGGGCTACTCACACCAGACATCATGAGAAACTATAGGAAGCATGGGATTGTGGTCATCTTTTTACTTGGAGCCATGCTCACACCACCAGACCCATTTAGCCAGATTCTGATAGCCATTCCATTGATCGGATTGTATCAGTTTAGTATTATGATTTCGAATAATACGTACAAGAAAATATCAAGAGATTTAGATTAATTTTATAAGCAAAACCCATTACCATGAAAATTGCCATAGGAGGAGATCACGCTGGATTTGATTACAAAAAGGAAATTATTTCAATGCTAGAAGCACAAGGACATACCCTACAGGATTTCGGCCCTAATTCAGCTGATTCTGTGGACTACCCAGATCACGTGCATCCTTTGGCTGCTTCAATTGAAAAGTCTGACAACGAACTTGGCATTTTGATTTGTGGAAGTGGCAATGGTGTGGCTATGACTGCCAACAAACACCAGGGCATTCGTGCGGCACTGTGCTGGCAAAAAGAATTGGCAGAACTTGCGCGCCAGCACAACAATGCCAATGTGATGGCAATTCCTGCCAGATTTGTTTCTCTAGATACAGCCAAGGAAATGGTATCAGCTTTCGTATCCACTGACTTTGAAGGTGGCAGACACCAAAACAGAGTGGACAAGATTTCTTGCTGATACAGCACTACTCCTTCAATAAATAAATTTCTGGATATCCCTCGTGATGAATGTATTGCGAGGCTATGGTTGGCATAGTTCCCAGCAATTCGGGCATGGATTCTTCCTGATCAATGATCACCTCTGGCAAGTCTTCACTAAAATTCACAAAGACTTCCGCGCTATTGTCATAGTAATTGAGATGTTTCAACTGAATCTGACTCAGTCGCCAATTGAGATAAGGTGTGGCCAGAGACGCATTTTTATAATGGTGTAGCTCATCTCCCAAAACCAAAACTTTCTTACCATTTACCAGCTTACCGTAAACACTTTTTTCAATCATCACAGGTTCATAACTAACAAATTGATCCACATGAAACCATTTTTTGGAAATTAATAAGTGATTAAACAATATTAAAATCACTATGATCCCAACACTCAGTTCTGCGATCAACCAATGTTTGATAAGCAGTAAATAATGCACAACAAAAAAGGCTACTGTTGGTACAAAAAATATGAGCTGATAAGTAGAAACCTCTCTGGCCATCATCAATGCCAAAAAGCCCGAAAGGAAAAACATGAGCATCACCTGCTGAATCTTCTCCTGAAAATTGATGTACTTGCCAAGCTTCCGAACTTTATAAATAGAGGTAATGAAAATCAAAAGTGGTACTGCCGTAGCCAAAGTCAGCTCTGTCCAGTTCAGGTATTTAATCGTATCAATAACCCAAAGTGACTTAAACACGTGGTGCTGGAAAATTAAGAAATCGTCGAACCAGAAAAAATACAAACCAGCAAAAGCAAGAACAAGCGCAAATCCATAGATCAGTAGCATCATTCGCCTAATAATAGAGCCTGTATAAAGTATCAATGAAAGAATAGTAACTACAAAAAACCAAATGGAAGGAAGATAAAATAAAGTCGCAACCCCTAAGTAAACACCTGTAAATATGAAAAGCTCATCTTTGGTTTGATTGTCCATACGCTTGAATAGATTGTTCATGGCTAGCAAAACAAAAGTCATACTCATCAAGACAGGAGACAAGGTGAGAAAATCAAAAAAGGCATTCATAAAGATCATATAGATCAATGCGGGCACGTATGTACTGCTGTTATAAGCCTTATTGCGAAGCATTACGTTATTAAAAATACCAGCCTGCACGACTACGAGAATGATGGATAGTATAAAATAGGGCACACGGGTTTTTCCAAAAAAGACAAACAGCCACTTATATACAAAAACAGAAAGTGGCGCAGTATAGTCCCAAACATCCTGATACATAATGTAATCTGCAGATCCTAAGCGCTCTCCGATCAGCAACCACTTAAGCTCTGGCAAAATCATAGACACCCCAGAAATAAATATGGGCACCCGAATCACTAGGAGCAAAAGAAAAACGCCGATTAAACGGTATGGATCGTTGGTTTTGAAAAATGTAAGCAAGGATTATTGCATTTGACTTGGTAAAAATTTAATGAGCAGGCAAAGTTAGTTTTTATAATCAGTCCGAGACACTTGATTCTTAGCTTATAAAAAATTGAATCACTCAATGGCGACGAAAATAAGGTTTTATTAAAATATAATATAAATTAATCGGGATATTTGCCGAGAGATATGAGTAGTACAAGACAACTGAAGTATGCAGGGTTAATAAAAAAAGACCTGAGCGAATTATTCCAAAGAGATACCAGACATTGGTTTGGCAAGGCCTTCATCACAATCACGGATGTGGAAGTGAGTCCAGACCTTAGTTTTGCCAAGATATTTTTAAGTTTAATGATGGTAGATGACGAGCCCGCTTTTCTTGAATTAATAAAATCCAAAAAGAGTGAAATTAGAAAAGCCCTTGGATTGAAAATAGGAAAGCAAGTTCGAGTGGTACCAGACCTCAATTTTTACCTAGACGATACGCAAGAAAACGCACAAAAAATTGAAGACCTTTTGTCAGGACTTCATATTCCACCAGCTCCGGAAGAAGACGAAAGCGAAGACTAACATTTGAATCTCCCGTTATTTATATCGAAGCGCTATTTCTTCTCTAAGAAGAAGAAAAATTTTATCAATATCATCGCCATTATTTCTATGCTGGTAGTGTCTATTGGGACAGCTGCTCTAATCATTGTGCTTTCCGTGTTCAATGGCATGGAAGGCCTTCTACGGTCGATATATGGCACTTTTGATGCACCACTTCAGGTACTGCCTAGTGAGGGCAAATCGTTTATATATACCACTGACTTAAAAGACAAAATCATAAGCATAGATGGAATATTGGACATTACTGAGGTCATAGAGGACAATGCGCTGATACGCTATAGTGATGCGCAAATGATCGTGAAGATTAAAGGGGTGAGCGACAACTTCATTGCGCAAGGTCGCATGGAAAATGCGATCCGCCAGGGTGAACTCAAATTTCAAGATGGCAATACTTCGTATGCGATTATCGGAAGAGGTATTCAGTTTAACCTGGGTGTTTCATTGAGAAATGATTTTTTGGCCCTTCAGTTTTTCTATCCCAAAAACACTAAGCCAGGCACGTTAGATCCATACAAACATTACAATCGCGCCAACATCATGCCAGGAGGTGTTTTTGCGCTAGAGCAGCAATACGACGACAATTATGTTTTCGTTCCGCTTGCTTTCACCGAAAAACTATTTGACTACAAAGACAAGAGAACTTCTCTTGAATTGATGGTGGATCCAGACAAAGATTTACTGACCATTCAAGCGGGGCTTGCCGAGCAACTGGGGCGTGATTTCATGGTACTAAATAGCGACCAGCAGCACGCAGATTTGTACAAAGTACTGAAGATTGAAAAGCTATTTGTGTTCATCATCTTTTCTATGATTGTAGGCATTGCCTCTATCAACATATTCTTCTCTCTCTCCATGCTAGTCATTGAGAAGAAACCAGACATTAGCAGCCTATTTGCCATGGGTGCTTCAAAAAAATTGATTCGGAAAATATTTTTAATGGAAGGTGCCATCATTGCTTTTATTGGGGCTGGCAGTGGCCTTGTTTTAGGTTTTTCGATTTCATGGCTGCAGCAAACTTATGGCCTGGTCTCCATGGGGGTAGCCTCCTCTGTGACTCAGGCATATCCAGTAGAAATTATCGGGACAGATTTCCTGTTTACTGCATTTACAATCATTTTCATCACCTTTGTCGCTTCCATACAGCCAGCAATCATGGCTTCTCGCCAAGGTATACAGCGAGTATAAAACAGCCCATTATCGTGGAGGACAAAAAGAAACCAAAACGCCACACCCCAAAAGAAGCTAAACTCAAAGCCGCTAATTTTTGTGCATATCAAGAGCGATCTCAAAAAGAAGTTCGAAACAAACTTTATGATCTGGGGCTGTATCCTGATGAAGTAGAAGAGGTCTTGACAGATTTGATTATGGACAATTTTGTCAATGAGGAGCGATTTGCTAAAGCTTATATAGGCGGAAAATTTCGAGTCAAAAAGTGGGGGCGCAAAAAAATACTCATTGGCCTCGCACCTCACAAGCTATCACCCTACTGCGTCAAAAAAGGATTGGAAGAAATTGACGAAGAAGATTATATCCATACCCTAGAAGAACTAATCTTGAAGAAAGCAAATGCTGTCAAAGAAACTGATTTATTCAAAAAAAGAAATAAGGTGGCCGTTCATGCCATTTACAAAGGGTTTGAATCCGATTTGGTGTGGGAAACCGTGAAGCGATTAGTAAACTGAACTTTTGCCAGCTAATAGAAGTTAGGTAAAAACGAGTTCTTCAAAATCAGGACTATTTATTATCTTAACAAAGCTAATATAGACGACTCAACTTAATGGATATAAAACCAGCATCACAGAGGATTTTAGATCAATTGACCTACCTTTTAGAAAATCTCACCAACGACGAGTACAGCAAAACACTCTCTGTTCTTCACGACAATTCTATCGGTCAGCACATGCGACATACTTTGGAATTTTTCACTTGCCTGATGACAGGACGACCACTAGGATTGGTCAACTATGACGAAAGAGAGCGAGATGTTTTTCTTGAGAGCAATACTTTAGAAGCACTAAGTACTATTTCAACTCTAAAAGTGGAATTTGCAAATATTGTTGATAATCAACCACTCATCTTGGTTCGCCAAGGGTACGATCTGTCCTCAAATGAGAAACATGAAGTGGAAAGCAATTTATATCGCGAATTGATCTACAATATAGAACATGCCGTTCATCACATGGCGCTGATGAAGATTGGCTTGAAGGAAATCAAGTCAGAATTAGAGCTGCCTAAAGACTTCGGAGTTGCCAGCTCGACGATCAAATTTCGCCAATCCCAACAAGCCAGCGCCTAATATCATCATGATGAATATTGCGGTCGAAACCGATGAGAAAATTCAAGAACCCGCCCAGGAAAAGACACTTTATGATAAGTTGAGCACGCATGTAGTTTGGGCAAAAATATTCAGGTGGGAGTTTTGGCCGTTTTCTGTTTTCTATTTTCCAGTGATGTTTTATTGGGTTTGGCTTTCGCTAAAAACCCGTTCCTTGTTTTTTTTTACAGCTTCCAATCCCACCATCGAATTCGGGGGAATGTTGGGTGAGTCTAAGGATAAAATATTCCAACTCATTCCCAAGCAATATATTCCTAAAACCTATAAACTACATGCTTCTGTAGATCAGGAAAGCTTTCTTGACCGACTACAGTTGGAAGGCCTAAACTATCCTTTCATTCTCAAACCAGACATTGGAGAGCGTGGCTGGATGGTCGAGCTAATCAAAACAAAAGATGATTTATCCAACTACCTGAATCGCATCCAAGTAGATTTTTTGGTACAAGAATATGTTTCTTATGAAGTGGAATTGGGTGTATTCTATTATCGCTATCCGAATTGCGATCATGGCACAGTCAGCTCCATTGTGATGAAAGACATGCTCAGTGTCTTGGGTGATGGCGAGCGCAACATAGCATCACTCATGGCAGATGATGCCCGATCCAAAATGCACATAGAAACCCTGCGAGCAAAAAATCCAAAACAGCTGGATCAAATCCCAGCTAAAGGAGAAAAAGTGGAGATTAACTCGATTGGTAATCACTCCCGAGGTACGACTTTCCTCAATGGCAATCATTTGATCAATAAAAGGCTAATTAAGATAATGGACAAGATCAGCAGCCAAGTCGACGGTTTCTATTTTGGGAGATACGATTTGAGATGCAGATCTGTAGAGGATTTATACAAGGGTGAGCATTTCAAAATCCTGGAACTGAATGGTGCAGGTGCCGAACCTGCACATATTTACCACCCTGGTTTTTCATTGATTCAAGCCTATAAGGACATCATTCACCATCTGAAGGTATTGGCAGATATCAGCATGATAAATCATAAAAGAGGAGTTTCGTATTACAGTTTTCGTGAAGGCATGAAAGATATCTTGAAAATCAGGGAATATAATCAGCAGAAAGTTTCATGAGTATATTGATTCTTTTTGGAGTAGCATTTTTGTTCAGTTTTATTGGATCAATTCCACCAGGCAGTATCAACATCACCATTTTACAATACGCGCTGGAAAAACGCATCAAGGCAGCTTATGCATTTGCAACAGCGGCCGCACTTACTGAATATCTATACGCTGCCATTGCTGTACGTTTTCAAATTTATTTGACGGCAAATGCCAATGTCTCGCAATACTTTCAGGTCATCTCAGGATCTGTACTGATCCTATTAGGAGTTTTGAATCTGCTCAAAAAACCAGACCAATCGAATCCCACAGCAATTGGAGAAAAACGAAACGCTTTCAAAAAAGGCATACTGCTCAGTCTGACCAATCCGCTCGCCATTCCCTTTTGGCTGATGGTGACAGCTTACTTGCAAAGCATGGGCTTAGTCTCCCTCACCCATCAAAATTTCTGGATTTATGTAGCAGGTGTTTCAGTTGGCACCTTCTGTTTGCTAATATCTGTGATTCATTTGGGTTCCAGGTTTACAGCTACCCAAGGCAATACCTTTCTGATCTATCGCGTCCCTGGGCTAATCTTTATTGGGATAGGGATTTGGAGTTTTGTTACTTAGATCAATTGTATTTGGTGCTATCTTTATAAGATAGATATTTAGACCAAATCTCATATACTTGAATGTTACTATTAGCTAAAAAAACGAAAAAAATAGAGCCCGCTGGATTATTTCTACTACATTTTCTCAAATCCATTGCTTTACTTTTACTTTCCTCCAGTCTTTTCGCACAGCCAACGGATCCGGTCTTCGTACTGAACAACCCGAAAGGACACTATGCTGATGTATTCAGGTTCCATGTAACAAGTGATCGAACCACCGCAATTACAGTGAGTCGCGACAAAAGCATATGCTTTTGGGATATTGCAAGTGAAACACTCACAAAAAAAATATGGTTCGACATGGGAACGGGCGAAAAAGGAAAACTATTGGACTCCGATTTTGATGCTAAAACAAATCTCTTGGCTGTTGCTCGAATAAATTCTGAGGGACAAGCAGTAGTCAATCTGATGGATATCACTACTACAAAAATCATTGGCACATTTGGAGGGTTTTCGAAAGAGCTAGGTACAGTACGATTCGATCCCAACTCAAGATATATTTTGACTGCAAGTGGTCTCAATAGTTTTCGGGAGCCACTTAAACTTTGGGCACTTCCAACTAAGTCCAAAGAACCATTCTTCAAAGAAAATCCGAGTACTATTGAAAATGATCATGAGGTTTCCAGTATTATTTTTTACGACAAGAATAGTAAAATATTAACCTTTGGGAATCCTACGTTTAAACATACTCGAAATTCTAACTTCAGCATAGAATTTAATCGAAATACCATACCACCATTTAATATTAAGAAGATTAAACACCCTATAAAAGAAAACCCACAAACAGGTGTTTATCTAAATAAATCTAATTCCTTCCTGTTTGTCTCTCCAAAAGGTAAAGTTCAGATTTTTGACAAAACTGGGAAAATAAAAGAGCTTTATCAGAGTTCAATTACACAATATTCTGATCTTTTTATTTCTCCATCAGAAAACTTAGCTATTGTTCGGTTTTCAAATTCTACTTCCTCAGAAGCATTACTTTTGAATATTGCTAATAGAGAATATTATCGCATAGATTTTTCATTCGATCAGCTATGTTTCTTAAATGAATCTACAGTACTTGTTACAAGCGAAGGAAAGCTTCAAACTTTGAAACTTGAAGATCAATTGGACTCAACTTCCAAAAATTTTTATCAACACAATAAAAAGGGAAATTCAGAAATTGCATTTGGAGCTAATAAGATTGTATTATATGATGATTTAGGTAAATGCTTTTCCTTTTCTGAACTTTCACTTTTTACCAACCCAATAATATCTGATGCATTTTCGTTTAGAAAAACTTCCCATAATGATGTAACAGTCGAAAAAAAAGAATGGCACATGTTACTCATTAACGACAAAACAATTCGCCTGACTCCATTTTATTCTAACAAAAATTTTTCATTCCTAAATAGTGGGAATTTATTAGTTTCAATGAATCATACTTTCAGCTCTCATTTTCATACAACGGAGGCAAAAACTCTACTATATCAGCCCAATTTAAAGAGTGAATATTTACTGCCACTAAAAGAATTTGGAGGCTACCAATTTAACTTAACAGGAATAGCACCTTCCCCTGAAATATCGTCTTCCTTATTTATAACACAAGATTTGAATGGTAGAATTGATTTGTATGATGAATTCTCAGAAAAAAGGAATATGAGTCTGAGGCTGGATTACTCAACCGGACACATCAATACAAATTTCAAAAATTTTGACCTCATATATCCGAACTTAAAAGTTAAGGTACATTCAGATTATGAAGGAAATCTTACCAACAATGACGTGCTATATAGCATAAACGATCGTTTGTTTGATTCGGATAACTACGGTTTTTTAGGATTGTCACGATTGGAATTTTTGAATCCACTGGAGGCAGTCAAACTTCAAGCAAAACGTGGAGAAGAAATCATAACCAGTTATGAGTACCTAAATGCCACTCCAGTTCTACCTCCTCTACTGTCTTATTATGAACAAGACAATGAATGGCTCTGTTGGACACAAGAAGGTTACTATGCTTCGTCTGCTGGAGGTGAGCGTTTGGGTGGCTGGGTTGTCAATCAAAATGTTAATCAAATCGCTGAATACCATCCGTTGTATGATTTCAAAAAAGAGTATTATAAACCAAGCCTCATCAAGTTAATAACCGAAGAAGAGTCGTTCGACCAAGCTATGACACTCTACAATCGCACCGCGATAGTGCCGCTCTCCAAAAATGCGAAGGTGACCGATAACCTGCCTCCAAGTGTACAATGGATTACGCCAATGATCAAGGACACAACGTATCAGAAAAATGCTGTTATCCTAAAGACCAATGTACAATCTGCTTCTCCTGTCACCAATGCCAAAGTTTTACTCAATGGACGTACGATTATCCGATGGGATCAAATAAAAATAACCAACCAAGGTGAATCCAATTATCAGTTGTCCTTTGAAATGGAACTTCTGTTACTGGAAAATACGATCAACATATTTGTTGAAAATGAGCATGGGTCTACTATTTCAGAGGAACGTATATTAAGATCGGAGAAACTACAGCAAGGCTTGGAACGGTACAAACCTAATCTGTATCTTCTGAGCATAGGAGTCTCTCAACATAGCAATCCCAATTATAGTCTTAGTTATGCTGATAAAGACGCACTAGAAATATCATCGCTTTATCGGGGTCAAAAGGGGAGGCTATTCAAAGATGTATTTGATAAAACTTTGACAGATAAACAAGCTACTAGGAGCAACATACTAGATGCCTTTTATTGGCTTGAAGAAAATGCGACACAGAAGGACGTTGTACTCATATTTATCGCATCACATGGCATCAATCAAAAGGAGCGATTCTACATTTTGCCATATGACGGTGATCCCAACCGTATTCGAATTACAGGTGTAGATTGGCTAGATTTCTCCGACGTACTAGGTAACCTTCCATCCAAAGTACTGGTATTCATTGACGCTTGCCATAGCGGTAAACTCGGCACCAATCTATTAGCAAGTAGAGGAGAAACAGACCTGTTGGAAGCTATTCGAACGTTAGCTACTGAAGAGAATGGAGTCGTCATCATGGCAGCCTCAACAGGAAAGGAATATTCGTATGAAAAACCCGAATGGGGTCATGGTGCATTTACGCTAGCTCTGCTCAATGGCTTGAAAGATGGTAAAGCTGATTTGAATCAGGACGGGATCGTTAACATCAGAGAAATTGATTACTTCGTGGCAGAACGTGTCAAAGAGCTCACACATGGCAAGCAACATCCAACAACCCAAAAGCCCAGTGTTGTAGCAGAGTTTCCTCTTATTCAAATTGAATAAGAAGTATGGTGATAATAAAAAAATTCACTCAAACCATCAATACTACATTTAGGTATTCATAAAAATTCCCTATACTTGCAATACTACATTTAGATATTGCTATTATGAAGAAGTATCAACTAGGTGAATTTGAAGAGATCGTTTTGCTGACCGTGGGGGTCTTATATGACAATGCCTATGGCGTGGCGATCAAGGATGAAATAGAAAAACGGCTAGAGCGGAAGGTGAGCTTGGGCGCTTTGCAGTCTGCACTTCGGCGAATGGAAACCAAAGGCTTTTTGGAATCCGAAACTGGTGAGATGACCGAAAAACGTGGTGGTAAACCTAAACGTTTTTTCAAGATGACCAGCTTTGGCCGAAGGGCTTTGGAATACAATCGAGATGTACGTGCGGAACTGTGGAAAGCACTGCCAGATCTAGTGATTGAAGCCAAATTCGTATGATCAAGAAAATTGCAGATCGGTTATTTAAGTGGTATTGCCATCCAGACTACTATCCTGATATCCAAGGCGACTTGGAAGAGCTCCATCAAGATCAACTAGAGCAGTTCCCAAAATCTGCAGAACTCAAATACCTGAAAGAGGTCATCAAACTTTGCAGACCAGCACTGATCAGACCCCTTTTCAAAAACTCATTATTTAACTCCACAGGCATGTTCAAAAACTATTTCAAAATCAGCTTCCGTAATCTGGTGAAGCAAAAAGTATTTTCAGCAATTAATATTACAGGACTAGCCATTGGTCTTTCAGCATTCTTACTCATCAATCAATATGTGGCCTTTGAAAAAAGTTATGACCAGTTTTTTACAGATGCTAACCAGTTGTATCGACTCACAACAGATCAGGTGCTTGATGGCGTCATTGGCACGAGAGATGCCATGTCTTTTGCCCCCTCTGGAGCGGCCCTGGTTGAGCAAGTTCCTGAGATCATCAATTCGACTCTGACCTTTCAATTCAACGAATTGATTCTCCGAAAAGGGGATCGATCCTTTATCGAAAAACGTGCTATAGCAGCCGACACCAACTATTTTGAACTGTTTGATTATCAGGTATTGAGTGGTGATCCCAATACCATGCTGACAGAGCCTAACTCCATTATACTAACTGAATCCAGAGCCAAAGCCTATTTTGGAGATATCAATCCTGTGGGACAATCCATCATGCTGCTTGGCGGATTTCACAAAAATTTTAAAGTCACAGGGGTAATTCAGGATATTCCAGAAAACACGCATTACAAATTCGACCTGATGATATCCATAAGTAGCATAGAAGAAAGATTAAAAGAAGATGACTGGAGGTCTTTCAACTACTATACCTATTTGAAACTAGCACCGCAGGTCGAAATTCAAGCTTTAAGAGCCAAACTCCCACGAATGTTTGAATTATCAGGAGAAAATGAGTCTGATACAGACCTTGAATTCTACCTTCAGCCGGTAGAAGACATTCATCTTTATTCTGATTTTACTTACGAACCAGAGATTCACGGTAGTGCCAATACGGTCATTTTCCTTAACGTAATTTCTATTCTCATCATCATCATTGCCTGGGTCAATTATATCAACCTATCAACGGCCAAAGCAATTGATAGAGCAAGAGAAGTCGGTGTTAGAAAAGCTATTGGAGCACATAGGATTCAACTCGTAATACAGTTTTTATTTGAGTCTTTAATTTTGAATTTGTTAGCCGCTGGATTCGCTATTTTAATTGCCCAACTGGTTTATCCAAACTTTAATCAACTGGTTGGAAAGGATGTAATAGGTAGTGTTTGGCTAGACCAACTGTTTTTAACTAAAGTCTTCTCTTTTGCTTTAGTAGGAACTGTGGTTTCTGGATTGTATCCAGCTTTTGTCCTGTCCAATTTTCAAGCAGTAACTGTACTCAAAGGCAAATTCAGAAATTCCGCCAAAGGAACGTTTTTACGAAAAGGACTGGTCATTGTACAGTTTACCGTTTCACTGATGCTAATCGCAGCTACTTTTATCATTAACCAACAGGTGAATTATATGCAATCTGTAGATAAGGGACTTGATATGGATTTCGTAGTCGGGGTGAGGCGACCGCGCTACACCGACGATAATAGGGAAGCTGCTATTGAAAACCTCAAGCAATTTCAACAATCACTTTTAAACCATCACGCCATTACAGATGTAGGGTTTTGCAATACATTGCCGGGTGGAAGCAGCTCAGATATTGGCTCAACAACAGGAGAAATTCAGATTCCAGGTAAAACAGATATTATAAAAGGCACCACCTATTTGCAAAGGTGTGACGAAAATTATTTCGATGCAGTAGGAATTAGACTCTTGGCTGGCAGAGGTTTTAAGTCAGAATTGGCATCTGACACGTCTGCTATCATTGTGAATGAATCATTTATGAAAAAATTGGGCGTTCAGGATAATGAGTCCATGCTAAACGAATTCATCCAGTTTGGGGATGATGAAGACGGGCGCAAATATAGATTGATCGGGGTCATAGCTGACTATAATCGGACCTCGTTGAAAAATACAGTAGAGCCCACTTCCACTTTTTATCACACCTATGCTCACTATGCTGCTATAAAGATGAATCAACAGAACTACAAGGACGGATTAGCTCATTTGGAAAATACCTACCAAAGCTTTTTCCCTAATACACCTTTGTCTTATTCCTTTTTAGACGAAAGATTCAATGCGCTGTTCCAGGAAGATCAGCAATTTGGAAAAGTCGTCGCCACCTTCTCCATACTAGCCATTATTGTCGCCTCACTTGGGCTATTTGGTCTATCTGCTTTTATGGCTATCAATCGAGCAAAAGAAGTGGGTATCAGAAAAGTGCTAGGTGCTACTATTCCTCAGATACTTATGATCTTCTACAGAGAGTTTGTCGTGTTGATTGGATTATCTGCTGTGGTAGGAATTCCATTGGTCTATTACACCATGGATGGATGGCTCGACAACTATGCCTATCGGGTAGATTTTCCTTGGATATTCATTGGGATGGCAATCTTATTAGTCATTTCGTCTGCCCTTCTCACCGTAGGTTATCAAACCATCCGTGTGGCAATCAAAAATCCAAGTGAGACCTTGAGGTATGAGTAATAAACAAGCAAGCTCATGATCAAGCGATTAGCAGATCGGTTATTTAAGTGGTATTGCCATCCAGACTACTATCCTGATATCCAAGGGGACTTGGAAGAGCTCCATCAAGATCAACTAGAGCAGTTCCCAAAATCTGCAGAACTCAAATACCTGAAAGAGGTCATCAAACTTTGCAGACCAGCACTGATCAGACCCCTTTTCAAAAACTCATTATTTAACTCCACAGGCATGTTCAAAAACTATTTCAAAATCAGCTTCCGTAATCTGGTGAAGCAAAAAGTATTTTCAGCAATTAATATTACAGGACTAGCCATTGGTCTTTCAGCATTCTTACTCATCAATCAATATGTGGCTTTCGAAAAAAGTTATGACAGGTTTTTTACAGATTCTGATCGACTCTATAGACTCACCACGGATCAAATTGTAGACGGAGTAATAGGAGCCAGAGATGCCATGGCCTTTAACCCAGCAGCCAAAACATTGGATGACATAATTCCAGAAATTATTGGACACACCACCACGTACAAACTGTCCGATCTGACTTTTCGAAAAGGGGAACAATCCGTAAATGAACCTCTGGTAGTCGCAGCAGACAGCAATTATTTACAACTTTTTGATTATCAGGTGATTCATGGGGATTTGGCTTCTATGCTGTCAGAGCCATACACCATGGTTCTAACTAAAAACAAAGCGAAAATATATTTTGGAGATTCAAATCCTGTTGGGCAAACCGTAGAGTTGTTGGGTAATTTCGAAAAGCCATTCAAAGTAACTGGAGTAATACAAGACGTTCCCGAAAACACGCATTACAAATTTGAAATCCTGCTTTCCTTGAGCACGCTACAGAAACAGCTAGATAAACAAGGCTGGAATTACAACAATTATTACTCATATATAAAACTTGCTCCATTAGCAGATATTGAGGTAGTGAGGGCAAAGCTCCCTCCTGTTTCGGACTATGTGAGTACCACTAGCTTGTCCTTTAATTTGCAATCTGTAGAAAGTATTCATTTGCATTCAGACATGACTTACGAACCAGAAATTAATGGCAGTGCAGAAATGGTAGATTTTTTAAACATCATTTCTATTCTGATTCTGATTATTGCCTGGGCCAATTATATCAACCTTACCACTGCTAAGTCTATCAACAGAGCCAAAGAAGTTGGTCTCCGAAAGACTGTTGGAGCAAATAAGATTCAATTAATCACGCAATTTATGATAGAGTCCTTTTTGCTGAATTTTATCTCTGCATTTTTGGCACTGATGATTGCCGAAGGGCTCTACCCTTTTTTCAACCAATTGGTTGGCAAACCTATCATAACTGATATCTGGAGCAATAGGGATTTCACAATTTTATTAGTAACGCTCTCCCTAATCGGAACATTAGTCACTGGACTATACCCCTCATTTGTTCTATCCAGTTTTAAACCCTCTCTGGTTCTAAAAGGAAAATTTAAAACCTCTGTGAAGGGCACATTACTAAGAAAAGGATTAGTTGTCTTTCAATTTGCGGCTTCACTGATATTAGTCGCTACCACTTTGATTGTAGAAAAACAAATAAGCTATATGCTTAATAAAGAAAAAGGCCTAGATGTAGCATACGTCGTTGGATTCAAAAACCCAAGATTAAAAGAGTATCAAGGAGAGGTTTTATCCGATAAACTTAGGCAGTTCAAGCAAGCGCTTATGTCTCACCATGCCATTGAAAATGCTGGACTAACCTCGGCACTTCCTGGAGGTGACGCCTCGTCCATATGGTCTACGTCTGATCCAGTAAAAATAAACGGCAAAACCAATTCTCTTGAAGGCACAACCTACTTACTTGTTTGTGATGAAAATTTCCTTCCTTCCATCGGCGCCAAATTACTCGTTGGTCGTTCATTTGATCCTGCTATTCAATCAGATTCCTCTTCTGTCATAATCAATCAGGCATTTCTAAATCGCTATGGTTTAAAAAATGCCTCATCAGTTTTAGGGGATTACATTCAGTTTGGAGAAGATATTGGGGGTAACAAATATAGAATCGTAGGGGTTGTAGGAGATTACCATAGATCCTCTTTCAAAGCCTCTTTGGAGCCCACTGCTATGTTTTTCACAGATCGCACCAGCAAGTCTGTAGTCAGATTAAATAAGAAAAATTATGATCAGGGGTTGGATCATCTGGAACAGACCTGGAGTCAGTACTTTCCCAATGCTCCTTTTTCCTATACTTTTTTAGATCAAAAATTTGAGACACTTTACGAAGAAGACAAACGGTTTGGCTACATCACATCCATTTTTTCCGTCTTGGCTATTTTCATTGCCTCACTTGGTCTTTTCGGATTATCAGCTTTTATGGCAACCCAAAGATCAAAAGAAGTAGGTATCCGAAAAGTATTAGGCGCTTCCATTCCACAGATACTTATCATCTTTTATCGTGAATTTGTGGTTTTAATCGGATTATCGGCTGCAGTAGGCATTCCGCTCGTTTATTTCACCATGGACAATTGGCTCAATAATTATGCTTATCGCGTCACGTTTCCCTGGATCTTTGTTGGGGCAGCTATCATATTAGTCATTGCATCCGCACTTCTCACCGTAGGTTATCAAACCATCCGCGTGGCAATCAAAAATCCAAGTGAGACCTTGAGGTATGAGTAAAAAATGTATATCGTGTTATAGGTTAGGATTTAAACCCTAACCTATAAAGATATTATTTCCATTATCTTAATTGAAAAATTAAGAACCAACCTAATGAAAGAATCACCAATCGATACCATTGATCAGGTCATTATCTCACTGGATCAAATTATTCAGGAGTCGATAGAGAATGAAAGTTGTGCAGGCTACTTTGCCGCCCTGTATCGAAAAGTCACCCTCAAAGTAAAAGAAGGGATTGAACAAGACTATTTTGATAATGGTCCACGCATGGAGCATCTGGATGTGGTTTTTGCTACCAGATACATCCATGCATATAAGGCTTATAAGCATGGTGAGCCCCTGACTCGTTCCTGGCAAGTGGCTTTTGCGCTCTCCACACATTATTGGCCCATTGTCTTGCAGCACCTATTGATTGGAATGAATGCACATATCAATTTGGATTTGGGCATTGCTGCGGCTGAAATTTCAGAAGGTAAAAACGTAAACGACCTACATGGTGATTTCGACAAGATCAATGAAATCCTCTCCTCGCTGGTTCATGAAGTAGATCGTGACTTAGCCGAGATCTGGCCTACGTTCAGAATCATTGTTAAAGCGCTAGGAAAAGTGGACGATTATCTGGTTGATTTTAGTATGAAACTAGCTAGGGATGGAGCCTGGAAGTTTGCCAAACACCTAGCAGATACGCCGCTGTCATTGAAGCCAGAAATGATTATTGCTCGTGATCAAAAAGTATCCAAAAAGGCTAGTTTGATTACTAGCCCTGGGTTTTTGATCACAATCATTTTTAGATGGATTCGACTAGGTGAACGTGGATCAATTGCAAAGAAAATTGAAGATTTAAAAAATTAATCTGAGTAATTGGCCAAGTCCTATGATTCCAAAAAGGACTCCCCAATATTCCATCTTGATCCAAAACAGGGTGTGATTTGACTTTAGCTCAATTCGCTCTCCAGTGGCTTCGTCAACCACAATTCTACCAGATGCACTATTCCACTTTTTACCTAAAATCCAATTGGCGACTCCAGCCAATAGAATACTTATGGGGAAGGTATAAACACCTATTTCTTCTGAAGAAATAGAAATAAACAATACGACAGAAGTAACTAAAATCAGCGGAGTCAAGATCCCGCGACCAGACCAAATAATCATATATTAAAATTTAGATTTGAGAATTTATCAACCAAAAAGGAAAACTAATCAGAAGTGTTTTCTTTTTTCAATGAATAAGCCAAATAGAAAGATCGGATCGCTAAGGCGAGTACCAATGGAATCAAAGCAAAATGAATCACCTGAGGCAACAATTCTCTAAAAATAATTAGCAATACCTGCAGCCCGCCAAACACTTGAAAATAAAGGCTGAGCCAATCTGGCTTAGAGTTTTTCAAGAGATAAAAAAGTCCTATTAGATTTAGCGGCATAGCCCAAAGGAGATTGTAGTTGTACTTCGACAAATGGTCTGTACCAAACCATAAGAAAAGCAGGAAACAACCTAACAGTCCTGTAACCCCGAAAAGAATCACATCAATGAACCTGTAATTGACCTGGTATTTCAAGCCTCTGTGAATAATCAAACCAACTACAAAAAAGACAATCACAAATAAATGGCTGGGCTTAAATCCACCACCCAAGGGCTGCTCAGAACTGACATTCATAGTCGCAGAAGTTGCAATGGCGGGAACAGTCAAACTATCCGTTTGTAAAGTAGCAGCTAGTAGAGCCTCTTCCAGATAGAGTGGCATGTATTGATAATCAAACCCACTGGCTCTTTGATCAATTTGAGAACCCAAACAAATATCAATACCCAAATCTCCCCATGGCTGATAGGTCAGATATTTGTCCATCAAATCCCGGAAACTCATAGAGTCGCTGGCATAAGTGTAATCATATTTGATTTTATCTCCCAATGTCAAATCCAGCACATCTCTCATGCGAGTGGCGCAGTTGTCATAGCAGTAGTTGTAGTAATAATTGGCGTTTTCTGGCTTTGCGTTGTTGATGAGAAAATCAAAAATAGCCTGCTTATCTTCTTGCCCTATATTCAAAGCATGCTCTCGCCAAGAGCGATCTTCCCTCAAATAATACCTTTTGTAAGCCTCGTAGTTGCCTGTACCCAGTTTATAATACAGTTTCCCTTTCGTGAAATTCAAATAGAAATTGGGCTGATCAAAATCGAAAATCCCATAGTTGAAAACCATGTCGATTCGATTAATTGGATCACTGATCCTAAAAGCGCTATGCCCAAAAGCCGAATACAACTCGACCTGAGTAGGATCCAAAATGAGCACAATGATCTCTGCCTGGTCAGAAAGTCGGATTTGAGAATGAGCAGTTTCGCACCAAAAAAACAGCGCTAAAAAAAATGAAATAAAGGATCTTTGAAGAGACATGAACTCAATTAATTATAGATCGAAATAACTATTAACCATCATAGAAGTATGCTCATCAAATTGATTTGAATTGATAATTTCAAAGGCTCTATTTTTGTAACCATCATCTTGTGTAATTAGGTAAGCCCTTCTCAAGTAATCGATTGAAAGTAGGGGTTTAGCAATCAGGCTATCCGCCATAACTCCATAATATTCTGCTTGATCAAAAATTTGCTTGAGAAAGCTTTCTAATTTCTCTCCAAAGGAATTGTCATATTTGATATATTCGGTTCGAATAAAGTCAGACGGTATTTTAAAATTTGGCGTTTTGATGACAACAGTTTCCTTACCTAAGGCATTCATGAGTCCAAGTTCGTAATAAATATTGGCAACTGTAGTTTGTTGCATAGTCTCGGATAGAACTGCTATTCCAATAGGAACTGATAGGGCAAGGTTCCAAATTTTGGATAAAAAATCCTTTCCTGTGACCAAAGAATTCGCATCTAGAAATTGGATTTTATTTTGATTTAATGCCGAATTAAGTTGTGACAAGATATCATTCAATAATTCTGTTTTTGCACCTCCTAATTGTGTCATAATGAAGGCAGACCTCGGATTATATTTAATCCTCTTGGTTAATACATCATTGTCGGTTGGGTTATAAAATATCATTAACTACGCTTGCGGGCAACAGCTACATTTTTGAATGGGCCATCAGATTTCTTATGAGCTACAATTCTTCCTTTTTCACGATCAATTTTCACATAGCGACCAGTTTTAGGGTTTTTTACTTGTACAACTTTTTTCTTTTCACTCATGACATCTAACTTCTTAGAACATTGAATATACAACAAAATTAGAAAGCTTACATTTACTTTAACAGATTTACTAAGTATTAGTTTCATAAAAAAGCAATGCTTAAAACAAATTTGTATTTACCAAAATACGTTAAGATCAAAATAATCTCTTGGTGCATTTTCACGATAGTCTGAACATACTGACCAAACTCTCTCCCTACAAGGTAATGAATGCCATGAAGGTATTTTCAAGCTACTACCAGTCCAAGCATCTAGACCAATTTATCAACCCTTCTTTGCCACTGAGCATGGCCTTTGAGCCCACCACCTCGTGCAATCTGAGATGCCCAGAATGTCCCAGTGGGTTGCGTTCGTTCACGCGACCTACAGGTATGTTGGATGTTGATTTTTTTAAAGAAAAGATCATGGAAGTCAGATCTCATCTGACTTATCTCACCTTCTACTTTCAAGGTGAACCCTATTTGCATCCGGGTTTTTTAGATATGGTTGACCATGCGGCCAAAAACAAAATCTACACTGCCACCAGCACCAACGCGCATTATTTGGACGATGAAAAAGCTGAGGCTACCGTCAAATCGGGATTGGATCGTTTGATTATCTCAATAGATGGAACCAGTCAAGAAACGTACGAACAATATCGAGTAGGTGGGCAATTGGAAAAAGTGCTGGATGGCACTCGAAATATGGTGCGTTGGAAAAAGAAACTCAAAGCCAAAACACCACATCTTATTTTTCAGTTTTTAGTGGTAGGCCCAAATGAGCACCAGATCGAAGAGGCTCTACAGTTAGCCAAAGAAATAGGTGTAGACGAAGTTCAGTTCAAAACAGCTCAAATTTATGATTTTGAAAATGGCTCTGATCTTATGCCACAAAACCAAAAATACTCAAGGTATACCCGAGGACACAATGGAAAATTCAAACTCAAAAACCTTCTCCACAATCAGTGCTGGAAAATGTGGCAAAGCTGTGTCGTAACCTGGGATGGCAAAGTGGTGCCTTGCTGCTTTGACAAGGATGCCAAACATATCATGGGTGATTGGAACAAACAATCCTTCCACGACATCTGGTATAGTGAGCCATACGAGAAATTTAGAAAAAGCATCCTCACCTCCCGTGCCTCTATAGATATCTGTAAAAACTGCTCGGAAGGGCTCAACGTATCTTTAACTGATGGCTAAGCCCGAACAAAATCTCTACTTTCTGGCACTCATACCTGATGGGCCAGTCTTGACTGAAGTGATGGCATTTAAGCAGGAAGTGAAGGATAAATTCAACTCCAAGGGCGCTTTAAGGTCTCCTCCTCATATCACTTTGCACATGCCCTTCAAATGGCGGGTGGATAGGGAAGCGCAACTTATTGAAAAGCTCTCAAAATTCAAGTTTGATCAGTACCCTTTTCAGGTGACACTAGATGGTTTTGATTTTTTTGAGCCTAGAGTGGTATTTGTAGATGTAGCCAAAACTGAGGTGTTGACTCATCTTCAAAAAGAGCTTTCAATGTTTGTAAGAAGAGAACTCAAATTTTTCAATGCTGACTACAAAGACCGTGGATTTCACCCCCACATGACCATTGGTTTTAGGGATTTGAAGAAGGCCATATTCCCTGAAGTGAAAGCTCATTATCAAGAGCAATCCTATCAGAGACAATTCGAAGTCTCAGGCTTTTGTTTGCTCAAACACAATGGTTCGAGATGGGAAGAATTCAGATCGTTTTAGATTGATCAATTGCCTCCATCGGCACAATCTGTTCCAAAATCTCACTCTTTTCTTGGCGAGTTTTTCGTATATCATGTTTGCTTTGGAGGTTCATCCAAAGCTCTGCGCTTGTTCCAAAATATTTTGACAAACGTGTAGCCATATCTGCGGTAATGCTTGTTTTACCTTTGATAATTTGACTGATTCTAGTTTGTTGAACCCCGATCGCTTTAGATAATCTGTAGGCCGTAATCCCCATTGGCTCTAGAAAATCCTTTTCTAAAATTTCACCAGGGTGAATATTCATAATTGCTTTCATAATATTCTCTTTAATGATAATCTGTAATTTTAACATCGTAAGCATTGCCTTCTTTCCAGATAAAAACTATTCTCCATTTCATATTGATGCTAATTGAGTAGTAACCCTTTAAGTTTCCTTTCAATGCATGCAATCTATTGGATGGAGGTATTCTTAAATCTTCCAAATTAATCGCCGAATCTAGATAATCAAGCCTTCTCATTGCAGTCCGTCGAATACTTAAATCCCACTGTTCAGTATATTGACCCAGACCGACCTTTTGCGTTTCTTTACAGCTGAAGCTTACTATCATTTTATTATACTATAATATAAATATAGTATATGAATGTTACATTAACGCAATTCGATTGCGATAAGTTCTTTATTCAGCTCTTTTTGTCTCTTGACAATGACTTGTTTCACCAATCCGTCCTTCATTGTGGCTCCAGAAACCTAGGAATATCAAATGAAAATCCCGTAAGGACACTGGCCTACGTTGGACTAAAGTCACGTATCGGGCAGAATTGTTTGTTAATCAAAATTCACTTCACCCCAAGTCTCAGAATCAGAGAGCTTCAGGCTCTTCATTTGATCCCCATTTTCAAGGTGGACAATATTGGTCTGGTCGTCGTAGATTTCCATGAGTAAGGTGTTGGTCACTTTCAGCGATTTCACCTTTTTTAGGTTAGTAACAACCTGATAGCAATACATCACACTTTCTTCCTTTTCCGAGCCTAGATAGGTCGCACGCACTGATTTCCCATTGATCACGTATGTAGTTTTTTCGGTCAGGTATTTCCCAATCATTTGATCCAGATGCTTTGGATTTTCAGGGTTCAGCACATCTACCTGCTCTTCCGACCAATCGGCCAAACCTATCTCCAGATCATCCAAAAAAATCCGATGCGTAATCTCAAGCTGCTTCTTGCTTTCATCAAATTCAATCTCACAAACCGAGACATGGAAAGCATGCAGTGGCATACCGCTTATATAATTTATCAGCAATAGAAATAAACAGGTCATGAATTACGTGTTTTCCGTTATATGTTTACAGTCGTTCGCCTTTAGCAACAAACAAAAATAGACAATCTTGTTTGCGACCTTGGTGTTATTATTTGAGTGGTAAACTTCAACCAGCATGTCAGAGTTTCAGCTATTTTTCTCTCTTGGTAGAGAACATATTTTGGATGTCAACGGCTACGATCATATTCTTTTTGTGATCGCTTTGGCTGCTGTATATCTATCAACTGACTGGATGAAAGTTTTGATATTAGTAACAGCTTTCACCATTGGGCATTCCATCACCTTGGCGCTTATATCCCTTAATGTCTTTAGCATCAATTCAAGTGTGGTAGAGTTTCTCATCCCAGTAACTATCTTCATCACAGCTGTGTGTAACATCTGGAAAAGAGAGCAATACATCTCCTCTGAGGTAAGTCGTCTCAACTATTATTTAGCGCTCTTTTTTGGCTTGATCCATGGCATGGGTTATTTGATGAATAAATACATACACGTATCTCGAAAAGACTGGATATTGGCTATATCCTCGGCAGTAGCTGGAGTAGCCATTACACTTATGATAGATACTATATTTTGGTAATGAATAATATGAGTAGAATGAAAAAAAGTATGTTATGGCTGCTCATGATGAGCCCAATCTTTGCATTCGCGCAAGGCGAATGGAATCAAAAGTTTGAACAACTAGGAACCACACTTCCTACAGCAAACAGCTACAGAAATGCCTCTGGCGCACCAGGAAAAGATTACTGGCAGCAAAGAGCCGATTATGTGATTCAAGCTGAGCTGAATGACGAAAACCAATCGCTAAGTGGCAGTGAAACTATCACCTATTTCAACAATTCTCCTGATCAGTTGAGCTACCTGTGGTTGCAGCTGGATCAAAACATGAGAAGCAAAAACTCAGATACTCCTTTGGTGACCGAAAGTAAAGTTTCCAGCTCCATGGCAGGAAAGAGTATACAAAAGATCACCCAAGGATATGATTTTGATGGTGGTTTCAAGATTTCAGAAGTAACTGACGCCTCTGGCCGTCCGCTGAAATACTTCATCAATAAAACCATGATGAGGATCGACCTCCCAAAACCACTAACGTCTGGAGAAAACATTTCATTCAGTGTGGCCTGGTCATACAACATGCAAGACAGAATGCAATTAGGTGGCAGGTCGGGATACGAGTATTTTCCTAAGGATGGAAACTACCTCTACACTATCGCTCAGTGGTTTCCAAGAATGGCTGTTTATGATGACCTTAACGGTTGGCAGCACAAACAATTTTTGGGCCGAGGCGAGTTTGCTCTGGAATTTGGGGATTACCAAGTGCGTTTGACAGTACCTGCTGACTTTGTGGTAGCCTCCACTGGCGAATTGAAAAATGCTGACGAAGTACTGAGCAAAGTTCAAAAAGAAAGGTTGGTCCAAGCCAAAAAATCGTACGACAAACCCGTCCTTATTGTCACCGAAGCTGAGGCTAGAAAAGCAGAATCTTCAAAAGCAAAAAACAAAAAAACTTGGGAATATCATGCAAAAGATGTGAGAGATTTTGCTCTTGCAGCTTCAAGAAAATTTATCTGGGATGCTCAAGCTGTCAAGTTAGATACCAAGACACCCTTGGCTATGTCTTACTATCCAAAAGAAGGAAACCCGCTTTGGGAAAAGGAATCAACAAAGGCCGTAGCCAACACCTTGCTCACTTATTCTAAACACACCATAGAGTACCCATACCCTGTGGCCATTTCTGTTCATTCAGCATCAATCGGGATGGAGTACCCTATGATTTGCTTCAACTACGGCAGACCCAATGAAGATGGCTCCTTTACAGCTATGAAACGCTCTAACATGATAGGTGTAATTATTCATGAAGTAGGTCACAACTTCTTTCCAATGATCATCAATTCTGATGAACGTCAGTGGGCTTGGATGGACGAAGGTCTTAATTCTTTTGTGGAGTCGTTGACAGAAAAAGAACATTATCCAAACAAACGCAGAAAACGAGGAGATCCATTGTTGATTTTGGACTACATGAAGGGAGACAAAGAAGGTATGAGACCCATAATGACAGATCCAGAGCAAATTTTGCAGCTCGGCAACAATTCGTATGGCAAGCCAGCAGCAGCACTAAGTATATTGCGAGAGACCATCATGGGACCTGAAATGTTCGATTATGCTTTCAAAACTTACGCTGAAAGGTGGGCATTCAAAAGACCTGGTCCAGCTGATTTTTTTCGTACCATGGAGGATGCCTCTGCTATGGACTTGGACTGGTTCTGGAAGGGCTGGTTCTATACCACTGATCATGTTGATCTGTCTTTGTCCAAAGTGAAATGGTATAAAATGGACGTCTCAGAAAACGAAATTGAAAACAAAGGAAAAAAGTCCAAAAAAACCAAAATCTCCAGTGGCGAGAATAGTCAAAATTTGATAGACTTCGCGGAAGAGGCTGAAGTGTTCAGTTATATAAATGTAGAAGATGTGGTCGAAACGCCTCGACAGAAAGAGTTCATGAACCAAGTCAATGATCAGGCCATCAAAAATGCAAATGCCAATCGCAATTTTTATGAACTCACCTTCGAAAACAAAGGAGGTTTGGTAATGCCAATCATTATTGAATGGACTTATGAAGATGGCACGAAAGAGAGGGAATATTTACCCGCAGAAATTTGGAAGAAAAATGAAAACCTAGTGACCAAGGTATTCGCTAAGGATAAAAAGGTGATCAACATCGTAGTAGATCCAAACAAAGAAACTGCAGATGTCGCTACAGAAAACAATGTATTTCCACGCATAGAAAACACCTCAAGATTTGACAATTTCCAGGACGGGGGTGAATAAAATTAATCAAGATTAGGTTAGGTTGGGTCGTACTTTCGGGTACGGCCTTTTTTTTGATTTGTGCTATGAAACAAACCTAAATGAGCAAAAAAGTACTGTTCATAGAAGACGGCGAAAGTATTTCTTAAACTTTAGGTCAATGAATCTATCGAATAAATATTAATGGGCTCAGCCTTACCCTTCAGATTGATTTTTCCCATCAGTTCTTGCTTAAAGGCTATCAATTTTTCTACCTCCTTTGCAAATGCTTCAGAAACCAAAAGGCTCTTTCCCAGTTCGTTACATTTGGCCTGAATACGAGACCCTGTATTGAGCACATCTCCGTGATAAGCAATATCTCTTTTGATATATCCTACTTCAGCAGCAGTGACTGCACCTTCATTGATGCCCGCCTTAAATTCAGGGACAAACCCAAACTCCTTTTCAAATTTGGAAGCTTTGGAAACTAACTTTTCGCGAAAGGCAAAAAACAACTCAACACTTAATTTTCTAGCTTCTACATCAGACGAATTCCAAGTCAGCACGGCCTCATCCCCTACATATTGATAGATCTGAGCGCTATGGTCAAAGACAATTTCGTTGAGATATAAAAAACATTTTTGAATCAAATTAGAATATCTGATATGTCCAAGTTTTTCCGCATAAGCAGTCGAATCCTTTAAATCCAAAAACATGAAAATCCTATTTTCTATCACAGGTTTGTGATACTTACCCATGAACATGTGCCAGAGGTTGCCTGGCCCATACTTCTTACTCACTTCTAGGACGAAGTTGATGATGATTGAAAATAAGGTAAGGAAAGTGCCAAAAGCAGCATAAAATGTCCAGCTCGAAAGTGTGCTTATTACATCCTTCACACCTCGAATAGGCGTAACCTCCAGTGTTAATAAAACAGCAAAAACCATAACAAATGTCAAGACAAAGCCTATGAGGTACAAGCAGGTTTTGAAGATCATCAACCTGCCAAAAGACTTATTTCTTAAGTTCGTGTTCTCGGTCAGCCAATACACAAAGTAAAAAACTGACCCAAAAAGAAACCCAAACAATACGCCTTCTATGTACTGAAGTCCAGAGGAGAAATAGTCTATAAATTTTTGATTCTCTTGTGTGGGGAAAATTTCAAGAAAACGAAACTGGAGGTCTTGAAAAAACATGCCAATGGCAGTAATACACAAACAAGCCAAAATCCATGAGGAGATGACAAACAACCAATCTATAAAATTCCTTTTCCACTTCATGTTTTGAGCAAATCGTTGTGTTGAGCATTGAAACCAGCAATACCCTGAAGTCCTCCCGTATGTACGCAAATGACTCGACTTCCGTCAGGAAATTTACCCTTTTTCAATAAATCAAAGAATCCATACATCATTTTACCAGTGTAAATAGGATCAAGAGGAATGCCATGTGCTTCATAAAATTGATTGATAAATCCGATCAAATGACTATCAAACCTGGCATAACCCCCAAAGTGATAATTGTGAATAAGTGCCCAAGATTCAGTTTTTTTTGTCAGGCCCTGAACCATCTGCTCTAGATAACCCTCTCCTTTCAAGCAACTAATTCCCAACGCTTTTTGCTTAGCAACCAAACCTTGAATAATCCCTGCCAATGTACCTCCTGTCCCAATCGGGCATAGAATGTAATCGAAATTTATGTCAATTTCATCCACTAACTCCTTCACTCCTTTGAGTGCGGCTTCATTAGATCCACCTTCAGGAACAACAAATGCCTGATACTTTTCACTGAGGTCATTAATCCAAACTTTATCATCTCTATGCTGATAGTCACTTCTAGTGATGAATTTTAAATTCATCCCATATTCAGTGGCTTGTCGCAAGGTCGGGTTAGAGTTGGCATTCAATTCCTCTCCTCTTATAATTCCCACGGATTCAAAACCAAACCTTTTGCATGCTGCTGCAGTTGCCGCAATATGATTGGAGTAAGCCCCTCCAAAAGTTAGGATCTTTTGAAAGCCCAGCTCGCTGGCTTGGATCAGATTGTACTTCAGTTTCCTCCATTTGTTGCCAGAAATATCCACATCAATCAAATCCTCTCTTTTTAGGAATACCTCTACACCTTTTTCCAAAAACAATGGAGCGTATATCTGCTGCAAAGGGGTTGGCTTTTCCAATTCAAACATGTATCAAATCTAACATGCCTTGAGGAAAGAATGACTCTAATTAAACAAGGGATGATATTTTTTATTAATTTGTAGCATCTAATCAAACACTTGGCTCTGGCCCAAAATAGTCCAGAAAGGTTTAGTTTTTTATACGCATTGAATTTCCAAAATGGCAGAAAATCTGACTCGATCAATAACCTCACATATTGAGCACACCAAAAGTGAGCGCAGAAATAATAGATTAAACGCTTACGAATTAGGTACTGAGCTATTATTCAAAACCAAAAAAGAACTTGATGAGCTTAAAGAAAAAATAGGATCAGACGATGTGCGCTATCAATCAATAGCTGATCTATTGGCAACCGAAATACTGCAATGTGGCATCGACTATTTCAAGGCTATGAAAGATAACTCTGACTTCTCAGAAGCCAGTTCTCTTGAAATACTAAATAGCGCCAAAGAAATCTCTATAGATTCCCAAATTCAAAAAAGAATAGAGGATAACATCAAAGGCATAGGTGATTGGGTGAGTAATCAATCCTTGCGCGACAGCCAAAACAATATCTACGACTTCAATAAAATCTTGCTGAAGACCGCTTTTTCCTTCATGACCTGTGACGGCCACATCGCTCCTAACGAAGTGGCGCTTATTAGAAAAATGGCGGAAGAAGACAAAGCTTTTGGCGAAATTGATATTGATACGGAATTAGACTTCCTGATTGAAGTCATCAATTCGTTGGGCATGGGTTTTCTCAAAGACTATTTCAAAATGCTCAAAAATGCGCAACTCAAGCAAGAACAGGAACTCAAGCTTATTGAAATGGCCATCAAGACACTCTATGCTGATGGCAAAGTAGATTATAATGAGGTGAGATTTTTTAGAATTTTTCGTTCTTTATTAAGTGTGACTGACAAACAGATTACAGATTTAAACCCCAATCTGCCTGATCAGTTCTTAGAGAGTGACATCTTTAGCCACGAATATTTAGGTCAACTTTTTGATGATTATTTCGAAAAGGTTGATATACCTACTTTCGAAAAACTATCTGAGCAAAAAAGAACAGAATACGTAGATCCAGAAAAATATAAGCAGTAGTCAAGATTTCATTCGTTCCCCAAAGTGCTTTTCTACGATAGTCAAAAGTTGTTCTTTAGTGATTGGTTTTGTAATAAAATCTGACACATCCTGATACTTTTCTGCTTTGTCCTTGTCCAATTTATTCAATGAACTGGTCAGCATAGAGATCACTATACCTCCACGCAATTCTACTGGCAATAGCTTATAAGCATCCAAAAACTCAAAACCATTCATCACAGGCATATTAATATCCAACAGGATCAACTCAGGCTTAGGGTAGGTTTTTCCATTTGATGCAAACTCACCCTTATTTTCGATATAATCCAATGCCATTTTCCCGTTATGGCATTCATGAATCTGGCCACTATATTTACACACATCTGTCAACAAATGTTGCTGTAGAAATAGAGACGTTTGATCATCGTCTACTAAAAGGATATTCGATATTATATTGATGTCAATCATTATTTATTAAGCTGTAATAGGTAAGTGGATAGTAAATATAGTGCCTTCGTTTGGAATACTTTGAACCTCTATGGTTCCATTATTTTTTTCTATTTGCTCTTTCACCAGATAAAGCCCAATGCCCGATCCTGGAATTCTTGAATTGCTGCTGAATCTCTCAAATAAGGTAAAAAGCTTGTCTCCATAGGTGGCCAAATCAATCCCTGATCCATTGTCTGAAAAGACCAACTGCACCTGACTCCCTTTGGGTACTGCTTTGATATTTATTTCTGGCTGACGATCAGGATGAGCATATTTTATAGCATTGGTAATCAAATTTTTGAGAATGCTATTCAGATAAACTTCAGAGGCATACACAGATGAGATTTCGGTAAAATCTGTATTGATTTTTACACCTGATTCTTCAATATCATGCGCCAAAACCTGTTTAAGGTTTTCAATGGCTTCCTCCAATGAACACTCCTTTTTTTCCAAATCACCAGACTTTTCATGCTTCAGCAAAGACATAAAATCCTCAAAGGTCTGTAGCCAGGTATCTACAGACTCATGCACTTTATCTATAACCTCTCTTTTCTTCGACTCGGGAATTGAAGAGGTCTTCAATATTTCCGAGAGATTTTTAATATTCAGTGCTGGCCCTCTGAGGTCATGCGTGATTTTGTAAGTAAGTGTATCCAGAGATTCATTGATTCCGCTAAGTCGCTGATTGATATCATTCTTTTTTTGGTGCGTAACTCCCAAAAGAAACCCAGCCATACCTAGCACCAGAGGTGCCGTGTCCACTACATAGTGAATCACATTATTTTGATGAATGATTAGAATGCTCTTTAAAGAAAAGTCCATACCATTCAGCCAGCAATCCATCAATTGAGAAAAGACTGGAAAGCTCAGACCAAAAATGACTCCACCCAGAGTGTATTTGGCACGAACCGTAAGCGCTTTCTTTTGCATGATCTTTCTAGGCCAACTTCTAATCTCAAGAACCCGTCCCGAAATCCACAGAGTCAGAAATATCCTTTACTTGAGATAAGTCAAACATGGGAAGCTTGTTTTCCTTGAAATAGTTGCTATACAACTCTTTGATATAGATATCTGTAAAAGCATCCTTGTGAATGAAATTTTTTCCGATTTTAGGAAATTTTTCCAAAATCTTTTGGTCGGGAGATTTAAGTGCAGTCCGTAGGATCTTGAGAAAATTGATTTCTTCCCTTTTTACTTTATCATCTGCAGTAATCGTCTGAATCGCAGATTCCAACAAAAGCATTTCTTGCTCTTCCGTAAGCGTAGCGTTATTTAGTTTTTTGAAATAATCATCAAAAAAATCTAACCCCTTTAAGTTAATAAGCTCAATCAGTAATTTCAGTTCTGCATCTATATCTACCCCAGAAAGGTCTACTTTTTCCTTAGCCAACTGCTTTAGAAAAGCAATTTCTTTTGGGGAAATATGCCCATCACAGGTCATGAATGAGAAAACTGTCTTTACCAATAGTTTGGCGAAATCCGATTGATTTGTCATTTGAGTCACGTTTATTAATTGCTGCCTTTGCTGCTTTAAGATAATCAAAATTTCTAAAACTAATACTTACCTTTGCCGACTATGCAAGAGGAATCATTGGAAGAAGAATTATACGAACACCACAAAATTGTGGCTGATCCTGGCCAGGAAATTTTGCGGTTGGACAAGTTCCTAATGGATCGCCTGCCCAATGTGACCCGAAACAAACTGCAAGCAGGAATCAAGGATGGTTTCATCAAGGTCAACGATCAGGAAATAAAGCCTAATTACAAGGTTCACCCTGGAGATATAATCGTCGTAGAGCTGCCAGAGCCTCCCAAAGATACGGATATAGTCCCTGAAGATATAGAGATAAATATCATATTTGAAGATGATGATTTGCTTGTTGTAAACAAAGAACCAGGTATGGTAGTGCATCCTGCTTATCAGAATTGGTCTGGGACTTTGGTCAATGCTTTGACTTTTCATTTCAACAATCTCCCTACCATGCCTAACAATGATGGGCGACCAGGATTGGTTCATCGCATAGACAAAGACACTTCTGGGTTATTGGTTATTGCTAAAAGTGAAAAAGCCATGTCCAGTCTCGCTAAGCAGTTTTTTGATCATAGCATTGAAAGAACCTACTACGCGCTAGTGTGGGGAGAGCCAGAGGAAGATAAAGGCACGATAGATGTAAATCTGGGTCGAAGCCTAAAAGATCGCAGAGTGACGGCAGCCTTCCCCGAAAATGATCATGGGCGAAAAGCAATTACTCATTTTAAGGTGATCAAAAGATTACGTTATGTTTCTTTGATCAAGTGTAATCTGGAAACTGGACGAACCCATCAGATTCGAGCGCATATGAAGCACATTGGCCATCCCTTATTCAACGATGTGACCTATGGCGGCGATAAAATCCTCAAAGGCACCACATTTACAAAATATAAGCAGTTTGTTGAAAACTGTTTTAAGATTATCCCCAGACAAGCCCTTCATGCCAAGTCTTTGGGATTCATCCATCCTACCACAAATAAATTTGTTCAATTCGACTCTGAGTTGCCCCAAGATCTTCAAGACGTGATCGAGAAGTGGGAGCACTATGTCAATCACATAGATTAAATGATTGTAATTAAGTATCTCTGGTATTATTCTTTTTGGACTATTGTAAGGATAGGCCTGCGCCTCTATTACAGCAAAATAAAGGTAACAGGCCTGGAAAACATTCCTAAAAAAACGCCAATCATCTTTGGATCCAACCATGAAAATGCGTTTATAGATGCTCTACTAATTACAACAAGCAATACGTGCTTTGATCATTATCTGGTTCGTGCAGGTGTATTCAAAAACCCAATGGCAAAGGCCTTTTTCAATTCACTCAATCTAATGCCAGTTTATCGCGCGCAGGATGGCGTAAATCCCCTAGAAGCCAACAAGCAGATTTTTAGAGCGTGCTTCGAAGCTTTGGCAAAAAAATATGCGGTCATGCTATTCCCAGAAGGAGAGCACAACATTAGAAGACATCGCAGAGTGCTGAAAAAAGGTATTACCAGAATAGCGCTTGGCGCTGTCAATTTTGAGGGAGGCACAAAAGAGCTTTCAGTGGTTCCAGTGGGTGTTAACTATTCTGATCATACTGGATTTAGATCTACAGTTCACATCGTTTTCGGGAAACCCATTGTAGTGAAACAACAGGAGGAAAACGCAAAAAATTACAACCAATTAACTGCCCAAATTACTGAGGCGATGAGCAAGGTGCATGTCTCATTGGATAGAAAAGAATATCTTGGATTGGATGCCATTTTCTTTCATGACCAAGATGCTCATCAATTGGTAGATTATGAAAAAATTAATGCTGCCGCTAAAAAATTAGAGGGTAGATCAGCTGAAGTCAAAGCCATTGAGGAACAAAAAACAGCATTAGAATCGGCAGGCCTTTCCTTTCCTTTCAGGCCTATGAGCACACGTCATGCGTTCACATTATTTGCTCTTGCTCCATTTGCGCTAATTGGTTTGCTTATTAACCTTCCCGTTTTGCTTCCTGTCTATCTGTTTATAAAATTAAAAGTCAAAGAAATCGAATTTGTGGCCTCACTGAAATTTGGGTTCTCTCTATTAGGATTTGGCATTTGGTGGTGGCATTTAGCCAGTTGGGCCAGTGAATATACTGGTCAATGGTATTTAGGGATCATAGGTGTGGCTTTTTCTTTTGTTACCTTGATCTCTCTCAATGGTTTTATTAGAAAGTGGAAAAGATTCCGACTGACGCAATTACTTGCATCTGATGAAATCCTTCAATCCAAGTATAATGCTTTTGTTGATGAGATCGCTCAAATCAGAGCTGAGCTATTCTAAAATAGCTGAAGCAAAACGTTGCTTGTCATTCAGATCCTTATAAATTTTCGGTTCGCTATATCCGTAGTGCTGGAAAAGCAGTAAGGTTTGCTTTCCAAATTGTTCATTAATTTCAAAAAACAATACACCTCCCTTTTTCAAGGCATCCTTTGCTTTCTGCATAATGGTTTTATAAAAGATCAATGGATCATTATCTGGTACAAACAAAGCCAAAGAAGGCTCAAACTCCAGTACATTTTTTTTCATTAGTTGTTTCTCCTGATCCATGACATAGGGAGGGTTGCTGACAATCAAATCCAGCTCTTTATGAGGAATTTCATGCTTCAATATATCCAGAGGGGAAAATACTGCATTCGCACCTAGCCGAGCCGCATTGTATTGGGCAATCTTTAGCGCCTCATGACTGACGTCATAACCCACTAATTGCGAATCATTGATAGTCAGGGCAAGCGAACAAGCAATACACCCAGAACCCGTCCCAATATCAGCCATTTTGGGCTTTTCCCATTTTCTGAAATTGGAAATAATTTGAATGAGCAACTCCGTTTCCTGCCTAGGGATTAAAACGTTTTTATCAACATAAAAACGGTAACCATAAAATTCAGCCTCTTTAAAAATATATTGAATGGGTTCATTGTCCAGCAGACGCTTTACCAAAAGATTGTACTTCTTCTTCTGTAGACTGTCCGGGAAAAATTGCCGATTGACAATAATATCAGTTTTTGAAATCCTAAAGATTTTATCAAGCACAATATAAGACAAAGCCTGCCCTTCCTGGAGGCCCAATTCTGGATTGAGTAATGCTACAGTATCTTGAAAAGTGTTCCTAGGAAAATATTCCTCCATGACACAAAAATAATTAAACAGTGTAAATTTGATAGCACCCGAAAACGAGAAAAGAAAAGCAACCAATTATGGACTATTCTAGCCTTAGAATTGAATGACAATGAATAAATCAATTGACAAAAAATACATGCAGCGTGCACTCGAATTGGCAGCAAATGGACTAGGGGTAGTTAGCCCCAATCCTATGGTGGGGTGTGTGATTGTATATAAAAATAAAATCATTGGTGAAGGGTGGCACGAAAAATATGGTGAAGCACACGCAGAAGTCCATGCGATCAAAAGCGTGAAAAACAAAAAACTTCTGAAGCAGTCTACAGCTTACGTAACGCTAGAGCCTTGTGCCCATTTTGGTAAGACACCACCTTGTGCTGACTTGCTCATCAAACATCAATTAAAACGAGTGGTCATTTGTAATCAAGATAGTTTTCCATTAGTGAATGGTGGAGGCATTAAAAAACTTACAGAAGCGGGAATCGAAGTGGACGTTGGCGTGCTTTCCAAGCAAGGAAGAAAACTTAATAAGCGGTTTTTCACACGAGTGGAAAAAAAGAAACCTTACGTAATATTAAAATGGGCTCAGACTGCTGATGGTTTTGTCGCTAGAGAAAACTATGATTCAAAATGGATCAGTGGTGAGCAATCAAGAAAAATGGTGCACAAATGGCGCTCAGAGGAGGATGCCATTTGGGTGGGTACCAACACTGCAAAGTATGACAATCCAAAACTCAATGTAAGAAACTGGCAGGGCAACAACCCTATTCGACTTGTTATTGACAAACGACTGTCGCTGAATTCCGACCTTCATCTCTTTGATCAAGAAATTCCATCCATTTGTTATAACCTTAAAAAGGAAGGAAAGGAAGAAAATCTGGAATGGGTAAAGGTAGCTGATGAGCGATTGCTTGAAGATGTATTTCTTGATTTGAGACAGCGGGGTGTCCAGTCAGTCTTTGTAGAAGGAGGGGCTCATTTATTGCAATCGCTCATAGACAAGGACTACTGGGATGAGGCCAGGGTGTTTACGAGTCAAACGAATTTTGAAAAAGGAATAAAAGCACCTAAACTAAACGTAGACAGTAGCAAGGAGATGAATATCGAGGATGACAGATTGAGTATCTATCTAAAATAGAAACCTCAAATTTATTACTTCAGGCAGCTGCTAATCTCAGTTGGAAGGATCAAAAAAGCCCTTCTGATTCTCATCAGAAGGGCTTTCAATATTGATATTTTTGGCAATTAGCTACCGCATCCTACACATTCGAATTGTGAATTAGCCTCACCTTCTTTGTCATTGGCTGGGATGAAATCAACATTCTTTTCTTTCGAAACTGTGAACTTGATCGCATCAGCAGCTGCTTTTGTTCTCAAGTAGTACATACCCGTCTTCAATCCTTTCTCCCATGCATAGAAGTGCATAGATGTCATTTTACCAAAGTTAGGCTCTTGCAAGTGAATGTTTAAGCTCTGGCTTTGACAGATATATGCACCCCTGTCTGCTGACATGTCGATGATCGACTTCTGAGAAATTTCCCAAACCGTTTTGTAAAGCTCTTTGATGTTTTGAGGAATTTCAGGAATATTCTGAATTGATCCATTCGCAGTCATGATTCTATTCTTCATGCTATCATCCCATAGATTCAAGGCAATCAAATCTTTCATCAAATGCTTGTTTACCACGATGAACTCACCTGATAATACTCGTCTGGTATAAATATTTGAAGTATAAGGCTCAAAGCATTCATTGTTGCCCAAAATCTGAGAAGTAGAAGCTGTAGGCATAGGAGCCAATAGCAAGGAATTTCTCACACCATGCTTTTTCACTTCCTGTTTCAAGCTTGTCCAATCCCATCTTTTGGAAGGAGTCACATTCCACATATCATATTGGAAGATGCCTTTAGATACAGGAGAACCTTTGAATGTCTCATAAGCGCCATCCACCTTAGCCAAATCTTTAGAAGCAGTCATTGCCGCGAAGTAAATCGTTTCGAAGATTTCGCTATTCAATTGTCTGGCATCTGGAGAATCGAATGGCATTTTCATTTGAATGAAAGTGTCAGCTAATCCTTGTACACCTATTCCAATTGGACGGTGTTTCATATTTGAATTCCGTGCTTCTGGAACAGGGTAGTAATTGACATCAATTACCTTGTTCAAGTTTTTAGTGATCACGTAAGTGATATCATACAACTTCTGATGATCAAATAGGCCATCTTCAGTGACATACATTGGTAAGGCTATTGACGCCAGATTACATACTGCTACCTCATCTGGAGAAGTATACTCCATGATTTCGGTACACAAGTTACTTGACTTGATGGTACCCAAGTTTTTCTGATTCGACTTCTTGTTTGCTGCATCTTTGAATAGCATATAAGGTGTACCTGTTTCGATTTGAGATTCAAGTACTTCAAACCAAAGATCCTGTGCTTTGATGGTTTTTCTGCCTTTTCCTTCTGACTCGTATCTTTCGTATAGTTTTTCGAACTCATCCCCATAGGCATCTGCCAATCCAGGGCATTCGTTTGGACACATCAGGGTCCAGTCACCATTTTCTTTTACACGCTTCATAAACAAGTCTGGCACCCAAAGGGCATAAAACAAGTCTCTTGCTCTCATTTCCTCTTTGCCATGATTCTTTTTCAAATCAAGGAAATCGAAAATATCTGCATGCCAAGGCTCCAAATAGATAGCGAAGCTACCCTTTCTTTTTCCACCACCTTGATCTACATACCTGGCAGTCATGTCGAAGTTTCTCAACATCGGCACAATACCGTTCGATACGCCATTGGTTCCTTTAATGTAAGATCCTGTTGCTCTTACGTTGTGAATACTTAGTCCAATTCCACCAGCCGACTGAGAGATTTTTGCCGTCTGCTTCAATGTATCATATATCCCGTCGATACTGTCATCCTTCATGGTCAGAAGGAAGCATGAAGATAACTGTGGTTTTGGAGTGCCTGCATTAAATAAAGTTGGAGTCGCGTGCGTAAACCATTTTTCAGAGAGTAAGTTGTAGGTTTCGATCGCTGCTTCAATGTCTTCTTTGTGAATACCAATGGCTACACGCATCAACATGTGCTGTGGTCTTTCCACGATTTGCCCATCCAGTTTCATCAAATACGAACGTTCCAAAGTTTTGAAACCAAAGTAGTCGTAGCTAAAATCCCTATCATAGATGATAGATGAATCAAGCAAAGCTGCATTTTTCTTGATGATACCATATACATCCTTAGCCAGCAGAGAAGCATTCTCTCCAGTCTTTGGGTCTATATAGGTGTACATCCTTTTCATGGTGTTTGAAAAAGACTTACTTGTCGTTTTGTGAAGGTTGGAAATGGCGATTCTCGCTGCCAACTTTGCAAAGTCAGGATGAACTGTAGTCAGTGAAGCTGCAGTTTCGGCAGCCAGATTATCTAACTCTACTGTGGTCACACCATCATAGATTCCAGAAATCACTTTCTTAGCGATATCTACAGGCTCAATGAAATTGGTATTAAGTCCGTAGCAGAGTTTTTCTATTCTGGCGGTGACTTTGTCGAATTTGACGGATTCTCTCCTTCCGTCTCTTTTTAGTACTAGCATAAGGCAAACAGGTTACAAGTATTAAGGGATATATACGTATACAATATTTTTAAAAATCTTCGTCCAAACTAAATTTAAGCGAATCGTCATTGGCATCTTTCATGACTCCTGCTTTTTGATATTCCGCCACTCTTTTTTCAAAGAAATTAGTTTTTCCCTGTAGGGAAATCATTTCCATGAAATCAAATGGATTAGTAGCATTATATTGTTTTGAGCATCCTAACTCAAGCAATAATCTGTCTGCTACAAATTCAATATACTGACACATCAACTCCGCATTCATTCCAATTAGCTTCACTGGAATCGCATCAGTTACAAATTCTTTTTCTATTTCGACGGCGTCGATTATGATTTTTTCAACGGTGTCAGTTGAAAGTTTGTGGATCAAATGATCATTATACAGCAAACAAGCAAAATCACAGTGCAATCCTTCATCTCTTGAGATCAACTCGTTAGAGAAAGTAAGACCTGGCATCAAGCCTCTTTTCTTCAACCAGAAAATAGAGCAAAAGCTACCAGAGAAGAATATTCCTTCTACTGCAGCGAACGCAATAAGCCTTTCTGCAAAAGAACCATTGTCGATCCATCTCAATGCCCAGTCAGCTTTCTTCTTAACGCATGGGATGGTTTCTACCGCATGAAATAGTTTATCTTTTTCTTTATTGTCCTTAACGTATGTGTCTATTAATAAAGAGTAAGTTTCAGAGTGAATGTTTTCTATAGCAATTTGGAACCCGTAGAAGAACTTAGCTTCTGTGTATTGAACTTCTGACACAAAGTTCTCCGCTAGGTTTTCATTTACGATCCCATCACTGGCGGCAAAGAAAGCTAATACATGGGTGATAAAATGACGCTCGCCGTCATTTAAGTTTTCCCAGTCTTTGAGGTCTTGACTGAGGTCTATTTCTTCGGCAGTCCAAAAGCTAGCCTCAGCTTTTTTATAGAATTGCCAGATGTCATTTTTTTCGATAGGGAAAAGCACGAATCTGTCCTTGTTCTCTCTCAATAACGGTTCGTCTTGTACAAAGTCTTTTGCCATGTTTTTTTACTTCATTTCTTTTTAAAAAGGACAAATAATAGCCGTGACTAATGATACTGGTGTCAGTCATTATTCGCCTTTTTCGTGTTTTGCACCAAGGCAAAACGGTGGTGTTCGTTTCTCTATTGGATTACTTGTTCGTTAGTGTGTCGAGTCCTTTGAACAAGCAGTACAAATATGAAAAAAAGAAGGTAGAAAGACAAGGCCAGAAAACGGTTGAAAACTTGATTTTGAAGCACCTGAAAAAAACATTTAAACGCTTGAAAAATAGCAAGTTGAAAGCATACTTTTTAAACCTTAACTTGTATTCATTTGCGCTTGAATCGGCGATGTAAAAAAGTTGATTTTTTTTTTATTTTTTTATGTCCTCTAAAATGCTAGTAAAAGGGTTTGATTTCTGTCAGATAAATTTTACTTTTGCAAACCAATTTTTAAAACTGGATTTATTACAAATTATGTACGCAATAGTTGATATAGCCGGTAAGCAGTTCAAAGTAACGCAAGATCAGTATGTTTACACTCCTCGTTTGGAGGGTGAAGCTGGCGCTTCCGTAGAGTTTGACCGAGTGTTGTTGATTGACAACGATGGAAAGGTCAAAGTAGGTGCCCCAACAGTAAAGGGCGCTAAAGTTTCAGGTAAAATCCTTGCTCAGGAGAAAGACGACAAAGTGCTTGTCTTTAAGAAGAAGAGAAGAAAAGGATATAAAGTGAAAAATGGCCACAGACAGTCATTGACTAAAGTTTTAATCGAAAATATTAAATAATATAATACCATGGCACATAAGAAAGGAGCAGGTAGTTCGAAAAACGGAAGAGAATCCCATAGTAAACGATTGGGAGTGAAGATATTTGGTGGGCAAGACATTATTGCTGGAAATATCATCGTAAGACAAAGAGGAACCACTCACCATCCAGGAGAAAATGTTGGTATGGGTAAAGATCACACTTTGTTTGCTTTGACAGACGGTGTAGTTGAGTTCAAAAAAGGAAGACAAAACAGATCTTTCGTTTCAGTAGTAACTCCTGAAGCAAAAGCTTAATTAGTCTACTTAAGATATAAAAAAAGCCATCTTGATAGCTATCAGGATGGCTTTTCTTGTTTCATTTCTTTTCTATTCAGACACGTCTTCCTCTAGTTTACTCAAGTCAAATTCTTTAAGGAATTTTTGAGCTTCATTTAGGTTTTGAAACTCAAATTTTTTGACCTGACTGCCAGTAGTATGTATATCTACTTTGACCATGATCACACGAGGGCCTTCGCTCAAAGGATCTTCTACAAATTTTGTGGCTTCAGTAATTTTGAAATCGCTTGCTGATTTCTGCATAGATAGTTTTACTGTTCTCCGTTTGATACGTTTGCAATACGAGCATTTGTAATGTTTGATCAGTTCACCCTCTTCATAGTGGGATGCTTTTTGAGTGATCTCCTCTTTTTCAAGTCTTAATGTTTGGAACCCACAGCGATCACACTCCATAGCATGCAATCTCCCTTCATATTTTTCTATATGTGTATCTCCTGTATCTACATCTATCCAGACATCATAATCTACAGAAAACACATCTTCTTCTGCCTGCATGCCTTCATCTAAGTAAGCATCCTCCTCCTCTTCACTTAACAGTTTCATTGTGTTACCCGTTTTAGGATTGATCCTGGGCTGATATCGATAAACTTTCAAACGCTTCGCTTGCTGGGTTGGATAATAAAATTTGAGCATCAATAAGGCCACATATCCATAAAGCACTCCTATACAAAGGGAAATGAATAACCTTATCCAAAACCACATGAAAGAATGTGTCAACCCGTCTGCGGCATAGGTATTGCATATAAAAAAGACTGAGGCGGCTACTGCAAGATGTGCACTTAGCAAATAGCCATACTCCCGCTTGCTAACAAAGTCATATTTATCCTTTAGCAATTTAGTACTAGCCAACTTGATTTTGTAAAAAGCAAATATAAAAACACCAATACCCAGAGATATTGGAGACAGGATAAACATGGAAGTATTCCAAGAAGTTAAAAAGTTGATGATTGATTCGCTCATTATTATTATAGTATTAGTTGATTCAAGAAATTTACCTTTCCTATTTGCAGAATTAATCTGATTGGACAGACCCTAATGATAAGGCTAAAGATAGAAAAAATAATATATCGTTGTCATTCAGTTTACATGATTTTAACACCATCACTTCCTCGAACCTTTAAGTGTTCAATAAATTATATTGCCAAGTGATGGAAATGAGATTTTGAGTTGTTAGAAATGAAAGGGTTAATTTCCTAACAAGCAGCCTCTCTAAATTTTATTTTTAAAGAAATTGACAATGTTATTTTTAGCATTATGATAATGTTAGATTAGATTTGATTGTGAAAGGTTTCAATTGTCTAAAAACATAAATCAATTTGTTTTTTATTGGACTTTTTTAATATTAAGCAGTGAGTAAAACAGTGAAGCAAAGAATTATAGGTATTGTATTATTACTTACCTGCTTGAGTGGTTGTATTCAAATAGAAAACACAAAAGACACTCAAGTCAAAAAATCTATTGTGTCTGATGTATCCAATCTTGGTGCAGAAGTGGTAGAAGAAACTGAACATGAAGCTGTATCCCTACTCGGTCAGAAATTATATCCACCAACATTACCTGATAAAGTTCAAGCCAAGAGGCAGAAGGAGCTAGAAAGTGCAGAAGAAAACTTCAACAACAACCCAGATAGTCTTGACAACATTATTTGGTACGGCAGAAGGTTGGCCTACCTCTACCAGTATAAGTATGCGATCCAAATTTTCACTTTAGGGCTAAATAAGTTTCCAGAGTCATACAAGCTCTATAGACACAGAGGACATCGCTACCTCACCATTCGCCAGTTTGACAAAGCTATTCAGGATTTAGAAAAGGCTGTGTTTTATTCCAGAAATGCCCCCATTGAAATGGAAATTGACGGTCTGCCTAACAGAAGAAATATCCCCCGAAACTCAGTTCAGTACAACATCTGGTATCATCTGGGGCTTGCCTATTATATGAAAGGCAATTATGACAAATGTGTGTCTGCTTTTAAAAAATGCCTCTCTATTTCGGACAATGATGACATGCTGGTAGCGGCTTCGGATTGGCTCTATATGACCTATCGGAAATTAGGAAATTCTGAAGCTGCAGAAGCATTGCTAGAACCAATAAAAGCCAGAATGAATGTCTTGGAAAACTATGCCTATCACAATAGACTTTTGATGTACAAGGAAATAAAAAAGCCTGAACAGTTGTATAAACTGAACAAAGACGGGCAAATTGCAATAGATGATATGACATTAGGTTATGGCGTGGGTAACTGGTACTACTACAATGGCCAGACAGAACAAGCCATGGAAATTTTCAGCCTTATGATGGAAAGTCCCTACTGGCAAGCCTTTGGTTATATTGCCGCAGAAGTAGAGTTAAGCAATGTGAATGCTGGCTCTTAGCCAATTTCTACTTTGACATCATCACTTTCTGGATGCCCCACACAAAGCAACACATATCCTTCTGCTTTTTCTTCATCAGATAGACCATCATCTTCGTCCATTTTGATCGTACCTTCCAGGCATTTGCCCCTACAAGCAGTACAGAGTCCGCTTTGACAAGAATATGGCATGTCGATATTTCGATCCAATCCAGCTTCTAGAATGGTTTTATTGGCTGGCACCTCATAAGTGTATTCTTCACCTTCCAGCAAAATCGTAACTTCTCTTACTCCATTGACATCTGCAATGATGGCACTTGGAGAAGTATTGCCAGCAACAAAACTCTCCTTAAATTTTTTGTCTTCTGGTATTTTCAATTCTTCCAGTGTTTCCCAAACGATATTCATCAGTGGCTCTGGACCACAGGTCATAAATGAGAAGTCAGAATAATCCCCTTTCAGTTCTGTAATGATCTTCATCAAACTTTCTTTGGTCATATACCCAACATGACCGCTCCATTCTGCTGGAGGAGTTTCGAGGAAATGCACAACATCCAATCTCCCTTTATATTCCTTTTGCAAACCTTCAATAACACTCTTGAATATGATTGAATCTATGTCACGATTTGCATATACCAGAGATACTTTACTGTCTGGCTCATTTTTTAGTAGGGATTTTGCGATTGCCATCAATGGTGTAACTCCGCTTCCTCCACCAAAAAGAAAGACCTGTCTTTTGTTTGACTCATTGATATCCAAAACAAAAGAACCCATGGGCTCCATGATTTGAATGACATCACCAGCCTTTACTTCATGGTTGATATAGTTGGACATGATACCACCATCTACTGCCTTCACAGTAACGGCAGGTAATTCTCCCAAAGAAGGCGCACTGCATAGAGAATAAGCTCTTCTTACTTTCTTGCCATTGATGGTCAAAATCAAAGTAATAAATTGCCCAGGTTGGTATTTGAGATCTCCATTTTCAGGCTGCTCAAAAACGAGGGTTACAGCGTCATTTGTTTCTTTTACTACCTCCTTTACTGTCAAGTTGATATATCTTGAATCAGTATTTTCCTTCTTCTTTTTTTTCTTAAAAAAACTAAACGCCATTGTGATATATGCTAAGAGAGCTGATGCTCCATGTTTTTCAATCTAATATTTAGGAAAGCAAATTTAAACGCTAATCGGCTGTCGCCAAAATCATTTAATAGACTTAATTGATGAGCTCATTTGAATTGTTTTTGATTCAGATACTTCGCAGTTTCCGCATCCTTTTGGGCAACCATTCTTTGCGGTAAACTCCAAGTAAACTTTTCTAACCACAAAAAAAGTAGCCAAACTGAATAATGTCCAAATCAATAATTCCTGTATCATTTCAGGCAAAATTACCAGTGCTTTTTGATAATCGCTAGCATTTCAGCATGTATCGTATTCGCAGCCAAAATTTCACGGCCAAATAAATAGTTATCCCCTCCTGAAAAATCTGTAACCGTCCCTCCTGCTTCTTCTACAATTAATGCGCCAGCTGCAATGTCCCAAGGGTTGAGATTGTACTCGAAATAACCTTCATATCTGCCTAAGCCTACATACACCAAGTCAATAGCCGCACTACCCAATCTTCTAAGACCATGTGCATTTTGCATTAATTCATTGAGAATGGATTGGTACTCTGGCATTCTGTCAAAGTCATAATAAGGAAACCCTGTAGCAAGTAAGCTATCTCCCAACGTTGGTAATTTGGAAACACGAATGGGCTTGCCATTGCAATAAGCACCCCCACCTTGATACGCATGAAAACAGTCATCTCTCCCAATATCAAAGACTACCCCAGACACAATCTCCGTGTCTCTAGTCAGGGCAATACTTGTAGAATAAATAGGTAGGCCATGTATGAAATTTGTCGTGCCATCTAAAGGGTCAATGATCCATTTATACTCCGTATCAGATTCCTTTTCTGTTCCCTCTTCCGTAATAAATCCAGCTTCAGGAAGAATCTTTTTGAGCTTCTCCACCATCATTTTCTCGGCCTCTTTGTCTACATAAGAAACCAGATCATTTTTCCCTTTGAGCTCTACATCTTCGTAATCAAAACTTTCAGCTTCCTTTTTTATAAACGCACCACATTCGAGTGAAAGGGTTACTACTTGCTGGGTGATGTCTTTGATATTCATTTTCCTGCTATTATCACGACGATTTCTCCTTTTACTTTTTGATCTCCAAAGTGATCGATAATTTCCTGAATGCTACCATTCACAGTTTCTTCATATAATTTAGTCAATTCTCTAGAAACAGAAGCCTGCCGATCAAAACCTAAAACCTCTCCAAATTGCTTAAGTGCCTTGACCAAACGATGTGGTGACTCGTAGAAAATCATGGTTCTCGATTCCTCAACCAATGCTTGCAAGCGCGTTTGCCTTCCTTTTTTCTGTGGTAAAAAGCCTTCAAACACAAAACGATCACTGGGCAAGCCAGAAGCTACCAATGCAGGAACGAAGGCAGTTGCACCTGGCAAGCACTCCAGCTTCACATCAGCTTTCAAACATTCTCGAACCAGCAAAAACCCAGGGTCGCTAATGGCGGGCGTACCTGCATCAGAAACCAGGGCCATTGTTTTTCCAGCTTTGAATTCTTCAATCAGTTTTTCAATCTGCTTGTGCTCATTGAATATGTGATAGCTTTTTAGCTGGCTTTTGATGTCATAATGCTTAAGTAGCGTGCCTGTAGTCCGCGTGTCCTCAGCCAGGATCATGTCAACAGTTTTCAGCACTTCCAATGCACGAAGGGTGATGTCAGCCAAATTTCCAATAGGAGTAGGTACCAGGTATAAAGAAGCCTTGAATTCCATTAGTCGATCAGGGAGTCTATGACTTGAGCCAATTTTCTATCCTTCTCTGTCACAATATTACCAGCATCATGAGTAGAAAGGGTGATGGTCACTTGATTGTACACATTGGACCAATTGGGGTGATGGTTCATTTTTTCAGCTTCAATAGCCACTTTGGTCATAAAACCAAAAGCCTCTGTAAAATTCTTGAATTTGAATGTTCTTGAAAGGGTGTCGTTTTCTTCTTGCCACATAATCGTAAAAATAGGTAGATCCTTTCCCAAAGTTATAAACTTTGAGAAAGTTCGTTGATTTGACTGGGATATGTCATTCTTGCTTTATTATCATTGCGCGATGCAAGAAGTACCTACTATAGAATTGCTCGGTTTGCAGGTGACCGAGCCCATGACGTGGATTACCAATTGGATGGTGGCCACTGCCTGTTTTGTTTTTGGACATAAACTCTTTTATGATGAGCAGGCTGATGTCTCACAGAAGTTTTGGGCATTGTTTTTTTTATTTATGGGATTAGCTTCAACCACAGGGGGTATTGCTCACGGATACCTTCTCTATGTAGGTCATAAGTTTCATCAAGCTGCCTGGCTCTTGAGTGGTATAGGTATTTTTTGTGCACAATTGGCTGTTTTGCCTTTAATTGAGAAGCCAAAAATCCGATCCTTTGTAAGGATTTTCTGCTACACGCAACTCATGGTAATGTCTGCTTCTATATTGATATTTCAACATTTTTCAAGTGTATTGATTGATTCTATTGTTGGTCTAATTGGTGTAGTCATTCCTGTTTCATTGGCACATTATACCAGATACAAGGACAAAAGATCTGCATTGGTTATAGTAGGAGTGCTTACGAACCTGATTCCGGCTTTTATCCACCTACTTAAATTTTCCATCAATGAATGGTTCAATTTTAACGACATCAGCCATGTGGTGATGATTGGATGTTTTTATGTGATGTATAAGGCGGCAAAGATCGAAATTAAGGGAAGTAACGCAAGCGTCAGCCAACTCATCTAAGAACAGAATACCCAAAATTTATTTGGGAAGGTCAACCTTTTTAAGTGTTTTATTTGCGGCATTCAATTTTTCAGGAAAAATGACTTGCTCTTGATTGTTCGATCGCAGTTTCTTTTTATTCCCCTTTGATGACTCTCTCCTTTTTGTTTTCTCAACTTCCATAGTCCAATTTACTTATTTTCTTCGTGCTAAAAAAGCATCATAATTACAGCCTAGACTAAACAACTCCCATTTATTTTCTGCTAGACCATAGAGGTCGAAATTCCTGAGTATTTTGGGCAGGTTGTTAGATAGGCTCATTTGATAAAGTCGGTTTTTAATTTTTGAATTTCCTTGAGCAAAAATCCACACTTCTGGCTTTTCTAATGTGAATTTGGAAATTATGGAAGCTATTGTGGTGAGGACTTTTAAAGTATCTCCATTATTTGAAATAGCATGATCATTTAAGGTTCTGTTAGATTCTTCGATATCTCCAAATGCTAGATTCTAAACATTTTCCTTATTTGTTTTTTGAAACTCGACTACTTTCTTAATTATTCCTTGGGAACCAACGCTTAAAAATTCGAAATGATAGGAGTCTCCTTTGTTTTGAAATTCGTACCCTGAATGCTTCATAACTAATTATCCAACCAATCAGGCAACCAACTCACGATTTCGGGGAATACAATCACTGCTACAAGTAGCAATATTTGAATAGCTACAAATGGCACAATACCACGATATAAATGGCTCGTCTTGATTTCTGGAGGTGCTACTCCTTTGAGGTAAAACAATGAAAACCCAAAAGGTGGCGTAAGGAAACTGGTTTGTAAGTTCAGCGCGATCAATATACCAATCCAAATCAAATCCACACCCATTGCTGAAAAAATCGGCGCCGCCACTGGAACAATGATGAATATGATTTCGATAAAATCAATAAAAAATCCAGCTACAAATACAACAAGTAATACAACTGCCAGAAACAAATGAGGTGAAAATCCGCCTTGTGTTATCAGGTCTGAAAGCAATCGATCTCCACCCATCGCTCGGAATACCAGGGAAAAAGAGGTCGCTCCCACCAAAATCATAAATACCATACAGGTAAGAAAAGTCGTGTCTCGCATCACCTCTTTGAGAATGGTCAGGCTAAATTTCTTTTGCACGACTGTGAGCAGGATAGAACCAATAGCCCCAACTGCAGCCGCTTCTGTAGGTGAAGCAATTCCCGCGAAAATGGAGCCCAACACGAGCAAGATCAAAAGGAAAGGCAGCACAAAAGCTACCACGATTTTCTTCCACGCTCCTTCAGACCAAAAATTTTGACGTTCCTCTTTTGAAATACTTGGGGCTGCATCAGGCCTCAGGTACGATACGGCGATAATGTAAATAATATAGAGTCCCACCAAAATCACTCCTGGCACAATAGCAGCAGTAAACAAGTCCCCAACCGAAACATTCAATACCGTCCCTAAAAGTACAAGTACCACAGAGGGCGGGATGATCTGACCCAATGTGCCTGAGGAAGCAATCGTCCCAGTTGCCAGTGTTGGCGAATAGCCGCGCTTGAGCATGGTGGGTAAACTGATCATACCCATGGTGATCACTGTAGCGCCTACGATTCCTGTAGAAGCTGCCAGCATCCCGCCAACTATCACTACAGAAACAGCCAATCCTCCTTTCATTCTACCAAAGAGGCTGGCCATGGTATCAAGCAGACTTTCTGCCAATCCAGACTTCTCTAGCATAATCCCCATGAAGACAAACAAAGGCACAGCGATCAACACGAAATTGTGCATGGTGCCATAAATACGCAATGACAGCAAATAGAAAAAATCAATGTCATACATAAGAACGCCAGCCAATATAGAAAGGCCACCCAACGTAAAGGCCACAGGATAGCCAAATAAAATCAGCAAAAAGACCAGTGCAAAAAGCAGAAGAGGCAGATATTCAGAAATCATTCAGCTGGTCGATTAAGTATGATTAATAGAGAAGAAAGCCCCTCAGAAACTGCCTGAATCAATAGCAACAAAGCGCCCACTGGTATAGTGGACTTAATGATAAATCGATGTGGCAATCCTCCGGGCTCTGGGCTTGATTCAGAAATCTCCCAGGCATCTATGGCGAAGGGAATGGAGGTTTGAATGACAACCAGACAAAACGGAATTAGGAATATCAAAGTGCCAATCAAATTGACCCAAGCCTTCTTGCTATCACTAAATCTTGAATAAAATACATCAACCCTGACGTGCCTGTCATGTTTGAGGGCAAAGGCTGATCCTAACAAAAACAATGTGGCAAACAGGTGCCATTCCAATTCCTGATTAGCCGAACTACTCCAACTAAATGCATACCTCAATAATACATCTATTCCGATCAGAACTACCAAAATCAGGCTGATCCACGAGACCCATTGACCTGTTTTTTCGGTAAACTGATTGATATATTGAATGAGTTTTTTCATGAAAATTCAGTTCGCAAAATAGACAGATTTTTGGAATAATACTTTCTTGAATTAGTTAACACAAGAAGCAACTCATTACCTCGAATGAAAGAGAATTAATTACTTTTATAAACTATATATCAACACAATGAACTCAGGTTCGGTTATGAATGCAAAAACAGAGAATACCGAGAAAATAAAGTTCTTAATATCGGAACTGAAGCGTCTTATGCCAATGCAGGATAAAGATCGAAGTCGTCTTGATCGTAAGTTAAGGTTGGAGTTTAATTATAATTCTAATCACATGGAAGGCAATACACTAACTTATGGACAAACAGAACTTGTACTATTTTTTGATAAAGTAGCTGGAGATGCTCCACTCAGTGATGTTGAAGAAATGAAAGCGCACGATCTTGCTCTTATTCAGATAGAAGAAATGGCTAAAGACGATGAAAGGCCTCTCACTGAACAATTTATTAAGGAATTGAATGAAATCATTCTGGTTAGACCATATTGGAAAGAAGCAATAAGCCCTGAAGGTATTTCAACACGAAAACAAATAGAAATAGGCAAATACAAATCAACACCAAATAGCGTAAGGCTTAGAAGTGGCGAAATTCATAATTATGCCTCTCCGGAAGAAACCCCAACTTTAATGGGTGAATTAATGGAATGGTATAGAGAAAATATGAACCATTTGAATCCAATTCACTTAGCCGCTCTCTTTCACTACAAATTTGTTTGTATTCATCCATTCGACGATGGCAACGGAAGAGTCTCTAGGCTGATCATGAATTATATACTATTCAAAAACAACTTGCCTCCTATTATCATAAAATCAAAAGACAAGGAAAAGTATTTGACCGCATTACAAAAAGCTGATGTAGGTGATTTAGAAGCCATTGTCTCTTACATAGAGTCTCAAATGATTTGGTCATTGGAACTTTCCATCAAAGCGGCCAAAGGACAATCTATTGATGAACATGGCGATGTAGAAAAAGAAATTGAAATGCTGAGGAGAGAGAAACTCACATCTTCTCAAATCTACAAAACCCCTAAGGTGGCTTATAACCTCTTTAATTTTATGAAGGGAGAATTATGGGAGCCTTTGGAACAAACACTATCAAAATTTGATGACTTTTTTTCTGAAGCAAAAACCTATCGCTATTTCAATGGAATAAAAGTAGACAAGACCAGAACCATTAGATCTGGCATTTTGGCATTTGCCACCAGAGAAGAAATTGAAAAAGAATACAATATTTTTGAACACGATATAGCTGAAGACGAAGTTTCTAGTATTCAATGGACTAGACAAATGCTTTCTTTAAAATCAGCTTCTAAAAAAGTGGACATTAAAATAGGTCTCAAGATCGAGTTTAATGAATCCTCATACTTACTAACAATAGGAGAAAGCAATTCATCTGGAAAAGTAGCCCATTCTTTCAATGTTGCTTTAATTCAAAAGGACAACATCTACAACAAACTCATTATGACTGATGAGGTGGAAAATATCATTAAAACAATATCCAATCATGTCATAGAACAAATTAGACTTAATGATTAAACACTCAAAACATAAGACACAAAAAAACCACTTCAATCTCTTGAAGTGGTTCGTTAATTATCTAAAGGGATTACTCCTTGATATATCCTTTTCTTTTCAAAATGGTCTCTACGAACTTGATCTCATTGTTAGAATTAAAAATTCTATGAGGCAAGTGCACATGCTGTGCTTTGTTGATCGTCAATAGGAAGTGATCTTTGCCTGACACAGCTCTTTTGATATTGTCCCATTTCATAGGCATGCCTTGTTTGCTATTAAGTTTGATCAGAATCTGCTGACTATTGATTTCATAACTTAGTTTTTCAAACATAAACTTGCCTTGCTCCAATTGAGAAATTCCTGCAAACTGGATCAACCAAAACAATAAATACAATGATAGCACGATACTCGCCCCTGTAATCCACCAGTGGTTGGGAATCCAGAAATACCCAGCACAAATTGCCAGATAAATCAATAGCACCCACCATTGGTCTTTAATCAAATTTCCAAATGCCAATTTCACGTACGTCCCCGTGGTCATTTGATATTTTTTAGTTTTTACGTTCATTCGTGTTCTACTTTACTGCTTTCAAACTAATATCTAAACTGGTATAAGAGTGGGTCAATGCGCCTATGGATATATAATCTACCCCCGTCTCTGCCATCTCTTTAATATTTTTTTCTGTGATTCCACCTGAAGCTTCCGTCTTGCACTTGCCTCCAATGATTTGGATAGCTTCTCTCATAGCAGACGGCAACATATTGTCCAGCATAATCACATCTACACCACCCACCTCAATCGCGTCACGCACCTCATCAAGGTTTCTGGTTTCCACTTCTATTCTTAAATCTTTGTCATTGTCGACCAAATATTTTTTTGTGCGCGCTACAGCTGCTTTTACACCTCCAGCATAGTCCACATGATTATCCTTGAGCATCACCATATCGTACAAGCCGAATCTATGGTTTTCACCACCTCCAATCTTCACCGCCCATTTTTCACAAATCCTAAAATTAGGTGCCGTCTTTCTTGTGTCCAACAGCTGTGCATGTGTATGCTTAATCATATCTGCCAGCTCTCGTGTATACGTGGCAATCCCACTCATACGCTGCATGCAATTGAGCACCAATCTTTCCGTAGACAGAATGGATCTGGCTTTCCCTCTTACAGTCAACCCTATTTCTCCTTCCGAAACGACATCACCATCTTGCTTCAGCACAGTAACTTCCAACTCAGGATCAAAGCGATTAAAAATCCATTCGGCCAATTGAATACCTGCGATCACACCATCACTCTTGATCAATAATCTAGCTTCCTGCTCCAAATTCTCAGGAATAGCAGCTAAAGTGCTATGATCACCATCTCCAATGTCCTCTTTGAGGGCGGAATCAATAAACTTAAATATGGCCTGCTTGGTCAGATACTTAATTTTCATTGTTGACTTGAGTTTTCGGCTGCTGCGAGCGGCAAAAATATACAACTGAGATTTATTGGTTCAATGGTTTAATGATTTATTGCACCAATACGCGAATATCTGGCTAACTTCATTCTAAAAAACAAAGCACACCACATGACAACTGTATCTGGCCAACTCATTGATATCCCCAGCCGCACAATCTATCCAGCAAATGTTCACTTTGAGAATGGCATTATTCAAAAAATAGAAAAAGTTGAAAAAGCTCGTGATCAATACATATTGCCTGGTTTTGTGGATGCCCATGTTCATGTGGAGAGTTCCATGCTGGTGCCATCAGAGTTTGGGCGACTTGCTGTAGTCCATGGAACCATAGGCACCATTTCCGACCCACACGAAATTGGGAATGTGCTTGGCGTGAAAGGCGTGGAATATATGATTGAAAATGGTAAGCAGATCAATTTCAAATTTCATTTTGGGGCTCCCTCTTGTGTACCTGCCACTACTTTTGAAACAGCTGGTGCGGAAATCACTGTTGAAGATGTGGAATACCTGCTCAAAAAACCAGAAATCAACTATCTGGCAGAAATGAAATGATGAATTGGCCTGGCGTACTATTCAATGACGAAACAGTATTGGCAAAAATTGCAAAAGCAAAAGCATTGGATAAACCCGTAGACGGTCATGCCCCTGGTGTAAAAGGCCAACAAGCTAAAACCTATGCTGCCGCTGGCATCAGTACAGATCACGAATGTTTTACAATAGAAGAAGCTCAAGACAAGCTAGACTGTGGGATGAAAATACTCATTAGGGAAGGCAGCGCTGCCAAAAATTTTGAAGCGCTTATTCCCCTGTTGGATAAAAACTATGAACGAATCATGTTTTGCTCGGACGACAAACATCCAGACAACTTAGTAGAAGGTCATATCAATTTGTTAGTCAAAAGAGCATTGGCCAAAGGCAATGATTTGTACAAAGTCCTTCAAGCAGCTTGTATCAATCCTATCAAACATTATAATATGAATGTAGGGCTACTCCACGAAAATGATGCTGCAGACTTTATAGTCATTGATAACATAGAAGATTTCAATATCCAGCAAACTTGGATCAATGGAGAGTTGGTCGCAGAATCAGGTAGATCCAACATCCCAAAAGTCAAAAACAAAATCATCAACAACTTTGACTGCCAGCCGAAAACAGCCCATCAATTCAAAATAGAAATCAAAGGCACTAAAGTGCAGGTAATGGAAGCCCTGGACGGACAGTTAATCTCTAATTTGTTGACTTATGACAGTTCACTAATTGATCATGCCAATCAAACCAATACCGAAGAAGACTTACTGAAAATCACAGTAGTCAATCGCTACAAAGAAGCGGCTCCAGCGATCGGCTTTATTAAAAATATTGGATTAAAAGAAGGGGCGATTGCCTCTTCTGTGGGACATGATTCGCACAATATTATAGCTGTGGGTGTTGATGATGCATCTATGGCTAAAGCAATTAATCTTATCATTGAAGCCAGAGGTGGAGTATCTGCTGTAGGCAAAGGAGAAGAGAAGCTTCTTGAGCTACCTGTGGCTGGCATCATGTCCGAAAAAGATGGTTATGAGGTAGCCAATGCCTACAGTGAAATTGACGCCTTTGCAAAATCATTGGGTTCTTCTTTAAACTCTCCCTTTATGACCCTATCGTTTATGGCATTGCTCGTGATCCCAAAGGCCAAAATGAGTGACCTTGGTTTTTTTGATGGAGAGGTATTTAAGTTTATTGATGTATTTACAGACTAAGCTTATCTTCGCCCTATGGATTTGATATACACCCTCAATATCATTGGCACTTTCGTATTTGCTATATCTGGTGCGCTTACTGCTTCAGAGAAGAAAATGGACGCCTTTGGTTCGGCAGTGATTGCACTGATTACGGCGCTTGGTGGTGGAACCCTTCGTGATATCCTAATTGGCAGTCAGCCAGTAGGATGGCTACTAGACCCAAACTACTTGTATACCGTCTTAGCTGCATTGGCTTTTAGCTATTTTTTCAAAAAATGGATCGTTAAGTTGACCAGAACCATGTTTCTATTTGACACGATTGGTATTGGCTTATTCGCAGTGCTTGGTATGCAAAAGACACTTTCTTTTGGTTTATCTCCTGCCATAGCCATTATGATGGGAGCCGTTTCGGCCGTGTTTGGTGGAGTGCTACGAGATGTACTTTCCAACAGGGTTCCTCTGATTTTCAGAAAAGAGATCTATGCCACAGCATGTCTGGCGGGCGCTACTTTATATTATGGACTAACATTCACCCGTTTGCCTGAAAATTGGTCTATTTGGATAGCCATAGTAGTCGTGATGGGTATCAGAATTCTAGCTGTGAGAAGAGGCTGGGGCTTGCCTGGGATAAAGTGAGTATTGGCTTTATCCACCTTCAACTTAAATTAATCTTGCACCATATTGTTAGATAGCATTCAATCCTTTCATGAATCAGATATGAAATGAATCTCTATTTAGGTCATCTTTGAATAAGCAAAAACTACAGACATGACCGAAGCACTCGCGACACAACTCTCTCAAATTATTGAAACCGCTTTAAAGGATTTTGAATCTATTTCAGAAGAGCAATGGAACACTAAGCCAGCTCCTGAAAAATGGAGCAAAAAGGAGATTTTAGGGCATCTGGCTGATTCTGCCATAAACAATATTCACCGTTTCGTACGCATTCCTCAGGGTGACCAAACCAATATTTGGTATGATCAGAATTATTGGGTGAAGGCCAGTGATTACGAACATCAGGATTTGGAATCGATAAAGTCTCTGTGGCAATCTCTGAACCTTCAGATCGTGCGAGTGTGGAAAAAGACCTGGGATGCAGATCTCCAAAAAACCATTCCCGTGAAAGATGAAACACCCACCCTTCAGTTTTTGATGGAGGATTACATTGATCATTTGAATCATCATTTGAGACAGATTTTTTAATCTTTCAAAACCGCTTTGACCTGGCGTTTATAGCTTCTGCTGATGGGCAATTGTTCGTCGCCAATAGTGACCTGTACAGAATTAAAATTGGTAATAAGGTTCAAGTTGACCAAAAAAGATCGATGAATTCTGATAAACTCTTTAGGTAGCTCATGCTCTATATGACTGATTTTCGCTTTTGATACAATAGGAGCTTCAGCTTCAAGACTGTGTATTTTTATATAATCTGAAAGGCTTTCTATATAGCGAATGTCTTTATGAAGCACTTTCCTGTTTTGTCGGTCTGATCTAACGATGATAAAACCTTCTTCAGATTTTTTCTGCTCATCTTCTAGCGCTTCTATTTTAGATTGAGTGTCTTGATATTTTCTGTACAAAAGGTAAAAGCCATGAGCAAACACGATCGTATAAAGTGTCATGCTCAGTTTGGATACATCCAGGATAGAAGGATGCATAGCACCCACCTGATAATTCGCTAGATAAATAAAAGCAAGAAAAATCATGATGATCTCTAAATGGGCAGAAACGATCAACACATAAATGGAATAAAGCGCAAACTTCGCTCGCCTGCCATTCATCAGAAATCTGGGTACCAGGAAGAAATTGAAAAAATAGGCCGTACCAAGAATTACTGGATACATGACAGTCACAAAATACATAGAGTACAAATAGCTCTCAAAGGCATTCGCATATAATAGAATCAGCACTAAATATATTGCCACCCAAAATATTGCATGTCCCTTTATTGTCATTGACTTTTTTCTTTCAATATTCGCTAAATATATTCACAGTTGTGTCATTTGTCGACAACTGACTGGTCTAGCCATGGATTCGACCTAGGTGCAAAACATGCCTCATCCTAGCTTTGGAGCTAAATAATTTTAAACTAAAAAGAACACATCATGATTGATTTATTATTTGAAGGAGGCATCTTATTTATGAGCATTTTGACCATCGTGTTGGCTGCGAGCTGTGGATTGTTTGTTTTCTATCTGATCAAAAAAACTAAAGACGAGAGCCAAACAAGTTTAATCAAATCCGTTGGACTCTTTGCACTGGTATTTGGCCTTCTGGGTCAGTTCATTGGTCTGTATAGTGCACTTCAGCATATCAGCCAGGTAGAGTCTGTTTCCTCGGCCATGCTGGCTGGCGGCATTCGTGTGTCATCTATCACCAGCATCTATGGTATGTTGATCTTCATACTCAGCTACTTGATGTGGTTTGTATTGAAGTCGATCCGTAGCGTTGACTAATGACACAGATCATACAATTTTAGACAGATTGTCCAAGGTTCATGCGTAACTTTGGACAATCATGAAAGACATCCAAACCAGAGCAGACGTAGACCAAATGATCTATACATTTTATGAAAAGGTTATGGTTGACCCTGAGATTGGATTCTTTTTCACGGAGATTGTCCAACTAGATCTGGAACATCATCTACCAAAGATTGCTGACTTTTGGGAAACTACTCTTTTTCACCAAGCCAAGTACAAAGGCAATCCAATTACCCCACACATTGCTATACACGAAAAATCCCCTCTGACACAGGCTCATTTTGATCGCTGGGTGAAGGTGTTTTGTCAAACAATCGATGATTTATTTTCTGGGGGCATTGCCGAAATGGCTAAGCAACGTGCACAGTCTATTGCTACTGTGATGCTAATAAAAATTAAAACCGTCTAGTACCCTTGAGCTTACCCTTGCGGCTGTAGTATTTCCAAGTATCAGCAGGCTTCCCATTATCATACTTTTCTTCTGAAGCTATTTTGCCATTGTCATGGTAGGTAGTCCACGTTCCATCTGGTACCCCATTTTTATAGGTTTCCTGGATTTGCAACTCTCCATCTAGAAAATAAACGTTTCGTGTTCCGTTTCCATTCGAAAGTGTTCCTTTCGGCAATATTTCGCCTTGCTCAGAAAAATAATCACTTACATCCAGTAGCAACCCATACTTCCAGTTTTCGTCTTGGATGAGCTGTTCGTTTTCATAAAAATGTCCCCAAAGGCCGTTCTTCAAATCGGCTATATAAGAACCAATGGAATTCAACTTGCCAGATTCATAGTAGTCAATCCACTGTCCGTTTTTCAAATCATTTTTGAACTTACCTTCCGACAAAAGCGCGCCTGATTCATAGAAATATTTCCAAAGGCCCTGCTTGTGATCGGCTTGGTATGCTCCAATCGAAAACATGATGCCTTCTGGTGACATGCTCACCCAAGTCCCAGTTTTTAGGCCAGACTCATATTGTCCTTCTACACTTAGCGTTCCGTCTTTGTAGTACTCTACATACTTGCCATCTAATATGCCGTTCGCATAGTGTGCTGTGAGGGTTTTATTTTTATTATAATGAAATTCTTCTATAGCGCCATTAAGCAAACCTGACTGATAACTTTCTGTTCGTGCTATGCGCTTATTGGCATGATAATATGTCCAAGTACCTACAGGTAAATCGTCTTGATAATACTGCTCAAAGTTTTTGTATCCCAACGGGGAGAATTCTATCCAAACGCTATCTTTTTGTCCTTCTTTATAAAAACCTGACAACGCCACTTGTGCATTGTCATAGTATTCATAATAAGCCCCATTCAACACATCATTTTCGAAATTGGAAGAAGAGATAAGTTCTCCATATTGATCATAGGTATGGTATGGCCCTTCCTTTTTCCCCTCCTTAAGCAGGATGGCCTCAGAGACTTTGTAGTTGAAATATTTGAGCCAAACGCTATCAGGCACCCCATGATTGTAGTATCCAGTCACAACCATTCCATCCCGTCTTCTATCGAATTGCCACTGACCCACTCGGTTACCTAGATATCTTTCACCTGTCGCATTAAAAGTGGTGTCAGCAGGGACTTCTTTGTAAAAATTCTGTGCTTCAGAACCCCATGACTGAAGGAAGCATACCAGTAAGATCAAGGTACATTTTTTCAAATGCATAAAATGATTAGTCGTTTGCTACAAAGCAAACAATTAACGTGCTAGGTTCTACAAAATTTCAAACAAATTTTACCAACGGATCAATGCAGACGCCCACGTAAAGCCACTACCAAAGGCCGCCAGACATACCAAGTCCCCAGCTTTGACTTTGCCTTCTTCTAGTGCTTCGCTAAGTGCCAGCGGAATAGATGCTGCCGTCGTGTTGCCATACTTTTGAATATTGTTGAATACTCGTTCGTCCGTCAAATTCATTTGTTTCTGAATGAATTGACTGATTCTCAAATTGGCCTGGTGAGGAATAAGCATGTCAATATCATCTGCTTGATAGCCATTTTGTTCCAGTGCCTCCTGGATGACTTGTTGAAATCGAACAACAGCGTGCTTAAATACAAAATTTCCATTCATATATGGATAATACCTAATGTCCTCTGCGTCATTTCTTTCAATGTAATTAGGCACCCAATCTGTAGTGGCTGGGCCAATGAGAGCCAATTCTTCTGCATGCTGTCCTTCAGAATGCAAGTGTGTGGAAAGTATTCCCTTCCCTTTTTCTTCTGTGACTTGTAAGATGGCCGCTCCAGCTCCATCTCCAAAAATCACAGATACGCCTCTGCCTCGTGTCGTAAAATCCAATCCACCACTATGCACTTCACTACCCACCACCAGTACAGTTTTGTACATGCCTGTCTTGATAAATTGATCAGCTACAGATAGTCCGTATACAAAACCAGAACATTGGTTTCTTATATCTAATGCGCCAATTTCCTTTTTGAAGCCCAATTGCTGCTGAAGCATTACTCCAGGGCCTGGGAAGTAATAATCTGGACTCAAGGTGGCAAAGACAATAAAGTCTATATCATCAACTTGTATTCCTGCTTTCTCTATGGCCATTTGAGAAGCTTTGGTTGCCATAGTGGATGTGGTATCTTCTCCGCCTGGTACGATATGACGCCTTTCTTTGATACCTGTCCGTTCCTGTATCCAGGCATCATTGGTATCCATGAGTGGTTCTAATTGTTGGTTGGTTACTACATTGTCTGGAACGTAATGTCCCATTCCGATAATTTTCGCACTTTTCATATCTATCATTTTTGGATTCGGAAATTTAAGGTTTATTCCAAAACTAAAACCTCAATTCTTCGATTAAACTCACGACCTTCCTTTTCCTGATCGTTGGTAGCCATAGGTATTGCATATCCGTAACCTCTGGGCTCTACCCGACTAGATGCAATCCCCTTTCCTATTAAGTAATTGGCGACTGCTTTGGCTCGCAGAATAGAAATTCTCAGATTGGCCTTTCCGTCCCCAATATTATCAGTATGCCCAGCTATTTCAACTCTTAGTTCTTTATTTTCTTTCATTACGGCTAGTAGAGGCTTGAGCTGTGCTCGATCCTCCTCGTCTAATTTAAACTCGTCAAAATCAAAGTAGATATTGGAGAGTAGTGCTTTGTTGCTTAGTCTAAATTTACTCCCAATATTTTCCAAATCTGTGTAAGTAGGATCGTAGTAATCGCTAGAGTCATCCGCTTGACCCTTTTCTGTACTTATGGCAAAATTTTTCTTCATTACTTTTTGTTCGGCGCGAGGAGTTTGTACTGATTCTTTATGTACGAGATGATCATGAAATAATATCTCAACATTGATATTGTCTTCACTTCCTACCTTTACTTCATAGTTGCCATTTTCATCCGTCATGGTCTTCAACTCTAAACCTGATCTCCGAGATGGATAAAAATGTATTTCGGCATGATCTGCTGGTAGGCCGGCTGCATCTACAATTTGACCTGTAAGCAAGATTTTATTAGACTCATGAAAAAAGTAAATGTCAAAGCTGCCATACGAACTAAGACGGTCTGATACAAAATACCCTGAGTTTCGTGGTGCATCCATTTTAAATTGAATATCATGGCCTATGGAGTTGGTAGGGTATCCCAAAGAGACAGGAGCTGACCACGCATTAATTTCAGCATTGAATTCAGATTTAAAAACATCATATCCGCCAATTGAGCCGAATCCTTTCGAACTAAAATAGAGCGTTTTTCCATCAGTCGATAAATAAGGATAATCCTCGTCTAAGTCTGTTGTCAGGTCAGTGGAGAGCAATGCTGGTTTGCTCCAATGATTGCTTGACGGATCCAATCGTGAAACAAAAATGTCGAGGTCAGCAGTTTTTCCTTTCTTTCTATGAGCAAAGAGCATGATGTTCTCCTGTTCATTAATAAAAAAATGAGATTCTAGTTTTGAACTTGAGACCTCTCGACTCAGAGATACTGGTTTACTCCATTTCGAGTTGTCACTATGGCTAACAAACAAACTTCCTTTCTTCTCACCTTGGTATAAATACAGTTTGCTGGATTTATTGACGACTTCAATGTTGGCATTGGCCTCATCAAACGATCCAAAATAGCTTAATATACTTGGTGTACTCCATTGCGTTCCCGTACGAATGCTGTGATAGACATTAAAAGGTTTTGATTCGTTTTCATCACTTCGATCCGAGAGAAACAGCAGTTCATTCAATTCGCTAAAAAAAACAGGGCTATATTCTGTAGAAGTACTGTTAATAGGCTCGGGTAATTGGTCAATTTCATAATTTTTAGAAAAACTGTGATGCACTTCTGCTCTTTCTGCCCAGTCAATAAAAAACTTTGCCTCAGCTATAATCACTGAACTTTTGTACTTATCGAGTGTCAAAAATTTGTTCCAACTTTCAGCTGCTTTTTTGAATTGATTCTGATGAAAGTAAGCTCTGCCAAGCCAGTAGTAATAAAATTTGTCGCGTTTTCCCTGTGTACTTTTATATTGGAGTAAATCCTCCATAGACGTACTTCTTGGGTTTAGTAGCGCACGGCATATAATCAGACGATAGGCAGCCATTTTATTCTGCGAATCGATACCCAATATTTCTTCATATACCTGAGCGGCCTCAACTAACTCTTCGGCATAAAAATATTTTTGTGCCTTTTTCTCTAACTTTTCTACGTCCTGACCAAAAGCCATTGAAACAAACAGCGTCAGGACCAATAGCAAATTACATTTTCTGAAAAACATATGTCATGTGGTGTTAACCTCAATATGCTAGGAATAAGATAACGTTTTTTAAGAAATAATTGAAACCAAAGAATCTCAGTTAGTCGAAAAGTGTGTAATTCCCTAACTGATCAACAGAGGATTCTGGTTTGATTAGATGCTCTCCATTGTTCAATACATTCGTGATCAGCGGCGAAACAGAATGGTAGCTAATTTGTCCAAGGTTTTCTGTATTGTTCAATATAGCCATCAACTCTTTCAAGGTCGAGTAACTGTCCAGCCACTTTTTTTCCAAATCTTTTGGGATAACGCCAGGCATATTCATCCCAAATTCGGGAATGTTAATATAATTGGGTATCTCAATGATTTTGAACGTATAATGCACATTGCCATCCATGTCTTCATTTTCTTCCCAAACTCCTGGAAGGCTAAACATGGTTTCGGCAGGATTATAAAAATAATGAGGTGTCTTTCTTTTCTTACTGTACTGTTTCCATAGATAAAAACCATTTACTGGAATCAGGCAGCGATGTTTCTCCAATGCAAGGCGTAAAGTAGTTTTAGACATCAGCTGATCCCTTTCACAGGTCAAAAGTTTTGGAGAAATGCTCTTGTTGTTAGACCATTCTTTATTTGTCCCCCAATAAAGAAAAGATATTTCGCCCTTCACTGAATCTGTAACTATAGGAAGTTGCTGCGCTGGCGCAGCATTATAGTTGGGTACTGTAAACTCCTCGCCTTTCAATCCATATCGGGCATTGATGGCTTTAAAATCTGAGTAAATCGCGTACCTATCTAACATTTTTTGATTCTCTAGTGCTGATTGATGAAATTAAATGCTCGGTCTTCAGACCAAAATGTGCCATTGTTATGGTTTGATGAAAAACCCACATGACCTCCAAATTTAGGCATCTCGAAATAAACATTTTTCGAAGTTTGGAATTTTGTTTGATCAAAACACGATTCTGATAGAAATGGGTCGTTCAAAGCATTTACTAGCAGGGTGGGTACTTCAATACCCTCAATGAAATTTCTGGCGCTACATTTGGCGTAATAGTCGTCAGCAGAATCAAATCCATGCAATGGCGCAGTCACTACATTGTCAAACTGGTACATGTTCTTTACTTTCATCAGTTGAACTACATCTACAGATCCAGGTATTTTTTCATTTTTGGCTTTTCCTTTCACCTTCAGCGATTTTAAGAATCGTTGGCAATAAAGGAAATTATGAGGTTTATCAATTTCATGACAGCAGCCCTTGAGATCAATCGGTACTGAAAAAGCGAAAGCTGATTTGATTTTTGAGTCTCGTCTCTCTTCTCCTAAATATTTCAGCGTAAGATTCCCACCCAAACTAAATCCGCCCAAAGTAATATTTGGAATACCTAAAGTCAGCGCATATTCCACCATAGTCGCCAGATCTTGAGTAGCACCACTATGGTAAAATCTAGGCGTATGGTTCATTTCACCACTACAGCCACGATAGTTCCAAGCAATGACATTCCATCTCTCTTCATGAAATTTTTTGACCATTCCTTCTATATAGGGTCTATGGCTGTCACCTTCCAGTCCATGAGATAAAATGAGCAATTTATCCGAATTCGCTGGGTACCAGTCCAAATCCAAAAAATCTCCATCAGGTGTATCTATTCTAATTCGTTCAAACAAGGGCAAACACTTCACTTTTCTAGTTATTCCTGGAATAATGGTTTCTAAATGGCGATTAAAGAGAAGCTTCGGTCTCTTATAGTCAGACTGGGAAATTATTGGCATTGAAAATAACTACGTGTTTTTTTTGGTCAAATTTAAAATTTTAAAATAATCCAAGCGATTCTTTCCGAAAAGTATATTTTTTCACCGTTAACGTAAACGAAACAAAATTTTCAATTTAGATAAATTTGATTAAACCCTATTTCAGGCTAATTTAGCCGTTCGATTTTTAATTAATCAAAAACAATGGCGGAAGTAATAAAGATGCCTAAGATGAGCGACACCATGGAAGAGGGTGTAATCGCGTCTTGGCTAAAAAAAGTAGGGGATGAAGTAAAATCTGGAGACATTTTGGCTGAGGTAGAAACCGACAAAGCCACTATGGAATTAGAATCTTATGACGATGGAGTATTGCTGCATATTGGAGTAGAAGAAAAGTCCGCCGTTCCTGTTGATGGCGTAATTGCTATAATTGGTGAAAAAGGGGAGAAAATTGACGAGCTACTTGCCAGCCTTTCTGGATCAAATGCACCCGCAGCCAAGGAAGAAGAAGCGGCAGCTCCAGCTCCAGCACCCGCAGCAAGTACAGAGAAAATTGATACTTCTGACATCAACGCTCAGGTAATTAAAATGCCTAAGATGAGTGATACCATGACGGAAGGTGTTATCGCCTCATGGATCAAGAATGTTGGAGACGATGTGAAATCAGGCGACATTTTAGCTGAAGTAGAAACTGACAAAGCCACAATGGAACTTGAGTCTTATGATGATGGTGTCCTATTGTATAGAGCAGTGGAAGCTGGGAATGGCGTACCAGTTGATGGTGTAATAGCTATTATAGGTGAAAAAGGCGCTGATTTCGAAACATTATTGAAGGCTGAAGCAGCAAACGCTGCGGCTCCAGCTGCAGAAGAAAAGAAAGAAGTAGCCCCTGCTCCAGCAGCTGCTCCTAAAGCAACGGCTGCATCTGCTCCAGTAGCTCTCCCTACTCAGGCTACTCATTCTAACGGACGAGTAATCGCCAGTCCATTGGCAAAAAGCCTTGCAAAAGAAAAAGGATATGATATCGCACAAATTCCAGGAACTGGAGATGGCGGAAGAATTATAAAAAGAGATGTGGAGGCATTTGTTCCTTCAGCAGTCCCAGCTGTGGGTGGAGTAGCTGCTACTGGGGCATTTGGTGTAGAAAGTTACGAAGACGTGCCTGCCACTCAAATGAGAAAAGCTATTGCAAAAGGTGTGACAGCCAGTCAATTTGGAGCACCACATTTCTACTTGACCATGGAAATAGACATGGACAAGACCATAGACGCTAGGGCAAGCATCAACGAATTGGCACCTGTTAAGATTTCATTTAATGATATCATCATAAAGGCAGTAGCTGCTGCTTTGAGAAAGCATCCTGATGTTAATACATACTGGATGAGCGATACCAATAGTATTAGAAAAAATCACCACATTAGTGTAGGTGTAGCTATGGCTACGGAAGATGGACTTGTAGTTCCAGTCGTGAAATTTGCAGATACCAAAACGCTCGCCCAGATTTCTATTGAAGTAAAAGAATTTGGTGCTAAGGCTAAAGCCAAGAAAATTCAGTTGGATGAAATGCAAGGCAATACCTTTACTGTGTCTAATTTAGGTATGTTTGGTATTGAGCAGTTCACCTCGATCATCAATGCGCCTGAATCTTGTATTTTGGCAGTTGGTGGCATCAAACAAACGCCAGTGATTAAAAATGGTGAGATTGTACCAGGCAACGTAATGAAAATCACATTGACTTGTGATCATAGAACCGTAGATGGCGCTGTTGGATCTGCTTTCTTGCAAACACTGAAAGGATTTATTGAGGATCCCGTAAGAATCTTGATATAAAAACAATTCTGAAGGGAGAGGTTAACCTCTCCCTTTTTTTATTCGTTTGAATTCCCCGTAAATAAATAGACATGTCGAAATTCCCAAAAATAAAATCAACAACTGTCTGTGCTATCAAACACAATGGACAAGTAGCCATTGGCGCAGATGGACAAGCCACTTTAGGCAACACTGTTGCGAAAAGCAATGTGAAGAAAATCAGAAAGCTTCAGGACGGCAAGGTAGTGACTGGCTTTGCCGGATCAACTGCTGATGCATTTACTCTTCTGGAACGCATGGATGAAAAGCTCAATTCTTATGGTGGCAATATGAAGCGGGCCGCAATTGAGCTCGCCAAAGATTGGAGAATGGATCGCTACCTGAGAAGATTAGAAGCCATGCTAATCGTAGCTGACAAAGACGAAATTCTTGTGGTATCAGGGACTGGTGATGTCTTAGAGCCCGACAATGATATCGCCGTTATAGGATCGGGCAGTATGTACGCCCAATCTGCCGCTCTTGCTCTAAAAAAACATGCGGGCGACAAACTTTCAGCAGAAGAAATGGTCAGGGAAAGCTTGAATATTGCTGCTGACATCTGTATCTATACCAATCATAATTTGGTGGTGGAGAAGGTAGACTGATAATTATATTACCCAAATCAATATCAATTTGACATCTTCTTATTTCTAGCCAAATTCTAATCTAATTGGTCTGGAGATATTTTTGCGCTATACGGCTATTGGTTAGATTTGCGCCACTAAAATTGAACAACATGGATATCAAAAAAACAGCCCTTAACGACCTCCACGAATCCCTTGGCGGAAAAATGGTCCCATTTGCCGGATACAATATGCCGGTTCGATACAGCTCAGACAAAGAAGAACATAATCAGGTGCGTGAAGGCGTAGGCGTATTTGATGTATCCCACATGGGGGAATTTTTGCTTGAAGGGCCAAAGGCTTTAGACCTAATCCAACGTGTAAGCAGTAATGATGCTTCGAAACTTGTAGACGGTCAGGCTCAATATTCCTGTTTGCCAAACCAAGAAGGTGGAATTGTAGATGATTTGATTATTTATAGAATGACTGAAGAAAAGTATTTTCTTGTGGTCAACGCCTCAAATATTGAAAAGGATTGGAATTGGATATCCAAGTACAATACTCAAGGGGTGAAAATGACCAACCTATCAGACGACTATTCGCTTTTTGCCGTGCAAGGCCCAAAAGCTGTTGAGACACTACAGAAATTGACTGAGGTCAACCTTTCAGAGGTTAAATTTTATACTTTCGTTGAAGGTCAGTTAGCTGGAATCAACAATGTCATTATTTCTGCTACTGGCTATACAGGTGCTGGTGGATTTGAATTATACATCAAAAACAAAGATGCTGAAACTGTTTGGAAGAAGGTTTTTGAAGCAGGAGCAGAATTTGGCATACTTCCTATTGGGCTAGGTGCCAGAGATACCTTAAGATTAGAAATGGGATATTGTCTATATGGCAATGACATCACTGATGCGACTTCACCACTTGAAGCTGGCTTAGGGTGGGTCACTAAATTCACCAAAGACTTTATTAACTCTGAAAACCTTGCAAAGCAGAAGGAAGTGGGTGTAACTAGAAGACTGGTTGGGTTCATCATGGAAGACAAAGGTATTCCGAGAGGTCACTATGAAATCGCTGATGCTGATGGAAATAACATTGGTGAGGTAACTTCCGGCACGATGTCTCCATCTATGGGAGTTGGCATAGGCTTAGGCTATGTGAAAGTAGGCCATCACAAGGCGGATTCCGAAATTTACATTCAAGTAAGAAACAAGTCGCTTAAAGCACGAGTAACCAAATTACCACTTTACAAAAAATAAGATTGAAAAGAAATATAGATGTTTGCCTCTCTCCAGAGCTAATTGGCCTGTATGACCTTAAAGGGAAAATTGTAGTAGTTGTTGATATTCTGAGAGCCACCTCCGTCATGGTCACTGCCTTGGCAAATGGAGCTAAGGAGATTATCCCTGTGGCTACTCTGGACGAGGCAAAGTCATATTTAAACAAAGGATTTTTGTGTGCTGCCGAAAGAGGTGGGGCACAAGTAGAGGGTTTTCCATTGGACAATTCGCCTTTCAGTTATATGAATGAGGAGATCAAGGGCAAGCCAATTGTCATTACGACTACTAATGGCACCTTAGCCATAACTAAATCTACGACTGCAGACCAAGTGCTGGTAGGGGCATTCCTCAATATTCAGGCAGTGGCAGATTACATCACCAAACAGGACAAGGATGTCATCGTACATTGTGCAGGGTGGAAAGGCAAAACCAATATGGAAGACACCTTATTTGCTGGTGCACTAGTGGAACTTTTATACAACTCTCATAATCTAGCCTGTGATACAGCTCATCTTTCTTTGAAATACTATCAGTCTGTAAAGGACAACCTCTTAGAAACTGTAAAGAATTCAGCACATGCGAAGCGTCTGAATAAACTACATGTAATTAAAGACATTGAGTTTTGCGTAAAGCAAAGCACTTACGACATCGTCCTGATTTTAGAAGGAAAGAAGTTGATCACAACTAGCTAGTTGGTGAAAATATAATCTTCCACACTTTTTTCGGCCTGATATACCTTTTCTTTGCGATAACTTTCAAAGTGTTTTTCGTGCACTTCAAGCAGATCATCATAAGGTCCTCTTGGTGTCAAAAGCTTACCAAGAATTGGGGCTATTTCCAACATGATGAACAGCAAAATAATAAACACATTGGCATAATAAATGGTATCATATTTCTCACCCAATCTCGCCAATGCTGTCAGTTGAAATGATACCCCATTAATATCAGCCACTTCTATTTGACTTAATTCACTATTTTTTGACCTTTCAACAAGCTGAAGATCATTCCTAATCTTTTCTATCGTCAGACCATTTTCCCTTTTTATTTCTTCCAGCTCAGCTTGCGCCTGATCTGCATTATTTTTTTTGATTTGATAAATAGGCCCAGGATTTACTTTACCAGAACCTCCAGTCCCATCAGCCTCCTGCCTGGCTACATCTAAGAGATGATCCCTAATTTCTTCCTTTTCTTTGATCCCGTGTTTTAATGATTCAATTTCCGAATGGAGTGAATCTGTTTTTGAGTTATATCGAGATTGGATGATATTTTCATTAGCAGCCAACAGCTCCTGTTTGATCAGATTAAGTTCCGTGGCTATTTCCTTATCAAAAATTTTCAATTCAAGTGGTTTGGAAATTACTAATGCGATCAAAATTGCCAATAACAATCGCGGAATTGCTTGCATATACTCGTAATGGTTCTTGTGAGATTTGCGCATGCTGAGTACTATGAGCCTATCTAAATTAAAAATCATTAGACCCCATATCAAGCCAAAAACAATTGGCCAAACCAACCCATCAAAAACAAAATACAAGGCATACGCGGAAGATATAGCTGCCAGGAGGCCTGTAAAAAAAACAGCTGCACCTATACCTACAAACTTACTGATCTCAGTTGGGCATCTTTTTAGTATGGAAATAGACACACCAGAACAGTAACAGAAAAATTGTTCAATTCTTTTCATAAATTTTGAGTTTTGACCTGACCTAATTAATAGGTAATAAACAGTTCCTGTTATTACCTATTAGATAAACAAAAAAAAGCTAAGAGAGGATCCTTGCTGGCAACATAAAGAGTGCTCTAATAAAAGCAAATACGCCCTCCACAGCAAAGCCCAACAATCTAAATGGCAACAAAATCAACCAAATGAGTGGATAAAGTATCAAGAGACCAATAGCCAACGGCCAGCAAATAACCAATAAAATTAGCCAGAGTAGTAATTTCATAATTTCGAGTTTTAGACTTCCTAACGCATCAAGCGCTATTTTGTTGGAAAATCTGGAGAGGTCAGCAACGATTTCTGAAGGCCAAAATTTGTATGACTGTAGAAAACACCTAATTTTAGTGCACTTGGCATAATATTCGCTTCATTTCGACAAAATCAATACTATGAAAAAGTCTCTTCTTTTGGCCTTTACCTTCCTTATTGCACTCGCCAGTTATGGGCAATCTACTACAGACAATGTAAAACTGGCTATGAACGCAGGTAGTGCTAAGGAGTTGATCAAATATTTCAATGAAGTGACAGAACTTAAAATAGATGACGCTGGAGCTAATTATAGCAAAATTCAAGCTGAGTCTGTTTTGCGTGAATTCTTTCAACAAAATCAAGTTGAAAACTTCGACTACATCCATAAAGGCTCGTCTCCTGAGGGGCTCAAATATAATATTGGCATGTATAATGCTAAATCAGGCACCTATCGCGTGGTTATTTTACTCAAAGAAGTAAAGGGTGAATATGTGGTAGATACGATGAATTTTAACAGAGAGTAATTTGCTCTGTCAAGGCCTTTCCTACCCAATCATACCAAATGACAGAATAGCAAAGCCAAGTGTCAGCTTTTTAAAGTTTTTGATCCTTTATTCAATTTACTGACAAAGTATGGCAGTGAATATTGTCAGAAAAGTTAATTCTTTTGGCAGCTATCCAAATTCGGTATGATTTTACTTTGGGGTATTACTAAAACAAAAAGCACATGCATTTTATATGGTATAACCCTGACCTCAGAGAATACAAGTATGGAAACGTGGCCGCTTTTAATTTAGAGATTGAAAGAGCCAATAATCCCAGAGCATATACGGTGCTCATGGAATTTGACAAAGATTCTAAGCAGATCGCCTACAAGATCATTGAGCAATTAAACATTGCAAATACGCAATCCATCGTAAGAATTGCGTCCTAGGTCGAAAAAAGTAGGCAACTCGAAGTGTTTTGAGCTAGTATTAAGGACGGTTCGTTTTTTAATACGTAGTTAGAATTTGACAGTTGAGTAAAGTAAACTGGCAGACACGAACACTTAGAATTAGGTTTATTTGTAACGTTAACACATTGGCTATGCATCTTATTTGGTATAATTCTGTAACCAAAAAGTATGAGTACGGAAGTGCAGTGGACTTCAAATCTTTGAAGAAAACTAGTGATTTGGGAGACGCCCTAACTATACTCATGGAATTTACTGGAGATGACAAAGTGTTAGCTCATAAAATTATTGGAGAGTTGAACATAGCCAAGTCAGAACCCCTCATGGTGGTTTGAAACCATGACTGAAATAGCAACCTTTTTCTCATAGCTTATCCTGTAGACGGCAGGAAATAGTGTTAATAAACGAACCCCGGCTTTTAGTCGGGGTTTATTTTTTGTCAAAAAAGAAAGAAGGAAATGCTTTCCGTTCGTTCTGTCCAAGAAGATTCAGTTTGAACTGAGATTTTAAAAATCCATATCCATATCCGACCAACTGAATAAATGAGGCAGGAATAGCCAACAGAGCGACCAAAAACGAGTTCGATCTTAGTGCATCAATTCCGATCAATAAAATGAAAAAAGCAATTGGGAGCAGACTCATCCCAGTGCTCAGAGGTGCCAATATCAAGAGGCCGACAAGACTGAAAAGAAAGATGGATGGTAAAAAGTAGACCATTTTATCACTACCAGGATACCAACGATTGAGAATCACTCGCACCACGCCAAATTTGTACACCTGCTTTAAAAATTTACCAAAGTCAATTCTTCGTTTGTGATAGACTTTAGCTTCGTGAATTAAGGAAACTTTAAACCCAGCAGCCATAATTCTGAAACTCAGATCTGGATCCTCTCCCGGATGGATATCAGAAAATCCTCCCACTTTTTCATAAACCACTCTTTTCAAACCCATATTGAAACTGCGAGGCTGGTATCGATCCAGCTGCTTCTTGCCTCCACGTATGCCCCCAGTTGTAAAGAAGGATGTCATGGCATAGTTAATAGCCTTTTGAACATTAGAGAAACTAGGATGAGCTGCATCTGGGCCACCAAAAGCATCAGGCTGTAGTTCTTCGATAGCTGCTTCCAACTTTTCAAAATAGTCTTCGGGAAGCACGCAATCAGAATCAAAAAAAAGGAAGTAGTCACCCTTAGCCTTTTTCATACCAAAATTGCGACTATCGCCAGGGCCTGTATTTGGTTTGAAGAAATATTCAATAGTCAAATCATAATCACCAATAAGAAAATCAGACTTTTGGGTAGAGCCGTCCTCTACCAGTACTATTTCAAAGGGTTTTTCTGTCTGCTTTTGCAAACTATCAAGCATCTCCTTCATTTCATCAGGACGATTGAATACTGGAATAATGACAGAATATTTCGGATGCGTCATAGGTGTTGGTGCCAAATTAATTCAACCTCTCAATTTGTTGGCCATGGCCTTAACAAATTCATGTTTAACCAGATGAAAAGCGGATCTGGCAGGAGAATAACCCAGATAAACTGACCCTCCTCTACCCAATCGATCCAGTTGTAAATTGTAGAACCCAGCTTCAGCCATATCCTCAAATGCCTTAATACCCGTACGAATTGTAAATGGTTCAGGGGTGAGCTCTTCTGATAAAAACCGTTTGGCAAAATCATCATACAGCAGATAAGGTCTGGCCATACCCACTACATCCAACAAGCCCTCTTGCAAAGCTGTATTACAAAAGCTCAAGGTACGAATACCTCCTGTGACCATCAGGGGTATACTGCTTTGTTTTCTTACCTTTTCTGCAAAATCAAGGAAATAGGCTTCTCTGTTTTTGGTTGACTGTCTGACATTCTCTGCCAACAAAAATTCTGCGTTCTCATAAGTGCCACCAGAAATTTCTAATAGATCAACACCTAATTCATCTAGTTTCTTTATTACCCAAAGTGAATCCTCTTCACTAAATCCTCCTTTTTGAAAGTCAGAAGAATTTAGTTTTACACTTATAGGGAAGTTTGATCCTACTTTAGCTCTTGTTCTGCGGATAATTTCAAACAAAATTCTCGTTCTGTTTTCCAAACTTCCTCCCCAACTGTCTGTCCTCAAATTAGTATTTGGAGACAAAAACTGGCTGATCAAATAGCCATGAGCTGCATGAATCTGAACGCCTGTAAAGCCTGCTTCTTTTGAAATTCTTGACGCTTCAGCAAACTGCTCAATCAATTGCAAAATTTCGTCTTCAAGCAAGGTTCTTGGTTTAGCAAAAAAACCCAACTTCTTCAACTTTACATTTGAAGCAGAAACAGGTCGTAAATTATTGAAAATGGAAGTTTGTCGACCACTGTGGGAAATTTGAGTCCAACAATGGTTGCCATTGGCAGTGGCAGCTGCAGCCCACAATTTCAATTCGGGCATAGAGACTTCGTTCATTACCACATTCCCTGCGGATTCCAAATGCGACGAGTCCAACAAAACATTGCCAGTAATCAATAAGCCTGATCCATCCTTTGCCCATTTTTCATATAGTGTATAATGCTTTTGGTTGGGTTTTAAGTCGCTGTCGCTAAAACGCTCTGTCATGGCTGCTTTGGCCAATCGATTATCAAGTACTGCGCCACACGGCAGTTTTAAAGACGAATGAATATCCATTACAAAACTTCTTTCAAGAATTTCAGTGCCGTATTGTAAAACTTCAAAACTCTTCTTCTTTGATCTTGAATCAAGTTCAAACCAGACAGCTGACTAACTGGAAGCACTGCACCCACCCATTCGTCTTGATGCCAATGGGCTTGGACGTCACTTAAGTCAATCAGGTTCTTCATGGGGTATGGCCAGGGCGAACAATAGAAGTATGGTTCATCATAATACTTATCTCCAGGAGACATGCCCATATTGATACTTCTGGATGTTTCCGGATCGCCTGTATCCAACAAAGTAACTCTTGCAGCTATGTCAAAGTGATGTGGCCAGCATTTAATTTCTGATCCATTTTCTTCCTGATTCATCATGCTACGCAATAACAAAGAAGTATTATGGTAAAGTCTACTTAGTTCAAGTGAAGCTTCCATATTTTCAATATGAAAAGACTCTTTTTTTGCCGTGGGGTACTCAGGTATAGCATAAGGATAAGCCAGATTGATTTTTGAAAAATCAGCACCTAGTTTGCTTAGCTCATGTTCTAGCCAAACCATGACGTCTGTCTGTCGAATGTCCTGCATGGCTATAGAAGATATGGTCTGCAAATGCTCATCAACCAAATAAACCTCAAACTTTTGAAGACTTATAGACGAACGAAATTTGATGTCAGCTTCTACCCAACGTCCTACGATCCTCTGCAAATCAAAATCCCATTCCAAATTGGCATTTTCGTCTTCATCACTTGGCGGCAAAAAAGAACGACCCACTGCAGCCACATTCTGAATCGCTTGATGATATTGCTCCCTTACGCGAGAAAGGTCTGCCTGGTCAGGAAAAGTGAGCAATTGCCAATCTTTGTTCATAATATTAAATTGTACGAAAGATAAACATTGTCTTTGGCTTATGCCAAGCTAATACCTTTCATAATTCTAAATTGTTTGACAGCCGAGCTGTCTGTCATTCCAGATATATAATCTGTGATCTCAAGTGCAGATTCGTAAGGACTTTTTGCCCAGTCCAGCTTGAACTGTACCTCAGCGGGAAGCAGTCGATAAACACTTTTGTGCCGACCAGAGTAATTCTCCTTATTATAAAACTTGCAAAAAACTGCCTCCATAAAAGATTCCAATAATGCATCTATCACTTCAAAACCAGCTGCTTCTTTTTCAAGCACCTGCCTGCTTTGATAGATTCTCTTTACAGAAAATGAACTTAGTTTTTCGAGTGTTGAGGCAGAAGGTATAAGATCAGTCAATGCCCTATCAAAATTTCCACTCAAAATCTCCTCTTCATGTTTCATAAAAACTTCAGAGGTTTGGTGAATCAGTGTGTTTATAGCTACTGCCCTGAGTACGCCAATTTTTTCTTTGTCACTGGCTATATTTTCTAGTTTCTCTGGATAATAGCTTTCACCAAGGATTTCAGCCAAAAAATCCCTCGCCTCTTCAAATGAAACCAAGCCCAAACCAAACCCATCCTCCAGGTCTATGATACTATAGCATATATCATCCGCAGCTTCTACCAGAAAGGCCAGTGGATGCCTAGCGAATGTGTTTTCGTTTTGGCTCAATGGATACAGTCCCAGATGTTCGGCCACTTTACAAAAAGCAGATTCTTCTGCTTTGAAGTAGCCATATTTTTTTTGACTCTTTCTGGCCCTGTCCTGATTAAGGAGTGTGGATGAGCAAGGGTACTTGGTAAATGCAGCTAAAGTGGCATAAGTCAGTCTCAAACCCTGTTTTTGATTTTTTGTAAGCAACCTAAAGCCTTGTGCATTGCCTTCAAATCTGATCAGGTCATTCCATTCTTGTTCTAAAACTAGGGTTTTGATTTTTTGGGCCTTGGTATTATACAGAAAATAATCTGATATGGCCTGTTCGCCAGAATGACCAAAGGGCGGATTGCCCACATCATGAGCCAAAGCTGCTGCCCCAACCACAGCACCAAAATCATACGGAGTCAAATAGGACAACTCCTCATATTTTTCAATCACGGCGGCTCCTACATTTTTTCCTAGAGACTTCCCTACACTAGAAACTTCCAAACTGTGCGTCAGTCTTGTATGTACAAAATCTTGATCTGGAAGTGGAAAAACCTGCGTTTTGTCCTGTAAGTTTCTAAAGGGAGCACTAAAAATGATACGGTCATAATCAATCTCAAAATCACTCCGTAGTGGGTTAGCGTTTTTATTTTCTTTACGATCCCCTATTCGGGCAGACGACATTAAGTTCTTCCAGTTCATCATGTATCTAAAGTTGTCGGTTGACAATGGTACTGCTGGCCTGAGCCGTTGGGAAGATGGTAATATCCGCAATAGTGACATGAGGTGGTCGATCTACCACAAATTTTACTGTCTCTGCAATATCATTTGCATACAGAGGCGTGATTCCTTTGTACACACTTTCACTTTTGTCTTTGTCTCCCTTGAATCTAACCACTGAGAATTCTGTTTCTACAAGTCCTGGATGAATACCCACCACTCGAATACCATAAGGATTCAAGTCTATGCGCATACCTTTGATAGCAGCATCTACACCAAATTTAGAAGCACAGTAGACATTCCCATCAGGATAAACCTCCTTTCCAGCTATGGAGCCAATATTAATAATGTCACCCGATTTTTTTTTCACCATTCCAGGGGTGATGGCTCTGGTTACATACAAAAGCCCTTTCAAATTACTATCTATCATGGCGTCCCAGTCAGCCAAATCACCTTCATGTATAGGTGCCCGGCCGTGTGCATTTCCTGCATTATTCACCAGTATCTGAATATCCTGCCATTGGGATGGCAAAGAATCTATGGCCGTGTTTACTGTTTTAGAATCAGATACATCAAAGGTAAGTGCGTAAACATCCGTTTTCGCGCGCAGTGCATCTGCCAATTTCTCCAGCCGCTCCACTCTTCTCCCACAAATAATCAGGGCATAATCTGAGGCCAACATTTTAGCAATGGCTTCTCCTATGCCTGAAGTGGCTCCAGTTATAAAAGCAATCTTTTTCATGTCTTACTGATGGTATTTGAATCTCGAAATTACATGGAATCGATGAGATAATTAAACGCTTGCCCAGTTGTTCTTAAAGATCAAAGCTGATGCTCAACTGTGGGAAAACCATGTGCGTTCTGCTGATTTCCTGATGCTCATAATAGAAGTCTCCAGAGTCGCCTTGTTTCAAGTTCTTTGGTGAGATGTATTCTACTGGCCCGCTCGCCAGATACAGCACTCTCAAATCGGCTCCAAAAGACTGTCTGCGAAAAGAAAAACCGAGTCCAGCACCATAGCTCCATACGCCTTTAGACTGATCAGCAAAAATAGATTCGTCTTCAATATCGAGGAGTGTATCAAATAGATCATTGTTGTATTTAGTAGTCGTAGAGAAGAATTTGCCTCCACCAAGCAGATCCACATAGGGTTTGATAGGGGCATCCGTTTGAACTCTTAATCTGGTTACAAGATGAGTAGTTATTAGTGTTGCTGTGGTTTTCAAAGGAAGACCACCAATTTCACGCTTATCCTTTCCCATATAATTGATGCCCAAATCCAATCCAATCTGAAAAAAATTTGAGGTTTTAGAAGGATTCCATACACCACCCAAATTTCCACCATAACCCAAATTTCTATCTATTTCATCAGCAAAAGTCCCAACAGGTACGGCAAACTGCAGCCCCAGCCAAAATTCTCCAACTGGAACTTCCGATGAAGTTTGAGCTGAGGTATGAGTTGAAAAAGCAATAATTACGATGAGCAAAGCAATATTTTTCATTGAAGCCTAGGTTTAAGTTAATGTCAAATATATCCTTGAAACCCCTAAAGAGGTACGTCATTCGAGTCATTAAAAAAACATTATTTACAATTCTATAAATTGCACATTGAATTAAACAAATTTAAAAATGAAACAAGTCAAAAACTCAATTTTAATCTTTTTGGCACTGACGGTGGCATGTACGCCAAATCAGGATCAAAAATCATATTCCGCTGACGAAATAGCAGCTGAGTCAAAAAAAGCGAATGATTTTTTTGAAAAATCTTTCAATGAAGGATTGGAAAGGAGTCCTGAATACCAAACCTATCTGGGTATAAAAGATAATCAGGATAAATGGGATGACTACTCAGATGAAAATGCTCAGGCTGAGTTGGAAATTACAAAACAGGAGTTGCAATGGTTAAAAGACTCTGTGAACTACGACGCCCTTGACGAAAGTACCAAGGTGAGTTACAGTCTATTTGTATCCTCATCAGATCAGGAGATTGAAGGGTTTAAATATAGGCTTTACAACTATCCAGTCAATCAAATGTTCGGGATGCATTCTGGCAAACCAGCGTTTCTGATCAATATGCATCAAATCACTAATACAGAAGATGCAGAGGCCTATATTTCAAGGGTATCAAAACTAAAAGCTGTTTTTGATCAGCTAATTATAAATTTGAAGACTAGAGAAGAGAATGGCATAGTTCCTCCAAAATTCGTCTTCCCCAGAGCCATTTCCGATTCTGAAAATTTATTGAAAGGAGCTCCTTTCACTGAAGGTGAACCAAGCACATTGCTTGCAGATTTTTCAAATAAAATAGAAAAATTAGATTCATTGTCTCAAGATGACAAAAATGATCTGCTGGCTAAAGCAAATGATGCCCTACTCTCAAGTGTAAAACCCGCCTATGAGTCACTCATCTCTTTCCTAACCGAGCAAGAGCAAAGAGCAACCACAGACGATGGAGCTTGGAAGTTTCCTGATGGTGAAGCCTTTTTCAATTTCGCACTGAAAAGGACCACTACCACTGATTTGACTTCAGATGAAATACATGAAATCGGTCTGAAAGAAGTAGCAAGGATTCATGGTGAAATGAAAGAGATCATGAAGACTGTAGGCTTTGAAGGAGACTTGAAAGCATTCTTTGAATACCTAAAAGAAGATGGGCAATTTTATTACCCAAACACAGATGAAGGTAAGCTGGCCTACATGGATAGCGCCACGGCTGTAATCAACAACATGAAATCTCGTTTGGATGAATTGTTTATCACCAAGCCAAAAGCTGATATGATTGTAAAAAGAGTGGAAGCCTTCCGTGAGCAATCTGCAGGAAAAGCTTTCTATCAAAGTCCAGCGTTGGATGGCAGCAGACCAGGTACCTACTATGCTAATTTGGCCGACTCTAAGAACATGCCAAAATTTGAAATGGAAGCACTTGCGTACCACGAGGGCATACCAGGCCATCATATGCAGCGTAGTATTTCGCAGGAACTAGAAGGTATACCCAAGTTTAGAAAATTTGGTGGATATACAGCCTACACAGAAGGATGGGGCTTGTACTGTGAGTTTATTCCTAAGGAAATGGGACTGTATGAAAACCCATATTCTGACTATGGCCGTTTAGCAATGGAACTTTGGAGAGCGTGCCGTTTAGTAGTTGATACGGGAATTCATGGCAAAAAATGGACGCGTGAGGAAGGTATTGCCTACTATCAAAACAACACCTCTGGAACTGAGCGTGAGTGTGTGAGAATGGTAGAAAGACACATCGTAATGCCCTCTCAAGCTACTGCCTATAAAATCGGCATGCTGAAAATCTTAGAATTGAGAGCGGATGCAAAGGCTAAACTGGGTGAAAAATTCGACATTAGAGAATTTCATGATGTCGTTTTGACCAAGGGAGCTGTTCCTCTTGATCTATTAGAAACCATGGTGAACGATTGGGTAGCTTCTAAAAGCTGATCTTTAGAATGACTGATCCAGAATAAATGTTACACTTTTTGTGTAACGCTATTTCAACAAGGGAAAGAAGAAACCACTTGAGCAATCTGGTGGTTTTTTTATGCCCCGGCCTTAGCCACCAGATTAGAAGCGGTGAGCTCCTTAATGGCAAAGCCCATAGTGATAAGCATTGACACAAGCAAGTAGGCCATTACTACCATTGATCCAGCTGCCCAAAACCCATTGAGGCCGAACCAGTCGCCAGATTGCAAAACCCAGTAGATGGCACCAACACATTTGATAGCCTCAAACAGCACAGCTGATTTTTTCAAATCCATTAGGGCGCTATAGGCATAAATATGTATGAACAGAAATGCGCCATAAATGAACAAATTTGGAAAACCAATTTCCCCAAAATTGATCAGCATCAAAATCAAGAAAAGATGTGTCATGACCAGTTGAATCCAAGACCAAATATGTAAAGCTGAAGAAGCCTCTGTGTCATATTTAACCTGATCTTTCGGGTCATCTATATAGTCAATTGGGTATTTGTCCTTGATATCTTCAGGCCTCCATCCCAAGGGCATAAACCAAATCCTCAGTTTATCCAACCAGCTATTTGTCCGCCAGGCATCTTTTATCAGGAGCCACAAATGCTGAAAATTGATCAAAATGGGATTCCAGGTTTTTGGTGCCTTTTTCACACCATATACACAAGGTTCCTCCTCAAGTTCCTCCTGAAAAGTACCAAATGCCCGATCCCAAATACAGAATATAGCAGCCAAATTCTTGTCCAAATAAATAGGATTTATGGCATGATGTACGCGATGCTGTGAAGGCGTCACTATGATATACTCTAAAAAGCCAAGCTTAGGAATATGACGGGTGTGGTACCAAAACTGCAAAAACAAGTGAATAGGACTAACTATGGCTATAACCTTTGGGGGCACTCCCAGTAATGCGGCAGGGATCAAAAGCACAGAATATATGCCGAAAAACGAAGAAATACTCTGACGGAGTGCACAAGCCATGTTGAATTCTTCACTGCTGTGATGCACCACATGTTCATTCCAAAAATAATTGATGTGATGTCTTAATCTGTGAATCCAATAGCTGGAGAAATCTATACAAATAAAGCAGATCAAATAAACCAATACGGAACTTTTGATTTCGATCAAGGCCATCTTTTCATAAAGCCACGAATAGGCAATAATGACCAAGGTGAGTCCTAGTAAATCTTTAACAGAATTAGTAATACCAGAGCTAATACCTGTAATGGTATCAAAACTTCGAAAGGTGTTTTTTTTCACAACCATTCCGTAAATCACTTCTATTGCCATCAGCAATAAAAAAACAGGAATGATATATAAAACGGCTTTTGCGTATGCTTCCATGGGTAAATGACAATTGCCAAATCTCTACAAGATTTCGCATAATTTGGATTGATGAACTTTCAAAAATAAAAAATCAAACCACGGAAGGCAACCAAAAAACTAACTTTATTATGCGCGCATACTAAATCACTTGCTCTTCAGTATACGTTTTCATGGCTTCATTCATGGTTTCAAAGCCTTTGATTGTTTTATCACGTACTTTTTTCATGATCGCGCCTTGAAGAATGCCAGTAAAATTTTCTCCATGCACGAATTGAGTCTGAAATTCCGTCACTGGATGGAGTTTGAAATAATGATTTCCAGCAAATAGTCCCTTAAGCAAAAGTTTTCCTGTCCACTCAAATCGCCGCCCTTCCTCATAGGCCACTACTTTGGGTTTGAAAAAATTCTTCCGCCCATCCATATTGATGATCACGTCAAGCTTATTACCCAAAATAGCTTCTCCTTCTACAGTGAGAAATGGATTCCAATGCCGATAGGCCTCAAAATTCATCAGTACACGCCACACCACTTCTACTGGCGCATCAATCAAAATTTCGGTTTCAATGTTTTTCATATGAATTCTATCGGTTTATACAATATTCTTTAAGTTGCAATTAAGTAATTTACAAGAGGTTAGCAAAATTTATGACTGACGAACTGCGTACGGCTTTCTTACTCATGGGTGTCGGAATGATCACGGTATTCATCGTATTGCTCTGTGTGGTCATCATTGGAACCCTTCTTATACGCTTCGTCAATCGGTTTGTTCCTCTAACGGAAAAATCCGTTTATCAGTCTCCTGATACCTCAGAAATTTCGCCAGTGAAAATAGCGGCGATCACATCAGCTGTAGATATTTTCACCAAAGGCAAAGGGAAGATTACAAATATTAACAAAATCAAATAACCATGGGAAGAGAGATAGGATTGTGTCTGGTATATCGTGATATGTGGCAGTCTTCTGGCAAATACATGCCACGTGTGGATCAATTAGTAAAAGTTGCCGAACCCATCATTGATATGGGCTGCTTTCGACGTGTCGAAACCAATGGTGGTGGTTTTGAACAAATCAACCTCCTCTATGGAGAAAATCCAAACATCTCCAACAGAGCCTGGACACAACCCTTTAATGATGCAGGAATCCAGACACAAATGCTCGAAAGAGGGTTGAACGCCCTTCGTATGTATCCAGTAGCAGATGACGTAAGAAAATTGATGTTCAAGGTCAAAAAACTGCAGGGCACGGACATTTCCAGATCGTTTGATGGTCTCAATGATGCTCGAAATCTTGAGAAGTCTATTGACTACGCCAAAGCAGGGGGTATGATCTCTCAAACCTGTCTGTGCATTACTTATTCGAAAATTCATACAGTCGATTATTACATCAAAAAAGCCGAAGAGCTGATAAACTTAGGCGCTGAGGAGATTTGCATCAAAGACATGGCTGGCATTGGCAGACCTGTTTCTTTGGGCAAAATAGTGGCAGGAATCAAAGAAATAAAACCAGACATTTTGGTACAGTATCATGGACACTCGGGTCCGGGATTTTCAGTGACTTCATCATTAGAGGCTGTTCGAGCAGGAGCAGATATAGTAGATGTTGCCGTCGAACCTTTGTCCTGGGGAACTGTCCATGCAGATTTATTGACTGTCCATGAAGTTTTAAAAGACGCTGGCTACTCCCTGCCAGGGATCAACATGAAAGCTTACATGCAGGTGAGAACTTTAACTCAAGAGTTTATAGATGACTTCCTAGGCTACTATATCAATCCAAAAAACAGACTGATGAACTCTCTACTCATTGCGCCAGGATTACCAGGTGGCATGATGGGTAGTCTAATGGCTGATTTAGAGAACAACCTCAAAAGTTTGAACAAATGGATGGAAAAAAACAACAAGCCACTACTCTCACAAGACGACTTGTTGATTAAACTTTTTGATGAAGTACAGCACGTCTGGCCTATGATGGGTTATCCTCCACTTGTCACCCCTTATAGCCAATATGTGAAGAATGCTGCTCTGGTCAATGTGATGCAAATGGAAAAAGGGAAAGCAAGGTGGTCATTACTGGATGACAATACCTGGGACATGATGCTCGGAAAATCTGGTCGCTTACCAGGCGAAGTAAGTGAGGACCTAAAGAATCTAGCCGCTGAGCAAGGACGAGAATTTTTTGAGGGGGATCCCTCTGAATTAGTTCCAGACTGTTTAGATGAGCTGAGGAAAGAAATGGATGAAAATGGTTGGGATACAGGTGAAGATGACGAAGAATTACTGGAATATGCCCTACACCCACAGCAATACTTAGACTACAAATCAGGGAAAGCCAAAGCCGACTTCGAGACTGACTTAGCACAACGAAGGGCAGAAGAAAACACACCGCCAACCAGTACAATACCTGGCATTGACCACACCTGGGATTTAGGCCCAAAATCCATTCAAGTAGATGTAAATGGAGAAAGATTCAATGTCAATATATCTTATGATGACCATGAGACAAGTGCCAGTCAGTCACAGGAAACGTCAGCTGCACCACCTTATGCTAATGGACACTTGAAAGAAATTCTGGCACCACTCGAAGGCAAAGTCTTTCTCACCAAAGACCCATCCGAAACAGCCAAAAAAGTTGGTGATACCATTCAGGAAGGAGATGTGATCTGTTACATAGAAGCCATGAAAGTAGTGAATGCTGTGAAAGCTGATCAAAGCGGAACCATTGCTGAAGTTTGCATTAAGGATGGAGAAGATATTTTTGATGATGATGTCCTATTCAAATTGAATTAATCCAATTATTCAATGGAACTACTTCGAAAAGTATATGAAATGACCGCCATTGGCGATCTGGCTGCTCACCCAGAAAGTATTCTGATGATTCTCGTGGCTTTTGGGCTATTGTATCTTGGCATCAAGAAACAGTACGAACCCTTACTATTGGTACCCATTGCTTTTGGTGTTTTGTTGGCGAATTTTCCTGGAGGAGAAATGGGAGTGGTCAAGATTGACGAAAGCTTCAACTTACTAGAGATAGCCAAGCATCATGGCATCATGAACTTCCTTTATTACGCCTTAATAAAAACTGGCTTCCTTCCCCCTATTATCTTTATGGGCGTAGGTGCCTTGACAGATTTTGGACCTATGCTCAGAAATCTTCGATTGGCATTTTTTGGAGCTGCCGCTCAAATAGGCATTTTTTCCGTACTCATAGCTGCTATACTCATGGGATTCACTCCTAAAGAAGCAGCCTCTTTAGGAATCATAGGGGGTGCTGACGGCCCAACAGCCATTTACACGACCATCAAATTGGCTCCACATCTTTTAGGTCCAATAGCCATAGCGGCCTATTCCTATATGGCACTCGTCCCCGTGATTATTCCGTTTGTCGTCAGGTTTACTATGAATAAAAAGGAACTGGCCATCAACATGAAAAAGCAGGATAAACTTTATCCCTCTGGCTCAGAAATTAAAAACCTACAAGCTGTTAAAATCTTATTCCCTATAGCTCTTGGAACTATTGTAGCAATTATGGTTCCCTCTTCTGTGCCACTAGTCGGTATGCTGCTATTTGGCAATCTGGTAAAAGAAATAGGTAGTAATACCTCACGTTTGCTTGATGCAGCCTCAAACTCAATCATGAATGCAGCAACTATATTCTTAGGATTAACTGTAGGAGCAACTATGACGGCCAAAGCTTTTTTGAACATAGAAACCATCATGATAGTCGTAGGGGGATTCATCGCCTTTACCATATCTATTGCTGGGGGGATATTTGCTGTGAAGGTTTATAACTTGTTTGCTCAAAAGAAGATCAACCCGCTCATTGGAGCTACGGGACTTTCAGCCGTACCCATGGCCTCACGAGTGGCCAACGAGATTGCACTCAAACACGACCCATCTAATCACTTGCTTCAATACGCCATGGCTAGCAACATCTCTGGGGTCATTGGTTCAGCTGTGGCAGCAGGTGTTTTGATTTCATTTTTGGGATAAATTTCAGTTATTGAAAGCTGGCTTTACGCTTGATAGAGTTAAAGGATGTCACCACATTTATAAACATACTAGAGGCAAAAGAGCGGTTGTACCCCATCCTAAAAAAGACTTACCCAAGGGTACCTATCATTCTATATTAAAACAAGCTGGAATTTAGTTTGGCACATCTAAAACTACTGTAACAGCTCCTTTCACTATCACCCATTATTAATCCAAATATTTGTTTTGACGGATTATTCCTCTACATTTGCATTCGAAATATAGATTTCATGAACGAGGGGGCTTCAGTCCCCTCTTTTTATAGTAGTAATTGTGACTGAAAGCATCGTAGATCAAATACAAACATTGGTGGAAAGCATCTTGTCAGAGCAGGAAGACCTGTTTTTGGTAGATATCATCAAGAAAGGCAATGACCGTAGTGGCAAGCTGATCGTATTGCTCGATGGCGATCAAGGAATAACTATAGAAAAGTGCAGTGAGGTAAGTCGAGCAGTTTCTCATTTTATTGATGAGGAAATTGAGCTTAATGAGCCTTTGACATTGGAAGTCTCTTCGGCAGGGTTGGATCATCCACTCAAACTGAATAGGCAATATGTCAAAAACATTGGAAAAAATGTGAAGGTGACTTTGAATGACAAATCCATTGTGGAAGGTCAGATAAAAAGAGTGGAAGATGCTTCAATCGAACTGGAAGTGCTGATTGACAAAAAGAAGAAAACCACTGAAACCAAAGTCATTAATTTTGCAGATATAAATAAAACTATTGTTCTAGTTTCATTCAAATAATAAAATGGATAGTTCTGTATTAATTGAGTCGTTTTCGGATTTTGCTAAAAGCAAAAATGTAGACCGTCCTACCATGATTAGAATACTCGAAGATGTATTCAAAACCATGATTCGGAAGAAATTTGAGTATGATGACAACTTTGACATCATTATCAATGCTGACAAAGGTGACCTTGAAATCTGGAGGTTTAGAGAAATTGTTGATGACAATTCAGAAGACATCTGGGATCATGATAAAATCAGTTTGACTGATGCTAGAAAGATAGAACCTGATTTCGAAATCGGTGAAGAAGTAGCTGAAGAAGTAAAACTGATTGATTTTGGCAGAAGAATGGTTATGACTGCACGTCAGACCCTCATTCAAAAAATCAAGGATTTAGAAAAAGATATTCTATTCCAAAAGTATAAAGATCTCGTAGGTGAAATCATCAATGGCGAAGTTTATCAGACTTTGAGTAGAGAAGTATTGTTGATTGATGGTGAAGGAAACGAATTAACTATTCCTAAATCTGAACAAATCAGCAAGGACAGATACAGAAAAGGTGACTCTGTAAGAGCCATTGTAGATCGTGTGGAGATCGTCAATGGCAATCCAAGAATTATCTTATCAAGAATCTCTCCGACTTTCCTTGAAAGACTTTTTGAAAGTGAAGTGCCAGAAGTTTACGATGGTTTGATTACCATCAAAAAAGTGGTACGTGAGCCAGGAGAAAGAGCTAAAGTAGCCGTAGAGTCTTACGATGACAGAATTGACCCTGTAGGTGCCTGTGTGGGTATGAAAGGATCTAGGATTCACAGTATTGTCCGTGAATTACAAAACGAAAACATTGATGTGATTAACTTCACAGACAATATGGACTTGTATATTACCAGAGCGCTGAGCCCGGCTAAAATCACAAGTATCAAAATAGAAGAAGAAAACAAAAGAGTTTCTGTTTACTTGAAGCCAGACCAAGTTTCATTGGCGATAGGTAAAGGTGGACAAAACATCAAATTGGCAAGCAGACTGGTGGACATGGAGATTGATGTCTTCAGAGAGCTAGATGGATTAGAAGAGGAAGATGTAGCCTTGGCGGAATTTACCGACGAAATCGAAGATTGGGTAATTGACGAATTGAGAAAAATCGGTTTGGATACTGCTAAAAGTGTAATATCGCTTTCAATGGAAGAGCTACTCAGAAGAACTGATTTGGAAGAAGAGACCATCAATAATGTATTGGGTGTCTTAAAACAAGAATTTGAACAATAAGCTGATTATTTAATAATCAGAAGAAGAATACTTTTTAATTGACTATGGCTGAAGGTAAAATGATAAGACTCAATCAGGCAGCAAGAAAACTAAACGTCGGGATAGACACCGTCGTGGAATTCTTGTCTGAAAAGGGGCATGAAATAGAGCGGAGCCCCAACACCAAGCTTACCCCGGATCAGTATGCAATTCTTGCAAAAGAATATGCCGATTCCGCACATGAAAAAGAAGAGGCAAGTAGCCTCTCTATTGGCTCCAAATCTGGAGACAATGTGGTAATCACTGCGGAAGCCACTCCAGCACCAGAAGAACCAGTCAAAGAGGAAGAAATTCTAATTACGGACAACACTGCAACAGACGCTCCTGTAGCAGAAGAAAAGCCTGAAGAAACTGAAAAAGCAGACGAGTCATCTGTGGGAAGTCCTAAACTTCAAGGCATCAAAGTAGTTGGTAAAATCGATCTTGGAGACAACAAGAAAAAAGAGGAACCCAAGAAAGAGGAAGCACCCAAAGCAGAACCTAAAAAAGAAGAAGCACCTAAGGTAGAAGAAAAGACTCCCGAGCCAGAGGCTACGAAAGTAGAGCCTAAAAAAGAGGAAGCGCCTCAAGCAGAACCACAGAAAGAAGAGGCGCCTAAAGCAGAAGAAAAATCTTCAAAAACTGAAGCACCAAAAGTGGAAGAAAAGCCAGCAGATGCTCCAGAAAACAAAACAATTGAAGCAAAAGCGGACTCCTTGAGAGGGCTTAAAGTTTTGGGTAAAATCGAATTGCCAAAAACACCTAGCAAAGGAGATAAAGGAAAGCCAGTAGCATCCTCAGACACCTCTGGAGACAAAAAACGTCCTAGAAAACGAATCAGTACTTCTAAGAAGGATTCAGGAGGAGGCCAAAGGGGCACGGCAGATAGACGAGGAGGCGGACGATTCGAGAAAGGCAAGAAGAAAGTCGTCAAGGAAGAATTGACCGACAAGGAAATTCAAGATAAAATCAAGGCAACACTTGCAAAACTGAGTGGTGGAAAAACCAGCTCTAACGTAAGTAGATCAAAATATAGAAAAGAGAAACGATCAGCAGTAGCGGATGCCGAGGAAGAAAGGCTAATGCAGGAGCAGGAAGAATCTAAGACACTAAAAGTGACTGAATTCGTATCCGCAAATGACCTGGCCAGTTTGATGGATGTATCCGTCAACGATATCATCTCTACCTGCATGTCTTTGGGCATGTTTGTTTCCATCAACCAACGTTTGGATGCCGAATCTATAACGATTATTGCTGATGAGTTCGGATATAGCGTTGATTTTACTACCCAAGACGAAGAAGTGGATGTAGTAGAAGAAGTAGATGCAGAGGAAACCTTAGAAGATCGCGCGCCGATCGTAACCATCATGGGTCATGTCGATCATGGTAAAACTTCATTGCTTGATTATATCAGAGACTCTAAGGTAACAGATGATGAAGCAGGGGGAATCACACAGCACATAGGTGCTTATGATGTAACGACTGAATCGGGAAAGAAAATCGCTTTCTTAGATACACCAGGTCACGAAGCCTTTACGGCAATGAGAGCAAGGGGTGCTAAGATTACTGATATTGTAATTATCGTGGTCGCAGCAGATGATGACGTGATGCCACAGACGAAAGAGGCCATCAATCACGCACAAGTAGCAGGTGTACCCATCATTATTGCCATTAACAAGATAGATAAGCCCAATGCTAATCCTGATAAAATCAAGGAAGCATTGTCAGCTAATAATATTCTTGTAGAAGATTGGGGTGGTAAGTATCAGTGTCAAGAAATTTCTGCAAAAACCGGACAGGGAGTTGAGGATCTTCTTGAAAAAGTATTGCTAGAAGCGGAAGTATTAGAATTAAAAGCTAACCCCAACAAAAAAGCGGTTGGCTCGATCATAGAAGCTACACTGGACAAAGGACGAGGATATGTGACCACTATGATGGTGCAGTCAGGTACTTTAGAGGTTGGTGACGTTGTACTTGCAGGCTCTTACTTTGGTAAGGTCAAAGCCATGTTCGATCATAAGGGAGCCAAACTTAAAAAAGTTGGACCATCTACTCCATTGCAAATGCTGGGATTGGATGGTGCGGCACAAGCTGGTGACAAGTTCAACGTGATGGAGTCTGATCGGGAAGCTAGAGAGATTGCTACGAAGCGTGAGCAAATTCAGCGTGAGCAAAATATTAGAACCAAGAAACACATTACACTTGATGAAATCGGTCGTCGTTTGGCTATTGGTTCATTTAAAGAATTGAACGTAATTGTAAAAGGTGACGTGGATGGTTCTGTAGAGGCATTGTCTGATTCACTGTTGAAACTTTCTACCAAGGAAGTGCAAGTGAATATCATCCACAAAGGTGTGGGTCAGATTTCAGAATCTGATGTACTATTGGCATCTGCTTCAGATGCGATTATCATTGGTTTCCAGGTTCGTCCATCTGGAGGGGCTAAGAAAATTGCCGAAACAGAAGAAGTTGAAATCAGACTATACTCTATCATTTACGACGCCATCAATGATGTGAAAGATGCCATGGAAGGTCTATTGGCTCCTACTGTTGAAGAAGTGATCACAGGTAATATTGAAGTAAGAGAAGTTTTCAAAATCACGAAAGTAGGTACTGTAGCAGGTTGTTATGTGACTGATGGTTATGTGAAGCGATCTAACAACATTAGACTGATCAGAGATGGTATTGTAACTTACGAGGGTGAGGTTGGACAATTGAAACGATTTAAAGACGACGTAGCTGAAGTGAAACATAGCTATGAATGTGGTATCTCTATCAAAGGCTTCAACGACATCAAAGTAGGTGATGTGATCGAAGGGTTCGAACAAAGAGAGATCAAACGCTCGCTATAAGACAGGGTCTTGGAAGCGATCAAACATATCACTTCCTTTTTATGTTATAGTTCATTAGTGCTTCTTTCCATAGGTTTGTTTTACAAACCATGGGTGGTACTCTGGTGGCACGAGATACAGAATCGCTGGTTAGTGATCAAATATTATGGGACGTTAGCGGTCATCTTTTTTTTACTGAAAATACTTTTAAATGGTTGAGACAAAATAATAGACTCAACTATATTTGCAGAAATATTTGGCCTTGTAGCTCAACTGAATAGAGCACCTGATTACGGCTCAGGAGGTTTCAGGTTTGAATCCTGACAAGGTCACAAAACGAAGGTCGATTTCACCCGAAATCGGCCTTTTTTATTATCTAGTGCTATAAAATCATCGATTCTGACGTTTTAAGATAATGCAGCTCTACGCACATTAAAGCATATAGCAGCAAATATGTTGTACCAATGTTGTACCCTGTGTTGTACCCGTTTTACCGCAATAATATTGTAGTTGTGAAGTCGAATAGCAAATATTGACTCGAACTTAAATATTAGGATCATGCTACAATACGGTTTAATACACAATCGAAAAGGTATTATAGGAAAAGATGGTAAAGCTCTAATTCAAATTCGAGCCTACGATAGAAAAAGGTATAAATACTTAAGTACCGAAATTCGGATTGAACCCAAGCAATGGGACAAGGAGAAGATGAAGGTCACTCCCAATCATGCTCAATATATCAAACTAAATAGGGTTCTAGAATCCAAAATCACTCGGCTCGAGGATTATGAAATCTCTCTAGCATCACAAGGAAAAGAATGTTCACTAACCATGATTGAACAATTCCATCTGAATGGTAAAGTCACCATAACCTTTAATGAATTTGTTGATTATGAATTGAAGAATAGTACCTTAAGTAGCGGTACAATAAGACAACAAAAGGTCTTCTACAATAAACTAAATGAGTTCAGTCCCAATACAGTTTTTAGTCAACTTGATTATGACTTCTGTTGTCGATTTGAAAAGTTTTTAGTCGACAAGAAACTGCACCAAAACAGTATCGCCAAGGAATTCAAAAACTTCAAGAAATTTGTAAACCTAGCTGTAGCAAAGGACTATATGGAATTAGGTAAAAATCCCTTCTTGAAATATAAAGTCAAATCTGTTCCGTCAAAAAAGATACATCTCACTTCCGAAGAACTAAACCGAATTGAAGAGTTAGAATTTACAGATTGGGAATTTAAAAATGCAAGAGATATCTATTTGTTTGGAGCCTATACTGGTTTACGATATGGAGATATAAGTTCATTAAAGAAAAGTGATATTATTAAACTGGAAGATGGGAGTTGGAATCTAGATATCAGAATGAGAAAAACATCCAACTTGTTATTACTACCACTCCATAAGCTTTTTAATGGCAGACCAAAAGAGTTAATTCAAAAGCATAGTGAATTGCATAAGCATTCTGAAAAGTGCTTCAAATGCTTCTCAAATGAGCATCAAAATAGATTATTAAAACTAATTGCCAAACTTGCCAAAATAGATAAACGATTGGCTTTTCACTCAAGTCGACATTCATTTGGAACAAATCTTCTAAATCATGGGATCTGCATAGAAGTAGTTCAAGGGTTGATGGGTCATACGAAGATTCAACAAACACAAGAATATGCACAACTCCTTAATATTTCAGTTAACCGTGAACTCGATAGAATTTGGTAGATTAGTTACTAAAAACATACACTATTTATGAAATTTAATGAGCATCTCGAATTTAAATACAAATTCAAAGGAGGCATAAATCGTGCAAAGAAAATAAGGGAAGAAAAAGAAGCTCAGATAGCAGAATTAGAACTACAAAAAGAATTTTTTGAATACTATAAAAAACAAAAGCCATCAGACACCTCACACATTCGGCACTGCGAAAACAAATTAGAAGAATTGAACAAGTCTCTTGAAGACATAGATGCGATCGAAGAGTCCATAATAGATAAATCAAATGAATCCTTCTCCATTTACCTTTACTATAAAAAAGATAAAGCAAAAAGCACCATATCATGGATAAAGGATGGCAAATTAAATGCACTAGAAAATCCACGGGACCTTGAAGAATCGCCAGAAGGAATAGAAGAGATTGAAGCCATTGCCGATATGGTAAAAATAGAAACAGATGAATTCACCCTTCCTTTGCTTGAAAACCAGAACTTCGCTGACATTCTCAGATTTTATAGATATACCCCTTCACAAGCCATTGCATACAATGCAATGCTCTTTATTCGGATGTATTGGTCTCCATCTTTTAGTTCTCTAAGCAAATCAGATAGCACCTACAGGCCAATGAAAATTCTTGATGATTTTTTTGAATTTAAAAATCTATTTCCGACATCAGAAATATTACTAAAAAGCAGTAGCCCTAAAAACGAACTAAATCCTTCGCAATACGAAGGAATTTTCCACAGTGTAATGGAAGAAAAAGAACAGTTTGCAACTTTGGTTAAACGAATTTCCAATGCAGGTGTCAGAAAATTTAGAGAAACACAACTGTTTGAAAAAAGAAGAAATTTTATAGAAGACCCTTACCCATACTTTCAAACAGCCCTATTACTTTTCACTACTATGGATATTTCTAACGACGGTTCTGATATGATTTACGTCATGGAAATGCTTGAATTGTTTAAATCATATGACAGTGTAGTAAAAAAATTTGCTAGTAAAAATAACCTAACCAGATATCAGAATACATTATGGGCAATTTTCGCTGATCCTAACATTAAACTAAAATTCGATTCTTACATTGAACTACTTAAAAAAGAACGCAAATTCAAGTATGATGATGAATATGATTTGTACTCTTTTCTAAGACCTCCAGGAGATGTCAATCATTCCAAATTCCTACAATTCATTGATAACTCTTAAACCAATACCTAAAAAGTATGGACACTTTTAATTGAGTCACCTCAATAAAATTAACAATTATCTTCTTTAGGGGTATTTTTAGGCCTTTTGAACTTAGACACTTTTCATTGATGGATTATTGATATGAGATGCAAGATTATTGTATCATAAATTTTAAAATAAAAAAATATGAGAACATTCAATGAAACATTAGCAAAAGTGGTTCAAGATGCAGTAGCTCCCGAGCTAAACCAAATTCAATCTTCAATTGATAAGCTGGTGGAAGAATTTAAAAAAGTTTCCAAAAGTAAGATTGATTTACCTTGTGATCCCGAAATTGTCTATTTACCAGAAGCTGCTAAAATTTTGAAGTGCAGCAAGTGGACAGTAGTTCGTTTAGAAAAACGTGGCTTCTTTGCAAGACTTAACAAGATTCCTAAGTCACCAATCTATTATCGTAAAAGTGATATTATAAACTTTCTTTCTAGCAATGATAATTAAGAACAACTGTCTTTTCTGAAAATCATAGTGGGCGCCCACTATTTTCTAAGAATCCATATTAGCAGTTGAGCATAGTTGTCTATTAGACTATCCGGCCGGATAAATTCTTAAAACCGTCTAGCAGACTATGCACAAATCCCGTTTTCAAACTGATATAACACTTCAAGAACCTTGGTTCTTCAAATGATATATTTTTCATTTCGTAGTATTCCACCCACCGGTTTTGGTTTGATTTATAGAAATAAACAAAATCGCCAAAATGCAATACATATCTTATCTGCGTGTCTCAACTGAAAACCAGAGTCGCTCTGGTCTAGGATTAGATGCTCAAAAATCCATGATTCGTTCCTTTATTAATAAGGATGATATCATCCTCAAAGAATACATTGAGGCTGAGAGTGGTAAGAACAATAATAGACCCATGCTCAATCAAGCCATTGCTGATTCTAAGCAATTCAACGCCACTCTATTAATAGCCAAACTGGATCGTTTGTCCAGAAATGCAGCATTCATCTTCAAACTCCGTGATTCTGAGGTTAATTTCCGAGCAGTTGATATGCCTGATGCCAATTCACTTACTGTAGGGATTATGGCGGTTCTTGCTCAGCATGAACGGGAACTGATCTCAGATAGAACCCGAAAAGCCATGCAAGTCAAAAAACTGAGAGGTGATAGAATGGGTAATCCCCAAAACTTAACTGATTATACACGTGAACGCAGTCTAGCAGTCCGACAACGTAATGCCCTAAATCACCCTGCCAACAAACAGGCCATGGAAATGATATTCGCTCTTCGTCAATCAAATCTTACCTTTCAACAAATTGCCGATAAACTATCTGTGATGGGCATGAAAACCAGAAACAACAAGGATTTTGTCGCTTCAACGGTACGAAGATTATACAAGATCAAAGAAAGACTTGAATCTGAAAGTGTTTAAATATAACCTTTATCGGCTAGTGAGGTATATCCTTCGCTCGTAAGGATCAAATGATCCAATATCCCAATATCCAGTAATCTACCAGCTTCATAGACCTTCTTGGTCAGCTGAATATCCTGTCGACTTGGGTTAAGGTTACCTGATGGATGATTGTGGCACAGTATAATATAGGAAGCATGGGCTTTCAGTGCTGCCGAGAAGATCATTTTAACATCGACCACCGTACCTGCCACCCCACCCTTTGATATATCATATATGCCTAAAGCTTGGTTCTGTCGGTTAAGTAGCAGAATCTTGAACTCTTCCTGGAACTCTATTTTATCATGATCCCAGTATTCATTGAATACTTTGTAGGCTGCCGAAGATGAACTGACCTGTATCCTTTCTTTGGCTTTTACCTTAGAACGATAGATGAGCTCGATTTCTGCAACTTTAAACATGGATCAAATCAAACCACTATCTTAGAATAATACAATCTATTTTATGTTTTTATGATGTGAGTATATTTTAATATTAGTTATTTGCAAATATTGATTTGAAGTAAATCCATTTGATTTCTAATCCGTTTTATCAATTAATAGTTAAATTTGATCATTATCAAAATGACAATAAATGAGATAGACATTATCTAAAGACATATAAAGAATAGCGTTGCTAAGGTTTTCTTCACCCTAAAATCGCCAAATTTTAAAACACGAAGAAACTGCAGTTGTACGCATCCTAATGGGGTGTGTTACTTTCTGTTGTATTATTCGTGTTGGGTGTTTGGCGATACCCGGGTGAAGTAATTTCAGCAGAGGTTCACGCCCTTCTTTTTTGAATATACTTTTCTAGCTCTTTGTTCCTCGGAGCTCAATAATCAACAAAACAATGAGCTTACATTTTCGATCTATGTATAGTATGGCAATATGCTTCTCCATACTATTTATTACAAATGCTATTGGTCAATCCCGTGAAGTGGAAACCTATTATGACCTTGGCAGAACCAAAATACATGAGTATTACACTACCCTTGACGAGCCACCTTATAAAAAACATGGGGTTTATAAAGAATTCGATGCGGATGGCAATTTGATCCGATACAAGGAATTCAAAAATGGTGAGCAACATGGAATGGTAAGAGTGTACTACTTCATACCTGACTACGCCCAAAAAGCTTGTTATGGCAAACTAATTGGTGAATCTGAGTGGGTCAATGGCGAGCGGCATGGGTGGGACAAAACCTGGGTCTGTGATCAAGGCAATATCACGCTTGAAAGTGAAATCTATTATCAGAACGGGGTTGAACAAAAAGGCAAGTTCTATTATAAAAACGGAAACTTACAAGCCGAAAAAGTCCCTACAGGTATAAATAAGGAATGGGATGAAGCGGGTCAATTGATTGCTGAGTACGAGGTTACAGATGGTGTTGAAAATGGATCAAAAACTCTTTGGTACTCAAATGGTCAACTCAAAGCCAAAGGAGAAACTGCTGACGGTATAGAGATAGGCAACTGGGTGTCTTATTTTGAGAATGGTAACCTGCAATATGAATTAGTACTTTCTGCCGAAAAGCCCTTTCCTATCTCAAGATTGGGGTACTATCCGAATGGCAACTTGCAAAACAGCTTCAAAGAAACTGCCAATGGGCAATATGTGATGGAAGACTATTTTGAGCACGGTTCCTTGAGTGTTAGGGCCAATAAAAAGTACGACCCTTCAATTAGGGAACTGGTATTCCATGGTACACTCGAGGTTTACAATGGCAAAAACGAGAAGGTTGCAGGAGGTAATTTCATTGAAGGCTGTAGAGTCGGCGCATTTACGTTATTGTATGATAAGGATTGGAAGGAGGTTTATAATTTCACTGAAGCTGCTTTCAAACGTGAGTTGGTATTTGATCAAAGATGTAAGCCAACAGGTATGGTCACAGACTATTATATATCTGGAGTCAAACAATTCGAAGGCAAGATGACTTCACTTGATCCTGAGGTGCTTGATGGACTTTGTACCTTCTTCTATCCCAATGGAAACAAAAAAGAAGAAAGGACTATTCTCTATGGTATCCCAAGTAAGATCGTAAAGTATTACGAGCACGGTCCAGTACAAATGGAAGCCAATTACTCTGAAGGTAAGCTTGATGGTAAGGTCAATTATTATGATGAGAATGGTACACTTCGTCAAAGTGAGCAATATCGGCTTGGGCTAAAAAATGGAGAGTGGAAGTACTTCTCTGAGAACGGAACATTGATGGAAGTGGAAAGGTATCGGTTTGATCAATTGATTGATTCAAGAACGATGAACTGAGTTTCATTCTATTAAGTGCGGCTCATCACGTTTTTCACAAAACCATTGACATGGGTACTCTGGTTGGTTACAATTGTCTGGTAATCAAATGTTTTAAACTAAATTTTGAATATCATGAATGACAAAAAAGAAAACAAATCAGTTGAGCAGACAGCCTCCAACGGAATGGTGGATCTATTGTTGAACATCCTTGAAAACTCTAAGTCAAGCAAAGAAGATAAAGCGTTGTCAAGAGCTGAACTGAAAAGGATGATTGCTACTGCTGCCTGAGTCAGCAGCCTTTTGAGAAAACACATCCTATTTATGAGTCCTCAATTACTTGAGGACTCCTTTTTTTAGTTTTTAACTTCCAATCTGGGAATATTTCCAAAATTCTTGTCAAAAACGCTTTCAGCTATTTGTTTAAATTCTTTCTCATGAGACGATTTAATCAACCAAGAATCATGAACCGTTAATATATCTGTAATTCCATTTTGTGCTACTTGTTCAATTACTTGATCTAGAACTATGTTACTTTCTATTCTTTGCAAAAACAATGTCAAATTACTATGCCTCTTATTACTAGGAGAACTATTGATTTTTATTGATTTAATTTTATTCAATTCATCAATCATTCCAGGATAGTCTCTTTCGAAAGATTTGAAAATCTCTCCCTTTTGACCATAAGGAGAACTAAACAATATAGCATATGTCATCTCCTTGGCTTCCTGCCTATCTATATCAAACTCATCTGCATACCTCTGGTAGATATCCTTTTTGTCTAGAAGTATATCTTTTTGAAAAAGTCTATAACCTTCATTTGCTTTTAGGTCTTGAATCGCCATTTCAAACTTGGCAGCATCAAACGGACGCAATACTTTAAATATCCAATCGGTTGACAAGTTGGCTAAAAAATAAAGCTGACTCATTTTAATATCAATTTCTACCAGTGATTCATCTGAGTCGGAGAACTTGATTAGCGGTCTGAATTCCTTTTTTAAATTTGTAAGTATTGAATGAACTCTGTTCCCAAACTTATCCATTCCTGGCCCAGTGAAGTTGTCATAGAAATTATTTTTTGGTAGCAAAGAAGTATCTACTTTCTTAAGTGAATCAATTATTACTTGCTTGCTAGTTTCAGATAATCTAATGTTATCAGCCTTACTCTTTCTCAAAAATTTAATGAAGCATCTTTTCGCATTGATGGATTTCGCATCTTTTAGCTCATATTTAATCCACCCCCTCTGATACGTGCTGTTTAATAACTTGATAGGAATTTTGTAATGTTTGGTCTTACCTTCTAGATATACCGATTCCGTAATTATACCTTGATGATAAGATTCATCTATTTCCAACAATCCAATACATTTCAATGTTCTTAAAACGTACCTGTAATTAGCTTTTCCGAAAATCTTCCCTAGTTTGTCACTATGTACCGAAATAAACTTTGTAATTCGATAATCATGGTAATCCACTTTTTCATATCTAGCTAAAGCGAGATAATTATACATGAGATAGCTGTAAAATAGTAGTACTCTTTCTACTTGAATATTTATATGCTGTTGTAATTCTTTAATCCTATCCTCTGTGAAGTATGGAGGTAGAATAATCATATTGCTCTTTGTCATTTTAATAATTTTTAATTCAATTATTATATCGACAGATCCCGTTTTGTTTAATAAAAACTTCATTCGGTATGCGATTTTTAAATCAAGAGCAAATACAAAAACTTAACTAGATATTGATGGAGAGGAAGAATGATAGAATAATTATATAATTCTATAGAGCTAAGGAAGTGAATCGATTAATGTAAACATTAACAGTAATCATTGAACTATCAACCATTACTAACAAGTATTGAGTAAAGAGTTGATCTGTTATGATTAATACCCAATAATATAATGGTACAGGGATTCAATTTTCATTTCTGTATGGTTGTACCTTTATAGTACATCCATATTTCAATCAATTGATGGTATAAATGACATCTAGATGAATCAATTCTTTGAATTGATAGAATTATAATCAATCCGAAACAACCTTCTAGAAATCATTTAAAAGGCAAATCTTCAATTCATTTCAAAAACATCATAATCGATCCTTTTTTAATCATTCAATAGAGCATGTACTGTCACAGAGCTACATGTAGAAGCAACTCATCTCCATTCTATATTGCCAATCATTGAAGTTTTGAATCTTCATTTTTTTAATATTTAAAATTTTTAAAATGAAAAAAGATCAAATTTTTAAGGAATCCAGCGGAGAGTCCTTTTCATTCCGAAATGAAGTAGCCACTGTCTTTGATGACATGGCATCTAGAAGTATTCCAGGATATGAAAATATTCAGGAAGATGTAGCACGAATTGTAGCTCAATTCGCCAGGTCAAATACCAATGTTTATGATCTAGGATGTTCAACAGCGACAACGCTGTTGAATATTGAAAAGCTGGTAAATGAAAATGTTAATCTGATCGGAATTGATGAATCAGCTGACATGATTGAGCAGGCCATGAATAAAATTATCCAACATCAATCAAGGATAAAGGTATTGAGTAATGATTTGGTACATGGACAGACAGTTTCTAATGCATCAGTTGTACTCATGTTATGGGTATTGATGTTTGTCAGGCCAATAAATAGAAAGGAGGTAATACAAAAAATCTATGATGGCTTGAGACCTGGAGGTATTTTCATAATGACCGAAAAAATATTAGGTGAAACAGCACAAACCACTAAACTCTTCATGGATAACTATTACAACTATAAGCGAAAGCAAGGTTATTCAGAAGAGGAGATTCTAAACAAAAGGTTGGCACTTGAAAATGTGTTAGTACCCTTCAAACACTCTGAAAATTTAGAGCTGTTACAAATATTTGATCATGTCGAGGTCTTTTACAAGGACAAACAATTTGTTGGGTATCTGGCATTCAAAAGTGAGGAGCCAACAAAAACCATTATCAGTTTAGATGATATATCACCAGTCATAGACAAAGGCTACGAAGTGATTGAATCATCTGCTCAAGAGGCAGAGGTAAATAACGAAGTCGGTGCAAATCATAAATTTCCATATCAATGGAAATTGGCAGACATTAATCAACAAATCGACGAGTTGAGTAAATCCAGAGACTTACCTAAAGTGATGAGCACCTTTTCGTGTGGAGGTGGTAGTTCAATGGGGTATAAATTGGCAATGTGTGATGTAATTGCCAATCTGGAGTTTGATCAAAAAAAGAATGAGACCTACAACTTAAACATGAGTCCAATGTTCTCATATACCGAAATGATCCAAGACTTTGTTAAACGAGAGGATTTTCCAAAAGAATTATATGAGCTCGATATTCTGGATGGAAGTCCTCCTTGCAAAACATTCTCAACCAATGGCAAGAGAGAAAAGAATTGGGGAAAAGAAATTGAGTACACAGCTAATACTCCAAAACAAAAAGTATCAGAACTGTTTTTCGACTTTATTAATCTGGTAAAACGGCTCAGACCTAAGACAGTCATTGCCGAAAATGTCAGAGGGTTAATCATTGGAAAGTCAAAACTACATTACTTGATACCAATTCTTAAAGCGTATGATGAGGCTGGCTACTTTGTGAATTTATATGTATTAGATGCTAGTGAATTTGGCGTTCCTCAAAAAAGAAGAAGAGTTTTCTTTGTTGCTGTCAGAAAAGATTTAGCTCCTAGGATTAATAGCAGCATTGACCCATCTGCGGAAATGGACTATAGCATTTACGATAATGAAACGGATCATACGAAAGTCGAGCTTTCTAAATTGGAATCGATTCTACCTAAGCTAACTATTCCGTCTCCAGAAAGGCCAATTCCATTTGAATCAATTGAAGAGGTTAATCCCGAACAGGTAAAATGGATTACAAGCGATAAAGTAAAGGAGCTCTGGGAGAAACTCGAACCCGGAAATAACTTTGGAAAAATACATCCCAAAGGGCATTGGTATAACAAAAATAAAGTGAGTTCAAAACAAGTTATTCCTACTATAATTCCAAATGCTCCGATGTATCACTATAATAATCCGAGACATTTAACTCTTACTGAATTGGAAAGGGCAGGTTCATGGCCACAAGACTATGACTACGGCAAATCAGATCCAGAAGAAATGATTGGAAGGGCGGTGCCACCTGTGTTGATGGCACAACTTGTCTCGATGGTCAAGGAACAATACCTTGATCCAATAAACAATTATGAAGGGGAGAATACCGATCAAAAAGTTCCAGAAATCAAAAAAGAGGAATTGATTGCGGTTTTCAAAAGTCTAACAAATCTGTCTGACTACACAAAATTCCCTAAACCTGATTCAAAACGGAGTAACAAGAGGTATTACTATTCCAGATATTATAACCTAGGATGGGATCTTCAGCATTTGTCTTTTGACAAGGGTAAACAATATCTTTTAAAGGACTTTCTTATCCGTCATAAATCAATTACAGACGTTGATCAAAAATCTCTTTACAAAGCTTTAGAAGAGCTTCATGGATTATACAAGAGACATGCTCAGTAATCAACAAATTGGTGACTTGCGAGATAGGTTTTTGAGTCAGTTGAAATTGGACTGTCAGGATGAAAATGAGATTGGTCTGTATTTGAGTGGTGGTATTGATTCGTGCGCTGTACTTCTTGGCTTACTAGCACTTAATAAAGAAGTCACAGCATACACATTTTCTTTACCTGGTAAACTTTCAACTGATTTCAGAACCGCTCAGAAAGTGGCAGAAAAGTTCAATTGCAAATTTGTAGGTGTAGAATTATGGCAAAACGTCAACCTTTCTATTGTCTATAAGTTGATGAAAACTTTTCAATGTAGGAAGAAAACAGATATAGAATGCCTGTATCCGTTTCTTGCAACAATGCCTCATGTCAAAGAGAGAGTAGTTCTTACAGGATATGAATCTGATGATCATTTTCTCTTAAACCGACAGGCGATGACTCATTACAAGAAAACCTTGGAATTGAATCAAGCATATCGTCGATCAATTTTTCAAAACTACTCTACTCTCCAATTTGAAAAGCTGAAAGAAATTGGTCTATCACATGGCAAGTCAATACAGAGTCCTTATTGTAGCAAACCCATTTATGACTTTTTCTATGATAAAACTTGGAATGATTTGAATAAACCAAAAAGGAAATACCCCTTGATACAAATGTTTGATCAAATGAGTCTAATTGGAGACTTACTTTATCACTCAAATCTTCAAATGGGAGACAGCGGACTCAGAGAACATTTCGCGGTCCTGCTTAATTCCTCAATAAATAAAAATAACCGAAGCAGAGTCATGGATTTGTACAGAGACCTATTTAATGAAATCCGAGATGGATAAATATTAAAATATCAAACCATTTAATGCATTACCATATCAACAACTTTAGAGAAGACGCTTACATCATCACAACTGAAAAAGATCAATACTTCTTCCCTGCTCCAATATTCGAAGGGCTTCTGCATTTTGCTCAAAAACATGGATACCACTCAACTAATTATGATAAACTTTTTGATACTTTCTATTATGGAAAAGACGAGCTAACTGGAAGAACCGATTTTGCCATTGGTACAAGATGGTGGTTTGGACAAGAAGCATTGAACCTGTGGAAATCAATTCTATTAGAACAACGAGATTCCTTGGGTTTTGTAATGCATCAGAATGCTCAGTTCAAATCTAAATTTCAATCCTTTACTGCTAAAGGATATTCACTTCCTTTCAATCCTTGTTTTGTTGATTTGACAAAGCTTGAATCGTGCGGTTTAATGGACTTTCAACAATTACAAATAGATATTTGCAGACTGGCAGCTTCCATGGCTTCTAATGATGATTGCGCTATCAAACAAACCGATTCTGTTATTATTGATAATGCCGTTATTGACAGTCAAAACAAAATTCAATTTTCGAAAGGGCGTAGAAGAAAGTGTGGTGGTGAAAAGGAATTGAATATATCCTCTGAATTATTCGATGCTTTTATTCAAATCATCTCACAAGGTGAATGCAAGATCGATCAGATTAGGTTTCACATCAAATTGAAAGGTCGCAATTCATCTGAGAAGGTAGCTGAAGAGAATATCTATGGACTGGAGACTATTGATTATCCTGGTGGGAGAGCTTATTTGTTTGAATTATAATTAACATGATTAGAGGCTTTTATATGGAAAGTCATACTTCAAGATGTCCGAAAGGTTATCAAATTTATTGATCCAATCAGCATACAGCTCACAAACAGTTATACGTGTCTTTCTAGGGCTATGATTTGTAAGACCAACTGAAATTGATATACCATCAGAATTAAATTATTCTGGCTCAATAATAAGTTGTTTGAATATCTCTTGTGTGATTAATTTATTGTCTTCCCAGAATCGGATTAAACTTATCTCTCATCCAACTTTCAACATAAGGCATAATGAAGTTGTAATTTTTAACATCCACCTTCAAATATTGTATCCGAAATTTTTCATCGTAAATATTTTTTCTAGCCAACAATTTCAAACCTGTCGTCGGTTTTTTCAATTCCAAGTTTATATGGCCTTTTAGTCTTTTTCCGATATCCTTTGATCTACCTAAATACAAGGGTAACCACCTATCAGATCTATCCTCATGCTTATCTTTCCTTACTTTTCTACTATTCGGTGTGAAATTCTTTTTATAATATGGGTCTTCCCATTTTTCTATAAAGGCTTTCACCCATTCACCATAAATAAACTTGTCTCCCATGTCTATTTCGAATAAATAAATCCCTGAAAAATTATACTTTTCAAATTCTATTTCATTCAATCTTTCAACACTAAACTCCCCAATAATTTGAAAAATGGGATCATTAAATTCAGTTCTTAAATCTTGAATGATACGGTCTATGACATTATCAATTTCAGCTAATTTCATAAGTCATTATATGAAAAGATTATTTTCTATATTCTTCCTATCTAACCTTTAGCTTCCTTGGCTACAATTATTAAAAGAAATAAAGGTCTTAATTTTAATAATAAAAGAAACATTTGCTCAACCTGTGACCAAATACTTTAGAGATCAATCAGTAATTACATCTAAACTTAAATTTGGTTTTTGGATAAAATTTTTCAGCATGATCTTCTATTACTAAAAATTTCGGATCAATATTTTCAAAAAAACCATAGTAGTCAAGCCATTCACGGAACCTGTACGCCCCATCGCTCGTACGAGCGTGATCTGATATTGAGTTATAGAATAAAAGTCCCATCTCAGCATTAGATACCCTTGCCTGTAAAAGGCTGACATAATGTAAATCTTTGATTACATCAGTATTTTCTTGTGAGTTGACCCGAATAAACTTCAGGATATTATAAACGTATCGAAAATAATGTGATAGGTTTTGCTGATGCTCATCATATATGAAATCCTCATATTGAGAATTTACTATTGACTTATGGATTAGTTTTCCAGCTTCATGCTCATTGTTCACCTGATTCATTTGAACCAAACAGAGCGCCTTATACTTTTTAAAAACTTCGAACATATAATTGCGCTTTGAAGCTTTTTTGTTATTTATTCTACCGAACATGAGTTCAATAATTCCATTTAACTCTGAAAGCATGTTAAAAAATGTCATTTCAAAAGCCTGTTTGCTCAATACTTTTCTTGTTTCATCAAGCTCACTTTTCTGAGCATTGTATGTCATATAAATAAGCGCTACAGCCGTAAGCGACATTATTCCTCCAATGAACTCACCAAAAGCTGAGTATTTGTTTATATCAATTATAAAAATCCCTACTTGCGTTCCATCGATTAAGTCCCATGGAAAGAAGAGCGCAATTAATCCTACAACGAGAACCAAAGGGCCGAGCCATCTCAATTTTGACATGTCAATTCAAATTATGTGATGTGTTGATAATTAAGCATGTATCATTCAACAATAATTTATTTAAAATTTAACTAATAACCTTATTTGACGATGGTTAGAGCTAGAAAAAGCCACTATGTAGTGCAGAGTTCTAGCTTAACTGAGATACTACCAAGAATGAGAAAAATTGCAATGTTTGCAGGTTATTGTTTCCAGAGTTCAAATAACTCTTTAAGTTGTGATAAACTTGGAAACACAATTATATCTGAATCTTTAGTGTGAGCAACATTGAAGTTTTTATCGAAATGAGAAATATTTCCTGTTTGGGCTGAATTTGCATTGATCAGAACTAATTTGCTTTTTGGATCAATGGATCGGATTTTCTCAATTTTCTTAGTCGATGCTTCTTTTACTTTTTGCGTTATAGAACCTTGGACCATATTTTGCTCTGAGAAAAATTTAGCATCCACAAACCAATTAAGTTTAGGAACAACAAAGTCGACTATTTCGAAAAGATTTAGGTTGACCTCTTCAGTGTTGACCACTTCAAACAAACTTTCTCCTTCATTTGATTTTTGTGAAAGAAAGATTGCTTTGGTGGCCTCTTCTCCTAATGCCCCAAGATATATCTGCTTGAAGAAGCTAGGAGTGAAAAATTGAAAGTTTAAATGATCTATAAATTCTAATTCATAGCCTTGAAGATGAAAGTAGTTTCTTACCTCTCCATGTTGTTTAACATGCCTAAAATGTAGGTTGAAATCCCAGTTCAAAAGCTGTTCCTCAGGGTCTAATGTGTCATATTTACAAACTTTCCCATTCATGGGGTTCCACGAAATTTTCGAGTTCTTATAAATTTTTTCTGAAAAGAATGTGCCATGACAATTCTTTATCCTATGACTTTTGAAATCAAATCTTAAGGCTGATTTCCTTAATTCTCTCCAGTTTTCAATGAAGTTTCGTGCTGCTTCACCAAATAATTCGTCATCCTGTATTTGCCTAATAGAATTAACCAGCTTTGATAAAGAACCCTTGCACATTTTATCTTCTATCAGAATTTTTGAAGGGCGCTCTATGTCGTTTTTATCTCGTTTCTCCTTTGTGAATTTTCGAATTTCGGAAAAGAATAATTGGACAAAGTTTGAGAAGAAGGACAAAGACTCAGTAATAACTGGTTGAATTTCTGAATTGTGAAAATATCGGTTAAATATGTTGAGAACACTCTCGGATATTCTACCTCTTTGGAGTCCTACTTTTCTATCTCTAACTCTCTCTATTCTACCTAGAGCCTGAATTATTTTAGCAACCTGATTCAAAGTATAATCCGTGGAGTCTTTATACACTTTATTCAAATCATTTGAATTATTCATTATACCCTTTATTTTCCTGTTAAAGTCTATAGGGCTAATTTTTTTGGCAAGTACTAGTTGAGCTAACTTCCATATATCAGATTTAATTTCATTTTCTGAACGATTTGAGCCGCTTGAGAAATAGAAGTGAGGAGCTTCAAGTAAGTGGATAGACTGATAGTCTTCCATGATGAAGCGAGTACCAATTTTTCTTCCATATTGAAGATTAACACCGTTGTTAGCTGATGGATATTGTGTGATAAGCAAAGTAGGATGTGAGAGACTGAATAGACTATTGTATTCACTCTTGCTTTCAGAAGAGTCAAAGTAATATTTATGTGCTTTACTATCTAAAAGTATGATGCATAATGATTGATCAAAGTATGAAATATTGTAGTGGTGCTTCCCCTTGGAGTTTACTTTGAAGTTGGGCGTAAGTTCTTTTTTACTTTCCATAAATGCTCTAATCTGCCGAAGAGAATTAAAGAATACAATATGACTGTCAATCGTTTCTCGTTTTCTCTCAGAAAGAGGGTTTTGAACAATCCAATCTAAAGTGTTGAAGAATAGAAGCAATCGCTCAACATGATAATCATGATTTGGAGATATTGAAACAAATTTCGAGTCTTCCTTAAGTTTTTTTGCAATTGATGAGAAGGGTTCCCTACACTTCTTATTAGCAATAGAAAGTTCAACAAAGTTCTTTCTTTTCATTGCTTTTTCGTCGGAAAGAGAGTTTATGATCGATTTATCTACTTCATCTATTTCCATAAAAAGAATTGAATCATCTGCTTCAAAGTTCACCTCTTCCTTGATCCACCCTAGGTTGAAGTGTTCCAGATATCTTGTTAGTGTAGCAGTTGCAGATAAACCGAAAACAACATTTTTTTGGATCAATCCTAACAAGCATCTTTCAGGTGAGGAATTAACCATGAAAAAATTTAATAACACTTCATTTGGTTCAGCTTGAGTAGGTGGCTTATCCAATACATATAAAACATAACCTCTTTGATACAAGTATGAAAAGTTATTGATTCGATATCCTCTTTTCGAATTCCTTCTCCTTGGAGGCATTACCGAGAAAAAGGATAGTCTATTCAAATGGGCTATGTAATCCGTTTTTTCGTAGGCGTCTTCTACTAATTCTGCATATAGCTTATCGTTGTCTGTTTTAAGCTGTAGATAGAATTGTAGAATCTCATTAGTAATCAGCTTAATAGACTTCATTAGGTTGAAGGTTGTTGGAGAAGCAGGTGAGCGGGAGCCAGTGAGCCAATATCGTTGCAGATTTTGGTCTATTTCCAGGTAAATAGGTTGATCAATTGATGTATAATTTGATTGATAAAGACCTGAACCAACAAAACTCTTAATAACCTTTGGATCCTTAACACCAAAAAATCGAATATCGGGGAAGCTTGATTTCCTTTTAAGATCGTCTATTTTTTTCCATATCTCGTCTATTTGAGAACGAATTGATGGATGATCTCCAAGATAATTTTCATCAAGGCGCTTTATGCTGATATTGTGATAGAAATAAGCAATAAAAACAAATGGATTATCTAGTTTGGATTCTTCTATAATTTTATCTAGCAAAACGGGCTCTAAAAACTCAAACTCATCAAGAAAAAACACCTTGTCTTTGAGCTTATAAACGTTGACGTTTTTTGAACCGTTGAAAAATCCTGAAAAGAGCTTCTGAATCGTAATGAGAAGCACGGGTATTTTTTCGTCTGTCTCAAAACTCCAATATGGGAAAAGTTGAAAAATGACAGGGTGTCTTGTGAGCAGTTCAAATCTATCCCCAGTATTAAACTCAAACTTCGAATATCTGTTTCCTTGGTTTCTTCGATTGAGGTAACTGTTAATCTCTGCTAGTTCGAAAAATACCCCCTTAAAAAAACTCAGTATTGATGATGACTCTTTTCTGAATGCATCATCAGGATCTAGCGCATCCAGCAAATCCAAATTGCTCTTCGACTGAATGGTTAGGATTTGTTTGGCTCTATAAATATGCTTTTTACAATTGTCTAGTGAATATTTCCATTTATCATTAGAATTCGATCTAGTGTAGGTTATGTACTCTTTGAACATCTCATCCTCTAGTAAGTCGGTTAGTTTTTCTAAGCCATTATTGATTTCTAGGATAGATTTTATGGTGTCTGAATCATTTCTTAAGTAACAGTAGCCTATTCCTATTTCCTGAAGGCTATTGGCCATTTCTTCGAGTAAGTTGTGACGATGAGATACATAAATGAATTTGTGATCTGATTTATTCGCCTTTATGCACTCTATAACTCCATGAGTTTTACCTAATCCAGTTCCGCCAGCTACAGTTTTATACCCATTAACTCCTAGATCAAGAACTCGTTGGTAATATTTAGCATATCCTGTTAGATCTTCCTTCATGAACCGGAAGGTTTTGTTGTGATTTTCATGTGAGGTTGACCTCTGTATGTACCTACTTCAATTTTAATTACTCCATCCTTGTTAGTAGAAAGAGCCCTTCTTATTGTCCTTATTCCATTCCTTGATCGCGCATCTATGCCTCTTGAACCAGTAGCATATTTATTTCTCACGGAGGTTCCTCTAGGAGTGCCATCACTAATGATTGTGATTTGTGGGTTTAGATGGTCAATCATGCTTTGTACGAATCCACTTCTCCGGCCGTGGTGAGGAGCCAGCAGCATATCACAATTTTTAGTGAGCTTCCTGAATGAAGCATTGTCCAGTAATTCTTTTTGTGAAAAGGATTCATTATCACCCATCAAAACCAATCGAAAGTTCAAATGAGAGATCACTGTAACCACGCTATGATCATTTAATCGGGAACGACCAGCCTCTTTAGGATAGAAGAAACTGAATTTCACCTCATCAAAGTTGATCTTACTTGTGGTTTTTGATCGTTGTGAGTACCGATGATATTCTTCAAAAATGGGTTTATCTACTGAGCGTATTCTTGCATTTAAGTAATCCTTCTTACTTAAGTGTACTGGCAGGATTACCCGATTAACTTTAGCTCTATTTAAACTAAGAATATCCTCAATGTGATCTTTGTGAGGATGGGTTAATATAAGTAGGTCAATATGTTTTGGTTTACTTCTTGTTAGGATATGATTAACTGGGCTAAAACGTGTATTTCTGCTAGAATAGCTTCCTTTGCCAAGGTCTGAGAGTATGGAATGACCTCCTGGTGTCTTAATAAACAAGGCATTTCCGTGCTGAACATCCCAGCAAATTATTGTGAGCACGTTTTGCATAGGTCAACGACTTAAGAATTCATCCAGAAGGTAAATTGCATATGCTTCAGCAGCTTGTTTGAGGGTATTTCCGAAACGAAGTTGAAAATAAGAAAATGAAAAAATCAATATCAGAACTCCAGATGAGATTGATATCAATTGATCCTTTAAAATTACACCTACCCCAAGTTCAACAATGGAAATAACTGCAGCTAGAATCGTTGAAGGCACAAGATTACGGATTAGTCCATATCTGATATTACTCGATCTGATAATGTTAGATTTAACATTGTCTTTCACTTTGGTTCCGGATTCATGTAGAAGTTGGAGGGCTTCAGCCTCATTTTCACCTTCTTCTTTTTTGGATTTCAAATGCAATCCAAAGTACGCTATCACTTTCTCTCGATACTCTCGCTTCTGATTTTCTGAATATTTGGAATTATGGCTATAAAGCATCAAATAACCTGTAGGAAATCCCTTCTGACTGGTTGAGAAAAAATACTTCTTTTCGAATTCCTTTCCTCTCATTGAAAGCCATCCAGAAATAGCATACGCGACAGTAATAAACACTATCAGAACCATCCAAACACTAAAATTCGGTATATCGTATTTATCCAATACCAGTATTGAAAATAAGATCGGGATACTACTCAGACTTATTAATGAAGGTACAAACCTTGCACCTAGAATATACTTGTCTATCCATTCATTTGGATGCGGTGGATTCCTTTCTATTAAGAGGTCGATACTCTTTGATTTAATAGGTTGGCTAGTCTCCGGATCTATGTAACCTTCTTTCACCAAGTAAGATGCAATGTCATGGTAGCTCAAATGCTTGGCGATAGAATCAATATATTCCTTTTCTACTTTGCGTACTTCACGTGTTTCTTTTTCTGTATTATCATAGAGGTTGTATAAGTATCTTTCATTCGAGACGAATGGAAATTCAACACCATCAGCATCTTCAAGAAATACCTTAATGCCGGATTTACTCTTTCCTGATATTCTTCTTCCAACTTCAGAAACACCTGATTTATCAGTTGTTAGTCGTTCCTTTGCTGCTAGCTTATGAAGCAAGGGTATTATTGAATTTGTAGGTACAGATATATCCGTCATTGCATATTAAACTTCTTCTAACAATATGTTTTGGTCAATTTGATTTTCCAAAACTCCAGTATCACTTTCCAAAGCTGATGTAAATTCATATGGTAAAAAATCGAGCTTTGAGGTCAGGCACATAAAACTCTGTTGTTGGAATGGAGTGATTTCCTAATAAAAGAGTTTTTCCATTGAAACCCGTAATGTGTCTTTTATTTATCACATAAGATCGATGTACTTGAATGAATAGTTCTTTTTCTTTTGACTTACTTAACACAGCGAGTACTGCTCCCATATTCCTGGATACTGTCAGAGGTTTACCTTCAAGCAATCCTATTTCGCAATAGGCTCTTTCTGCTTTAAGAAAACAGATTTCATCAAATAGAATCTTTTGATATTGTCCCTCTCCAAGAAATGCGAATATTCCGTCTGGAACAAGAACAGAAGAGTCCACTAAGATTTCTTCATCTTCAGTCAAAGTGGCTGCTATCTCAATATTTTGAGCAATCTGCTTATCAATAAAGGGTTTATGTAAAAAGGCAGCAGGTGAGGTGGTCAACGCTCGTTGAAAGGTTTTGTCATCCACATGATCGGTGAGGTAAATAATGGAAGTATTGCACTTCTTTCTTAATTCCTGTACGGTTTCTATTCCATCCAACTTACCAGCCAACTCTATGTCCATCAAGACGACTTTAAACTTTGTTGTCTCAATTTCTTTAAGAAGACTCTCACCTGTACTAAAGGTGCTAATCTTAGAAAAGCCAAGCGATTCCAATCTATCTAATAAATCAAGACTCACGAGTGAATCGTCTTCCACTATTCCAATTTCAAAATCTTTATTTTGCATACATTGAGTTAGTTTCTATCAATTTAACAAGAATTCAGTGTGAAAACAGTCACGTTGTATTTTACCTTTTTACTTTATGCTTCTCAATTGGTTTCCCAAGGGGTAAATACTTCAATCGAGTGTAAGAAAGAAGGTATAGAATACTATAGGAAAAGAGATTTCCAAAAAGCGGAATTCTCTTTCCGAAATTGTATTGAATTGGCCAAGACGGAAAAAGATTGGCGGTCACTAGGTCAATGCTACAATAACTTAGGTAGTGTGTTGTTCCAGAGGGGATCTTATGCCGAAGGGATAATCAGCTATGAGAATGCAACTCAAGTGTACAGTGAAAATAAATTGGATACTTTATTAGGAGAGAGCTATCTAAATCTTGGACTAGCCTACAAGAAGCAAAATATCTATGATTCTGCAATAGTCAATTTTTACAGAGGAATTGGAATTCTTGAGGCACTACAAGTAAATGTAAGTTTACTTAAAGGCTATAATATGCTGGCAAATACACTAAGAGAAACAGCAAGCCTGAATAAAGCGAGAGTTTGGTATTTGAGGGCTTTGCAAATTGCTCAGGGAGAAGGCAATCACATAGAAATTGGGAGCATTTACAACAATATTGGCACTTTATTGAAAAAGGAAGGAAAGCCAGACTCTGCAATTATCTATTACAAAAAAAGCTTGACGATGAAGACTGATGGTCAATCGAAAGGTTTAGGTAATAGTTACTTCAACTTGGGTGAAACGTATTCAACTCTTAAACAAATTGATTCTGCTATTGCGAATTATCAAGAATCCGTTAAGTATCGTTTAATTGCCAAAGATAATTTCGGGCTTGCACATTCAAATTTAGGATTAGCAAGGGCTTTCATAACAACCGGAAACCTTGATTTTGCTCGTGATCACTTAGGGAAAGCTAAAACATTAGTAGGGTCTGTATCATCAAAAGATTTGCATTTGAAATATTTAGAGACAGAAAGGGATTATTTTCTTTCTACCGGAAGATATTTAGAGGCAGGAAACTTAAATGATAAAATTCAACAAATCCGTGACGAAATTCTTAATAAGGATAAGCAGGACCTTATTACTTCATACGAAATACAATATGATGTTCAAAAGTTGAGGGAAACGATTATTTCCAAAAACCAAGTCCTTACTTGGGCATTTACTCTAGCTGGTTTGTTATTCATTACAGGGATATTTCTTTACAGGGAAAGACAGAAAAAGAAAAAAGCAGCAGAGATTATCGAAACGCTTTTTAAGGATATGCATCATAGGGTAAAAAATAATCTTAGTTTGTTGAATGGGGTTATAACATTTAGGCGAAGAGCATTAAATGACATTTCTGCTAGGAGTATTTTGAAAGATATTAGCGGGCAGGTGGATACAATAAATCTTATTCACCAGAGACTTTATTTACAACATGGTGAAAAAGTAGGCAACATCGATCTGAGTCAGTATTTGCAAGAATTAGTAGAGAATGTTTTTGTGAGCTCTGGAATAGATTCCGGTGATTATGATCTAGTATTTGAGCTATGTACGGCTCAAGTTGCCGCGGATAAGGCTAACCCAATTGGTTTAATTGTCAATGAGGTAGTGACGAACACTATCAAACATGGAAAATCATCAGATAACAGATGGTATTTTAATGTTAATCTTATTTCTAAGGACGATAATATAGAAATTAGAATGGGGGATAAGGGGCAAGGATTAGGACATGGAGATAATGAACGAAACGAATCAGGGGGAGTAAAACTAATTGAAATACTTTGTGGACAAATAAATGCTGAGTTAGGCCTTGTTGTCGATAAAGGGACACAATATGTGTTGAGGTTTAAAAAATAGGAGACAGGCGGTTTACACCTGTCTCCTCATAGTTTATCAAACTTTTAGAATTGCTGGGAGCGTTTCTAATCCAAATGGCTCGGTCTCTCTGAACTTACCATCAGGACATATGACTTGCAGAATGAATTGCTCTTTTCTAGGCAAATTGAAATGGAAATTTCCATTCAGATTTGTCAAAGTAAAGTCCAGCATTCGATCCGCTTTTGAGTCCATCAGACTAATCAGCATATTAGAGGATCCACTTGAATCATTAGGGAATATTAGCGTACCCTGAATAATAGGGTCTTCATCATCACCGCCTGTATCACTTCCCTGAATGATGGGATCTTCATCATCCCCACCCGTATCACTTTGTTGACTAGGCAAAACCTCATCATCGTAGTTAACTGGGTTACATGCAAATACTAAAAGGATTAAACCAAATACATAAAACGTTTTCATAATCTTGACGTTTGTGGCTTTACTAGAATCCATATGATCCTTGGTAAAGCCGGTTAAACATGATTTTTCATGTCCGTCAAGGCAGAGGAAGAAGCATTTTTCAGGTTGATACTGAACTTCCATCTTCAGCAAAACACACCTGATAAATACTCGTGCATCCTCAAATTTTTGGAGAATTCAGGATTGTACACCTGGGCACATTCTAAATTCATTTTTGAGTCTGCGCTTACAGATTGAATGCTATTCGCGAACCATTCAATCTTTCTGGATGCATCCGATAAAGCATAGTGCCTATCAGAACTTTCGAAGCAAATTTGGGAGTGATGAATGGGCACTTAAAGTCTGTGCATGCATATGCATAAAATGCAACAAAATATTTTGTAACTAATTGATTAACAGCTATATGTTTATTAATATTAGCCTCTATTGCATTTCACTTTTCTTGTGGAAATGCATATCTAACTCAGGATAACACACAAAAGAGATCCCCACTGCTAGAGTTTTCTTAGATGTTTATTGAATATTTTGGGAAAGTCAATTTAAGGATTCGGAAAATGGATTTTGTATCTAGGTTTCAAACCAGAATCTTGCCTTAAAAAATAAAATCATGGCAAGAAGACAAGTAAAATGCACAACTAAAGACTCAATGAAAGAAGTGACTCACGTAGGTGGTCAGGATAATTACGGAATCAGGTTCTATGAATCAGAACCAGATGCAATTCATCATATTGAAAATGGAATTCACACGTACTTCACTTATGCCGATGGTCATCAGGCAGAAGTTAACGTAGTTATAATAAACGGGCGTAAGCATCTAAGAACAAGTAGCGATGGCACTACCAGAAACAACTTATCAAAACTACCAGACTGTTAATTATTCAAAATTGGACGTATTTTAAAACCATTCAATCAGAAATTGAAGAGGCTTTTTAGCCTCATAGGGAAACAAACAAAATATTAAAATAATGGCAAAGCACAGAATTAGGTTTTATCCAATAGGGAACGCTGATACAACATTAATAAGCTTATCGAATGGCAAGAATATTCTATGGGATTATGCCCACATGAAAGATGAAGAAGATTCTGACGATAAACGGTGCGACCTTCCTGAGGAATTAAACAAAGTAGTCAGTGACAATTACGATGTAGTAACCTTTACCCACGCAGATAAGGATCACATTAATCGATTTTCAGAATATTTCTTTCTTGATCATGCAAAGAAATATCAAAACAGTTCCAGAAAAAAGATAGAGGAATTATGGGTTCCGGCTTCTGTACTACTAGATGAACAAGCGGATGAAGAAGCCAAAATTCTGAAAGCAGAGGCAAGATTCAGGTTAAAGCAAAAAACTGGAATATTGATATTTTCCAGACCAAAGAAAATGAAGAAATGGTGTGACGATCAAGATGAAATTAGCTACGAAGAAGTTAAACATCTATTTGTTGATGCCGGAAAACTGGTACCTGGTTTCTCATTGTCCAATGATGGAGTTGAGTTCTTCAGTCACTCCCCATTTAAAAGCGAGAGTAAGGAGATTGACAGAAATGCTGAAGCTATTGTTGTTCAAGCCACATTTAATGATCGCTGTAGTACCAAACTAATTTTAGGCTCTGACTGTACCTGGGAGGTTTGGGAAGATATTGTAGATGTAACTAAAGCTAAGGGAAATCAATCTCGACTAGAATGGGACATATTCCACATTTCACATCATTGCAGCTACAAATCTCTTTCCTCAGACAAAGGGGATGATCAAACGGCACCCACGGATAATATTAAATGGATGTATGAGACTCAAAGTAATAATGGAGTCAGACTTATTTCCTCTAGTAAACCGATTCCATCCAAAGGAAGCGATGAAGACGAAGATAAACAACCTCCTCATAGGCAGGCCGCCAATTATTATAAGTCAGTTGGTACAGATAAAAATGGAGAATTTCTTGTAACAATGGAAGAACCTAATAAAAGTACTCCCAAACCTATAGAAATTGAAATTGACACATCTGACTGTTCCAAAATTATAAAAGCCATTGGAATGAGTACAATTGGCATTGGCAGCAGTAAACCACCTAGAGCAGGTAAATAATGGGAATGTTAGATTTACCTCCGAGCTTTTCTCAAGTAAATCCTAAAACTCTTGAGCTGACTAAGGCATATGATTTTTATAATACGCTACTGAAAGTGGATTATAATGAGTTTGTTTCAGCTCATAGAGATGATCATGGTAATGAGCTTATTGTTTATATAACCCAACCAGAGATTTCACAAGATCCGAAAAATGATATCCGGTATAAGGAAGAACTATATGTTGTATTTGCTAAGAATGACAATCACATCCCTTTGGTTTTTTCAAGGAGGCCAGATTTTCCCGAGGTACCCCATTTAAATGCGATGCCATTAGAGTATCCCAGATGCCTTTGCATCTATGAGGAGCCATACGAGTCTCTGAAGCATAATTGGCGAAGTATTTCTTTTATACAAAGAATAAGAGAGTGGCTTTCATTGACTTCTAGAGGAGAACTACATCAAGACGATCAACCTCTTGAACCGTTTATGATTAACATAGAAGGCCGTCTAATATTACCGTCTGATTATTCTCCAACTAAAGAGATATTTCTCACAAAAACAAACGACTATAGTGGTCTTATAACAATTGTTGGTTCTCACAGTCCGAATGATTTAAATGGCTTCTTGGTTTGTGATCTTATACTTAAACCCCAGGTTCACCACATTATTAGGTATGCTCCTAAAACACTATTCGATCTTAATGAACTTCTAGTCAATTTTATATCAGATGTTTTTAAACCTTGGCTCAGAAAAAACTTAGACTTATTAAACAATTCAAACTTTGAAAATAGGATTGTTCTTTTATTGACAATCCCTAAACTAAGAGATGAACAGGACCAAAACCCATCTTTGGAAAGAATAGGGTTTCTTATAGGAGAAAGCTTAATTGAGGTGTGCAAAATATTGAAACTGGTAGGAGAAGCTGGCAATCAGTTGGGATGGCTACCGTTTGATAATTTTGATGAAAATGATCTTAAAGAAATTCGAGTAGCACCTTTGAGTATTTATACTGGTTTTAATCCGCAACAGGCGTCAGTATTCAATGGGATCTTTGATAAACCTGAGACAGAAAAGAAGATGGGATTAATAGGTTGTGGAGCCTTAGGTTCTCAATTATTTATGAACTTAATCAGATCTGGTTATTACAAATGGAATCTAATAGATAATGACATTCTACTGCCGCACAATCTTGCTCGACACACCCTACATAGCTATGATGTCGGATCATCTAAAGCAGAAGCTTTAGCATTCGTATCCAATACCCTTTTAGGGGTAAATGATATATCCTGGCTTCAGGAAAATTATTTAACACCTAAGGATGTCAAAGTATTAGATGAATCATTAGGCGAAGTGGATATACTATTAGATGTTTCAGCTTCTATACCCGTAGCTCGAAAGTTGTCGCATGATATCACTGTAAAATCAAGAATCGTAAGTATATTTCTCAACCCAAAGGGAACCGATTTGGTTATTCTTGCCGAGCCGAGTGATCGATCAATACGTTTATCTGAGCTTGAGGCTAGTTATTACAAATTAGTCATTGACACTGAAAGGCTTCATTCACATATTGCAAAGGACAGTGAGGACGTTAGGTATTCTTCATCCTGTCGTGACCTAAGTGCGATCATAGAGCAAGACAATATTTCAATCCTTGCAGGTATAGGATCAAAATTCATTAAGAAAATAGGAGGCATGCCCAACTCCAAGATTGGAATTTGGAGTGTTCAAGAAAGTGGTGAAATAATCACAATTACGGAGGATGGAGAGGGATTCTTGGCTATAAAAGAAAATGATTGGAATTTTAAACTGTCTGAATCAGCGATCAAGAAATTGGCAAAGTTGAGAACTCAAAAACTACCAAAAGAGACAGGAGGAATTCTTCTAGGCTTTGTGGATTTTAACGATTCCACTACATATATCATTGATACAATCCCCTCGCCTTCTGATAGCAGGGAATATCCAAATGCATATTATCGGGGAATTAAAGGAATACATGAAAAGCTTGAAAATATTTATAATTGGACCTATGGAAATATTACTTATATAGGTGAATGGCACTCTCATCCGGTGGGATGCTCTCTAAATATGAGTGATGATGATAAAACACTCTTCAAATGGATAGAAGAGCATATGTCACCACTTGGTTATCCTCCTTTAATGATTATTTTAGGAGACAATGCCGATTTTAAAATTCATAATCAATTAATCTAATTTTAGAACTGAAATCAATCTGCATTTACCAAGGTTGGGAATGATTTCCCTGATGTAAATGGAACGTATTAGAAAATCTTTATGCAAGTTGGTGCAACGTGAAGCTTCTTTGGCTCTTTGTAGATTATGGTAGGATGTTTAATGTATTTTTAACTTGCCCTGTTTAAGGCCGAATCCTTTAAAATTTCATACCATGGAAAATCGCAGTCACTTTCATAACAATGGTGAATTTATGGAATACTTAAAAAGTCATGTTCGACAACTTCTTGCAGACAAAGGTTATGATGATTTAATAACAGTAAATACAGCCAGGCGAAGTGGAGTGAATTGTGCGGTATGGATTAGACCAAGGAATGCAGTTAGTCCTAACACACAATTAATTCCTGGAGGTAAATTACATACTAGAGGAGAGTCAACACTACTGGACAAAACGTCCTCTATATTAGATGCGCTTGAGAGAAAAATAGAACTACATGCAGCTAAAATGAATCTGCAACCCTTGGTTTAAAAAATTGAATTTCGATTATTCTGCGGCTATAAATAGCAACGTTTTTGAGAACTTTATGCAACGCACTAATGTAAGTTACGGTCATTAGTCGAGCAGCACATTTTGTATTTCTTAGAAAAGTACAATTCCCAACCTTATCAAAACCAAAAAGTGTATTTCCTTTGAATTTAGGCAGGTCGGTTTGTTATATAATTTTCAGTTATGTTAAACTGATTCCTTTTTATTTTTAGGGGAAGTTACAGTTTAAACCAACCCCTATGGAAGAAGTCAAACTAACCCGTGAAGTGCTCTATCGTTTGGTCTAGTCTACTCCTATGATCCGACTGGCCAAAAAATATCATCTCAGATAGCGGCTTGAGGAAAATTTGTAAAAAATATAAGATCCCAATGCCATATCTGGGCTACTGGTCAAAACTCAAACATGGTAAAAAGCTAAAACCACAACCGCAGCTACCAGAAATGGAAGGTAGGAATTCAATCACTATTTCCATTGTTGAGAACAAAGTTCAACAACGGGATTGGGACAGATAAGAATTGAACGCCCAAACGAAATTAATCTTAATGGATAAACGTCTTGATTTTACCATCAAAAAGAAATTAACCAAACCTCACCCGTTGGTTAAACAAGCCAAAGAGTTTTACAATGAGAGAACATCATGGTCACACCTGAATAATGGCTGTACAATTGCAAGACATGATATTCTAACCATAAAGGTCGCTCTTAAAAATCTTTCAAGAGCCTTGATGCAATCATTGGCTTAATAATACAAAGAGGTCATGAAATCGTGGTTGAAGATGCAAAAAGTAGATGGGTAGTCTACGGGCAAAAGATGGATATAAGCATCGTTGAGGCTTGTAAAGTGAATAAAAGGTGATATCAGAAATATTTTGAATTGGGAACTCTACCTGGCATACTAGTTCTGAGCGTCGGTAAAAGGACTTAGAGAAAAGTATCATCTGAAGAATCCCTTCCTAAAATATTGGCTTGGGTGGTCTTGCACGCCAATTTTCTGGATATTCGTCAAGAAAGAACTAATTAATTTCTAACCTGGAGATCATTGTTTCAAACCTACCACCTACCTAAAAACAAAATAGCTTAATTGCACATCCCTCTTCCTGATGAACATCTTCATAGAACACCAAATAATCTGTTGCCCTCAATATGGCAGGTTCTTCATCCATACATTCCTAAATTTAAGTTGTTGCTCACTAGGGTTGCTTAATATTTCAAATTCATGTCTGACTGCCTTTGTATCCCCGGAAAGTATAAGTTTTTTTGTAATTACCTGACCGTCGGACTTTTCAACTGTAATATTATATTCAGATTCAAAAGGAAGCTGAATTATTGCTCCAATTATCTCATTTGCATTTTCAAGATTTACTTTATTTTCATTTATGGCAACTAATTTGTCCCAATCATTAAGCCCAGTCGATTTAGTTTTGTTGTTTAGATTTACGATTACCAGCTCTCCACCTTTCAGCGCAACCGAATATCCCAATTCAGCAACCGCTTCAGATGTTTTACTTTGCTCTACATATCCAACACCTAATTTTTCATAATATTCCCTAATTGGCAAGGAGCGCGTACCCTTAATATAATTATTGATAAATGACTCTATTTCCGGGTAGGTCATATCAATGAAAACATTGAAAAATTCATCTTCAAAGAAAGCCTTATGCTGACCATACTCTCTAGTGAGATCTATGATTACTTCTCTTAACCCGCGTTGACCATTGGAAAGCTCCAATAATCGGATATCCAGTAACGAAGCTATAATAGCTCCCTTTGAATAGATATTAGGATACTGAACTTGACCTTCCTCTGTATAGGACTTTAAGGCTAACTCACTGAGGCTATAATTCTGATTGAACATTTCGTTGTTGATGAGTTTTTGCTGTTGTTGCATCAGGTATTGTTCCAAACCATAAATACCTCCCCTTAATTGTATCATATGAGCTGCCCACTCGGTAACCCCTTCATATAACCACAAATGTTCAGAGGGTATTGGTGATTCAAAATTGAATTGCTCTACAATATCACTATGAATATTTAATGGGGTGATAATATGGAAAAACTCATGGGTTGCCGCAGTTGTAATAGTATTGACATATTCTTCTGTAAGCGGTTGTTCAACAAACACATATGCGGAACTAAATGAATGTTCCCACGCACCCCATATTTCATCTTCAAAATGATATAAAAAGGTATATCGATCTACTGGAAAATCTACAAGAAATTCATGCGCTGCTTCTAGCATTTTTACCATAGAACTCATCAAACTTTCTGAGTTGATAAGGTCTGTTTTTGAATAAGTAAAGATTTCGATTTTAGTTTGATTCATCTGTCTTGAAACATGACTTAATCTACCCAACAGAAATGGAGAATCTATTAGGTGATCAAAGCTTTCAGCCACAAACCAACCTTTATCATTTTTATTTAGGGCAGTAGCAACGATCCAATCTCGCGGATACATAATGGATAAATTAATCGGACTTGCTTGCATACCGGAAAGAAATCCAATTAAACAATGCGGGTTAATCAAAGCATGATCTTTTTCCAATGAAGTACCACACATTTTATATATCGTATGATACTCCACAGGTGTATCCCATGTTTCTGCAACCTCATACAATATCGTTTTCACCTTCTTGGGTTTGGTTAATTCATATTGATTTGTAGAGATTTTGATAACTTGAATTTCATTACCCTTTACATCAAGAGCTCTGAAATCATTCACATATCTTCCTATATCCATTACCTGATATGTTCCAGGCACTGTTGATGCAAACTGATAAATTTTATTTTTGTCGCTAAGTTTGCCATCAACATTTACGGTTACTTTAAAATAAGAATCCAGATCAGATACGTCAACTTGATAAGATAATTTTTGACCACTCACCCTAATGCTTACAACAATGAGCATAGAAAGAATAAATTTAATTTTAGAATTAATGTTTTTCATGATGTTCTTATATCTACCATTATCTATGTTCTAAGGTATAGCAGGCACACTCTCCAGTGTATGACGATTCTTACTAATCTTAAAAAAAAATAGGTTAATATAAATCCAGAAATATATTCACTAACAACCCGCTTTTATCAGAAAAACACACTAACAACTGAACCACCAGAAGTCAATGATCTTAATACAGTTTTTTAAATCAACTAGAGGCCGATCCCATCTCTTAAGTGGTTCACCGGAGCAACTATAATTCTATCTTTTTTCTTACTCTTCTTTGTCAGATTTGTTCTTATATTCTCGTAACATCTTATGGACTTTATTATCAGAAGTCATAAGAAACTTGTTTTTTATGATAAGTTGATTTGCCACTTTTTTATGTTTAGAACGGATAATTGTAAACACATTATTACTTTCTAACTCTGCGAGAGAAACTTGATTTTTTTCTGCTAACTTCAGTAACCTTTCCAATAGCTCATCATTTAACTCTTCCTCATCCTTTATTGCAGTTAAAATTACCTCGCCCTCCTGACCTAGTATAGTGCTTTTAACTGAAGAATAGATTGCTTTAAAATCATCAGGAGCTAGTTGAAAATGCTTCTTAAATGATCTTGAAAAGGTTTCATAATCCTTATAACCTAATTGAGAAGCCAGCTCGTACACCTTGGCCTGATGGGTCACAATTAAGTTATAGGCTTTGGTAACTCGAATTTCTTCAACCACTTTAAAAGGTGTTTTCCCAGTTTCTAACTTAAATACACGATGAAATTGGGAGACAGACAGACAAGCTTCCCGCGCCAACCTCGCTAAGCTAAGATCACTAAAAAGGTTGTGATCTATAAAGTTGAGTACTTTTCCTATACGCTCATCCACTTTTTCAACTTAGGAAAGATTTGCAAAAATTAACTATAGAAAAATTGTATTTTCATTAAGTTAGATAAAGTTTCAATATACCCACTGTGTTAAAAAAGCCATGAACTAAAACCAAACACCAAGTATTCTTAAAGTAGAAATAGAGCATACCAACAAGAATAGAAAAATAAAAAGTCCCTATAACTCCTCCAATCCCTTGATACCAATGGGCGGTAGAAAACACCAAACTTGTGGATATAACTGAAATCCATTTATGAGCCAATGGATGAACAATTATCATTTTTAAACGATTAAATAGATAACCTCTGAAAAAAAACTCCTCAAACATGCCTCCAACTAGCCAACCAATAATTAGTACAACAAAAAAACCACTAAGACTACTCATTAATTGTTGATAACCTGATACATCTGGAGTCCCAAATTGCTTACTAATTACAGGTTCTATTAAAAAACTATCAAAAAAACCCATTAGGACTCCAATAGATGAAGCGATGATCAGTTTATCAATTGTAACGGTATTGAATCCATATTCCGACCACTTTTCATTCCGAAACTTCTTTGAAAATCCAACTATTAGAAGGACCAAAATCATGTATATAGCATTTAAATCTAAAATAGGTAAGGGTATAATTAAAAGTACTAATATCTCTAAAAGATTATAAACTTTTTTCTTTTCTCTAAAACTCATAGACTTTCAATTGGTATTCAAAAAACTGGAATAATCCCTTTGCATTCAAACCGTTTCGTGATCCTCATAGAATTTAGTAAGCTCTCTAACCTGAACTTACGAACTTTAGTAAAACTGCTAATTCATCTAAATGTTCAATTTCTCGGGATGTCAATTTATTATAAGGTTTTTGCATAAATTGCCTCAACCCATTGTTATCATCTGTGTAATTACCCTGTCGATCAGATACTCCTGATCCTACGTGATTGAGCAAACTTTAAAAATCCAACAACATCTTATAACGTATATGTGATCTGTCATCTAATAAACCTTCAACATAGGCATCTTCTACAACACTATTGCGTTTAAACCATATCAGCCAAGCGTAATCAAAATTTTCCGCATTGATCAAATGGAAATCTTTCCTTAATACCATTTCATGAGCCTCTAAATATTCAGACTTTGCATCAAGTAATTCCCATTTTTTCATCTGCATCATTCCAATATTCTGTAACCCAATGTTCAATTGAATCTATTCGCCTCTGCGCATTGCCTAGTCCAATTATTGTACAATACCGAATCTACTGGCTTAAATCGTTCAAATTCATTCACATTTTGCCAAAAATGTAAACACAATCAAAATCGTTATAGACTCTAAATAGATACGAAAAGCATGTGTGACTCAAGTGTCAATAACTGTCAGGTATCTCATAAATATGATATTTTAAGCCAATTACAATTAACAACATATGTTCTTGAGAAGTCCACTTTTCACAAATCAATACCTAAATAAGGAAGGATAAAGTCAGAGTCACACACATCTCTGACTCCCCAGTTTGATCAGCAAACTACCAATCTGATATGTTTGAATTAACAGATAAGTAAGAAAAGAAAAGTTGACAGAGCCGCTAGCCTAACTTCTAGCTCCTTCATATACCAGTCCCATCCAATAGCATGCATATCTCTACTTTCCTCATTATTAAATCCTTCATGGTTAATATTTATAACTGTATTTTTTTCAAATTCTTCAAACTCCACTGTCACAATTGATACCTCCTCACTTCCGTCCCAATGCCATGAGTATTTAACCTTTTTATTCTCCTCTAGCTCAATGAATCTTCCATTCATGACGGTTTCGAAATCACCTCTTTCTGAATATAATCTAAAGTGCCCCCCTACAACAGGGGCAACTTCAATTTTGGTAATTGGAGGGATAACCATCTTGGGAGAAATCCATGCTTCAAATAATGTTTTGACGCTAAACTTACTAGTGTATTTCTTAATTAAATTCATAAAACCTGATTTGAAATTAGACAATCGTTCCTACAAGGACATTTTATCCTTATTACTAATTATTATTGCTTGCTAATATTATCAATTAGAACTGCGTATTGATTAATTAAGCGCTTATATTATTCTAAAGGCAAATAATTATCACCTTAAGTAAGGTCTAGACATTCCAAAATTTCTAAATTTCTTCGATGTGAGATACGAACTCCAATTAAAATTGCTTCAAAATTTATTTGTTATCAGCCATGACTATTAATCGCTTTCCAATAAGTCCACTATCGGTATTTAAGTAAACCATATAAATACCTTCTGGTAACGAGTCGAAATCAATATCAAGGTGTAATACCTTTTGGCCAGCTACGAGACTCAGATCACCTTGTTCAAACCTTCTTATTACATTTCCGCTAATATCATATATCTCCAAGGAACTTACTTGAAGGTCAGTACTCACTTCTATTGACACATGAAGCAGCCCGTGAGATATTGGATTAGGAAAAATCTTTAAAAGGTCTAGATAGGAATCCGAAGCACTAATGATATTTTCATTTTGCTCTCCCAATGTCCTTGAAGAAGTAATTGAATCATCACAATCTTTCGTCATAACATGAACAATGTTGCTGTATACTGTATCACAAGCGTCAGTTACCATTCTTCGATAGCAATATGAGCCATCCATATTAATTGGAGTAAGCATATCCATATCAGTATTCTCTATAGGATACCAATTATTACTTAAGCAGCCCAATTGACTTTCCCATTGATACATGAGGTCTCCAAGTCCTCCAGAAGCTGGTTCCAAACTTTCAATGGTTTTAGGAATTTCTCCAATTGTGACTTTATTAAGAGTAGAACCCGGATCCTTTAGAGAAACATCCACAATTGTAGGGTCAACAATTTCTTCCGATAAATCAAAATATAGTTGATCATTTTTATAGAAATAAATTCCATTGTCATGCAGCTCCAATTTGAATACATCATTGTACTTATAAGCAACTTTTGAACCTAAAACGATCTCCCCGCGTTTGGTTATATGAGCAAAGCCTTTATCATTAAACAATATTGCATACTCTATCGTGGTCAAACTTTCATCCGAATTTTCATAACTTATTCCAAGTGCCCTATTTTTGTTTGTTTCCAAAATTGTCGTAGATAGGTAATTCCCAGTTTTCAAATTTTGAACTGAAATTGCACCAGCATTCCAACCTAATGGTTGAAATTCCCCTTTTCTTATCAAAGTACCGCTCTCAATCAATCCAACCACCCTTGTCCAATTAGAGAAAACTGGTGCACAAATTTCTTGATCAGCACCAATGCTTCCTGCGATTAGACTATCTGCTACCGAAATTCTAACAATATTACTTACTTGATTATTACATCTGTTTCGTACAAATCTCACATAACACAAATCAATACTAACCTCAGATGGAGGAGTATAATTGAGACCATTTTCACCAGGTATCAGTTTCCAATCCCCTTCACAGTTTTCTCGTTCATACCATTCATAAAGATATTGACCGTCTCCTCCAGTTGCTGGCAATATGTTGAATACCGATTCTGGTCGACTGTTGAAACATACATTTTGTTCTCCCCCTATTTCCCCTCCAAAAACAACCTCATTTATGCTTACGTTAATAGTTTCAGACTGAAAAACAGTTCCTGTTGAACTTTTTATTTGAACTGAATATGATCCTGTCCTGTCTACAGAAATTTCTCTAGTAGTCGCTCCTGTAGACCATAAATAACTCTCTCCTGCGGCTGCAATTAATTCAATTTCTTCTTCTTCACAAAGGCTGATATCTCCATTTGCATTGATGCCCTTTACGCTAATGCTACACCAATTAGAAAATTCTCCTTCAAGGTCATCATCAATAATATATCGCACTCGCACCGAACACACATTGTTAGATTTAATACCAGGGATGTCCAGGACATTCAATATCCCAGTTTCTGTAATGATCGATATTGGCACATCAAAAGTAGATGAATTAATCTCCCAATTGTATTTGATGTCATAGCCCATAAAATTCAGTGTTGTCCATTGATCCTGATCAGCGGTTATCTTCCCGAAGGCCACACCATCACATTCTGGGGAGGTAATTACAGGTCGAAATTGTTCATCAGAAACTTCCAACGTACAAATATTACTTTGTTCTGATACTTGTCCATTTTCCATTATGGGAAATACCCCTACATTATATGTCGCTCCAGGGACGAGTCCTTCTCCCAATAGATTTCTAACCTGTGACAATATAATTCTTGTTGGACTATCACAACCTTCAGGTTCAATTGTGTCACTAAATAAAACAGCCAAACCCTGTTTAAACTCATAATAGTAAGCAACTGCCCCTTCCACATCTTGTATTTCAGCATAACCTGACAAAGGCAAGGTTGTATCACAATGCTCATCAATCAGCGAACCAACTGGTAGATTTTCTACAGTAAATAAACAGGTTCCGCCCCAATCACCTACTGTTGTCCTTCCCAAATAGTTGACTCTTGGTCGCACTCTTGCAGAATAGGTCTCTGCATATGTTAAAGGAAATGGCGTAGTTACTAAGTCATTAATCAAATAAATTGAAGGGGCACTACTGGATGAGTGTCCTTCTCCAATAGATTGGCCTTGAGCATTAAATACTTCAAATTCATAATATTTAACTGATTCATCTACTTCATGTACATTAAGCTTATCACCTAAACAACTACCGTTTCCTTCTCCAAAATTTGATATCACTTGTTCACATGGTTCTAACCATGATTCCCTTACTGTTTCTAGATCGAAAACGCATTCTGAGCTAGGCTGGCTATACTGGTTAGTGTTGTATAAAACTTGCACGCTTATCCCATAGCTTCCTCCAAGTTCCAAATCACTTTGAAAATCTTCAAGATTGATTGTTGGGAATAATGTAAAAGTTTCAAATCCACCTCCACAGCCGCTTGTTGAACAGTGAGGAATTACTGTCCATTTATATCCTTCAGCACATGGGTGATAACCCGCATTGAAGGTAATATTGTATCCTTTATTTACACTTGGGCAATTAACCAGATAAGTTGTTGGTTTTACCTCAATTGAACATCCAAAATCGCTATAGTTACTCGAAATACCGGCAAAATTAGTACGTACCCGGACGTCGTAAATTCCACATGTGAATCCAGAAATAACAGAATCATTAAGTGGGATTGAGTCCTTAGAAGAAATCGCTTGAAACGTTCCAGTTGGTCCAACGAACTCAAATTCATAAAGTAAATCTCCAGTTTCAAAGGGTTCATTGATACATGGAGGGTCTACTTCATCTACAAATAAATAATCTCCCCAATTGTAGATCTTACCACATTGATCTTCAGGTTCAATTGAAGTTGTTAACCCTCCACAACCCGGAGAAATAACATCCAAAGTCTGTCTGGCAATACCACAGCCATTCCAACCCGAATTAACAGGTTGTAAATAAGGTTCAGCATTAAGAGTAATTGTCGTTTGACCAAGGCATGTTAGCGTAATTTCATGTGGACCTGGGCCATACAAGGTATCTGCCGGAATTTCATCTGACAACTTTATCGACCATATATAATTGAAATTTTCTTTAACCCTATCGGCAACCAACCAAATATTCCTACCAACAAATAGTTGATCCGGATCTCCCTCAGTCCCTGAGCATTCGCCTAGTGAATACTTCATTATTCCATTTCGTCGCGCTAATTCTGGCGAATTATATGTTACATTATTACAACCACAAACAACAACGAGCGGTGAATTGGGACCATCAGGGTTTAGCATTTCTTGATCCTGCTCTAAATAGTCATCATAATTCGTGTAGACATTAAATCCAGAATAATAGTCATCCACAATATAGATTGGAGGTGTTGTGATTGATGAGTCCATTCCATTCACACTTTGTGTTACAGTTAGTCTTAACTCTCCCTCGCCTTGCTCAAAAATATTCGCACTTCGTAATGTGCTTATGGTCTCTTCATTAAATTTCCAATCAAAATAATCCCATCGATTTTCTCCTACAATAGAATTATCCCATTCTGATCCTTCCAGATAACCAGTTGGTAAAGAAAAGCGTAATCTTGTTCCTTCGTTACTAGAACAATATGATAGAACCTGACTTGTTCCAAACTGAGTTGAGTTGTGAAATATTGACCCCGGTAATTCTGGATTAAAGTCTCCAGTATTATTAGTTACAGCTATAAATGGAGTCATATTCCATTGAGCGAACACCGTATCCGATCTTGTTGTGCACCCACTGTTGCCATCATTCATTGCCCATACATTTATAATTCCAGGTTTTCCTGGCTGCCCAACCTTAAATGAATCGGTGAATGCCGGAATTGTAATTTTATTGTCATAGCTCAATTCCATTTCATTGAATGGAATGTTGTCATTATCCAAAACAGGAAACCAATACCTCTCAAATCCTTCCGTAGCTTCAATTTCAATTTTACCCGGTAGACCAACATATGCTTGACTGATAGTTCCTTGAAAATCTTCCAACTCTACATTGTTTAGAGAGAGATCAAGACTTTCATCGTTTTCGGAATGGGTGAGAACTGTAACTGTATCAATGACAATACATCCATTATTAGTATTGGTAACAACCACATTATATTCTCCAGCATCATCAATCTCAGTCAATGTAATCTGAGGTTCATTTGAAAAAAATTCTCCGTTCTTAGTCCAACTTGTACTATAATGATGAGTATTTTGATTTGGGGCCGCTTCTAGAAAGCCGCTTCTACTAGAACTTCTCTCTGCATGAAAATGACCTACTAAAGTGGCAACAGCACCGTCAGACACACACAACTCTATTGGAGGCAAGCCGTTCTTTCCAGGTGTATACTCTGCATTGATAATTGCATCATCTGAAGGCTCATGATTATAACCATAAAAGCTGCCCTGATAAATTGTATTTTTTCCTTCATGAAAATAATGAACAAAAGGATACATACCTGGCAGCAACGGAGGTTGTTTAATATCAACAAAAATTTGATTAGAAGCAACAAGTCCCTGACAACTCTCGCTACCACCAATAGCTCTTACATAGTATTTTGCTAAACCAAAAGGTCTAACGTCAGACCTAGGTGAATTTGCTTCATCTGGAGAGCCTGAGTTTGATATTGCAGATCGGTGTGAATTCTTAACAACAAGTATATGAGAACTTGTATCCAATTTAATACTCAAACCTGTAGTCGTAGATTGGCCAGATCCAGACACATGCCATTCAAAACTAGAATATCCTTCAACATTCGTTAGTTCAAGCACAACACTATCCGATGGATTAGAGCAAAAAGAAAGTCCGTTCGTATCGCTTAACACATTAATTACTGGAGCACTCAACCCATTTTCCACCCTCACTTCTACAGTATCAGAATAAGCAATACAACCCAAATCATTTTCAACAGCTAAAAAATAATTTCCATTGTCTGAAGCTATATATACAGGATTCGATCCAACTTGGGAAAAAACTCCTTCGGGAAACTCGCGCGTCCAAATATACGTTACGATATCTTCGTCTTCTACAGTAGGAATTAACTCCACGGTGCCACCAGGGCAAAAAGTGGTAGGTCCATCTGGAGCAATACTAACCAAAGTTGCTTTGCTAATAACAATTCCTATAGTATCCGAATTAGAAGTACAACCAAATTGATTACCAACCTTAACAAAATAATCTCCTGTTTCTGAAGGTGTAAACTCAAAGTTATCGGCAAGCACATTATTACTATCATCTACCTCTGACCAAGCATAACTATGGGAACCTTCCTCAACACTTAGTTTTGCAGGGACATTGGAACAAACCTCTAATGGGTTGCTCTCAACATCTTCATTGTTGAATAATAATTGACTAGGCTCGGGAGTCGGGTAAACAGTGATAGTTTTATTCACCGTATCGGTGCACCCCGTGTTGGTTCTAACAATCAATTCCACGTTAAACTCTCCCGTGGATGCATATTGATGGATAGGGTTCTTTTCTGTGGAGGTAAACCCATCTCCAAAATCCCAAATCATACTTGTAGTTTGACTTTGATTATCGAAAAGGAATGTACTATCTTGAAAATGAAGTTCTCTTCCTACGCAAAGAGGTTCATTTTTAAATCCAAAATCAGCAAATAGTTTACAGCCCGTAATCGTTCCTTTTGCGGTCCGCCAAAATGACTGCCCATTCATTTCTCCTTGCATTAAAACTTGAAGGTAATAATCCAAAGTATCACGGCCATGCCTTTCAACTACACCCGTAAAAACACCATCTTCAGCTACTAAATCAAAACCTTGACCAAGGTCATTCAGATCAACGGGATAAACATGACCTAAAGTATCATAATATACTCCTACAGCCGATAAGTCAGAAGTTGGAATATCTAGAGACAAATGTGTCTGTACAACTGTTTGTCCAGAGATTTCCTCATCAACAATACTGGCTACCAAGAGATTTCTACTATCTCGTCCATGGCTAACAACAAACTCCTTATTTGGTAAAAAATTTTGACCATCGATGAGAACTTTCCACATTCCTGTATAACTAACGTAATCACTTCTTATATCATACCCTTTTATTTTCCCATCTAAACTTTCATAATACTCAATACCATTAGTAGTGGGTGTAACTATGGATTCAGATGGGTCAACTAAAATTACTTCGCTGCCAACTCCGTTATCCCCAGTATATACAAGGAAATTAATTGAATTTATATAACCATCCACAAGAAACTTAAGAGGTTCATCTAAACCATCTCCAGAAACAATTCTGTCAACGCCAGCGTCATCAATTCCTTCCAACACCCTTTCCTCATCTCCATATGCAAACTCTCCCGATTCATGATAAAATTCATTTTTTTCCAGGAAATTTATTTGAACAGGATTAAGATTAAGTTCATTGTAAGATGTTGTTGTCCATTGCAGATTCATTCCAGGATTGTCTCCCTCACTTAAGTTAAACCAGTGATTTTCAATTTTTCTTGAGGGAGACAATTCTTGAGCAATCTTTAACATCTTAGATGATGCCTGAGTATGGTCATATGCAAAAGTTTTCAACCAAACAGGAACATTCTCATGTGACTTTTTTGAGGACAACCAACCTACCCCCCAATGAGACGTTGGTATATTTAAACGAACTCCAGGTAATGGGGATTGTTCAAACTCAAATTCCAGGGTTTTATAACTTTGACTAATATCACCTACACTTTTAAAAACATTAGGAAGTCCACTTGTGAACCCATAGAAACTATGACTTTCGTTGTCCCCTGGAAATAACTTTTTATATTCCCGTTCAGATAAATTATTCTGGGAATAGTTTAACCAAGTACCTTTACTCAATGCTGAGCGTTTCCAACCTATAGCAATTTCCTCAAGAACAGCTCCTAGTTCCCATTGAGCACTATATTTCGGCAATTTAAATTTAAATGAATTATTAGGAAGTGTCTCAATAGCACCAGTACCATAGTCCTTTAAACGCTCAATTAAATCCTCTCTATTTAATGGAGTGTATGGCTGGGTTCTAGCTAGCGGCAAGTGGGGGTTTGCCGGTGAAATGGCAAACGGGGCAAGACTTATGCCAGATTCACCATCATAGGTTATATCTTCCACTTTGAACCTCAATCCACCTTTACCTTCAGATTGTCTTTGCAGAATTTCATCAATAAGCAGTCCGTCTAATAATTCCTCACCCGTTCCTTCTCCGAACGGGTTGAAAAATTTATCAGGCTTCCATAACTCCCCCGAGTACGAATTCTTGAACCTAACAATAGGCATTGTTACGTTATAGCGAACATCTCCTTTTCCTGTAAAGGAGGTAGCAGGAAGCTCTAACCCTTCCCCTCCACTCTGGTATTGGTCAAAAATATCTCTTGTCATGATGTGACCATCTACCGAACTTATATACTCATACATGATAATGGGAATATACTGTTTTTCCACTTGAGTGATCTCATATTCCGTATCTCGCCCCGTATCTGGATTGTTCAGATGTTTATGACTGTGAGCCGGAAGAAAACCAACGTCAACACCAAAATTTAATAGGTTTGCAGAACTCATGGCAACAATTCCATCTTCGTGCCTTGGTGATTCAACAGGTATGGGTGAATTATTTAATCCGTCTTTAGTCATACCGCTGATCTGAACATATTTAACACCGTTTGAACTGAAATTTTCTGTATTATTTAAAATTTCATACTCCTTGCATCCCACACCCAGAGCTCTTGAGGCTGGTGCATCTGAGTCTTTGTCCAAAAGATCCGTTAATAAGGTCTCATTAATTAGTAACTCGTGATAAATTAAATGCGATGACCAAGTACCATGTTGAGGAGTCCCTAAAAACATTACCCTTCGAATATTATTGGTATAAGAGAGATACGTCTTTTCAGGTTCTAATGAGGCTCCTATACTTAGGTACTGATAGCATTTGTTTTCAACATATGATCTTGTCACCAATCCACCCATGCTATGAGCAATAATATCTGTCTTTACCCCTTCATTATAATTAGGGAGTAACACATTTTCCAAATCGTGCCCAAAAAGATAGCCAGTCTCAATCCAATTGGCGTCGGGCGGATAATAATATTCCCATATATCAAGATTGCGTTGATTCGAGGTTTCATCTAAGTTTCTTAATCGACCTGGATATGATGTATATGGGTAGTCAACCTTACCTCCAAAATTATTATCAGGAGTATCTTTAGTTGGATTCACATATCCTCCATCATTTCCCCAATAACCGTCCGTTCCCGTAAAGCCGTGCACAAAAACTACAGGTTGTCGGGACGGGTTAATGTTTTTTGGGTGATAACCTTTAATGTCTGAACTATCGGCATATGGTAATACGAACATGGTTGTTGGATAATGTAAATTTCCGTCTAAATGAACGGCTTTATCATCTGAATAAACTGAGTTAGGTTTTTGATAATTATAACGAAACCAATTTTTATACTTCCAATCAAAGTTATTTTTATAAACCGGATGTTGGTCGTATGCAGATAAGTATTTATGAATATTTATGATGGCATGCTTTTTTCTTTGATCAACAGCATCTTTCTCAGGATAATAGAATGTCATTTTACCTAAAAGCTCATCACTCGATTCAGTTGGATCTCTCAGAACATATATTTCATCTATTGCGGTAAGATTTCCCTCGCCGTCTTTTAAATCATCCCTGAAGAAAATCGCTTGTTTATCATCATTAATTGTTTTGACAGATATACTACCTTTTTCATAGTTCCAAAGCTCTACACTATATGCCTCATAAGTGTCAGATTCCGATGTCGGTAATATTTCATTTATATAAATCGTAATGAGTGAAGGGTCCTTTGTAACAAATTTACCAAAAAAGCCTGTTTCTTTGTCCTGAGCACCATTGTTGTCTATTTCAATACTGCCATCTTCAGAAGTGGAAAAAACAATGTGATGAGTTTCTATATCGTTTCTGAATCCTCCTGAAAAATACAAACTATCACCAACGTTTGTAATAGCATTTATATGATGAGTTGGTTTAAAGTTCATTGCATATTCAAACAAGACTGGAGTCCAATCTCCCACATAGGAACTATTAAAGAAAAATGATTCATCTAATGTTACCAATCCTCCAAAACCAATGGGATGAGAATTTTGACGGTAATAAGTTTGCTGATTGTTATTAAATGCCGTTGCATTAATCAACTTACCATTAAATTCATCATACTCGGCTACGAAATAATCATTATTTGCGTCATCAACACTTTTTAGACTTATCGGGGAAGACTCTCTTTGTGAATCAAAAATCGCCCAGTTGTTATAAGACTCTTCTCCTTCCTCAAGTGTAGGCTTGCCAATTGAAAAATTTCCGGTTACAAAAACCTTTCCTTTTAATGCATATATTTCAGATGGCTCATCACTTAATGGACCACCTTCAGAAAGTGCCCATATCAATTTAAGGTTATCGGAATATGGTTTAATAGTGTATCTAGCTAAAAACAAATCCGATTTAGCAGCACCCCCATCCAAATTGGGGGTAGAAGTTAGACGTGTTCCATTCAAACTTGCTGGATCAAACTCGATTTCTCCATTGAAATATCCTGAAATCAGTAAATCTCCATTACTGGTCACATCAATATCTGATAATACAGCATAATTTGGGTCACTTTCATCCCCAAGGTCGTAGTCCAATGTCAATGCTTTGATATCCTCGTTTAATGTTTTTCTAAAAATAAAAGGTATAAGTTCGGTAGCACCAGCTATAGTTGGATTGGCGTTGGCACCACCAATAACCTGACCGACCCCAGCATAAAAAGGTATTCCAAAATCGTTGGTTCCAAATCCAATCTTACCGTCATTAAAATTGCCACCAAAATAGACAGTATTATGATCATCAATCGCCAATGCCCTGGCAAATTTTCTTGATCGACTGCCATGAGTATTTTCTGTTGACAAAATTCGTCCATCAAAAATATCAATTGACATTAGTCCTATTTGGGTAGTGTTATCACCTCCGGGATGCCAAGAAAATGTAGACTCTGTGCTATTACATCCATTAATAATATTACATTCTTTCAAACCTATTAAACCGCGATAGTCATATAATGCATATAGTCGGTTATTTGCCTTGCTAATCTCGATATCCCTAATTATTGAAAACCCATTATCATTCGCAGCAGGGTTGGCCGATCGTGAATAAACAATCCATTCCTCCTCATAATCGTTTGCCCTTGAATACTTTATTATAAAAGAACCGGAGGTAACAGGAAACAAGCTTTCAGGAAACAAGTTGGTTGTTGTAGGTCCGAACAAACCACACGAATACACATTGCCTAGTCGATCAACAACTACATCAACCCCAGCAGAATGTCCTTGCCCTTCTGTCCCTTTAGCCATTAATATTGTACCGTTCTTATCGAGAGAAATTAAGAAATAAGCACCTCTTGGACCTCCAGTCAAATCTTGGATGCCTGTAGTATTTAAAGTCAAATTACCAGAAAATGTTCCTGTTATGAATAATCTTGGGTTCTCAGGGTTTAGGGTATCAGCTGCCATACCCTGAATTACAACACCATCTCCTGATCCCGTAAGGCTTTGAATTTTTTTTACCCAAGCTACATTAGTAAAATCAGTTTGGTAGTTTATTAATGGATTAGTGGTTTGGGAATTTGAAACTTTTGCCAAACAAACCATGATAATTAGAATGACTAGTCTGGCAAATGCGACTAAATTTTTTAGCTCTTTCATGTGAGATTTCTTTAATTATGAAAGCCTAAGAAACTGAATCGAGAAATAAAATTTAACCTTATATATTGAATAAAACCTAAAGGTCGATTGTTTAGATTTAAAGGCAGCTAATACAACTTTAAATAAGTTACTTGACATACATGCATGACTTGGCTACTGGAGATCGCCTATTTTCAACTCTTAAGAAGGCACGCTTACCCAAATGATGCAATAACTACTGAAGTAATCTCAATTCACTGATTATGATTTTTGCGCAACCCAATGTTTCCTGCCTAAAATCCAGTTCTCTATCATAGATAGAATCAAACCATTATTATAATTATTATATCGTCTATTCCAATTTGCAAAAGAACTGACTCATAGTAGATATATATAATGTCCCCAAAATCAAGGGCAGATAGTTAAGCTGTAACATTGGTTTAACTTTAACTATCTAAACATGAAAACACGTAGAAGAAATTTACAGTGGCTTTCAAAGCCAAGGTAGCCATTGAAATACTAAAAGAAAAAGTGACAATCCAGCAGATCGCTCCTCGTTATGAAGTCCACCCAACCCAAGTCAGCTTCGGGAAGTGTCAGTTTTTGGGTGGAACCCAACAAGCTTTTGGTGAGCATGACGGTGATGAAAACAAACGCCTCAAATCTGAACTCGATCAGCTCTATCGAAAGATTGGAAAACTGGAAATTGAAAAGGACTTTCTAAAAAAAGTCTAGGCGAAGACTGAGTATACTCGAAGGAATATGATAGACGCTCAAAATCGCACCCTCAGTATCAGTGATCAATGTCGTTTATTTAGCCTGCATCGCTCAGGGCTCAATTATAAGCCCAGAGGAGAGAGTCCCTAAACTTGCGTCCCATGAAAACCATTGATAAAGAGTTTTTCGACAACACTTTTTACTGTTTAAGACGCATGGCTTATCACCGCTATGATGTAAATCGAAAACCAATTAGAAGGCTGTATGAGCTGATGGATATCTATGTGATCCACACGAAGAAGAGCCAGAGTAAACCAAGAAAAGTCCATCGGATGTATCCTTTCTTGCTCAAAAAGGCTGTCCATTAACAATCCCAACCAATGACATTACTTGGAAACCCTAGAAGAAAGGGTCTATGCTCCTGATGATCATTAGTAATCTGCATAGCAATATGTTAGTTTTCAACTCCGTGGATCCCAGCTGGTGCATCAATGTACTCAAAAAAGTTATCGGCAAGCATGATGCCTCCGAGATCTTCAACACAGATAAAGGAAGCAAGTTTTCATCATCGCTCTTTACCGATGTACTCAAAGCCGAGAGCATCCGCATATCAACGGATGGAAAAGGACGAGCAATTGAAAACATCTTCATCGAGCAGTTATGGAAAAGTGAATACGCCTACCTCAATCGGGCATATGGACGCATTGAACTATACCATGGAATGAAGAAGTACATGGAATTTTATAACAATCAAAGGCCGCATCAATCGCTGAAATATCAAGTATCACACAGTCTTTGAACATTAGCAAAAAGTAGCTTAGAAATGAAGAAAATTATAGCTTAATTTTAGACAAGGTGTCTGTCCTAGATATGAGGACAATATACTTAGACCTAACCAGTATCATCACAATCAACAAGAACTTTGATATTTACTTCTCTGTGTTTAATAACTGAAAAAATATTTCTGAAATTAGCTGCCTGTTTCTCCTATTTATCATGCTTCTCATAGCTAAGATGAACATCATGCTCTCCTTCAGGGATCTTCTCAATGCCATGCTTGGATCTCTTTCTTGAAAGACATAAATTCACTTCCATCCTTTAACTGCTTAAGAAAGATTTTATTGATAAACTGTATAATAAATGATTAAAAAAAGGTCTGAGTTTTAAACTCAGACCTCACTTACTCAGTAATTTAGATACTGGCTTAATTTTTGAAAAAATTCATTACCCTCCACCTTCAATCCACATTTCAGGTCCACCCAGTACATCCAGTTTCTGTTTTTCATTCAGCTTCTTCATAATTTTTAATTTGTGTTAAACATTATACTATGTTGTCGAACTTAGATCAAATAATACAATGAATACATTTACTCCTATAATTAAAACCTAAACAACAAGAATTTCCGGCTAAACCTTAATCTTTGTTTGCTGGCAGATTTTCTTGACTGCCCTCAAAATAAATTAGAGAAGAACGATTTCTAAATCTTAATATTAAATTAGATGAAAAAGTCAAAGTTTACGAAGTTACAAATAGCATTTGCCATTAAATAGGCCGAAACGGGAACCCGTGTGGATTAGGTATGCCGGAAGATGGATATCAGTAAAACTACCTTCAACATCTGGAAGAAGATGTGAGTTAGTGAGTTACGATTGCTTAAAAAGGAGAATGTTCAGTTGAAAAGGCAGGTAGCGGATTTAAATTTGGATAAACAAGGGCTTCAGCCGTAATCAAAAAACTTTGAAACCTGTTAAGTCAAAAGATTTGGCGCACATTTTGATCGATGAGTATAGGATCCCCATTTAGCGGGCATGTACACTAGTGATGTTACCTCGTTCCATGTATTACTATCAATCTCAAGCTCGGGATAATCAAACCATACGAAAACACATACATGAGATAGCCATGACCAGCATCAGATATGGGTTACGTATTACTTCGAAAGGAAGGCTGAATGACAGCAGAAACCCGATTGATTTACAGATTCATTAAGCTTAAATGGTTGAATTTGAATAGTAAATGCCCTTGAAGAAGTAGAAGTTCCCATCAACTGAATCGGATAGATGTCTCCAATATCAACCAATCATGGAGTATGGATTGGTATCAGATCATCTGTTTGATTAGTGCAGGTTTAGGGCCTAAACTGTTGTCGATAATTTTACTCGAAATTGCCTAACTATATTTTCGGGATAGTCAATCAAAGGCGAAGATATAGCAGAAGTAATGAATTGATTAAGACATTTATATAACACAAATTCTAATAGGATATGTAAGAGTCCCCTAAACCGCAGCGTTTGTAAATATAGTTCCTTCTAATAAATTTTTATCGATTTCTAGACTAGGTAATGACTGCACACCAAACTTAGCCGGTGGTATATTTCCAAGGTCTTGGATAATGGGCGTATGATAACAAAGTGGCTCTAGATTTCTTCAGGCCTGTCAAACCAGATAATCCGCATATTGAGTCTTTTAACTGTAGTTTCAGAGATGAGTGTTTAAATGTCGACTGGTTCTTATCTTTGAAAGACGCCAAGGATAAGGTTGAAGCCTGGAGAAAAGAATATAGTGAGTGCGGATCGCAGGCCTTCTTAACTGTCAAAAATATGATAGTATCTAAAGAATCATACAAGTTAGATCTGGAACCGCCCCAGACCTAACTTTAAAATTACATGATTTTTGATTTATTCTCCGCCACCAACTATAATTTCAGGTCCACCCAGTACATCCAGTTTCTGTTTTTCATTCAACTTTTTCATGATTTTTAATTTGTGTTAAACATTATACTATGTTGTCAAACATAGATCAAATAGTACAATGAATACATTTACTCCTATAATTAAAACCTAAACAATACAAATTTAGGCTTAAGTAGTAATATTTGGAAAATAAACCTAGAATATACAACCGGAGCATAAGACGGTTGCAGTCAAACTCTCGGTGTTTTGTTATTCGATATTCCACCCTTAGAGACAAGAACTGAATAATAAACCAACAAATATCAACTTCTTAATCTTATTATTGACAAGAAGAAAGAGTCAAACGAATTGAAAGAAGCCTAAGATTGAACCAGCAAAACAAACTTTAAATCCGTATTATTTGTCTTTAGAATTTTTGCTCTTAACCAAGCTGATCTATTCTTTCCATTAAAATATATTGAGAGAATTCCTTGTAAAGGGTTTTATCAATACTAACCAAAAGATATGATAACTTTTAAATTATGAAAAGAAAGCGGAAGTTTCCGATGATAAAACAAACGAGTATGATGGAATGTGGCACAACATCTCTTGCTATGATTTTTCGATACTATGGACTGTATAATATAAAGACATTATTAGCCGAAATTGGTAAGGTAAGTACTCAAGGCACCAACCTATATATGTTGAGCGAAATAGCTAAACAATTCGGTTTTGAGTCAGACGGGTATAAAATGGATGGGTTTAAACATTTCAAAAAAATTTCTTTACCCTGTATTGCACATTATGAAGGTAACCATTTTGTAGTTATATACAAGATTAACGAAACTCACATTTGGGTGGCTGATCCTGCATATGGCAAATACAAACTTAAGCAAGAAGAATTTAGGAAGAAGTGGAATGGAATTATAATGACCATCGAGCCAACCAGAGAAATATTTGAAAATAAAGATATGATGGACTTGGTGAAAAGTTTTCGTCATAAGAAGAACACAATAGCTAAAAACTTTTATACTTCTCTATTGCATCCATTTAAGAGTATTCTTATTGAAATATTTGCAGCAAGTTTCATACTCCAACTTCTTGGCTTAGCCCTACCTTTTTTTGCACAAGGAATTATCGACAAAGTACTAAGTTATAATGATCGTAAATTGCTATTTGCAATTCTCGTTGGCATGCTAGGTGTATTCCTTTCACAAATAATATTCACCTATGCCCGAAATATGCTATTAACTAAGCTCAAAATAAAAATTGAGCTTATTTTTTTCAGCAAATTTTTCAATCACTTTATAAATCTTGCCCAAACATTCTTTGATATGCACAAACGCCAGGATTTTATTCAACGTTTCCAAGAAAATTTAAAAATAAGAAGGTTGTTGGCTCCTTCTATTTTGCAAACTTTCATTGATTTGTTATTTGTAATAATATACATTGGGGTACTATTTTTTTACAACGGTGTATTAGCCATCACGTCTCTCATATTCGTCACCCTCTATGGTATTATGATGCTCAAGTTTACTCCCACATTAATGAATTTGGAGAACAGAGCGTTTAATGAAAACCTAAAGGCCATGGGATCTTTTTTGGACACACTTTTAGGAATACAAACAATAAAACTACTGAACATTGAAAAACTGAAATTTTGGAGTTGGAAGAATGATTACAAAAAAGCACTTAACAAGGCATTGGAGACTGAGAAAATGCATATTAAACTTGGCACAATACTTAAAGCTTTTTATTATTTAAGTCATATAGTCATTTATTGGGTGGGTGCTTATATGGCAGTTGATGAGAACATAAGCATCGGTCAGTATGTGGCCTTCATAGCCATTTTCACGATGGTAATGAATTCACTTAACAATACTTCGACCTTATGGTTTGTATTTACGGAACTATCAACAACCTATGCAAGACTGAATGATATCTTGCTACAAGATCCAGAGCCAAACAATATTCTCGGTACTCATAAAGATATTAATAATATAACAATCCAATTAAAGAATATTGACTTTGCTTATGATGAGAATTTAAGGCACAAAGTAATTAATGGAATAAACATGACCATTGAAAAGGGAAAACATATAGGTTTAGTTGGGAGAAATGGATCAGGTAAATCCACTTTAGTCAAGTTACTCGTAGGATTATATCAAAACTATAATGGCGAAATATTATTTAATAACGTTGAGCTGCGCCACATTTATATTCCCGAACTAAGAAAAAAAATCTATTTGTTTCCTCAAGAAGTTAGCCTGTTTGATACAACAATTAAAGAAAATATACAATACGGGAATTTAGAGGCAGGTATGGAGGATATTATTGAAGCGGCCAAATTGGCTGGTATTCATGAATTTATTAGGAATAATTATCTAGGGTACAATCTTAGAATTGGTGAAAATGGCGTAAACCTTTCCGGAGGACAAAAACTGAAAATTGCTTTCGCAAGACTATTTTTAGCCAACCCAGAAGTAATAATTCTAGATGAAGCAAGCAGTGCCTTGGATGTTGAATCAGAAAAAACCATAATGAAGAATATATATAAACACTTCAAAGGAAAGACTATTATTTCAATAGCACATCGAATGAACACGCTTACTCAAGCAGATACTTTGTATGTAATAGACGAAGGAACATTTAAAGAGGTGGGAAGTCATAAGGACCTAATGGAAAAGAAAGGTATTTACTTTGATTTCATAAAAACCTACCTTGATATTTAGAACTCTATGAACAAAGAAAAAAAAGACAAAAAAATCGAAGATCTTGATCCTCACCAGTATGAAGATATTTTCTTCGAGGAAGACATTCCTCTTGAAAATTCGAGAAACGACGTTAACCGTATTTGGTTATATTTCGGAACATTTATTCTAATCTTCTTTTTATTATTGGGGTCTAGAGTCAAGATTCCACAGCAGTTAGAATTTAAGTTTTTCATTAAAGACAAAAACAACTGTGAGCAGATCTTAACATTTGATCAAAATGTTTTTGTTGATTCTCTTCAATTAAATGTAGGCGATAGTGTGTTTAAAGGAACGCCAATAGCAACAATTTCAGGCTTTCAATTGAACCAACTGTTAGTAGATTACAATGCAATTTTGTTAGAAGAAAAGTTACTCAATCAACAGGGCAAGCAAATTTACATAGAGCAAAAAAAGCAAAAAGATTTGGAGAATACCGTTTTGTACAATGAAGTATGCGCACTCAAAGCCGGAGTACAAAAACTTCAAAGTATAAAAAACAGAGAAGAAACCATTCTTAAGTTAGAAATTGAAATGGCGCATAAAAATTATTATCGAGATAGTGTTTTGTATGGGATTGACGCTTTATCAGCTAAAGAATTTGATAAGACCAGACAAATATATAGGAAGGCCATATTGAATAATTCAGTGCAACTTGAAAAGTACCAACGCCAACTTAGCACATTGGAGGTTCAAATTATTAATCTCAATAAACAAAGGCAAAGAGTTGAAAGTCAAATAATAGAACTAAAATTAACCATGGATAAGGGCAAAAGCGTACTTGTAAACAAAAAAAAAAAGATTTTAAATATGATACATAAATTTTACGGAAGATCCCATATTAGAAATGATAAACTGGCAATTGAGGCTGAGACAACTGGAATAGTTTCCTATGTAAGTCAAGATAAGATTATAAGTAAAAACCATCCCCTGATCAAGATTTATGTTCGAACTCCGGTATTCATTGCCACAGGTAGTATCCCTCCCAAATTTATTGGTAGAGTTAATGAAAATAAAGAAGTCAAACTAAAAATTTCTTCCTTTCCTCATTTTGATTGGGGAAAATTGAGTGGGCGTTTAGCGAATATAAGTCTAACGCCCAATGCCGAAGGAAATTATCCATTTGAGGTCGACATTACGGATTATGGAAAGCTTGAAAAATTACTTTACAAGGGAATGGAAGGGAGTATGTCTGTTGTGATAGAGGAAAAAACTTTTTTTAGCCACATCTTCAACAAACTTCAAGAGGGCTACTATTATCTACAAGAACAATGAATAGGGCCTTTTTAAGAACAGGGCTGTTTTTTGCACTTTATTGATAACTATACTCATTTAGTCAAGTATTATGACTTTCAATTCAAAAGAGTTAAGGGATACAAATCAAGATAAAGCCGCGGAAGATGTGCACTAGAATGCAACCTTAACTTTAGATGTAGATTGTGCGTTTTTATAGCCTTCACGTCAGATCGGATAGCTCAAAAGTAGAGAAAATGATATCTTTAAACTGTTCAAATCTTAAAAAAAAACAAAATCACCAAGAGTCAGATCGTGCTGATACCCAAAGAGCACGAGTCAGGTAAGAAAGTCGATGATCTGCGTCGCAAGCATGGGATCAGTGAAGCCACCTACCTTCTACAATTGGAAGAGTGAGCACGGCAGTATGGATACCTAATAACTCAAGAAATTAAAGGAGCTCGAAGATGAAAACAGACGCTTAAAGGAAATGTACACCGATCTGAGTCTAGATCACTTTCTGCTTAAAGAAGTACTGGGAAAAAAGTTTTAAAACTCTCTCAGTGTTGGGAACACGTAGAGTGGTTGATAGAAGAGTTCCCTCATGAATTAAAATGCCTTTAAAGGTTCCTGTTGGCATGAATACCACCAGGATCATGGATCTCATGCACAACGTGTTAGACAATAGTCGCAAATTCAGGGTGCTCAATGTCATAGATGATTACAACAGAGAAGCCATTGCAGTAGAAGTTTCTCACAGTTTCCCTGCCACACAGGTGATAAATCTATTAGATCGACTGATCATGTTCAAACGGAAACCTCGCTTCAGGCTATTTGCATAGACAACGTGATTGGGTTTACCTCGAAGACCTTTACCGAATGGTGCAACGACAAACAGGTTCGGGTTCACTACATTCAGCTAGGTAAGCCAACACAGAACGCTTTTTTTCCAGTCTAACTACTGAAAATTATCTTAGGCAGAATTAATTTTATCACAGTCTACTATGAGGCCGATTCTTTTCCTTCAAAATACAACAATTAATATATCCTAGTATTCCGAAAGAATTGCCTGCATATTCCGACTAAGTTGATCCAACTCATGAACACTTTGAATTAAATACCTATCAATTTCATAATCCTCTTTAATTGAACCTTCTTCCTTTTTGATCATCAATAAACCCAATAATCTACAAACTGGTGATCTAAGTATGTGAGCGTTATGAAAGGCATATTCCGACAATTTTTTATTTCTGTCCAAAAGTTGGGTCGACTTATCGCGTAGTTCAGCGAGTGCTTGTACTCGTTTGCTAATATCTACTCCCATACCGAGAAAAAAATGAGAGCCGTCATCTATAAATCCATATCCTTCAAAATGAAACCAGCCACCAATCCCATCTTTCAGCTGAAGTTGTGCATCCGCTTGTCCAAACCCGCCTTCCTCAATGCTTTTCATTGCCTTGGCCACATTTTCATGTGAATCTTTTGTTAGGAAACTAGTGGGCTTCATGTTTTTTAGTTCCCTCGAGGTATACCCATAGATGTTCTCATGGTTCCTATTCCACCGTTTTAATTTATAGATTCCAGACTCTTTTTTGTATAGGTAAAAAATGCCAGGTAAGCTATTTATTACTTTATCATTAAACCGTTTTTCTTTTTCAAATTGAGTTTGTCTTCTAAGTATCTCACGTTTGAGGAATTTATTCTCATTTTTCAAAGTTTCATTTGACAAATTTAATTTTGTATTTTCCACTTTTAATTCACTCACTTCAGATCTTAGGACTAATTTTCTTCCGTAATAAAGAACCACACAAGTAATTAGACTTAAAATTGAAGTGTAATTCCCAATATCCACAAAATTTTCTACTATGATCTGGATGCAACTCATGACAAATAGAATACATATGATTTAGAATTTACAATCATAAAATGGAAGAAGGAATGGCTTGCCTAGAGAAAAATTCTTAAGGGACTAAAAAAACCTTCAAGGCGCAAAAAATTCTACTTAAATTGCTGGAATACCTCTTTGAATGATTTTTTGAGACCACCAGCTAATACTTACGAAGAAGTTAAACTTTTTGATTTTTCTACTTACACTTCTCTAGCTGAAGGAAATTCAACAACGAACTCTGCGCCTTTATTTTCTTTGCTCACGCACCAAACCTTACCCTTCATTGCCGTTACATATTCCTTTACAATGGCAAGCCCAAGACCACTCGAGGATTCTGAGCTTGTTGGAATACTTAGCCTTGTGAATTTTTTAAACAGCTGATTCAATTCCTGTTTCTTTATACCAAAACCATTATCTTTTACTGAGAATTTAATTACCTCGCCTTTCCTTTTCAACATTACTCGAACTTTACCCCGAAATGGTGTATACTTAATTGCATTTGATAATAAGTTGTCAAAAATATCAAACACGCATTTTTCATCTCCCAAGATGAAGGTACCGCCTGTTATTTCGGTTTCTATCTCAATTCTCTTTTCAACTGCCGAAAAAAAATTAACCTCTAATACTTCCTTAAGAACTGAGGTAATATTTATCTCTTTAATTTGCAAATCAAGCATTCTACTCTCAATTTTATCAATATTCAAGATATTGTAGACCATAACCTGTAATCTTTTAGTGTTATTTTGTATTCCTGATAGATATCCATGTTGCTTTTCATTTAAATTCTCCTGATTTCGTCCAAACAGTTGCACAATACTAAAAATATTGTTTAATGAATTCTTTAAATCATGTGCTATGACTCCTAACAAGAAATTCTTTTGCTTTGCCAGAGTAAGCAATGACCGTGCTTGCTTGGATATGGTGTCATGGCTACGAGTCAATTTCTCTTCATTATTGTCTATGATATCTCCCAGTATTCTATTTTGTTTTTTCAGTTTTTCTGTTTTCAACTCTGAAAACAGAATAAAAGACATTACAAAGAGAAAAAAATAAACAACGTATGCCAATGTACTTTTGTACCAAGGTGGGATTATGGTAAACTTTAATTTAGTGCTACCAAGATACAAGGAGTTCGACTGTCTCGCCTTGATATAAAATGTATTCTCCCCTACGGGTACATGATCGTAGGAGATTTTTGCATTCTTATTCCAAGAACTCCATCTAGAGTCCTTACCTTCAAGTTTGTAGCAGTATTCAATTTTGGTTTCATTCAAATATGATGGTACAGAAAACTCGAAGCTTAAATGACTTCCGTATGCAAAAGTATAACGATTCGGACCTTGATTTAACTTATTATCATTACTCAAATCACCCAACAATCTAAAAATAACATTAGGGCTTTCACCATTATCGAGAGTGATTTTTGTAATCACTGGCCTTACCAAATTTCCCCTTACATTTTCTTTTGTCAATAAGTCAATTTTCATAATCCTATCAGCCTGAGTAACCCATAATGCTTCATCCACCACTGTTATTGATCTAATTTCACCCTTTGGAAGAAAATTAAGTTTATCATTTAAGTTCTTAGGAGATTTAGTTATTTCCATACTTTCAGCAAAAAGTTGATTATTTATGGATACTATTAAATCATTATTTTCAAGAAATTCAAAGTCATTTATATGTGATGATGTCTTATTTTTATAAATAGGAAGAGAATTTTCAGGTTTCTGAAAATCTAGTTTATACACTCCGTTTATGTTAGATATATACAATTGATTATTAAAACTTTTGATTTTATTATTAGCTTGAATTACACCTTCATTATGGTAAATCTTATAGCTATGAGGATGAAAATTTTTACTGGCACTAACATCTATGCGCATCAATCCCTTTTTATAAGAATTGGCCCAAATGGATCCTAAACTATCCTCGAATACATTTCTAATGTCCATATTTCCAGTTTTAATGGTTGCTTTATAATGAATATTATTTTGCTTATCTAACTTCAAGACACCAATACCGTGATATTCACCATAGTAGATAATTGATGAATCACTTTTTGATTGTACTATACAAAAGGACTCAATACCCTCTTCAATTAAATTGGAAGAAACCTGACCATCCTCAAAGATTTCGTATATGCCATTTGAAGTTGCAACTAGAATTTTATTTTCACTGATATTTTTTCCTTTAATTTTAACAATAGAATTGACTTGAATATCCGCAAGGTCGGTTTTTTCCATTACGTCATTGTGAACTATAAATAACCCTGACATGGTACCAATAAAAAGCCTTTCATTAGACCACATACTAGTGTAGATTCCTGTTTCTAATTTTTTTAAAGCCCCTTTATCATCATATTTATTAATGTGGGGTTCAACTTTAAGTTTCGATAAACCTTTGTCATGCCCAATCCATATATTGGATTCTCTATCAATAAATAAAGCATTTATAGCATTGTACTTAAGCCCATTTTCCTTATTTATGTGAGCAATTTTTTGACCTGTGATAGTGTAGAAGTAGATTCCGTCATTGAGTGTCCCTAAAACCATTATATTCGCCCCCAGAACACATCCATCATAAATTCCTGATATATAATCACCAGCTTGACCTAAAGCTATCGGATGCACATCTCCTTTTGTAAACAAAAAAACGCTTTCGTGACAGCTAGATTTTCTTAAAAATTTTTTTTGTGAAAAAATTAAGAGCGAATCGTGACCAACCTTTCTCAAAGCTGTTACGAGAGGGTTATCGAAAATCACATCATCAATTTTTAAACTAGAAGTACCTTCCTTAAGGTGGAAAATTCCCTTATCCATTTTTTGAAAATATATACTATCCTCTATGCCATACATGAAGTAGATATTTTCTGCCTGAAATACTTTTAGTGAATTGTTAAAATACTTGAATATGTACTTTTCACTTTGAAAATAAATTCCTTGAGATGTTGAAGCAATTTTCCAAATATGACCAAATTCTGATGCATCTTCAGGCAATAGATGTTTAAGCGAATAAAATTTCGGCTCCCTATTTTTATCCAAGCTAACGTATCCAAAGTCTGATCTCATACCAATGAATATGCGATTATCTTCACCAATCGCAACTGACTGCACTAAATCATAAGGTGGTAACTTAATCCATCTTTCCCCATCAAATTGAATGAGACCATCATAAGTTCCAAAATACATCAAGCCATTCAGATCTTGAGCGATACTCCAAATACCATAGCCGATATTACATTCCTTTGGATCATAATTATTCACCATGATGTTTCTTTCTGAAAACTGTGCCATTACCGCTAAACAGTTGAACAGGCACATAATACTGAAAAGCGTTGAATTGAGTTTTACGAATACTTTCAAAGTCATTCCATTTTTAAACTTTTGTTTAAAAATTGTTGAAAATCAATACGCAGCAGTAAATATTCAGATTTGAATTTCTAAAGGTTAGATAAAATTAGTTTAATGTGAATATATATCACTTAAAGGATATACTATACTCTCGAAAATGTATAATGTCCCCCAAAATTAGGGCAGGTAGTTAAGTTCTTTCATTTTCTTGAGCTGATTGGCTTGCATAGCACCGTACTTACTCTTCCAATTCAAGTACGAATACGCTTACCTCAATCCTGCAAATGGAGGCATTGAAAATACCACGAGATGAAGAAATATATGGAATTTTACAACAATCAAAGGCTGCATCAGTCACTGAAATTCAGATGCCTAAAACAGTCTTTGAACAACAGAGTAGTGCAGCTTAGAAATGACAAAATTATAGCTTAACTTTAGACATCTATCTGCCCTAATTTTGGGGAACATTATAGTCCATTATAACCTTTTTCTCATCTCCGTTGATTTTTATATTAAAAAATCAAAAATTTCAGAATACCCTAAGAATATACAGGTAAATCGAATCTAATAATAAAATGTTCATTTACATCGAGCCGAATTTCTCCATTCATTGCACTTATATATTCAGATACAATAAACAAACCTAATCCTGTTGATGTTTCACTACCTTTTGGAAGGTTTAAAGAATTTCCTGTTACTATTTTATTTTCTACAATTTTAATTATTGATAAAGCCTTTCTCCTATTCTGAATGGAGAAACAAATTTTCTCATCTCCCTCTCTAAATAGCCTTAGACTTACGCTATCTTCAATAGGACAATATTTAATTGAATTGGAAATCAAATTATCAAACACTTCCAAAATATAGCGTTGATCTCCATAAACCATACAATTAGGTTCAATATCGAGAGAGAACCTTACTCTTTTTTCAAGAGCTGAAAATATATATTGCTCTAAAACTTCTTTTAAAACTAATCCAATATCCACTTTAGTAAATGTTAATTGATCAAGCTTTACTTCAAGTTGATTTATATTTAGCATATTATTTATTGTTACCTGCAATCTCTTTACATTTTTTTGCATTGCAGATAAGTAGCTTACTTGATAGGCCTTAAGATTTGAAGCATTTTTCTTCCTAAAAATCTCAATAATACTGTGAATATTATTGAGTGTATTTTTTAGATCATGAGATACTATGTTTAAAAGCTGATTTTTTTCCTGCCTAAGACCAGATAAATGGTTACCAAGTATACCCACTTGAATTTGCTTCTTTCGATATAAAAAGACTCCAACGAGAATTATCACAAAGGCCAATGTTACTGAAGCCAAAAGGTAATTTCGAAGAATAATAGCTTTTTGCCTTTCGATCAACTTAGAATTAGATACAGCTTGTTCTATTTTCAATCTTTTTATTTCATAATTCTCTCTTAAATCCGTGAATTCCTTAATCTTCTCTAGATTGAAAATACTATCTCTTATTTGGAAATTTTTTTTCTGAAAATAAAAAGCTTGTTCGTAGTCTCCAATTAGCGCATATAATCGTAAAAGACCTTCCGTGGCAATTCTGCTTGATTCTAATTCATTATACTCTTGTGCCAGATCAAATGCAAGAATAAATTGATTAATTCCCTGCTGAAAATTATCTATTTTTTCGAAATACTGTGCCTTAATTGTTAAATTTTGGATCTCCAATTTGTTGTTTTTCAACACTTCATTTTCAGCTCTTGCAAAATCAATATATTTATTGGCTGAGTCTATCTGATGTTGTTCCAAAAATAACTGTGCCAAATTATTACTATTCATAATTAATGAATAACGATCATTTTGCCCAACAAGCTTATTAATAGCATCCCTATAATAGTAAATAGCTGAATCGTACCTTTTCATTAGATGATATGTTGCTCCAATATGAGAAATTGCCCTTGCCGCTCGACCCGGATTAAACTTGTCAATTAATATTTGTGCCGATTTTTTCATATTTAATAATGCATCTTCATACTGCCCAATATAAAAATACACTAACCCTATATTACCACAAGCATGAGCGATTTTCTCAAAATCTTGCATCCTTTCCGCTAACACTAAAGATTTCTGATAGCTTTCCAATGCTTTAACATAATCCCCTTTCGAAACATATACGTTCCCTATTTTATTAATGATTTTTGCTTCCGTTTTTTCATCGAAATTACTGGCTAACCTCAATGCATTATTTAATAAAACCAACGATTCTTCGAACTGAGACATTATTCGTAACACTGAGGCCTTATTCATATACCCCTCTAATAGCCATTTATTATTTCTAATTGAGTCTGCTATAGAAATAATTTCATTTGTTAACTCAAGCGTCCTTTGATGGTTTTGATTCTGATAAAAAACAAATAAATGCTGAAGAGTATTGAGGCGGCCATCTGTATTAGAAGTAGTTAAAAGGACATGTTCTAAGCTATCCACATTTTTGCTCTGACTCATACTACAAAAACCTATAAAAATGAACAGAAAGAACAAACTCAGATTGATGACAAGGCATCTTCTTATTTGATAGTTCATGATGGGATTTTTTACTTAGCAATACCGCAACTCATTTAGTATCTAAACAATTAGGCTTAATTTATGTTAGTTCACAAATCACTTCAGTTATTACACTTGGTTTCAGGAATATTTCAATTTTTTCCCAATCAGAAACTTTAATCATATATTACCGTTCTAGGTGATAATTTTGAAATATGAACTTCATCACAAATCGTACAAAAAATATTTTAATAGTTGAAGATCAGCCATATCAAGCTGAACTACTTAGTCAACTAATAGCAGATTTAAGACCTAATTATTTGATTGACGATTGCCTTTGCGATATACAAAGCAGTATAAGCTATTTGCAAAAAAAAGACCCAGATTTAATTTTTATGGACATTGAATTGGGTGATGACCTTTGTTTCGAAATCTTTAATAAAGTTTCCTTCAATGCACCCGTCATATATTGTACCTCTCATCATGAATTCGCACTAGAAGCATTTTATAAAAACGGTATACATTTTCTTACAAAACCATTAACCGAAGCAAGGGTTAGGGATGGAATTGAAAAGTTTGAACAGCTTGAAAATCAGCTCAGCAATCCAGACTTCAAAACTAATGTAGAATATCAGACAAACAACAAATTTTTACTAAATGTAGGCAGGTTCACTGTGCCAATTGATAAGGATACCATCAAGTATGCATATCTTAAAGAGAAGGTGGTATATATAGTTACCATTACCGGAAAAGTTTATACTTCAGATAAAACTCTTGATGATTTCATTTCTCAACTTGGTTCTAAAAAATTCTTCCGACTCAACCGACAATTTATAACTCACGTTGATTTTATTGACAAATATAGCTCATTGGAGGGTGGAAGAATTGAAGTAAGGTTTAAAGAACATGAATTAGATAACCAATTTGTTAGTTTTAAAAAAAGAAATCAATTTCTAAATTGGATGAATGAGTAATTGAGCTGATAATATATTATCAACCTATAAAAACACTAATTATACCATTTTGATACCTAAATCATAAATAAATACTTAATCAGGTGATAATCAAAAGCTTATAAGAGTATGTTTGAATCCTGACAAGGTCACAAAATAAAGGTCGATTTCACCCGAAATCGGCCTTTTTTGTTATCCAGCACTATAAAATCATCGATTCTGACGATTTAAGCTAATGCAGCTTTATTCACATTAGAGCATCTCTTAGCAAAAATGTTGTACCAATGTTGTACTCGTTTCATCACGCAATGGAAAGAATTATAATAAGGCTTTTCCGTGCTGAATTCATTCTAAAAAGTACCCTTCAATTTTCCCGCCTTTTGCAAAAAAAGAACTCATACACCACCACTAGGGGAAATATTTATTAAGAATGGATTTTACAGATTCTTCCGTTAAAAACTTATTTTTAAATTCGCTGACGCTCGGATTTTTTTCTGCTCTATGAATGTCATCAGGATTAAGAGAAGTAGTCAACATTACTAATATAACTTTTGCTTTTTGATTGAGAGTCAGTTTTTCATATTCATCCAAAAACTCCCACCCGTTCATAACGGGCATATTTATATCCAGGAAAATAATTGATGGCTGAGGGTATTTGCCATCCTTTTTTGAAGTGAGATAGTCAATTGCTTCCTTACCATCGAATACAATTTCTATTTTCTCCGCAACATCCATCTTTTGAAAAAGCCTTTTATGAAAAAAGTTGCAGTCAGAGTTATCGTCAACTAATAATATGGAGTTCAATTTATTTTTCATTTTATGAATCCGTTAGTATTGTAAAGTAGAATTTGGATCCCCCACCTTCTCGTGATGAAACCCATATTTCACCATTATGTATTTCTGCTATTTTTTTTGCGTGAGCAAGTCCAATTCCAGTTCCCTCATATTTAGCATCATTATGAGCCCGTCGAAACATGGCAAATATCTTTTCCTGATTCAGTGGGCTAATACCAATCCCATTGTCGCTCACGCTAAATTTGTACCCGTCCTCAATCTTCGAGCAGTTTATGTTAATTACTGGAGCCGTGTCTGATTTTGTGAACTTAATGGCATTATGTATTAGATTTTGAAAAAGCAACTTTAATTCGACCTCATAACCATTTATAACTGGGAGTTTATCATAATCTATTAATGCATCAGTTTTGCTAATCAGCGAATCCAAGTCTGACATCACATCCTTAAGAATATCATTAATATTTACCAATGCTAGTTTTCTTTGTTTACTGAGTCTGGAATAATCTAAAAGACCTAAAATGAGCGTTTCCATTCTAATAGAAGCATTCAAAATCGAATTACTAATATACTTGGATTCTTCGCTGAATTTGTCCGAGTTATCTTCAATTAGTAGTTGGACAAAATTCTTAATAGTCAATAATGGTTCTCTAAGGTCATGACTAGTGATGTACGCAAATTGCTCCATCTCCTTTCGTTTAGATTCAAGTGTTGCCATTCTGCTTAGCGAGCGTTCTGTTTTTTTGTTCTCAGTTATATCCCAACTAGAACCGATGAAATTTATGGCTCTGCCCGTATAATCTCTTCGAACAATAGCTGCAGCATGGATATATCGAGTCGTTGCATCCGACCAAACAATTCTAAATTCTGTCTTGAACTCTTGTTTCCCTTCAATGGCCAATTGGATTTTGTCCTTTACGCCAGGCGCATCGTCTGGGTGCAATAAATTTAACCATGAATTATAATTATAATGAAAGGAGCCTTGTTGGACACCATACATTTCATGCATGTGATCATCCCAAATAAGATTTTTTGTTTCAATTTCTAACTCCCAAATACCAATTCTTGCAGCCTCCTTGGCCAGCACCAAACGCTCCGCCAAGCGAGTAATTTCTTCATCAGCTAAACGGCTTTCTGTAAGATCCTCTATCTGAGCTATAAAATGCATAGGATCTCCGTCACCATTTCGTACTAAAGAAGCATTGAAAAGCACCGAAATTTTCTTTTCTGATCTTGTGGAAAATTCCAGCTCAGCACTATAATAGTTGATTTTTCTATCCAGAAGATCATCTTCATAACCAAGAGATGAATAGTCTCCACCTACCATCCCAGCGAAGTGCTCATTTATTAATTCGTTTTTATTGTAGCCCAAAATCTGACAGAACCTTTCGTTTACCTCCAAGATTTTTCCATCTAATGAATTTACCGTCATTCCTAGCGGAGAATGATCGAAAGAACTTTTAAACTGTGCTTCGCTAATTTTTAGTTTTGTTTCTGCTTGTTTTTCTTGAGTGATATCTATATGAATACCAAGCAGTCTTGTTGGCTTTCCCTGCTTAGATTTTGTAATTACACTTTTACATTTCAGCCAGGATATGGAGCTGTTTTGGTGTATATACCTAACCGTCTGGTTAGGACTGGAGTGTTCTTCTTGGAAATTTTTGGTCACTACTATTACGTCATCGGGATGAATAATATCTAGCCAAGGTAACCTGGCATCAGGTCGGGTTTTGACATCATAGCCCAGAGTCTTCCAAAATTGCTCGTCAATCCAAGGTTCTTCTGGACGTTCCAAATCCCAATACAATAATCCGTCTATGATATGCCCGTTAAGAAAATTCAAGGTAGTATCATCTTTCTGAATCAGCTCGGACAATTCTTTTTCTAGGTAATGCAAGGGAGGATAGATTAGATCTAAAAGGTAACGGTTTTTATCGAAAATGCTTAAAAATATAAATAGATAAATATATGTCTAAATAATATTCAGTATAAAATATTACCTTTAGGAAGAAGGTCGAGCCTTCTTATACTATGAAACCACTTAGCCACACTTCACTTTGAGATTGACAGTTCACAATAAATTCACCTTATTGGTTTGTGGAGTTGCTTTTTTTATAGCAGCCATTATTGGAGTATTGAATTACTACCGTACAGTGCAATACACTCTTGCTGATTCAATCGAAGATCTTGCATTGAATACCCGACTTATGTCTTTGAAGTTTATGGATGTCTTTGATGGCATGCAAAATGATATCTTCGTTGTAGCCAGGACTCCTCCAATCAAGGGGTTTATCCGCACTACAAAGAACAATGGGACAGACCCATTGGACGGATCTAACATAGAACTCTGGCGTAATCGTTTAGAAACCATCTTTATTTCGGTAATGACCGAGCGAGAATTTTATACGCAGATGAGATATATCGGATTTGCAGATAACGGAAAAGAGCTGGTAAGAGTAAACCGTACTGAAAATGGATTAGCCCGTGTTTCTGTATCAGAACTTCAGCAAAAAGGTGACGAACCTTACATGAAGGCTGCAGAACAACTGCCAAATGGTCTCGCTTATTTTACAAAAGTAAATTATAATAGAGAACAAGGAAAAATCGACAGCCTACTGTTGCCGACCATTAGAGTACTGGTATCTATATACGGCGACAACGGGAAACCATTTGGCGTCATCGTTTTAAACGTTGATTATTCCAATCTGATAAAAAATACTTTAGAATTCTTAACTCCGGCTGACAACGTACTAGTGATCAATCAGTCTGGGGACTATTTGGAGCACAAAAAAAATGGAACCATCGGCGAATTCCAATTTCACCAAAACTATACAGTAACTCCTCCATTATTTGTCTCAAAGGTTATTCATAACCAAACGAATGAAACCAGCTTGATTGAAGATGACAATATTTCCTATTTTGTAAAACTCAACCTATCAAGCAACGATTCAGAAAATTATGTTGGAATAGCGCTCCGTAAACCAAAAGAGGAATTACTGGCAAATGCTTTTAAAACCCGAGATGAGATTTTACTTATTTCCATTTTTTTAATAATTGGCTCAGTCGCCATTTCCTTCACATTAGCAAGAAAGTTTACGCAACCGTTAAGACAAATGACGATCCAACTTTCCAACATTACTGATTATAATAGCAGTGTAGATTTACCAACCCATCTGACTGACGAAATTGGAGAATTAGCGAAGTCCTTTCAGGGGGCAATTAAATCATTATTGGAAAGTGAAGCTAAATCGAAGGCAGTCTTAGATTCAGTCAATGATGGCATAATAACCATCAATAGCCAGGGATTAATTGTCGCCTACAATCCTCAATGCTGTCAGATTTTTGGGTATGCAACCAACGAAGTATTGGACAAAAATATTGCGCTCCTGATACCCAAAGAACCTATTGAAGGAGGAGAAGGCGGATTTATTGAGAATTATCTGCAGACTCGAAAAAAGGGAACAATCAATACGAATAGGGAGGTTCAGGGATTGCATAAAGATGGAAGTGTATTTCCAATGGAACTTTCAATCAGCGAAGTCAAAGTTAACAGCGGCATTCTTTTTACAGCGATTGTTCGGGATATTTCTGATAGAAAGGCTGCAGAAAAAGAAATGGAAAGACTAATAGAAGCTTTAAAACAATCGAATAAAGAACTGGATGACTTTGCGTATGTAGCCTCTCATGACCTGAAGGCTCCACTACGTGTAATAGACAATACCTCTCGCTGGCTGGAAGAAGACCTTGACGAAATCATGGATGATGACAGCAAGGAAAATCTGGAACTCATGAGAAATAGAGTCAAAAGAATGGAGAAGTTGTTAGACGATTTGCTAGAGTATTCGCGTATCGGTCGTAAAATAGATGATCGATACGCGGAAGAAGTAAACGGAGCTGTTTTAGCTAACGACATAAAACTACTTTTGTCCCAGCCAGATGATTTTAATATCGTATTCAACCCCATGTTTGCTAAAACCAAATTCAAACGCATGCCACTACAACAAGTCTTGCACAATCTTATTAACAATGCCATAAAACATCATCACAGCAGTAAAGGAAATGTAGATATTTGGTTTGAAGAGTTTGATGGTAAATATAAGTTTCATGTAAAAGATGATGGCCCAGGCATACCTGCCCAATATCAAGACCAAATATTTGAAATGTTTCTTACTCTAAAACCCAGAGATCAAGTAGAAGGGAGTGGCATGGGCTTAGCCATGGTCAAAAAAAATGTTGAACACCTAGGAGGTACTATAACACTCAAATCAGTGGAAGGTCAAGGCACAGATTTTATTTTTATATGGCCTAAAACATTGGAGTCCTCTGTTAATTAAAAATGCTAAATGATACTCAAAATGAAAGACCAAATACAACCATTACAAATATTGCTTCTTGAGGACGATGATGCAGATGTCAAAGCAGTTCAGAGAACCTTTAAAAAAGCCAAAATTGCCAACCCTATCATTCGGGCCGTGGACGGAGTGGAAGGCCTTGAGATCTTACGCGGAACGAACGGGCGCGAGAAACTCAATATGCCATATTTAGTCCTTGTTGATCTCAATATGCCGAGAATGGGTGGTATTGATTTTATTCGTGAACTAAGGGCAGACGAAGAACTAAAAAAGACCATAGTATTCATACTTACTACTTCTAAGAGCCAAGAAGACAAGGCAAAAGCCTATGACTTAAATGTAGCTGGGTATATTGTGAAAGAAGTAGCGGGACAAGACTTTTTAAGATTAGTAGAGTTAGTAGATGCTTACTGGCGAATAGTAGAATTACCCGATTGATATTGAAATGGAAAAAAATTTAAAAATACTAATTGCTGACGATGATATAGGTGATCGTAAATTGATCAAACGAGCGCTTAAACAAGCAAATGTTAAAAGCATTATTTCTGAGGCAGAAAACATGGATGAGGTAATCAAATTATTTGAATCTCAATCTTTTGATTGCACATTGTTAGATTATCAAATGCCAGGAAAAACTGGTTTGGAGGGTGTTAAAATTCTTCGTGAGCAATACCCTTATTTGCCAATCATCATGATCACCGATTACGGGGACGAGATTTTAGTTTCAGAGGCATTTAATGCTGGTGCCACTGACTACATTCCAAAACGATTGATCGATGCACAATCCATTAGTCGAGTATTGCAAAGCTCGCTTGAAAAAGTACAATTAAAATACACCATAGACCAACAGCGCGAATCTTTACAAAGTTTTGCTCATATTTTAGCACATGATCTCCGATCGCCAATCGGTAACATGAGAATGCTGAGTCAGGAAATAGAAAGATCGCTAGAAGCTAAAGACTATAGCGGAATTGAGCATCTTACAAAATTGCTATCTACTTCTGCCATTCACATGGAAAAGTTAATTGATGAACTTTCACAATACAATAATGCATCCAAAATTGAGATTGAAAAGAAGCCAGTTTCAATGCAAAGTGTTGTTAAGCAGGCATTGACTAATCTTCAAGAGCTCATTGCCACCCGAAAGGCTAAGATTGAGTACGATAATCTCCCAGAAGTAAATGGTAGTGAAACCTTGCTAGTACAGCTGATGCAAAACCTAATAGCGAACGGGATAAACTACTCAGACAAAAGTCCTTACATCAAAATAGCATCTAAAGATAAGCAGGAAGGCTATTCCATATCCATTTCAGATCATGGGATTGGTTTTCCAGAAGATGCCTATCAACGTGTATTCGAACCTTTTAAGAGATTGAACAATCAAAAACAACCAGGGACGGGCTTAGGACTAGCCATATGCAAAGCGATAATAGACAGACACGGGGGTGAAATCTGGTGCCATTCTGAAGTGGGTAAAGGGTCTACCTTTTATTTTGTGTTAGAATGAAGGTTGTGCATTACTAAATACTGCATTAACGTGGAGAAAAATATTTTTTTAGCACCCCAAAAACAATACGATCTTTGATATTGCTGATCATCCTGGTGGTTGATTCACCAATAGCCAAAACAGACCCAGGTCTATCATAACTTTATAAAAATTTTCAAAATCAAGTGGTTTCACCACATAGGCGTTTACACCAAGCCCATAGCTTTCGATGATGTCCTTTTGCTCTGCAGAAGAAGTCATAATCACCACAGGGATTAATTTTGTTCGCTTATCATTTCGTATTTCCTTCAGCACTTGAAGCCCATCTACTTTAGGCATTTTTAAGTCAAGGAGAACTACTTTCGGCTTAAACTCTACTTTTCTATCTGAGTAGGCACCACGTGCAAAAATAAAATCCAGCGCTTCAGCTCCATCTTCCAAATGCACAAGATTATTCCCCAAGTTATTTTTCTTCAGCGCTCTTATCACAAGCCCTGCCTCATCCAGGTTGTCTTCAACTAAAAGTACTTCTACATCATGAATATTGTCCATTTCTTTGGTTTAGGTTTTATAGTTTCAGTTTGGTTGCGTAGGAAGAGAAAAGTAAAAGGTAGCACCCTGCTGCAGCGCCCCTTCTGCCCAGACCTTCCCATTATGTTTAGCTGTAATCCTTTGCACCAGAGCCAGTCCAACACCAGTCCCTTCAAACTCGGCACTCTTATGCAACCGTTCGAAAACACCAAATAGCTTATCATAATACTTCATATCAAATCCAACCCCATTGTCTTTGAAATAATAGATATTGTTTTTGTTTTGCTGATAAGAACCAATTTCGACCAATGGAGCGTCCTCCTTTCCAGAATATTTTAAGGCGTTCGACACGAGATTGGCGACTACCTGTTTGATCAGACTTTTGTCACCCTCTGCTGGTATCATTTCCTTCATTACAATATTTGCTCGCTCCGATTGATATTGATTTTCGTCTATGGCTTCTGCCACAATGGCTTCCATATCCAGCGGCCTTTTTGACAGCTCCTGCTTTCCGATTTTTGAAAAGGCTAGCAGATCGTCGATCAATTGCCCCATTTTAGTGGCATTGGATATTATTACTTTCAATATTCTAACCCCCTCTTCATCAAGCTTGTCCAAATAATCTTCTAAAACAATCTGCGAATAACCTATCACTGACCTAAGAGGCGCTCTCAAATCATGTGACACAGAATAAGTAAACGACTCCAACTCCTTGTTAGCGACTTCAAGTTGCGAGGTACGTTTACGGACTTTTTGTTCCAATTCTTCGTTGAGGTTTAAAATTCTATTTTCCGCATTTTTTTTATCGGTTATATCTTCTGATAAGATAAAGACGCCTTCAGGTATGGTTCGAATGGCTAACTTAAACCAGCCACTTGTTCCATTAGGGAAAATAAACTCATTTTCTATTTCGCTATTTGTTTCTTCCTCAAGACATCTTTTTATAATACTAAAAACTTCTGTAGTCTCGACGCCAGGCCATGCCTCAGTATATCTCTTTCCAAGTAGTTCTTCCTTCGGACGCTTATTATGTCTGTCGGCTGAGTCATTGAGATAAACATACCTCCAATCGAAATCAAGAATATGACACCCTTCCAGCATATTATCCAATGTGCTCTCAAAACGCTCTTCGTTCTCACGGAGTATCTGATCGTGATCCTGGATCTGATCCAGCATTTGGTTAAAGGCATCGGTGAGCAATCCTATTTCATCATTACCGTGTTTTGTCGCTCGTACTTTATAGTCCTTTCTATCAGAAATAGCTAAAGCTGTATCTGCCAACTCAAGGATCGGGTTAGTTATGCTACTCTGCATTTTTCTGGACAACAGATACGACAAAACAAAAGAAAAAACTATCACAAGTCCTGCTATGCCAGCGTACAATTGCATATGAAAATAGAAAGCATTCATGTTTGACCTTAAATAGAGAGTTCCCAATCGTCTATTTTTCTCAATCACAGGTTGAATTCCTATTAGGCCAGAATCAATGATACGATATCCATCTTTCTTAGGAGAATCCGGAAAATGATCTGCTGATAACTCCTCTGGGTAATAAGTGAAAATATTTCCGTGCTTATCATAAAGACATGCGGCTTCAATACTCTTATCTACCTTCAGGGAGGAGAGCATCTCATAAGCATCCTCCTTGCTATTAAATGCTAGCGCTGCTGTACTATTGGTTGCAATTATTTCTCCAACTATAGACAACTCTCGGATACTTGTTTGGCGAAAACTGAACAACTCATAAGCGAAATAAGCAGTGCAGGTAATGAGAATCGCTGTACCCGTGCTGAACAGGATCGCTCTTAATAGTTTTCGTCGAATGGGTATATCTGCGAACGCCATAATTAGCTTTTTACGATTTGAGACACACCTAATAATTTCGAACTTATGACAAGACCAGCAGCCTCAGCGGCCTGAACATTAATTTCCAGTCTAATCTTACCCCCTTTCATAAAAAACCTGACAACACCTCCTTTGGTAATAAAATCCCGACTTTCACCAACGGTAAGTACATGCTGATATTTCAGATGATCAGCCATTGCATTCATTTGATCCACCTGAGTGGTATGGACAAATAAAATGTGACATCCATTCACTTCGCTTATCTCATTATAATGCTCTATAACCAGTGGATGTCCCTCTATTTTCTCGTTAATGATGGTTTCTTTCAAAAAAGTTCCAAAGAGATTCTCTCCTAAAATGCCTAGTACAAACGGAGCCTTTTCATGAGCAAAAGAATCTTCCGGCCACTCCATAAATTGAGCAAAATTGAACAAGAAAATGGCCTTAACCTTATATTCTTTAGAATCTGAGGTTTGTGCAGCGCACAAACAGACTATTAAAAAAATAAGGTAGGATATTCTTGTAATCCTCTTTTTCTGCTTCTTAATTTTGCTCATTTGTCCTAAATGCTAAAATATCTAACTGCTAAGTCTCAAAATCTCAGCGCCATCTTCACATATACGCTTCTTTCTATTGCTTGTCGAGTTGGAGTAGTCGCTCCATATTCTATATGATCATTATGCAAAAGATTTCTCCCAGCAACAGAGAAACTAATCTTATCATTCGCATCCCAAGCTACTCGGGCGTCCAACTCCGCATATGAAGGCACGGTCTCTTGTGTTCCGCTATTGTTAATTGGGAGTTCATCCACCCATCTGAATGCACCGTTAACACTTATACCCAAAGGCAATGAAAACGTCGAACGAAACAAAAATTGACCTTCCGGATCGGCTGTTTCATTGTACGTATTATTGAAATCGGTCTGACCATTCTTAACCTTAAGATCTTGATGCAAAAGGGTATAACTGGTGGTAAGCTGCCACCAATAAGCCGGCTGATAAGAAACGTTCAGCTCAAACCCATAGGTTACCCCTTCCAATCCGTTTTGAAATGTTAATGGAAAAATTACTTCGGGATCGAGTACCGTACTACGTATATGATCATACTGATTATAAAAAAAAGAAACCGAAGCGGTTCCTTTCGACATAATTTTTCCACGAACACCCAATTCACTGGCAATGACAGTTTCTGTCCTAAACTCTGAACTGCCCTTGAGTAAAACAAAATTTGGTGGCGTACCTTGTGTGATATCTCTATCTACACGCGATGGTGCACGAACTGCTCTGGAAATGGCAGACCAGATCATCCAATTTTTTCCGATTGTTTTACGTATCCTGCAATTAGGTTCCAGTACATACCCAGTATAATCATTGTGTTCGAGTTTTGTACCTATGGCAACAAAAAAATCTCTAAAAACTTTAATTTCATCCTGGACGAAAATGCTAAAGAGATTCTGCTTGAGTACTTCAGGCAGAAAACCTAGGGCAGGCGAATTGGTCACCTGATCATGAGTATGTCTATATCCCAAACCCCATATCACACGGTTGATGCTGCCCAACTCAAACCGATGCTGAAAATCAATATCATAGGTTGTCAGTTTATCCTTGAAAGTACCGGCAGGTGCCAGTTCCATTCCGTTTACAATAAATGGAGCAGTAGGAAGAAGAAGATCTGTCTGATCAAAATAAGTTTGTAAACGCAAATTTGAACTATCATTGAAAGTATGCGACCATCTGGCCAGTACATTCCCTCCAATTATTTCTGAGGTTTCTCCGCTGATCAGATCAGAATCGTTTTGATACAAGTCTCCCTGTAGCGTAAAATTGGAATTTTCCTTTTCGGCATCCACTCGAAACCCTCCCTGCTTTATAAGCCAAGAATCTCTGGCGTCTACACTGTCTGAAAATACTGTTCCGTCTCGTTTACCATATTTGGCATAAGCACGATAATGTATATTAGGAGCTATCTTCCCGCCATACCTCGTGCTTACCAAAGTCTTTAGTTCATTACCAACGCTGCCTTCCAAAAATAGACCTTGAGTTTCCTTAGCGCCTTTCGAGGTGATATTAATAACTCCATTTACTGCATTTGCCCCCCAAAGAGTTCCTCCGGGACCGCTGATCACTTCTATCTGATCTATATCCTCTAGGAGATAATCCTGACGATCCCAAAACACGCCCGAAAAAAGAGGAGTATAGACAGTTCGTCCATCTATTAAAACCAGCATCTTGTTGGCCAAATCTGTATTGAACCCTCTGGCAGTAACTCCCCAGGAATGCGAACCCTTTTGAGCTATTTGGAGATTACCAGCTAGGTAGAGCGCTTCTGGGATATTAGTAGCACCATACTTTAGGATGTCTTCTCCCGTTACTACCTGAATAGCGGAAGCTGTTTTCGATAATTTTTCGGGTAGTCTACTGACAGAAGTAACTTCTATACTCATCAGTTCTTCAATACTCAGTTGTTTCAGTTCATCGGCTGAAAGGTCATCTTTCTGAGCATATAAACCGTAAGGTGAATTCAATAGGCATACAATTGACCAGACAAAACATCTTCTCAGTGAAAAAAAATCACAGTTAAGAATTAGGTTAGGCTTACACATTTATTTCAGGTTAGTATTACTTAGTTGGTTTTAAAAATTGATAATTATAAATGATTAATCCGTTATATTGAGATAATAATTTAATTCATTTTTATGTCAGATAAAAAATTATGACCAATTAGAGCCCAAAAATGGATGTGATAATGAGATATATGCTTCTATCAAAACACAGAAGGAAATTATTTAACAAGTATTTTTTTCTACATTGAAACGATCAATTTTCGCATTGATTAACCAATAAGGATTATCAACTGACAAACTGCTTTATGATGCACCTGGCTCAAACGTTGGTAGAACAACAAAATCAATTTTGCAAACCAAAAAATAAGAAAGCATACTTGATTTACCCTTTAGGATACTCTTCTGCGACAAGGAAAGTTCTCTGTTGATTTATGGATTAAAAAAACTCAATTTACCTAACCTAATATGAGTATAGCACCTTTAACTAAAAAAAGAAACCATAGGGATTCATCTGCTATCTCACTCATTATTGGAGGCACTACCTTGGCTGCAGGTATCTTGGTCATTATTGGGTGGGCTTTTGACATCGAAGTATTAAAACGACCTATAGCCGATCTTGTGGCAATGAATCCTCTAACTGCCATTTGCTTTATTTTATCTGGATTGTCCCTCCTCATACTATCAGGGAAAAGAATGGAGTCATTTTTAACCCTGAGTCAAGTCCTTTCCATTCTTATCATTTTAATAAGTCTTGTTAAGTTAATTAACCAAGTCGCTCACTCCTCCATTCAGATCGATCAGCTCATGTTTAGTGCGGAATTAATCAAAGACACGAAAGGAAATGTATCAAACAACATGGCTCCAAATACTGCACTTGGATTTGTACTTACAGCACTAGCTCTACTGTTCTCAACGCAACGTCCTAAAAGGATCAGATCAGCAGCTAACTATCTTTCCTTAGCTGTATTTATGCTGGGCTTCTTTTCTGTCATCGGTTATCTCTACAATGTAGGTGAGTTTTATGGTATTTTGAAATACTTTCCTATGTCCCTACATACAGCGCTTTTCTTTATGCTGGTTGGTACAGGCATAGTATTTATGAATAAAGACTATGGTTTCATGCGGATTTTAATGAGTCCTTATTCTGGAGGGAAAGCTGCGAAAATTTTCATCCCTTGTATTGTAATCATTCCTATCCTCCTAGGATATCTCAGGATGTCACTAAAGACTAATACGCAAATCAGTGATGAACTTAGCCTTTCGCTATTGATCGTTAGTATTATCACAGCCCTACTGATCCTTACCTGGTACTTGTCCAAAACGCTAAATGAGAGTGATATTTCTCGTGAACGGTTATTGGAAAATCAAACACAACATCAAAATATCATAGACTCCATTGAAGATTATGCGATCATTACGTTAGATAATAGGGGAATCATCAAAAGTTGGAATAAAGGAGCTGAAAAAATAAAAGGATACACACCAGAAGAAATAATAGGCAAAAACTTTAGCGTTTTTTTTCCCCCTGATGCTCAAAAAGCAAACCTACCAGAACGCTTACTTACCGATGCAAAGCAGAAGGGAAAAATTGAATCTGCAGGGTGGCGCATAAGGAAAAATGGATTGGCTTTTTGGAGTGACGCCTTGATTTCCTCACAAATAGATCTTTTTGGAAAAGTTTCGGGTTTCATCAAAATAACTCGCGATACCACTGATACTCATGAATACAGCGAAAAACTAAAAAGATCCGAAGCTAAATTCAGGAATCTTCTTGAATCCGCCCCAGATGCAATGATTGTAGTGAATCGAGAAGGAATCATAGAACTTGCCAATCAGCAATCGGAAAAAATGTTCGGTTATACCAGAGAGGAGATACAGGGAAATCTTGTTGAGATATTAATTCCCAATAGACTTTCACTTAATCATCATAAGCACCGTCAAGATTTCTTTTCCTCACCGAAAGTGAGAGGTATGGGTGCTAATATGGATCTGTTGGCTACTAGAAAAGATGGATCGGAATTTCCAGTAGAAGTGAGTCTAAGTCCGTTAGTCACAGATAAAGGAACTATTGCCATTGCAGCGATTCGGGATATTACTGAGAAAAAAAAATCAGAAGAAGCTGCACTAAAAGTTGCAGAGTTAATAAAATCCAAAAATCAAGAAATGGAACAGTTAACCTATGTTGCCTCTCATGATCTGCGCGAACCATTGCTCACTATAAAAAATTATGTAAGAGTCCTTAAAGAGGATTGTATTGATATTCTATCAGAAGAGGCCGAACTATACATCAGCTCTATACTCAGAGCAACCGGTCGCATGGACAACCTAATCACCGGGCTTCTCGACTACTCCCGACTTGGGGTTTCAAAAAAAATTGAAATGGTAAATCTAGAAGAATTGCTAATATCTATTCAACAGGACTTAGATAAAATAATAGACGTAAACAAAGCAACAATAAAAGTGAATCCAATGCCCACTATACCAGCCTATCCTTTGGAGATAAAACTTTTGTTTCAAAACCTTATACATAATGCCATTAAATTTCATAATAATGACACTCATCCAGTGATTACCATAAGTTCAAAGAAAATTAAAAAAGGTTTACAGTTTGAAGTCAAGGACAACGGCATCGGGATTGACGAAAAAAATCGAAGTACGATATTTACAATTTTCCGTAAGCTCCATAAGAAAAAAGAATACGAAGGGACTGGTATTGGATTAGCCCATGCCAAAAAAATTGTAGAAATACACAATGGGACTATCTGGGTTGAATCTGAACTCAACAAAGGCAGCTCTTTCTTTTTTACCATATTAGACAAACCGCTATGAAGAAAAAACTTAACTGCATATTATTAGTAGATGATGACGATGATTGCAACTTTTTCCACAAAAGACTTTTCAAACAAATGGATTGTGTAGAAAAAGTTGAAATAGCTACTGACGGCCAAGAAGCACTGGACTTTCTAATTTCCACCAACGATGGCAAGCACCCACAACCTCAAATTATATTATTAGATATTAATATGCCCGTCATGAATGGGTGGGAATTTCTTGATGAATATGAAAAATTAGAAGCCTCTCAAAAAGCAGAAATACTTTTAGTCATGCTAACAACCTCATTAAACCCTGATGACCGTGAGCGTGCAAAATCTCATTCTTCTGTGGGTTATTTTCAAAATAAACTCCTACAAGAAGAGCAGTTTTTGGAGCTTTTAAAAGTACATTTTCCAGATTACTTCTAAATAGGTTATAAAACAAATCGGCCCTTGTCTTGAGTCTTGAATCAGACCAAAACAAGGGGTGATTAAACTTGCCGATTCATGTGCTGTAACAGCACGCTTTGCTTTATATTATTAATCTCTATATTGTTTGTGTACTCTATAAGATTCTTTTCGAGCCTTATATTTGGCCTGACGAAACTTTCTGTCTTGTGCTCCAAACATATAGAAAGACAGCTTAGCTTGGAAAGCTGGCGTCATGTTTGCAAGTCTACTTTCTACTCCCACAGATACAATATCACTCAAATAATACTCTGCAGTAAGAGATGGGTGGATAAATACACCGTCGCGAATCAAACCAATCTTAGTTCCAAAATTCACATTTAATTTTCTTGTTGAAGCCACAGAAAATGAAGCGAGGATTCCCTGTGCTCCGATAACCTCTCGAGACTCCTCCCCATTGGAGTCAGTGGTGAATTTAGAATGGGTTTCATAAAATCCGCCCACCTCGATGTCTCCGATAAATCCAGGCAACTGCACACCAATGGATACTCCCGATATGGCTCGTGGCTTAGCTCCCGAATATACTGAGGTTTTTAACGTTTGTGCATCTACAAATCTGGGTAACCAGATTAAGATTGTAATGGTAAAAATTTTGTAAAGCGTTTTCATGATCTTTAGTTTATATTAGAATTTTAATACTGTAAAAATCGTGCGACAAACACTCGTTTATTATTCGTGAGTTTCGTATTTTAAATATTACGTAATTCTCGTAAACTGCATTCAAAACTTGCTTTAGAATGCTTCGATGCCGTTATCCATTAAATCAGGAATCATTTTAGGAAAATAAAAGAACTCATAAAAGTCCTTACTGGACTTTTATGAGTTCTTTTAGAGATAAATTTCAGGCTCAAGAAGCTGTTCGATGGGTCAGCAACTGACCAAAAGCTTCTTTCACCTGACCTAGCACCTTTGTGGTCAATTGATCGGTCTCATGAAATGTTAGGTTTGCATAATCCTGCAATTGTATCAGGTCATTTTTTAGTTCAACAAGGCCAAGAACCTTGGCTGTAAATTGCCACTTATGTGCCATCTTACTAATCTCTTCCATTTCTCTACGCGCCATACAATTTGCGAACCTAGCCTCAAATTCTGGATACTCTGATATATAAATATCTAACACATCATCAATCAGCTGGGCGTCACCAGAGAAGACTTCATTCAAATAATTAAAATTTATCATAACTGTCATATTTAACTTCAAAATTCATTTATGCTACATCTTGTTTTGCTTCTTGCACTACATTGGTCCATTGTTGGATTTTCGCAAACAATTCTTCAACCTTGAATGGCTTAGGTATGTAGTCGTTCATTCCACATTCCAAACAAGCTTCCAAATCATTTCTCATAGCACTAGCCGTCATTGCCAAAATGGGTACACTTCTCTTAGGCTCGCTCAGCAAGTTACGAATGACCTGGGTAGTTTTAATACCTCCCATTTCTGGCATATGAATGTCCATTAGAATAAGATCGTAATCCGTCTCATTGACCATGGTGATAGCTTCTTTTCCATTGTTGGCCAAATCGAAATTGATGTTTTGTCTTTGCAACGTAGTTTTAATGAGCAATTGATTCAGCGGATGATCTTCGACAATCAAAAGCCTCAATTGATCCAGTTTCATGAAACTGGGAGCCCTCTCATCCTTCTTTTTCTCAGGTTTATTGTAAGCATCGAGTTTTATTGTAAATTCAAACTTGCTTCCTTTTCCTTCCTCACTTTCCACATTTATTTCTCCACCATGAAGTGCTACTAGCTCTTTAACTATCGGCAGACCCAGACCAGTACCTCCGTACTTCCGAGTTGTCTCAGACGAAGCTTGTATAAACGTTTCAAAAATCTCCCCCAGTTTATCAGCAGGAATTCCGATGCCAGTATCAGTTACCACAAAAGTAATTTCCGATTGACCTCGGTTAATAGACTTTTGATGTATGGCAAGTCTTACTTCTCCACGTTCGGTAAATTTCAAACTGTTGTTGAGCAAATTGGTGAGTATTTGATTCATGCGTATCGGGTCTCCCTCCAGACAGACAGGAATAGAAGCATCCACATCTACATTCAGCTCTACCATCTCAGGTACTTTCACCGAAAGTGATTTAGCACAAGATTCAGCTAAGACCTTAAGGTTCATTTCAGTTTTTTCCAGTTCGATTTTGCCTGATTCAATTTTACTCATATCGAGAATGTCATTGATTATTCCGAGCAAATTCCCAGAAGACCATTTCACTGCATCCAGATATTCACGTTGCTTAGCACTTGTCTTTTCTTGCAGAAGTAAATCAGTGAACCCAACTATACTGTTGAGCGGTGTTCGAATCTCGTGACTCATATTTGCCAAAAAGTGCTCCTTTGCCTTTTCTGATTGCAGAGCAGCCTCCTTAGCTTCTCTAAGAGCCATCTCTGTCTTTTTTTTCTCTGTAATGTTCGTTTGAACAATCACATAGTTAATAATCTCTCCAGCTTCATCAAGAATGGGAGAAAGCGAATTGTCAGTCCAGTACTCTGACCCATCTCGACCGTAGCAAATTGACTCATAGGTATACGATTTTTTAAGATTGACCACTCTTCTGGCAACCTTTGAATCATCAAACGGCCCTTCTTTTCGGCTAAAAAGCCCCGCAGACATTCCATAAATTTCTTCAGATGAATAGCCTGTTAAATTTATGAAGGCCTCATTGACCCACTCAATTTTTTTGTTTCTATCAAATATGATCACCGGGTTAATAGTTTGACGAGAAACATGTGAAAGCTTTTTTATTTGGATTTCTGCCTCCTGTAATTTTTGTTTCGAACGTCTCTGCTCGAGGATCTTTTGTATAACAAGAGGAAGAACTTTAAGGTAATTTCTCACAGAGTCTTTGATGAGAAAATCAGAGGCACCATTCTTCATAGCTTCAATTACTACTTCTTCATTGCCAGCGCCACTCACAAAAATTACAGGTATCTCCTTGGTTTCTGTCAGCAAATCAAACGCGTCACCATCACCAAGAGAAAAATCTGTAATGACAACATCATAATTACCTTCTTCAAGTGATTTTTTTGCATCAGTTACGGATCCGGCTATCTCATAGATACAGTCTGTCATTTCCCGATTTGCAAATCGTTCAAAAGCTTTTTGATCGATTTTATCATCTTCTATTAATAAGAGTTTAGTTTTCATAATTTCTTTATTAAAATGTTTAATAATTGAATCAGATGGTTGATTATGCTACCGCCGACTCACTCAACAGCCAATAGTTATACACGGTCTCCATTACTTGCAAAAAATGGCGATACTGTACTGGCTTTACCATATACCCTGCTGCACTATGCCCGAAACTATCTAGTCGATCTTGTTCCTCACGAGAGGTAGTCATCACAACAATAGGAATCAGTTTCAAAGGCAATTTTTTCTTTACTTCCTTCAGAAATTCAATGCCATTCATTTTTGGCATATTTAGATCCAAAAGGATCAACCCTGGCTTGTCATTTGCAGGATCATTCAAATATTCCAATGCTTCCAATCCGTTTTGTTTGATAGTTATGGGATTATCTGCATTCAATTGTTTCAATATTCTTTTTACTGTCATTTGATCTACTTTATCGTCTTCGACCAAAAGAATAGGCAGTTCATTTTTCATATCCTTTGTATTTTCGGTTAGTTGTTATTCTAGTTTTCAGGAAGGGTGAAATAGAATGTTGTTCCAAGGTCTATATCTGAGTCCAACCAGACTTCACCTCCATATAGTTCAACACTCTTTTTTACAATAGCCAGACCCACACCTGTGCTCTCATATTCATCTCTTGGTTTGAGTGTCTGGAAAATCTGAAAAATCTTATCAAAGTATTGTTTCTCAATTCCAGGTCCGTTATCCGCCACACTAAATGTCCAAAAACCATTTTCTTTGTGGCAAGCAATCTTTATTTCACCTTTTTCTTTGTCCATATATTTGACCGCATTACTAATAATATTTTGGAAAATTTGTTGGGCACGGGTACGATCAATCGCAATACTTGGCATTGACGTCTCCAGAACGAGGTCAATTTTATCCTGCGGCACGATTGCATCTGCAACTTCCGCGATTATTTCCTTTATATCCTCTGATTCAGCGGCCTCATTATTCTTTCTTCCTACTTTAGAGTACTCCAGTATCCCATTGATGAGTCCCTCCATTCTAGTCACTCGACCCATTAGCAAATTGAATTGTTCTTGTCCTTCACTGTCAAGTTGCTCAGCATAATCATCTCGCAGCCACGAGGCCAAGGTGCCTATCGCACGCAAAGGAGCCTTCAGGTCATGAGATACGATATGAGCAAAATCCTTCAGCTCTGCGTTGGCTTTCTTCAATGCCTCCTCAGCCTCCCTCTTTTCTGAGATATCTGCAATGATTTCAAAATAACCAGTCGTTTCACCTTGATTCTTAATTGCGTTGACTGTAATAAGCGCAGGAAACAGCGTGCCATCCCGTTTTCTCATTATCATCTCTTTACTTATTGGTTGTCCGTTATCCACCATTTCTGTGAAAACAGAGAAATTTGGTTCTGGGTAGTCAATATTATTTTCAGATATGAATTCTTCTATACACTCATCACTATGAAACAGATTTGGAGAAATCTGATTTAATACTTCTTCTTCCTTATAACCAAAATATCTTTCAACAGCGGGGTTCATACCTGTGATGACACCAAATGTATCAGTGGCCACAATTGCGAAGTTTGAATTGTTCAAAATGGATCTGAAGAACGAATACAAATGCTGGATTTCTTTTTGATGATTGATAAATGCCTGAAAAACAAACCCATATACTTCTTCCCGCTCGTTGCAAATTGGTTCCTTAGAAAGCAAAACAGATATTTTATCTCCATTCTTACTTTCTATAAACACCTCTGTCTGCTCGCTATGGTTGTCCGCCAAATCAGACAAATCATTGTCTCTGAAAATACAATTGAGATGTTGGCCAATTAATTCCTTTTGACTCATTCCGAGTTCCTGGCATATTGCTTTGTTGACCTTTTGAATTTTCAATTTAGGGTCTGTAACTACTAGATAAGAACCCATAGAATGCATAATTTTATCTAGATAATGTTTCGAAATATTTATCTGCTTCAAATCTTTGGTAGTCCGTAAACCCGCATAAATTACTACCAGAGTAAAAATCGCTGAGCATAACATAGCAGCCCCGACCTCATTTTGAACCAAAGCCAATCTATCTACCCATACATAATAAGCAAGCGCACCTTCAGAAAAGGTGAAAATTAGAAGTAACAAAAAAGAACTCCACCAGATGCCGCCATACAGCCTGCCATTCATGTTTTTATATATTTTCATCATGAGCCACAAAGACATGAATAATATGATAAGGCTCAATGCCGATACAATATTTGAAGTGGTTAATATGAGTTCCATCATTATCTTTTTTCCAATTGATTAACCCAAAAATATATCGGGATTAAAGCTGTTGGAATAGGCGATCAACGTATAATATTTTATCGGTAATTCCCGTAAAACCGCCTTGTCTAACCTGCATTAAAAGACCAATTGTTTATTCTACATTAATTATTCCCACATTAGGCCCTATTACCTTTTTTGTTTCAAATGTTATTTACTATCTTTCAATGCAGCATTTTATAGAATAAGAAGCAAAATTTTCAATTGGATACGGTTGCGATGGCCGAAATCTATAGAATGGTACTATGCATACTCTAGCACATTTTCAAAGGGCAACCTGAGAAATTGAACTGTGCAGTGTTCAGCCCTTACATTCAATCATAGATTTTATTGTTATCCTAAAAGGGAAAGGCATTCTTGTTTCTAACTAAACATTTCATGTTTATCTCTCTTTAGCCATTCTGTTGAAAATAATGATCACAAGAGATTGAGCTTGGACTAAGCTAAAATCGATAAACTATGAATGCTATGTGGAGACCAGAAAAGCTAGAAAATGCTGTTTTTAGAGTGTGGAATGTGTTTGCGTCATGTTCACTTTGGCAGTATGTTTTATATCATACCTTTCTTTACATGGGGAAGAACCACCCCGTAGACAAGAAACAAAAGCGAAATTCAAATTTAGGCCATGCCATTAATTATGGCCTTCCAATATTCATATTTGCCTGCATTCTGATAGAGGCAATTCTAACAAATTCAATTTCTGTGAAAAACACGATCGGAATGGCCCCTTTATTTATAGCCATTTCTTTCCCACTTATTATTGGTACAGTCAAATCGAAGATCTCAACTGAGGAAAGAAGACCATTCCAGTTCAAGGAAAATACGAAAAAATTCGAACCCGGCAAGAAGCATTATCCAGAAGACAACGATGAATTAAGAAAAGCCGAGTTAAAGATTCACAATCTTGAAGAAGAGCTTGTAGATCTTGAAAAGAAAGTGATCACACATCGACTAGAATCCAACCTGTTAAGGAAAGAATTAGAAGAATTTTCTTATTCTGTCTCCCATGATTTGCGCGCACCACTTCGGATAATAGAAGGATTTTCCTCAATTCTTTTGGAAGATTATCTTGAGAAATTAGATGATGAGGGACAGCAAAGCCTTAAAACTATTTCTTCGAACGCTACAAAGTTGAACCTGCTGATAGAGGGTATAAGAGAACTTTCATCCATCGGACGCAAGGAACTCTTTAAATCTGAGATTGAAGCAAAACCACTTGTTGAGGAGGTTTTGACATTGATCAAGGATAATCAGAAACTGGCACATTTTGATTTTAAAACTGACATCAAAGAATCTTCTTCCTTTTATGGAGATCGGGCTTTGATGAATCAAGCACTAACTCACATGATCAACAACGCTATAAAATTCAGCAATAAAGAAAAAAAACCAACAATTGAAATTGGATTTACAACCCAGAATGGTTCAAGTCAATTTTATTTGAAAGACAACGGCGTGGGTTTCAACATGAACCACTACAGCAAAATATTTAAACCTCTTGAAAGACTTCACAAAATGAATGAATTTGAAGGTATAGGCATGGGATTGGCGATAGTACAAAAAATTGTGGATCGTCATGGCGGCTATATAGAAGGACAAAGTAAGATCAACCACGGGTCGACTTTTTATATATACATACCAGCACAAGATGATCCAAAGGATTTGTCATCTGAATATTTTGTCAATACTCAAGGTCTTGCTTCAAAAGAAAAATCCAAACACTCTCAGATTTCTTAAAAGAATCTCAATCATGAATTCTCTTCTTAAAGACCTTGTAAATAATTGCCTACAGCTATCAATCGAATACAGATATGACAAACAAAAATTCAAGAAATGGAAATCAAGCTGAGAGGAATATCCCTAGATTTCTGTTCTTTGAAGATATTGTTGCCGAATTAAAACTGACGCTCAGAATCTTAACCAAAGAAAATATTCGATTCGACTATCAATCCACTGATACTGAGTTTGAGTTTAAAAAGTTAGTTGTAGAATTCGAACCCGATCTCATTATAGCCGATTTTAATTTGCCAAATTTCAATGGAATGGAAGCCTTAGAGTGGGTGCAAAAAGAAGCCCCAGAAATTCCATTCATATTTGTGACAGGTTCTATGGGTGAGGAACGAGCCGTAGAAACATTAAAACAAGGTGCTTCAGATTTCGTGCTGAAAGGTAACCTGATCAGACTTCCTATGGTGATTAAAAGAGCGCTCAAGGAAATCGAAGAACGCAAACAGAAAATATCTGCTCAAAAAGCGTTTCTAACATCGGAAGCAAGGTATCAACAACTCATCGATAATGCACCTGTTGGCATTTGTGAATTAAGCTTCAAAGGACAAGTCACCACTATTAATAGAAGAGGTGCTGAAATATTTGGAACCGAGAAGAAGAACATACATATAAAAGACATATTCGACCAGAAGGATCTCAGTCAATATAAAAATTGGCTGAAAGAAAAACCTAACGGGAAGTCATTTAATGGCGTTTTCCATGCTCAAGATGGAAAAAAACTTATTGATCTTACTTTAATTCCTCATTTCAACATAGAGACCAAAGTAAAAACGCTTATTGGCGTAAGTCAGGACATCACACACCGAGCTAAAATGGAGAGTGAGTTACAAGAAAAAAATGCACTACTAGAAAGCATTTTCAACGCCATTCCAGATGTGATATACCTAAAAGACAAAGAGGGCAGGTATCTAATGGTCAACAAGTCTTTTGAGAAAATAAGTAACCTAAAAGCCAAAGATATTCTCAATAAAAAAGACAAAGATTTAATTGAAAAAACACTCGCCGACGAATCGGAAAAAGCTGACAAAAAAGTACTCAAATCTCAAGCACTTGTCACCACTATGCAAACCCTCACAGATCATAAAGGAGAGGTTCTAATATTTGATAATCATAAGTCTCCCATTTTTGATAGCGTCAACAAAGTGGTAGGAATTGTAGGGATCAGTCGAGATGTGACAGAAAGCATTCATTCCCAAGAGAAACTCAAACATAGTGAGGCTATGCTACTTGAAGCTGAAAACGTAGCCAATATGGGGAGTTGGGAGTTTTATGTGTCTCTAGAAAAATTATTTTATTCCCTTGGGGCTGCAAAAATGCTTGGCATCCAACTTTCTGAAAGAACCTTGAAGTACAAGAGTTTTTTAAAACTTTGCCATCCAGAAGACAGGCTCAAGATCGGTGAGGCGTTTAGAAGTGCGGTATTGGACGGTGAGTCATTTCAAATTGAACATAGAATCTTACAGTCGGATGGTTCTATCTTGTGGTTCCAAACTAAAGGCAAACCATCTCAGAACGATAGAGGCAATATTGACAAAATAGTGGGTACTGTACAAGATGTAACAGAGCAAAAACGAAGTCATGAAAAATTAGAAAAGAGCCAACTTTTACTCAAAGAGGCTCAGTCAATGGCTCAGATGGGAAGTTTTGACTGGAACATTACACAAAATATTCTGAACTGTTCTGAGGAATTCAATAGCATTCTTCAGTTTGGGCAAAGTGATCTCTGGTTAACTTTCGACCATTATCTGGAAAGAATTCACCCTTCAGATCGTGAGCTCAGTCGCAAGAAAATATTTGATGCCCTTGCGACAGCAGAAACCTACGACATCGAACATCGAATTTTGCTTCCTAACCATAGTGTCAAAACCGTAAGAGCCATTGGTAGATTCAAAACAGACAGCCAAAACCAAGTTGAAAACCTCTTTGGGACTATTCAAGACATATCTAAAAAGAAAGAAGCCGAAAATGCTCTGCTAGAAGGACAAGAACTTGAAAGGGCTCGGATAGCAAGAGAAATTCACGATGGCATAGGTCAGCTTTTAGCGGCTACAAACTTCAATCTGGCAGCTCTCGATGGCATGCCAGAGTTGGAAGTAGAACAACAGCTAGAAAAAATCCATAAAACATTGGAAATGACTATGGATGAAGCTAGAAGAATTACTAAAAATCTATCTACTAAAATTTTAGATGAATTAGGATTGGAAAAGGCCATTTATGAGCTATGTAACGAAGCGCAAGCTATTAGTGGAATATCTTTCAAGGCAACATACCAATTGGAAAAAGATGACCTAGGCGAAAAGGCAAGGGTCACTGTTTATCGAATTATCCAAGAGTCTGTTAATAATATGACTAAATATTCTGAAGCTTCTACAGCTTCCGTAAAACTAGCCAAAAAACCCAATCATATACTTCTATATATATCAGATGATGGAAAGGGCTTCGATACAAAAGACCCTAACTATAAAAGTGGCCATGGTTTGACCAATCTAAAGGAAAGAACCAAAACCCTCCATGGCTTTATAGATATCAATTCCAAACCCAACAATGGAACGACTATTCAAGTCCGAATTCCATTTGAAAATAAAAACAACTATGACAAAAATTAGAATAGTAGTAGCCGATGACCATGGTCTCATTCGAGATGGAATACAAGCGATGTTGAAATATGAAGATCACATTGAGATCATAGCTGAAGCCGAAAATGGACTGGACGCAACAATACAAGTGGAACACAACCAACCAGATATTGTGCTCATGGACATTATGATGCCAGAAATGAATGGCATAGAGGCTATGAAAAAAATAAAAGAAACTTCCCCTGAATCAAAGATCATCCTCATGTCCATGGAAATTTCAGAAGAGTTCATTTCGGAGGCGCTGGAATATGGCGTGTCTGGATACCTGCCTAAAGATGTAAGAAAGGCAACGCTAATAGAGGCCATTGAAAAAGTCTACGAAGGAGAAGAGTACTTCGACCCGAAAGTCTCAGAGGCCATTTTCAAAAACTACTACAAAAAGAAAACGAAGGGGCCTGCAGCTGCAAGTAAAGGATCAGGAAAAATAAGCAAGCGAGAAGAAGAAATTTTATTGCTAGTCTGCCAAGGGCTTAGCAACAAAGAAATTTCAGATAAATTATTCATTAGTGTGAGAACGGTCGACTCTCACAAGAGTCATATCATGGAAAAACTGAACCTCAAAAATACAATTGAACTGATAAAATTTTCGATAAAAAATGGCTTTATAGATATTTAGCAAAACTAATTTTCTATTATGACACTAAGGGTGACCGTTTTTGGCTCACCCTTTTTTTTTGGCCAACCAAATTTACTCCACATCAGTGCTTTTAGTCAAATCACCTAAAAAAATCTTTCCGAGTATCTATTATTCCAATCCTACAAATACTCTCTCACCTTTGACACAAAGATTTAAACAATTACAACCATGAAGATACGAGTATCAAAAAAGGCATTGTCCATCATAAGAATGGTAAAATATGTGAGAGGTCTAAACAGCCTTCAACAACTCCTTTTCCTCTTGGCAATCCTACTGATAGTCACTTTCTAACCGATATAACTCACCCAAACACACCTACCATGAAAGTTCTACTAGCAGATCAAAACGAAGTCAATAAAATGATTACACAACAGATGCTTACGCAAAAGAACATTACTTCTGACTGTGTGAGCAACTCTGAAGAAGTGATTGAAAAACTCTATAACGAAGAATACGCTCTGGTTTTTATGGATTTAAATATGCTCAATAACAACGTATCAAATGTAGAGCAAATATTGAATCAAGAATTTTCCAACACTCCTCTTATTGCCTATGTAAACCATGGGGAGGATTTGAATTTGGCAAATTACAAAAATCGAGGGATTGACGAAGTGATTTCCAAGCCTTATGAAATGGCCGACCTATACCTGACAATTGAAAGGCACACAACACTTGTTACCTCGCCAGAAGAACAAGAATCTGTATTGGAATTCAAAAAACATCTACTTGAATATGCAGACCATGACACGGAATTCGCATTCGAATTAGTGGATTGCTTTATTAAAAACTACGAAGAATATGAAGTGTCCGCCACTGAGGCATTTCACTTGAGAGATGAAACCCTGCTATTCGAAAGCTGGCATAAAATCAATTCCAGTAATAGAATATTCTCTATTTCATCGCTCGATGAAATAGCTGAGAATCTAAGCGCAGCAATAAATGCAAATCCATCTAAAGGTGATTCAATACTTATCAGTGAGCTGACAATAGCATGTGACAAGGTCATATTCAAACTAAATACGATCAAGAAAAACTTAAAATCATGAAGAAAATTCTGGTATGTGAAGATGACGAAGCGTTGATCAGCATGATAAGATTTAAGCTGTCAAAGGACAACTACGGAGAAGTGGTAAAAGTGACCGACGGTAAAAGTGCAATGCACAAAATATTACACGAGGACTTTGATTTGATCATTACGGATATCCATATGCCCTATTTCTCAGGATTGGAACTGGTCACATTCGTTAGGGAAAAACTAGGAAATAAGGTTCCGATAATCGTGCTATCCCTAGAAGGGATCGAAAACACAGTCACGGAAGCATTTCAGCTAGGGGCTGATGATTTTATCAGCAAGCCATTCAGCCCAAATGAGCTGTCCATGAGAGTAAAAAGACTATTAACCGCGTCCTAAAATGAAAAATCTAACAAACATACTACCCCTCGATATCTCCCCTATTGGAGCACTCGTCTTGGTGTTTGTCGGTCTGTCTATTGCCATACTAGCTTCAATTTCTTTCTCAAGAGCAGTAAAAAGGATAAGACTACTTCGAACCATAAAAATGCACAGTCTGATCAATGAAAGTCTCAATATGATTGCCATATCAGCCTGTAATGTAAATGACAACTATACCGAAATAGAAGCCGCAAATATCAAGCTGCATAGAATTTCGCGTAGATCTCGAATACTTTCTCAATATATTTCGGATCGTTTGATCCAACTACGCAAAAACTTGTCCGGCATGTCGTCAAGCGCATTGAAGAAATTGTACGATGAACTCCAATTGCACAGGCTGGCTAAGCAAAAATTAATGCAAGGTGACCATACCCTGGTCATTAAAGGAATACAAGAACTGGCAGAAATGAAAAGATATGAAGACCTCGAGTCGATTGTAGGTTTTTTACATCATTACCACAGTTCCGTGCGACGTGAAACAAGAGTGGCACTTATTAATCTGTCTCCAGATGATCCATTGGTATGCATGAAGCAAATGAAAGATCCACTGAGCAAATGGGAAAAGGTTTTGATCTACAATAAGCTTCGCTCACTTGCGCCTGATCAAGTGCCCTTATTCAAAACTTATTTTGAGCATCCTAATCCTGCGATTGTCTGTTTTTGTATCGAGTTAGCAGCAAGGTTTCTCCAGTATGATGCCATAGGGCAAATCACGAAACTAGCCTTTCACCAAAATGTATCCATCAGTTATCAGGCAGTAAACGCCATCAAGCTGCTCGAAGCAGATCAAGCAGTTAATCACATACTTGTACTTCTCAAACGTACCAAGTCTGTTAAGGTAAAAATAGAATGTGTCGAATGCCTGGCTCAAATTGGGGACAGTAGAAAATTGGCTCCTTTGTTTGAAAAAGCACTGAACAAAACCAAAAATTCTAGGCTTTTAAAATCATTGTCAAAAACATTTGCGAATTGGGACAAAGTTGGTTCTAACGTACTGTCGTCCATGAGGTTTACCGGTAAAGGAGACCTTATGATAAACCATTATTCTCATAGATTAATCAACTAAACATGTCAATTTTCAGTCTCGCACTGCACCTTCTTGGATATTTACTTTTGGGCTATGCTGCTAGCATCACGGCGATCTATTTCGCTCTCACGGTGAGTTCTCTTTTTGAGATCAGGAGATATTCCAAAGTAAAATCATACACCAACTACGACGAGCTTTTGTCATCCCCATTTGCTCCATCCATTTCGTTAATCGCCCCGGCCTACAACGAAAGCCTTACCATCAACGAAAATATTCGTTCGCTTTTGTCTATCCAATACAATGCTTATGAAGTGATCATTGTAAATGACGGAAGCACGGATGATTCCATGCAAAAGATGATAGAAAAATTTGACCTTGTTAAAGTTCCCTTTTACGAGGAAGAAAAAATCAAAACACAACCTATAAAAGCCATCTACAAATCTACCAACAAAGCCCTTCACAGACTGGTTGTGGTTGACAAGCAAAATGGAGGTAAGGCAGATGCGCTCAATGCTGGCCTTAATGTTTCGGACAAAGACCTGATTACTTGCATAGATGTGGATTGTATTCTAGAACCTGGCGCATTACTCAAATTAGTCAAACCCTTTATTGATGATCCAAAGAATGAAGTTATTGCTTGTGGAGGAGTGGTGAGAGTAATCAATAGCTGCAAAGTGGAAGAAGGTAGATTGATGAATGTTCGATTCCCAGAATCTCAACTTGCACGATTTCAAGTACTAGAGTATCTGCGAGCTTTTTTACTCGGAAGAGTTGCCTGGGGCAGGTTAAATGGCCTTATTCTAATCTCTGGTGCATTAGGCATGTTTGACAGGAAAATTGCTACGGCAGTTGGTGGTTACCAAACTGGCACCGTCGGTGAAGACATGGAACTTGTAGTTCGAATGAGAGCTTACATGTCTCTAAAAAATAAAAAATATAAAGTATCCTTCATTCCTGATCCACTATGCTGGACCGAAGTACCAGAATCAAATCAGGTATTGGGCAATCAACGAAACAGATGGACAAGGGGTACTATGGAGGTGCTAAACATCCACAGGAGAATGTTCTTGAATCCCAAATATGGTATTACAGGTATGCTCAGCTATCCCTTCTGGTTCCTATTCGAATGGCTCGCTCCTATCGTTGAAACTGCAGGCATCTTGTACTTTTTTGTTTTATTATTTACTGGTCATATCTGGTGGTCTCAGGCACTATCATTAATTATTTTGACCTATGTACTTGCCGTTTTTTTCTCGATGTGTGCTTTGCTAGCCGAAGAGATGTCATTTGCTAAATACGAAAAGAATAGAGAGGTATGGCAAATGTTCATTACCGCTTTATTGGAACCCATCATATATCATCCAAAAACCCTTTACTGGTCCCTCAAGGGCAACTATGATCTATGGATTGGAAAGAAAGATTGGGGAAAAATGAAACGTACCGGATTTAAAAGTTCAAGCCTATGAAAATCTTACTTTCAATCATAATAACGATTAGTTGGATTACTCCGTCGTTCAGTCAAACATACAGCAAGTTCACAGCAGAAATAAAGGCGCTGGCTTCTTCAAAAAGATATGCGTCTGCTGATTCGGTGATTTCTGTTGCACTCGAATACTTTCCAAAAGATCATGATCTGACTTGTCAAAAAGCACGAGCGGCCGCCTGGAGTGGAGACTTGGCCAAGGCCGATTCAATAGTGAATGAGGTGCTCGATTATTATTCACAGGATTTGGAAGCCTACAAAATCAAAGCTGCCATCTATTATTGGTCTGAAAACCCAGGAAAATTGCTCAACCTGATGGATGAAATAACAGAAACGTATTCGGGTGATTTGGACTTTAAGTATTACAAAGCCTACGCCTATTATGACCTTGGATTAGTAAACAAGAGTCTGACCCAAATCGAGGATATTTTGACCAAAGATCCTACACATACACAGACCAGGCAATTAAAGAAGAATATTGAAGCAAACCATTTCAAGTTTGCCGAAGCAGAAGTAGCGTACTCCCAATTCAGCGCTGCCCTAAGCCCTTGGCAACAAATACGACTGGGATATGGAGCACAAAAAAAATTATCCTGGAATGTCCACGCTACCGCCGTTCAACGCTTTAAACGTAGAGGTCTTAATCTAGAATTTGAGGCTTATCCGCGCTTGTCTTCTCGTACTTACTTTTTTGTAATTGCATCCTATTCTAACAGTAGTTTTATGTCCACCTATACTACTGGATTAGAATTATTCCAAAACTTGGGATCTATTGAGGTCAGTGTAGGAAGCAAAAAATACCAGTTTAAGACATCCGATTTTTTCCTTCACACAGCGAGTATTGGATTTTATAACAAGAAATATACGCTGCTTTATCAAGTCTATCTATCTAGTACCCAGGGTTTGGTCAATGACACACATGCCTTACAAGGAAGGATATATCTAAAAGGACAGAGAAGTTATCTGCAATCTAGACTAACATTAGGATCAAGCACACCAGAATATCTCAATTCTAATGGCGGTGTGATGGTACTCCAAAATCAAAGTATTACTGTAAAATACAGCACTCAACTAAAAGAGAGCACCTTCCTGCAGATCAGTATGGGTCTTAGAAAAGAGGAATACGGAGAGCTTATGTTTAGAAACAGATCAGAAATTCAAATCGGCCTAAAGAGACTATTATTTTAATAAACAGCAAATTTAGAACAACATGAAAACAATGATTAAAAACACATTTGTAGGAATAGCTGCACTCTTGTTTATCAGTAGCTGTATGGAAGATGATCTGATGCAGGTTTTACCAGTAGATGAAGACAACCTGATTGTGAACGATAACTCTTATGACCTAAACTTAAGGTTGAGCCAAAAACAAGATACCATCGGCATTCTTACAGCCCATTCAAGAGGAAGAATTGCACGTGATTTTACCTTGGTGCTTACTGAGGAAATTGCCTCACCTGTGGTAAACGGGGAAACACTGATGGCTAGCTCACTTGATCTTAAGAATAGCCTAATAGCTGCCACCTACAATTTACAAGGCGAACCTTACTTGGGTGCAGTAGATTTAATGACTCTCAGTGGAGACAAATTGAAACTTACTTCTCAGTTAATTATCCAAAACGGTGATGTAAATGCAGCCTACTTTGACAACTCCAAATTATACTTTGTAGGTGCAGCAGAAGGGTCAGACTCTACCTCTTTCGTAGGTTCAGCGGACGTAGTTAAAAATTCCATTCAAACCGAAAATATGCTTTTCAGGCGGCTAGGTGGACATACAGCTACTGGATTGATACAAAAAGATAATTTTGTATATGTGACCACCGGCAACAATGAAAGTACTGGAGGCGGACTTCATGTGCTTAATGAAACTGATTTGAGTACGTCCTCTTATTTCCCGCTACGAGACGCCAGATGGGTAGATATTGCCGATGAAAATGTGTTTGTGCAACAAGCGATGCCAGGAAACCTTTGGGTCAAACAACTAAAAAATAACTTCTCGTCTAATGAGATTAGTTTTGATGGTTTAAATACACCTCATGCAAAATCCACATTTGAAATTAGCGGTGATCTCATCTTTGTGGCAGCTGGGTACAGTGGCGTTCAAATCATCAACCTGAAATCAGGTACTATAGTGGGCGAGGTACCTCTTCCTTCCGGACCAACCTCGGATGACAAAGTGTGCAATGCTGTGAGTGTAGATGGCGACTTAATATTTATATCGAATGGCGAACATATAGCTGTAGCTACATTTGATAAGAAAGATCCCATAAACCCAAATCCAGAGATCTTAGGTACATTAGACCTTGGAAATCATCAATCTGTCAATCACATCAGATATCGCAGCAATCGACTCCTGATAGCTGGGGGATTAGGAGGCATAAAAGTCATTCGCGTTTATAGATAAGGTGGTTTTAGTGGATTTACGTATAAAACATTTTACGTAATCCACTGCTTACTAACGGCAAACAAATTGGCAACCTTTGGATATTAATTCAAATATCCAAACCATGAAAAAGTTAATTTCTACTTCGTTATTCCTCTTCATCATCTTACAGGCATCAATCAGTTTTGGTCAAGGGTTAAGGGTTAGCTCTTTAGCGGAAAAGACCGTAATGGGTTTGCAGGTAGGAACTGAAGTAAGTTATCTCCCCAATCAAGGTCTTACATTCGGAGGCTTTTACCAACGCAATATCCGAGGTGCTAATGAAATTGGTCAACAAATCTATGAGTACATGGGTGGAATGGTCAGTTTTCCACTGACAAGGTGTGACCGATTGCGTCTGAATGCAGTGTTGAGAGGTGGCTTAAGTAACCGACGATTTGTAATCGTTACACCAGGACTAGAAACTGAATTAAAAATATCCAAACTTTTTTCTTTCAACTTTGGCATGGCCTTTAGAGCCGGTGAAGCAGCAACCAGTATCAAACTCACCTTAACCCTTTAAATCATGAAACTGGCCATACTCCACATGCTCCCTATACTTCTGAGCCTTATTGCTTGTGAGCCTCAATGGGAAGAACCGTTTAAAGTTTATAAAATAGAAAAAGGAACACATGCCCCCGTCATTCCTAAGATAGGATCAATGCAATCAGAGGTATTGATGTTCACAGCCATTTTTGACGAATCAGCCCAATACAAAACAAACATCGAGGAAAATCAGCACGATGTAAATAAACTAATGGGTTTTTCCGATTGTAATTCCATGCATCATGACAATAGTGCAAGATTCGGATGGAGATGGCTAGATGATCAGTTAGAAATTCATGCCTATTGCTATGTTAATGGTGAGCGTATTACCGCCTTCATTGGTACGGTCGATCTCAACCAAAAGGTTAGTTATACGCTGCAACTTACAAGTACTCAATACACTTTTCAAATAAATGATGAGGAACCTGTATTTATAAAGCGTGGAGACCTCTGTGACATAGGTGTTTATTACATGCTTTATCCATACTTTGGAGGCAATGAGGTAGCTCCACAGGACATTAGTATACAAATACAATTAAAATATTAACAAAAGCGGTTGTACTAATCTGTTCGAATTAATTATACCCGATTGTTACCTCTTTTCATTTTATCTTTTTTAACTCAAACATTATCAATCTGTTACAAAAGAATGTTTGAATCCTGACAAGGTCACGAGGAGAGACAAACCCCAGCGTCATGCTGGGGTTTTGTTGTTTTAGTGGTTAGCGAAACATGTTTCAGCGAAGACACTGAAACAACAAAACCAGAGGCTTGAAAAGCATCGTGGTTTGTCTTTCGGAATTCGGAACGTCGAAGGATCATGAAATAATCCTGACAAGGTCACAAAACGAAGGTCGATTTCATCCGAAATCGGCCTTTTTTGTTATACATCACTATAAAATCATCGATTCTGACGTTTTAAGCTATTGCAGCTTTATTCATATTAGAGCATCTCTTTGCAAAAAAGTTGTACCAATGTTGTACTAGAAATAAGATATATCCAAGATTGTAATCTAGTGTAGGAATTAAATTGTCCTTAAAGTACTCTTCAAGTGACTTTTCCAATTTGTCAATTGTGCATTCTAAATTTTCAGTCATATAAGTGAATAGGATCAAGGGTATTGAAAGTATCCCAAAACTGCCTATCAAATGAAACTTGTTTAAGGTCCGAAACAGGATTCGAAATAGGTTTTGGATCTAGAATTATACCATTTAGCAGAAAATTCGTGCTTGTGTGCAGATAACTCTTGCCTTCCTTAAGCTGATGTCTTGTATCAAATTTTGTATGGTCTAAATAATAATAATTATTGATTTTTGTGAAGTGAGAAACAGATGAAAAGGAAACTGGTACATACTCCCATGCGGCTGACATTACTGGGTTAAAGGATATACTCATCTGATATTCAACGATTGCATAATTTTCACTCTCTATAAATAAAGTTCCTACAAAGGAGTCAACGAAACTATAACCTACATTCTTCTTTTTTGGATTTTTGCAGACAAAATCTATTTTGAAAATCATAACAGAATCTATCATCTGTCTTTCAACTATCTCGAAATAAAAATCGTTAAGTGTTCGTACATTTAATGGATATTCGAACATATGAGATTCATTGAGCAGCCAATGTGGTACGTCCAAAAACAATGGAGAGACTTCATCCTCAGTCTCCTCGTCTCCTCGCTTATTAAGAATAGATACTTGTTTTTTATTTCCGCCTTGATAGCCTTCAGGGTGCTGGAATAAAATAGCAGTTTCATAATACTTGCTAACATCATTGATACTATCTATTTCATTTACTCCATTATAGTATAGGCCTTCAAATGCCCCGGGGTTATAGTTTATATTTAAATTTAAGATTGACTTTCTCACAATTCCTTCTGCGCTCAGTGGTTTTGCTGTAACCACTATCTCTTCAAGAAATTTCTCTAGTGGGGAAATAAACACAGTATCGCCATTTTGGAAATCAAGAATATTAATTGTTTTAGAAGAAAACCCGATTGATTGAACATCGAGCAGCTCATTTGAATCAGCTTTTTGCAGCTTAATCTTAAAATATCCATCTAAATCAGACACAGTACCAATTGCCGAATTTTCCTTACTCACATGAGCAAAGGGAATAGGACGTGAGGTTTCTGAGTTAATCAATACTCCATTCAATGAAAATACTTTGTCTTCCTTCCATTGAATGGTTTGACGACGAAAAGAAGGTTCTACTTTAGGTAGGTATATCACACCATCTACAACTTCTTTCCATACACCGTTTAAAGGACTATGGTCTAATCCATAAGAAATAAACTTAAAACCCTCTGGCATTCTTCGATAATCAATAAACGATCTCTCAAATTCCTCAGAATACAAATAATATTCTAAGGAAAGCGTGTCAAGGTGAGGTATATTTTTAACCTGCTCATGTATGCCTGCGAATTGACCTGATGCTGTCACAAAACCTATTGTATAAAAATCTTCTATAGCTAATTTTTCTCTAAGTACGTTACCCATTGGTTTATATTCTACAAGCTCTTCTATTTCAAAACTGGCAAATGAATTAGCTAAATGAGTGGTAGCACCCCAGCATATTATTTTTTCATTGGGGTAGTGATCCATGATCCACATAAAGTTTTCGGCCATCTGTAAATCACGAGCGTTATTATCAGATGCTTTGAAGTTTTTCTGGTTTAGATTATATGTGCCATTGTTCAAAATGTCTCTTACATGAGCATCAATACTCTCAAGGTTTTGAATCCAAAAGCTTTGCTCTTCCTCAATAGTTGGGTCTTTAATGGATGTCAATGCACTTTTTACCTCTATGCAGAACTGATTAAATGTTTCTAATTCAAAATCAGATCCAAGCTGGAAACTACTAAGATTAACTATTAGATCATTAAAAAACTCGTAATGCCCCTGATCCAAAAAGATTTGATTTTTCTTTAACAAATATTTTAGCTCCTCTGACTGCTTTAAAGAATAATCCCCGGTTAGTTGTAAATCAAAACCTGCAATAATCAATTCATTTTTATGGTCATCTATATATTGTACGCACGGTTGAAATTGCTGACTTTTTGACCAAATTGACAAAATACTATTGTCAATGGCTTCTGATGTGGAGGTGCCTTTTCTAAGTTCCTGATTAGCCTTCCTGAGGTCATAAAAGCCACTTTCAAATGCAATGACGTTAAATCCCATTTGCTCATGTAAGTATCGAATGACTTCTACTTTTACTTCAAATTCATTCCCTTCTCCATGCGTATGCTCTCCCAACATAACCACTCTTGCATTTCCTATTGCCCTTTTAAGCACATCAATCTTTTGTACTGCGGAAAAGTCATGAACAGTCATTGAATCAAAACTTTGACCTTTAATGCTAAAAACATAAAAACAAACCCATATAGTTAGTAAACCCCTCATATTCCGATTCAAATACCACAACCACGTGGTTGTGGCTGTGGTATATTTATAAAATTATTAGCAAGATGTATGATGTGTTAGCATGCGTGACCTTTGGCAACGTGCACCAATTGATAAAATATGGAAATACCCACCTTTTATTTCTTCCATTTGCTCATCATTTAACTTTGAAACCGTCTCTTTGTTCAAAGTCAATTTTTTATTTGATTTTTTCATTATAATAATTTTAAAAAATTGCGCCTACTCTAGATTGGTTTTCGGCTTGCCCAACTGATAACAGACGCGCGCTATTCTGGAACCAGTGCTACAACTTTAGAACTTTAGAGTCCAATATTATCGGACTCTATCAAATACAACATACACCTATTCTATTAGCCTACTTTTCTCCCATTTTTCGCAGAAAATAATACCATCATAAGCACCATGATACTTTTCAGGAAAATATTTAGCTGTTTGATCTACAAAAAAGTAGTCTTGAGCCTTAATGTTTTTCATTGTTTTTTTGATCTTTGCGTTAGCTTTACGTTTCGGCTTTATTGCCATACTATACATGTTGGATTTTATGCTATCAGGCAGTAGTGCTATCATGGTGTCAAAGTACCTTTTTTTAGCTAAATGACTGTCAGCGGCCCATACTATTACTTTTTCATCTCTGAAAGGACCATTTAGCAACCACTGTAGATTACTGGACATCATTGCGTCTCTAAATGTCACCTTTTCAAAATTTCCGTACTCAATTTTCACTAAACGCAACAAGCTCTTTCTATTGTCTAAACAAGCCAATACCCACGATTTTGTAGTTGAATCCAATCTACTTGAAAGTTTTACTTGGCCCGAAAGAATCTCATATTTATCTATCAAAGCATCTACACTATCTCTTTGTGCTACTTCACGTTTTTTTAAAGAAAACATTTCGCGATATACTGCTGTCCTCTCTTCGAGATTATAAAAAGTTGTTTCCAACTTTAGGTCAACTTTTGAGATTTGTTCTGCCATTCGCTCCTCAAACATGGTACTACGATAACCAGTTTGTCCTTTGATGTCGCACCCAAAAAACTTCATATCGCTTGCTTGGGCATATTCAAATAAATCCAATAACTCAGCAGTATTCCAAACTTTGTAGATTCTACTTTTCATGTCATCCAATGGTTCTAAATTCCAATTATTTGCCGCCCAATTGTTGCAGAAAGAACTTTCAAATATTACCGTGTTAAAACCATATTCTTGTTTTAACTCTTTAATGAGAGCTACCTTAATTTCCGAAGAATTTTTATATCCATGACTATCTTCTCCCAAACCAACAATACGATTCTGGTTTAGTATCTCAGCCAAAAATTTGATATCGAGATTTTCACTAATGCCGATTTGAGCAAAACTTTTTAAGCTTAGCATGATCAGCAAAGACATTATATAGGTTCTCATTTATGTAATCTGTTAAAAGAAAGGGGTCGAATTGACCCCTAATCCAAATACTTAACACCTTCCTGCAAGGCTGTGTTTGTGCTCTTGGCACTTTTTCCCAATTGTCAGAATATAGATGTCTCCTCCTTTAATGCTTTCCATTTGCTCATCATTCAACCTTGAGACAGTTTCTTTGTTCAAAGTCAATTTTTTATTTGATTTTTTCATTTTGAAAATATTATAATAATTGCCTACTCTAGATTGGTTTTCAGCTTACCCAACTGACACCAAATGCGCGCTTCTAAAGTGCCTGCGTAACAATTTTAGATCAACAAAGTCCAGTATTACCGGACTTTGATTTTGTTCGAAAGTTTTGTTGCTTCCGCCTCGAACTTTAAGCAACGCTTCTTCACTCAATTGAGTGTGTCCAAAACTCACTTGCAAGCTCTGATCATCTTTGTAGGTGTAACTTTGTATGTGCCTGTTATATTCAATCTCAGCTCCCATAAGTTTAAACTCTTTCAAATGTTCTAACAAGGTACTGCGTGATATCTCCAATTTGTCCGCGAACTGTTCGGGAGTTCCGGTGGATTTCATCTTTACTAGGCGATTTATACGCTGAGCTCTGCGTACATACTTGATTATACTCATATTGAGTAATGATTAGGTTAAATAAATTCAGATTCTGAAAGACTGTGGCAAAAATTAACAGTCAATAATGCTCAGATGAATGGAGATTAAAACTCTTGAATTTGGAAAGAATAATTTTACAATATTATCCTCATCAGAAATGCACATCATAGGTTATTTGGTTTTTTCAAAAAAGATAAATTAATTTATCCTTCTCAAGTTGCTGGATCAATATTACTAACAAAATATTATTTGGCAAAAACTACTGGGCAAATTTTATACAAGACCACTCTGACATAAATAATTATTATTGATCAATAAATCTATCAGTAGAACTAATCAAGTTTATACCTTTATTGTACCATTTATCAGCACTCCTTTCTTAGCAAATTGATTATCAATATGTTGTTTAAATAAATTTGAATCCTGACAAGGTCACAAAACGAAGGTCGATTTCACCCGAAATCGGCCTTTTTTGTTATACATCACAATCCTGTCCTGAAATAACGTTACATAAAAAGTGACCTTATCAAAAGAACACAGAGTATGTTAAGCGAACGCAACGAGATTATAGTTATGCTTTTAAAATGCAAGTCATTCAGGAATTTGAATCAAGCCAGATTGGAATAAAAGCTGCCCATCATAATCTCGTTCCGAACTGTACCAATAATATATTGGTACAGTTGCTATTTCTGACTCTAACCTCTTACTTCTAATTGCACATACTGTTTGTTTTTGGTTCGCCAGACAAAATAGATTCTTCCGCCCTATCTCTAAACTGATCAAAGTTTTTTTGAAATTTCAGCACCAATTCATTTGCCGTTTTATAGAAGGCCTCATCATTTTTCCATGTCTCTCTCGGACTAAGAATTTCATTCGGAACGCCCGGGCACGTGGTGGGTATTTGCCCTCCAAACATAGAGTGAGTTCTAAAACCCACATTATCCAACACGCCAGATAAAGCTGCAGAGATCATTGCCCGAGTATATTTCAATTTTATTCTTGAGCCCACACCATAAGCTCCACCAGTCCAGCCCGTATTGATCAGCCAAACATTGGTACTGTTTTCTTCCAGTTTTTTCCCTAATAATTTAGCATACTCTGAGGGGTGTAGTGGCATGAATGGCGCTCCAAAACAAGCTGAGAAAACAGGCATAGGTTCAGTAACGCCTTCCTCAGTTCCTGCCACTTTAGAAGTATAACCAGAAATGAAATGGTACATCGCCTGATCTGTACTTAGTCTTTGAATAGGTGGCATCACCCCAAAGGCATCACAAGTCAAGAAAAATATATTTCGCGGTATGCCCCCAATAGAAGGTTCGATAGAATTGGAGATATGAGAAATAGGGTAGGATACTCTTGTGTTTTCAGTTACCTCCACATTTTCATAATTAACTTCTCTCTTGTCTGGATAAAATCTTGTATTTTCTAAAATGGCTCCAAACTTAATTGCGCGATAAATGTCTGGTTCATTCTCCTCAGATAATCCAATGGTCTTGGCATAACATCCTCCTTCAAAATTGAACACATTTTCACTTGTCCAGCCATGCTCGTCATCCCCAATCAAAATTCTATTGGGGTCAGCAGAGAGAGTGGTCTTGCCAGTGCCAGACAGACCGAAGAAAATAGCCGTATCGCGCTCTTCTATTCCCATATTGGCCGAACAGTGCATGGGTAGTACTCCATCTTCTAAGGGGAGCAGAAAATTCAGTACAGAAAAGATCCCCTTTTTCATTTCTCCTGAATAGCCCGTTCCCCCTATCAGAATAATCCTTTTGGTCAGATTGATTACTGCAAAATTTTTCGCTCTTGTTCCATCTGTTTCAGGATTGGCCTCAAACTCTGGACAATTGATAATGGTAAAATTGGGCACGAAAGTTTCCAACTTATATTCTTCTGGTTCGATAAACATATTGTAGCAAAACAAATTGTGCCAAGCCAGTGTGTTGATCACTCTAAGGTCGATACGATGCGTCTTGTCTGCACCAGCATAGGCATCACGCACAAATACTTTTTTCCCTGCAAGAAACCCTATCATTTTGGCGTATAACAGATCAAATTTTTCGGAATCCATGGGGATATTGATCTCTCCCCACCACACAGCACTTTTTGTCAAGCCATCCTGCACGATATATCTATCCTTCGGAGATCTACCTGTAAATTTCCCTGTATCACACATCAATGCTCCAGTATCAGTCAGCTGTCCTTCTCGGTTTTGCAATGCGATCTCAGTCAATTCTGAAGGAGATAGATTCCAATGGGCCTCTGTGACCTGTGTTATTCCTATATCGGATAAACCGCACTTATTTGATTTTATTCCTGATTCGATCATTTCTTATTTAATAATTATTTTAAAATGTAAATTCACTAATGTCCCAGCCAGATCAATTTTGATCGGATGTCAAAGGGGAAATCACACAGGCTACTTCCTGTGTGAGGCTAATAATTGCTTATTTGAATAGCTCTGATAAAATAGCTTTGAATTCAGAGGATTGATACATGCCTTGCCCATCGTGGCCAATTCCCTGGACAATCTCCTTCGTTTGGTTAGCAGGTGAAAAGTAGTGCTGAGCATGAGCAAATACATTTTCTCCTCTGCTAAATCTGGTCGATCCCAGTAGTGTAGCTTTGCAATCACTAGTATTTAATGAACCGTCGCTGCCCGTTCCGTTGCCAAGCAGGTAAGTGATGGTACGGTCAGTCAACTGCCCGTTGAAAGTCTCTAGAGACACGCCATCCAAGTATGATGGCAAACTTTTGTAACCCAAGGGCCACGAATCGTACAAGGCACAGCTTGATGGCTCTGTATACACTTGTATGTCTTCGTCATACCTAAATCCATTGGGGTAATAATAATACTGACTGTTGGACGGCATATAGGTGAAGGATAACGCCGAGTTTTGATTTTCCGCTCTATTAGCAATAGCATACACTTGCGTAAACAGCCCTCCTGATGAGTGCCCTGTAATTAAAATCTCTTCAAGCACTGGAAACAATTCAGAATTAGCAAGCTGTGTAATTAATGAATCCAATACTGCAAATGAACTTAGCTTGACATTGCTTATTGAATTTTGCCCTTCTCTCCAGGCAGAGCCATTCCAGTATAAATCATCATTTTCTGCTTCTCCATTATTTTTGAAAAATGGGGCGATCAAAATAGTATTTTCCTGCAATTCTTCCTGCTCTAGCGTACTATTCAAATAGCTATAGTAGTCGTCTGCATTTCTTTCTAATCCATGAACAACTATTATAGCTTGTGACAAATTTTCCCAAGTAGCATTAGGTTCATAAATGGGATAATTAGCATAAAATGTAAATGATCCTGTACCATCTCCCGTTGTTAATTCTGTGGTATTGAGACAAGATCCCGTATTCGTACACGGAGCCATGGATCTAATCACTTCGTCTTCTGCTGTAGTAAAGGCCAAGCTCAGAGGTGTCTCTAAAACTTCTCCTGCTAAGCCTATTGGCCCTACAGCCATGACTAATTCGTATGTAGTATTATACACCAGATCAGCAGTGACTATAAGCTTGGAGGTAGCATTCGCAAAAGTGAGATCATATACTACTGTTTGATCAGATGTAGTGAAGTGCAAATACTGGCTCACTACATCAGTATCCAAACTAGTGTCGAATACGATTTCCAAACTAAAATCAATCGCAATATTTGTGTCCCCATTTTTTATTAATGCGCCATTTACGGTCGCAGATATTACTTTCACTGGACTTACTATCTCTTCTCCATCCGAGCAAGCTCCGATTGTCAACACAAAACCTAAAGTCCAAATTCTCAAATCAATTCCCATAATTAACTGATATTGGTAGGTTTCTGCAAAAACCAGAAACCTTCCATTTCAAAAAATGCTTTAACTATTAATCGCAAAGCGTGTATGAACATCCTGAAGTTGCGTTGTCTATAGCGTCTCTCGTACAATCCACGCCCGCATAAGTCCAGGTAGCATTTACTTTGCTAGCCCAGGAGCCTGTGTATTCCCAAGGTTCACCTTCGCCATTGACACCTAGTACGCCATACGTTTCTATCAATGTGGTACCGCTAAAAAGTTCTATGACATCGTTTCCATTGGAAGTAACAAAGTCAGAAGGGATGGCATGTTCAAAAGAAGCAAAACAAGACCCAAAATAATCCGTGAGCCTTGACTCGTCACTATCTCTATAAAGCAAAATATGCTCTCCTTCACTAGCCGATTGTGCAGGAAAATTATATTCAACCCCATCAGAGGTTTCTTGTCCATTGGCTGCAATACCAACTCCAAATTGGCTCAAGTCGTCAATATCTTTTTGTGCTCTAAAATGATACGCTCTGCCATTGCCTGCTGCCATGCTCAATGACATAATCCCTCTAAATTCTATTCCTTCAGAACTAAATGGATAGATACATTCAGAGGTAGACACCACTCCAGTACCTGTGGCAAATTCTACACAGCCTACACCTCCATAAATCCACTCATCTGCCAGCTTATACGCCCATGAGTCAGTATACTCCCAGGCTTCACCAGTACCATCTACACCTGGATCTCCAAAAGATTCTACAGAAACACCATTTTGATAAAGCAATATGGCATCATCTCCATTTTGTGTAATCGCATCAGAGGTAATAACAGTGAAATCTGCATAACTCGATTCGAAATAAGCAGAAGCATTCGCCTCATCATCAGTTCTGACAATAAGGAGGTGTTCTCCAGCAGAAGCACTTGTCAAATCAGTAAAAGTGAAATCTATATCAGCTGGGTCTGGAGCTGCTCCGTTGGCAGCTATTTCTATTCCATACTCACCCAAATTCGCAATATCTTCAGTAACTAATATGTGGATCGCACGAACTCGTCCATCAGTTCCGTTGATGTAGTTGTCCAACTCCATGACTCCCTTTAGCTCCATTTTTGGTAATAGATCAAAAAGAGAAATAGTCACATCATTTTCGTCGTAAATTGCATTATTAACTGAGACTGCTATAATTATTATAGTCTCTTCTCCTTCAGATATAGCATCACTTTCTATAGTCAATTCGGCAGCAGCACTAGTAGAACCTGCAGCAATCGTCAGACTTTCAAGGTTAGCCGTGTAATCCGAATCCTTAGTTGCCGTTCCTGAAAAAGTTAGATCCAAGGTGACATCAACACTAATAGCCTCGCTGATAGTGGCCGTCACCATGGCAGCTAGCCCTTCAGTGAGTATTGTCTCTTCACTTGATAATGTCAACGTAGGAGGAACAAATTCTTTCGTAGTGAAAGTGAGATTGAACGCTTTGTCGAGCGCTTCGTCTCCTGCACCATATGTACCAATTGGCAAATCCAATGTGTAAGAAGTTTCGTAATCCAAAGCTGGGAAACTCAATGACGCAAAAGATCCCGTCTCATCATAAGACAAAGTATAAGTAGGTGATCCCGAAATACTCAGAGCTGCCTCAAAAGATACCTGATCCAGGGCATGTGAAAATGTAATTTCAATCACTACATTTTCATTTGCTACACCCACCACGCCCGTGGTAATGTTTTCTCCATTGGCCTTGACCAGAAGAACCCTTAAATCATTGGTGATTTCTAGATCACTTTCATCTTCACAGGATGAAGTCAAAACCATGACTGGCAACATGACAGCCAACACAGTTCTAAAGAATTTTTTATATAAATTTTTCATCGTATCGTTCGTTTTGTTTCTTATTGTCAATCCAGAAAAGCCTTAAATGCCTTTGGGAAAGAAGTTGGGTCGAATTCCCATAAATAAGGGAGTAAAAAGTAAGTAAAGACTGTAATCAGAATAATAGAAATGATGTTCATCACCACTCCTGATCTAACCATATCTCGAATTCTCAGATAACCTGATCCAAAAACAACCGCATTGGGTGGTGTGGCTACAGGCAACATAAATGCGCATGAAGCAGCCAACGTGACCGATGCCATAATCATAAACGGATGAAGATCAAATGCAAAAGCCATAGGCGCCAATACTGGCAACAACATGGCCGTAGTTGCCAAATTTGAAGTGATCTCGGTCAAAAAATTGACCATCGCAACCAGTATCAACATCAAGACAATCATTTTCAGTCCTTGCAATTGAGCCATCTGCATGGCAATCCACTCAGCCAAACCTGTACTAGTAAAGCCTTTGGCCAAAGCCATACCTCCACCAAAAAGTAGAATAATCCCCCAAGGCAATTTCACTGCTTCTTCCCAAGTGATCAGTTTTCTTTTTTGACTTTTTGCAGGCAAAGTAAATAGGACAATCCCGGCAATTATTGCAATGATAGAATCATCCAGACCCGGCATAACCTTTTGCAACAGCGATCTGAATATCCAAGCCATAGCTGTAAAAGCAAACACAATTAATACAGACTTTTCCTCGTAGCTAATTTTTCCTAAGTCTGTCAGCATTCGCTTGATTTCTACCGTTCCTCCAGGGAATTGATTATTATCAAATTTGAATGAATATTTCGTCAGGTATCTCCAACAGATTAGTATCAACATGACCGAAGCGGGAAGCCCAAATTTGAGCCATTGAAAAAAAGTCAGTTTCACATGATACAGCTCTTCTAGAATCCCTGCCAGTACTAGATTAGGAGGCGTACCAATCAAGGTAGCCAAACCGCCAATAGATGCGCTATAAGCTATGGCCAACATCAGTGCCTTTCCAAACTTCTCTCCTTGATTTCCCCCCTGACCCTCATTTCTTTTGAACTGAGAGACAATAGCCATTCCAATTGGCAGCATCATGACGGATGTAGCGGTATTAGATATCCACATGGACAAAAAACCCGTGGCTACCATAAATCCTAATATGATCTTTTGAATATTGGTGCCTATCAAATTAATGATGTGCAAAGCCACACGTTTATGCAAACCCCATTTTTCAATCGCAATAGCCAGTATAAACCCACCCATGTATAGAAAAATATACTTGTGCCCAAAAGCGGTAGTGGTAGATGCTATGTCTAAGGCGCCAGTCATGGGAAATAGCACGATAGGCAGCAAAGCCGTAACTGCAATGGGTACCGCTTCGAATATCCACCAGGCAGCTATCCACAAAGTAGCCCCAAAGACACTATAGGCCTCCTGACTCATATGAGCAGGCCTATCTAAAAGCTGACTTGCAATAAAAAGAGCTGGCCCTAAGAAGAGAGCGATTCGATCTCTATTTTTCTTATTCATCAGCACTTCTCCTTTCTGAAATAGTGAAATCATCCACCAATTTTTGCAAGAAGTCAGCATCAGATGGTGTCATGAATATCAAGTATAACTTTTCTCCATCAATGTCTGTGGTTGTTAGCCTTTCAGGGATACCATTAGTTTCCAACCCAAAGAAATATTTGTAAAACGCCAAGCCTAAAAGATAAGTACCATTCGAAGACGGATGTTTGTCATCATGAAATAATTCCATATCTGGTCTCAGACTTCGGACACTAGCATACAGAGGGCCACAGGGTACATAATCAGATTTGGTGATTGAAGCCAACTTTTTGTACGCCTCAGTAATGGCATCCTGCATCAACGGATTCGATTTGTAGGCCCAGGTCATCATCCAAACGGGTTCAGCTCCTTTTTGTCTCACCAACTTAGCAAACTTTTGACCATAGTCCATAAAACTCTCTGGCGTATCAATAGCACTCGAACTATGGTTGTTAAAAACCACATAATCCCACTGTCCATTGTCTAATATCTCACGTGTTTTGGTACCTTTTTCTCCTTTCCAGTGTTGCTCCAAATTGGAGCCTCCTACAGTGGACTGCCTAGTGATAATAACTTGGCCTTGTGTCTCTGCCATAGATGAAACCACCTGAGGAAGATTGAAAAAATAAGTGAAACTATTTCCTACAAAAAGTACTCGCAGAGTGTCTTTCTTCTGAGCGTGGACAAACGATGTCCACGTCACCAAAACAATTAACAACCATATTTTTTGTCTTTTAATCAATTGTATCATTACTATATGATTAGTTTATAAGTTGACCGTAGTAGGATCGAATAAGCCAGGCAAAGGATTAGGCGTACTGCTATTTCTGTCTATTTCAGACTGTGGATATATAAAACGACCAGGAAGATCAGTGCCTTCATTAGGTACAACAGGAACTCTAACTGCTGATTCGCCCAGAGTTCGTCTAGTATCCGAAAATCCTTCTATTTGTCCAAACAAAGTCACATACCTCTCTTCCAAAACCTCACGCAGTAAGGCGTTGTCTACAGAAAGTCCGTCTATATTTTCCATACCTCCTGCCTGAAAGTCGGCTGTGACATATATATCATACTGAATCTGAGCCAGATCTGCATTGGTCATATAACCGCCAGATGCCATAAAAATTCTAAAGTCATTGAGGTGTGTGAGTCCAGTAGCAAATCCAGCACTTCTTAGCCCCGCTTCAGCCAAAATCAATAGATTCTCTTCGTAAGTAATCAAGGGTGCTGAAGCAGTTTGGGAAGCCCAGCCATCTCCAGTGTTGGGTTGAACACCTGCAGAATTGACCTGAAAGAGAAAATTGAATCTGGCAGTTTCGTTGGTCTTAGCATTTCCTCGATAATTAGTAATATCAGGGCTGATCGCCCCATCAGGAGCTACCATACTGGCCATAAAATCGGATACAATCAGATCTGCTCCACGAACCTCCACGGCAAAAAATTGATAGCTGAGATTAGACTCATCCGCTCCAGTACCGTGTGGCGCATACAAGGAACGAGCCATAGAAGATATACCTACAGAGGCTGCACCATAGGCGTTCGCATATTCCTTGGTATGCATGTAGTACCGTGCCTTCAAGGAGTTGGCTACTTCTATCCATGCTACTGGATCTCCGTCTAAATATATTTCCGAACCTGCTGCTGGTCTTCCTGTTCCTGTTTGTAAATTGATGATCGCTGCATCTAGTAACATTTGAATCTTACCATAAACCTGAACCTGATCTTCATAAGTTGGGTTTTCAAATTCGAACGCAGCTTCATCGAATGGAATATCACCATATAGAGAAGTAGCTGTACCAAAAGCCATGGCCTGAAGCACTTGAGTAATCCCTTTAGTAACTCCTTCTATGCCTGCTTCGAGTGCAACTTCCTCGGTTATTCTTGCATTCCTCAAGGTATTTACAAAAGCGTCATCCCATAGTGCATCAAAGTCGCTTGTAGTAACCGTATAGGTGCTAAATCCTTGATGCTGTCTATCAATACCTGTATAGTATCCACAAAAGATACCCGCTCTTCGGGCAGTCTCTCCAGTCTGTAGCACAATATTACCAACTTCTGCCCCTGTTAAAATATTCTGATAAGGTGCGGTAATTGGGCTGTTCGGATTGTCATTCAAATCCTCTACCAAACCACTACATGCCCCAAGCAAAAGAGACAATGCCCAAATATTTTTTATACTAAATATACTTTTCATTGTTCTGTTGATTAAAAGTTTAACAAAAGTGTGAAGATGTAGGACTTGGTTCCTGGGTTGTTGAAATAGTCAATTCCACGACCACTGCTCACACCACTGAAGTTAGTATCCGGATCGTTGCCTTCGAATGGAGTCCATAGCAATAAATTTCTACCTGTAACAGAAATTTCAGCTGATCTCAATCCTGTTTTAGATTTCAACCATGGAGATGTCAAAGCATAAGACAAGCTAAGCTCTCTGAGTCTAGTCCAAGACCCGTCTTCAATGTACAGTTCGTCGTTGCCATTGCCGAAAAAACCACCATCACCTGAGTACCAAGGTTGAGTCAACGCCACGGGGCCAGCACCAAAGTCACCAATGGTGCCTCTGAAAGTAGTTCCAGCGAGGATCACATTGCCATTATAATCGAGCAGGTTTTGATTAGCAGTTGTTTCTAGGCCTGAATCCTCCCATCTGCCCAAATCATACAGTGCCGATTTAGTTCCGGCATAAATATCTGCCCCTTGGTAAGTCTCAAAAAGAGCCGAAAGCGTAAATCCCTTGTATTTTAATGTTGAAATTATTGAACCCTGCCAGTCTGGATTGGGATCGCCAATAATCCCCTCTTCTTCATCTTGTTCTGGAAAACCAAAAGCGTCGTAAACGATATTCCCGTCATCGTCTCTAAGCGTTCGAGAGCCCCAAAGAATACCATGTGGTTGACCTTCTACTACGCGATTATTCACTGCTGATAGACCACCAAGCTCCAGTGATTCTACCCCGACTAAATCCGTTACTTCATTGTCAACTTGTGTATAGATAAAGTTCAGTTGCCATGATAGATGGCTAGTTCTTAGTACAGTATAGCCCAAATCCAGCTCCACACCACTATTCTTAATTTCTGCTGCATTCGCATAGATTTCATCATAACCCCGGCTGTTTGCGACAGGAAAATCCAATAATACATCGGACGTGGTGTTATTGAAATATGTCCCACTCAAAGACAAACGATCACCCAAAAACCGAAGATCTGAACCTACTTCAAATTCTTTTTTCCGCTCTGGCTTTAGGCTTGGATTACCTCTATTCGTGCTAGGCACAAACCCTCCATTTCCATACAGACCAAGCGACAATCCGCCACCATAAGAATCAGCGTATGTTGGTGACACAAATACATTGGATGTACTATATCTTGCTGGTTGCACTCCTACTTCGCCATAGGATCCTCTCAACTTACCAAAAGACAAAAAGTCAAAATCGAGCAATTCAGAAAATTTCCAAGCTAATGTCACTGAGGGGAAAACAAAGGTGTTATCCGCGTCACCAAAAGTAGAGGCAGATTCTGCTCTAACAGTACCCGTAGCGAATAGCATATCATAGGCCGAAACGGTCAACTCCGAATAAGTCCCAACCGTTCGCTCTGAGCCATAAGAACTAGCTACAGATCTGTTTTCTGGCAGGGCATTGTCTATATCTCTAGTAATACCTGCTACATCAGCATATTGAATAAAGTTGTTGATCTCACTTCCATCCACCTGAGTTCTTCTATTGTTGTAGTTGAACCCGACCAGCAATGTACCAGAAAAATTGTCGCCAAAACTCTTGGAGGCCTTGGCTATGTAGTCCATATTGAAGATCGCATTGACTGCCGTCTCATTGCTAAACAACCCTGTGCCGAATGCTCCAGCTGCTGAACCAGGTGTATAAAATTGTTCTCTTTCTTCGCTATAGTGATCAATCCCTACTCTGCCAATTAAATCTAACCAAGTCGTAGGCGAATAGGTAAGTTTGAAAGTATTTATGAAGCGATCTACTTCTGCCAAGTCTTGTTGTTCATTGATTGTCCAAGAAGGATTGTTGTATCCTGCTGAACCTGAACTACCAACCGGATTCCGATAGGATCTATGTCTATTCACAATTGGAGCCACATTTCCCGGGCCAAAATATGACCCCCTATACCCTGAGTTGTCAAAATCGGGTGCCGTACGCAACAAGCCTAAATAAAGACCCGACGAACTTGCCCCTCGTCGTATTCTGTTTGACTTTGTTTTGATATATGTTGAATTGGCATTGATTCTGAGCTTGCTGGTCATCAGATACTCTGCATTGGTCCGAACTGTGGTTCTTCGATAATCAGAGTTGTTTTTGATGATCCCCTCCTGATTCATATCACCTATGCTAAAAAATATATTGCCTTTGTCATTGCCAGCAGTGAGGCTTATGTTGTTCTCCCAAAAATGACCGTTTTGAAAAATTTGATCAAAATTAAAATCATCATAAATTGTTTGTGAATTTTTGGATACGACTGGGTACCAGACTTTTCCGTTCTGATCCATGAAATATTCACCAGAGGTATCTAGTTCATCCTCTCCTCCTGTTCTGTCCGAAATTTTATCTCCCCAGGAGTCCACTACGTTTGGTGCCCAAACTCCATTGTTTCCTTGGCCAAATTTGGTTTGAAGAGGATACTTTCTGTTGATCACATCTACCGAGTAGCTCGATTTGAAACTGACCTGGAGGTCTTGATTATATTTGCCAGACTTAGTTTTAATCATAATCACCCCTCCTAGTGCCTGAGTGCCCCAAAGCGCTGCCGCACTTGCACCCTTCAAGACGGATACTGACTCAATGTCATTGGGGTTTATATCATTCAATCTGGACTGTTGAGCAATTCCTTCGTTGTTTCCTCTTGAGGCATTACTTATTGGCACGCCATCTACAACGATCAACGGTTGTGAATTTCGAGTAACAGAAGACAACCCTCTAATTTGAATAAATGCCCCTGCGCCAGGGTCTCCCGAATTTCTGGAAATTCTTATCCCTGAGGATTTACCTGAAAGGGAATTTAAAAGGGTAGATTCACCAGATTTAGCAATGCTCTCATTAGAGACCACAGAGGTAGCATATCCCAAATCATCTTGTTTCTGTTCAAACCCCAAGGCTGTCACGACCACTGTTTCTAACTGCTCTGAATCCTCAGTTAGAACAAGATCAATCCTTGATAGCGATCCTACTGATCTGTTTTCCTTTTTGTACCCAACATAGCTAAAGGCTAGAATAGATTCTGAACCAGCCACTGTTATCATGTAGTTTCCATCAATGTCCGTAATAGTACCATTGGTAGTGCCTTGCTCTAGTATCGTCACTCCAATGAGCGATTCTCCATACGAGTCTTTCACGGTGCCTTGTATTTGCTGCTGTGCATTCGCCTGATAGGCAAACAGAAACAAACCCATACACCAAACTCTTATTAGTAGTGCTTTAATCATAGAATTTTGTTTTTTGTATCTGTATTAAACTCCCAGTAGATCATGCAATTCAACTGAGAATTTTGTTTTGAATTATTTGTAATTGTATTGGTTTGGATTCGAAAAAGTCCTAATTCAAAAAATTATATCCCTTTTTAGTGAATTTTATTGGATTTCACCAATTGAGCATATTAAAATTAACCCAGATAGTTTAGCTTAGTTTTTTATTCTCGCATGGAATTACTCTACAAAGACTTCATTTCTAAGCTTAAAAAGCTCTTCGGAAAATACGATTCAGAGATACACAGATTTGAAAAATCGAGCAACTCTGATATTTCAAGAGAGCTAGGCTACAGCGACGCACAATTTTCACGACTCATAAATAAAACTGCCACAGAAGGTGAATATCAACGAGCTATTCAAAATCTGGATAGAATACTTACCATCCAAAACCTGGAATCAGAACTTAAAACAGGAGTAAAAAAAACAGATTGGGTAAGAAACAAAGTATGGATTTTTATCGCCACAGCTTTGTTAGTGCTTATTCTGCTCGCACTGATGGGCATCATCAATATTTCAAGCATCGAGGAGTCTCTCGAAAAAATTCCGAAAAGGGATGAAATGCTCCGCTGGACGTTTGAAACTTCATTTGTCAGTCCGTATGTCAAACTAGACGATTTGCCTGAAGACTGTAACTACCCATGCTACAAATATCAGGGCAAATGGAAGCTCAAGGAAAATTATAAAATTCCATTTTTTATCGAAAAGAACGGATTCCACTACCTAGCCAAGGAAGCAAGTATGTATGCCAAATGCACTGAAAGTGAATCACGAAATGGTAATACACTTGAGGGATATGAGTATCAAATGCACGAAATCTGGTACGACAAAAGAGAACTGCCCATTGACTCGTTTATACACGAAAATGGCTCAACTGAAATCAAGGATTTTTATCAAGGGCTCGACTTCTCTAAGAACCCTAACTTTGTAAAGTTGGCTACTGTTCATACTTTTTTTAGAAATGAGTTTGTAATTGATTCTGCAGTTGTGATCAGGTCTGGAAAAGTAATAGGCCGCGACTTAGAAATTCGATCCAGGGTACAATTGCTTGGTGACTTTAATGATGAAAGCAAAGTCAGAAGTGTTTTAAACGAACTGAATAGAATTGCAACCGGCAGACTGGAGGACTTCTCGCGACCAATAGCCTGTCAAGACGCACCAGTACCTCACTTTGATTTTCATCAAATTAAAGACAATGATGAAATGAGTTTTGATTGCGAACTAACAACAAGCAGGGTTCCATTAGGTTATAACAAAACCTATTTATTAGTGGATCAATATATAAAAAATAGCTGCAGACCAAATCCCTAATATTCAGCGCGTTCAAAAAAAAGTGACAAAAGCAGAGGTCAACAACCTGTCTTTTTCATTTCCTCCTTTTATTATTTCTTAATTTTGTGCATTAATTAAAAGTATATGCCACTCAATACTCAGACTAAAAAATACATCTATTGGTTCGCCTCGTTCACAGCACTGTTTGTGATTTTGCTTAGCATTTATTTTAGCTTGGGCGGATTTGAAGAAGTTCAAACAGCCGTTTCTAAAAACAATTCCTACAGTTTGGCGGGTAAGGAAATCAAGGGTCGTCTAACCTCCAAAGAAGAACATTTTTTATTCGAAGAAATGAAAGGATACATTGCCAATGGCGACTTGACAGGCACCTTATCCATTATCAACTACAAGGATGACACGCTGGGAGAATATGAGAGCAGAAGATTTGTTGGTGTGCTGCTCGAAGACGAAGTGTCTATGATCCCTGCTGGACTAAAAGTACTGGAAATAAAAGGGCAGACCACTTTTCAAGCAGCATTGACTATGCATCCATTGGTGATGCCCAACACGAAAAAAGTAGAAGCCAAACTTCAGCTTCTCGCTAAAGAAAGAGGCCTAGAACTGGATAATTACACGCTTGAAAAACTATATGATGACAACTCAGTAATTGTCGAGATGTTTGCCAAATAATCATCATTCAGACTTGTACACCTTTCCACCTTTCATCACAAAAGGAATGGCTTGCAATAATTTAATGTCTTTCACTGGATCACCTTTTATGGCGATCAGGTCTGCATAGACTCCCTCCTTGATTCCTCCTAGATTTTCCGATTCATTCAAGATGGCGGCATTGATAGAAGTTGCACATTTGATGGCTTGCATGGCTGACATCCCACCAGCGACCATTAGCTCAAACTCCTTTCCGTTGTCGCCATGCAGAAAGACGCCCGCATCAGTTCCAAATCCCATAGGCACACCAAACTTCACGGCTTTCTTGTATGTGTCAAAAATCTGAGGCCCAACAGCTGCAGCTTTTGGCACAATGATGTCAGGATAATAGCCATCCTCAGCAGCTTTTTCAGCCACAAAATCTCCTGCTAAAAGTGTAGGAATAAAATAAGTGTTTCTATCCTTCATCATTTGCATGGTTTCTTCACTCATGTAGGTGCCATGCTCGATGGTGGTGACTCCCGCTCTCACTGCACGTTGCATGCCTTCATCTCCATGAGCATGAGCAGCCACGTGAAACCCATAGTCTTTGGCCGTTTCGACTATAGCACGAATTTCATCTTCTTGAAAATGTGGGCCTGTACCATTTTTGGCCAAACTAAGCACTCCACCAGTAGCAGTTATTTTAATTAGGTCTGCGCCATTCTTATATCTCTGTCGAACTGCCTGTCTGGCATCTTCTACCCCATTGACCACACCATCTTTTGGGCCTGGATTACCCATGAGTTTTTGACTGTACCCGTTGGTAGGGTCTGCATGCCCACCAGTCACACCCAATGCTTTTCCAGCTGTATATATTCTAGGTCCATCAATCAATCCCTTATTTATGGCATTGCGCAATGAAATATTCACACCCGAACCTCCCAAATCTCTTACTGTAGTAAATCCAGCCATTAAGGTTCGCTCTGCATACACCACGGATTCGAAAGCTTTGTCTTCAGGATTTTGGGTGAATTTGTTCATGTATTTATTTAGGCCTGTTTCATGTTCCAAATGCACATGCATATCAATCAATCCAGGAAGCACAGTATACTCCTTTAGGTCTATTAAACTGGCCTCTTCAGTTGGTTTTAAATAGCCCTTCTTTATTTCTAGAATCCTATCATCTAAGATAATCACTGTGTGCGCCAGAATAGGTTTGTCCGAATAGCCGTCTATTAGACTCCCACAGTGTACATACACTTTTTGAGCTTTTAACTGAATAGATAGTAGGGTCAGGAAGACCAGCAAGCAATTTTTCATGATTCTATTTTTTGTGGACATGTAAGAATACGTCATTGAAATCAAAATTGAAAACTTAGCTCGTCTGACACATAAGTTTAGTTTTCTGACAGCTCTGATTCCCTCCAGGTGTACATGAGGTAAACCACACGCTATTCGTCCAAATAATACGCATCCAGCCTGATATAGCCTCGTACTTTAGCCAAAACAATAAATGTTGAAAACACTAAAACACATCAAAAACTAAACTTTAAGGAGATGAAAACAGATAACATGTCAAAACTTCTAATTATCGTGACAGTCATATTCATTGTCTCATTGCTGATCTAAATGTAGGAGTGAAGTGAAGAGAAAAACTTCCACAACATCTTTTAAACCGCTATAGTTAATAAGGCGAGGGATTCTGGTCAAACGGATAGCTCCTCGCCTTGTATTTGTTTCTGGTATAGGGACTTATACGTACCCTCCAGCCCCATCAATTCCTGGTGAGAGCCCTGCTCTACAATGAGACCATCGTCTAATACAATAATTTTGTCGGCAAGCTGTGCAGACGATACGCGGTGGGAGATAATGACAGTTGTACGGCCCACCATTATTTTTTTCATACTATTGAGAATGCTGTTTTCTGTTTTGGTATCTACTGCAGACAGGCAATCATCCATGATCAAAATTTTTGGCTCGCGAGCTATTGCCCTGGCAATAGAAACTCTCTGCTTTTGCCCTCCAGATAAGGTAATACCTCGCTCGCCCAGCATCGTTTGAAATCCCTTTGGAAAACGATCTATGTTTTCGGTGAGGTTGGCGTGATCAGATGCCTGTCTAATTTGAGCATCACTAAGTTTTTGATTTCCAAAGGCAATATTGTCTGCAATGGACTCAGAGAATAGAAACACATCTTGCGGCACATATCCAATATTGCCTCTGACCGTAGACAATGAATAATCCTTGATAGAAATGCCATCTATTTTCACCTCTCCTGCAGTGGTATCATACATCCTGCACAGCAAGTTGGCGATAGTACTTTTCCCTGATCCGGTTGTCCCAATAATAGCAATTGACTCGCCTGATTTCACACTAAAAGAGACCGCTTTGAGTGCCTCTATGCCTGAGTCAGGATAGGTGAATTTTACCTTTTCAAAAATTAAATCCCCCTCTATTTCCTTCTCAATATTTTTTCCTGAAACAATATCATTTTTAGTATGAAGGAATTCATTCACACGCTTTTGTGAAGCGGCCGCTCGCTGAATAATACTTGTAATCCAACCTAAGGCCGTCACAGGCCAGGTCAACATATTTACATAAATGATAAATTCAGCTATGTTGCCCGTGCTCAACTCCCCTTGCAAAATACCAATTGACCCAACATAGACGGTTAGAATCACACTGAGACCAATTAGGCTCATGATCAGTGGGAAAAACAGGGACTGCACAAAGGCAAGTTTTAGTGATTTGTTCTTATAGTCATTGCTAGCCGCAGAGAATTTATCATTATAATCCTGCTCACGAACAAAGGCTTTGATCACTCTGATACCTGAAAATGCCTCTTGCACAAATGTGGATAGATCGGACAGACTTTCCTGAATTTCTTCAGAGCGCTTATTGATAATATTATTGACATAATAAATACTAAACGAAAGAAAAGGTAAGGGCAGTAAAGAGTACAATGTCAATTCCACATTGATCGACAACATAAACGGAATTACAATCAGAAACATGGTGAACAAATTGATCCCATACATGATGGCAGGCCCCACATACATCCGCACGCGACTTACATCTTCAGATATTCTGTTCATCAAATCGCCCGTATTATTCTTGCGATAAAAACTAAGCGGCAGTGTTTGATAATGCTCATAAATTTCGTTTTTGAGATCATACTCAATCAATCTAGACATCACAATAATGGTCTGACGCATGAAAAACATAAAAATGCCTTTGAGTATGGCTGCCGCCAAAATAACCAAACCAAAAATCAATATACTGGAGGCAAATAGATCGTAGGTGTCCTTTTGCAGATTGAATCCTTCAAAGCCATTAAACACCTGAAAACTTCCTTGAATCAAATCAAAGGAATGTCTCACCACCACGGCAGGTATCACTCCAAATAAATTAGAAATGATAATAAACACGGTTCCTAAGATCAAGTGATACTTGTACTTAAAAAAATACTTATTCAGATGTGCGAGGTCTTTCATTCAGAATGGCCGAAAAATGCTTTTCAAAATGCAATAATACAAAGTTCAAACGGCATTATTTTTTGAAAGTTGGCATTATGTCCGATTAAAATTATGCTTTATGCAGATGTACAAAATCTAAATTAATCAATTACTTAATTTCTTGATCTGACTAAAAATAGGCTAACTTTGCGCTTATTTTCAGTACCCAACAACATTAACAATCATAAACCCAAAAATATGATAGAGGTGAACGAACCACTTAAAAAAGAAGAAGTGTCATTGTTCTCAGGAATAGAAGAGATGAATCACGAGCAGGTAGTATTTTGTCACGACAAAGCTACTGGGTTGAAAGCTATCATTGCCATCCACAATACGGTTCTAGGGCCAGCCATGGGTGGTACCAGAATGTGGCATTATGCCTCAGATAGGGAAGCTCTGACTGATGTACTTAGACTATCAAGAGGTATGACTTTGAAGAATGCGATCGCTGGCTTAAATATTGGTGGTGGAAAAGCAGTTTTGATTGGTGATGCTCGCAAGCTGAAAAACGAGGCCTTGATGAGGCGATTTGGAAAATTCGTCAACAGTCTGGGCGGAAAGTACTGGACAGCTGAAGATGTTAATATGAGTACCAAAGACATGGAATATGTCCGAATGGAAACTCCTTATGTCACTGGCTTGCCAGATTTCATGGGTGGCTCTGGCGACCCTTCTCCTGTGACCGCCTACGGCGTATATATGGGAATGAAAGCCGCAGCCAAAAAGGCCTACGGCTCTGAAAAACTAGAAGGAAAAAAAATATTGGTACAAGGCACTGGTAATGTGGGTACCTATCTGATTGAAAACTTAGTGAAAGAAAAAGCTCAAGTAATGATTTCAGATATTTTTGAAGATAAAATTAAAAAAGTGACTGACCGATTCCCTGTAGAAGTAGTATCTGCAGACCAGGTGTTTGATGCCAATTTTGACATCTATGCACCTTGCGCATTGGGCGGCACTTTAAATGACAACAGTATTGAAAAGCTCAACTGCGATATAGTTGCAGGTGGAGCCAACAATCAATTGCTTGATGAAAATATTCATGGTAAAGCACTGGTGAATAAGGGTATATTATATGCCCCGGACTTCTTGATCAATGGAGGTGGAATCACTAATGTGTACTACGAATATGAAGGCAACTATAATAGAGACAGAGTGATGAACCAAACAGAGCGCATCTACGATACCACTTTAGAGGTTTTCGAGTTATGTGCCAAATCTGGTGCAACACCACAGGCAGCTGCCATCCAAATCGCTGAAAATAGAATTGCAGCGATTGGAAATAACAAATTGCCACTATAAATTACCAGAGTGGCCTTCGTGTCGCTCAAAACTTTGATTTAATGCTAAACAGACGTTCTTTACGTATTAAAGGTATGCAAGCGATTTTTGCCTATCATACCGCCCGAGAGGCCGAATTCAACATTTGCAAAAAAGAGGCAGAGGATCACTTTCTTCCTGACCTTAACTCAATGGAGGTGCAAGACAAAGAGGAATTGGCCAAGGATCGGGAACAAACAGGCAAAGCCTTTGGAGCCTTGATTCGCAAAGGTGCTGATGCTATTCCCGAAGAAACCAAGCCAGAAATAGTAAAGTTGATCAAGGCGCATCAGCAAACCTACCTCAATCGGCTAGTAGCCAATAAAGATCATTTCAAAAAACGGCTGCTCTCTGGAATCACTTCTATCTACGACGATTATATCAAGTTCTTGTACATCGTGGTAGAGATTCAAGGATTGATCGGGACAGAAAAGCGTAAGAAGAACAATTCGCACGATAACTTTGCAAAAAATATTGTCATCAACAAACTCAAGGGTTTTGAAGCTTTGGAAGAAGAACGCATCAGAAAAAATGTGGCTTGGGATTCTGATCTTATTAGGGCATGGTACAAGGAATACATAAAACCGCAAGAGTTTTTCGTAGAGTATGATAATTTGGCGAAAGCCAACTTAGCGGATGATCAAGAATTCGTGCAAACCCTGTACAAATCCATCATATTCAAAAACGACAATATCAACGATTATTTCGAGGCGTTAGATTTAGGATGGAGTGAAAACAAGCCAATTCTGAAAAGCATGGTCCTTAAAACCGCAAAATCTATTGAAAGTGAAGAAAGTGAACCATTATTGATGGAACTTTCTAAGAACTGGGAAGAGGATTTATTATTTTTGAAAGAGCTTTACGATTTAGCAATCGATGAGGAAGAACAGTATGAAAGCTTGATCGAAGAAAAGTCGAAAAACTGGGAGATAGATCGTGTAGCGCTAACGGATAGGATTATTTTAGAAATGGCCATTGGCGAGATGATTCATTTCACATCCATTCCGGTGAAAGTGACCATTAATGAATATATTGAGTTATCGAAACTTTATAGTACGCCTAAGAGTAAACAGTTTGTAAATGGCCTTTTGGATGTACTTTCGGTAGAATTGCAGAAAGATGGTCAAATCAAGAAAAGTGGACGCGGACTGCTAGACAACAAATAATTATGAGTAAAAATTCGAATTCCTTTTTAGCATTTTTAACAGGTGCAGCGGCAGGTGCCATCTTGGGCATTCTCTATGCACCAGACAAAGGAGAAAATACCAGAGACAAACTTTCATACCAGCTGGATAAGTACAGCAAAAAGTTGGATGAAATCGTAAAAGAATTTATTGATGGCAAAGAGCTAAGCGACAATGAAGCCAAATCAGAAGGGGACAAAATCGTGAACGATGCCAAAGAAAAGGCCGAACGCCTGCTTGACGACGTCAATGGACTCATCACCAAAATCAAAGGAGAAGAAGTCTAACCAATCAAATATTCAATTGTTAAATAGTTGTTAAGGAGGGTTCCGCAATCGCTCGATTGTCATTCCTTCACTAACTTTACTCCTATTTAATTCAAGAACAATTTCAATTAAACATACTAGTTATGAAAAATATCAAAATGATTCCAGCATACTTAGCGGTTTTAGCCATGATAGCTACAGGATGCTCAAGTGCAGATGTTGAAAGCAGAATTGCAAGATTAGAAGGCCGTGTAGCCGAGTTAGAAGGTTCTGGCACAGCCACTAAAAGATCTGCGGCATCTGACAATGTCAAACCTGCTGATAATAAACCAGAGGTAAAGCCAGAAGGTCCGCTTCCTGAGTTTGCATTCAATGAAGAATCTCATGATTTCGGCACCATCAATGAAGGAGACGTAGTAGAGCATGTGTTTGCTTTTACCAACACAGGTGACGCGCCATTGATCATTTCAAGTGCCACTGGATCTTGTGGATGTACTGTTCCTGAGTGGCCAAAAGAGCCAATTGGTGTAGGTGAAAAGGGCGAAATTAAAGTGAAATTCAACAGTAGAAAAAAGCCTGGTATCCAGAACAAAACGGTGACCATTACTTCAAACACTTACCCAAAACAACAAAGAATCAAAATCAAGGCTAACGTGACTCCAGCACCTAAAGATGCTGACACACCGTCTTAAGTCCTCAATTCATTTTTAACAATTAACGAAGCATGTTAAACTTCATATTATTACAAGCAGCTGCAGGTGGCGCAGGTTATTCAAATCTGATCATGATTGGTGTCATGGTAGTCATCTTCTATTTCTTCTTCATCAGACCACAGCAAAAAAAGCAGAAAGATCAAAAGACTTTTTCTGAAGGTGTAGCTAAGGGAGATCAAGTCGTAACCATTGGAGGAATCCATGGTAAAGTTTTGTCAGTAGAAGACTCTACCGTAACTTTAGAAATAGACAAAGGCGCTAAAATGAAGATAGAAAAATCTTCCATCTCTATGGAAAATTCTAAAAAATTAGCGAGCTAATTGTTTTTATGAACAATAAACTGAATGGGAATATTTAGGTTTTTATTACCTGGATTAAAAGATAACTGGAAGGTAGTTGTGCTCTCAATTTTAGGGGCAACTACCTTTTGGTTTTTTAATGCCATGAACAAATCGTATGACACACGGGTAGACTATCCATTGTCTTACACCTTTGCTGAAGACAGTGTGGTTGTCATCAATCCCCTGGCCAAACAAATAAAAATTGACGTGACTAGTGGTGGATGGAATCTGATCCGAAAAACCTTGCGCATCAATGCCACCCCTATCAATATTCCGCTGGACAACCCGACCGAAATCAAATTTTTGACTCGCTCAAGTCTTATTCCTATGATTTCCGATCAGCTAGATGGACTCAGATTGATTTATGTAGTCACGGATACGCTTTTCTTTAATATAGAAGAAAAAATTACCAAAAAACTGCCCGTATACATTGACAGCATCTCTATACCCTTATCACAATCATACAGAATGGTGAGCCCTATTTCTTGTAGCGTTGATAGTGCTTGGGTGTCAGGACCAAAATCGACCATGATGCAAATGCCAGAATATGTTCAGCTGGACTTTAGCAACATGAGCATAGACGGAAATTTCGATGAAGAATTGCGATACTTCGTAGGTGAACACGTGAGGGTGCAACCTGCAGAAGCAACAGTTAAGTTTCAGGTGGCCAAATATCTGGCAAGGGAAATCAGCCTTCCGATTGAACTATTGGACTTTCCTCAGGATTCCTCAGCTTATCTAACAGATAGCAATATCGTACTCTACTACACGATCAAAGAAGATGACGAAGACGAGGTAAGTGCCTCAGATTTTAGTGTCACGGCGGATTACTCTATGAGAAATATGAGTGACTCTACTGTGGTTCCTATTCTCATGTATGCCCACGAAAAAGCCCTGGATATCGTACTGGCTTCCGACAGAATCAAGTTGACTTTCGCAGAACCTCAATGAAAACTGTAGGCATCACAGGTGGCATCGGATCAGGCAAATCAACGGCTTGTGAGGTTTTTAAAATTCTAGGTATTCCAGTCTATCAGGCAGATGAAAGAGCAAAGCATTTGATGCAACATGATCCTGACTTAAAGTTGGATATTGTTAAAACATTTGGAGAGGAATCTTACAAAAATGGCGAACTCAATCGTCCCTATCTGGCTCAAACGATTTTTAGTGACATTAAAAAAACAACCAAGATGAATGCGCTTGTTCATCCCGCAGTGGGAAAGGATTTTCAGTCATGGCTAAAATCACAAGACGCGCCTTATGTACTCAAAGAAGCCGCTCTGATGATTGAATCCGGGTCTTACAAAAAATTAGACTTGCTGATCAATGTTTTCGCACCAGTAGACATCCGTATCCAAAGGGTACAAAAAAGAGATCCTCAGCGTTCACTAGATGAAATTAAAGGGATTATTAACAAGCAAGCTGATGAGAAAAAAAGAGGTGAACTGTCAGACTTGATTATCAATAATGACGGAACTGAACTTCTAATCCCCCAAATATTAACCATCCATACCCATCTGGTATCCGCAGGAAGATAAATTGAATTAATTTGTTCTTATACAAGGAAATTATTTTGGAATAATCACAAATTAATCTAACTTAAATTCCTATTGTAAACCTAACTTATTTTTCATGAAACTATCTAAACTTGGCCAACTATGGCCAGTGGGCTTATTGTCGGCCCTCATCCTACATTTGATACTGCTCAGTTGTAACAAACCAGCACCTATCAATACCGAAACCCAACTACTGGAAAACATCAATCAAATTACACCCGTCTCCTTGCCTACTAAAGGAGATCCTGGTTTCAATTTTCCAGAAGATTCTACTTTGATCTATCAGTGGTTGGCTGATCGAGATACTTTATCAATCTACAAACATGCCTGGGGGATCTGGGCTGGACTTACGGCATCTACTGATCAAAGTTTTAACGGAAGCCCATTATTGGTTTTTGAAACATGGCTCGGATTGGGTGAAATGCAGTCCATCGTTAAACAAAACATGCTGCAAGCAAGAAAAACCCAACGCACGATGCTTCAAAAACCTAAGCAATTTGAGCATTCTGCCACATTAACCAAGCAAGCAGGTGTTGATACCACTGCGGGTCTTGATTTTGGTTCCAATTTTTGGGTAACTGTGTCCTACAATCCCAGTGCAGCCAACTATGCTATTCAGAATAAAATTTTTAAAAAATCAGTTTTGGACTCCTATAAGAAACCAGGAGCTATAGGTAAAATCCCTGCGTTTCCCAATGACGCCATTACCTTAAAACCTACCTATTATGTAGGTAGCGTAAAGGATGATTTTATCCGAATTCCCGCCTGGCCTGGTCCTCCAGATACACCTAAGCCTTTTGGCCCGGAAGTCTGGGACAGCTACATATTTGTGGACGTAAATAACGGTCAGGAAGAAGGAAAAAAATTAACTCCAGTAAAAGGAGGTGATGACCCAACCCCCTCATCTACGTGTAATTTGAGTGACTTTATCAATTTCGAAGTAGATGCTGAAATGGCTAAATATCTCAATGAACAACAAAGTGCTGTTCAAGGAGATACTGCTAAGGCTGGTGATGTTGCCCTGTTGGTTGCCATGCACGTAACCAGCAAAGAAATCAGCAACTGGACCTGGCAAACCTTCTATTGGGCGCCTAATCCAGATACCCCTTTAGCTCCTAGCTCCAATACAGCTGCTACACTTCGACCTGCTGAACTTTCTACAGCAGCTGCTCATTATGGGATATCCACTGGCTATGCCATGGTCTGGCCAAACCAACCTATTGTAGGAGGAACAAATGAAGGTGTGGAACCTATTTTTGGTTTCAACCCATTCTTAGAAGCCGGATTCGGCAAAGGCACTTTTGCCAAACGCAAGAACCAATTAAACCCTAATTATGACTATGGGGTACAAACCAATTGTATGAGTTGTCATTCATTGGCTACTAGCAGCTCGAGTGTAGTATATAGTGCTGACGAATACATTAGTATGGATGATCCATACTTTGTTGACAAGGTTCAGGTGGATTTCGCATGGTCTATCCAATCTGCTGTAATTACAGATCAATAAGCTGAGATATCATGTACGCTGCAATCGTTCACTAAACATTGTGGCGTACATGTTATTCAGGTTTTTCAAAAATACTATTTGGGGCGCCCTGCCCAAAGACTATATCATCAACGACTATGTCGTAAATTGACCGTCCTGTTCTGTTTTCAAATGCAAAAGGTATGGAGACACCCCCCAGATTTTTGTAGTTCTTAAAAATCACTTCCCGTTCAACCTTCTCAGGTTCATCTTCCTCATATATTCTCGCCAAATGAATGAGATGATCTTTCTTATCTACTAAATAGTCCACAAAAAAACCAGATGGCATGGTAGAACGAATTACATAATGATTGGCATCATCCGCTCGTTCAGAGCCTATTATTTCCAATACATGCCCTAGTCCATGGTCATATAGAGGTGATCCAATACCTGCATTCATCAAAAACAAATCACGCTCCCTCTCTGTCATGAGTTGAGCCACTTGCACTCCTGTCCAGGGTGCAATCGTCCAGGCCGTCTTTCCGTCAAACGCATTTACAAACGTCTGTTCGTTATATATTCCTTCTATTCGTATTTTACTAGGCGCCTTTTTTGTGATTTGGTACACTTTTCCTTCAGTGAATCCGTCCATTTCACGCACCTTCATAAAGATAGATCGCATGGCCATCAGATTTTCCTGCCCCTGAGCTTCAAAGTGCGCTTCTAAAATTTTATCTAGATTTTGTCCATTCACCAATCCTGGAAACAGAATGAACAAACCAAAAAAACACTTCATTAACTTTATTCTACTCATCTCGTCTTTATTACTGCCAATCAAAAGCAAGTTAATTGGTAATCCATATTATTTCATAGAAATTACGATTGGCTGAACAGGAAAATAAAAATTTCCAGTTTATTAGAATTTTATCTCTGATCCAGAGTATTGAAAATTTAAAAAAATAATACAGATTTGGAGAAGCTAGAGCGTAAAAACAAAAACTTATGAAGCGTGTATCAATACTTTTATTGGCTATTGTGACTCAGGGGCAAGTTATGGCACAAGCACCATCCTTGGATCAAGCTCACGGACTTCTCTCAGAGGGCTATTTGGAGGAAGCGCTTGACATGTTCAATGATCTTGAAAAGACAAATAACAACAATCCAGAATTCTTTTTCCTTAGAGGCTCTTGTCTATCAGAACTAGGAGAGAATGAAAATGCAATCGTTGATTTGAACGTTTCCATCTCATTAGACAACAAGAATGCGGATGCATTTTATCAAAGAGGTTTTGCATACTTCACTATTGGTGATAGCCAGATGGCACTTAAAGATTTCAATCAAGCGATTGTAATCAGCCCGACCTATGGAGAAGCATACCTCAATAGAGGCACGGTTCAATACGATTTAGGAAATGCAGAAGCTGCCTGTCAAGATTGGCAATACGCTCTTGATGCAGGGCTTACCTTAGCACAGGCACTAATAGATCAACTCTGCAAGGATTAGTCCATTGCTTCATCCAGCAACTCCGCAATATCCTTCACCTGAACTTCACCTTCCTTTTCCTTGTTTTTTACGCCATCAGATAGCATGGTCATGCAGAATGGGCATCCAGAAGCAATCACTTTGGCACCCGTTCCCAAGGCCTCCTCAGTCCGTTCTATGTTGATTTCTTTGTCACCAGACTCTGCATCTTTAAACATCTGACCACCACCAGCACCACAGCATAGCCCTTTGGTTTTACAACGCTTCATTTCTACCAGATCCGCATCTAATGATTTCAGCACATTGCGAGGCGCCTCGTAGATATCATTGGCACGGCCTAGGTAGCAAGAATCGTGATAAGTAATTTTTTGGCCTTTGAATGAACCTCCGCTGACTTTCAATTTACCCTCGTCCAGCAACTCCTGTAGAAAAGTAGTGTGATGAATTACTTCATAGTTGCCGCCTAAATCTGGGTATTCATTTTTCAAAGTATTAAAACAATGCGGACAGGCTGTTACTATTTTCTTTACTTGATACATATCCAATAGCTGAATATTGGCCATAGCTTGCATCTGAAACAAAAACTCATTACCTGCTCTCCTGGCTGGATCTCCAGTACAACTTTCTTCTGGTCCCAACACTGCAAAATTCACATTGAGCTTATTCAATATTTTAGTGAAGGCCACAGTCACTCTTTTATATCTATCATCAAATGATCCGGCACATCCTACCCAAAACAAAATTTCTGGTGTCTCGCCTTTAGCTTGCAATTCAGCTACAGTTGGTGCTTTTATAGTTTCGCTCATCTGCTTAGTTTTTGTCGTTTAAATCTTGTGCCCAGTTGAATCTATCAGTTGGAGAGAATTTCCAAGGGGCAAAATTGGTTTCAATATTGGAAAACATGGAATTCCAGGAGGCAGGAGAACCAGACTCTTCCATGGCCACGTAACGTTTCATTTCTAATATGATTGATAATGGATCAATGTTGATAGGGCACGCCTCTGTGCAAGCGTTGCAACTCGTACAGGCATTGATTTCTTCCTTAGTAATAAAATCACCCAATAATCTTTGGCCTTCTCCCTTTCCTGCGCCAATGTCTTCTATCCGATCACGTGTATCCATCATTACCTTTCTTGGTGAAAGCAATTTTCCTGTCTGATTTGCTGGACACTCAGCTGTGCAGCGTCCACACTCAGTACACGAATAGGCTTCCATCAAACTCTTCCAGCTCAAATCAGTTGCGTCTTTAGCTCCAAATGTTCCTACCTCTGCAGGGGGGGCTCCAGCTCCCTCCACAGGCATGCCCAACATGGATTTCACTTCCGCAGTCACAGCATTCATATTATGGATTTTACCTTTGGGTTCTAGATTCGAATAGTAGGTATTTGGGAAAGCGAGAAAAATATGAAGATGCTTAGAGTAAGTTATATAAACAGCAAAGGCAAAAATGCCAACAATATGAAACCACCAGGCACCACGTTCTATGATGACCAAAAAGCTATCAGAGAAATTTTGAAATAACGGGATGAACAAGCTTGAAATCATCAAATCACCCGTATTCACATAACCCGCAACACCTCTGCTCTGCAAAATTTGATCTGCCGCATTCATCTTTAAGATGGCAAACATAAGTACACACTCTATGATCAAAATAAGATTGCCATCCATGGCTGGCCAGCCTTTCATTTCTGGCTTGGTGAATCTTGGCACCCGGATAATATTTCTTCTGACGAGAAAAGCGATACATGAGATTAATACACCTAGCGCCAGAAACTCAAAGAAGTTCATGGCCACGTTATAAAATGATCCTAAGTATGGCGCAAAAATCCTATGCGTACCAAGCAAACCATCAATCATAAATTCAAGTACTTCCAAATTGATGACCAAAAAACCTACATAGATCAGCAAATGCAAAAAGGCTGGAATTGGCTTTTTGAACATTTTCTTTTGGCCAAAAGCAATTAGCATCATGGCCTTCCATCTATCACCTGGTCGATCGCTTCGATCCAACTCCTTGCCCAGTAAAATATTACTTCTGATCTGCTTAATTCTTCTTATCAAAAAGTAGATCGGAACGGCTACAACAGCCACAAAAACTACTTGTAAAATCCATGTCATATTCTCCCTATTTTTTTATTTCAAATATCTCTTAAAATGTTTGTGGCATTAACAATTATTTTTACTTTTGTGCCTCGTTAACGCGGTGATGTAGCTCAGTTGGTAGAGCATCGGACTGAAAATCCGTGAGTCGGTGGTTCGAGCCCACTCATCACCACCAAGTAACGAAAGGGTTTCTGATTCAGAAACCCTTTTTTTATGTTCAAAATTTGCCTCTCGATTTTCGCTGAAGGCTTGTGAGGGTACAAACCTTGACTGTTTTCTTCCTCTCAGACTCACGTGTAAGGGACTCTGAGAATATCTCGCAGAGACATCAGCGTTGTCCAAGGAGTAACTCTTGTGGAGTAGGTGTATTGAAACCACTTCAGAAGGAAAGCGTTTTGGGTTAGTTTCCATTCCTCTAAAATACAGAAGATTTTCTAAAATATAGTATGCGTGCATAACATTTTATGTCATACTGGTATATCCAAATGTTTTACCAAGAGTTATCACTTTTGCCACCACCTCTACAAGTGAAATGACCCAGAAGCCAATCATTCTTTTTTCAAAAAAACACAAAAAAACCCTGACGATCCCGTCAGGGTTTTTAAATCATTTGTAATTATATTTTTACTGAGTAAAAGGTGAGGCTCTCTTTTGATTGACAGTAACCGTCGGGATATCTGCACTCCAAGTCTCATTCATTGTTTCGATAATTTCATTGGCAACAATCGCATGACCTCTCGGATTTGGGTGTACTCCATCGTTTGACCATAAACCGTTGGGCGTAAAATCTGGCGAATAATCAAACCCTTGATATTCAATTCCAAGCACACCATCTGCTGCAGCTATAGCATCAGATGTAAGTGCCAAAGCTGTAGCCTGAGCTGCAGACAAGCCAAATGCATCTGCAAAAAATGGTTGAATATCAACAAGTTTGAAATTCGAAAATGCTGAATTGGCTAATACTGCACTAATCACCCCGTTGAAAGTAGCTCTAGCTGTAATCACTTCAACTTGTTCGCTAAAAGTTAATACATACTCATCTCCAAGAGGATTAGCTACTCCTATTGGTACATCTGGCAACCCTTCTGCATCAGTTCCTATTAAGGTAGACGCTGGTAGCAAAATCAAATCATTTTCATTTGCTTGTCTCGTTTGGCCATATAGTGCCAATGCAGGATTGATGCCGGCTAATGTTGTAGTTAGGTCTACTAAATCAGTATCCTTTATCAAGACTGGGTTAGCTCCAAGACTATAAGTTACTTTTCTTTCGTCTGCATCCTCTTGAGAAAAATTTGGATCCATGGCTGCTATACCATCCAGTGCAGCGTTGTATCCGCCAAATGCAGTTGCAGCATTTAGATCATCTACGTCTGATTGATCGGTCAATGGCACTGCATTATATGGGACGGCTCTGAAATATGGAATTAATGTTACAGGCGGTAGATTTAATACCACTCCTTTTGCTCCAGTACCTGCTAGTTTAGTCATGTGATTCGTAAACATAGTTTGAAATGTTGCAACATCAGTAGGCGCTCCACTAGCTGCTCCACCTAAAGCATATCCTAAATAATCATTAGATCCAATCCATAAAGAGATGAATGTTGGGTTTCTAGCAACCACATCATCCAATATTGAAACATTTAGTGGATTAGATGAGAATCTCAAAAAGTATGGATTTGCAAAAGAAGCATCATCCAAATCTGAAATAGTCGCTCCAGGAACACCAAAATTGGTCAGCGCTTCTATTTCATCTTCAGTGGCTCTTAAGCCAATATTATTTTCACCAGCACTAATTTCAATTCCCAGCTCCGTAATATTAAGTATGTACTTACCAAAAAGATTAGTGCCATCCGTTCCAGAATATCCATTTTCAGAATTGATATCTGGATAGACATAGTCTCCTCCACCAACTCCTTGAGCGCTAAACTGCGTGGTCAGATAAGCTGGAAAAGCATTGATTTGCCCGTCAGTATATAATGCATTGTCTTGAAATCCTGCCGTTAGTGAATTCCCGATAGCGACATAAGTACTCAAATCAAGTTCTCCTGGGTCACCCGTTGGCACTGGCAATGGATTTTCTGTAAGGATATCTGTAATCAACTTATCCTCCTCATCACATGAAAATGCGATACATGCAGAGACAAGTATTAATGTATATATTTTAAAATTTTTCATCTTGTTCTCTTTATTAGTTTAAGAATTCATCAAATGTGATAGATACATAATAAATCGCACCCATTCTTGGATTTCCAAAAGAAGTAGTATATCTCTCATTGAGCACATTGCTACCTCCAACTTTCACGATTGATTTGATACTTGGAATCTTGTAACTCACCTGTGCATCTAAAGTCCCAAAAGCTGGCACAACACCCTGACCAAATGATGAATCCCAGAAGAAGGCCTGCTGCCATCTATATGCTAAGCTAAAGCCAAAGTTTTCCACTACGTTTCTATTGGCCAAAGAAAGGTTGAATCTATATTTTGGAGTGTTATAAGATGATCTGAAACCTTGAGCTACCAAATCATCATCATCCAATAGTTCATTGTAGGCCACGTTTCCACTGGCCGTATAGCCTCTGCCAAGTGAATAATCAGCTTGCAGACCCCAGCCATGTGACTTGATGTCGCCATCTGCATTGGTATCAAATCCATAATTCTGGATTCTTCCGCCAGGTACTGCATTGCCAATAATGGCATCTTGACCCGCATCAGAGTCTGGATCGAATCCAGGTGCCGGATCAAATCCGTCTGCGTTGGTTCCATCGGAAGCATCCACTGCCTGACCGAAAGTAATTTCTGCAATAAAGTCTTGATAAGTACTGTGATAGTAATAAGCATCAATCATCAAACGGTCTTCTAAGAATAGACCTCTGTAGCCAATTTCAAAAGTTTTGATTTTCTCAGTTTTGAATTCATCATTGACTTTATCTGGAGTAACTAATAAATCTCTTGCATTTGCGTCACCACCCGCTGCTGCTGTTCTTGCCGCTGCGATACTCGCTTCTGTGTAAACCGTATTAGTCCTAAAGTTGTATCTGTCAACCAACAATTGGTTACTACCAATCAGTCTTCTGGTTTGCACGTCCAAATCAATGAATTGATCCTGAGTGGTAGGAATTCTAAAACCTTTCTGGAATGACCCGCGGAAATTGTGGTTTCCCGCAACAGTACCTACTACAGACACTCTAGGAGAAAACTGTCCATCAAAATTTTCATTCTTGTCATATCGGCCAGATGCCTGCACTTTCAATCGATCTTCTAAGAAGGCCTTTGAAATCTGTGCATACCCACCAAATTCTGAAAATGATTGCTCACTGCCGTCATCATTGAGTGCAAACAAAGTTCCCTCTGATTCCAAGTTGTACTGTCTATAGTTACCACCTACAATCACTTCAGCAAAGTCGATCATATCTGAAAAATTATAACTTCCTTCAAAATGATTCATACTTGAAGCATCCTTAAACTTAGCTCCCCCTTCGAAAATTGAAGTCTCTCTCAATACTTTGGTTTCTTCATCCCACCGTTGAGTTCCAGGCGCATAATTCTGCTGAAGGTTATCAGCATAAGCACGTGCAATGGCATGTGAGTTTTCAATGTCATTACCAGCGACTCTCGCACCTCCAAATCCCGTGACATAGTCAGGTATATAATTTCTATTCATCAATGATGCTAATGTATTTGCCGCATAGGTATCACCCGAATCTTCGTGTGTGGTATAACCTCTTAAATAAAAATTAGATCCCCTCAATTCTAACTTGGCCGTCCAGATGGAGAAGTTATCCAATACAAATCTATCATTGGCAGTATAAACCGTACTACCTGAGCCCCAGTTGAACTGCCCAAATACTTCCATATTATCAGTAACCCTGTAGTGCAGTGCACCACCCAATTTGATACTCTCTGTAGTGTTATCTACATAAGAAGATTCTGCAAATCCAGTAGGTGTAAATGCTCCATCTGAGCCAGATGGTATCAAGGTAGGCACTGCCTCTAAAGGCGTACCCGCAAGGGGGACGAGACCTAGATTATATCCAAAGTCTCCATAAGTGTTTACGCCATCATAAGTTCTATTATTGGCTCTTGTTCTACCAGTAGTCTCTACTGAACCACCATGTTCTACACCATTTGTTGTAGAGCTTTGGTCTCTGGAATCTACTCCTCTAAAGTCCTGTGCGCCTATATATGAAGCTGTGACTTTAAAAGCTAACTTATTATTGAAGGCTTTGGCATATCTGATCCCATAGTCGTTGTATATGGCAGGGTCATCATCTTCTCCATCTACATGGTTCACGCCTACTTTTGCATAAGCACTCAATCCCTGATAGTCAAATGGACTTTTACTGTTAAGTAATAAAATACCATTTAATGCATTGGGCCCATAAAGCGCAGAAGCTGCTCCAGGAATCATTTCAGCACTTTCTAGATCCAAGTCGTTAATACCTACTATGTTACCCACAGCAAAGTTCAGGCCTGGTGCTTGATTGTCTATCCCATCTATCAATTGTACAAATCGCGTATTACCATTTGCTCCAAACCCTCTGGCGTTCACAGATTTGAAGGTCAAACTCTGTGCACTCATGTCTACTCCTTTAAAGCCTTGCAAGGCATCATAGAAATTGACTGAAGGTGTGTTTTTTATGGCTAGGACGTCCATTTTTTCAATGGAAACTGGTGACTGCATCACCGACTCTTCTACTCTGGAAGCAGATACTACTACCTCTTGTCCCATAATAGAAGATTCTTCTAGATTCACTTCAAGTCCTTGGACACTCGCATCACTAATTTCTATTTCCGTGGCACTGTAACCCACCATCGAAAAGATAAGTGTGAGTGGAGGTGCAGAAGAAACATTGAGTGAGAAGTTACCGTCGGTATCCGAGATGGTACCTACTACTTTTCCCTTGACTAGAATACTAACCCCTAGTAAGGGATCCTTAGTGTTGCTATCCACAACACTTCCTGATATACTGGTTTGCGCCTGCGCACCAAAAGTCATCAGTGCTACGAGTGCTAAACTCAGATAAAATCGCTTAGTAAAAAGTTTACTCATATTAATCATTATTAAGTGTTTTGCTGATCATTAAGCCCCAAAAAACAGATTCGGGTCTCTAATATTAAAGAAAAAAATATAAAATCAGCCTTGATTAAGCACCTAATAGTGATTTTCAATAAAAATTATGCATGCATACTACTTTTCACTCAGATATTGCACTAATTTTTCACATAGATTGGAAATTTCGGACGACATAAACTCGTCACCAGTAGCCGACAAAAGCGTGCTTGCTGAGCTGCCCAAAAGGTTGATGTGAAATTGTTTCATTTCGTCCACATTCATGTCCTTGGTCCAAAGATCGAGCATGAGTGTATCTCTCTTCTTTTCATCCCAAATTCCAATAGAAATTGACTTGGTTTTTTGCTTCTCGGCTCCAGCATCTTCAGCTGACCATTGAATGTCTTCTGGTATATTTTGCTCGTCGAGTGTGACCTCAATATTGATCTTTGATTTTTTCATTTTATATGATGTATAGAATTTTCCGCTTCGGCGGATCGTTTTCGTCGAAATGACAACTATTTTGAGTGCTCGCTTGTCATCTCGACCTGTGGGAGAGATCTTATCCGCCTCAAAAAAGGAACAATTAAGCGCTGCAAAGAAACAAAAAAGCAGGAGGACATGAAAGCCTTCCTGCTCTTGTCATAAATCTTTTTCAAAGGTCTAAACCTTTGGAGAAGATCATATTCTCATTTCTGGAATTTCTCCTTCTATAATTAAAGTCCCTTCTGTGGCTTTTTGAATTTCTTCAACAGAAACGCCAGGTGCGCGTTCTATCAATTGGAATCCATCAGGAGTGACGTCCAAAACAGCCATATTGGTCACAATTTTTTTGACGCATCCAACACCTGTCAATGGCAACGTGCATTTTTTCAATATCTTGGATTCTCCTGCCTTATTGGTGTGCATCATGGCCACGATGATATTTTCCGCGGATGCTACCAGATCCATGGCTCCTCCCATACCTTTCACCATACGGCCAGGTATTTTCCAGTTGGCAATGTCGCCATTTTCGGAAACCTCCATAGCACCCAAAACTGTCAGTTGGACGTGCTGGCCTCTAATCATGGCAAAACTGGTAGAGGAATCAAAAATGGATGCACCCTTCAGAAGGGTAACTGTTTGCTTTCCGGCATTGATCATATCTGCATCTTCTTCTCCTTCATAAGGAAACGGGCCCATACCAAGTATCCCATTTTCGGATTGAAATTCTACCTCAATTCCTTCTGGGATATAATTGGCTACTAATGTCGGAATTCCAATGCCCAGGTTGACGTACCAACCATTTTGTAGTTCTTGTGCTATTCTTTTAGCTATTCCTGTCTTGTCTAACATTATATTTATTCTTTGGGAAGGGAGTTTAGTTTCTTGAACGCACGGTTCGCTGTTCGATTCGCTTTTCATAATTCTTGCCTTGGAAAATTCTTTGAACAAAAATACCAGGGGTATGAATAAAGTTTGGATCCAATTCTCCTGGCTCTACCAGTTCATCTACTTCAGCAATAGTAATTCGTCCCGCCATGGCCATAGGAGGATTAAAATTTCTAGCTGTCCCTTTGTAAATCAAGTTTCCATTTCTATCACCTTTCCAAGCTTTGACGATAGCAAAATCTGCAGTGAGTGCTGATTCAAGTATATGAGGTTTGCCGTTGAACTCTCTTACCTCTTTACCTTCAGCTACCTCTGTACCAAACCCTGCAGGCGTGAAAAAAGCAGGAATACCTGCACCACCGGCACGGCAACGTTCGGCCAACGAACCTTGAGGAATCAAATCCACTTCGAGTTCTCCGCTCAGCATCTGCCGCTCAAATTCATCGTTCTCTCCCACATAAGAAGAAATCATTTTTTTGATTTGTTTTTTCTGAAGCAGCAATCCCAAACCAAAATCATCTACTCCAGCATTATTGGAGATACATGTTAGATTGGAAATACCTTTTTCATTCAGGGCTGAGATGCAGTTTTCGGGAATGCCACAAAGGCCAAAGCCCCCAAGCATAAGTGTCATACCATGTTCGATACCTTCAATGGCGGCTTGAGCATCAGCTACAATTTTGTTCATAGCAGTAAGTTGTAGTTAATTTATTGGGTTATTGGTTATTCGCTAATAAGTTATTGGGAAAGCTGATTGCTGAGGACGCTTCCAACAGCCGTCAGAAAGTCGCCTTATTAATTCAATAACTCTTAACTAACACCTTCTCTACAAACTTAAGGTTTTTGAGGCTTTCACTCTAATCAATCTTACAACAAGTAGATCAATATTCTTCCAGAAGTGTCAAGGCTGACACTTTATCCTTTTTAAGTTGTGCTTTGAGGTCATCTAAAGAATCAAATTTTTTCTCATCGCGAAGATGCTTTACAAATTCGATTTGTATAGGTTGGTCATATATCTGTTGGTCGAAATCAAATATATGTGTTTCGATCACACGATTCAAACCATCTACTGTCGGGCGAATACCTACATTAAGCATGGCTTTATACCAATGACCACCTACTTCCGCTCGTACCGCATACGCCCCGTCTTTGGGGATCAACTTAAATTCCTCTGCCACACTAATATTAGCCGTAGGGAATCCCAGCTTACTACCAATCTTCTTTCCTTCAACCACTGTCCCCTGAATACTATAAAGTCTTCCAAGAAACCCGGCAGCCAAATCTACTTCGCCATGGAATAATGCTTGGCGAATTTTGGTGCTACTCACGCCTACATCATCAATATCCTGACGCGGGATTTCTTCTACTTCAAACCCGAAACGCTCGCTGTTTTCCTTCAAATACTCAAAACTTCCTGATCGATTCTTTCCAAAACGATGATCGTAGCCTATGATCAGTTTTTTAGTTTTCAATTGTTCAACCAACATATTTTGAATGAACGTTTCAGAAGACAATTGTGAAAACGCTCTGGTAAATTCTACTTTGATCAAATAGTCAATACCTACAGCTTCAAGCAATTGAGCCTTTTCTTTAAATGTAGACAAAAGTTTAAGCGTCTTTTCTTCTGGAAAAAGCACAAACCTAGGATGGGGCCAAAAAGTGAGGACAACACTTTTACCATTTAGTTCCCTAGCAGTTTTTACGATCTTCTTCAGAATCTTCTGATGACCAAAGTGCACACCATCAAAAGTACCACTGGTAACAATAGCGTTTTGAATATTGGGAATGGCTTGGTGTCCTTCAATGATGACCATGGAGTGTAATTATGAGCGCAAATCTAATCTCTTTGCAATCGGGAAATAAAATCTTCTAATACAAATGCGTCATCTACTTGAAAATCGCCAATAGCCGTTCTTCGCAATTCTGACATGTATGCCCCACAGCCCAATTCTTCTCCTACATCTCTTACTAAACTTCTTATATACGTTCCTTTCGAACATTGAATTTTGAAACTTACTTCTGGTAAGTTGCTTGCATCTACTTCGAAAACAGGTACTTGAACAGGTCTAGGTTTGAGCTTAACCTCTTCTTTTCGTCTGGCTGCTTTATAAGCTCTCTCTCCATCTACCTTAATGGCACTATAAATAGGTGGGATTTGTACAATATCACCAGTCCATTTGGCAGCAGCTTCTGTGACTTGTTCTGGGGTAATGTGATTGCAAGGCTTGTCACTATCGAATTCAGTTTCTAAATCCACAGAAGGCGTAGTTTTTCCCAACACCATTTTTCCCGTATAGGTTTTGCCTAAATCCTGATATTCGTTGATTTTTTTGGTGGCTTTACCTGCACAAACGATAAGTAAACCTGTAGCCAGTGGGTCTAAGGTTCCAGCGTGCCCTACTTTCTTGATTTTTAGTCTTCCTCTGATTTTCTTTACTACATCAAAAGAGGTCCACTCCAGAGGTTTGTCTACTAGAAAAACTTCCCCCTTTTCGAAGTCCATATCCGATATAAGGATGGGCTCTACCATAGCAAGCCTCCAGCTACTGCAAGCAGCCCAACTATCCCGCAATAAATGGAAAAATAGATCAGCTTACCCTTTTTTACAATGGTTATCATCCACTGGCAAGCGAGTAAGCCTGATAAAAAAGCGGCCAGAAATCCAACTGACAAATTCATACCTGAAATATTCGAAGCGATCTCTGGGTTTTCTAAAAAATCTTTAGTTTTCAACAGCATGGCGCCCAAAATAGGAGGCAACACCATCAAGAAAGAAAAACGTGCGGCCTTTTCTTTGTTTACACCAAGGAGTAAGGCTGTGGAAATCGTAGAGCCCGAACGCGAAATCCCAGGCATAATAGCAATAGCTTGTGCAAGCCCAATAATAATTGAGTTCTTAAAGGTGATCGACCCTTCATTCTTTTTACTGAAATAAGTGAAGGCTAGAAGGGCGGCTGTGATCAGCAACATCATACCCACCAATAGAATGTTTCCACCAAAAAGGGATTCTATCTGATCCTCAAAGAAAACTCCTACTATCCCTACTGGTATCATTGACAAAACAATCATAGTAGCAAATTTCGTGGATTCATTCCACTCAAACTTGAAAATGCCTTTGAATATCTCAAAGATATCTTTTCTGAAAATCACCACAGTACTACATGCCGTAGCGCCATGTAGAATGATTGAAAAAAGGAGATTGTCTTCAGATTGAACACCCAAAAAATAGGTACCTAGCTCCAAGTGTCCACTACTGCTCACTGGGAGGAATTCTGTCAATCCTTGAATAATACCAAGGATCAGAGCTTCAATAAAAGTCATTTATTTTTCTTTTGGCTTGTATAGTATAGCTACAAACTCAATAGCAAAACCCAAAAGTACCACTAGTGGCCCTAAAGTCAGTCCTAAAAAACCGAAACCATAAGGCTCTCCATCTAAGCTCATAATGATAAACCCAAGAATCAAAACCGCTACTCCGGCAAGCATGATCTGGTAGTTAATTTTTTGAAAGGCTAATTTATTCTTGTCGCTCATAATCTAATATAGTTCGTCCAGAGACATTTTCATGTACTTCCTGATGGCCGCAAATGTACTCATAAAACCTACAAATATTCCGACCAATACTATTCCTGTGGCTAGCACAACCAGTTGCTCGAGTTGAAGCAATTCCAACAGGCCTTCTACTTCAGTATTGAGGTATCTCATTAATGAAGCCAGCAAACCAATAGCTATCAATGCAGCTACAAATCCGAATAGTGAAGCACGAAGTAAAAACGGCTTTCGAATAAAGTGAGTTGTGGCTCCTACAAGCTGCATACTTCGAATTAAAAATCGCTGAGAAAAAAGTGCAAGTTTGATGGTATTGTTGATCAGTATCACCACAACAACTAGTAGAATGACAGAAAAGCCTACAAGCACAAAACTCACTTTCTTTACATTCTCTCGGATACTACTCACCAGACTTTCTATGTAGGTGACTTCGTGTACACCTCTAATAAATCCGATTTCCTTTTTTATCTCTACCAGATTTTGAGACTCATGAAAAGCAGGGCTTATTTTAATAACCACAACATCCTTAAGTGGATTGTCTCCAAGAAATTCAACAAAATCTTCGCCCGTTTCTTCGTAAAATTCCTTCGCGGCTTCTTCCTTAGTGATATGTGATATCTGAGCTACACCTTCTTTTTTGATTACATAATCTTTTGATGAAAGTGTTTTGACAATTTTAGTAATTTCATTTTGACTCAAGTTTTTATTTAGAAAAACCTGCATCTCCACATTCTCCTGAATGATGGTCGTAAGATTTTTAGTCATCATCAGCATCAAACCAAAAAGCCCCATAACAAACAGAGCGAGCGTTACGCTAAATACCACACTGATGAAGGGATAACTTCCCAGCTTCTTCTTTTTTCTAAACTTCTTGTCTTTTGCCATAAGCCTATGGTCAAAAATAGTTCAATTACTGAAAATAGTTGGGTGGAGGAAATAAAATAATCAGGAAGTGACTATCCTCTGCTTTTCAATGCGTCTAACTCATGGATCAACTCTCTATTTTCAATTTTAGAAAGTGGTGTGATAGATGAAGCATTTTTTCTCAATTGAAAGAAATCCCCATGATAGTAGAAAAACAACTTCTTATTCCCTGGTGTACTGATTTCAATGATCTCATAAGGAGACTCATTGAATTTTCCGTAAAGGAATAAACGGTTGTCTTCCAGACGATAATGGAAATTGTACCTCCTAGAATTGATCGTTTGGATATTGACTTTATCTACTTCTGATATACCAGATACTTGATCAATACGATCCACAGCACTGAAATCAACTGCCATGCCATCAAATGCTTCCTCATGTGAGGGTGTTACTTCAGGCACCTCAAAGGCGATACTTTGTTTTGGTGCTCCCTCTGCAACATTTCTTTTGTTCATGACTGGACGAGTTTCTACATAGTCCAACATTTGAAGATTGCCTTCAAATCTATAATCTAGCTGATTGAATGTATATGGGTTCAATGCAGAGTTTAGCGCATATTCAGTTTTAGCATCTAAGGTCTCAATATGATATTGGATGGCTGCTTCTTTATTGTAAAAGAAATAACCACCAGTAGCTACCATCACTGCCGTCAAACCATAAGTCAAAGATTTCATCACTGAACCTTGCATTAAGGTCCCTATCAAGGTTGGCTCTACGGAAATATTATTGAGTCTAGTTTTTAGCTCAGCTCTTCTGTGTGTCTTAAGCCCTTCTACGATATCATTTTGTCTATCAAATTCAGATTTTAGCTCAGGGTTGCTTTCGACTCTTCCTTCAAACAGGATACGGTCAGTTTCCGACATGGCGCCGCTGAAGTATGCTTCTAGTTGACTGCTGTATTTATTAATTCCCATTTTTCTTAATCTAATACATCTTGTGAAGAATAATTTCGCTTAACCATCAGGTCAAGCTTCTTTTTACATTTATACTTCTTTGTTTTAGCCGTATCAGTATTTGCAAAATTTAATTTGTCTGCAATATCTGTCATGGACAATCCATCGAAGTAGTGGTAGGTTAGTATTCTTCTACAGGTGTCTCCCAATTGATTAATACAATCGGTTATAATTTTAATTCTCTCATTCTTTTCATAATCCTGATAAATACTCTGCTCGACTTCCTCCGAAGAATGTCGGCTCTTTCGATCCAACTCCTTCCTCCACAGATTTAAACAAATACTGTAAATGTATGTGCTAATCTTTGATGTCAACACCAGTTTACCAGAAACGGCCTTCTGCCAAAATACCAAGAGCGCATCCTGAAAAACATCTTTCGCCTCATCCTCAGACCCGTTATTGTTCAACACAATACGTGTCATCATTTTGTAATGTTTTTTGTACAGGTAGTCCAATGCTTCCTCGTCACCTCTACTCACCCGCTCTAACACTTCATGATCTTTCATGATGAAAAGCTCTCGCTCTAGTTTAAATACGATAATGTAACTAATTGTAACCCTTGCAGGTAGAAATTTGTCTTCAGTCTTTCAATATAGCTGATTTACGACAAATTGTCCAATTAACTAACGTGAATAATCTCGTTTTCTGCTACCACAAAGATATTATCTTTTTTTGAGGGTTTGATTTTCGACATGCCCGTGAAGTGACCAAAAGCTGGGAGAAAAGCATGATCCTCTCTAAAAAGAAAACATGGCAACTTCAAAGACTGCTTGCCTGAACCTATCAGTGACACGGCTGGATGGATATGGCCAGAGATATTGTAGCTATCAGATTTTACTTTTCGCTCATGCGTAAATTCTATGTGATCAATGAGAAGTTGGTCGACTACTTTCAGTCTTGAATTTTGGTATAGAGTCTTTGGTAAAATGTCGTGATTCCCCTTGATTAAGATCAGTTCAATGTTTGCGTAATGATGAGCCCAGTTATAAAACAATTCCCATTCCTGGTTATGCTCACTATGAAAAAGATCCCCTACAAAAAGAATCTGACTCGGTTTTAGGTCTTCTATAATTGCATCCAAGACAAAAAACTCTTTGATGTGAATATACGAAGAAATCGGCACCCCTGCTTTTCGAAAGTGGCTGGCTTTTCCAATATGGAGATCTGATAAAATCAAAGCTTTTTGTTCTTCCCAGAAAATTACCTTTTCAGGTAATAAGTAGAAAGTTTGGTTTTGGATAAATGTCTTGAAATGCTTCATGAAATGTCACCACTCAATAAAGCTCAAAAGTAGCCAGATCTTTTACGATTTCAGTGCGCTGGTACCAGTCATTGAAAACCAAGTGCAATTCACCGATCTTCATCTTGCCAAAAAAATGATGTTGGAATTTTTCTAGCAACCCTACAAATTTCTTTGGGTTAACCATTGGTTTTCTGAATCGCATAATCGTTAGGTGGGCAGTACTAATTCTATAGCGACTATCAATTGAGTGGGGGAGATCAGCGCTTTTGAAGCTATCCCTAAGCCCTTCTCTTAATGTTTCAAGTTCATTTCCTTCTGGGAAGCCCTGAATTAAAACACCTGAAGGGCTTGCGGTAATTCCTTGACACCTTATGGTGATTGATTTGGTTAAACACTCGCTAACTATTTTCTTATAACTCTCTGTTTTAATTTGACTCAGATCAAATCCAGCATAACAAGAGATGATAGAAAGTACTGTCAGATGCAAATCTGAAATCGGTTGAAAATATTGTTCGGGCTCTATGTGCTTTAGGTTATTCTGTAAATCTGATATTTTGTCAATGATCGTTTGATCTGGCCTTGCCAACAACGTAATTCCACGTCTCTGATCATGATGATCATCTATCAAGGGATCAACTTTGCATTTACCATTCACAAACTGCGATCTAGCACTTTCCCATAAATTATTGTAATGGGTTAACAGCCTTTCATTCATACTTTAACCAAGTCTGAGTCCGATAGAAAAACGCTATGTATCCTCTTAATTTTAGTTGCCCATCTTCCATCCAAAGTTTACAACTATATACTTTGCCATTTTCTGGATCTAGAATTTTCCCATCCACATATTCATCCCCCTCTTTTTTTGCTCCTTTCAATATTTCCATACCCATGGTTTTTTGCATGTATCTGGGATCGTCTTCGTCACAATCATCACAGACTGGGTCTGGGTCTTCGTGTGGTTCGAGAAACATATCTACTACTTTGCCATAGTACATGTCTCCTTTTTTATAAATCTCCACAACAGATCTAGGTTTTCCAGTTTCATCATCTATGGTTTTCCACTGGCCAATGATGGGATCTTGGGCAGAAGTCGCGTGAAGTACAAAAAAGAGTAAGGTTGAAATTATTAGCATTGGTTTCATTTTTCTTACATTCAATTCTTTAAAGTTAAGTGTCATTTCGGAGCGATAGCGAAGAAATCTTATCAGTTTCTAGCAGATCTGCCTGTCGCTCAGGAGATCTCTTCGTTGCACTACGAGATGACCTAAATACATGATCACTCCATATTCACCTGCATCTTGGCGATGCGCTCACTGAGACTTTCTGAACTTATACGCTCTCTCATACCGTCTACTAATATAGGAAATGAAAAAGGAGTAGGTTGCGTTGTTCGAATCAGTTTTATTTTTTGTTGGTTGATACGCCCCATGGATTCCAGGAACCGTTCCTGCTCAAGCTGTAGTGACAAGACTTCTTCTTCGGCCTGTTTCAACAACAAATTATCAGGATCATAATCTGCCAATGCCTTGTAAATGATTCCAGAATTCATTTGCAGATGCTTACCTCTTACTGGTTGACCTGGATGACCTTGAAAAACCAAACCAGAGATCGTAGCAATATCTCTAAATCTCCTTCGAGCCATTTCGGATTGGTTGATGGAAGAGGTAATATCAAAGAAAATATCCTTGACCGTGAATAAGTCTTGCTCTAATGCATCTTCTATTGGAATTTCCTGATCAGACAGCAACTCAAACCCATAATCATTCATGGAAATGGAAAAAGTAATGGGCTGAGACTGCGCCATTCTAAAGGCTACCACACCTGCAAGTACCTCATGCACAGCTCTTCCCTCAAAAGGAAATACAAATACATGATATCCTTCTTTGGTTTGTGTTTTTTCAATCAACAGTGTTTGGCTATCTGGTATAATAGAAAGCCTGGCTTGCAAGTCTAGTAGTGGTCTGAGCCTTTTCATCTCTACAGATTCATAAGTCCCCTGTGCGGCTAACTCAAATTTTTGACGTAACAACCTAGACAGTTGAGAAGACAAAGGAATTCGTCCTCCTCCCCATCTTGGCACGATTCCCTTTTTGTTTCTCCCCTTTTTTACAATGACTGTCAGGTCTTTGATTCTCACAAACTCAAGTGCTTGCCCGGCAAACCAAAACACATCTCCAGCATTCAATCGAGAGATTAAACTTTCCTCTACTGTGCCTACATACCCCCCTGTGAGGAACCGTACTTTGAGTGAAGGATCTCCCACAATCGTCCCCATACTTAGGCGATGTCTCATGGCAGTTCGTTGGCGGTTGACTTTGTACACGCCATTCAGTATTTCCACTTTAGAAAACTCTTCATATTGAGACAAGCTCTCTCCTCCTGTAGTGATAAAAGTAAGGCACCATTGCCATTGCTCTATTGTCAGCTCTTTGTAGCAGTGAGTGGATTGCACTTCGTGATACACTTCGTCTGGAAAAAAGCCATCTCCAACAGCCAAAGTGACTAGATATTGCACCAATACGTCAATGCAATTGGTCAGTGGCTTTCTTGGTTCATACAAGTCATCATCAATGGCTGATCGCAGTGCGGCTGCTTCCATAAGTTCTAAAGCGTGAGTAGGCACAAATCGCATTTGACTGGTTTCCCCAGGCCCATGACCACTCCTTCCTGCTCTTTGGAAAAACCTGGAGACGCCCTTAGGGCTACCCACCTGAATGACCATATCTACCGGGCGAAAATCTACGCCCAAATCCAGGCTTGAGGTACAAATTACTAACTTCAGTTTTCCAGCATTGAGCGCATCCTCCACCCACCTTCTGATATCATTATCAATAGAGCCATGATGCATGGCCATGATGCCAATCATCTCAGGATACTTATCCATAATCCCTTGATACCAAATTTCAGTTTGTGAACGCGTATTTGTGAAGAGTAGGGTGGTATTGTTTTGTTTCACAATATCCATCACCTCCTTCATTAGACGAATGCCTAAATGACCCGCCCATGGGTAGTTTTCTATTTTTTTGGGGATTACAGATTTGATATTAATCTTTTTCTGAATGTTAGCACGAATAATCTGGCCTTTCTGACTTGGGCCTGTGAGAGTTGCTAGTGCCTCGTCCATATTGCCAACAGTGGCGGATATCCCCCAGGTTTTTAATTCAACATCTGACCATGCTCTTAGCTTTGACAAGGCCAACTCCACTTGAACTCCTCGTTTGGTACCCAACAATTCATGCCATTCATCTACAATCACACATTGTAGATTACTGAAATAATTTGGAGCATTTTTTTGGCTTAGCATGAGGTGCAAGCTCTCTGGAGTAATAATGAGCGCGTCGGGAGCAGCGTCCGTTATTTTCTTACGCTCCGCAGCTGATGTCTCGCCTGTACGGATGGCAATATTTAATCCTAATTTATTGTCGTAACTAAACTCTTCTAGCGCCAGCTTAATATCATTAGCCAAAGCTTTCAAAGGAGTGAGCCAAATCACCTTGAGTCTCTTTTTCTGTGATCTCGCCGCATGAGCATTCATGGCTGCAGGAATCCATAGCGCGAAGGTTTTTCCGCTTCCAGTAGGGGCATTGAGCAGGCCATTGGGTAAATCGAAAAAAGCTTGCCACATTTCTTTCTGAAATTTATAAACCTTCCAATTTTTCGAATGGAACCAGTTTACGCCGGTTTCTATGGCATTTTTTGCGATCAATTCAACGAAAGTCTATAAATATTATGATATCTTGATATTTTCTGTTGATAAATTAGCAAACATCCAAATAACAGTTGGTTTCTTTACGAACCAAATATTTGAATTAGTCGTTCAACCTATTAGTTTTGCCAAAATTTTTAACACACACTAAATTATTAATCAATGATTAAAGTTGCTATCAACGGATTTGGACGAATCGGAAGACTTGCGTTCAAAGCATTATTGAAAAAGGAAAATGTGGAAGTCGTTGCGATCAACGACCTGACTGATACTAAGACGTTAGCACACTTATTGAAGTATGATTCTACTCAGGGTAAATTCGACGGGACAGTTGAAGCTGCTGCTGATGGAATCGTTGTAAATGGAAAAAAAATCAGCATCACAGCTGAGAGAGTTCCTGCGGATTTACCATGGAAGTCTTTGGGTATTGACGTGGTTTTGGAATCTACTGGTAGATTCGTAGACGAAGCTGGCGCTAGCCAACACTTGACTGCAGGCGCTAAGAAGGTGGTTATTTCTGCTCCCGCAAAAGGTAACATCCCAACTGTAGTATTGGGTGTAAATGACGATATTTTGACTGGCGATGAGACGATCATGTCTAACGCTTCTTGTACTACTAACTGTCTAGCGCCTATCGCTAAGGTATTGCACGACAGCTTTGGTTTAGAGCAAGGATTTATCACTACGATCCATGCTTACACGGCTGATCAAAACTTGCAAGATGGCCCTCATGCTGACTTGAGAAGATCTAGAGCTGCTGCGATCAACATGGTACCTACTTCTACTGGAGCTGCTAAAGCTGTAGGATTGGTATTGCCAGAATTGAACGGCAAATTGGATGGCAACTCTATGAGAGTGCCTACACCTACTGGTTCTATCACTGACTTGGTAGCTACTTTGAAAAGAGAAGTAACTGTAGAGGAGGTAAATGCTGCCATGAAAGCTGCCGCTGAAGGGCCAATGAAAGGCATCTTGAAATACACTGAAGACCCTATTGTATCTTCAGATATCGTAGGTGACCCTCACTCTTCTATCTTCGATGCTGGCATCACTTCTGTGAACGGCAAGATGGTGAAAGTAGCGTCTTGGTACGACAACGAAGCTGGATACTCTAACAGAGCGGCTGACTTGATCGCTAAGATTGGATAATATGACTTATTGGTGACAACACCAACAAGGGCATTAGAGCTTAATGAAATTGAAACCTCGGCTTTTAGTCGGGGTTTTTTTGTGTAAATCCTATTCCTCACAAAAACCAGAATTAAGTATCTTATGCTTTGATTTCAATTCTTCCTTATTATGAGTAGTGAAAACACGAACAAAGCGACCACATGGCGACCATTTATTATCTGGGGTCTGTTGATTACATTAATATGGTTCTGTTACCATTTTGGGATCAATTATTTCTATCCAGACCCGGCAATATCTGGCCAATTTGGAGATAAATATGGAGCATTGAACACTCTCTTCTCTGGACTAGCTTTTGCAGCCTTTATATATACAATACACCTCCAAAGAGAAGACTTACGCTTAACCAGAACAGAGCTTCAAAAATCTGCAGATGCACACCAAAAAACGGTAGAGCATTTAGAAACACAAAGAATGGAAAATACAGAGATGCAACGAATAAGTATACTACCAGAATGGAGGTTGAGCTCTGATCCTAAAAACCATCATATTAATCAATTATCAATTGAGCTTACCCTGATTCGTGCGAACTGTCGATACAAAGCGTTTGAAAGCGATGATTTTCAACCAATTCAACTGCCATTCTGGGAGCGGTCATTTATGAAAGATGAAAAATTAAATGGAGTAATAAGCAGTAAAAAATCCTTTAAGGAAATGAGAAATTTAAATGGAGCCACTTTCACGATCAAATATTATGACGTAGCAGAAAGATTATATTTTCAAAAATTCAAGATTAACGATTCTGGTTTATTTGAAGCAGATAGACCTCAACTCTTAAAAAACTACTAATACTAGGCCAACAACTCCTCCTGGCCGTCACCCACTTCGAGATTGTGCCAGACTTGCTGCACGTCGTCGTTGTCTTCGAGGGTATCGATAAGCTTCATTACTTTTTGAAACTCTTCATCATTTACGGCTTTGGTATTGTTAGGGATACGCTGGAGTTCGGCATTTTCAAGTTCGATTCCGAGCTCTTCAAACTTTTTATTGAGGTTTCCAAAATCTTCGAGAACGCACATCACAGTCAGGTAATCTCCCTCTACTATAAATTCATCAGCACCGCCGTCGATTAGCTCCAACTCCAATTCTTCAACTTGCATTCCTTCCTTTACCGGCAAAGTGAAAACTCCCTTTCTTTCGAAGATAAATTCCAAGGAACCATTGGTACCTAAGCTCCCTTCATTTTTAGTGAAGGCTGCTCGAACTTCTTGCACTGTTCTGTTTTGATTATCAGTTAGACACTCTACAAATACTGCCACACCAGAAGGGGCATACCCCTCGAAAGTCTGCTCAATATATGAGCTGGCATCTCCACCTGTTCCTTTTTTAATCGCACGCTCTATGTTGTCCTTGGGCATGTTTGCACCTTTGGCATTTTGTATGGCCATACGCAAACGAGGATTGCCTTCAGGGTCTCCACTGCCACCTTCTTTCACTGCTACTGTGATTTCCTTACTGAAGCGCGAAAATATCTTGCCTCGTTTGGCATCTGCAGCACCTTTCTTTCGCTTGATGGTAGACCACTTACTATGTCCTGACATAATCTGACGAATTCAATATTTTAAAAAAAATTGAGCCAAGAATCAAGATAAAAGAGTCAAGACTTAAAATTTCGGATTCAAAATTAAGAATTACTCAAAAATGATCAAGCCTTCTTATACCTGAGATTGAGAATAATTCCAATGATCACCAAGGCCATTCCTATATAACTCAACCATTCGTAGGTTTCTCCGAAGATAATGAAGCCAAAGGCCAATGAATAAATGATCCCCATGTAGTTGATAATCGAAACTTTAGATAGTTCTTCTGCCTGATAAGAACGGGTCATGAAATATTGAGCGATTTGGGTAAAGATCCCTACCAATAATAAATACATCCAATCCCAGCCCACGGGATTTATCCAGTTGAAAAATGAAATGGCTCCTGCCAAAGGCAAGGACACCAAGGGGAAATAGAATATGATCACTAGCGGATGCTCTGAATTTTTGAGTATTCGGATACAATTGTAGGCCAGCCCAGTAAATATTGCCCCTCCAATTCCAATAATTAAATGGATCATTGATATCCTGGCGTCAAATCCTTGAATGACGATGATTCCTAAAAAGGAAATCAAGAAGTAAAAATATTGCTTGCCGCTCACATGCTCCTTGACAATAAAAACTCCGAGTATGGCTGTAAAAATTGGTGCCATATACTGCATACTGGCTGCAGCAGCCAGTGGAATTTGCTGAAGTATATAAAAATAAGAGGCGAGGGCAATAGATCCTACTACTCCTCTGAGGATCAATATTTTTTTATTCGAACCCCATGGGTTGATTTTGTCCTTGATAAAGAAAAAGGCACAAAGTACAATTGAGATAATGGATCGGAAAAAAATAATTTCAATGGCCGGAATGTGCGAAATCATTTTCACACAGACTTTCATCAGGGCAAAAGTGAAGGTAGAGATGATCATAAACTGCACCCCTTTGGAAAAATTCATAGTCGGTGGGTTTTAGCCTAAAATTCGCCCGTCCTGAATCACAATCTTACGATCAGTCATTTCGGCAAGATCCTGATTATGGGTGACAATGATAAAAGTCTGATTGAGCTCCTTTTGCAACTGAAAGAATAAATGGTGCAATTCGTCAGCATTTACTGAATCTAGATTACCACTTGGCTCATCAGCAAAAATCAAAGAAGGCTTGTTTATCAAGGCTCGTGCGACTGCCCCTCTTTGTAATTCTCCCCCAGATAATTCCGAGGGCTTGTGATCGCGACGATGCTCAATGTGCAGGAGCTTCATCAGCTGGCTGGCGTAATCTGCTAATGCTTTGCCATTCTTTCCATTGATATAGGCGGGAATGCAAATGTTTTCAAATAGGGTGAACTCGGGCAACAGATTATGAAATTGAAATACAAACCCGATTTCTTGGTTTCGGAAAGAGGCTAGTGACTTGGAATTCAGTTTGAACACGTTTTGACCATTGATCTCTACTGTGCCACCATCTGGCTGATCGAGTGTGCCTAGAATCTGTAGTAAGGTGCTTTTACCAGCACCAGAGGCTCCTACAACTGATACTACTTCACCTGTTTCTACTCTTAGGTCTATGCCCTTGAGTACTTGAAGTTCTCCATAAGATTTAACGATGTTCGTAGCCTGCAGCATGTATATTCCGTTGTGCAGCAAATATATGAATCAAGACATTAGAGTCAAGACATTAGATTTAAAATTAGGGATCAGACCAGAAAGGGCATAAAAAAAGGCTGCCACTAGAGCAACCCTTTTAATCCACCTGTATTATCCCATTATCTTTAAGTCATTAAGCTGACTGTTTTTCTTCTCCAAGTACTTTGATCTCTGGTATTTCCATGAAGTTGAATTCCATGTCGAAGAAACTGCACAAATCCTCTCCTGCCTCTTTCATGTCTTCGTCTCCATCTTCGAAGTACCAGTTGATTATTACTTTTTTGCCCATTTCATCAATCTTAGACAGCTTCTTCATAAAAATGTATAAACACTTAGAAGAACTTGTATTGAAATATTCAAATGCCAAGTTGGCTGTCATCTTAGCTGTGCCACTTTCGGCGTAGCTGTCTAAGCTTTCCAGAACATAATTATAAAACGCCAGTGGGTTTTCTGGACTTGACTTCCCTCTCATATCAAAAATCCCTTTTGTGGGGTTGAAGTATATAGAAGGTGTCACACGTGACGATCTTATAAAATATCCTTTCATAGCTTTTGCGTTTAGATTGAAAACTGGTCAAATAAACGGTAGCTAAAAGCCTTAACGATTAACTACAATTCAAAAGTAGACCAGATGTCGTTCAGAAAAAATAGAGGTTTTGCGTAATTAGATTTTTAGGAGTATTAAACATTACAAAAGCCATAAGAGCCTAATTTTAGTCCTGTATATTGTACTATTCAAAGAATGCATTGAAGGATAAATCATGAAAATATTTCACACTGACACACTTAAAATACAAAATCCCCTAGTGGGGATTTAAGTGTTTTTCGTATGATTAGGAGAATTACCTATTTGATTTGAAGATTCTAATGGAAATTAATCGAGTTCTATGATTTTTTCACGGATTGCATACTTTACCAATTGGGCTGTACTCTTCAATCCAAGCTTCTGCATGATATGATTTCTATGGGCGTCTACAGTCCGAATACTGATAAACAGCTTGTCTGCAATTTCGCGATTTGAAAGTCCCGAAGCAATTTGACGCAGTACTTCCACTTCACGCTTACTTAGATCTTTGTTTTCGTTGGCTACACGCTCTCCCTTGCTCTGATTGTAGAATCCTTTGAATATGACTTGCGAGATTTTCTGGCCAAAGTACTGTTCGCCTTGCATCACTTTTCGAATGGCTTCCGCCAAAATATCCTTTTTGGTATCCTTAGCCAGGTATCCTGCTACTCCTGCCTTGATGGCCTCTGAAATGTGATCTTGAGTAACTTCCATAGATAGGATTATGATTCTTACCCCTTCATGTTCTGCACCAATACGCTTGGCAGTCTCTATGCCATTCATCCCGGGCATATTGATATCCAGCAAAACGACATCAGGTGCTTGTTCACTAATTTTCTGGAGTGCTTCCTCACCGCTTTCGGCTTCTCCTATAATGGTGAAATCATCATATATTGAAAGCATCGTGATAACCCCTTCTCTTACTAAAGAGTGATCATCAACAACGAGTATAGATATTTTTGACATGGCGGTTTAATTGTTTATTGGGAACCAAGATTTTACTACCGTTCCTTTTTTGGGAACTGAAGTTATCTCAAAATGTCCGTTTTGCAAAGATGTTCTTTCTTTCATATTTTTTATACCATTCCATTTAATTTCTGAATCAAAGCCAATTCCATCGTCTTTTATCTCAAGAACAATGTTTTTGTCTACAGGCTCGATTCGAACGGATACATGTTCAGCTTTGGCGTATTTTACAATATTACTGATGGCCTCCTGGGCAATTCTATAAATAGTATTCGACAGTTCCATGTCATAATCGTCAGGAATGTCAATGATATAATCCACCTCAAATTCGCCCATGTTCTCTATCTCTTCCATCAGATAGTGCATCGTCTTACTTAAACCAAACTCCTCCAAATGACGATTCGACAAATTTCGTGAGACTCTTCTGACTTCTTCAATAGTGGTCGCCAATAAATCCTCCACGTCGTCTTTCTTTCGAGTCAGTTCTTCCTCTGAATCCGCTTCTAGTGAAGATAACTTAAATTTAGCTGCTACCAGCATCTGGCCAATACCGTCATGAATATCTCTGGCCATTCTGCTGCGCTCAAATTGCTGGGCATTAAAAATAGACTTGCTAATTTCCCTCTGCTCAGTAATATCCTGAACCACCCCCAACACTGAAGAGATTCTGCCATTTGTGCGTGAAGTAATATTGCCAGTGTTTCTTACGATTTTGGTCATATCATCTGGCAGTACAATTCTATGCTCTATATCAAAGAAGTCCTTCTGCCCTGCCAACATTTCTTTGAAGTAAGGTTTGTCTTGCTCATGCATGGTCTCCCTAATGAGTCGAAAGACAGATACCTCTGTATCATCTTCCAGTTCGAATATTCTCCTGAACTCTGCTGAAACCACAAAAGTGTTGCCCTTAGCATTCCATTCGTAACTCCCAACATGCGCCACAGACTCTGCATTTTCTAATATCGACTGATTTTTGCGAAGCTGCTCTTCGTAAACTTTTTTCTCACTAATGTCGAGCAAGGTACCTGATGCTCTGAGTGGCTCTCCTTTAAGTGACCTTCTAATGATTTTCCCTCTGGCCAGTACCCATTTTACTGCACCTGTTTTGTTTCTGACATAAAACTCCTGATCAAAAAATGGGGCCTTACCAGCAATATGCTCGTTCATGGCATCAATGACGTACTGTTGTTCGTCTGTGTCGTATTTTTGGAAATACTTGAAATCCTGAATAGCATCCTCGGCATCAAACCCTAAAATTTCAAGGCTCTTATTGTTATAGACTATCGCATTGGACATAAAGTCCAAATCCCAAATTCCAAGATCAGTTCCTTCCAGTGCAAGCTCCAATCGTTCCTTATTCAAAATCAGTTCATGCTCGGCTGATTTTTTTTCACGGGTTACTTTCTGCTCGTTGAGCGCTCTCTCAACCACGATTGGCAAACGAGACAGGCTATCCTTAGATACTAAATCCGTGACTCCTAGTTTGAGAGCCTCCACAGCGTTCTCTTCTCCTATGATACCCGATACTATAATGAAGGGCAAATTAATTTCTTTGACCAACTCGAAGGCATCTATGGCACTGCATGTTGGCAGATTGTAGTCGGACAATACTACGTGAGGCAAGAAATCAAAAAGTTTGAACTTAAAATCTTTCAAATTGTCGACACGATGAAATTCGTATTGAAATCCCGCACGTTTGAGCTCATAGAGTGCCAATTCGGCATCTTCAGCTACATCTTCAAGTATGAGTATATTTAACTTAGCGTCTTTCAAAATTCAATTAGGTAGCAGGACTTGTATTTGTCACCAGCCAGTAAAATCCAACATCAGCTATTGCTTTGGCAAAATTTTCAAATTCAACGGGCTTCACAATATAGCTATTTACGCCGAGGTCATAGGTTCTGACTACGTCTTGTTCTTCTTTGGATGAAGTCAATACAACTACAGGTATTTTTTTTATAACCTCATTATTTCTGATTTCCGCCAGGACCTCCATGCCATCTACTTTTGGTAATTTCAAGTCGAGAAAGATCACTCTAGGCAGATCATTTATGTTTCTACTGGCATATTCACCTCTGGCCAATAAAAAGTCTAATGCTTCTACGCCGTCCTTCAGCCACACGAGTTTGTTAGCCAAATGGTGCTTTTTTAAAGAGCGAATGGTGATCTCAGCATCATTGGGATTGTCTTCTACTAAAACTATATCAGGTTCGGTTATTTCTGACATGAATTTCCTTTTTTGATCAGGCCATGAATATACTCAACTCACCTATCATCTACAATTTTTCATTTGGGTAGGCTAAAATAAAAGGTAGTACCCACTCCTTCTTCACTTTCAGCCCAGACTTTGCCATTGTGCTTCATCATCACCTTCTGTACTATGGCCAATCCTACACCTGTGCCTTTAAACTCCTCCTCTGTATGCAATCTTTGAAACACGCCAAATATTTTGTCATAATAAGCCATATTAAAACCTACACCATTGTCCTTCACAAAAAATTCATAGTGATCGTCCATCTCATGTACTCCAATTGTGATCTCAGGTTTTTCTTCTTTTGCGCTAAACTTTACAGCATTACCAATCAAATTTGACAACACTTGTTTCATTAAAGTAGGTTCTCCTTTTGCTTCTGGTAAGGTGCCTATGGCAAAACTTGATTCATCCAAAGCCTGCTCCTCTATAATACCTAGTACTAATTCTTCGAAATTGATTGGCTTGAATTCTGTTATCTTTCTGGTGATTCTGGAAAAAGTGAGTAAGTCGTCAATGAGCATGGCCATTTTACCACTATTTTTTATAATGACATTGAGTAGCCGTTTGCTTTCTTCATTGAACTCATCTTCATGATCTTCAAGTATGATTTTTGAAAACCCATCAATCGCTCGCAATGGCGCTCTTAAATCATGCGAAACGGAATAGCTAAAAGCTTCCAACTCCTTGTTTGCTACGTCCATCTTTTCGACCTGAACTTCCAGCTGCTGATTGAGATTGCTGATCTTAGTTTCATTGAGTTTGCGATTGGTAACGTCATCTACAATCATGACCGTAAATCGAACCTTTTCATTTTCATCCCGAACTGTAGAAACTGTCTTGTTGATTATTATTTCCTTTCCACTCTTGGTTGTATTTTTCTTTTCTATAACGTAATGATCAATTTCTCCCACTACAATTTTTTCATATTGGCGAATGTCCAGATCCATCTCGTCTAGATCACCAGAATCTGATATTGAATAGAAGGTTTCCCCAATTAGCTCTGCTTCTGTATATTCGAGCAATTCTTGTAGTGCCCTATTCACCATTAAGATCATCCCCTTTCTATCACATACGCAAATGCCGACGTTGGCATAATCATAAATTGTCTTGAATCTCTTTTCACTCAGGTGCAATTCGTAATCTGTTTTTTTCTGATGTTCACTCCACACTTTAATATCCAATAAGTGACTTATATTAATAGCCATCAATTCCACTATTTCGATATCGTACTCTTCAAATCGATTTCGTTTTGATTCTTCAGCAGCAAATAGCAGCACACCATACTTGGCATTATTAACCATTAGTGGTGAGGCAATGAAATATTTTGAAGCTATACCAGAGATCTTTTTGTTGTCAAGGTTCGAACTGCTTCCCGCCCTAAACAGAGTAGTGTCCTCCTCATAGACTTTCCTCAGCACACCCTCATTTAGAGACAATTGTTCTGCTGCATATTGCTCATTACTGATGTTTCTTATAATAGAAGTACCACTGCTCATATCCACTATCACACCCGTTTGCATACCCAAAAGTTCTGTTCCTGAATTAAGGTAGTCAGTCAATACCTCGTCTAGATTGGAATCGTGTTTCAAATTCAAACGATGCAATTCTCGCAGTCCTCGACTGAATTTTTCAATCTTCTCCTCCTTATCATCGTAGTTGTTCTTGAGCATTACCACCAATGAAATGACTATGGATGTAAGCAATACAAAGTCTATCTCAGGTTTGTCATTAACGCCCCAGATAGGTAAATGCTTTAAGTAAATGTCTGCCCAGACCAGCAAGGACTGAGTTATAATAAAAATGGGAATAAGTCTGATGCGCCATTTTCTGGAGGCAATGATGACTAAAGTCAGGCTTACGGAGAAAAAAACTAAGCCACTACCATTCAATCCTCCTGTTTTAAACCAAAAGAAAATCGCAAAAAGAAAAATAAAAACTGCCCATGGAACAACTATAAGACGCAAACTTTGAGCTTGTCTGCTGACACGCCAGATCACATAGGTGAAGATCCAACCTAAGCCGTATCCAACTGTAGTCCAGTACTCTTCCAGGTAGAGACGATAGGCCATGGCATAAATAAGCATAGCCATGATAAACAATAAGGTTGACTTAAATATTTTGTATTCTAGCGACCCTTCTTTCAATGTATTGATTTTTAGATGTAGTTCTCGTGAAACTCAATAATGAGCAGTTTGAATGGATTTTAATTTATCCATTTGCTAATATTAAAAAGAAAGATAGTAAATCAAGGTCTCAAAAGAATTCTCTGACTTGAAAATGCCACGGTATTGCTGTAGCTTCGCGCCGAAGGCATCCCGACGGGACACAAAAACATTAAGGATATGAACATTCACGAATATCAAGCAAAGGAAATACTCAAAGGATACGGAGTAACAATACAAGAAGGCATCGTTGCTGAAACTCCAGAAGAAGCACAAGCTGCTGCAAAGAAATTGAACGCTGAAACTGGCACAGAATGGTACGTGGTAAAAGCTCAAATCCACGCGGGTGGTAGAGGAAAAGGAACGGTCAATGAGACTGGATCTCATGGAGTGGTTTTGGCAAAAAGCCTTGACGAAGTTCCAGAAAAAGCTGCAGGTATTTTAAAGGGAACTTTGGTTACTCACCAAACTGGGCCTGAGGGCAAAGTGGTAAATAAAGTTTTGATTGCCCAGGATGTGTACTATCCGGGAGAATCGGAGCCTAGTGAATATTACTTGGGAATTTTGCTTGACAGGGCTAAAGGATGCAACGTAATCATGGCATCTACAGAAGGTGGCATGGACATCGAAACAGTTGCTGAAGAAACTCCGGAAAAAATCATTAAAGAATGGATTGATCCAACTGTAGGACTCCAAGCATTTCAGGCAAGAAAAGTAGCATTTGCTCTCGGTTTGGAGGGAGAAGCTTTCAAAGGCATGGTGAAGTTCATTTTCTCACTTTACAAGGCTTACGAAGCGACCGATTCGTCAATGTTTGAAATCAACCCTGTGCTCAAAACATCTGACAACAAAATATTGGCTGTAGATGCTAAGGTAGACATTGACGACAATGCTTTGTATAGACACAAAGACATTGCGGAGCTTAGAGATTATACCGAAGAAGATCCTGCAGAAGTAGAAGCTGCTAAGTCTGGTTTGAACTATGTGAAACTAGAAGGCAACGTGGGCTGTATGGTAAATGGTGCTGGACTGGCCATGGCTACGATGGACATTATCAAATTGTCTGGAGGCGAGCCTGCCAACTTTCTTGACGTTGGAGGTTCTGCCAATGCGCAAACGGTAGAAGCTGGTTTTAGAATTATCATGAAAGATCCTAACGTGAAAGCCATCTTGATCAACATCTTTGGTGGTATCGTAAGGTGTGATCGAGTAGCTAGTGGTGTAGTAGAGGCTTACAAAAACATTGGAGAAATCAACATCCCGATTATTGTCAGACTACAAGGAACTAACGCTGAAGAAGGTGCTAAGATCATTGAAGAATCTGGGTTAAAAGTTTACTCAGCCATCGTATTGAAAGATGCAGCTGCTAAGGTGAAAGAATTGATTTAAAATAGTATTGAGTAGTTAGTACCCAGACTTAGTCTCCATACTAACTACTCAGTATTAGATACTTAATAAGCACACGTAGTTCAACTGGATAGAATATCGGATTTCGGCTCCGAGGGTTGAGGGTTCGAATCCTTCCGTGTGCACAAAAAGACTGCTAGCAATGGCGGTCTTTTTTTATCTTACGGAACAGTTGAAAAATAAATTTGGCAGCATTTTAAATATTATTGGCAAGATTCAAAATTTATACTTTACTATCCTTGCTAAGTATTTTAATCGTTTGCTATGGTTACAGCTATACTTATTCTTGCCTTTCTTATGTGCCTATACTTGGGTGTGATGAAATATCAATACGAACACGGCCCTAAAAAAGAAATGCCTGAGAATCCACATTATAGATAGTTCTCAAAGGATTTCGAAATTATGGAAAGGTAAATTTTCCAATGCCATCAGTGATTAAAAACTTAGTCAACACCTTCTCTTTTATGCACGATAAGCATTCAGTTTAATTTCTTGACTTTTTTCATTATCTTCCATATTCCGCTTAGCCAATTAACAAATTCATTAATCTTCAATCCTAAGTTCGAATGACAATGGATTGAATTATTGATACTTCCGTATGAGAAGATTAATTAAGGTTGTCGTATTCTCTTTAAGTTTAATTGTAAGCTATTCGTATTCTGTTTCTCAATCACTTACCTCAGACAGTCTCAAAAAATCACTTTTACTATCCTCTTCTCCACAAGAAAAGGCTGACATTCTGAACTTATTGGGGCTTCGTACCTACCGCTCCAATCCTGATAGCGCACTGAACTACATAGAAAAATCGCTAGAAATATCTGAGCGTATCAACTACAAATCAGGCCAAGCAGAGCACTACCGAATCAAAGGACTCATCAAACACAATACAGGTTTCTATGAAGAATCTCTAAATGACATGCGGTCTTCTTTGAAAATGTATCGTGCCTTAGGCGATTCAAACAAAGTAGGTATGGTGTATAAAAATATTGGTTGGATCTATCTGGAATTTGGTGAATTCCCTGAAGCGCTTGTATATTTCACTAAGGCAAACCAAATCGCTGACACAGAGGATGACAACTTGCTAAAGGGACAGGTATTAAATAATCTGGGCGTTTTGATGGCACTGATCGGGGAGTATGACAGCGCCATGGTGCATCTCCTCAAATCGGTTGAAATTACTTCCAAAAATGGCGATCGACTTATTGGACTCACTCACACCAATATTGGGCTTGTAAAGTCGAATTTAGGAGATTACACATCTGCTGAGACCTACTTCCTCAAGGGTCTTGAACTAGACGTACTCCATGAGCAACAATGGGGTATCGCCAATGCGTTTGAAAATATTGGTGAGCTCAAACTAAAACTAGGGATGATGGAAGAAGCACAAAACCATTTCCAAAAGGCTCGCGATCAATTTGTAGAACTAAAAGACATCAAGGGCGTCGCGGTGAATGACAATTTTTTGGGCGTCATCCTATACCAACGTGGGCTCTATAAGGAGGCCTTGGATAAATTGAGTAATGCTTACAAGCTCTATCAACAAATCAACTATCAACGCGGCCTTGCTAAGGTGCTCAGAGACATGGCCAGTTGCAATTTATTAATAGGGAAAACTGATGATGCCATAAAACTGGCAAAAGAGTCAATTGCTTTGGCAACAGAAATTGGGCAAATCCCGGAAGCAGTACAAACAGCCGAAATCTTACACAAAATATACGCTGATCTAGGAGACTCAAAGAATGCCTACAAACAAGCCATGACTTTTTTGGCTTTTAAAGACAGTTTGTACAATCGACAAAAACTTGAATACATCACGCAAGTAGAAGCCAAACACCAACTTTCTCAAATACAGCAGGAAAACGAGCTACTCCTCAAAGACAACCAACTAAAAATAAATGAGTTGCAGGCGTCAAATCTAATGATTGAGCGTCAAAACACGATTCAGTTTGCATTGGTCATTTGTTTGGCCTGTGCACTACTCACGGCATTTTTCTGGTATAGGTTCAATCTCCGAAAGCAAAAAACAATCAAGCTTTTGAGGACATTGAACGATGAGATCACTCGGCAAAAGGAGCAAATTGCAGAGCAAGCCAATGAACTTGAGAAAGTAAATGGAGAAATGAAAAATATGAATGAGTCGCTTGAAGTCTTGGTGATGGAGCGTACTCAAAAAATAGAATCCCAAAATAAGAAATTGCGCGACTATGCGTTCTCTAATTCACACGAAGTTCGTGCTCCTTTGTCCAATTTGCTCGGACTTATCAATATCTCAAAAATCCAGGGTATGTCGCCTGAAGAGCAAGAAGAGATTATAGAAAAAATATACATTTCCGCTCTAGATTTGGACAGTGTGATCACCAAAGTGAATAAAATTCTGGAAGACGAGGAGCTGTAAAATCACCAACACACCAGCTGCATCACTACTGTCATTTTTTTTATGTCCTTATCACTTTGATTGGAGACTGTCAATTTTGGTTTCTTAGTATCTGACTGAGTCTTGAGTTTTTGCTTCTTGTTCATACTATTAATGTTTATATCTCTAAAGAAGTCAATTCATGGGAATCTGAAAACTATCTTTCGACAAACCCGGTTTATCTCGGTGTGAAGCTGGAAATACAAGGATGAAATTTATTTATTCAGCCAGTTTTTAAATGCAGTGGCGCGTTCGATACTCACAATTGCGTCCTTTTTAGTGGGTGGGTTCAAACTTATTTGGAGTCGGCCTTTCGAATAATTTACCATTTCCTCTATAGCGCAAATCTGAATGATGAATTGACGATTGATTCTAAAAAAACGCTGAGGGTTCAAATATTCTTTCAGCTTATCCAACGTGTAATCCACCAGATATTCAAACCCAGACTTCTCAACCAGATAGACATACTTGCCTTCCGCAAAGAAATAAGCTACATCAGTCACATCTATCGTTTTTACCTTGTCCCCTTTATACACCATAAAACGGGTTTGATAGACGGAAGCGTCATTGGATTGTAGACTTCTCAGCAAGACCTCATAATCTACAGAAGTCTGATCTTGTTTGCCATCAAAATATTTCGTCAATGCGGCCTTCAAATCTGTCTTACTTACTGGTTTCAGGAGATAATCTATACTGTTCAGTTTGAAAGCCTTTATGGCATACTGATCATAGGCTGTTGTAAAGATGATTGGTGTTTTAATTTTAATTTTTTCGAAAATGCTAAAACTCACGTCATCTCCAAGATGGACATCTAAAAAAATAAGGTCTACACTTCTTGATGAAAGAAACTTTACTGCTCGCGAAACTGAATCTAAACATGCCACAATTTCAATCTGGCTATCAATATTTTTGAGTTGACGACTAAGCTTCTCTGCCGCCAAACGCTCGTCTTCGACTATTACTACTTCTGTCATCCTATGCTTTTTGTATCAGTGGCAGCTTGGCCACATATTCACTTTCTGTTTTAAAAAAAACAGGCTTTAGATTTGCCAACATTTCATAACGAGCATTCAAATTGTTCAACCCAATTCCTGTAGATTTCAACTTTTCTGCTCTGACCTGCAATGTGTTCTTTACCACCACCATCCCATTTTCCTCTGTGATAGAAATACTAAGCGGTTTCTCTTCAGTAACCTGATTGTGCTTAATGGCATTCTCCACCAAAAGCTGTAACGAAAGTGTAGGTATTAAATCATCCAACTTATCTTCATCCAATTCCACTGACGACACCAAACTTTGCCCAAACCTCACTTGCTGTAGCGCCAAAAAGGATTTTACAAAAGTCAATTCATCCCTTAATAAGTGAAGGTTTTTGTCTTGATGCTCTAGTAAAAACCTATAAATTTTACAAAACTCATCAATGAATTCTTCTGCCTTATTTGGGTCTTCATGTATGAGTGCAGATACTGTATTCAAACTATTGAATAAAAAATGAGGGTTGACCTGATTTTTTAGTGCTTCATAGCGAGCGGTCATATTTTCCTTTTCGAGCTGCTCATTCTTAATTAATGATTTTTTCCAAAGTGTGAAAAAATAGTAACCCTCATAAATACCAACCATAATAATATCCATGACTAGCGTGATAGACATATTGGCAATGATGTGCTCCTTTAGAGAACCATGATCATAGTCCATACCTATATAAAACGTGATCGTACTTAGTGGGAGCATGATGACCATAGCTATGGCAGGCGTGATGACCAAATCAGCTATGAATCTTAAAAAAGCCTTTCGATTCCATGGAAGAAACCTATCAATCCAACCCAACACGTATAATACTATACTCGCTACGATCACAACCAATACGTAACCCTGAATAGCATTGAGAAAGAAATTTCCACAAACATTTATGATATCGCCTTCAAAGTTCTTTCTGGCAAATCGCAAAACGGTCATGAAAACTGAGGCAACCACCCCAGCAAATCCAAAGTACAATATGAGTTTCCAACTGAATTTCATTCTTTGTAAAGAAAACTGATTTTGGAATATATAGGTTATAAAAAGGAGTGAACCTGTAAAAATGGGGCGTGAAACTGCCCTTTAGCAGATTTGGGGGAAACTAATATCAGCCTTAACAAATAGCTTGAAAATAGACGTTTACATTCAACTGAAGCACATTAAAATTCACCTTATAAATATTGAAGCTCACCTGTTTTTGCTTTCTGCTACTACAAAACCCCGTTATTCTTACCATGTAATTTATTGTTCACAACTAAACGATACTTCTATGAAAGCTAGTTTAAAATTCTTAGCAGTCGTGGCATTCACGACAGTTGCAAATGTAGCTTTGGCCAATGTGGACAAAGCCGACAAGGAAAAGAGTGTTGAAGTAAAAGCACAAATTTTTCCTTCTAAAAATGATATGATCTATGTACAGCTAGAAAAAGCTGGTAGGGGAAAGGTTCTTATTAAAATTTCCGACCAAAATGGCCATGTGCTTCACTCAGAATCTGTCAAAGAAGAAGTAAAAACGTTGAAGAGATTTGATATCTCCAACTTACCAGCTGGGTCTTACTTCTATGAAGTTTCTAGTGAATTTTATACACTAAAAAAGAAAATAGATAAAGAGTAAACTTGTTGCAAGGAGCGAGTAAACCAAATCTTAATTCTGTGTCAGTTTTTGGGTTGACACATCCATAAAAAAATCCGTCAGGCCTGACGGATTTTTTTATGGATTGCGCCCTTTAATAATATCGTATTTCTACTCTTCTATTCTTAGCATCTGCCTCTGCGGATTTAGTCTTGTCGATAAGCTTGCTTTCCCCAAAACCCACCACTTTGGCTCTTTTGGCATCAAAGCCATGTTCAAACATGTAGTCAGCCACTACCTTAGCTCTTCTTTCAGATAATTTCTGATTGTATGCTGCTGGGCCTTTGGGGTCTGTATGCCCACTTATTTCTACCTTGTACCTGCCAGTCTTCAGCAGGTCTTTATATAACTCATCCAATACCTCTTTGACTGAAGAACTCAACTCTGTACTATTGAATTCTAAATAAACAGTGACCGTACCAGGGCCGGGAGGTGCATGCTCGATTCTGACTTTTTCGTAATGATTTTTCAGACTATCCGACCAGCCTGAGATTTGATCCTTGGCAACGGATTTAATATAAGGTTTCTTCGCAAAGTCATTTTTCATCTCTACATGAATGAGCTGAGACCCTACAGGGGCAGCAGCACCTTTACTTGGTATTTCAAGATCAAACTTTAGATTGTCTTCCTCTCTAAAAAACACATCCAGAAAGTACTCTCCTTGTGAAAGTTGTCTGTCTCCATCCACCACAGTGATTTTCATGTTTTTATTGACAGGCGCATATATCTCATATTTTCCATTTTTATCCGTGTACGTGCGGAAGTACAGCGAATCATAAGCAATTTCAACCGCAGCATTTGGTACTGGATCGCCAGTCTTTTCATCTGTAATGGTTCCTCCAATCAAAATTTCGTTGAAAAGTAAAATTCTATACAAATCCAATGATCCATAACCGCCATTTCTAGTAGAACTGATAAATGCCACTTTGCCATAAGTAGAGTAGTAAATATCCTCTGCTACTGTATTAATAGGGTAGTCAAGGTTTATAGGCTTGCTCCACTTCTTGGTCTTTTTGTCATAATTAGTTTTGAATACATCATAGCCCCCAAGTGATCCATGCCCCCTTGAGCTAAAGTACAATGTACTGTCACCAGCCAGAAAAGGCGAATCTTCATCAAAATCTGTATTCAGCTCAGCTATAGGCTCGGGCTCGCTCCAGGTTCCATCTTCCAGCTTGTGAGCCGTAAACAAATCCAGATTATGGCCATAAGTATGAAAATCTGAAGCAAAAATAATACTGGATTCGTCATCAGATATATGGCAATGCGTATCCGTGGCTACTTCATCAGCATGAAGTTCCAATGGCCCGTCTTCTTCCCAAACGTTATTCACTCTGTGGGACTTAAATAATCTACCATCATGGAATGTAATGAGCTTGGTATGATTGCGATATACCTGCACAGTAGCATCATGTCTTTGCTCATGTGCTGTATGAAATTCGAAGGGGTCAGCTACATGCCATTTGTTTAAGCTATCTATTCTGGTGTCATGAATAGCTTCAAAAGCCAACCCGTCATGTGCAGTGTATTCGCTAGAATCATTTCGGCTTGTAAAAAGTAATTCGCTAAATCCATCGTACATAACGGGCGCATACTCTCTAAACTTGGTATTTACCTCAGGTCCAAAGTTTTGGATGACATAGCCTTGGGCATCGTGATAATGGTGCATGACATCAGCTATTCTATCATGCATTTCTTTTACATGAAAGGTTGCCGTGTCAGTGACAAACGAAAGTTCTACAAAAGCCTCTTCAAACTCTTCCAAATAATAATAAGAAATCGCCAATAGATAATCCAAATCTTGATCTCTCTTCTTAGACAATAAGATCACATCCTTAGCTGCATGAGGCTCATGTAGCTCTAAATGCACCTGAGCCTGGTAGGTAATCAAATCGTTGTCGCGATACCCAGAATCCAATAGCATCTGAAACTGCTCTTCCGCCTTTACGAAATTACCATTCTTAAACAGCCTTGCCCCTTTTTTAAACGACTTATGGTCAGAAGCTTTATCTTGTGGATTCTGAGCACTGGTGTGGTGTACTGCTCCCCAAAATAATAATACGAGAGAAAGTTGAACGAACTGTTTCATTTCAAGTAAAGATGGATTGACTATCAAATAATCGGCTAATTTAACTTCATTCAGCGAATCCAAAAACTCTTACTTGCAAAATAAGATGATAAAGTTGTTTTTATTTAAGATATTGTTGCGTCTTACCTATATAACCTATTCTTCTTGGCGATCTTTTCTGGACTCTAATCCATCCAACCGTAAGACAAAGACCCTTTAAGTAGTTTGCTTGGTGCCTTATAGCCTTTATATACCTTCAAATGTCTGTTGCATCAATTGCCACACCAATAATACATCCTCGTCAGTTGTTCTCCAATTGACTAGTGCGGCTCGGATACCACTTCTGCCATTAAACACAGTCGGCGTCATGAAAACCTTTCCAGTGTCATTCAATTCATTTAAGAATTTATTAACTCTTGCTGCATCACTTTCGCCTCTTAGCGTAAAGCAAACTGTATTTAAACGAACTGGAGCAAGCAACTCGAAATGCTTGCTGTTTTCCACAAAAGAACCTAACTGCTGGGTCTGTTTAATATTCCTGGTGATGATTTCTTTGTGCCCTTCTTTCCCATAAGCCTTCAGTGTAAACCAAGCCGCTAGTGCCTTGAATCTTCGGGAGTTTTCCGGAAGGAAGTTGAGATAATTGAAATTATCTAATGGATCTCCCAAATAAGGTGCATTAGAGTTCTGAAAAGCTTCTACTTGCGACAGTTTATGCTTTTCTTTTATAAAAAAGAATGCGCTTTCATAAGGTACATTCAACCATTTGTGACCATCTATGGTCAAGCTATCTGCATGCTCCCACCCTTTCAGTAAAAAATCATGCGCTGGCGACAAAACGGCGAATCCCCCAAAAGCAGCATCTATATGCCACCAGAAATTATGCTTCTTGCGCAATTGAGCAATAGCTTCAAAATCATCAAAGTCAACTGTATTCACAGTACCTCCACTAGTGATCAAAATAAATGGTTCTCCATTGAGATCATCTATCTTATGTTTTAGATCTTCCATGTCAATGGCTTCTCTGGTACCTCCAAGCGTACCCACCTTGATCAAATTGGCACTGCCCATGCCCAGCATGGCCAGTGATTTGATGGCTGAAGAATGTGGAGTGGCAGCCAATACTTTCAGTTGACCACTTATTCCCTCTTTGGCAATATCAATCCCTTTTTGTTTGCCCAGCCATTGACGTCCAACGGCCAGACAGCTAAAATTTGACATGGTTGCCCCTGTGACGAACCCGCCTAGATAATCTTTTGGTAGATCAAATAAATCTAAGAGTAACTGAATCGTTTCGAACTCGATCAGAGCCGAAACATCCCCATGCCCTTTATCCGTCTGTGTATTTTGATCGTAAATTGTCGCCAGTACATCACCCATCAAAGCCGCAGGCGTAGCACCTCCAGTAACAAAACCCCAATATCTAGGGCCAGTAGAAGCGACCATCAGAGATTTGAACCGTTGATTAAATTCTGACAGGGCTTTTTTTCCTCCCATACCTAACTCATCCAAATTAACGGATTGAGACCCTTCTACTTTTACAGAAGTCGGCAATTCGTTAATCTGATCAAGGTAATTCAAACCCTCACGAAGCGTACTATTCATTAAGTCATGAATTTCGTCCAGATCTTGTTTTAGTAGATTATTCATTGATATTTAGGTTTATCGTACTTGAAACATAGGCGTCTCCACCAGCAAATAGTCGAGTGACCTGATCCTCCGACTTTTCCAATCTCACATAAATACAGCTAGGAGAAGGTGCAGTCATAAACCTACCTTGGGATATCTTGTAGTTAGGAGTACGGTTGGAATGATACTTATCTAAATAACAGGCCAATGGACCAGCCGCCATACCTGTAGCTGATTCCTCGTCTATTCCATAATAAGGGGCAAACATTCGTGTGGTAGCATCAAAAGCTGGATCTGCTGGTTTCGCAAAGACATAAAACCCAATCAGGTCATGCTTCTTGGATATTTTTTCAATTTCAGGATGTAGGGGCTCTATAGATTCCAATACACGCTCTTCAACTTCAACAATTAAAAAGGAATTGCCTGTATTTACAATTTGAGGCAAGGCTAGCAAGTCTGTGCTCTTCAAGCCCAAAGCTCGGGCCGTTTGTGATATCTCATCATCACTCAGTTGATAAAAAGCTGGTGACTTTTGCTCCATATAAGCTCGACTCTCTTCAAAAAATATACTTCTAAGTCCATCAATAGTTTCCTTACTTGAACGATCTGTTGCGATTTGGTTCAACTGCCTTAAATAGGAAAAGGCTGCCACTGTCGCATGACCACAATGGGGAATCTGTTTAGTAGGTGTAAAGAAATCTACCTTAAAGTCAGCAAGCTCAGATTGATAAAGAAAGGCCGTTTCAGATACTCCCACTGACTTAGCAACTGTCTGCTTTTGAGCCATGCTCAAATGGTCGGCATCCAATACTACCCCTGCCGGGTTTCCGCCTTTTTCATTGATCGAAAAAGAATTTATGATTTGTACTTTAACTTTTTTCATGTTAATGACTTTTTTTGCATGTTCTGACCCTTCCAGCTATGCAAGCATGCTTCATCCAAACGGGAAACTTTGACCCTAGTCTTGACATAGGTATGAAAACAATTTGACAAAACAACCCATTTCATTCAACCTTAAGTTTGAAACAACAATTGTTCTATTCGGGTGATTTACGCTTCCAGCAAAAAATACTAATTACTCTCATTTTACGCACTTTTACTGTTTAAAGACTGTCTTATGACATGAATTTATATGGGTTGCCATCGCAATTAAAAAACAGCCCAAAAACTCCATTATACTTCAACAAGAAGAAGCTACATTTCACCTGAGAAAAAATAAAGCTCACCGATTTTAACTTTTGAGATTTCCATTTCGCCTCTATCCTTGCCTTGTAGTTAATTGTTCACAACGAAATATAATACTCCTATGAAAGCTTTAAAATTAACAGTAATCGCAATGATGGCACTTACTACCATGGCTTTGGCTCATGTGGACAAAGCAGGTAAAAAAGAAAGTGCAGAAGTAAAAGCAAACATCTTCGCTCACACCAATGACATGATCTATCTACAACTGATAAACCCTGCAGATAGCAAAGTACAGATTGCTATAATTGATCAAAAGGGAGTGACCCTACACAGTGAAACTGTAAAACAAGACATGAAAGTTTTAAAAAGATTTGATGTATCCAATCTTCCTTCTGGATTGTACTCATACAAAGTTTCCAATGCCGACTACACGGTCATAAAAAAAATCGAAAAGAAGTAATTCTTAGAAAGAACCAAACGCTGTTGGCTGTTTCAGCACGGCAAGCAGCAAAAACTTTAATCGTTAAGTAGTTTTGTTTTTGTATCATGCTGAGGATCCTAGCCTGGCCGCTAGGATCCTTTTTTTATTTACCTTTCATGAATCAACTGTTATTGGCAAACAAAGAATTGAGAATCCCTGGCACTTATTCTGATAGCAAATTAAACTGGTGGCGCTGGCTAAGTATCCTCATAATGGGTATTGGCACCCAGTTTTTTGTTGATTTCATTTACAGTCTTTTTTATGAAGAATCTGGCATTAGGTTTCAGTGGCAAGAATATGTCATAGCCATAGTGATTGCTTTTATCATTCTGGAAGGCGTCCGATGGATCAATAGAAGACTCGAAAAATACTTGCCGTGGGTAGAAAATATCTCTACTAGATTTTTTGCTCAATTGGTTAGCAACAGCTTATTCGTAGTCTTGGCTGTTACGGGTCTGAAGTTTTTATTTGACCGTCTGCTTGGCAAGCCTATCGTGCGCCCTATGTTTGACGATGTGGTAGTCATAACCACTACTTTTTCCATTACGGTCATTGTGGTGGCCATCGAGATGGGCATCTACTTTTTGAATAGGTGGAGAAGGTCTATGGTAGAATTAGAAAGATTTAAAAAATCCAGTCTTGAGTTTCGCCACGAAATGCTGAAGACACAAGTAAACCCTCACTTTTTATTCAATAGCCTAAATACACTCTCTTCCTTGGTCTACTCTGATCCCGAAACCGCCTATCATTTCATCAGGCAGCTAGCCAGTGTTTATCGCAATGTACTGGAGCACAGAAACAAAGGACTGGTAACTATAGAAGAAGAACTAAAAGCTACCTCCTCCTACATTGATTTGATGAGATTGCGATTTGGCGACAAGCTAAATTTGCAATTCAATATTTCGGAGGAGAAGAACTTTCATCAAGTGCCTCCACTTATGCTCCAGCTTTTGATAGAAAATGCCATCAAGCATAATGTGGTCTCCGAGAAGTATCCGCTTTCTCTGTGGATTACCATAGAGGGTGATCAAATTATAATTAAAAATACACTTCGATTAAAGTCCTCAAAAGGCTACTCATCTAAAATTGGTTTAGACAATATTTGCAGCCATTATGATATTGTCACTGACAAAAAGGTGGTGATTGAACAAACAGAAGAATTTTTTACGGTCAAAATTCCAATATTGGATCCTGATTATGAAGGTGTTAATTATTGAAGATGAGAAATTTGCTCAAGAAGAACTCAAGCGGTTTTTGGAGCGAATAGCAGACTACAAAATAGAGGTACTAGATTGTCTTGAATCTGTAGAGGATGCTGTTGAATGGTTTGAATCAAATGACGAACCAGACTTAGCCTTTATGGACATTCAGCTGTCGGACGGGTTGAGTTTCGAAATTTTCAATCAAAAGCAAATTACTTGTCCTGTCATTTTTACAACTGCATTTGAAAACTATGCCATTCAGGCTTTCAAAGTCAATAGCATTGACTATTTGCTCAAACCAATAGAAGAAGATCAACTAAAGGCTGCAATAGACAAATACAGTGCAATCAAAAATCAATTCTCTCCTCAAAAGTCTCCTGCACTAAGCACTGTACAAGTCGAGAAATTGCTCAGTATGAGCATGGAAGCTGTAGAATATAAGAAGCGTTTTATCATCAAAACTGGTGATCGACTGAGACATGTATCTGTAGATGATATTGCCTATTTCTACTCTGAGAACGACTATACTTATTTGGTTGCCAAGGAAAATGCCAAGTTCATTATTGACTATAAACTGGACGAATTGGTCGAATTACTAGACCCTAATGAGTTTTTCCGCCTTTCCAGAAAATTCATTACTAACATTCACTCTGTCAAAATGGTAAACAAATATTTCAATAGTCGATTGGAAGTAATCCTTGATCCAGAGCCAAAGGATCAGATTCTGATCAGTCGTGTACGGGTTCCAGAGTTTCTCAATTGGCTAGAAAGATAACATTCAAATAACCATTGTAGAATGGAAAGTGATAGTTTCGTGTTAATTTTGCCTCACGAAAAACTCCCATAGTTATGAAACTTGCAACATTTGTGTTCGTCCTTCTATTAAGTTTCGCCTTTGCCCAAGCAAATGCACAGGATGAAGACAAAATATATTCTCTTGCTGATGAGCAACCTGCCTACCCTGGTGGCATGTCCGCTTTTTTTAAATACATTCAGTCCAACATGCAATACCCAGAAGCATCTAAAGTTGCTGGAATAGAAGGTCGGGTATTCGTAGAATACGTGGTAGAAAAAGACGGAAGTGTTTCTGGCGCAAAAATACTCAAGAGTCTAAATGGCGACTGCGACAAAGAGGCACTTAGACTAGTTGCTAATTGTGAAAAATGGACACCTGGTAAGATCGATGGAAAGGCCGTACGTGTAAAGATGGCCTTGCCTTTGAATTTCAGGCTTCCAAGGTAAGGTTAACCTTTTCCTTTCAATATTGTTTTAATCTCATTCAGTTTGAGCAAGGCCTCCACTGGTGAGATTGTATTTACATCCAGCTTATTTAGTAGTCCCAGCACTTCTTCAAAATGCGGATCACTCTCAAACATGCTGAGCTGAAAGTTGTTCTTGGGCATGGACTCAATCTTTTCGTCATGCTGCTCTTTGATCTTGTCTTTTTCTAAGTGTTGGAGGATTTCGTTCGAGCGGATCACCACTTCATTGGGCATACCAGCCATCTGTGCTACATGAATTCCAAAACTGTGCTGGCTCCCGCCTTCTTTTAGCTTTCGCATAAAGATCACTCGATTATCCAGTTCTTTCACAGACACATTGAAGTTCTTCACTCTAGGAAAGTCTTCAGCAATCTGATTCAGTTCATGATAGTGGGTGGCAAACATAGTTTTCGCGTGGTATTTGGGATGATTATGCAAATGCTCCACGATGGACCAAGCAATGGACACACCATCATAGGTACTTGTCCCGCGGCCAATTTCATCCATCAAGATCAGGCTGTTTTCACTCAGATTATTCAGGATACTGGCCGTCTCAGTCATCTCTACCATAAAAGTAGATTCCCCTTTCGATAGATTGTCTGAAGCACCCACACGAGTAAACACCTTATCAATGATCCCTATTTTGGCATAAGTTGCAGGCACATAAGCACCCATCTGAGCCATCAATACAATCAATGCTGTTTGCCGCAGCAAAGCTGACTTACCCGCCATATTTGGTCCAGTGATGATCATAATCTGCTGAGAGATATCATCCAGAAAGACAGAATTGGAAATGTATTCCTCGCCTGGCGGCAATTGTGTTTCGATGACAGGATGACGACCTTCTTTGATGTCTATAGCCCTTTCATCATTGATTAATGGACGGCAATAATTTTGTTTGACGGCCACTTTGGCAAATGACACCAAACAATCTATCTGAGCAATGTTGCGCGCATTATTCTGGATTTCTAACACATAGTCAGAAGTAAAAGCAACCAGTTCATTGAACAACCTGAGTTCTATGCTGCTCAGCTTGTCCTCTGCGGTCAGAATTTTTTCTTCATAGGTTTTAAGCTCCTCAGTAATGTATCGTTCGGCATTGACCAAAGTCTGCTTTCTGATCCATTCCTCGGGCACCTTGTCCTTGTGTGCATTGGACACTTCCAGGTAATAGCCAAACACCTTGTTGTAGGCTATTTTCAACGACGAAATACCCGTGCGCTCCTTTTCTCTTTCCTGAATCTGGAGTAAATAGTCTTTGCCAGAAAAGGCTATCTTCCTCAACTCATCCAATTCGGCATCTATACCGTCCTGAATGATATTGCCCTGGGTGGCATTGAGTGGCAATTCTTCTTTTAGATTCAGATCAATCTTCTCAATCAATTGAGCACATGGATTGAGCTTGTCGCCGAATTTCTTTAAATGTTCATCTGATGTACCAATCAGAATATCCTTGATAGGCGCAATATTTTTAAGCGCCTTCTTGAGATGAAGTAGCTCTCTCGGGTTGATTCTAAGTGCGGCCACTTTAGACACCAGTCTTTCTACATCACCTATCTGCTGCAGATGTGATAGCACTTGCTCTGTGGTTTCTACATCACCTATCAAAGCTTCCACCACATTCAAACGGGCTTCTATCTCAGCCTTTTCTTTTAGAGGAAGCACCATCCACTTTTTGAGCAGTCGTGCACCCATGGGAGTATGCGTGTCATCCAAAACATGCAAAAGTGGGATGCCATCTGATTGTTGTGCGTAGACTAATTCGAGATTACGAATCGTGAATTTATCTAACCACACATATTTATCCGTGTCTATTCTGGATACGGAGGAAATATGACTGATTTCCTTATGTTCTGTTTCTTCTAGATAGAAAAGAATCGCACCAGCTGCACAAATACCTTCTTTCGAGTCTTCTATTCCAAACCCTTTAAGATTTTTGGTATTGAAGTGGGCATTCAATTTTTCATATCCAAAATCAAATCCATAGATCCATTCTTCAAGACAAAACGTATTGAAATCGTCTCCGAACTGAGCAGAAAACTGCTCTTTGTTTTTCTTACAATAAATAACTTCAGAGGGATTAAAACCCTGAATCATCTTATCTATATAAGACAAGTCCCCTGATGAAACCATAAATTCACCCGTGCTCAAATCTAAAAACGCTATCCCATGCGTGTCTTTCCCGAATGCTACTGACGCCAGGTAATTATTTTTCTTCTGATCAAGGACATTATCATTCAATGTCAATCCTGGAGTCACCAATTCCGTCACTCCTCTTTTCACAATTCCTTTGACCGTTTTAGGGTCTTCCAACTGATCACAGATAGCCACTCGATTACCAGCTCGCACTAATTTCGGCAAATAGGTATCAAGAGAATGATGTGGGAATCCCGCCAATTCGATATGGGAGGCCGATCCATTGGCTCTTTTTGTCAGTACGATATCCAGTATCTTGCTGGCTTTTACCGCATCCTCACCAAAAGTTTCATAAAAATCCCCAACTCTAAAGAGCAATAGCGCATCAGGGTGTTTCGCCTTGATCGCATTATATTGTTTCATTAAAGGAGTTTCTTTCTTTGCGGTTGCCATTTTACTTTCGGATCAAACCACGAATTTAACAAGTCGGGGAAAGTATTGACACTTCACCAAGCAGAAATTCTCTGAATCATTTTTATTTGCAGTCAGATTATCAAAAGGCTACTAATTTCATGCGAAAATTAAAGAATGAAGAACTGAATCGTCACTCAGTCGAGGAATATAAGGGCGTGAAGAAAAATGACATCATCCTGATATTAGACAATGTACGTAGTCTTAACAATGTAGGCTCGGCGTTTAGAACATCAGACGCCTTTAATGTGAAAAAAATATACCTGTGCGGCATCACAGGTCAGCCTCCTCATAGAGACATTAATAAAACGGCATTGGGCGCTACAGAAACCGTAGAATGGGAACATGTAGCGCATACACTAGAAGCAATTGAAAAATTGAAGGCTGAAAATTGGAAGGTATTTGCTGTGGAGCAGGCAGAGCATAGTTTGATGCTCAATTCATTCGAACCTACATCTATAGATAAGTATGCTTTCATTTTTGGCAATGAAGTGTTTGGTGTAGCGCAAGATGTAGTCACAGCTTCAGATCAGTGTTTGGAAATTCCCCAATTTGGAACCAAACATTCACTAAATATCTCCGTGACTATCGGGGTGGTGCTATGGCACTACATTTCTAAAATTACAAGCTAAAGAAATCCAAAAAAGACCCACAAAGCATACTATCTTTGTTTTTAAGCATTGCAAATCATACATTATGGAATATAGAATCGAAAAAGACACGATGGGGGAGGTAAAAGTCCCTGCCGAGAAATATTGGGGTGCACAAACTCAGCGCTCATTGATGAACTTCAAAATAGGTGGTGAACACATGAAGATGCCAATGGAAATCATCAGGGCATTTGCCATTTTAAAAAAATCTGCTGCTGAAGCCAATGCTGAATTAGGCGTAATGGATAAAAGCAAATCTGACTTAATCGGAAAAGTGTGCGACGAAATTCTTGCAGGTCAGCTCGATGATCAATTCCCATTAGTAGTATGGCAGACAGGGTCTGGTACGCAGTCCAACATGAATTCGAATGAAGTAATTGCCAATCGTGCGCATGTCATCAATGGTGGGTCTTTGTCTGATGACAAAAAAGCCATTCACCCAAATGATGATGTAAACAAATCACAATCATCAAACGATACTTTCCCAACTGCCATGCACATTGCTGGTTACAAAATGTTGGTAGAGACTACTATTCCTAAAGTTGAAAAACTAAGAGATACATTAGCCAAGAAAGTTGAAGCATTCAAAGATGTAGTGAAAATCGGAAGGACTCACTTTATGGATGCTACTCCCCTTACTTTAGGACATGAGTTCTCAGGCTATGTGGCTCAATTGAACTTTGGCTTGAAAGCCTTGAAAAACACACTCCCTCACTTGTCTGAATTGGCGCTGGGTGGTACGGCTGTGGGAACAGGTCTCAATACCCCAGAAGGCTATGCTGAATTAGTCGCTAAGAAAATAGCAGGACATGCAGGCCTCCCTCTCGTAACTGCCGAAAACAAATTTGAAGCACTTGCAGCACACGATGCCATAGTAGAATCGAGTGGTGCTTTGAAGCAATTGGCAGTAAGCCTTATGAAAATCGGAAATGATATCAGAATGCTGTCGTCAGGGCCAAGAAGTGGAATTGGAGAAATCATCATTCCAGAGAATGAGCCCGGGTCATCTATCATGCCAGGAAAAGTAAATCCCACACAATGTGAGGCACTGACTATGGTGTGCTGCCAAGTGATTGGAAATGATGTAGCTATCTCTACTGGCGGTATGACTGGGCACTTTGAATTGAATGTATTCAAACCAATGATGATCTATAACTTGCTCAATTCGGCCAGATTGATAGGCGATGCGTGCGAGTCCTTCAATGACAATTGCGCCATAGGCATTGAGCCTAATCACCCTATCATCGAAGAAAAACTTGAAAAGTCTTTGATGCTTGTGACGGCATTAAATACGCACATAGGGTACGAAAATGCTGCCAAAATCGCAAAAAAAGCACATAAAGAAGGTAAAACACTTCGAGAAGCTGCATTAGAGTTGGAGTTATTAACTAATGAGCAGTTTGACGAATGGGTCGTCCCAGCCAATATGGTGGGCAGTTTGAAAAAATAATCAAACATTTCAAAAACTTGAAAAAGTACAATTATTGACTAAATTGACCTATATTTAGATTAATTTTTTTGTACATTAGACATTATAAGTAGGATTAAATCATAAAATCATGAAGAATATACTAGCAATTTTTTCCCTTTTGATATTCGTGGGATTCGCACAGACGGCGGAAGCGCAGATGTCAAAACAAGAAACGAAAGAATGGAAAAAAAGAATTAAAGCACTTAGCCCTGAGCAGTACAAAGCTCTTTTAGAGGAAAACAAGTCTCTTAAAGGTCAACTAAGCAGCTTGAAGAAAGAAGTAGCTGGCGTTGATGATCGTATCAAGGAAAAAGATGATCAAATCGCAGACTATCAAGATCAGGTGTCAAGCCTGAGAAGGGAATTGGCAGATGCCAAAAAGAAGTCAGTAGAAGACCTCGGTAGTGGAGCTTCGGCTGGCAATACTCGCTCTTTAGGCGCAGGTGGTGCTGTTAATGAAAAAGGTGTTCTTTTTAAAGTTCAAATTGGAGCATTCAAAAAGAAAGATTTATCTGATTTTTCTAAAAACAATCCTTCTTTCCAATTGGACGAAAAAGATGGTGTAATGAAGTACACGATCGGCATGTTCAAAGATTATTGGGAAGCAGATACTTTCAAAAAATATTTGAGAGAAATGGGCGTGAAAGATGCTTGGATCGTAGCTTTCAAAGATGGCAAGAGAGTACCTATCAAAGATGTGCTAGAAGGCGTGATCTAATAGGATAAAAAAAGAAATTGAAACCCGTCCCGATACTTATCGGGACGGGTTTTTTTATTTAATTCCTATATTTTTGCACTCCATTATTAATAATCAACATGATCAAGTACAAAACAAGGGAAGAGATAGAACTGATTCGACAGAGCGCGCTAGTAGTATCTAAAACCCTTGGCCTTATGGCCTCTAAAATTCAACCTGGCGTGACACCATTGCAACTGGATGCTTGGGCCGAAGAGTTTATTAGAGATCAGGGCGCAGAACCTGGCTTTCTTGGTTTATATGATTATCCAAACACGATCATTACTTCGGTAAATGAGCAAGTGGTACATGGTATACCCACAAGCAGACCCTTAGAAGACGGGGATGTTGTGGGTGTGGATATTGGAGCAAAAATGAATGGCTATTATGGCGACCATGCATATACTTTTGAAGTAGGTGAAGTAGAGCCCAAGACAAAAAGACTACTGGAAGTCACTAAAGAATGCCTGGATTTGGGAATTGCACAGGTGAAAAGAGGTAACAGAATGGGTGATTTGAGCTATGCCATACAGCAACATGCCGAAAAAAATGGTTATGGTGTTGTTCGTGAGTTGGTGGGTCATGGTCTGGGAAAAGAAATGCATGAATCGCCTGAAGTGCCGAATTTTGGAAAACGCGGAAGAGGGCCATTATTCAAGGATGGGCTAGTGATTGCCATAGAACCTATGATCAATATGGGTACCAAAAACGTAAAGCAACTATCTGATGGATGGACCATTATTACGGCAGATAAACTACCCTCTGCGCATTTCGAGCATGATGTGGCGATGATTGACGGCAAAGCGGAGGTATTATCCACATTTGACTATATCGAAGAGGCTTTGGCAAAGGTCAATGCATAGGACAAGTTATTCCAAACTCATATTTTTTGATAGTTGAGTCCAAGTCCTATTTTTTTTCTTATCTTTAAAATGTGAATATTTATACTTTTAAAAGAATATTATGAATCAACCCGATGCGTCTTTAGTAGAGATGTTGCATTACGCTCAATATCTCGCTGAATTTATAGCAATAATACTCGTTAGCGGATCACTGATAGGTTATCTATTTTATTTTGGGGTTATCCAGGTGATATCTGGTAGATCTACTAGATACCGTTTTAGAGCCAAAAATGAGATCAATGTACTGTGGACAGCCTCTTTAGGACTGGTAGCAGCAGGGGCTATTTTTATCTCTGCTATTCTGATCAAGGATAGGGATTTGACTAATGCCCTAGCTTTGTCAATGAAGCTCATTTTGCCCTTAGGTTTTGCCTTTTTAGTAGGTTCTGCGATAAATACTTATCTGAGGATTTACTACCCTTCTATTTTGGAAGATAAATTGGCTAAAATTCGATTTAAGGAAAGAAAAGCGCCAAGTGGTAAGGCCATGAGATTACTCAACGAGGAAGAGGAAGATGCCTACCTTACTAAGGAAATGATTCATGAAGAAGAATTGAATCACTTTGACTATGATGTGTGGTTAGATGAAGATACCAAGGTTACTGTTATTGAAAAATATGTAGGTAATCCTAACAAACTTTGTCCTAGCTGTAAATTCAGAACTTTGAGATTGGAAAGTGAAGAAGATGAGGGCAAGTACACAACTCAAAAGTACAAGTGTACTTATTGTGGAAATAAAGAAACCGAAACAGTCGAAAACGACTAAACCGATTTCCAAAAGACATTAAAAAGGGCTTTGAATCAAATTCAAAGCCCTTTTTGTTTTTTAATTGACCACTTCTCCTTTAACTCTTAAAGTAATTGGGCCATTGGCTGTATTAGCATTTACAGTTACCGCCTTGTTGAACACACCTACTTTGGCAGCATTGTAGGTAGCAGTAACCTCACCAAACTCTCCTGGTAAGATTTCTCCTTTAGTATACTCAGCCACTGTACACCCACATGAACCCTGGGCCGAAACTATAACTAGAGGCGTCGTTCCAGAATTCTGAAACTTAAAATCGGCAGTCACGGGCCTGTTGAGCTCAATCTGACCAAAATCATACTCGGTCAGATTCCATGACATTACAGCTCCCACATTACTATTTTCAATGGTCGTGAAATTGAATGAAACTATGGCTATAGCCAACGTCAAAAATGCAAGATACTTTTTCATAGTATTATTGTTTAAGTTTAAAATAATTACCCTCCAAAGGTGAAATAGTAAGATCAGACGCTGTGTTAATAGATTCCTATCAATTGTTAATGTAATGTTAAAGCATGGAGAATCGAGCTGTTTTTGACTTAGAATGAAGTCTTTTGGGTAAGCAATTACATCATGAACAGAAAAACATTCAGACTGGTTGTATTCTTAGCCGCTATATCAATAGGTGGTATTTTGTTCATTCAGATTTTCTGGATGGGCAAGGCTTTTGATCTGAGCAACAAGCAATTTGAACATAACGTCAATCTGGCGCTATTGAACGTAACAAGTACGTTGTGCGAAATCAATCAGAACGAAATTCTTCCAGATCCCATAGAGCAGCTCTCTTCCAACTATTTCATTGTCAATCTCAATAATAAAATCGCGCCCGAGATACTCGAAACCATATTGAAAAGTGAATTTCAAAAAAGAGAGATTGCCGAAGATTTCGAATATGGGGTGTTCGACTGCACAAACCGTGAAATGGTGTACGGTAGATATATCAACTTAAAAGAAAACACGACCTCCTCTCCAGCCTCGTCCACTTTTCCTCAACTCAACAAAGACGCCTACTATTTTGGTGTCTATTTTCCTAATAAGACTTCAACCCTTGCGGGTGAAATGTGGATTTGGGGATTTTCTTCAATCGTCTTGCTCATTGTGGTTGTGTTTTTTGGGTATACACTCCTGGCCATTTTTAGACAAAAGAAACTTTCTGAAATCCAGAAAGATTTTATCAACAACATGACACACGAGTTTAAGACACCAATTTCAACCATAGCACTATCCTCAGATGTGTTGCAATCCAAAGAGATAGCTAACCAACCCGAAAGACTGTCCCAGTATGCTCAAATCATAAAAAAGGAAGCTACCCGATTACAAAATCAAGTAGATCGTGTTTTGCAAATGGCAACAGTCGAAAAAAATACAATCAGCCTAACCAAACAAGAGTTGAATCTTAACGAGCTCATAGACCAATCCATTCAAAGTGCACAATTAAACTTACCCAATGGTGGACAAATTTCTTTTGATAACAGGGCAAAAGAAACCATACTCTCTGCCGATAAAGTTCACCTCACTAATATCATTTATAACCTACTGGACAATGCATTGAAATACAATGAAAATATTCCCAAAGTAGCCGTCTCAACTCATTCAGATAAAAACACTTTGACCATAATTATCAAAGACAATGGACAAGGCATTGACAAGAAGGAACAAGACCTAATATTCAAGAAATTTTATCGCGTACCCACTGGAAACGTACACAACGTCAAGGGCTTTGGCCTCGGCCTATATTATGTAAAAATGATTGTAGAAGCTCACAAAGGGCGTATATCTCTGGAAAGTTCACCAAGTGGCACCGCATTCACCATTCACCTTCCTAAATCATGAAAAAGCACATTTTGTTAGTAGAAGATGATGAAAGTCTAGGCTTTGTAATTAAGGATAGTTTGGAAAATAATGATTACATGGTTCATTTAAGCACTGATGGAGAAATCGGATTAAAAGATTTTGATTCAAAAGCTTTTGACCTCTGTATATTGGATGTGATGCTCCCGAAAATGGACGGTTTTTCACTGGCTGAAAAAATAAGACAGCGAAGTAAAATGACTCCCATCATATTCTTAACAGCCAAAGGTATGCAGGAAGACAAGTTGGAAGGTTTTAAAATTGGTGGAGATGACTATATGACAAAACCTTTTTCTATGGAGGAGCTCATATACAGAATTGAGGTCTTTCTACGCAGAGGGGGAGCGTCAGAAAAAGAAAATACCGTTCGTTTCTTAGGGCTATATTCTTTCGACCTCAACAGCTTTACACTAACCCTTGATGATCATCAGCAAAAACTAACTCGACGAGAAGCAGAGATCTTACAGTACCTATCAGACCGTAAGGATACATTGGTAAAACGCGAAGAGCTCCTCATTGCCTTGTGGGGAGATGATGATTATTTCAAAGGCCGTAGTTTGGATGTTTTCATTTCAAAACTAAGAAAATATCTCAAGTTTGATGAGAATGTAGATATTGAAAATTACCACGGTGTAGGCTTTAAGCTGGTAGTGAAAGAATAAAAGCTAGAAGTAGGAAAGACCCTATGTTACTTCGGCCTTCTGACTTCTAGCTTCTGACTTTCCTACTTCATTCTATATCTCAAGCCTGCATAAGTATTTCTACCAAAAATAGGCCCCCAAACCAGTGAACTATCGAAGTAATCGCCAAATGGATCTTCACTTGCCAAAATGGGGCTCTCTTGCTTATAATTCAACAAGTTTTCTACGCCAACATAGACTTCAAATCGATCATTCCAACTTTTAGTTACCTGCACATTCATCAAATAGAAATCAGGTGACTTCTGCTGCAATTGATAATCTGAAGGATTGCTTCCTGTAAAAGGAATTCTCTTCTCTCCCTGCCAATTGAAAGTATAATCGAACTTCCAATCAGAGCGAGTTTCATAGCCAAGATTCAAAAATGCTCTATGGGCTGAAACCAGTGGTTTTTGTAAAGTGGCATCACCATAAGTAGTATTGACATCAAACCACCTATAGCCAATCCGCATGTCAACAAACTTCAGTATCTCATAGTCCACTTGTGCTTGAAAGCTATTTGAATAAGACGCTCCATTCAGATTATAAAAAGAAACCTGTTGAGGACTCTGATCCAAATCAACCACAATCTGGTTCTCAAAATTGGTACGATAATACTCCACACTGAAGCTACCCTCGCGATAATCCAATCTAAACTCCTGAGTCAAATTGATCCCATAATTCCAAGCCACCTCAGCATCCAATCCAAAAGGCTTGTCACTATTGTCTCCTTGCACGATGATCTGGCGAGAAGAAGCAAACAATCCAATGTTCTCGGCAAAGATGCTGGCCGTTCGCTGTCCACGACCCATTGATGCTCTGAGCACAGTCTGATCTGTCAGTGCATAACGCAAATGGATTCTGGGCGTCATAAATGTTCCATATAAATTATGATGATCTACCCGAATGCCAGCCATAGCATTGAACTTATCCAGCATGGAGTAGCTGTATTCAAAATATGCTCCTGGCACAACTTCTGTTCTGCCATAATCATTGGTATTTAATACTTCATCGTATTGATCATATTGGATACTGGCACCCGTTTTAAATTGATGATCAGTCGTTCCGATCATACTCTGATAAATGAAGTTACCATAAAAACTCTGCTGATTCGCATCATATTCATTTAACCCAAAATACGAATCCTGATCATGGTAAACACCTGATATCTGTAAGCCTACGGACTTCCAAGGTTGCTCAATATAAACTTTACCAATTTTAGCCCAACCTTCATACCGTTTGGTCAATAGATTCATACCCCAGGCATTGGTAGTCCCACGATCTGTTTCTGGATCGAAACCTACTTGACCGCCTAGGTTGTCAATATAAGTCCCTTTTACGCCAAACTGCATCATCAAACCATTCGCACCAATGTACTTCCAGCGATTAAGTCCAATAAAATGCTGACTTAAAGGATTATCTAAAAACCCATCTTTATTCCTATCACGCTCAATGGCATTAGCCTTTGTGTGCAATAAAACAGCTGTTGTCCAATTCTTCCCTACCTTTTGACTCCAATTCAAATTGGCCTCAAATCGACCACCTTCATTGCCGTAAATATTTGCATAAAGCTTATCACTCTCTTCGGGCTTTCTGAGCTCCACATTGATCTGACCAGCCACACTTTCATAGCCATTCACCACAGAACCTGCCCCTTTGTTGAGCTGAATGCTCTCTATCCAAGTACCTGGAATATAGACCATGCCATAAATGGCTGACAAGCCTCGCACGTCGGGCATATTTTCTCTTGTAATTTGAGTATAAGGTCCTGCCAATCCGAGCATCTGGATTTGTCGAGTGCCAGTCACAGCATCCGTAAAAGACACATCAACACTAGGATTGGTTTCAAAGCTTTCGCTCAGATTGCAACATGCCGCTTTCAGTAGCTCCTTTTCGCTAATGTGTTCTGATTTTAATGGATTTAGGTAATCAATTTGAACGGTTTTTTGTCTGTATTCTATTTCTACCTCATCCAATGTCGCATCTGGAACCAACTGAACCGTAAGCTCCTGATTACTTGTCACTTTCAAAGTATCGTTCTGATAACCAATATAACTCACCACCAACTGATCCATACCAGCAACTCTTTCGAGATTGAATTGACCATTAATACCAGTAGGAGTCCCCTTGGTTGTTCCTAGCCAATAAACATTGGCACCCACAAGTGGTACTTGATCACCTTTGTCATTCAATTCATAGACCTTTCCGCTCACGGTATTATTAACCTGAGCCCATGTATCAGGGATTGACCCTAAGGTCATCACCAGCAACAAAATATTTCGTATCATGTCGCTTAGTGTTTATGTACACCGTCATTGTACGCACAGCATTTCGGAAGCTTGCTATAAGACTCTTCACTGGCCTGAACCTGATCTGTGGTATGACCTGCGGCGGCAATGGCTTCGTGAATCTCCTTTTCGGAGATTTTATCTTGTCGATAAACAGCTTTCAAAACACCCGTGGCGTTGTCCCACTCAACCATTTTCACTCCTTTAATCAAAGCAGCTTCTTCGATTCTTTCCTCGCACATTTCGCATACACCCTGAACAGTGAATTCGCATGTGACAATTGATTTGTCTTGCTTTTGAGCATTCGCCAAAACTGGGAGGGCTATCAAAAGCATAGTATATAATATGTTCTTATATGTTTTCATTGTTATTAAATTCTAGATTGTAAAAAAAAGGACTGCTAGCATTTAGCAGAATCAGCCACAATAGGCTATAATAATCAAAAATTTAACCGTAGAAAGTAAAGGCGCAATACTTGACGTATGCAGGGATATGGGTAGGAGGGTCTACATCACTAAACCCGAAAACTAGACGATCTGGATTATGTTTTTCCAGAATTAATTGAGAAGGAAGTTCAATCAGCTGAAAGATATCATTCGCAAATGAGAAGGAATAGTTGCTAACCACTTTCTCTTCTTGATCTTGAGGCAGGTCAACTGTTTCATTTTCACAGCAACTATCAGTGTTCATGTCTCCACAACAACAAACCTCAGCCGTCTGAACCAAATCTATTGACTCAATGGAGCCCATGCATTTATGTATAGCTACAGATGCATCTGCTGCAATAAGCAGATAAAAAAGTGACAATATGATTGCTGTGATTTTGCGCATGACTTGCTCTTGCTTACGCAAAACTATAAAGAAGGATTTATTCTGCAGTGGAATATTTCAGTTTTAAGTTTTTTATCATGTCTGCTGTCATTGATTTTAGATCATAAGCTGGCTTCCATCCCCAATCTGCTCTTGCTCTTGAGTCATCTATGCTCTGTGGCCAACTCGCGGCTATCTGCTGTCTAAAATCTGGATCGTAAGAGATCTCAAAGTCTGGATAAAGCGCCCGAATAGACTCAGCAATCTCATTTGGAGAGAAACTCATACCTGCTAGATTATAAGAAGTTCTTGTTTTAATACTTTCTTTTGGTGCTTGCATCAATTCTATGGTTGCTCGAATGGCATCATCCATATAGATCATGGGCAGCGTAGTGTGTTCTTCAAGAAAACATGAAAACTTCTCTCCAGCTATAGCTTTATGATAAATATCAACAGCATAATCAGTTGTCCCTCCCCCTGGTAAAGATTGGTACCCAATTACACCAGGGTAACGCAATGATCTTACGTCCAATCCGTATCGCTGAAAATAGTATTGTGCCCAGTTCTCCCCAGCCGCTTTGCTGATACCATAAACTGTAGATGGATTTAGAAAGGATGCCTGAGGAGTATTTTGCTGATCCACCTCACTACCAAACACGGCAATCGAGCTAGGATAGAAAACCTTCTTCACGCCATTCAATCTTGATACTTCCAAAACATTGAACAAGGTCTTCATGTTAATCTCCCAAGTACCCAACGGGTTTTTCTCTCCATTCGCGGAGAGAATTGCAGCCAGATGATAGATTTCCTCAATTTCATACTGCTTGACTACTTCTTCAATGCGATCTGCATCCGTGGCGTCTATCACCTCAAATGGCCCAGTGATATTATCCAATACTCGCATATCAGATCGGACTACCTGGTCATTACCATAAATGTCTCGAAGGGATTGAGTAAGTACAGTGCCTAGTTGTCCACCTGCACCTATGATTAAGGAACGTGCCATGATTGCTAAATTTTTGGGTTAATGTTCAACACTCATATTTGATACAATTTTAGTATATATTCTTTTCAATTAGAATATGAACCATAATAATAGCTACCAGATGTGTTATTGTCAGTAATTATTACTTTTACCATGACCTTAGCAAGTCGCGAAAAGAAAAAATTACGGCACCATGGATGAAATAGATAAAACCATACTGAGAATCTTGCAAAAGGATGCCAAGATCACAGCGAAAGAAATAGCTACCCAACTCAACCTCACCATCTCACCAGTTTATGAAAGAATACGGCGGCTGGAAAAAGAGGGGTATATCAAACGATATGCGGCCATTCTAGATAAAGAATTGATTGGGCGATCAGTGACGGGTCTTTGCCAGGTTTCTATGCAGTACCACAATGCTGCTTTTATCGACAACTTCGAAAAACAGATTCAAGATCTAGAAGAGGTACAAGAGTGCTATCATATGGCTGGTCAAGTAGATTTTATTCTTAAAATCAATGTAAAAAGCCTGGAAGATTATCATGAGTTCGTAAGATACAAACTATCCAAAATAGAAAACATAGGCGTACTCAATACCACTTTTGTGCTAAAGGAAATCAAACACACATCGGAGTTTTATATCTAGAAATCCCCTCCATCCATATCACCTCCTTCTCCACGCTCACCCCTAGATCGAGATTTTTTCTGATTGATGCGGTAGGTGAATGACAAGCCGGCTTGCCTAGAACGCCATTGAAACTCACTTTCTTCAGAAAAATTGGAAGCTAGGGTAGTGCCTCTCCATTTTCGGGTGTTGAAAACGTCCTTCACAAAAAAAGTCAATGTGCCGTTACCCTTCATGACATCCATATTGCTGCCCAAGTCCATAGCATACATGGCCTTTCGTTTACCTTGTGTAGTATTTTCGGGTGCGCGATACCATCCACTCAGCTGAATATTTACCTTCCCAATTTTTACTTTATTGTTTAGCCTAAAGCTGGCCGTATAGGTGTCTCTATCCAATTTCACATCTTTGTATTCTCCTTGGGTCATGGCCCTGTAAAAATTGGCATTTCCATTGATATTGAGCCAATCCAATGGATCCAAGCTAAAATTAGTTTCTATGCCATAGGCATTTGCAGTACCAATGTTATAAGGTGTCGAAACCGTGGTATATCCATCATCTGAAGTTTCAATTCTGTTAATGACACCTGTGGTATATCTGTAATACCCACCCAAATAAATAGAAGCCTGCTCCAAGTTATACAACCAACCCACTTCGTAAGAATCAGCATATTCGGGATCTAAATCCGTATTACCTGTTCGAATATTTCTTGGATCACTGAAGGAAGAGAATGGATTCAAATACCAAAATCTTGGGCGGGAAATACGTCGGCTATAACTAGCCTGAACAGACTTTTTTTTATCAAACTTATAAGATACAAAGGCACTTGGAAAGGCATTCAAATATCTCTTGTCATTGGATTGGTCGGTTTCGCGTTGATACGTACTAATAAGCGTCTGTTCCAATCGGATACCTAGCTGATAACCCCACTTATCCATTTTGTTTTCATAAATTCCGTAGACTGCGTGCACGTTCTCATCATACTCGAATCGGTTTAAAAAATTCTTATAGGGCAACCACTCGCCTTGGTCATCTACTTGCTCTACCAGGTAGTCACTAGTTATTTTTCTAATAGTTCCTCTGTAGCCTGCTTCTATTTTTTTCCCCTCACCAAATGGGTTCACATAATCCAGCTGCATCATAATATTCTTATCTCCTTGTACATTTATTGAGCGCTGATACATGATTTGATCCGAGTCGGTAAGCAGGTTAGCTGAGTCAATACTAGACTTTTCTGTTTCGTCATTACTGCGATACTGAAAGTCTGCTGTCAACTCATGCCCTTCTCCTTCCATGATCCGTCTATAGCTTAATTGATATTCATAATTATCATCATCTTCTTTTTCAAAGTCCCTTCTAAAAGTATTAGACAACAATGCATCATTTACATCCCAATCATAATAGGTAATGTCAGTTGTATTTTCTTCGTTAGCGATTTTCACTAAACCAGAAGCTGTAAGGATATTATTTTCATTAATGTAATAGTCTGTACCTAATCGATAAGTATGTGAAATGTCTCTTCTCACTCGCTCATTATCAATATGCGTAATCAGTGTATCCGAGCCAAAACCAATACGATTGGTATATCCACCTCCAGGGTTTTCTCTATAATTGATACCATAACTTCCAAATACATTGAAATTGCCAGCTCTATAATTGACACTGCCTGAAAATCCATGGTTAGCCGGATAGCCCAAGTTTGTGGTAAAAGAACCATTGAAGCCTTTTTCTCGCTCCTTTTTCAGAATGATATTGATAATGCCAGCACTACCTTCAGCATCATAACGAGCCGACGGATTGGTAATAACCTCAATGCGCTCAATGAGATTCCCCTGTAGTTGGCGAAGACCATTGGCATCACTAATACCCACCAGCCCGGAAGGTTTTCCGTTTACCAAAATTCTGACGTTGCTACTCCCTCGTAAACTTACAGTACCTTCTACATCAACAGAAACAGACGGCAGATTGTCCATAATTTCAGAAGCATTGGCTCCTATATTACTCAAGTTTTCACTGACGTTGAATACTCGTTTGTCTAGCTCTAATTGCATCTGATCACGCTTGCCTGCCACTACCACTTCTTCAAGTGTTTCTGCGTCTGGAGACATTTTGATAGCACCCAAGTCAATCACTTTGTTTTCATGATTGAGCACTAAGTCATTCACGTATTTTTGTTCATAAGAGATGAATTGCAACCTGAGATAATACCTTCCTGGTCTTGGCGTAATGGTAAAAAACCCTCGCTCATTTGTAATACTGCCATCCACCAATAAACTGTCCTGAATGGAAAACAAACTTGCAGATGCATATTCTAGTGGAATCCTTGTCTCACCATCAATGAGTTGCCCAGTGATTTTAAAAGGGCTCCCCCTTTCAACACGACCTAGGCTTGTGCCCGGCTGAGCTTGCAGACTTGTGGCCAAAAGGCAAAAAAACTGAAGGAGTAAAAGTGAAATTGCTTTTTTGGTCATTATTAAGAATTTGAGTCTGCTACAAAGAAACGGCAAGACTGTGTCAGGGCTACAATTATTCTGTGAACGGTAAAACTTTACTGGTCAACGACAAGTAGGTTCAAACTCGCACAGAATTGTTGATCAACCTAACTTTTACGTCGTTGACCAGAAATCATTATCAAATACATTTTCTACACCATATATTTGAAGCATGACACCCCAAAAAAAGCCATTCATAAGTATTAGAGAAGCCATATTTCAGCTGATTCTGAATGCAGTGGTATTCGTTTTTTATGGCTACAGCAGACACAATCCGCAGTTTGAAGAATATGAATATGTGTTTTTTCTCAACTATGCTGCTGGTGCACTCATCATTAATTACTGGCTGCTACCTTCGTGCATTTACACGAAAAAGTATCTGCAGTTCACACTTTATTTTTTGCTGATAGTTGCTGCCATGGTATTGATAGAAGAGTTTATACTTGAAAAAATATACTTTCCAGACACTCGTGGACAAAGGTTTATCGCATTGGGAAACTTGTTGAACATGTTTCCTACCATTGGCATTCTGTCGGGATTCAAATTTGCATGGGACGCACTGGGCAAGCAGAAAGAAGTAGAAGAATTGAAAGACACAGTAAAGGAAAGTGAATTGCAATTTTTGAAATCTCAGATTAATCCTCACTTTCTGTTTAATAACCTAAACAATCTCTATGCCCACGCGATAGAAAACTCACCACAGACACCTACCATCATCTTGGAGTTGTCCGCCGTGATGAGGTACATGCTCTATGATTGTCAGGCCAAGTATGTGTCTTTGACCAAGGAGGTGGAGCACTTGAGCAATTTTATCAACCTAAACAATCTACAGATAGAAGGCAGGGGAAGAGTGAATTTTGATAGGCCAGAACTTACAGGAGATTGTCGAATTGCTCCTTTGATCTTGATCATTTTTGTGGAAAATGCCTTCAAACATAGTTCATCCAGTCAGACTGAAAATATTGAGATTTTCATTGACCTGAGTGTGACAGCAAAAGGTGAGTTACACTTTACTTGTACCAATTCCTATTTGGAACAAACCAATACACAAGACATCAATAGTGGAATAGGCTTAGAAAATGTGCAGAAAAGACTACAACTGCTTTATCCAGATTCTCACACATTGAACATTACAAAAACAGAAAATGAATATCAGGTCAACCTTAAAATGAACTTGGACAAATAAAAAAATGAACTGCATCATCATAGAAGATCAGCTTCCTGCCCAGCGCATCCTCAAAAGGTATATTGAAGATATCGGAACCTTGCGCTTGATAGGCACCTATTCTGATGCACTGCAAGCCATAGATACTATTAATACTCAAAGTATTGATCTCCTGTTTTTGGATATTCACCTACCTAAAATATCTGGAATTGACTTTCTGAAAACACTTCCAAATGCATCCCATGTTATATTGACAACAGCGTTTTCTGACTATGCCCTGGAGAGTTATGAGTTCAATGTGGTGGATTATCTTCTGAAACCCTTTTCATTCGAGCGGTTCGTCAAAGCCGTGTCCAAGGTAACTGCATTACGACAGGCTGCGTCATCAGAAAGAAAAGGAGGCCAAAACCAAGAGATTTTTATCAAGTCAGGATATGAGCACATTCGTATAAACCTGACGGATATCTATTATATCAAATCTGATGCTGACTACACAGAGATTCATCTCTCATCAAAAAAACACCTCTCCTCAGAATCATTGAAAAATTGGGAGGAGCAGCTTACAAAGCTTCAATTTGTAAGGGTACACAAATCATACCTGATCAATACAGCCAAAATTGATAAAATAGTTGGCAATCAGATTTACTTGATAGGTAGCAATGTCATTCCCATTGGAAGAGCGTATAAAGAAGAACTTCTTAAGAAATACATCATGTGATAAACCCTCTACTACGAATTTTATCTTCCTTCCTGCAACTTTTTGGGAGGTTATGACATCTTCTTAGTAACCAAAAACTCAAACCAATGCTCAAAAACTATTTCAACGTAGCTGTTCGCAGCCTACTCAAGAACAAATTATACTCTTTCATCAATATTTTCGGACTGGCCATTGGTCTGGCAGCATTCTTAATGATCAATCATTTTGTAGCTTTTGAAAAGAGCTATGAACAACACATTTCTGATAATGAAGATATCTATCGGGTTCAATTGGATGTTTATCAAAATGGAGAACTCATCTATAAAAGTTCTGAAAACTATCCAGGAGCAGGCCCTGCTTTACTAGAAGAGTTTCCTGAAGTCACTAGCTCAGCCAAGCTCTACAATATGGGCTCGAAAAACAACGTGGTTATTACCTCAGAAAATGGAGAAACCAATCCTCAGGTCTTAAAACACAAGAGATTTTTATATGCCGAAGCTGCCTTCTTGCCTATGTTTTCCATACCAATGATTCAGGGTGATGCTGCTACTGCATTAGAAAAACCACATACCATTGTCATCTCAGCATCCATGGCCAAAAAGTATTTTGGAAATGAAAACCCAATGGGCAAACTGCTTCGATTGGAAGATGATGATTTCAATGATGAATTATGTACAGTCACAGGAGTATTTGAAGATGTCCCTGAAAACACACATCTCAAATTTGATGTACTCATTTCATTCAACACCCTATTTACCAGAGACACTAGTGGAAATGGGTGGGCTAAAAAACGATATGGAAATGGGTGGAGAAGAAAGGACTTCTATACTTACATAAAACTGGAACCCACTGCCAACCCTCAAAGACTTGAGTCGCGTTTCGCTACTCTCATAGATAAATACAAACCAGAGAACAAGGAGAAAAACATGAAAGATGTATTGTCTTTGCAGCCGCTCAACGACATTCATCTTTACTCGAATTTGACAGACGAAGCTGAAGTCAATGGCAATGGAGACGGTGTGTTTTATATCTCCATTATTGCGTACTTCATTTTATTTATTGCTTGGGTAAATTATATCAATCTAAGCACGGCGCGCTCTTTTGATAGAGGAAGAGAAGTAGGTCTTCGTAAGGTAATGGGCTCGCACAGATCTTCATTGATTGTCCAGTTTTTAGTAGAGTCACTAGTCATCAACAGTTTGGCTATGTTAGTGGCATTTATTTTCATTTTTATTACTGGCAATCTATTCCATAACCTGAGTGGTACCCCTTTAACTTATATCATCTGGATACAAGCCTGGTTTTGGGTGATGGTAGTCAGTGTAGTATTTATTGGGTCACTTTTATCTGGCATTTATCCAGCCTTTGTGCTTTCGTCATTCAAGCCTATGCAAGTCTTGCATGGCAAACTAAAAACTTCGTCTGGTGGAGTAGCCCTAAGAAAAGCATTGGTCATTTTTCAATTTGCCATGTCTGTTGCCTTGATCGTAGGTACAGCAACTGTATTCGACCAGATGGAATATATGCAGAGCAGAGACCTTGGTTTTGATATGGAGCAAACCATCGTGGTAGAACGCCCACCAAAACAGGATACTTCACGCGAAGTAAGATCTAATAGAATAAAATCCTTCAAAGCAGGTTTAAAACAAAGGCCCGAAATTCAGTCGGTAGCAGGCTCTACCTTGTTGCCAGGTAAAAAGCTGCGTTTCAAAACGCCTATACGCACAAACCTACAAAGCCAGGACGAAGCCGTACCCTTGAGTGTGGCCGGTATTGACTTCGATTTTTCAGAATCTATGAACATGGAGATCATTGCGGGTAGAGCATTTTCCGAAGAGCTACGTGATGACTTAGACAGCTTGGTTATCCTCACAGAAAATGCATCAAGGGCTTTGGGATTCGAAAAGCCTGAAGAGGCCATTGGCAAACGCATAGAAATAGAAAGATTTCGCTGGAGTCCATCTGTAGTTGGTGTAATGTCTGACTACCATCAAGAAAGCCTGAAAGAAGAAAAACCTAAAACCTTGATATACCTTAGTGGTGCTGGTTCAGAATATTTCATGATCAAAGTAAATATGGATCAATCCGCTCAAGCCATCTCCTCCATAGAAGAACAGTGGTACAAAAGCTTTCCTGGCAATCCGTTCCATTATTTTTTCTTGGATGAGTATTTCAATAGCTACTACGAATCTGAGCGCCAGTTCAAAGACTTGTTTGCCACCTTCTCTATTCTGGCCATTATAGTAGGCTGTTTGGGGTTGTTTGGTTTGTCCTCATTCACGGCCATCCAGCGCGCCAGAGAGATTGCTATTAGAAAAGTACTGGGCAGCTCCATATTTAGCATCATTCAGTTGCTCTCTAAAGAGTTTTTGATACTTGTAGGCACTGCCACAGTCATTATCTGGCCAGTGAGTTATTACCTGATGGATCAGTGGCTCGACAACTATCCTTATCGTATCGACATCGGGTGGGCTTCGTTTGTCTACTCTGGCATAGTGGTACTCTTAGTGACAGCTATCACCATCAGCTACCAGACCCTCAAGTCTGCTACTGCCAATCCAGTAGATGCGCTGAATCATGAGTGATTAAAGAGTGGAAGTACAACTTATGGATCAGTTCAAACTCTGAACAACACTCCCATTGTCTGATCATGAGGAAAAGCTATCAGTCGTACTTCCATTTCCATTATAATTAATCACCTGATATGATAAATCATAAAATTCACTCGGGTCTATGGGTAAATCTAACAGCTCACAAGCCAGATTGTGATTGCAAATGGTATCATGTAATCCTTTGAAATAATTGTTAAAAGAGCAATAGGGCCAATCTTCCATTTTACTAACCAAACCAGTCCTCATAGGGTTTTGATGGATATAATGAAAACAGACAAAGCCATAATTAGTAAGTATTTTTTTCTTGGTGTGCTGCTGAAATAAAGAACCAGTTCTTCCTTCCTGTACATTGATGCCTCTCGTATAAGAACTCAACATGATTTTTAGCGCATGACCATAAGCCACAAAATCGAAATCATTTTTAGTGTATACCTGTAGATGAAAATGATTAGGCATTAAACAATATGCCAATACATCTACATGAGGTAGCAAATGCCTTTTTACTTTATTTAGGAAATAAGAGTAATTTTTATCCTTAAAGAAAACGAGCCCTCTATTATTACCTCGGTTAAAGAGGTGATACATCTGGTTAGGTTCCATATTATTAAAAATAGTTAAAAAAGGTAGAAAGTGGAAGTACGACTTGAACCTAAGCTGTCAAGCCAATTTAACTCTGAACAACAAACCTAGTATCTAGTTTAGATAAAAAGCTATCAGTCGTACTTCCACTAGTATTCTGAGTCTAGCATCGGCAGCTTCTTAAACATCTCATACTTCTGCCACTCATAAGCCCTGCGCAAAACTGTCACCTCATACGCATCAAAAGTTTTCTTATACTTTTTTACACAATATTCAGGGTAATAAGCCCTTTCAAATATCCAGGGTTTTAGTTGCTTAGCAATTGTAAGGTGGGGAGTAGAATTAATCCTTTTTAACTTTTTCAAATAATGCACTTCTGATGTTCTTCGAAGTGCCTCGCCAACCATTTTAAAATTCCCACTCTCTTCAAAGCAAGCATAGATTGTACACGAACCACTAAATTTATCAAAGCCATTAATTCTGAATCTAAAACATTCTATTTCTCTTATCTGAGATCCCAGATGTGTAAAAAACCATTCCTCCTTCCCTGAGACAATACCTACTTTACCCACTGTGACATGTCCAATAGAATAACGACTTTTAAAATATCCATATCGCTTCTCAAATTGCCTTTTGAGTTCCGCAACATCGAGCCTCACACCTATAGAAGGTGAAAAAAGAATCAAATATTCTAAGAGAGCTCCCATCTAGCACAATTTGAATGAACTTTAAAAATACTAATTATTTTAGTTATTACTATTTTATTTAGTATTTTTGTTAAAAACTTCAAAAGGATATGAGCTATCAAAAGTCCATTGTACACATGGATCTGGACACCTTCTTTGTCTCCTGTGAACGGTTATTAGAGCCTAAGCTCATAGGCAAACCCGTACTGATTGGAGGAACTTCAGATCGTGGCGTAGTAGCCTCTTGCAGCTATGAAGCACGTGCTTTTGGCATTCATTCGGCCATGCCGATGAAAATGGCCCGGCAGTTATGTCCTGATGCCATTATCATCAAAGGCAATTCTGGTCTATACACCAAAAAATCACAGGAGGTCACGGAAATTATCCGAGAGAATGTGCCATTGTTTGAGAAATCTTCGATCGACGAATTTTATATCGACCTCACAGGTATGGATCATTTTTTTGGCTGTATGCAATGGGCTACAGAGATCAAAAAAAAGATCGTGCAAAACACAGGATTACCTATTTCTTTTGGGCTTTCACAAAATAAAACAGTGTCCAAAGTAGCCACCAATGAGGTCAAACCTGACAATCAATTGCAAATTATGCCTGGACAGGAAAAAGCTTTTCTTGCTCCTCTTTTAGTAAAAAAAATCCCAATGGTAGGAGACAAAACCTATCATGCACTTCGCCAATTGGGTATTAAATATATTCACACCCTCCAAGGAATGCCTGTGGAATTAATGGAAAGAGCCTTTGGCCTTCATGGCATCAAAATGTGGAAAAAAGCCCAAGGGATTGACAATTCGCTTGTCATTCCCCATCAAGAAAGAAAATCCATTTCCACTGAGCGTACCTTCGACAGAGACACTACAGACGTGGTCAAGCTTAAAGCTATTATGCTAGCCATGGCCGAAAACTTAGCCTTTCAACTAAGAAGAGGGAAAAAGCTAACCGCCTGCATCACAATAAAAATCCGCTACTCTGATTTTAATACTTATACCCTTCAAAATAAGGTGGCACATACGGCCGCTGATCATGTGCTGATCCCCAAAATCATGGAGATGTTTGATCGATTGTACAACAAACGCCTTTTAGTGCGACTCATTGGCGTACGCTATAGTCACTTGGCAGAAGGCCATTATCAAATCAATCTTTTTGAAGATACCGAAGAAACCATCCGCTTGTATCAAGCCATGGACAAGATCCGTGACAAACACGGCGACCGCAAAGTGATGCGAGCTTCAGGCATTGAAGCACGAACCATTAGTCGGTTCAACCCCTTCACTGGAGAACCACCACCATTACTAGCCAATAGAAGAAATTAGAAAAAAGAATGAAATACCATACTGAGCCCCTAAAGCATGAGCATACATTAAAATTCAGAGAAGATGTACCTTAATACACATTCATATTTCAGCTTTAAATATGGTGTAATGCCCATCAACGCTCTGCTTGAAGAAGCACAGAAAAAGGGTATACCTGCTTTCGCCCTGACCGACATCAACAGTACAGCAGGGTGCATGAGATTTATTAGAGACGCTCCTAAATATGGCATTCGCCCTATGATTGGTGTGGACTTTCGCAATGGTACCAAACAACAATTCGTAGCCATTGCCAAAAACAATAAAGGTTTTCAGGAGATCAATATCTTCTTATCCAAACATCTTCATAATAAACTAGAAATTCCAAATCGAGCACCTCAGTTTGAAAATGTATATATCATTTACCCCTTTTCGTCATCATTGGAATTGCCATTATATGAAAATGAATATATAGGTATTGATCCAAGTGAGGTATTAAAAGTGGCCTTCTCCAAATGGAAGAACCACCAGCATAAACTAATTGCCCTTCCTACTGTATCATTTCGTCACAAACAAGACTTCAATATTCATAGACTGCTTCGGGCTATCGACAACAACACACTCCTAAGCAAATTAGCCCAAAGTGAAGAGGGTAACCCCTCAAATTTAATGCTTTCCAAAAGTGATCTATTGGCAAGCTATAAAGACCTTCCATTACTGATTAAAAACACTGAACATATTATTAGTACCTGTAAAATTCATTTTGAATTTGGCGATCAATTTCCGCACAAAAACATCAATACCTATACTGGTTCACCTGAAAAGGACTACGAACTCATTAGATCAAAATGCCTTGAAGGCATTCCTTATAGATACAAAAAGCCCAGTTTCAAAATTTATAGAAGATTAGCTCTCGAGTTGAAAATTATCCAACAGAAAGGTTTTGTATCTTACTTTTTAGTCAATTGGGATATTATCAACTATGCCTTACGTCAAAAATATTTTTATGTAGGCAGAGGCAGTGGTGCCAATAGCATTGTAGCCTATTTGCTAAGAATAACTGACGTAGATCCCATCGAGCTGGACTTATATTTCGAACGGTTCATCAATCTCTATCGTAAAAATCCACCTGATTTTGATATTGATTTTTCATGGCGTGATCGTGAAGATATCACCAGATATATATTTGACACATTTGGCCATGATCATACATGCCTACTAGCGACCTATAGCACCTTCAAGTTCAAAGCTGCAGTTCGCGAACTGGGTAAAGTGTGTGGTCTTCCCCCACATGAAATCAGTGCATTAACAATGACCAGAGAAGAAGACATTAAAAAAGCTTTGAAGAAAGAAGACGGCCTCGCTCGTCTGGTCTTACAATACGCCTTTTTGCTCAATGGAATCCCCAGCCATCTTAGCGTACATGCCAGTGGCATCATTATTTCCGAAAAACCTATTTACCATTATACAGCTACAAGTCTTCCTCCTAAAGGCTTCCCCATCACTCATTTTGACATGGTAGAAGCCGAAGATGTCGGCCTTTTTAAGTTTGACATTCTTAGCCAACGTGGCCTAGGTAAAATCAAGGATTCTTTAGCCATTATTAAAGAAAACAACCCCGATCATCCAACTATTGACATTCACGACACCAAACGATTTTTTGAAGATGAGAAAGTAAAAGACTTATTACGCAATGGCAGAGCCATTGGCTGCTTTTATGTAGAATCTCCAGCCATGCGTATGTTGCTCAAAAAATTGAAAGCTGACCATTACCTTGGCCTGGTTGCAGCTAGTTCTGTGATCCGCCCAGGCGTGGCCAAGTCAGGTATGATGCGTGAATATATTTTACGTTTCCGCATACCCGAACGCAGAAAAGAAGCTCATCCAGTACTAGCTGAATTAATGCCCGAAACCTATGGTGTGATGGTTTATCAAGAAGACGTAATCAAAGTAGCCCATTATTTCGCCGGACTCACTCTAGGTGAAGCTGATAGATTACGTCGAGGCATGTCTGGGAAATACCGTTCCAGAGCAGAATTCAAAGAAGTCGAGATCCAGTTTTTCAAGCGTTGCAAGGAAATGGGACATGACGATAAGTTAGCTCAAGATGTTTGGTTTCAGATTATGAGTTTTGCAGGCTATGCTTTCGCTAAAGGTCATTCAGCCTCCTACGCCATCGAGAGTTATCAATGTCTATATTTAAAAGCTCATTATCCGCTAGAATACCTGGTGAGCGTAATAAACAATGGAGGAGGGTTCTACCGAATAGATCTTTACATCCATGAAGCAAGAATGCACGGTGCTACCATAGAAGCCCCATGTATCAATATCTCCCAAAAGGAAACCGTCATTAAAGGAACAATTATCTATTTGGGATTAGACATCATCAATGATCTAGACCAACAAACCACTTATGAACTATTAGACAAAAGAAATTTTGTCGGTACATTTAACAATCTAGAACACTTCATTCATTCAGTAGATATATCCTTAGAGCAACTTAAAATTTTGATTCGAATAGGTGCCTTCAGATCAATCAATTCGAACAAAAAGAAACTACTGTGGCAAGCACACCTTTTACTATCCAAAACTACCCGACATAATCAACCCTCACTCTTTGAAACTCAGCAAAAAAAATATGATCTCCCTGCTCTATATCATGATCCAAGAGAAGATGGTTTTGACGAAATGGAAATTCTAGGTTTTCCGTTACAAAATCCATTTATATTGGTTAAAAACTTACCCATCGACAATATCACCTTAGCTCAAGACATATTTCATAAAAAAGGCAAACAAGTGACTATGCTCGGCTATCTAACAGCAATAAAAAACACTGCTACCTCCAATGGCTCAAGAATGTACTTTGGGACTTTTATAGATCAGGCAGGCGATTTTGTTGACACCGTCCACTTCCCTCCAAGTGTACGCAAGTATCCAGTTCGAGGCAAAGGTGTTTATAAGATCACTGGTAAAGTCGTAGAAGAGTTTGATTTTTACTCCATCGAAGTATCTATCATGGAAAAAGTACACTTTATCAATATGGAAGATTTCGAATTCTCCGCGGAAAAAGAACGGGTTCTTGCTTAATCAAAGAGACATAAAAAAGATCCGTTTGTAAAGTCTTTCGATAGCGTGGCAGAGGCATCTCCTGGAACCCAGTCCCAATATTTAGTGGGCAGGACAGGTTTTGTATTTAATGAAAAAGGGGGCACAAAAAAAGGGTTACTGATTGCTCAATAACCCTTTGACCTGCCTTCGCT
>NZ_FWYF01000004.1:0-497500 GCF_900176375.1 Reichenbachiella faecimaris | reverse complement strand
CGTTTGAATCTGCCGGCACCATCCGGTAAGGCTAAATACTCCTGAGAGACCGATAGTGAACCAGTACCGTGAGGGAAAGGTGAAAAGTACCTTGAATAAAGGGGTGAAATAGAACCTGAAACCGCACGCCTACAAGCGGTCGGAGGCACTTAGTGTGCTGACGGCGTGCCTTTTGCATAATGAGCCTACGAGTTACTCTTCACTAGCAAGGTTAAGCGATTAAGTCGCGTAGCCGGAGCGAAAGCGAGTCTGAATAGGGCGCCATAGTTAGTGGAGGTAGACGCGAAACCCGGTGATCTACCCATGACCAGGATGAAGTTGCAGTAACATGCAATGGAGGTCCGAACCAGTTGACGTTGAAAAGTCTTTGGATGAGTTGTGGGTAGGGGTGAAAGGCCAATCAAACCGGGAAATAGCTCGTACTCCCCGAAATGCTTTTAGGAGCAGCGTGGAGGTTAAGTCTGACGGAGGTAGAGCTACCAATAGGACTAGGGGGAGTCAAATCCTACCAAATCCTGATGAACTCCGAATGCCGTTAGATATACTCCGCAGTGAGGGCATGGGTGCTAAGGTCCTTGTCCGAGAGGGAAAGAACCCAGATCTACAGCTAAGGTCCCAAAGTATATGTTAAGTTGAACTAAGGCGGTCCAGTTGCCGAGACAGCAAGGAGGTTGGCTTGGAAGCAGCCATTCCTTTAAAGAGTGCGTAACAGCTCACTTGTCGAGCGACAGGGCATCGATAATAATCGGGCATCAAACATATCACCGAAGCTTAGAATTGTAATTTATTACACTGGTAGGGGAGCATTCTATTCTGCATTGAAGCTGTGGCGTGAGCCATGGTGGAGCGTATAGAAAAGCAAATGTAGGCATAAGTAACGATAATGCGGGTGAGAAACCCGCACACCGATAGACTAAGGTTTCCACGGCAATGCTAATCAGCCGTGGGTTAGTCAGGACCTAAGGCGAACCCGAAAGGGGTAGTCGATGGACAATGGGTTAATATTCCCATACTACCATACTCAGTGATGGGGTGACGGAGTAGTGAAAGCGCTGCGAACTGACGGAATAGTTCGTTGAAGGGTGTAGGTATTGGACCGGTAGGTAAATCCGCCGGACTAGCTGAACCTGATAGTACCTTGATCCTTCGGGAGACGGGATAATGCGCCTAATCAGACTTCCAAGAAAAACCTCTAAACTTATGAATATGGTACCTGTACCGTAAACCGACACAGGTAGTCAAGGAGAGAATCCTGAGGTGCTCGAGTGATTCATGGCTAAGGAACTAGGCAAAATGGCCCTGTAACTTCGGGAGAAGGGGCGCCAGCTTCGGCTGGCCGCAGTGAAAAGGCCCAGGCGACTGTTTAACAAAAACACATGGCTTTGCGAAATCGAAAGATGATGTATAAGGCCTGACACCTGCCCGGTGCCGGAAGGTTAAGGGGGGGCGTTATCTCTTCGGAGAGAAGCGCTGAACTGAAGCCCCGGTAAACGGCGGCCGTAACTATAACGGTCCTAAGGTAGCGAAATTCCTTGTCGGGTAAGTTCCGACCTGCACGAATGGTGCAACGATCTGGGCACTGTCTCAGCCATGAGCTCGGTGAAATTGTAGTCGCGGTGAAGATGCCGCGTACCCGCAACGGGACGGAAAGACCCCATGAACCTTTACTATAGCTTCACATTGGTATTGGGTAAATGATGTGTAGGATAGCTGGGAGGCTTTGAAGCTGTGTCGCTAGGCATGGTGGAGCCGTTGGTGAAATACCAGCCTTTATTTATCTGATGCCTAATCCCGCCTGGCGGGAGACATTGTGTGGTGGGTAGTTTGACTGGGGTGGTCGCCTCCAAAAGAGTAACGGAGGCTTTCAAAGGTACCCTCAGTACGTTTGGTAACCGTGCGTAGAGCGCAATAGCATAAGGGTGCTTGACTGTGAGGCCAACAAGCCGATCAGGTACGAAAGTAGGATATAGTGATCCGGTAGTTCCGTATGGAAGGGCTATCGCTCAAAGGATAAAAGGTACTCTGGGGATAACAGGCTGATCTCCCCCAAGAGCTCATATCGACGGGGAGGTTTGGCACCTCGATGTCGGCTCGTCACATCCTGGGGCTGGAGAAGGTCCCAAGGGTTGGGCTGTTCGCCCATTAAAGTGGCACGCGAGCTGGGTTCAGAACGTCGTGAGACAGTTCGGTCCCTATCTGTTGTGGGCGTAAGAAATTTGAGAGGCTCTGACTTTAGTACGAGAGGACCGAGTTGGACGAACCTCTGGTCTACCGGTTGTGGTGCCAACTGCACCGCCGGGTAGCTACGTTCGGTGAGGATAAGCGCTGAAAGCATCTAAGTGCGAAACCCTCCTCAAGATGAGATTTCTTTTAAAGGTCGTTAAAGACGATGACGTTGATAGGCTACAGGTGTAAAGGCAGTAATGTCAAAGCTGAGTAGTACTAATTACCTGTAAACTTTCTATAACAGTGTTATACCATTCTTTCTTTCACAATATTCATGTCAAGGGCAAGCGTAGCTTGCGAATTCAATATTTGATATCAGAAATTCAAAATTGAATAGACTTTAAGAAATTTAACAGAGCAGTAGGCTTTGTTCTTTCAAGAATTTTAAATCTCAAATTTGAAATCTTGAATAGTAAAATTTTATGGTGATTATTGCGAGTGTGTCCACCTCTTCCCATTCCGAACAGAGCAGTTAAGCCACTCAGCGCCGATGGTACTACGGTAATACGCGGGAGAGTAGGTCGTCGCCAGTTTTTATTTATCTGCCAGAGCTTTAGCGAAGGCAGGTCAAAGGGTTATTGAGCAATCAGTAACCCTTTTTTTGTGCCCCCTTTTTCATTAAATACAAAACCTGTCCTGCCCACTAAATACTGGGGCTGGGTTTTTTACTCGCGTAACTTTCATTTCAAGACCTTTGGACTGTGATTGCCTTTGTGCCATGTGCAAAAGACTGAATATCATTGCCCTAAAGGCACCATAAATCGTATATAATTCATTAATTTGCCGATTCTAAAGGGTGGATGTGAGTTCATCCTTTTTAATTTAATTCTATGAAGCCACTGGTGATAAGGAGAAGGAACAAAAAGGCAAGATATAAACCCATTCTAAAAAGTACACAGAATTGGCCAGTGGTACAGATGGCCAAAAAGCGAGATGAGTTTATCCAGCTTGTAGTTGAAGAGAGTTTTGATAACATGTTGTCACTCAATAGAGGTCGTACCTTGCGAGAGGAGATTGAAATGACTGCATTTCGAGAAAAACAACGCGCGAAAAAACATCCGTGGAAAGTTGATCCCAAAGATGACTATGACTTTTGGGATGGCGTGCAGCAACGAGTGGTTAAGTTGGACGGCATGCCTACAAAGGATCAAGACCAGCATTTAAAAGAGATATTACGAGAGATTTTGAATCGCTATGGGAATGAAATTGCAGGAAATTTCAACCCATCTCACTATCATGTAGCACGTACATTGGTCACATTGGGCTTCGGGCGGCTGCTTAACGCTGCACGCGTCAAGGGACCTTGGTCATTATTCAGTAATCAGCTGGATCTGGATGATAAGATACACATAAAAGGTTCTGTTGATCAGCTAAGAAAATTAGCTAAGTTGGGTACAGTAGTTATGGTACCGACACATTTTAGCAACATCGATTCTGTGCTTATTGGCTGGATTATTCAGTTTTTGGGTTTACCTCCATTTATTTACGGAGCAGGTTTAAATTTATTTAACTTAAAAGTGTTCGCCTATTTTATGAATAGTGTGGGTGCTTACAAGGTGGATAGACGTAAGAAGAATTCTATATACCTAGAATGTCTGAAATCATATTCTACCATTGCTTTGAGGGAAGGGTGTCATAGTTTGTTTTTCCCTGGAGGAACGCGATCTAGGAGCGGTAAAATTGAAAAGGCGCTGAAGCTTGGGTTATTGGGTACGACCATAGAGGCTCAACGGCAAATTTTCCAATTTGAAGATAATCCTGACGAGAAAAAAATATTTATTGTACCAGTCACTCTTAACTACCATTTCGTTCTCGAAGCTCCAAGTTTAATCAATGACTACCTAAAGAGTAAGGGGCAAGAAAGGTACTATGAAGAAAACGACGAGTTCACCACTTCATTTAAAATTTCAAAATTCTTAATGAAGTTCTTTACCAGAGGATCTGATATTTCAGTGAGCATAGGCAATGCGCTTGATGTTCTTGGTAATGAGGTTGATATCAATGGAAAGAGTTTGGACAAACATGGTAATGAAATAGACTTAAAGGACTATTTCAAATCCAATGGAGTGATTACAGAAGATGCCCAAAGGGAACAGGAATACAATAGAATTTTAGGTAAAAAAATTGTCAAGGAATTTCATAAGCACAATCGGGTATTTTCAAGTCACTTGGTCGCATTCACAGCTTTTAGAATGTTGGGACGCAAGCATGCATCATTGGATTTGTATGGCCTATTGAGATTGTCAGATGATGAATTAGTTATTCCTTATGAAGATTATAAAGCAGGCCTATCCAATTTGCTGGATGCACTTCGTGCGATGAAGGATGCTGGAGATGTAGGATTGGCAGATCACTTGAGTCGGGAGAAAGATGACATCATTAAGCATGGAATCAAGAATCTTGGCATGTATCATGCACAGCCACCCTTGGGCTTTTCCAAGAAGGGAGATATCGTGATCCATAACATGAACCTATTATATTATTATCACAATAGGCTGGATGGCTATGAGCTCGAAAAGTACCTCTGAAAAGATAGTAGGTGTAATCGGGGCTGGTAGCTTTGGGACAGCCATCGCCAACATGCTGGCAGAAAAGTCTGCTGTGCTACTCTATGTTCGTGACAAGAGTAAAGCCGAACAATTCGCTCAAAATAGAAGCATAGGATCTCATGTGCTTTCAGACAATATAGAAATCACCAATCAGCTCTCTGACATTGGCACCAGATGCGAGATAATTTTTCCGATTGTTCCCTCTGCTAATTTTAGGCAAATGATACGCGATCTGTCGCCCTTTCTTAGACCTTATCATATATTGATACATGGTACGAAAGGCCTTGACTTATCAGTTGCTGAGGGAGAAGAAATATCCAAGAAAAACCCACTCTCCAGGAAGCATGTCAAGACCATGAGTGAGGTTATTTTGGAGGAAACATCTGTGTTAAGGGTTGGCTGTCTGGCTGGTCCAAACCTGGCTAAAGAAATAGAAGAAAAACAGCCAGCTGCTACTGTGGTAGCTAGCCATTTTGAGGAAGTGATTGATCAGGGGCAGAAACTTTTGAAAAATGATCGATTCTTAGTTTATGGCAGCAATGACTTGATAGGTATAGAATTGTGTGGTGTGCTAAAGAATATCATCGCCATTGGCACGGGAATGATCAGTGGCATGGGCTTGGGCGAGAACTCCAAAGCCATGCTTATCAGTCGTGGTATGGTCGAGATGGTTTATATTGGAAATGCGCTCGGAGGAAATACAAAAGCATTTTTGGGATTGGCAGGTGTAGGTGATTTAGTAGCTACGTGTAGTTCTAAGCTGAGTCGAAATTTTACGGTAGGGTTTCGGCTGGCATCTGGTGAGTCATTGGATGATATCATCACATCAATGGAAGAAGTAGCTGAGGGTGTTAATACTATCAAAATCATCAATAGGCTGGCAGAAAGTTATAATATCCGCGTCCCTATTACAGAAACCTTACACAACATCATAGAGGGAGAAATGAGTGTTCAGGAAGCTTATACCTACTTCATGAAGTTTCCCTTCAGATCTGAAATAGACTTTATTTAATAGCCTTCATGGCTTTAATTCTCTTTAACAGACTAGGGTGAGAGTAATTCATGAACTCATACCACGGATGAGGAGTAAGATTTCCTAAACTATCAGAAGTCAGTTTTTTCAGTGCAGCTATTAATGGTTTTTTATCGTATGTCTTAACTGCATATTCATCAGCCTCATATTCATTTTTACGACTAAATAAATTCATAAACACGCCTATTATCATAGATATGGGAGAGAAGAGAATGGCAAATGCAAACACATTCAAATGAAGTGCAGTCACATTGCCTCCCAAAGCCCACGATATTTCACTGCTAAAAATGAATTTAGATAAAAGCCATAGCATAAAGCCAGTTTGCAATATGCTGAGAAGCATTGACCAAATGATATGCTTCTTTTTGAAATGCCCCACTTCATGTGCCAACACGCCAACCAATTCTTCATTTGTATGCTTTTCTATGAGTGTATCGTAGAGTACAACTTTCTTTTTCTTTCCTAAACCAGAAAAAAATGCATTGCCTTTGGAAGATCTTTTTGATCCATCTATGACAAATATGTTGTTGAGAGGAAATCCCACTTTTTGACTATAGTTGGTGATGGCAGTTTTCAAATCCCCCTCTTCTAATGGACTCAACTTATTGAAAAGAGGAATAATAAGTGAAGTATAGAAGATGTTGATGAAAATCATAAAAACACTGATTGCCACCCAGAAATAAATCCAGAAGTTTTCTTCAAAAAACATGACCAAAACAATAAATAAGCTGGCAATAATTCCACCAAAAATTAGGGTAAGTGCATAACCCTTGATTTTATCTAAAATGTAGGTCTTGACAGTCATTTTATTGAATCCATATCTTTCTTCAATTACAAATGTGCCATAAAGGTCAAAGGGGATTCCGATTAGGTCTGAAACGATGTAAACCACACCAAAGAAATACAAGGAAGTTAAAGGCTCAACAGGAGCTATACCTCGCAGGTATTCATCCAACCAACCAAAACCTCCGAGCCATAGGATGGCAAGCATTAAAATAAAACTGAAAGTAGAACTAATGATAGAAAATCTAAATACCTCAGACTGGTAGGTTTGAGAAGTGGCATATTTTTCGTCATTATAGATGCCTGCCAGTTCACTTGGAATGGGCTGCTTGCTGCTCTTATTATTTAGAAGGCCTAAGACTTTATTGATCAAAAAATCAAAAGTTAGAATGCCAATAAGAAGATAAAGTATAGTTTTATAATCCATGCGCTTTGTTTTGCGCAAAGCTAAGGATTTTGATGAACTAGAAAATCATAGGTAGCGGGCATTTGAGTTCTCGTACAGAACGTGAAGGCTTTCTTGGGTCGCCCCATTTGAAACTATAAATCAATGATACTTCATGTGCACCACCACTTTGTATGCCCAAATTGGAAAGGGTGTAGTCAAAGCTGTATCCTAAGGTGAATTTCTTCTGAGTCACACCAAACATGAATATCAATGATTCGTTGTTTGACCCGCCACCTTCAGGAGATTTGATAGGAATTCCTCGATACCACATACCAAAAATAATTGGGTCCCAAGTGAAGTACAGTCCCAGATCCAATTGATTGAATTCACCTTGCGCTCGGTAGTTGAACGTTGGCGAAAGACTTCTACGAGCTCCAGACACGGTTTCACCTCTAGTGTATCCAGTATTTAATGGGATCATATATCCACCATGAATCGATAGTTTTTGTGGCAAGGGGCTATCTTCTCCCAGGAAAGATTGATTGGGTTCTCTGATATGATGCATGGATACGCCTAGCCATGTTCTTGCCGAATAAACTACGCCACCCAAGGCAATATCAAAATAATTCACTTTCCAATCTGTATTGAATTGTTCGGCACTAGGGTTGCCTGTATTGCCGTTGTTGTCGAGTTGATCTCCGAAAACCAGTTTATTGAAGTCTACATTTCTAGAAGTATAGGAAACCTGAAATGCAGGTCGGAATACCCATTTGTAATTGACATTCACCTGATAGGCGTATTGCAGGGCGATCTCATTGGATTGTAATCCAACTAATCCTTCTTTGTCATTGACGAATAACAGACCTACACTACTGTTCTTCTCGTCAAAATTGTTATCCACATAGACAGAAAAAGTCTCAAAGTTAGCGTCTATTGATGGCCATTGATTTCTGTAATTGATACCTGCACGGCCTTGTTGAGTAATACCAGCAAGAGCCGGATTGAGATACAAAGGCGCTGAGTAATACTGGGAAAACTGAGGGTCTTGAGCCCAGGCTTTGTTAGTACTAAGCAGCGTAGCGAATATCAATAAGACGAAGGAAAATCTTTGCATCTGTTTGTTTGAATCGGGGTTAAGCCCTTAAATAGAATCGTTGCAAAATATAAAATATTGTCTCAAATGAGAAATGAATTAATTTTTGTTGGATCATTTACATTGAAATATATTTTGTCACCGTTAGTAATAGTAATTGAGTTATTTTTAGCCCCTGATAAATATTCTCCTAATTTAATAAAAGGACAGTTAAAGATTTGAGAACCCTTACAGAAATGATGAACGTGATAATAAGGAAAAGCTTGCCTATTTGGCTATTTCTATTCGCATTTATTTCATTCAGCGTTTCACTTCAAGCACAAAACTATTCAGAATATAATTGGCTATTTGGTAATTCCACGAATACCATTACTTTTAATAAGTCTGATGCCAGAGCTCAGCTAGATACTTTGCAATTCACACCCTTTGGGACTGGTGGTGGTGCAGTCATTACTGATCCCGTTACGGGCAATCTACTTTTTTATACAGATGGGGAAAATGTCTATGATTCCAATCATGATTTAGTACCAAACGGCACTGGTTTGGGTGGAGATGCAAGTATCAACAGAGCAGCTTCAGTCGTGCCTATGCCTTATTTGGATGGTGAGTATTACATTTTTACTAATCCAGGAAGTACGGGTCCAGAGATTTTGTATTCAGTACTGGATAAAGCATTAGTAGGGAATGCGACAGGAGGGGTACCACCATTAGGTGATGTAGATGCGGGGCGAAAAAATTTAACCACAGGACTGACCAACCCTTCCGAGGCCATGATTGTGATTCAGCAGGACATAGACAACTATTGGGTGGTCACTAACGATCGGACCACTTTTGATTATCAAGTGTTGGAAATTAACAATGGTGTGCTGAATCCTGTAATACAAATATTTGACCTGAATGATGTGACAGCTCCTGATTTTGAAGCTGCCTCTTTTGCTTATGATCCCATAAACTCCGTGCTGGCAGTTGCTCCAAGAGATGCCAGTAGAAATGTGACTTTACTAGATTTCGATTTGGCTACAGGTGTGCTTACGCTCAATTCAGTCATCTTGAATACAGGTAATGTAGATTCTTCAACAGAAGCTGTTTATGATATTGAATGGTCTTCCAATGGGGAGAATCTATATATTTCGCGCCACGGGGGGACAGGTACAGTGGCCAATCTCTATCAATACAACATCAATGATGCGCTCAGTACAGTCAATTCCATATTGTTTCAGCCTGTTTTTAGAAGCTATGGTGTACAGAGAGGACCAGACAATAATATTTATCATTTGTATCAGCAAACCAGCACTGACGCTATTGAAATTGGTGTAATACTAGAAGCTGATAGTATTTTTCATGCAGACAGTACATTTTTCAATGTAGGTTATGACAGCTTGGCTTTCACTCCATCTGGGATTGATGCGACCCAATTCCCGCATTTTTCAGCTCCTCATTTTGAAGCCTTTGATACCGTGGGGTTTGCTTATATGGATACCTGTGCCCTACTTTCTACAAAATTCTTTTCGAATGTAGAGCCGCCAGCTCAAAGCTATTTATGGGATTTTGGTGATGGCACCCAGTCAAATTCCATTAACCCTGTTTATACCTATCAAGCGGCAGGAGCATATCCTGTTACACTTACTGTAGAGCTGAATGGTGTGATTGAAAACTTCGTACAAACCGTAAATGTGGTAGACAATGATTTGCAAATTGACTTAGGCATGGATACAGTAAGATGTGTAGGCGAAATTTTCACTTACGATGCAGGCGACGGCGGAGCTTCTTATTTTTGGAATACAGGAGAGTTTACTCAAAGTATCAATGTAGACACTACGGGATTATTTTCTGTAGCTGTTGTGAGTGCTGCCACTGGTTGTGTCAATTATGATTATGTGCAGGTAACTACCTATGAAGACACTAACATATTTAGAAATCAATGGTACTTTGGAGAAAATGCAGGTATAGACTTTAATCCTCCGGCTACTTCTGCTATTACAGATGCCAATTTGATGAGTTCGGCGCAGGGAGCTTCTTCAGTTTCTGACCTCAATGGAGATTTGCTTTTTTATACCAATGGCGAAACTATTTGGAACAAAAATCATCGAGTGATGGACAATGGGGATGATATAGGAGGTGATCCTAATTCAAGTCAGGGAGTTATGATTGTTCCCTTACCCAATGACAGTTCTATATATTATGTTTTCACCTCAGATCCAGTTTATGGTGATTTTACTTATGACATGAAGTATGCAGTAGTGGACATGAGAAAAGATACTGCCCAAGGAGAAGTGATTGTGAAGGATGTGTCGCTGTTTACGAATAGTACGGAACGTCTAACGGCATTTGGGTTAGGACAGGGGATCACCTGGTTGGTTACTCATGAATATGGAAACAATCAATTTCGTTCGTATCCACTCACACAGTTTGGTATCGGAGCACCAGTAACCTCTTCTGCAGGTAGTGTGATGAGATTTGATGAAGAAAAAACGGGTCGAGCCCAAATGAAATATGCTGCTGGTGGTGGAGTTATTGCACTGGCATTTCAAGATACTAATGAAAACTATGTTGAGTTGTTCAATGTAGCCGATAGCACTGGGCAAATCACAGGCCTGGCAAAAATAGATATTGATGAACCAGCACCATCACTTATTTATGGAGTAGAATTTTCATCAAGTATGCAAAGGCTCTACATTAGTACCAATGGTACTAATGGTTCGAATCTACTGCAGTACGATTTAGATAGTCTCTATGCTCCCACGGCTAAGGCGGATATTGAAGCCACCAAATTTATTTTGGGCTCTGATGCAGCTTTACAATATGGTGCGCTGCAAACGGGGACTGATGGGGTGATCTATCTGGCCGTAGATGGTCAGACATCTGTAGGTACCATCAATAGCCCAAATGCTGATGATGCCAGTGCTTCATTTAATGATGGAGGATTTGACCTGATGGGACGTACAAGTAGATTGGGATTACCAAATTTTGTGCAAGAGCTGCCACTGAGTGCTCAGAATCCTGGAATTGCTTATTCCAATCCTTGTTTGGGTCAAGAAACCATATTTGATGGTACAGGTACCTCTATCATTGATGAATTCTTTTGGTCATTTGATGATGGTACTTCAGCTGCTGTTGAAGATACTACCCATATTTATAATTTATCCGGGACTTATAATGTCAGCCTAACCGTAACCAATAGATGTGGTCTGGATACCATTTTTGTGGAGCCCGTGGATATATTTCCGATTCCGGCCGTACCTACCTTGCAAGATGCCGTAGCTATTTGTAATGGCCCCGTTACGCTAGAAGCCTGGCCAGTAGATACTGCTGCTTTTAGCTATACCTGGTCTACAGGAGAAACGACCAGAACCATTACAGTAGATACGCCCAGTTTAGTTTCTGTTTTTATTACCAACACAGAAGGGTGTCAGTCAGACCCTAGAGAATCGTTTGTGGATGATACCAGACCAGTAGTGGATTTGGGTGCAGATCAAATCATCTGTGAAGATGTCGGATTTACAGACTTAGATGCGCTGAATCCTGGTTCTACCTATTCTTGGTTGCTCAATGGAGTATCCAATGGCAATACATTACGAACGCAAGCTGTGGATACTTCTGTGCCTGGCGTATACGTCTATGAAGTATCTGTGGAAGATATTTTCAATTGCGTGATAACGGATGATGTGACCTTGACGATAGAAAACCTTCCTCAGTATTCAGCACTAGGTGGTACTACTTCCGGCTGTTCTGCTGATGATGGTGCGATCACGATAGATATTACTGAAAGTGGAAGTTTCAACTATACTGTGAGTGGCCCATCCAATATTATTACCACTGCAACAACTGGCCCTGCAACTATTCTGACGGCGAGCAGTTTGAGTCCAGGTGGATACTCTGTTTTACTTACAAATACCCTTACAGGTTGTTCTCTTAGTTCGGCAGCCACTGTCCAAGATGGCGGATCTACTTTTGCCATTGATAACGTTACGCCTACCCCTGATTGTCCTGGGGATGGGATTCTTTCTTTTGATTTATCTGGCCCTGCTCCGGCCAATGTGAATTACGAGCTGTATGATGAATTTGGAAATCTCGTGGTAAGTGCTGGTGCTTCTCCATCTCCGTCAAGTTTCTTAATAAACAATTTAGACTCAGGTACTTATTCTATAGTTATAGTAGAGCAGGTGAGTGGTAATGAGTGTGTGCAAACATTGGACAATATTGTCCTAGACGGAAGCCCCCTAGCAGAATATGATACAACACCTCAAAACATCTGTGGTACAGAAGGGGAAATAAGTATTTTCCCAACAACTATTGATCCAGGCATCACCTATACTTGGAGTGGTCCTGGCGTTGTGGGTTCTTCGCTTGGTGAGACCATTACAGTCTCAGCTGGGGGAAATTATTCAGTTACCTCTACAGGTGTTGGTTATTGTGAGGTGACAGAAATAGTTAATGTAGTGCAAAGTGCAGCGCCAGAAGTTGAAATTGAAACAGAAGGTGAGGACTGTGAAGGATCATTAATCTTATTTGCCAATGTAACGAACGGCTTGGTGGGTAATGGTGGTTATCAATGGGACAATGGTGCCAATGGCTCAAGGCGTGGAATTAATTCATCAGGAACTTATGATGTACTGGTATTGGATCAGGGCACAGGTTGTACAGGTGCAGCAAGTGTTGATGTCAATGTTTTCAGTGAGTTAACAGTTTTTGCTGCTGCTACTCCAAATTGTGATGATAATGAAGAAGTGTTTCTCACGGCTTATTCTAATATCTCTGAGGATGTCACTTTTACATGGACTGGTCCATCAGGCGTACTGGGAGATCAAAGTGCTGAAATTTCAATTGGTGAAAGTGGTACCTATAGTGTACTGGTTACCTCGGACGTGAGCAGTTGTGAAGCAGATGCCTCGTTGAGTGTATTGGTGGTGCCAATTACTGAAGATCAGCTGCTTATGGAAGAAAGAGAAATTATTTGTAGCGAGGATACCGACCCAGCCAACAATTCAGTAGATCTTGATCCGGGTTCATTCAGTACGTATGAATGGACTATAGTGAATGACGACCAAATTTTGTCAACGGATCCCATATTTACCGTTTCAGAAGGTGGAATATATGAGGTCACGTTGAGTAATGGCTTTACCTGTATCCGTGATGTGGTGGAAGTACTGGACGACTGTCTACCCAAGGTATATGCACCCAATGCATTTACACCTCAGACATCTCCAGGTATCAATGATGAGTTTTTCGTATACCCGAATGATTACGTTAGTAATTTTGAAATCAAAATCTTTTCAAGATGGGGTGAAATGGTTTTCCAATCTAATGATATCGGCTTCAGATGGGACGGCACTTATCGTGGTAAGCTCCTGAAAATAGATAGTTATATCTATGTCATGCGTTTCAGAAGTTCATTGATGCCAGAGTTAGGGGAAATTGAGCAGCGTGGTGGAGTGGCCCTTTTAAGATAAGTTCTGATATTAGCATTTCGGCACGATATGTGATAAATTTATAAGTAAAACAATTTATTAGAAGATGAAAAAGTATTTGATTGTCGCTTTATTAGCAGTTTTTGTGGTTGGTGTTTCTTCTTATGCATTCGCAGATTTGAAGCTTTTGCCCACATCATTGAAAGTGTTGGTGCTTGATGAGCTTGGTAATCCAGTAGAAGGTGCTGAAGTATCATTATTCAAAAGTGAAAAAGACTATCGAGCTGGGACAAACCTTCTCGTGAAAAAGACTTCAGATAAAAATGGTGAGGTAGTTTTTAAAAAATTAAAAGTGTCCGAGTATTTCGTACATGCAGACTTTGATGGTAAAACGAACATTGGTGGCGGCGTGCTGACCGAAAAATTGGTTGAAGGCCGTATCAACAAAGTGAATACAATAGTGCAATAATGATGAATAGAAGTTCGCTTCGAACAGCAATTAGGGAGTATGTAACCCCATTTGAAGAAGAAGAAAGATATAAAGGCAGGTTTTTGGACCTGCTTTTTTTTGATAATTGTTTTGAAAGATCATTACAATCAGGCCATATCACGGCTTCAGCGTGGGTGCTTACACCAGATTATAAACAAGTCGCTTTACTTCATCATAAAAAATTAGACCGTTGGCTACAGCCTGGTGGTCATGCAGACGGAGATGAACAAGTGCAGCGTGTGGCATTAAAGGAATTGGAAGAGGAAACGGGGATTACAGATGTTTTCCTGATTGGAGATTCCTTTTTTGATATTGACATACATACCATACCCGCAAGAAAAGAAGTGCCAGAGCATGAACATTTCGACATCCGATTTGCCTTTGTTGCAAATGTCCCTGACCAGCTCAAAAAGAATGAAGAATCAAATGAAGTAGCGTGGATTGCGATTGATAAGTTAGAACATTTTGTAGAAAGTGACACCTCTGTCCTTCGAATGAAAGAAAAGACCCTTAGGTTCTAATGCAAATTATAGACGATCTCAACCAAACCATTTCTATGGACAGTGCACCTCAGCGCATCATATCATTGGTGCCATCACTGACCGAATTGCTTTTTGACTTGGGCCTTGGAGATAGAATAGTGGGTGTTACCAAATTTTGTATTCACCCTCCCCATGCCCAACAAGTCGCTAAAAAAGTAGGCGGCACTAAAAAATTCAACTTTGAACAGATCAAAGATTTGGAGCCAGACCTGATTATCGCGAATAAAGAGGAAAACTACAAGGAAGGTATTGAGCAATTGTGCCAAGACTATACTGTCTATATTTCAGATATATTTGATCTGGAGGATGCCGTGAGAACCATCCTGAACATTGGGCGGATGACTCAGACTGAGCCTGAGTCGAAACAGCTTGTAGAAATAATCCAACAGGAATTTGAAGATGTAAAGGATAAACTGGAAGGCAGTGTGCTTTATCTCATTTGGCAGGATCCAGTCATGGTGGCTGCATCTGATAATTTTATTGATTTTCTACTAAGGTGCTTGGGTTTGGAAAACGTTGCTGGACATTTGAGCAGATACCCAGAATTAGATCATGAGACTTTGAGAAGTCTTTCTCCAGACTATGTTTTCTTATCCTCCGAACCCTATCCATTCAAAGAAAAACATCTAAGTATATACAAACATCTTTTTCCAAATGCTGAAGTCATGCTAGTGGATGGTGAAATGTTCAGTTGGTATGGGAGTCGTCTGGTTCATTCGCCGAAGTATTTTATGAGTTTGCCTGTTTCTAGAAGACGTTAGTCGATCTACATACTTTTTTTGCTAGTCTCCGTGGGGGTAAAATTTCATTTGGTTTTCCTGAGTGTATAAAAGCATAAAGGATATGAACTCATTTAAAAGAAACTCAAAATTAATTTTACTCATTGCGCTAGTTTTCATAGCGATTAAATCTAAAGGTCAAAGTAAGGAAGAAATAGAGACCAATACAGCCGTTAAAGAAAGGCCTTTTCAAATCTCGCTAGTTCCTGGTTTTGGCACCAGTCGTGGTCCCAATGAAGGGTATACCAATCAGTTTTCTGCCAATGTGTTTGTAGGATACGAACATAGTCTGGATGGTGCAGAATTCGGAGGACTTTACAATATCAACAAAGAGAATGTTCAGGGGGCTCAATTTGCTGGTTTCGGCAATACCGTCGGAGGCAATATGCAAGGGGCTCAGTTTGGAGGATTTTTGAATACAGTCAATGGTAAGGTAAGAGGCATGCAGTATGCTGGATTCTTGAATGTAACTGTAGAAGAAGTGCAAGGGGCTCAGTTTGCAGGCTATATGAACTTAGCCGATAGCATCCATGGTGTGCAGGGCGCAGGCCTGGTCAATATCAGTAAAAAAAGCACCAAAGGGGCACAAGTAGCTGGCCTGGGCAACTGGGCTAGTGACGTATACGGCGTTCAAATAGCTGGATTGGTGAATCGGGCTAAGCACGTAAGAGGTACCCAGATTGGCTTGATCAACCTGGCAGACACAGTCGAAAAGGGTGTGACTGTAGGTCTTATCAACATTGTGAAAAAGGGAAAGCTTCAGTTTGCCCTTGAAAACAATGAAGTGATCGATTTCAATATAGCCTTCAGATCAGGTACCAGTAGATTGTACAGTGTCTTATTTGTAGGGGCACAGGCTAAGGAAGATTACCTGTGGACTTATGGAGCGGGATTTGGCACGGAGTTTACATTAAAGAAAAGCTGGAATTCCAATGTGGAATTGACTACTCAAAGCATCAATCCTAAGGACGATTATTACGATGAGCTCAATTTACTCAATAGGTTGAGCTGGAATTTTGGTTATCAGTTTGCCAATCATTTGTCATTTTCAGCAGGTCCAGTGCTCAATGTGTATGTCACAAACATTTACGATGACGAGACAGGTAGATATGGGAATGATATAGACATGGGGAACTTCTACAACAGAACCTTCTCAGATACCAACGTCAAAATGTGGATAGGCTACAACATCTCTATCAAATTTTAAAACCCCATCAGTCTTAATATAATACCAATCATAATTTAGAACGCTTCAGTTATGAATCGCACATTCATTATCATATTTATTTTATTCAACGCGTTGACTGCTCAAACCCAAGATATGACTCAAACGGTACGTGGAGTCATAGAAGATCAGGACACCAAGATGCCCTTGATAGGGGCTACCATTCAGATCATAGGATCAGATCCTTTGGTAGGCACTATTTCAGATATGGAGGGCCATTTCAGAATTGAAAATGTGCCTGTTGGAAGGGTATCACTCAAAATCAACTTTATTGGTTTTGAAGAACGAATCATTCCTAATCTATTGGTCAATAGTGCCAAAGAGGTAGTACTTCAGGTGCTATTGGTCGAATCTGTGGATAATCTGGACGAAGTAGTCATTACTGCCAAAAAGAATAAAGCAGAGGTGCTCAACGAAATGTCTCTGGTGAGTGCCCGCTCTTTTTCGGTAGAGGAGACCAAAAGATTTGCTGGTTCATTTGCCGATCCTGCTCGTATGGTTTCTTCCTTTGCTGGCGTCACCAATCAGCCTGAAGGCAATAATGATATCATCGTCAGAGGGAACTCACCCAGAGGGATTCTCTGGCGATTGGAGGGGATTGAAATTCCCAATCCAAATCACTTCGCTAATGAAGGCGCGACAGGCGGCCCTATCAATGCCTTGAATGGCAATATGCTGAGTGATTCGGATTTTATGAGTGGAGCCTTTTCTCCGGAATATGGCAATGCCCTGTCTGGGGTATTTGATATGAAATTGAAAAAGGGAAATAATGAGACCAGGGAATACACGGCAACTGCCAGTACGCTGGGGTTGGACTTTGCTGCAGAAGGTCCGTTCAAGGAAGGCTACAATGGTTCCTATTTAGCCAACTACAGATATTCCTCTCTAGCTATTATAGATCAACTTGGCGTAGTGGATTTTGGAGGAGTGCCTAAGTATCAGGATTTGTCTTTCAAGATCCATTTACCTATTAATCAATCTCACATCATTTCTGCGTTTGGATTAGGAGGAATCAGTAGCATCACTGCTGAAACCAAATTTGAAGATGAAGATGAAGTGTTAGGCAAGTCCGTATTTGGTGCGGATATGGGCGTGGTGGGAATCACCCACAACTACCTGATCAATGAACGATCATTTTTAAAATCATCTGTGTCAGCCTCAGGTACCAGATTGGAATCTACAGATGACCTGCCAGATGAAAATGATGGGTTCTACGAGGCACAGCATTCCAACTTCACTAAATCTGCTTTGAAGTTTGCTACCACTTTCAACCACAAGTTCAGCGCCAAGCATAAGCTGGAAACAGGTGTGATCTATACCCAGCTGAAATACGATATGGTAGAAAACGCCTGGAACTTTGAGCGGGACAGAATGGAAACCGTGCTCGATGATAAGGGGGGCTCGTACACCATGCAGGCCTTCGCCAATTGGAAATACAGAATCACCAAAGACCTGACGCTTTCTTCTGGCATGCATTACATGCATTTTGGGCTGAATGGTGCCTACAGTGTAGAGCCACGGGCAGCCTTGAAATGGGTCGTCACAGATCGGCAGGCTTTCACAGTGGGGTTTGGTTTGCACAGCAAGGTAGAAAGCCTGGCCGTGTATCTGGGCAAACAAGAAGCCATTGATGGCTCTTTGTCCATGCCCAACAAAGCATTGGGGTTATCCAAAGCTGCACATTATGTACTTGGGTATGACCAGTCGCTTGGTGCAAATACACACCTAAAGATCGAAACCTATTACCAGCAGTTGTATGATGTACCCATAGAACATGAGCCCAAGAGTACCTATTCACTACTCAATGCTTCTGATGATTTTTCAAATCGTGTCCTAAATAATGATGGTACTGGCAAAAACTATGGCCTAGAACTAACGCTAGAGCAATACTTGCACAAGGGATTTTATTATATGGCCACGGGTTCTGTTTATGAATCTAAATACACGGCTATGGACGGAATTGAGCGTAAGACAGCCTTTGCGGGCAATTATGCCTTCAATCTACTGGGTGGCAAAGAGTGGAAAATAGGAAAGCCTGATAAAAACAAAGTTCTTTTTATCAATACAAAAGTCTCTCTGTTGGGAGGGAAAAGATATACACCTATAGACTTGGCAGCTTCTCAAGCACTAGGGGATGAGGTGCGTGTGGAGGACCAACCATTCTCTGCCAGATCATCTGATATTTTTATCATGAACTTTGCTATTGGTACAAGAAGGAATAAGAAAAGTACTACCCGAGAGTTTAAAATTGACATTCAAAATATGACGAACAATCAGGCGGTAGTCAACCAATATTATGTCCATGGCAATGGTAAAATCATGGAACTCAAGCAGCTGCCCCTTTTCCCAACCATTTCCTATACGTACAGCTTCTAACTGCTCAGAGTTCCCTGCCTTTGTCATAGATATAGGTACGAAACACCACTCAGAGGAGTCACTTGAAAAGGACTCTGAGCTGTAGGTTTAGGTTTATTGATTGATTGTACCCTAACAGGGTTTAAACCCTGTTAGGGTTAAGATATGATCGTCCTAATTGGTCTTTTGACCAATCAATATTCAATGAAGTATATTTTTACTAAGACATCAAACAAACCAATGTGTCTCTAGTTATTCTGAAGCTATTTTTTATAAATTGAAAGCTGGATAAGGATCAATATGATCACTATATTAATGTTACCCAAACTAAAACCTGTTGAATTACCAAATCTTTGAGCCGAACGCAGACCTTGCCACATTTGTCAAGTGCTATTGGACGCTCGAGAGTCCAAAAAAAAGTAGTCCCGAGAAGCAGACCATCGTCCCTGATGGTTGCATGGAGATGATCTTTCATTATGGCGATTTGTATAAACAGTATTTGCCGAATGGCGAGTCAATAATTCAGCCCAGATGTTTTGTTTTCGGCCAGCTGACTCAGCCGCTGGAGATTGAACCCACAGGTGCAACAGGTATTTTTTCTATTCGCTTTCACCCTGAGGGCTTCTTGCCATTCGCCACAATTCCAATTAAGGAAATGGAGAAAAAGGCGACATCATTCAAAACCCTATTTGGTCGTGAAGGATTAACCCTGGAGGAAAAAGTATTAAAGGCTAAATCCACTGCCGAACGAATTAATCACGTAGAGAATTTTTTGATAGCTAGATTGGCTGATGCGAAAATAATTACCGGGATTGTTAAATCTACGGTAGATTTGATTATAGATAGCAAAGGACAGCTTTCGGTAGGAGCTGTTTCTCAACAGGTAGATATTAGTCGCCGTCAACTGGAACGCAATTTTTCATCGACCATAGGCTTAAGTCCCAAGCAGCTATCAAAGACCATCCGATTGCAAGCCATACTCAAAAAGTTACTCAATCAAAAAGGCAAGAAACTAACAGCTCTAGCCTATGACGGCAAATACTATGATCAGGCACATTTCATTAAGGATTTCAAGGAGTTTACAGGAATCACACCCAAGGAATTCTATGGTGAAAACCTGAAAATGTCTAAACTCTTTTATGAGGGTTAAATCAATTGTCGCTTTTTTACAATTTTTTATTTATGGACTACCCTTGCTTTGCTCTGATAAAAAACTAACGGCAACTATGAAAATTAAACTAGGACTTACGATGTGGTGTCTGGCCATGCTCTGGAACTGTACCGCTCAGCCCACAGGAGAAATAACACAAGCCAAGTGGCTCATTGGCACTTGGGAGAATAAAACGTCCAGAGGCAGTATCTATGAAGACTGGAGAGAGCAAAGCAACAGCGAATGGGTGGGTATGAGTTTTATTCTTCAAGAAAAGGACACTGTCGTATTCGAAACCATTCGTTTGATTCAGGAGGAAAAGGGTTTGTTTTACATCCCAATAGTCAAAGATCAAAACAACAGTTTACCAGTTCGTTTTGGATTAAAAAGTATCTCTGAGTCACAGGTTTTGTTTGAAAATCTGCAACACGACTTTCCTCAGTTTATTTCTTATACTCAAATCCATGCAGATTCACTTGTGGCTGAAATTTCGGGATTTAAAAACGGAAAAGAACAGAAACAAATTTTTCCCATGAGCAGGATGAAGTAAGTAAACCTTTTTGGTTAGAAATATCTCCTTGTTATACCTTCAACACAAACCTCGGCAGACCCTTTCTTATTCCTAAACCAAAGCTCTGGCTCGATCAGTTCGAGCTCAGAGACACAGAGTTCGCCTTCATTGTCCCAGATGAAGTCCACACGGGCTTGCAGTGGAATAGGTGAGCAAACAGATACTACACGCTGGGCAAAAGCAATTTCTTCAGGTGAAGGTTCATAAGCATGCACGGTACCTCCAAAATCATCTTGCACACGAAAATCCCCAGGTTTGGCTTTCTTGAGTACGGCATGGGAATATTGACCGTCAAATACCATGAGGGTGAGCTCGCCTTTCTCTACCACATTGTGCTGAAACTCTTGTAGGAGCATGGACTCATTTTGGATCAGTTCGCCAAATACTTTGGACACCTCTGTCAGTTTCCTATCATCTAGTTTATAAGTATGTCGACCGCCACCTGAGATGGCTGGTTTGAGTATGGGGTTGGCCCAACCAGATGACTGCACAATTTCCTCAAGTGACCGACTATCTCCTTGAGGGATAAATATAGTAGGCGGAATTTTTATGCCACAGGCATCCAGATCTTTGAGGTAGTGTTTGTCCACATTCCACCTGATGGTGGCATAGTCATTGATCAATTGGGTTTGGTCTTTTACACGTTCTAGCCAGGCTTGGAACTGCTCGAACTTCCCATCATCATAAATATCCCAAGTCGTACGAATCATTACACATTTGGCAGATGCCCAGTTGAAGTCAGGATTGTCCCAGTTGGTCTTATGCACTTGGAGACCTCTTTGTTTTATGGCATCAAATAATAGTTGGTCTTCCAGGACTACATTATCTGCGTATTGATCAGGTGGATGGTTTACAACAAATCTGGAATCTGTAAGTAAAACGATGTCGTACTTGGGCATGCTAATTTTTTGTGGCAAAATAGCAAAAAACTATGCGCAGATGCCGCCGTCCATAAAATATTCCAGAACTTTGATAGTTATTATGTAGCATAGGAATATAGGAAGATAAAATATTCATATTTTTGCATTTTTAAGAACAACACAATCGTAATACAGTATCATGCAGCTATCCACATTCAGAAAAAACATCCTCTCACTTGTTCTTGTACTGGCCGTCTCAGGAGCCTCACAAGCGCAACAAAACATACAAGAGCAATTTGATCAGTTTTATGCTACGGAGACTTCTACCTGGCAGGAATACAAACTGGTGAAAATGCCAAAATTGAAAAATTTCTGGAAAATCGTAGCTGATACCATCAAAGTGAAAGAAGGTAAAATAGCTTCAGCAAGAGCGGAAGTAAAGTCTTTGAAAGGTCAGCTGGCTGCTGTGAATGGTCAATTGGAAGAAACTCAGGCGTCACTAGCTGCAAGTGAGGAATTGAATGATTCGATTGCCTTCATAGGTATAGAAATGAGCAAATCAGCTTATAACACCTTTGTATGGTTGATTATTTTGGTTTTGGTGGTTGGTATTGCTAGCTTGTATTTGATATATATGCGCAACAATAAAATCACACGAGAGGCGAGGAAATTGCTGGCCAAAGTGGAAGAGGAGTACACGGCGCATCAGGAGAAAGCCAGAGAGAACCAAACCAAGCTAAAAAGAGAATTGCAGACAGCATTGAACACCTTGCAAGAGCACAGAATAAAGATATAATTCGAGAAAGATAATTCACCAGTGTTAGCCTCATCCGAGATCGGATGGGGCTTTTTTGTGTAGTTGCGAATATTGGCCGCACTTGAACTACCTTTGCAGCAATGAAATACGAAGCCTACAACATCAGCCCTGAGCTCAAGCGGAACCTTGAGACCCAGGGATTCAAGCGACCTACGGATATTCAGTTTAAATCTATCCCTGCTATTCTGAAAGGAGAAGATGTGTTGGCCATTGCGCAAACAGGTACTGGCAAAACGGCTGCCTTTGCTATACCTATCATAGATCGATTGCAACGATCCAAAAAGCATAGAAGTGGAGATGCCATCAGATGCGTGGTGATGGTGCCGACACGTGAGTTGGCTATTCAGATTACCAGAGCTTTCGAAGAACTTGCCAAAAGCACCAAGGTGCGTGTCATGAGCATTTTTGGTGGAGTAGAGCAGGACCCTCAGATTGCGAAATTGGCAAAAGGGGTAGATGTCATTGTGACCACTCCTGGTCGAATGTTTGATTTGGTGAGTCAGGGCTTTATCCTTCTGGATCAGGTGGAAACAGTGGTGTTGGATGAGGCGGATCACATGCTCAATTTGGGCTTTATCAAAGACATTCAGGATTTGGTGAAATGCTTGCCCAAGAAAAGGCAAACCCTTTTCTTTTCGGCTACCATTGATGAAAAAATAAAAAAAGTAGCGTATTCACTGGTTCATAAAGCCATCAGGATTCAGGTTTCCCCAAAAGACCCAGTCTCCAAAAATGTAGAACATGCAGTAGCCTTCATCAAAATGGATGACAAACGCTTCTTTCTTGAAAGATTGATTGGTGAAAATCCGGAAAGAAAAATTTTAATATTCGTCAGAACCAAGGTGCGAGCCGAACGTGTGCTGGCGGCTATGGATAGAGTGAATATTGCCGGACAAACCATACATGGTGATAAAGATCAGGACGAACGAAATCGCGTGATGAGCGCATTCAGAGCTGGAAGAAATAAGATACTCATTGCTACAGATGTGAGTGCGAGAGGGATTGATATTCCCAATGTGGATTTTGTGGTGAACTATGACATGCCTGACGAGCCAGAAAACTATGTGCATCGCGTAGGGCGAACAGGTAGAGGAAAGCTGAAAGGGCAAGCAGTAAGCTTCTGTAGCCCTGAAGAAAAACCATTATTGACTGAAGTAGAAAAATACACACATACACCCATCCAAGTCATGGACATAGAGTGGAATACTTATCAAGATACTTTGGATTTGACAGAGGATACTACTGACAATTGGAAACAGCTGATCAAAGAAGCTGAAGCCAATCCGCACAAGCCCAAGAAGAAAAAGAAGAAGCGCTAGTTGTTACTTGAGTAGCATAAGGCTAACTGACCCTTGAACATAATAAAAAATAGAAACTGCGGCAATTATGGCCATATAGATCAGATCTTTGGTTGATAAATCTTTCATAGCTGCTGAATTTTTGAAATTCAAATATAGTAATAAACAAATAATAAATTGTACTAATCTGCTGTAGGGGAATTACCTAATTTTCACTTTTATACGAAATATGCCAGCACAAGTGTCAAAATAAAGCTTGAAATTCCCAACAAAGTGGTCATCACTGTCCACGACCTGAATGTCTGTTTGACTGATAATCCCAGATAACGGTTGATCAGCCAAAATCCACTATCGTTTACATGCGAAAGCACGGTAGCACCTGAAGCAATGGCGATAACCAACAATGCCAGTTGAGACGAGGACAAATCTGACGAGGAGATAAGCGCGGCGGTCATACCTGCTGAGGTGATCATGGATACTGTGGCCGAACCTTGCACGATGCGCATCAAAGCCGCCATCACAAAAGCAAAAATGAAAGGTGAAGACAGATTGTGCGCAAAAGCATCAGCTAGCATTTGGCCTGTGCCAGTATCCATCAGGATCTGTTTGAATACGCCACCTGCACCCGTAAGCAGAATAATAATGCCTGCAGGTGCCAATGATTTAGTGCTGATGTCGGCCAGGGCCTCTTTTGAAAATCCATTTCTTATGCCCATGAAATACCAGGCCAGTAAGTTGGCTATGATCAGGGCAGAAAATGGGTGACCAAAAAATTCCAACCAGTTTTTCAAAATCCCTGTTTCTAGCCACGTTTTGGATATCGTGTTTAGCACAATTAAAACAATAGGCACGGCAATGATGGCCAATACAGGTGCTAGTTTCAGATCTGATTTTTCAACTTCCTTATCCTGATCAAGAGGAGGAGCAGCAATAAATGTCTGAGCAGCCAATCGTTTGGCCAAAATCGGCCCACTGATAATCACAGCAGGTATGCCCACTACAAAGCCAAACAATATCACAAGACCCAAATCGGCACCAAGGATATCTGCCACAGCCACTGGCCCTGGCGTAGGAGGTATAAAGCTATGTGTAGCAGCCAACCCTGCCAAAAGCGGAATGGCAAACAGGTACAAAGATTTTCCTGACCTCCTTTGCAAGGAGTAAATGAGCGGAACCAGAATGATAAATGCAACATCAAAGAAAACTGGAATGGCAACCAAGAAGCCTGTGATAGTCATCGCCCAGGGTGCCTTTTCTTCTCCCATCTTTTTTAGAAAGTAGTTGGCGAGTGCGCCAGCTGCTCCTGACTGTTCTAGTATAGCTCCAAATATGGCACCTAATCCTACCACTGTAGCCACAAAGCCAAGTGTGTTGCCCATGCCAGTTTTGATGGAGTCCATGAGGGCCAGTGGCTCCATACCTGCCATCAACCCGACAGCAATACTGGAGATCAAAAGCGCTAAAAAAGCCTGAATCTTAAAGTGAAGAATCAAAAATAGCAGAATGCCAATGCCTGCCAGCACTGAAAATATGAGCTGAAAATCTATCATATCCAGTCTGTATGAAATGATTCAGTCACAGGTCGATCGATACGTTTGTAGGTATGAGCACCAAAGTAATCGCGTTGCGCCTGTAATAAATTCGCGGAAGATTGCCCATTCACATAACCCAAAAAGAAATTCATGGCCGAACTCAACACAGGGAGTGGAAAACCAGAAGCAATTCCTTTGCCGATCACATGAGCCAGATTGGCCTGTTGATCAGACAATGATTTGACTACTGCAGGGTGTAGCAACAAGCGATCAGTGTCTTTGAAGTAATTGACTGCCGCGCTCATTAGCTCAGATCGTATGATACACCCATTAGTCCAGATGCGTGCGATTTCGCTGAAATTCAAATCCCAATGGTATTGCTTGGAAGCTTCTTTCATCATGTCAAAACCTACGGCATGGTTGATGATTCGTGCGGCAGCATAAGCTTCCATCAAAGCAGGTATGAATTCCTCTTGGCCTGTGGGGACTGTTTGTTTGATTGAGCCGTACAATTCGTTGGCCAATAACCTCACTTCCTTTTGTGCGGAGATGTTTCTCGCCATTACCGCGTCTGATATGGTATTGAGTGGGGCACCTAGCCGAATGGCAGCCTCTGTCGACCAACCACCAGTTCCTTTTTGAGCGGCCGCATCCAAAATTTTGTCCAGGAGCAGTTCTCCATTTTCTTCCTTGCGAAGAATATTGATTGTGATTTCTAACAGGTAACTATCCAAACCTTTGGTTCTCCAGCCTTCCAGTGTTTTGGCCATCTCCACAGGCAACATGCCCAATCCATGACGCATGAGCTCATAGACTTCGGCTAATAATTGCATCTCAGCATATTCTATCCCATTGTGTACCATTTTGATGAAATGGCCAGAGCCCTCAGGCCCTACATAGGTACAGCAGGCTTTGCCATTGGCATCTTTGGCAGCAATATTTTCCAAGAATGGGGCAATTCTGTTGTAAGCCGTACGGCTTCCACCTGGCATAATGGATGGCCCCTTTCTCGCCCCTTCTTCTCCTCCAGAGATACCAGTTCCAATAAAATTGATATCGTGCTGTACCAATGTTCGGTCTCTTCTGTTCGTGTCAAGGTAATTAGAATTTCCGCCGTCTATGATTAGATCGTCAGGTTCGAGCAGGGGAGTAAGTTCTTCGATAGTCGCGTCTACGGCCGCACCAGCTTGCACCATGAGTAGGATGTTTCGTGGAGGGGCAATGGATTCTACGAATTGTGATAAGTCATCAAATCCTTGAATTCCTAATTCGGGATGTTTTGAAACAAAATCTCTGGCTATGCCTTCTTCTTTACCTGCTACATGTCTGTTGAATACGGATAATTTGACGCCATTATTGGCCATGTTGATGGCCAGATTTTGTCCCATGACCCCTAGGCCTATGATTCCAAATGCTGTTTTTTTGTTCATTTTACTTAGTATTTCTTGTAATATTTTTTGTGGTGATTGATCAATATTCACCAGTAGAGCCTCTTTGGGTTCTTCCAAATTCTCAAACTGACTTTCGAGAATAGAAGGATTTAAAAAGTGCCCTTTGCGCGTTTCTAATCTTTGCTTGATCAGATCATAGCTGCCTGATAAATGGATAATGGTGAGTTGATTTTCTGGAATGGTGGTTAATGTATCCCGGTATTTTTTTTTCAAGGCCGAACATGCCAAAACAGCTCCACCTGCAGATTCCCAGTCTTTGATGCAAGCACTCAAAGTCAACAACCATGGCTGGCGATCTTCATCTGTAAGTGGAAGTCCAGAAGCTAATTTTCTGATATTTTCTTTTGGGTGAAAATCATCGCCATCATAAAATGGAATAGATAATTCCTTTGCCAATAACTGACCAATGGTAGACTTACCCGTGCCCGACACTCCCATGACTATTATCATAGTCCAAAGGTGGTAAGTCCTTGGAGGTTTGTACCCTGCTTATTATTTCAAAAGGGAGGGTTAAATATTTCAGTAGGGATATGATTGATGTGCTCGTTTTAATAATTAAACCTTGGTATTGGTGCTCTAGTAGATAATAAGACTGTTGAAGCACTTTGAATTTGCCTTGGGGTGAGGTTTGTCTAAATAATTTTCAGATTAAATAAGTTTATAATGAGAGAAAAGAAAAAATTAATTGCAGCACTATTGTTTTCGATAGTTGCGATCATGTTTATGGGATGTTCAGAGGATGATTCTACTAGTAGTGATGATAATCTTGCAACAGGAACTACTGATATCAGTGTACTTGCTGATTTGTTTTACCATTCAGACGCAGTAACTTTTACCTTTGATGACGAATGGGTAACGATCAGGTCGAAAAATTTACCTGATCATAAGAGTATGTATTATGATGAAAATGATGATTTGTATGAAGCTTATGATGAGCCCAATAACCCTGATTTCTTCAAGAATCCAGGTTCTATAGAGGAACAAAATTTAGAATTCAAAATACCAAGATATCCTGCTGAAGCTTCTAGTAAAAGTTCGCCCTCACTAGGGCCTATGGGCGTAAGCATTAACAGTATTTCCTTTTTTAACCAGGAAGCTGCTGGAGATGATGACATTTTTGAAGAATTGAATACTTTTGATCAGTATGAAGGTCACCCTGCAGGTACACAGTATCATTATCACATAGAACCAGTTTGGCTTACGCAGGACATGACAGGTGCTGATAATGAAGCTTTCCTTGGTTTACTTTTAGATGGATTTCCTGTTTATGGTACTCATGAGGATGGTGTAGAAATAACCAATGACGACTTGGACGATTATCATGGACATTTTGGAGTGACTAATGATTTTCCTGATGGTATTTATCACTATCACGTGACTGAAGAGTATCCATGGATCAATGGAGATGCCTTCTACGGTAATCCAGGTACTATTACTCAATAATTGATACAACGTAAATTGCTCTGATAATTTAGAGTTTAATGGCTAGCGATTGGTCTTAGATGGGTCAGTCGCTAGTTGTTTTCACCCTGTTAATTATTTCAAATCAGTGGGTCAAATGTATCAGTAGGGTAATTTTAAGGATGCTCGTTTTATATCTGAAAACCTCAAGAAATGAGTTGTTTATGCCAATGAGTATTCCAGAGGGATGAAATGACTTATCTTTGTAATTGCTTGAAAGGTTTATTAACACATTTTTTAATTAAAAAATCTAAAATGAAGGGAAAGAAAAAATTGATTGCTGGGCTATTATTTATGATGGTAGCATTAGTATTTGTAAGATGTACTGAAGATGACCCTACGGATAGTACAGATGGCACGGATCTAGACATCAATGTACAATTGGAGGCCACTCAAAATGGGACTGAAGGTGGAGATGATGTAATATTCACTGTGAGTCTAGTAGATTCTGACGGGGCTGCTATTACCAATAGCACAGGTGCCAATTTGACCGCTTCCGTGGCAATTACAGGCACGGCAGACGAGGATGATTTTGACTCTGATTTGTTTAACACGATTAGCATTGCCAATGGGCAATCTGGGGGAACCATCACTTTGGAAGTGACCGACGATTCTGAAGTTGAAGGTGAGGAAACTGTCACCCTGACTTTAAGCGCCCTTAGTGTAGGGGATATAGAAATTGCCAGCGCTACAGCTACTATTACGGACAATGACGAAGAAGGCGGTTCAACTGCTGCGGATATTAGCGTATTGGCCTCTAAATTTTACAATACAGATGCTGTGACTTTTAGCTTTGATGACGAATGGGTAACCATTACCTCAAAAGACTTACCAGATCATAAGAGTATGTACTATGATGAGGATGAGGATTTGTATGAAGATTATGATGAGCCCAATAACTCTGATTTCAAAAAGAATCCAGGTTCTATTCAAGAACAAAATTTGGTATTCAAAGTACCGAGATATCCGTCAGAAGCAACTAACAAAGAAAGCACGCCAATGGGGCCTATGGGGGTCACGATTAACAGTGTTGCTTTATTTAACCAAAATGCAGCTGGTGATGATGACATCTTCGAAGAATTGAACACATTTGATCAGTACGAAGGGCATCCAGCAGGTGAGACCTATCACTATCATACGGAACCGGTTTGGTTGACTCAGTTTAGAGAAGGCTTTGACAATGAAGCACTCGTTGGGATTTTATTAGATGGATTTCCTGTCTATGGTACGCATGAAGATGGCGAGGAAGTTTTCTCTAAAGATGATGGCGGAATATTAGATGATTATCATGGACACTTTGGTGTGACTGAGGATTTTCCTGATGGTATTTATCATTATCATATTACGGTGGATTATCCTTGGATTAACGAAGATGGTTTTTATGGAACTGCTGGTACTCTTACAGACTAAAAAAATGAAAAAAAGTTTGTTATTCATTTTGATGATAAGCTTAGTGGCTTGCCATTCGTCGACAGACGAAGGGCAAGCCAATTTTTTGAATTTAGAAATTCCTGAGGTAGAAGTACTGGAAGGAGATACTAGATTTTCTATGTCCACTGATGGTACGATCTACTTAGATAGTATGATGTTTTCTGGTTATATGGTTACTTTTTACCCAGACCGCTCCCTAAAATCGAAAAAAAGTTATTATCAAGGGAGGCTTGAAGGGAACTTTATATCCTATTATCCAAATGGTCAGATTTACAGTCACAGACCTTATCATCTCGGAGAAAAGCATGGTGAACACCTGGGATACTATGAAGATGGTCAGTTGAAGTTTCAATCTTATTTTGTGAATGGTTTTAGTCAAGGCACACACAAAGGTTGGTACCCATCAGGTAGTTTGAAAAAAGAAATGAACTATAAGGATGGCAAAGAATTCGGGGCACAAAAGTACTGGCGATCAGATGGAAAAATGCGCTCCAACTATGTAGTGAGAGAAAATGGCCGAAGATATGGCATGCTTGGCCTCAAGAGATGCGCAAAAATAGATAGTGAAACGGGGGATATTGATCCTTATACAGGAAACATAAAATGAAGAATCTAGTAATAATTGGCTTGGTGGGTATTTGCCTTTGGGCATGCTCAAAACCCAAAGAAGAGAAAAGAATGAATCCAGAAATTGAGTTGCCTTTCTACAGTGAGGCTACTTTCACCCCAGAATGGATTGATAAAGAAGAGGCAAAATACGATTCCATACACATCATTGAAGATTTCTCTTTTGTCAATCAAAAGGGTGATACGATCACCAATGAAGCTTTTGATGGCAAAATCTATGTGACCAATTTCTTCTTTACCATTTGTCCGAATGTCTGTCCTCGGATGACCAAAAACCTGAAAAAAATCCAAACGGAATTTGCTGATGATGAGTCTGTAAAAATCCTCTCTCACACCGTCATGCCCTGGGTGGATTCTGTTGGGCGCTTGGCTGAATATGCCAAACTCAATGCTATCAATCCAAACCAATGGCAACTAGTAACAGGCGACAAAAAGGAGCTCTACCACATGGCAAGAGAAGCGTATTTCGCAGATGAAGGCTTCGGGAAAACAGTGACTGTAGAAGAAGATTTTCTCCATACCGAAAATATCATCCTCATTGATACTAAAAGACGCATCCGTGGTGTCTACAATGGCACCCTGCCATTAGAGATGAAAAGACTGATTGAGGATATTTGGACGCTGAAGAAGGGGTGATTTCACCAATAGAAACTGTTTCTATTCTAAACTCTCAAAAATCTCTTGTAAATATTCTTCAATTACTGGAATATCTATTGCGTCAGTAATCAGGAGAAATCCTAGCGTCATTAATAGACCAAAGACCAAGAATAAAATGCAGCCCATTTTGCTGGATTTCTTTGAAGTGGCTTCCTCCTTGTTTTGATACTCAGCCACAGTCTCTGGCATGGCGTTTTCTTTCAGGAGTTTGGCGTCGAAATAAACGCCCCAAACCCTTTTGGCCAGATGGGTTTCTATCAAATCTCCTTCTTTGAATTGGTTGTACACTTCTTCGCTGACGGTTCTTTTTTGATCACCAAAATAGAAGTAATAGGTATAGGCACTTCTGCTGTTCTTGTTGGACGTGACGGTATAATGCTTATTGGTAATTAAACCCTGCCAGATTTTCTTTTCATTTTCCCGAAGGTCGAGTTTGAAGGCTCTGAAAATGGCAATAAAGGCTACGACAAACAGTAGATCAATCAGAATCGTAAAAAAGTCCATTCCCATCCCATAATTGACCCCAGCCAGTATGACCAATATGAAGACTCCCATAGGTATCAGGTATTTGAACTTTTCCTCAAGCTTTTCTCTCTCTGCTTGGCTCATCTGAGCATAGGTGATTTTTAGGAGGGAGCTGGATTTCATGAAATGGAGAGTGGTAAAGAAAAGGTAATTAGTGGTTATATAACTTCAGCCACTTGTGGAAGCTTGTTTTTTGGCCTCATCATGAGAAAAGGTATTCCTATTTTTGACGTCTTTTCGTCCCTTTTCAGTTTTATCCAGAACTATCAGTCTTTCGATCAGTTCATCCAATTCGAAATCCTAAGGCATGTCTTTGAGGTAATCTATGGCTACCTGTTTGTTCATGGGCTAAAGTTACGGAAGAAGAATTATAATAAACAAACTCCCACATGAAGAAAAGGGCTAGGGTCTCAGCGGACGCTAAGACGAGTTGGACACTTAGGTGCATGCCTGATAGTGACTGTTAGTGGCTGGTTTTTTTAGGCTCATTTTTTCTTTTTTGTCGGCTTGGAAGTTCTCTTTTTTCCCGATATGGATTTTGTTATTGTTAGCCCAGTTTTGAGTTGACCTTGATCTTTCACTTTAGAAAGAGAATTGTTATACGCCTCTGCAATTAATGTTTTTATATATGCCTGAGGAAAAGATTCGATTTGGTCAACAAGAATGTATCTGTATTGTTTACCTTGTCCTATGAGCAGTTTGTCCGGGTCAGAAATCTCTGAACCCCAATAAAATCCAAAGTGTATATTCTGATTTGTTCTATAAATGGCAATTGAACAAAAAGTGTGACCCACCTTGTCAGTTGGCGACCAGCCAAAGGTCATGGCATTGTAGTTGTCATAAATTAGCTCGTTGGCTTGAGGATACAAATCCCATACATAGCCTCTGAGCCAAAGAACTGTCTCCTTGGTGTCTGCTGAAAAAGGCTCTAGAAATTCCAATAAATCCTTCGTTTCTTTTTTGCTCATGTCTGAAGATTTGTGATTTCCTTATCTTGCCGCTAACATCCAGATATAGTACACTGATTCACTATATCCGCACTATAATTATTTAATATACCTATAATCATGTCCATTCTTCAGCTGAACCAGATACTGATAGATCAACTCGATCACGTGGTTGATGTCGTCGTAGTGAGCAGTTTCTACTGTGGTGTGCATGTACTTGAGTGGCAAGGAGATCAGAGCTGAAGCCACGCCTTCATTGGAGTAGGCAAAGGCATCCGTATCTGTACCTGTCACACGAGAGGTGGCAGCTCGCTGATAAGGGATTTTGTTCTTTTCTGCGGTTTTGATGATGTCGTTGAGCAGATTGTTTTGCACGGCTGGCCCAAAGGTCAATACGGGTCCTTTCCCGGCTTTCTGATCTCCACTGACTTTCTTGTCGTACATTGGGGAGTGGGTGTCATGACAAACATCAGTCACCACGGCCACGTTAGGTTTGATACGAGCAGCCATCATTTCGGCGCCTCTAAGTCCGATTTCTTCTTGTACGGCATTCACGATGTACAGACCAAATGGTAGATCGACTTTGTTTTCTTTCAGCTTTCTGGCTACTTCGGCAATCATAAATCCTCCTATGCGATTGTCTAAGGCTCTTCCACAAACGAATTTCTTATTCAAGTCCATGAGCTCATCATCAAAGGTGATGACACAGCCGACTTTTACACCCAGCTTTTCTACTTCCTTCTTTGACTCACAGCCTAGATCGATAAAGATGTTCTCCATCGTAGGGGCTTTTTCATTATTGTCTTTGCGTACATGAATGGCCGGCCAGCCAAATACGCCTTTTACAATCCCTTTTTCAGTGAAAATATTCACACGTTTAGATGGAGCAATCTGATGATCTGATCCGCCATTACGAATCACATAGATGTAGCCATTGTCATCAATATAATTCACGAACCAGGAGATTTCATCTGCATGGGCTTCGATCACTACTTTGTAATCAGCTGTGGGGTTGATGATGGCGGCCACAGACCCATAAGTATCTGTGATGTAGTCATCTGTATAGGGCTTCACATAGTCCAACCAGATTTTCTGTCCTGAAGACTCAAAGCCAGTAGGTGAAGCATTGTTAAGGTATTCGTATAAAAATTTTTCGCTTTTTTTATTCATGTTCAATTGAGTATTCGTTTTTTCGTCATCCCGTAGCATGCCTGTCGGTAGACAAGGTTTGCGAAGGGATCTTCTCAATTATTGGCAGGCCTGCTGCAAATAAGTAAGGAGATTTCTTCAGTCGTTCCTCCCTGCGGAATAACGGTTATTTCTTTTATTACCACAGTTACAACGGAATATTCCCGTGTTTCTTTCTTGGCATATTACCCACTTTATTTTCAAGCATACTGAAGGCAGAGATCAATTTCTTCCTTGTGTTATGTGGTAGTATCACCTCATCTACATAGCCACGTGCTGCAGCAATGTACGGATTAGCAAACTTCTCTGTGTACTCATCTACCTTTTCGTCCAACTTAGCTTGAGGGTCTTTCGCTTCTTTGATTTCACCTTTGAAGATAATCTCTGCAGCACCTTTGGCACCCATCACTGCGATCTCTGCTGTTGGCCAGGCGTAGTTCATATCTGCTCCAATATGCTTAGAGTTCATCACGTCATACGCTCCACCATAAGCCTTCCTGGTAATCACTGTAATTCTCGGAACCGTGGCTTCACTAAATGCATAAAGCAATTTTGCTCCATTCATGATGATGGCATTCCATTCCTGATCCGTGCCAGGTAGGAATCCTGGTACATCCTCGAGCACCAGGAGCGGAATATTAAAACAGTCGCAGAATCTCACGAATCTAGCACCTTTTACGCTGGCATCATTGTCGAGCACACCAGCCAAACTAGCTGGTTGGTTGGCTACGATGCCAATGCTACGTCCTCCCAGTCGAGCAAATCCTACTACAATGTTTTCTGCATAATTCTTATGGACTTCAAAGAAATCGCCACCATCTACTATGCCTTCAATCACTTCTTTGATGTCATAAGGCTGGTTGGGGTTGGTAGGAATAATTTCGTCTAATTGCTTTCTCACCTCATCACCAGCCTCATAAGGAAGCATAGCTGGAGTTTCCTCGCAGTTTTGAGGGATGAAGCTCAAAAGTCTTTTGATATTTTTGATACACTCTACTTCATTGGCGCAAGAAAAGTGAGTGACACCACTCTTGGTGCTGTGTGTACTGGCACCTCCAAGTTCTTCAGCTGTTACATCTTCCTGTGTCACAGTTTTCACTACATTTGGTCCTGTTACGAACATATAGGACGTATTTTCGACCATCATGATAAAGTCAGTGATGGCTGGAGAGTAAACTGCCCCACCTGCACATGGGCCCATGATCGCAGAAATTTGTGGGATCACTCCTGAAGCCAAAGTATTTCTGTAAAAGATATCAGCATAGCCACCCAATGATACTACACCTTCTTGTATTCTGGCTCCACCAGAATCATTTAGTCCAATTACAGGCGCACCGTTTTGCATGGCGAGATCCATAATTTTTACAATCTTCTCAGCATAGGTTTCAGAAAGTGAACCACCAAATACGGTAAAATCCTGACTGAATACGTACACTAATCGGCTATTGACCTGGCCGTAACCCGTGACTACACCATCTCCTAAAATTTTTTGCTTATCTAAGCCAAAGTCTGTGGCTCGATGCGTCACAAATTTTCCGATTTCTTCAAAAGTGCCTTCATCTATTAGGAGTTCTATTCGCTCACGAGCGGTCAACTTGCCTTTTTTGTGTTGGGACTCAATTCTTTTTTTTCCACCACCAAGCAGGGCTTCCTGATTGAGTTTTTCTAAGTATTGGATTTTTTCTTCTGAAGATTTCAAGTTCATTATCACGTGGGTTATTTGTTAGGCTCAAATATAGGCATTGGCGCAAATATGAACATGAGATTTTACATTCAATTGGGTTCTCATATTTATTCATAAATTAGCGGAATTTTAAAATCAGAATGAGAGTAGGAATAATAGATATTGGGACGAATACATTTCATTTGCTAATAGCAGATCGTGCTCGAAATATGAAAATTCTTCATAAGGAAAAAGTGGCCGTGCGTCTGGGCAAAGGAGGAATTAGTAACAATATCATTCAACCTGATGCCATGCAGCGTGCAGTCGATACACTGACCGATTTTGCCCAAAAAATGGGAAATGAAGTAGTGGACGAAATTTTAGTCTCTGCTACCAGTGCCGTTCGAAATGCAAGTAATCAACAGGCGTTTGTAGATTTGGTTAAAGAAAAAATAGGGCTTAAAATTCATGTATTGTCAGGAGAAGAGGAAGCTGCACTTATCCATAAAGGGGTCAGTGAGTACATAGATTTTGGCGACGAAACTGGACTGATCATGGACATTGGTGGAGGCAGTATAGAATTTATTCTAGCCAATAAGCATGAAGTGAAGTGGTTGAAAAGTTATGAGTTAGGTGGGCAACGTTTGATCGATCAGTTTCACCAAACTGATCCAATTTCTACTGATGAAAAATCTAACTTAGAAAAGTTTCTAATTGAAAACCTTCGGGAGGTTTTTGAAAATTGCCGAGCGCATCAGGCAGCCTATCTGATTGGCTCATCTGGTTCATTTGATACGCTTTGGGACATTCATGCCAGACTGCCGGGTGCATTGCCTATGCAGCAGCCCATTCTTTATAAAGACTATTTTGAAGAGATTTATGAGGAGTTGATGATTAAAAATAGAGAACAAAGACTGAAGATTCCTGGTATGATTCCGATGCGAGCGGATATGATTGTGTCTGCTTCAGTGGCTATCAAGGTCGTTATGGAAGAATGTCAGTTTGACCAAATAAAAGTCTCTCCTTATGCACTAAAAGAAGGGCTCTTGTATCACGGTTTGCCAAAAAGAAAATAAATTCGCGTCATGTACAGCTATCAGAGATTATTCGATTTTGCTAAGCAAGTCTTCGTGTCCATGGGGCACACAGAAAAAATGGCAGATACTGCCGCCACAGTGTTGGTAAGTGCAGATATGCGTGGCGTAGACTCTCATGGAATTGCTCGCCTGAAAGGTTATGTGAGGCTTTGGGAAGTGAAACGAATTAATTCCAAACCCATTTTTCAAATAGAACACGAGACGCCATCTACGGCCGTATTGAATGCGGACGAGTCGTTAGGATTGATTTCTGGGCCCGAGGCCATGAAGATCGCCATGATCAAGGCCAAGAGCGTGGGGACAGGTTGGGTTTCGGTAAAAAACTCCAATCACTATGGTATAGCTGGATATCATGCAATGATGGCCTTGGATCAGGATATGATTGGTATATCTATGACCAATGCCAGTCCCTTGGTGGCACCCACTTTTTCAAAGGAAAGACTTTTAGGTACAAATCCGATCTCAGTGGCTATTCCAGCTGGCAAGCAGCCACCATTCGTAGCTGATATGGCCACTACCACTGCTGCCAATGGTAAATTGGAAATCCTTCAAAGAAAAAATGAAGACGCTCCATTAGGATGGGTGCAAGACCAAGAGGGTGAGCCAACCACCAATGCTAATGGGGTAAAAGAAGGAGGAGCTTTGTTGCCGCTAGGAGGAGATAGAGAACACGCTTCGCACAAAGGTTATATCTTGGGATCGATTGTAGATATTTTCTCTGCGGTACTTTCTGGGGCGAATTACGGCCCATGGGTGCCTCCATTTGTAAGTTTCATTGATCCAGTTTCTGATCCTGTAGGGGAGGGACTTGGTCACTTTTTTGGGGCTATGCGAATAGATGCGTTTAGAAAGGCTGATGAATTCAAAGATCACATGGATACTTGGATTGAAAGATTTAGATCTTCTACTCCTATAGACGAAAATAACCCAGTTCAGATTCCTGGCGATTACGAGCGCAACATGGAAGCTACGAGAAGCAAGGATGGAATTCCATTGCTGGATCCTGTGGTGCAGGACTTGAATGAACTAGCTGATAAGTTTAAACTGAAATTTTAGAAGCCAATTCCGAAATTCATCCCAATTACCCAAGGACTGTCATAGCGACCATTGTCTCCTCCATCAGAGTAAAGCACGTTGTAAAGGGCATATAGGTTTATGAATCCCTTGTTTCCCATGGGTTGAGAAATTCCTCCTCCCAACAAAAAGGTATTGTAAGTGTCTCGTCCATCAAAATTGTCCAAAAATAATATTTCGTATTGAGCCATTGCAAAAAACGGCTGGTAGATGATATACTGCGTGTAAAAACTCAATCCATAATCGTTAAAAGACTGGTTGATAGGTTCTTTCCATTTGAAATACTGATAGGTTAGGCCTACACCAGTGTTCCATTTTGGAGTGATTCGATAACCTACTTGCCCACTCAGATTCAACCAAACTCTATCACTGCTAATGCCAAAGCCCCCAAGACCACCTCCCACATACACCTTATCCATCCATGCAGGTCTATCATTACCAAGCACATTTCCATAATTTTCCTGAGCAAAGCTACTTGACGCGAAAAGGACACAAATCAGCGCAAGTAAGGTTAATTTTTTAGCCATTCGTTTTAGGATTTTAATCTGTCTAAGGAGATATACTAGTCTTCAACAACTACGAATAAATCTTCCCCATCTTTTTTCATGTAATATTTTTCACGAGCAAATCGCTCCAAAAGTTCCATGTCATTGATCAGGGCCTCTCTATCATCATTTACCTCTTCGATTTTTTGTAGGTAGTATTTTTCCTGGTTTTCGAGTTCTTCTACTTTTTGGCTCAATTGATACTGTGAGTAGAAGTCATTGGTATCGAAAAACAACATCCAAACTAAAAAACCGAGTCCGGAGAGGAAGTAGAAGTTTTTAGTGATATGAAGAGATTTTTTGAACATGCCTGTTAAAGTCTACCGTAAAGTAAAAAATGAATCCTTCAATTGCCAAATAAACGAGCACTAAAGATAATACCTGATCTCGTTTGGAGTCAGGGCTCGATACCTCTTCTTACCAATCTGGCTTGTCGCTTTCTTTGCGTTTGGTGGGCTTTCTGCGGTTTTGCTGGATGTATTGAATCTCACTGTTTTTGAGTGCTTCAAGGATCATCTTGGCTTTTTCCTCAGAGATATTCATCTCTTGCATCTTGTCTGAGGGACTAGGAGGTTGCTGCTGCTTGTCTTTTTCGTTTTGCTCGCCTTCTTCCCCTTCTTTAGGCTCAGGTTGTTTTTCTTCTTCTCCCTCTTTCTTTTCGTCCTGACCTTCCTGTTGTTGATCGTCCTTATTTTCCCCTTCCTGCTCTTTGTTTTCTTGATTCTGCTGTTCTTGATCTTCTGAGTCCTGCTTCTCCTGATCTTTATTTTGATCGCCTTCCTGCTGATCCTCGTTTTCTTTGTTTTCTTGGTCTTTTTTCTCTTCGTCCTTGTTCTCTTGATTCTCGTTATTTTGGTCGTCGTTTTTCTGATCTTGGTTTTGGTCTTGCTGCTCTTTTAGCCTCTTCTTTACCAACTCATAGTTGTATCGAGCATCCAGATTGCCAGGGTCTGATTTGATGGATTCCTTGAAGTAGGACATGGCTTTTTCCATCGTTTTAGGATCGTTAGACATGGCACCCAATTGCTGGTAGGCCACGGACTTTAGCCCTTCATTTTTAGATAATACTAGTTTTTGATATTGGGCTTGTGCCAGATCCTTCTGATTGAGTTGGTAATAAGCATGACCCAGGTTCATGATAGATTCTTCGTCGTAGATCTGAAGGGTATCTAGCAAGTACGAGTAATTGGATACAGCCACATCAAACTGCTGATGTTCAAAGGCGATTTCTGCATTTTTCTTCAGTTTGTTGATTTTCGAAATGTCATTGGCTGAAGCGCCAAAACAAATAGCAAGAATAAATATGGTCGTAAGCCTTTTCATATGTTTACTGTTCTTACTTTGAGTACTGCATCCAAAAAGATCAAAAAGAGAGCCAATGCCAGAAAATAGTAATACTTATTAGCAGAGACATCCATGGTTTTCGAATCACGAAGCTCTCCTTCTATGTCTCCTATGGTATTGATCAATTTTTCCACATCATTTTGAGAAGCATTGATTTCAAAATATTTTCCACTAGTGGCTGAGGCCAATTTTTTCAAGGATACAGGATTTAGTTTAGAGACTACTTCTTGCCCATGGTTGTCTTTTTTGAATCCGCGCTGCGTCATGATTTTGCTGCCCTGGGCTGTGCCAATTCCGAGTGTGAATAACTTAATGCCCTCCTCTTCAATGGTTTTTGCAATACTGGCCGTGTTTTCCCCAAAGTCTTCTCCATCACTGATCAGGATAATGATTTTAGATTTTTGTCTGGTGACAGTTTCTTTGTCATCCGAAATTTTGCCCAAAGCCATTTTGAGTGGAGGGCCAAAATCTGTTCCAGTGTTTGGGACAAGATTTGTATTGAGCGTTTCAATAAAGAGGTTCAAGGCACTCTTGTCATAAGTCAACGGACATTGTACGTACGCTTCATTGGAGAACATAATCAAACCAATTCTATCAGATGAGAACGCCTCTACGATTTCTTTCAATTCAAATTTGATTTTTTCTAAACGCGTTGGCTGGATATCATAGGCGTTCATGGATTCAGATAAGTCTATGGCAATGAAAATGTCCTTGCCTATGGATTTGATTTCTTTAGTGGATTCTCCAAAAGAGGGGCCGAGTAGTGCTACTATAAACAGACTGAAATAAGCTGCTCTCAATGCAATTTTATAAAACACGCGTCTGTAGCCTGTACCTAAAGATTTAGCCGCACGGATAGTTTTAAAAATATATAATACATAGAAAAGGCCGAATAATAGGATAAATAATAATTCTAGGCTTCCGACTTCACCGCTCCAGATCATAAAATTGTGTTTACAAATCAAACAAATATAGGTATCCTCTGGCTAGCCAAAAAGGCGCTTTTCTTCATTTAACAATTTTTAGCATTTCCTGTTATGCTCAGATTGAATTTAACAATTCGATGATATAGTAATATTGCGATAAAGTAAACATAATATCTCTCCTCAGTTTGGTAACCTTTTGATGAAATCTGGCTAAACGGTTCGTAATACTGTCCCTGTACTTTCGCAGCATAATTCTATAATCAAACTGAATAATGATGAAAAAAATAATACTCTTAAAAGCATTAGTACTGTTGTTGGTGCTTCTTCCTGGATTGGCACAGGCGGTAGATGGAACTATCTTCGGAAAGGTAGTAGACGAAAATGGACTGGCCATGCCGGGCGCAACTGTTATTTTAGACGAGTTGTCTGGCAAAGGATCTGTTTCTGATGCTGACGGTGCTTTTGTAATACTGGATGTGCCTACGGGTGAATACACATTGACAATTTCTTATATAGGTTATAAGCCGTTTGTAGAAAAAATTAATGTAGAGGAAGTGACCTTGGTTCAGCACAATATCTCTTTAGAACCAGGTGTCATATTGGGAGATGAAGTTTTGGTCTTGGGTGATAGATTGAAAGGTCAAGCCAAAGCAATCAACCAGCAAAGAGCAAATAGCAATATTACTAATGTAGTGGCTGCAGATCAAATCGGGAGATTCCCTGATGCGAATGTAGGGGATGCATTGAAAAGAGTGCCTGGTATCACGATGCAAGGTGATCAAGGTGAAGCAAGAAATATTGTGATCCGTGGATTGGCTCCACAACTGAACTCAGTAACTGTAAATGGCAACAGGATACCATCTGCTGAAGGAGACAATAGAAATATCCAAATGGACTTGATTCCAGCAGATATGATTCAAATGATAGAAGTAAACAAGGCATTATTACCAGAGATGGATGGCGATGCGATAGGCGGATCTGTCAATTTGGTTACGAGATCGGCTGGAGACGGATTTAGAGCCTCAGGAACGCTTGCAGGTAGTTACAACGAAGTAGGAGATGCTCCTGGATTCAATTCGAGTTTAGTCTTGAGCAATAGGTTTTTTGATAACAAATTGGGTGCTGTACTTTCTGGGTCATACAGACAAGATAAAATTGGATCTCACAACGTAGAAGCGGAATGGGAAAATGAAGTGGAAAATGCAGATTTTGATGAGGATTTGCCTGAAGGCGGAAACAATATTGAAGATGTGGAAGTAGATCCATATTTGGCGGTAAACGAAGTAAGAGATTATGATGTAGACAGAACCAGAAGAAGCCTTTCTTTGAATCTGGACTACAAAATCAATGACAATCACACAATCTATGCGAAAAGCATGTACAACTGGAGAGATGATTGGGAAAACAGATACAGACTGACTACTGAGATCGATGGTGCAGAATTTGGCAATGGCGTGAATGCAGCACCTACAGAGTGGATTGCAGTTGGAGATCGTCAGACAAAGGGTGGTTTAGATAGCGACCGAACCAAGAATAGAAGATTGGAAGATCAAAGAGTACAATCATACTCACTAAGTGGGGTTCATTTCTTTGGAAATATTGAAGCTAAGTGGAATGGGTCTTACTCAAAAGCTTCAGAAGAGCGCCCTCATGAGAGGTATATTGTGTATGAAACAGACGAGGATTTAACAGTGAACATGAATCAATCTATGGATGACACGAGAAAGCCACAGTTAGTAATCAATGAGAAAAATTTACTGGAATCTTCGAATTTCGTTTTCGACAAAATCGAAGAAGAAAACCAATTGACAGAAGAAGAGAACTTCACTGCTCAGTTGGATTTGAAAATTCCTTTGTCGGTAGTTGACGGACAGTCTGGTAATTTGAAGTTTGGTGGAAAGGTGAACAACAAAACCAAGGACAGAAATAACGGGTTTGTGGAATATAGCTGGATTGATGATGCGAGTGTTGAATTTTTGAATCAAATCGCTACAGACGATAGAACAAATGCTGACTTTCTAGCAGGGTCTAATTACCAGTCTGGTGATTTCGCATCAGCGGCATATTTAGGAAATTTGGATTTGTATAATACAAACCTTTTTGACGGCGAAGACTTGCCTGAAGAGTATCAAACTGCGAACTATGAAGCTGAGGAAACCGTAACTGCCGGATATGTACAATGGTCTCAAAATTTGAACGATCAATTGAAATTCATCGTAGGAGCGAGAGCTGAAAATACAAGTTCAGATTACATTGGTTATCAGTATATTGAGGATGATGGCAGTATTTCTCCTTTGGAAAATAACAAATCTTATTTCAACTTCTTACCTGCCGTTCATCTGAGATATGCGGCAAATGAGAATTTAATTCTGAGAGCGGCTTGGACGAATTCATTGGCTAGACCAAATTATTACGATTTAGTGCCTTACAGATATGTAGTAGAAGAAGATGAAGAAATTTCGCAAGGTAACCCTGACCTGGATCCTACTACATCTATGAACTTTGACTTTAACGCAGAATACTACTTCGAATCTGTAGGTTTACTATCTGCAGGTGTATTTTACAAAAACATAGACAACTTCATCTATTTTCATCAGTCGACCGAAGACTACAATGGTGATGATTTTGATGTGTTGACACCTGAGAATAGTGGAAAAGGAAACATCACAGGGTTTGAAATTGCGGCTCAGCGCCAACTGGATTTCTTGCCTGGTATTTGGAAGGGATTGGGCGTATACGCCAACTATACCTTCAATGCTTCAGATGTAAGTGGCATCGCCAACGAAGATGGTGATGAAAGAGAAGGGTTGGATTTGCCAGGCACGGCTGACCATTTGGTCAATGCTTCATTGTCATTTGAGACTCAAAAATTGGTAATTAGAGCGTCCATAAACTTTTCTTCTGATTATATCGACGAAGTGGGAGATGACGCATTCTACGACAGATACTATGACAAGCAGATGTTTGTGGATGTCAATGCATCGTATGCTTTCACTAAGAATTTGAGACTTTTCGCTGAGGCGAATAATTTGACCAATCAGCCTTTGAGATACTATCAGGGTATTGAGAGCCGAACTATGCAAATGGAATATTACGGTCCTAAGTACAACTTAGGATTGAAATTCGATTTGTTTAACAACTAAATATTTTAAAACTTTTGGGTTAGAAAAGGATCACGCCTTGTCGTGGTCTTTTTCATTTCCTTAAAACCAAAACTATGAAAAAAGAAATAATATATCTAAGTATACTGTCATTGCTCCTTACGCTTGGTTGCTTTTCGAATAAGAGCAATCAGGAAGCTTCCAAAGCCTCCGTGTCTGAGATGGAAATCCTAGAAGATGCGCTAAACTGGTACGTAATAGGCGACTTCGGGCGCAATGGCTATGATGGCCAGCAAGAGGTAGCTGATCAGATGCAGGCCATTACCAAAACCTTAGAACCAGAGTTTATCCTTACCACAGGTGACAATTTCTACCCAGATGGTGTGGCCAGTGTACAAGATCCTTATTGGATTTCTTCGTTCGAAAATGTGTATAAAGGTTTCGGTCTTTTTGTGCCGTGGTACGCAGTTCTTGGCAATCATGACTATAGAGGGAACTATCAGGCTGAAATAGATTACACGCACGTAAGCCAAAGGTGGAATATGCCCGCACAGTACTTTGTAAAAGAGAAAGAGGAAGATGGAGTCACAGTTAAGTTTGTATTTATCGACACCAGCCCTTTTGAAGATGGATATTATGAAGAAGAAAAATACAAGGCGGTATGGAAACAAGACAGTACCAAGCAACTGCTTTGGATGGATAGCGTCTTAGCAGATAATTCAGCGGATTGGAAAGTTGTGGTTGGTCATCATCCACTTTATTCTGGAGGCAAACGCATTGAGGCCACTCAGGATGTTAGAGGTCATTTAGAGAAAGTGCTAAAGAAGCATAACGTGGATGTATATTTCGCTGGTCACGAGCATGATCTTCAGCATATTTATAATCCTTCTTACAAAACACATCATTTTATTTCAGGTGCTGGATCAGAAGTTAGACCCACAGGAAAAATGGAATATTCCTTGTTTTCAGCATCTCAGCACGGATTTGCTACGGCTTCAGCCACTAAGGATCAGCTGCTTGTCCAGTTTGTAGACCATCAAGGAGAAGTGATTTATAAATATAGTATTAAGAAGTAAATTAATCGCTGACCTTGCCTGGAATCAAGGTCAGCGAAGCTAAAACCAAAACATAAACTAGTTAGTTGAGTCCAATAACAATAAAGGCCTCATGTGATTTCCATTTAATGGGTATAACATAAATGGGCACCCCTTTTGGGAACTTAAGTTTTTCGGGAGCGCCTTTGAATACTATGGGTACTGAAATCATGAAATTTTTACCGTAAGTTTCTCTCACATTACCAGATACCACATTGGACAATTCCCCAGCCATATCGAGCAAGTCGGACGAGCTAGGTTCTTCAATATCCAGAAATAACGTGACCAATTCTTTGTATAGGTTGGTGTCTCCAGAGATATACACAAATCCTTTGCGGTCGCCTGAGATGCCAATCATGCCAGTATAGTCTTTGAGCATCACATTGTCTACTGTTTTGAGATAGGGCACACTGGTTTGGGATACTTCTCCTGTCAAATGGCCAAAGTAATTATTCACAGAATTGATGAACAATTGGCAGGTCTCTTCGAATTCAACTTTTTCTTTTTCCTTATACATAGCGGTTAATTTCTTTTTAGTAATTTATCAAATGCGGTTATGAGATCCGTTTGGCTGACAGGTTTGTATAAAAAGCCCCTAGCTCCTTTATCTAGCGCCAGTAGCCCTGTATATTTATCAGACAGTGCCGTGATAATCATGACACGGGCTTTTGGGTTGATGGTCATCATCTTGTCCAGGCAGGTAAGACCATCCATTTCGGGCATGGTGATGTCTAAGGTTACCACTTCTGGTTTTTTTTCTTCGAATTGTTCTATGGCTTCCTTTCCATTTCTGGCCATTCCGACGATTTCAAGATTGTAACTATTTAAGTGCTTTTCAATAGTGCGACGCATGACAGATGAGTCATCCACAATGAGTAATTTCATATTCAATTGGTTTAGGCCACAATGGCTAGTTCTTGTGTGTTTGTAGGGAAAATAAAGTCCAGTTCAAAAGACTGCCCTTTTTTAAAGGAGATATTGAGTTTCCCTTTATGTTTTTTGGTGAGCGAATTGACCAAGCTCAGACCATGCCCACGTCCAGAATGCTCTGTTACGCTTTCTGAAGTAGAGAACCCATCTTTGAACAGAAGCTTGAGTATATCCTTGGCTTCGAAGTTCTGGGCCTGCTCTTTAGATACCATTCCTTTGTCAATGGCTTGTCTGAGGATTTTTTTAAGGTCAAGCCCCTGTCCGTCATCCTTGTACTTGAAATGGAGATTCCCGTCTTTTGTAGATTGATCGAGCGACAGTTGAATAAGTGCTTCTTCTGGTTTGTTGAACGTAGTTCGTTCCTCTGGGAATTCAATACCATGCATGATTGAGTTTCTAATCAGTTGGATGCTGATGTCTTTGATGTCCAGCTTGTATTTTTCAGGTATGGAGATGTGCTTGTCATTGGCAAACTGAAACTTCACTTTCTTGCCTACATCCGCACTGATGCGTTTGGCACCTCTTTCGAGTGCTTCGATCAATCTTTCGTCAGTATTCAATTGCTTTTGAGAAAACTGGGTAGAGATATTAATAACCCTGTTGAGCAAGCTCTTGATGTTGGATAAAAGAATAGATATCTCACTGATTTCATACAGGATATTCAAAAAGTCATTGCCCACCACATTCTTGGTTTTAAGCTTACTCAATGAATTTTCAAGATCATGGAATTTTTCTGTAAGTAATTGCAAATCAATCAATGAGGCATTGCCTTTTAGGTTGTGAACTGTATTGAATGTGAAATTGATCAGTTCATTATAGTCATGCTTAGAGTCCATCTCGTAGCGCAAGGAAATGCTTTCCAAAGTTTCCTCTGCCGTCACCAAAAAGTCCATGAGCAAATCAGGCTCTATTCTTAGAATACTGAGCATTTGCTCTGTTTCTTGCTTGTTTTTTTGCTCTGCTTCTCTCACCTTCATCTCTAGTTGTACGGTTTCTGTTTCGTCAATGACCGTTACCAGAATGTTTCTGATCGATTCTCCCTCGAATACTCTTGAAAACAAAATTTTGATATGTTTCGAGTGTGCAATGCCTTGCTCGTCATAATGGAAAATTTCAATGTGCTCTACGGGATTTAGCTGCGAGAGTACATCAGTTTCAATCTCAGCGTCAAACAGATGCTTGATATACATCTGAAGTGCTTCTAAGTCTCGCGTAACCAGTCTGGGTCGCATAAAATTGATAAATTCCTGATTGGCGATTTCTTTTTGTTCGAATATCTGTTCCATTTGTTTAGAATAAACATCGCTAATGGTGAAATCGGGGTTCAATAAAAATATACCTTCATCCACGTTATTAAATACGGCCTCAGATTGGTTGTACAAGTATCTCACCTCCTTTTTTTCTTTGTCAAGAGCAGCATTGGTTACCTGTATTTCACTGATGGAATTTTCCAGCTTTGAATTGGAATTTTCGAGCTCTTTAGCTTTCATAGCATTGGCTATGGTTGATAGGCGAAGGTTATGCGCCCAAAAACCACAAATCGTAACTACAGTAATGGCCAAGCTGATATGGAAAATAAAAGTCTGTAAATCCATGTACTCAAGCTGTGTAAAATAGACCTGTTGACTCCCAATGAATTGGGCGTAGGCAAAGGCTGCATGGTGAAGCCCCACAAAAAGGATAAGGGGCACTTGCAACTTCCAGTTTTGGTAGGTGATCAAGATGGCTGAGGCAATAAAGGCGAAGAAATGCATTTCAAAAAGCCCATGCATCTGATAAATAAACAGTCCAACATATACGCCAAAAAACATACTGGCTACATATCTGTGCAACTCTGCACCAGGTAGAATCAATTTGATGACATACCAGGTGATGAGAGTAGAAGCTCCTACGGCCACAGCCAAAAGCCAAGTGTCATAGAAAGTAGCAAGGAACAAGGAAAACGCAACATGGGCGTACAAGAACCTGATAATGAAGACGTCAGACTTATAGTTGATGTCTTTAAAGGAAGCGGCGAGTTCGGGTTTTGTTAGGTTATTCATGGCTGAAACTTGATAAGTTGTTAATACATGCTGAAAATATTTTTTGATTCTTCGGCCAATCCACATCCATAGGAAACAGTAGATAGCAACCCAAACGCTGGAGCAGGGGCGCCACTAAACAAGGAGTCTAAGGCCATCTGGACAAAATTGCTGCCCGGGTCAGTGCAATAGCGGGACCGATTATAATTTCCTCTGTAATAGAGTCTGTTTTCTTTGCTGATAATGGCTGCTTGCGGGGTAGAGTACACGCCGAGTTCGTTGGCAAATGTTCTGTTTGTGTCCCTGATGACTTTCAGCTCTCCTTCAAAGTATTTCGTGGACAAATCGAGGTCGCTGTATTCTGGGATAACCACAACAAACTCCATGCGGTCTCCAAATTTTCTTTTGAGTGAATTGAAGTGCTTTAGATTGAATCGGGAGCAAGGACACTCGGGACTAAAGAAATGATATAGTATAGGAGATTGAGATGACTTTTTTAGGTAGTTGTCCAGATGGATGGATTGATTGACGTAAACAATCTGATAGTCGTCTGGCACTGGCGTGGGTAGTGTGTATTGCACTTCTTGCTGCCAAAATAGATATCCGATGAATGTAAATACAAACGCCAGAAACAGGGACAATCCTACATATTTAATGACAGATTTCATTTTGGTTAGGTTTATGAAATTTCAAATTTCTTCTTGGTCAAAAGAAGAATCCATAAGCGTAAGCTTATGGGGCTTATGATAAATACAGGGATGGTGGTCAGTATTAATTTATACTATAATAAAGTTATTCAATGATTTTATAAAACAAAATAATAGGTTGTAAAATTTACATTAGTTCATGAAATTTGGTAATTCTCTCATGATATACTAGGCGTAAAAACCTAGAAATAGCTAGGTGATGTGCCTACTTTCATCTCTAACATTGAAAAAAATATACTATTACTTGCTTTAAAGTAATATTATGACTTCTTTTCACTTTTCCATTGATGAAGTGTGTTTTATTTTGAATGATGACTTTTTGTATTTCATCATAGAGAGCGTGAAACTAAATGTTGGAAAGTGATGGATTTTATAATTACATAAAATGAAATTATTTAAGATAATAAATATCTATTTTTATTTTAAACCAATAAAGTTAGCTTAGCCTGGCGGGCTTTGAGAGCTGTATTTACTAAACCTACCTAACCATGCGAATATTATTTGTAGTGACTTGCCACAATGGCCTCAGTCAGCGTCTACAGTGCGAACTCGAACAAGAGAGCCATATCGTAGAGATTGCCATTTTTCAATCGGCTGATCAGATAGAAAAAGTGGTTGAACAGTGTTCACCAGATCTCATTATCGCGCCATTCTTAAAAAGCCCATTACCAGATACAGTTTGGCGGCAATACCTGTGCTTAATCGTTCATCCTGGAATTATAGGGGATAGAGGGCCGTCTTCTTTGGATTGGGCCATTATGAAAGAAGAACCAGTCTGGGGTGTGACCGTGCTACAAGCAGATGAAAAAATGGATGCAGGGGATATTTGGGCTTCAAAGGAATTTGAACGAAGAGAAGTGTCAAAGAGTAACCTCTATAGACATCAGGTGACAGAAGCCGCGACAGTGGCTGTAAAGCATGCGATAGCCAATTTCCAACTTAAAAATTTCAAGCCTCGCCCACTAGACTATGCTGATGCAGATGTCAGAGGGCAATGGAATAACCCAATCAAGCGCAAGGATAGACACTTTGAGTGGTCTGATACCTCTGCTCAAATTATAAGGAAAATTAAAGCGGCAGATAGTACGCCTGGCCTGTTGGAAACCCGAATATTTGATGAAGAATATTTTATGTATGGTGCTCATCATGAATCCCTTCTGAAGGGAAACCCGGGCGAGATTATTGCTAAACGCGATGGTGCTATTTGCATTGGAACTGGCGATGGTAGCGTGTGGATATCTCACCTAAAAAAGAAAAGAAATGGGATAAAGCGAAAAGCAGCTTTGCTCCTAGGTGATCAGTTGGATCATTTGCCTGAATCGCCATTGGACGCATTTGATGCTTACAATAATCAGGAGACTTTTAGAGAAATCTGGGTAGAACAGAATCAGGAGGTTTGCTTTATCAATTTTGATTTTTATAATGGCGCCATGTCTTCCCATCAATGCAATAGGTTGAGAAAAGTTTTTATGCAAGCGAGTCAAATGGACTGCTCTGTGATAGTACTCAAGGGAGGTGCAGACCTATGGTCTAACGGAATAGATCTCAACGAAATTGAATGTGCCGATAATCCGGCCGACGAATCCTGGGACAATATCGTAGCCATAGATGATTTGACCAGAGAGATCATTAACTGTGAGTCTAAGCTTGTCATTTCGGCCATGTCAGGCAATGCTGGGGCTGGTGGAGCCATATTGGCCTTGGCGGCTGACTTTGTATTTGCAAGAGCTGGTATCGTATTGAATCCTCATTACAAAAATATGGGGCTGTATGGATCAGAATATTGGACTTATCTGTTGCCTAAGAGGGTAGGTGGGAAAAAGGCAAAAGAAATCATGAATGACTGTGTCACCCTGGTAGCTGAGCAGGCCAAAGAAATTGGGTTTGTGGAAGAATGTTTGGCAGGTGAGGTCGACGATTTCAGCAAGCAAATTGGCGAAAAGGCATTGGCACTGGCCAGACACTCTGGATACAAAAATATGATTGCTCAAAAGAGAACTAAACGACTCAAGGATGAAACAGAAAAATCGCTGGACAGGTATAGAAATGAGGAATTGAGTGAAATGCAAAAAATATTCTATGACCCTGAATCAGCGTATCACCTCCAACGGCATTTTTTTGTCCACAAAATTGGGCAAAAGGATCAGCAAGAAAATGAATGGGAAATCAATAATTTCAAAGGTCAGAAAAGAGTAAGGGAACCCCAACATGTGTAGGTAGTGGTTCTTTCATTTTTTTTTGCTTATGACGACCAGCTAAAATCCGTAGGCTTGGTCTTTGTAAATATCGGGAAAGAATATTAACTCACAAATCTTGGCAAGTACCTCAGTTAGCCTATGGATTTTTAGCATTTGTTAGGTTTTCGTGCATTTTTCTCCGCCCCGTTTCTGCGTTCGTGTTAGTCCGTTCGTACTGGTGCAGTGGGAGTAGCCATACTCTTTGGCAGGTTTTGGTTTGTGAGGTTGTTTTGAGCGACTTGGCAATGTGTATGGCTGTATGTTATAGCAGAAAACCTTTCTTTAACCCGTATTCAACTCCTTTCTCCCAATCCGAACTTAAATGATCTCGAACTGTACTGAATAAGTGTTCTACCACATCTTCGTGAATCTGATTCTTTTCATAGTCATCGGCATACCTAAATTCACGATCGGTATTCTTCTGTTTTCTAAGGACATAAATTTGGTCAACCTTATACTTCCCTAAGTTTACCTGACTTGTAAGTTTTAACCATTCAGAAACCACGATATAAATACCATTAGGATTCTTGTTTTTCAGTTGTTCAGCCGCAGTTGACGAACCTTCAAGCATTGTCTTGTCCAAATAAGTTTTACACTCAATTGCAACAGCTGGTATTTGAAGAGTTACTTCTTCCATGTCCGTACTGCCATGCACTTGCATCTTCGTGTCAATATTAACACCAATGACAAAGTCATGATCTTTCTTTTCAATTTTGGTGTAAGGCTTAGTTACCATTTCTCTAAAATTTGGAGCATTAAAGAAAATGTCTTTAAAGGCATGAGCTTTTCCCAATTGAGCATGCTCAGAGAATTCAAATACTATGTCCTTGAATAAATAATAAATGAATTCTTCTAAAACACTTGAATGCAGATTCGATCTTGAGTCAAATTGTTCTGCATATTTCTGCTCATCAATGAAGTCCTTATATTTGGCAAACAGTCTAACTCTTTCTTTAATAATTTCAGAATCTGTTTCTTTTATTTCAATATGCGGACCTTTGAGGTCTTCATTTGCTTTATTCCATTTATCGTATTCTACACGTATTTCCTTTACATAGGAAACAGATGTTGCATCTCGGTATTTAGTTCCGTGATTTTCTTTTTGCTTTAAATTGTCTCCGTGTACGTACATTCTAATTCTTTTATTTTTTCAGTTTTAAAGACCTGGTAAATATTTTCTGCAATTGCCTTTGCCATTAATGGAGGTACAGCATTTCCAATTTGGTTATATTGACACAAGTGCTTTTCTTCTGTTCTTCCTTCTCGTGCCAACAATTTATGGCTTACAACAGTCGGCTTTCCTTTAAAAATAAACCAATCTGGAAATGATTGTACTCTTGCTCCTTCTCTTGGTGTAAAGTTTCTGTTCTTATAGGGATGAACAAAATTGGCGTAGAATGAAGCTGCTATTGTATGACAAGGTTTTTCCGGATAGAGTCTCCTATTGTTTTGGTCATACACTTTAGTTGAAATTTCCCCATTTCCATTTCTCTTATGAGGTTTCAAGTGGTCAGGAACATCGGAAACTGAATGCCCCCAAGACATTGATTCAAACCTTTCAACCATTCGCTTGGAGTGATTCATAGCTTTGTTATTATATACCTTATCAGAGCCTCTTCTATGTAAAATCTGATAATCATTAGTTGGAGTTTTGTCGTAAGGCATTTCTTCAGCACCTTCTCTCGCTTCAATATCTGGTAAATCAGATATAGCATCCCATAGGGTAGGGCATTTTTTTAATCCTTCACCAAATAGGCTAGGTGCTGTATCTGATACAGAATGCGTAGGAGAAGGGTGTGGATTGTCTAAGGGAGTCTTTGATGCAATTACAACCAGACGCTTTCTGATTTGAGGCACTCCGTAATCTGTAGCACTTAGAATTTTATCATATGTAAAGTATCCAAGTTCTTCGAGTTCCTTTTTAATAATGTCTATTACTAATTCCTTGTCCGCAGTTTTTGCCTTTGTTATGTTAGGAACATTCTCCATAATCATAACTTCGGGATTAAATATTCTACCAAGCCTCACGAACTCTTGAAAAAGAGAATTTCTCGGATCTTTCGGATCGCCCGCATTTCGATTACAAATTGAATAACCTTGACATGGAGGACCTCCTAAGATTATGTCTGGCTTTTCAGGAAAAGCCTTTAGTAAATCTTCATCGCTATAATGTTGTATGTCACCTACCAAAACATTAGCACCTTTATGATTGTGTTTAAAAGTATCAGCTGCCCATTGGTCATATTCAATTCCACCGATTATTTCATAATTTCCTGTTAGTTCAAAACCTAGACTAAATCCACCAGCACCAGCAAAACTGTCTAAAACTTTAATTTTCCTTTTAGCCATGTGAATTCGCTTTAGTTGTTTTTAAATACTTAATCTGCTCTTCAGCCACTTTTAAGGCTTCAATTCCTAACTCTTCATCTTTTAACTCATAAGTAATTTTGTCACTTAAAAATCGAATTGTTAGTTGATTGCAATCAAGTTGAAATACCTCGGACAACTTGATTACCATTTCTTTGATAGGATGGCGCTCATTTCTTTCTATTTTACTTAAGGTTGATTGGTCAATGTCAAGAAAAGCAGCAAGCTTTCTTAAAGGCATTTTATGCTCTTCCCTTAAGTACCTTATATATTCTCCAAATGTTTCCATAGTAGTCTAGAAAAAATATTCTTGACAAATTTGTCAAATAAATTTATTGTATACTAATTATTTGAGTATATTTTGTTAGCAACATTCGGAGCGTGGGGTGATTTTAGCTCTTTTGGTTTTTTGAGGAGGGCTTTGTGCGTTGGCAAAACCAAATGTGCTAAAATGTGCGGTGGGTTTCTACGTCACGGCATGGCATACAACGCCCCGATATAGTGTGGGGCGTGTTTTATCTTGTTAGTTTCTGATACAATATAGCCGAATCTGCGATTCGGTTCATACATTTTTGTTCAAATGAGGCGAATCGCAGATTTGGCGGGCTTTGCAAAAACCACCCGCGCGCCCGAAACCGCCGAACCGCCATACACTATATTGTATGTTAGCTGTATTTGTTCCACAGCACCTTTTGTCCAAATCCACTTTCAACGCACTTAGATTCATATTCGTTACCACACGACAGGCATCTTGAATGATTCCAAATAGAATACTCTTTTGGGTCTAATTTTTCCTCTAAAATTTCCAAAATTCCAGTAAGTCGATCTGGACTATTAAACATTGGTTTATCTACAATTGAACAGGCACATGCACCACTGCTTAGCTCATTTAAATGTTCAGAAAGAATGTACACTAAGGTTAAATATTCCTTATCGCCCGAGTTCGTTTGAGACAGTAAATGACTAAATCTCTCAGAATAGAGACTCAGACTTTTCATATATTCATGAGTTCGACCATGAACTAGAATATTTCTTGCCATCATTTCTATTTGTTGTCGTTCTCCAGTATTGAAGATTTTTTCTATCTCTTCTATATCCATGATGGATTCCTAATTACAGCTAACATCCGAATAAAGTGCACTGTGCACTTTACTCGCAATGCATCAATAATTGATTAATTAAATATTTTGTTTTTCTAAAAAGAGCTGCAACTCAAGATTAGGACTTTTTGGGATTGGATCAAAATTATGCCGTGTCATTTCGAACGAAGAGAGATATCTTATCTCTGCTCTGCGTCTAAATTGTAAATGACAAATAAAGCCGAAGGGTTTTTTCAGCACCAAACCTACAAGGTCTAGTCTTAGGGATTAAATCTCAGTCAAATCTATAAAAAGTAGTCCTTCAGGTTCTCGACCCATGGCTCTTGCTTTTTTCACTTGCTTTTTCGTGCGTTTGTGTATGTAGTTCAGGCTCATGTAGCTGTTATAGTAGCTCTTGAAGTTGAGCTTGTCCTGAACCATCCAGTTCTCATAATTGGACAGCTGGTCACGGAATTCGGCATTTTCCAGGTTAGGACTGCTTGCGCTGTCAATGTGATAGTCTCTCAAAATCGCCAAAACATAAATGAGTTTTTGCTGCAATAGAAAAATCTGACCTCTCAGCGATCCATATTTGCTCAAGTCGTTAAACCCAAAGGCATTGGCACCCCCAGCCACAGCAGCCATGATGCCTATATAGGGAACCGCTTTATGTGCTGTAGTCCCTTCAGTAAAGACATTGCCTGCGGCAGTGTAGGTGGCAAATAGCATGGTCATCACTGACAAGCCTTTCTTTAAATTTTTAACTCGACCTTCCCGTTGTTCAAGATCGATATGCATGGCACTCAAGTGGTCAATTAAAAAGACCGCATCGTCTCGATAGTCCAAGTAGCTTTGGTAGGTAATTTCTGTATTCTCGCGATGGTGAACAGTGAGTGTAAAGGCACGTTGGTCTATAGAGCCATCAGGGTCTTCAGCTACCATCAGCATATCAAATTTCTTAGGTTTCAATTCTATACCTATAATGTTGTAATCTGGTGTCCAGTCCAACTCTACGGCATTATTTCGCTCCTGCCAGGTCATTCCTTGTGGCGCACCAATGATGTCGAAGGTGAGTTCATTAAAGTCATCATTGGCATCCTGGATGAAGATAGTTCTATGAAAGGCCAGCCCTTCATACACATCTTCGTTTTGAAGGTTTAGAATTCTTGGAGGCTCATTTTTAATACTCCGCTTGATGAGAAAGGTCTTTGTGATCGTGATGGGGTTGTCTACACCATGTTCACTTACTTCTACACTTACTTCTATTGGAAACTGCTTCTTGAGCTTGTCTATCTGGTATTGGTTGAGTTTCCAGTAAAATTTCCCATTGGATACTTTTGGATTGCCCTCAGAGGTGGGTATATCCATTTTGAAATGCAAAGAGTCCTGATCAGGGTCGATCACCGTGAGATCTACTTCTAGCGCCTCATTGGCATGCATCAGGTACTCATCCAGCACAGGAAACTTGAAATAGGGCGGTTCGTTCTTTCTATTGATAATGAACAAAAAGACGTGTTGGGAATTCTGCCCTTGCGTATCATGTGCATTGACAGTCAGACTGAAATATTTTTGCTCTAAATGAATGTCAAGTGGCGTCCATTTGAAGGTCAGCTGATTGTGAATGATTTCTACTTTGCCATTGCCTACATGATATTCACCCTCGTTGTCATTAAAGTAATGATCCAATACAACCCTAGATGAGTCTTGAGCAGCATAGCCAAGGACGGACAGCTCAATGGTCTGGCCAGGGTGCAATTCATAAAACCCATTTTTCAATTCCAGATTAGAATGAATGAAAAATTTGGGCGGATTGTAGTCTGCGAGTATTTTAATGAACACTGATTCAATATCAATCAGTTTGGTGCTATCAATGAGAAAAAATTCTACAGTGATTTTTGAATCCTCTGAGCTTTCTGGAATGACCCAGGAAAACATGCCATTTTCATCAAACTGAGCATCTGCTGGTGCATTTTTCATGATAATGCTGCCGCTACCTGTTTGCGCGACAAGCACTTGTATCTCTTCGCCAACTTTGGCTTCAATAAACTTCTGGCTAATCGTGAGTGAAGATATTTCTTGTGCCGAGAGTATTTGAAAAAGGAATAAGAGGAGGTTGAGAAGTACTAACTTTTTGGTCATTCTTTCCTGGCGATTGAAAATAATAAATTAATTTGTTCTCTGGGCTAAGCACAAATATAAGACCGAAAAGGAATTAATACGAAGATGCATCAGGCTACTTTCCAGGGGTTAGGCCCTGATAGCAGTTGGTCCAAATCCCCATCTCCATTTTTATTTACAGCTTCTTTCAGTTGATCTTCCAGATGATCTTCATAGCTATAGCGCTCTTCTTTGTAGAACAAGCCGAACGGCCTGGGCAATGCGCCTGGTTCGGCACTATATTCGAAAAACTGGGTGAGTATAGTCGCTTTGATGCGATCAGTAGGGTCGTGCAGCCAGCATGCTTCGGCTGCTTGTTCATTGGTCAAATCAATAATTTTTGGTTTGAAACCGTCCAGAGTGATCCCTTTATTCGAGTCAGTGCCAAAGATCAAGGGTTTGCCTTCTTCCAGCATCAGCACATGATCATCCTTGATCCCCTTGTCTGAAAATGAAGAGAAACAACCATCATTAAATACATTGCAATTTTGATAAATCTCTACAAAGCTAGCGCCGTGATGGTTATGTGCTTGCATCAGTGTCTCTCTGAGGTGAGTAGGGTTAGTGTCTATAGAGCGCGCTACAAATGTGCCTTCAGCCCCAAGGGCCAGCATCAGTGGATTGAATGGATAGTCAAGTGATCCCTGAGGTGTGGAAGCTGAAATTTTACCAATAGGAGAAGTAGGGGAGTATTGTCCTTTGGTCAGTCCATAGATTTCATTGTTGAACAAGAGAATATTCACATTGAAATTTCTTCTAAGCAGGTGGATCAAATGATTGCCTCCTATAGACAATGCATCCCCATCCCCAGTAATGATCCAGACATCCAAGTTAGGGTTGGCGGCTTTCAGTCCACTAGCAATAGCTGTGGCTCGTCCATGGATGCTGTGCATGCCGTAGGTTTCAGTATAGTATGGAAACCTCGAAGAACAACCGATTCCCGAGATGAAAACTATGTTTTCTCTTGGCACGCCAATTTCGGGCAATATCTTCTTGACCTGATTCAGGATGCTATAATCACCACAACCAGGGCACCATCTCACTTCCTGATCGGATGCAAAGTCCTTGGCAGTGTAATTTTTTGGTTCTGCTATTTTATCCATGGCTCAATTCATTAAGTATGGCTTCTTTGATTTCATGTACAGTGAAAGGCACTCCTTTTATTTTGGTGACACTCTTGATCGGGAGTAAGAATTTGTTTCTCAACACCATGACGAGTTGTCCATTGTTCATTTCGGGAACAATAATCTTTTCGAAATGTCTGAGTATTTCGCCCAGGTTGGAGGGGAGCGGATGAATCATGCGTATGTGAATATGGGCGATATCATATCCTTCTTCTCCCAATGAGATAATGGCAGATTCTATGGCGCCAAATGTAGAACCCCAGCCAATGACCAAAAGCTTAGATTTTTCACTCCCTTGCGCATAGGATTGTTTAGGAAATACTTGGGCAATTTTATCGATTTTCTCTGCTCTAATCTTAATCATTTGCTCATGGTTGTCTGGATCATAGCTCACGTTGCCCGTGTCAATTTCTTTTTCCAGCCCTCCAATACGATGCTCCAATCCAGCCATGCCTGGTATGGCCCATTTTCTCACTAGATTTTCCTCTCTTTGATAGGGAAGGAAGGGTTCGTCATTGGTTTTGGCAGCCACAAGTGGAGGGCTGATGTCTGGCAAATCTTTACTTTGTGGATATTGCCAGGGTTCGGAACCATTGGCGATATATCCATCTGACAGGAATATAACTGGAGTCATGTGCTCTAAGGCCACCTTGCAGGCCATGAATGCCAATTCAAAACAATCTTTTGGCGTGGCTGCCGCAAAAATAGGAAGAGGTGCTTCTCCATTTCTGCCATACATCGCCTGGAGAAGGTCTGCCTGCTCTGTTTTGGTGGGAAGACCAGTAGAAGGGCCACCTCTTTGCACATTGATGATGACTAAGGGCAATTCCAGAATCATGGCTAGTCCCATAGCTTCACCCTTGAGTGCTATGCCAGGCCCAGAGGAGGCCGTGGCGCCCAGTTGGCCTGCAAATGAAGCACCTATTGCTGAGCAAATTGCAGCAATCTCGTCCTCAGCCTGATAGGTCTTCACTCCAAAATTTTTGTATCTGGACAGCTGATGCAATATGTTGGAGGCTGGGGTGATTGGGTAGCTGCCATAAAACAGACCTAGTCCAGATTTTTTTGAAGCGGCTACCAATGCAAGTGCTACGGCTTGATTGCCGTTTACATTTCTGTAATTGCCCTTAGGCAATTTGGCAGGCTTGATATTGAATCTTGAAGTGAAGGTTTCGCTTGTATCGGCGAAGTTAAAACCAGCGCGCAGTACCTTGATGTTGGCTTCAGCAAGTTCTGGTTTGCTTTTAAATTTCCCGGTAAGGAAATCTATGGTGTATTTCAAATCCTGATTGAACATCCAGTAGACAAAACCTAATACAAACATGTTTTTGCAACGCTCTATCTCTTTTCGATCCATGCCAGTATCAGCTAGCGTGTCTTGTGTCATTTTAGTCACATCAAAGACATGAAGATCGTAGTTGTCCAACGAATGGTTTTCTAGTGGATTTGTGCCATCTGCATATTTGGCAAGCGCGAGGTTTTTTTTATCAAATCCTGAGGTGTTTGCAATGATTACTCCTCCTTTTTTGAGTTGGTGTAGGTTGGTTTTTAGTGCTGCGGCATTCATGGCTACCAGTACATCATATTGATCACCTGGAGTGAATACTTTAACACTGCCTAATTTGAGTTGAAAACCGGATACACCAAACAGTGTGCCTTTGGGCGCTCTGATCTCTGCTGGGAAATTTGGAAAGGTGCTGATGTCGTTGCCGAATATCTCGACAGTCTCAGAAAATTGACCGCCAGTGAGTTGAATGCCGTCACCAGAATCTCCGGCAAAAAAGATGACTGCTTCGTTTGGGGATGTTGCTTTCATGCGGCAAAAGCATTTGGTGTTAGTAGAAGTTACGAAATTTTGAGGTGAAAAGACGAGCGAAACGGGATATTTAGTCAATTGACACTAGAAGTGACAAGGCACCTTGCTTTGCACTTGATAAAGGGCCGAATATTTGATAAATTAGGTATATGAATATAAACCGTAAAATTTGTGTGTGTGTGCTGACCCTAATGCTGTCAGTAGGTACAGTTTCGGCTCAGTCTAGCCTTACCCAGTTGCCGTTTGGGATAGTCATTGGTCAAACGACCAATGAAGAGATTGAAGACCGAGGTACTTGCATAAAGCAAGTTGAAGAAAGAGATGGTAGTGTACGATGCGAAAAGTATGACATTGCTGGCAATTTTACCGTCATGTCCAGTCAGAACGAGGTGGTAAACAAAGTGTCTTTTGATGGAACCATTGGCAACCAATTGCCACGAATTTGGCAGGAGTTAGGTTTAGAGTTTGGAGGGCAAAACAATTCTGGCACTTTAGAAATTGATTTTAGAAATATTATTAAAGCCAATGGAGCTACTTATATCAATACCTCTATTATCTATAAGGATAAAGAAGAAGATGGTATTCTGTTCAAGTTTGAAATTGAGGGGTTGAAATATGAAGCTACTGTGATCACCAATAGCTCGACTACTAATCGGTTGGGTCTAAAGAATATAACAATTACAGAGTCTTATTAGGTATTCATCCAGCGCCAGAAACGCTGCAGCATATTGCCTGCTGGTGGTTGTTCTTGTTTCTTTTTTCGAACGGTTACCTTTTTGGGTTTTTTCTTGGCAGGAGTAGTGGCAACTGCGGACTTCACAGCTTGTTTGTAGTGCTGTTCTTTTGCCTTTTTCCGTCGTCGTTCTTCTTGTTCTTTACGCTTTTTCTCCTCCCATTCTTTTTTCTTTCGAGCGGCTTCTAATGGATTGTAGTCCTTATTGAATTTTTTGCCTTTATAGTTCTTTGGCTTGCGTTTTCGATCTCGCTTAGGGCCTGTGGTAGTAATGATCTCGTCAGGATCGTAAGTCTTCTTTTCTTCTTTCTCAGGTTCTTCAGTGGTCTCAGGTTCCACTTTTGGTTCTGGCAAATCGATTTTACCTTTTACTGTTAGACCTTGTAGTTTAACCTTTGCTGGTTTTATGACTTCTATATTTTCGTCATAGGCCAAACGTTCTACATAGGATTCTATCTCTGGATCCAGATCGTCGGGAACTTGGGGTACGTATGCTTCTTCCTCTTCTTGTTCTTTTACGTTTCCCTCTTTTTCCGTATTTTCTTCTTTGTTTACTACTTCCACTTCCTGGTCTGTCGAAATCTCCGAATCAGAGGAGTGCTCTTCTAGTTCGTGAGGTAGCGCTATTTCGACGAATGATTCAGATACTTTAGGTTTTTCATCCTTTGCTGCTTCTTTGGGTATTTCTATTTGCTCTGTTGGGACTTCTTCTTTTGTTTCTTCAACTATGGCTTCAACTACTTCTGGTTTGGATTCTTCTTCAATGATTGGCGTCTCTTCTATTTCAGCAACTGGCGCTTCTACCACCTCAGCTAGAGGTTCTTCTATTTCTAAACTAGCACCATAATGGTCAAGTACCAATTCGATTTGCTCCTCACTAAGTTTGGTATTGGTGCCACTGGAAAGTGATAAATTCTGTGACTCCAAAAAGGCAGTCAGCTTGGATGGGGTAATGCTTATTTTTCTTGCTAAAGTTCCGAGCCTCATTCTTATTTCACGCTTAATAATCCACAAATATAAATTTTGTGAGATATTCTCTTATACTAAATACGTTAAACCGTATTTTTTTCTAAGACATACGCTTCAATACCTTGCCATGTTTATAACTTAACCTCTAAATTTCTAAAACAATTAAAAAAAGAGAATGATAAGAGTCAAAAAATTCGGGGTTCTTCAAACGGCTAAAGTAGCAGCCATCATCTACGTGTTCATTTCGTTAATCATCATCTTGCCTTTTGCTATGCTTGGTTCTATGGTTTCGGAAGAATTTTTTCCAGAATTGGCTGATTTTGGAGTGGTCGCCCTGCTGATGGTTCCTATTATGTATGGAGTGATTGGGTTCATCTTCACAGCTATTGGGTGTGTGATTTACAACCTGATAGCTAGTTTCACTGGAGGCATTGAGATTGAAATGGAGACTGCTCAGGATTAGCTCTACTGAAATCGAATCATTCTAGTAAATGAAGTTTGGTATTCTTTTGGTGTTTGATTCAATGTCTTCTTGAAGGTGCGGATGAAGTAGGAGAGGTTGTTGAACCCGCACGATAGATACACTTCTTTGATTTGAATTTTTGGTTGTTTCAATAGGCGAGTAGCTTTTTTTATACGTTCTTCATTGATGAACTGAATAGGCGATACACCCAATTCCGATCTAAAGACTCGATGAAAGCTGGACTCACTCATGCATGCCACTTGGCAAAGGTCTGAAACAGCCAATGGCAGATGGAGGTTTTTTTTGATGTAATCTATCGTGGCTGCTAGTCGGTGATTGCTCGAAAACTGGCGGCTATTGTCTGCCAGTACCCGTCTGTTTTCTTTTTGTAAGACCCTGATGATCAATTCTCTGATCATCATATCCACGAAATAATCTTTAGAGGTGTGGTTTTCAGCGAATAAAAAGATCAGACGTTGAATAATTTGGGATACAGCTGGATCATTGGTGAAGGCAAAATTATCCGCACTCATCTGCCATTCACGATCATCAAGCAGGTGCGACTGTTCATTTATATTTTCAACGACCCGATTGATTTTTTCTGGAGAAATGGTCATAGCCAGGCACTTAGTGGGATTATTTGTGGCAGCTTCTGGGAAATCAATTTTCATAATTTCATTGGCCGGCATGATGATAGATTCCCCAGGCAAGAAGTCAAATGGTTTTTGTTCTCTCAGATGCATGATTTTCTTACCCTCAATCATACTGGCAAAAACCGGTTGGTGAAATTGCAACACTACCTCTTCTGCATAATGGTGAGTTTCATACACGTTCATTTCAGCATTTTCTAGCGTATAAGTTGTACGGTTTTCGACCAGATGCTCTAGCCGCCTGGTTTCATAAAATCCATTAGATAACTGCATATTCACTTCGGGTTTCTGTGAACTAATCATTCAAATTACACAAAAAATGAGTGCTAATCAATTTCAAAAACAGATTGAGCGGATTGTTCAGGTGAATGACTGAAATGTTCAATTCTTCGACCAAATCAATACATAGATTTGGTAAGAGCTTGACTAGAAGGCATTTCTTTCAAGTAATCAGATACGAAAAATTTTAACTATTTAAACGAATTGAGCAATGAGTGAAACAGTAACTACTTCGCAATCGGTCGTTGAAAGACCAAAATTCAAAGACCAGTATGAAAACTTTATAGGCGGCAAATGGGTTGCACCTGTCAAAGGTCAGTATTTTGAGAATATCTCTCCTGTAGATGGTAATAGTTTTACTAAAGTGGCTAGATCCTCAGAAGAAGATGTTGATCTAGCCATAGATGCAGCATGGGAGGCAGCCAAAACATGGAATTACACTTCAGCTACAGAACGCAGTAATATTCTATTAAAAATTGCCGATAGAATGGAGCAAAATCTCGAAGTGCTGGCAAGAGCCGAAACCTGGGATAATGGCAAAGCACTTCGCGAAACCCGAGCAGCAGATCTTCCATTAGCGATCGATCATTTTAGATATTTCGCTGGGGTGATTAGAGCAGAAGAAGGAACTGCGTCGGAATTGGATTCAAATACTTTGTCCATGAACATATTGGAACCTTTAGGTGTAGTGGGTCAAATTATTCCATGGAACTTCCCAATCCTAATGGCAACTTGGAAAGTGGCCCCTGCTTTAGCTGCAGGCAACTGTGTGGTATTGAAACCTGCAGAACAAACGCCAGTTGGAATTTTGATCCTGTTGGAATTAATAGAGGATATCCTGCCAGCAGGAGTCCTTAATGTAGTCAATGGATTTGGTGTTGAGGCAGGTAAACCTTTGGCTTCCAGTCCAAGAATCAATAAGATAGCCTTTACAGGAGAAACCACAACGGGTCAGCTGATTATGCAATACGCCTCTAAGAACATCATACCTGTGACATTAGAATTAGGGGGAAAATCACCAAATGTCTTCTTTGAAAGTATCATGGAAGCAGACGATGAGTATTTTGATAAGTGTTTGGAAGGGGCTGTAATGTTCGCCCTTAACCAAGGCGAAGTGTGCACCTGTCCATCAAGAATGCTTGTTCAGGAAAGTATTTATGATCAGTTTATTGAAAGAGTAGTAGAGCGGGCTAAAGCGATCAAATTGGGACATCCATTAGACCCGAGTACTATGATGGGTGCCCAAGCTTCGAATGATCAGTATGAAAAAATTCTGAGCTATATCGAACTCGGAAAAGAGGAAGGTTGCGAAGTGTTAACAGGTGGAAAGGCTGCATATAATGAAGGGCTTGAAGGTGGATATTACGTGGAACCTACGATCTTCAAAGGAGACAATAAGATGCGAGTATTCCAGGAAGAAATTTTTGGACCTGTACTTTGTGTAACCACCTTCAAAGATGAAGCTGAGGCCTTAGAAATAGCCAATGATACACTTTATGGTTTGGGCGCAGGTGTATGGACCAGAGATACCCATCAGGCCTATCAAATTTCTAGGGGAATCAAAGCTGGAAGGGTTTGGGTGAATTGCTATCACGCGTATCCAGCGCACGCGCCATTTGGCGGATATAAAAAATCTGGTATTGGAAGAGAAACACATAAAATGATGCTGTCTCACTACAGACAAACTAAAAACATGCTGATCTCTTACGACAAGAACGCGTTAGGATTCTTTTAGGCTGTGGTCGAAAGGATTTTAATAACCGAGGAGGCAAAAGCTGTTGTCGATACTATTCGACAGCAGCATCCCTCTTTGATTTTTCATCAGAGTGGTGGGTGCTGTGACGGTTCGTCCCCTATGTGCTTTGAAGAAGGTGAGCTGATGCTTGATGATTCAGATGTATGGCTTGGGACAGTCCATGGTTGCAAATGCTACATGTCAAGAGACCAATTTGAATATTGGAAACATACCCAAATCACAATTGACGTAGTGAAAGGGAGAGGAGCTAGTTTTTCATTGGAAATCCCGCTTGGTGTTCGTTTCTTGATTCGATCTCGACTATTTACTGAAGAAGAGATGATTCAATTGGATGCGATCCTTTAATACTCAATCCATACAGCAATAGCCAGAAATATGGCAGATATTGCCATCAGCCAACCAAAAAGTGGCAGGATGAACCTTAGCCAATCTTTGTAAGGAATACCTGCAATACCCAGCATGGCCATTAATATGCCTGAAGTAGGAATGATTGAATTGGCAAACCCATCTCCACAGGTAAAGGCGAAAATGGCCGTATTTCTGGTAATACCAAGTAAGTCTGCCAGAGGAACCATAATCGGAATCGTGGTAGCGGCTTGACCAGATCCAGAAGGAATAAAAAAGTTCAAAATGGTTTGAAAAACCAACATACCTTCTGCTGCTACTATTTTGGGGAAGTACTGTAGCGTACCAGAGGTGTAGTAAATGACAGAGTCCATGATTTGTCCTTCGACTAAGGCTACCTGAATGCCTTTGGCAAAACCAATGACTAAGGCGCCAACCAACATCTCTTCCATGCCGAGGATAAAGGCCTTGGTGGCTTCATTAAGCGAAAGCTTGCCTATAAGGGCTGCCACCATGCCAATCAGTAAAAAGCCAGCACCCATTTCGGCCATCCACCAGCCTTGCGTCTGCACGGCCCATAGAATGCCAATAAAAAGTATAGCACTTGCAATGACAATATATATATGCTTTTTGGTCAAGTCAAATTGTGCCAGCGTGTCATCTTCTTTATACACATTGTCTGAGGCTAAATATGAGTTGGAAAAGTCTTGTTTCAGTTTTTTGCCATACCTCAGCATATATATGATGGCGGCTATCAATATAACAGCATAAAAAATAAGCCGGAATCCCATGCCACTTCCAAGTGGAACTTCCGCAATGCCTTGTGCGATTTGGACATTGAACGGATTAGTTGTAGCCGAGGCAAATCCAATTTCGGCAGATACAAATACCAGAGCCAAACCATACAGTTTGTCGTAGCCTAATTTATGAGAGACGTAGAGAAAAACAGGAACCAAGGGGATGAATTCTTCGCCCATGCCAAGGGTGGAACCTGCAGCAGAAATGCAGAGCATGAGCACGACAGTAAGTGCCGTCCCAGAATTGCTAAACTTATCAATCAGGGCCTGTATGACTGCAGTGATCGTGCCTGTCCGTTTGATCATACCAAAAGCCCCTCCAATTAAAAAGACGAAGAAGATGATATCTGCACTTTCTTCCAAGCCTTTGGGTATGGCTTTCAGAAAGCCAAAGATGCTCACGGGTGTGGCTTTACCTTCCACTTCATCGCCTACAAAAATGCCTTTGACGGAATAATGCTTAGGGATTTCTTTAAATGAATTGGGTACCACGACCGTTCTGGTTAGTTGACCTACCTGCACCTCTTTTCTGTCATACGACCCTGATGGAATGACGTAGCTGAACAAGCTGGCGACCAGAATGATAATCGTCAATAAGGCGAATACATGAGGGATTTTGATTTTACTGAGCATGCTGTTGTTTTACTGAACTGCCAAATTAAGAAAATGAACCATACCATACGGAAATATGTCTTTCAATTTTACAAATGTAAAGGAGGATGAATTAGTTGTGGCTAACCCTATTGGGTTTGTATCTTTATGATTATGGAATCATCCTTCAGCGAATACTTACAATCCAATGCGCAAATCTCTGACAATGAACTTTTGCAGTTGCAAAGCCACATTCGAACCAGGACGGTAGGAAAAGGCGAGTTTTTACTGCGAAAGGGGGAAGTATGCAAGCATTCTTTTTTTGTGGAGTCTGGCTTGTTGCGATCTTATTCCATAGACAAAGATGGTAAAGTACATATCATACAGTTTGCGCCTGAAAATTGGTTTGTGAGTGATCGTGGGAGTATTTATTTCAATGAGCCCTCTTCATTTTTTATTGATGCCGTAGAAGCAACACAAGTGGTGATGCTGGATGAAGCATTTGTGATAACGGCGTCTCAGATCAGTCTGTCGTTCAGACAATACAATGAGCAAATTTTGCAGAACCATATTCGTCACATGCAAAACAGAATCAATTTGCTGCTAGGCGCGAGTGCTGAAGAACGGTATTTGGATTTCATTAATTTGTATCCAGATTTGACCCTGCGAGTTCCGCAATGGATGATTGCGTCATATTTGGGTATTACACCAGAAAGTTTGAGTCGTGTCAGAAAGGCATTGGCCAAACAGAATTTTGAACCATAACTTAGAAAAGCATGGAAGCTTATGATACTTTATCCGAAGCCATGAATGCCCTGAAAGCGCAGGGCTATCAGGAGGATTTTAATTTACAGGCGAATTGTATTGTTTGTGAAAATCAAGAATATGAAATTCTTCATGACGAATTTCATATTGACAAATCTTTTAGATTCGATGACAATGAAGACCCTGGGGATCAGTCTGTATTGTACGCCATCTCTTCTGAAAAATATCAACTAAAGGGACTTTTGGTTAATGGCTATGGCATATATTCAGACTCCATAACCAACGAAATGTTGGAAAAACTCAAGTAGTCATTTCTTACCATACATCAATGCACAGCGAAATTGTGTGAGGTAGGTTTGTATTGAATTTTAAAACGAAGAAGTTATGGCAACAAAAAAAATAGAAGCAGTCATTGCACCAAGACCTCCACACTTTGTGGGTGATGGTTTTCGCGTTCACAATTTCATACCCAGTGTGTATCCGTTGGACATGCAGCGCATGGATCCGTTCATCATGATGGATTACAATTCTAAATTTTATTTCGAACCATCTGATCAGCCCAAAGGCGTAGGAGTACATCCGCATAGAGGGTTTGAAACAGTGACCATTGCCTATCAAGGCAAAGTGGCTCACCACGATAGTTCTGGGGGAGGAGGAGTCATTGCTGAAGGAGATGTACAATGGATGACGGCCGCGTCAGGGGTTTTGCACAAAGAGTACCACGAAGAGAAGTTCAGCAAAACTGGTGGTGATTTCCAAATGGTGCAGCTTTGGGTCAACCTTCCTGCAAAAGATAAAATGTCCCCACCAAAGTATCAGGCATTGTCCAATGATCAAATAGAAAAATACCCATTGGCTGATAACGGAGGTGTGGTGGAAATCATAGCTGGCTCCTATCAGGGCACGAAAGGAACAGCTTCCACTTTCACACCTGTGCACTTGCAAAATGCCAGGATGAACAAAGGAGGAAAAGCAACTTTTGAGTTTCCGGCACATTTCAATACAGCCTTGCTGGTGATAGAAGGAAGTGTAAAAGTGAATGGGACAGAGCGTATCCCTACTGATCATTTTGCATTGTTTGAAAATGCTGGGGAGGAATTTTCTGTAGAAGCTTTGGATCAGGCTGTGGTGCTGGTTTTGAGTGGTGATCCCATTAAAGAACCCATTGCCGCACAAGGGCCATTTGTAATGAATACCCGTGAAGAATTGATGCAAGCCATGAATGACTTCAATATGGGTAAATTTGGATATTTAGAAGACTAAAATATAAGATGTCAAACGTAAGATTAATCATAGAAGAGCGGGCGGCCAACATTGGTAATTTTATGGTGGGCCGCTTGCTGCCCTTTAGGGAAAAACGAGCAGTAGGGCCTTTTGTATTTATAGACCACATGGGGCCTGTACATCTGAAAAATGATGAAAACTTGGATGTGCCCCCACATCCACATATCGGACTTTCTACACTGACTTATTTATTTGAAGGGGCTGTAGTGCATCGGGACAGTATTGGTACAGAAGTGGAAGTGGTGCCTGGTGCTGTAGGGTGGATGACAGCTGGCAAGGGTGTGGTTCATTCTGAGCGAACACCTGACAGACTGCGCAAGTCAGCGAAGACCATGCATGGTCTGCAAATTTGGGTGGCTATGCCCAAGGAATTGGAACAAAGTGAACCATCCTTTGCGTATCTGGAGGCGGATGATGTACCTGCTTGGGAACAAGATGGAGTCGCTTTTAAACTGGTGGCAGGAGAGGCCTTTGGCCGGCAATCTCCTGTGCCCGTGCACAGTCGCTTATATTTTTTGGAGATAAAGAGTGAGGAGGCCAGGTTGGTAGATATTGGGGATGATTTGTATGGAGAAAGCGCGCTGTATATTTTGGATGGAGCTATCAAGAGTGATGGGCACACTTACGGTCCTAAACAAATTCTTATAGCCAAAGATGCCACTCTTTGTCAGTTCGAACTTGAACCAAATACGACAGTCTATATCTTTGGAGGAGACCCATTTCCAGAAGAGCGCTTTATTCATTGGAATTTTGTAAGCTCAGATAAGGCACTCATAGAGAAAGCCAAACATGATTGGCTGAATCAACAATTTCCCAAGGTACCTGGTGAAACGGAATTTGTCCCTTTGCCCCCTGAATCTATCAAAACACTTAAGCCCTAATCTTATGGAAGTACAACAGTTTAATCGCGAAACCAAAGGCTTCTTTAAGGCTACAGAAGGAAACAAGGAAGCAGGGAGAATGACCTATTCCTGGGCAGGAGAGGATAGAATCATTATTGACCATACTGAGGTGAATCCTGAATTTAAAGGAAAGGGTGTAGGTAAGGAGTTGGTTTTGGCCGCAGTAGATTTTGCCAGAGAGAAGAAAATAAATATCATTCCGCTTTGTCGGTTTGCCAAAAGCGTATTTGATCGCAATGAAGATTTAAGGGATGTGCTTTGATCGGATGATCATAGTACATCCCTCTCTTTTGTATTCATTCTTCTTGACTAATTATTCATATCTCAAATTGTTGGCAGAGTTTGCATGTGCGACTTTAGATGTTTGCCAATAGATAGAGGCAAATCCAATAATAAATAAAAATACAATACTAAATATGACATCGAGTACGCCAAGACCATTACCATACCGCAACAGAAAATAGAGAAAAAGCTGATCGTAGAACACATAGGAGAATGGGATGGCGATTACGGCAGCAATCAGTATTAACTTTAGAAAGTCTTTGGTCAGTAAATAATAGAGGCTCTGACTACTTGCCCCCATAATCTTGCGAATGGCAATTTCTTTGGTCCTGTTCTCTGTGGTGTAAGAGACCATTCCCAGTAAGCCAAGGCATGAAATGCTAATGGCAAAGGCACTGAGAAAGCTGAAAAATTTGATTTGAACCCTGAGAAAGTAATAAGCATCTTCAATTTCTTCATCCAGGAAAGTAGCTTCAAAATAAGCTTCCTGGTCGATACTGGTCCAAATTTCATCTAGTTCATCTATGGTCGTTTTTATGTCCGAAGTATTGATGGTCAGCAGGGCGAACTTGCTTCTGTCTAGTGAGTGCCTGAAAACCAGAGGCTGAATCAGTTGATCCAATGGTTCGAAGTTGAAGTCTTCTAAGGTGCCAATGATTCTGCATTTGGTTCTGTCTGCCATCGTGAAACGCACTGAATCTTGACCTAAGAGAAAGGTGGCAGCCAATTGCATAAAGGCTTCATTCACAATTACCAATTCTTCGTTTTTGGTTGAGTTTATTAAGCCCTTGTTTTCCCCCCAGGCAAGTTTCATATCTAAATTTTCAATAAAATTGTCTCCAACAAAAACTTGTTTGATATTTATCGTATCACGTCCGTTTAAAGTGGCTTCCACCTTTGGAGACAAGGGTACGCCTGGCAAATTAGAGGTTACTGAAATTGATTTTACAGCTGGATGGTTTTTGAGTTCATTGATAGCCAACTGTTTGTCAATTTCCTGAAAAGGAATCACGAGGGTGTTGTCAGATGCAAAACCATGCTGGGTATTCAGCACATAGGAATACTCTTTGGTAAGGGCGCTCACGCCAATAATAAAGACCAATGAAACGAAGAACTGAAAGATTAGCAACCCTTTCTTGATGTGAGAAACATTTGCAGATCTATGAACCAGTCCCCCTTTTAATGTGTGCACAGGATTTAAACGTGAAAAATAGGCTGCAGGGAAGATCCCAGCAAGTGCTCCAATGACTACTGCAAATAGGATAAATGCAACTATTAAGGTAAAGCCAATAGAAGTGTCTAGCACCTGTGACGCGCCTAGAATGCCTAAAAACTCCTCTTGAATTCTGACAAATATGAAAAAAGAAGCCAATAAGGCCAGCAAGGATAGAAGTATAGTTTCAATTATGAATTGAGCTTTGATCTGACGTTTTTCAGCACCTACAACTTTGCGAATGCCAATTTCCTTTCCTCGTTTGAGTGCTCTGGCAATGGATAGATTTGAATAATTGAAAACTGCAGGCAAAAGGATCAATAAGCCTATGGACATAAAGAATATCAAAGAGGGCTGATCCCAGCCTATCCCCAGTGCATTGCTGATGTTCCAGCGTGGAACCACATCGGGTAACACGATATATTCGAATTGAATATCCTGGTTGGGGTTGAACTCGCCTGCCAAGGTAGACATTTGTTCCAGTGATTGTGCTAAAGTTTCAGTAGGCGTTTCAGGTTTCAGCAGGAGGTAGACGTAATTGTCCCGAAAATTTTTCCAATCTGTTTTTAGATCAGTGGTCGTTTCCAAGGCATCAAACGTTTGATAAGATGCTAATACCTCGAAGAAAAAATGGGTTTGGTGAAGATCCTCTATCACGCCAGTTATATTAAATGCTCCTAACTCAGTTTCAATGATACGACCTAGTGGGTTCTCATCCCTGTAGAGTTTTTTGGCTACAGATTCGGTCAGGACTATACTAAACGGTTCGGATAAGGCAGTTTGAGGATCGCCACTGATCAATTGAAAACTGAAAGTTTTGAAAAACGATGAATTAGCAAAGTGACCGTAAAAGTTCATTTCGCTACCCTGATGTTTGACGACAGGATCGAAGCCATCTTTAATTTTGACCACGCTTTCTATGAACGGATATTTTTCCTGGAGATGGTCGCCCACAGCATGGAAGGTGGATCCATAGGTCTTGGTATCGCGCTCATCCGCAATGAATGTATTGATTTGGAAGATGCGATCCTTTTTTTCTTGCCAATCATCAGATTTGTAAATCGCTATGGAAATAGAAAGTACCAGCAAGCTGATGGACATGCCAAGGGCTAGTCCTATGATATTGATAGAAGTAAAAAATTTGTGCTTTGAAAAATTGCGAAAAGCAATTTTAAAGTAGTTGTTGAACATGGCTATTGAGTTTGAGTTGTAATAATTTGAGTAGGAAGCTGACCTTTTTCGCTTCCTAAGTGCATAGGAGAAGGCAAGTGACAAGACTTGTTTGAGGTAGTTGAGTTGAGCCTTGAACTTTCCTTTGTCTTCTAAGTTGTATTGATAATCTTCTTCAAGATCTCCAAGAAGATCTTCAGTATCTGCTTTATTGGACCACCACTGAAGGCATTTACTGATCCAGTAGGGTGGCTTAGGGTAAGAGGATTTTTTCATACGGATAGCTTGATTTTGGCATTGTTCCAAAGTTCATCCCGAAGTGATTTCATTTCCGTCAAACTGGTCTTGGCCAGGCTGGTGAGCTCAAAGTATCTTTTTCTCCTGCCACCTCTTTCATGGGTGGGTTCTCCCAGATATGAAGTGATGTATCCCTTCTCTTCTAGTCTTGTGAGAGTAGAGTGCATCCCTCCAAGACTGAGGTTTCTATGGGTTCGAACATTGATGTCTTTTAGTACCGCCATACCATAGGCTTCATTGTCAAGGTTGGCAATGGTGAGCAATACCAATTCTTCAAACTCTCCTAAATACCCTTTCATATCTTTCTATTTTTGAGATGTTATAAACGGCAATGATAATATATATGTTTCTATTTTTGAGATAATATTAAAAATAAACCGAAAAAACACTGATTAAAGGCTCTAGGGGAGTGTTAGAGCTTTTTGTACATCATATAGGTATCGACCAGCCCCAAGGATTGATGTCGGAATCCATTAGGCGTAGTCCCAATGATTTCAAAGCCAAATTTTTTCCAAAGTTGGACTGCTGCTGTGTTGGTACTGACCACAAGGTTAAACTGTATGGCATGGTAGCCTTTTTGCTTGGCATAATGGATAGAATGTTCACCTAAAAGTTGGCCTATTCCTTTTCCTTGCGCGTCAGGATGAATCATATAACTGGCATTGGCGATGTGATTGCCCAAATCAGGCTGATTGGGTTTGATGATGTAGGTGCCTAATATTCTTCCATCTTTTTCAGCAACAAAAGTATCCATAAGGTCAGCAAACCAATGTTTTTGCAAGTCTTCTATAGGTGTTTCAGGATCAAAAACGTAGGTATCTCCAGTCTTGATTACCGACTGAAAGATGTCCCAAATTGCATCATAATCTCTAAGTGTGGCTTTTCGTGTGTTCAATGTTCAGTTTAGCAATATTTCTGACTCAGAATTGTTCCTGTTTCCATTTCGGGTTTTTCCCATTGGGAACGGAACATAAATTCAAACATATAGAATAGGCCTTCAAACAGGCGGATTTCAGATAATAGGTCGGACAATAATGAAGGCAAGGTGCCTGCTATGATTAGTTCGTGCGCTCGGCGTGCGATTTGTACGCCAACAAAAGCTGACTTTTTGGCTATGACTGTTTTGTTGCGCTCTCGCCCAAAACGCTTGGTAGAAGTATCTTGAATTCCTGTATTCAAAACCTGAATTATTTCTTCCGTTTTAGACGCAGTATGCCGAGTTGAAATTCTCATTGACCTGTCGAAATAGGCGATTAGTTATTTCTACAAGAATGAAAAGTGTTATGTTGGAATTGGATTAAGCTACCTTATTCTTTTTGGCTTCTTTTTCAGCAAGTTTTGCAGCCTTGGCAGCGGCTTTAGCTTCTTCTGCCGCTTTTTTAGCAGCGATTTTTGCGTCTATTTTAGCTTGCTTTTCTGCCTTTTTTCTAGCGATTTCAGCTTCTTTTTTAGCACGTTTCTCTGCCAGAATCGCCTGTCTTTTTTGCTCTTCTTTTACTTCTTCAGCAAGCTTCAAAGTTCTGTAAAGCTCGATTTGATTTTCCTTGGAGATTCTTGCGATCAATTCTTCTGGCTCAGATTGGAATAGACCTTTAAAGAAATTACCGATTGATTTAAACATAAGAGTCGATTTAATTAACAGGAATTAGAATTCGCAAGTATAAATCCTACAGCCCAAGAAATGAAGACCATGCTGAATTATTTTGCTTTTGAATTGGATTAAAAGGAGGTAGCAATGGTCGTCTTGTTTTAAATTTACTAATTGTGGCGGACTTTCCAAGTCCAACCATGGTATCCTGACTGATAAAGCCACATCTTCATTTACGTACGCGCCTTGGATGATCAAATTTCCTTGGGTGGAAAGCCATGAATAGATGGAATGATGGCAAAGGGTTTCATGGTAAAATGATTTCGTATAGCTATGATTTGTCAATCCTTTTACCCAACCAATAAATGAGCCAAGTTGACAGGTTTGCAGGTGTTTGATATACAGGGGATTATGAATTATATTTATCATATAATCAACAGTTCATACAAATGCTAAAACTAAACTCGACCCTATTGGTCTTGGGGATATGCTGCTTGTATGCTTGCACCCCTCGAACCAGCGAAAATGCTCCACATACACATGGCGCAGATACCCACACCCATGATTCGGCTAAAGAGACCTTTTCGATAGAAGGACTGGTGGACGAAATCAAGACTGTGCCTGATTCAATTATAGAGTATTTGCATTCACAGCACCATTCTCATAAGGTGCTAGAGCGGAGAACAGTACCACCTGGATATGAAAGTAAGGAGTTGAAAAATTGGAGTGAGTACGTGGCCAAGGTAGAAGACTTACCAGCGATCAATCCAGGGCCGGGAGAATATGTGCATGTGATGGAAGGTTACAAACATGGCTATCAGAATCTGGTAATTGGTATTACGGAAACTTTTCCAGGAGGGGCGCCACCAATGCATACTCACAAGGGAGAGGAATCGCATGTATTGCTGGAAGGTACTGTTCTTTATGCACTGGGAGACACCCTTTTTACTATCGAAGCGCCATACATTGTCAACATTCCACCTATGGTGCCACATGCTTTCAAGAATGTTGGAGAAAAAACTGCCAATTTGGTAGTGATATTCCCTACCAATGTGTGGGAGTACGATGTGTTGGATTATTTCCCTTTTAAGGATGAAAAGTAGTGAAGCAAAATTTATTAAATAATACTGTAACTCATCATGCATAGCCATTGTCTAATGTCCCAAGATGACTAGACAAATAGTAATACCTGTGATGAGAGTTTTTTTGTTCATTGTTTCAGTATTCATTTATGTCAATGGGCTGGGACGACATCTAACACACGATGAGTGGTTGGTGAAAAAGTACCCTAGGTTTTCTGTGTTTTATACATCAGTGGATTCTGCTGATATGCAGATATACGCACCTTACTTTTTAAACGGTTTGGACGACGTAGAGAGATTCTTTGGTGTCTCTTTCAAAAATAAATTTAGCATCTACATTCATCCCAATCGTGTTTCCCTGGACAGTGTATGGCAAAAGGATTGGGGAATGCCCAGTTTCAAATCTCAATGCTGGATGGTTGCTAGTGGTGTAGCTACCAAATTGGACATGATTTCACCTAAAAGGTGGGACAGTTTAGCCTGTGAGCATTCGTATGTTGATACCCTTAAAACCCAAAAGTTGATCATTCATGAACTGGTGCATGTACTACACGGACAGTATGGCAAGAGTTCGGATTTCAGTGAGATCAATGGAATCGATTGGTTTGTAGAAGGTTTGGCGACCTATGTGTCTGGCCAATGTGATTCGGAAAGAATGGCAGAGGTAAAGGAGGCCATCACACAAGGCAATATTCCGTCAAGCCTGGCAAATTTTTGGTCAGGAAAATTAAGATATGGACTTTCAGGTTCGGTAGTTATATATATCGAATCTGAATATGGTAAAGACAAATTGCTTGAGTTGATGGCTTACAGCAATTTGAGTGAAGTCCTTGGAGCATTAGAAACGAATGAAGCAAATTTGGTCAGCGGCTGGAAAGGTTATATGAGAGCACAATAGAAATGTAATGTCTTGCTTCTCCCTCTGACACAAAAGTTACTTCTTTATATTATTTTCCGTTCTTTTTCCTTTCAATATACTCATCCATTCTAGAAAGCAATTTCCACCACTCAGAACCATCCTCACGGAATTCACGAATTGCTCCTGCACGAACTAGGATTTTACGTAACTCATTGTCTTCAAACCCACCCAAATGTTTTTGTAGTACATCAAAAGACCTTTCTATATGTGTCCTGTGATTCAGAAAATGCTTGGCTGTTTCCTCAGCCATAAAATCCGTCTTGTAGGTTTGCTTGAGGATTTCCAAGTCGTGCTTGAGCTGCTGGCGCTGTGTGAAGTAAGTGATCAATCCACCAAAAGCAGTGCCAATTAGCGCCGCCAAGGTGGGAATAAGGATTTCGGTCATGGTTGGTTTGGTTTTATGAATTTTTAGCCATGAGCTCTTTATAGTCTTCGATACTTTGTAAGATGATCTTTTTGGCGGTAGCCGCATCTTGAAACTCTTCTACTTCTACCGTTTTGTGCTCCAGCTTCTTATAATCCTCAAAGAAGTTTTTCAACTCTTTGGTAAAATGAGGAGGCAAGTCTGCAATGTCATTCATGTGATTCACACTCATGTCATTTTCAGCCACAGCGATGATTTTATCATCAGCTTCACCACCATCCAACATCCGCATTACGCCAATTACTTTGGCAGACACGATACACATAGGTACGATGTCTATTTGCGAAAGCACCACAATATCCAATGGATCCCCATCGTCACAATAGGTCTGTGGAATGAAACCATAATTGGCTGGGTAGTACATGGCCGAGTACAGTACACGATCCATCATCAGAAGACCAGAGTCTTTGTCTAGTTCGTACTTGGCTCGCGTATTTTGCGGAATTTCAATGATACCATTCACCACGTTCGGCGTGCCCGCGCCGACGGCCACCTTGTGCCAGGGATTACTTGGAAATATTTTCATAGTGTGTGTTTCGAATAAAAACGCAAAGTTAATCGCTCGGGCAATAAAGACTAAGGGTTCAGCTCAATTGTTCTTCCGGTTTGCGCACTTTCTCTGGCGGCGTCTAAGATTTCCACCACGATCAAGTTATTTTCCAAAGAAGAAAGCGCGAAGGGTGGGAGTGTGACTTCGCCTTTTACCACAGCAGCTAGCAAAGCAAAGGGGTCGTTGTATGGATAAGTACGTGCTGTCAGTTTTTCGCTTTTTTCGACTTGTTCTTCACTCAATCTATAGCGCAAGTCGCTGCGGTTGTCGGAATAGATGTATCCAGTTTGCCCATACACTTCCAAGTCTTTTCTGGCAATGGGCCAGTTCCAGGAAGCTTGAATGATGCCTTGCATCTTAGGGTACTTAAGAACGATGGTAGCCTCGTCGTCCACTTTCGTGTAAACATCTGGTTTGATGGTTTGAGTCATGGCCATCACTTGTTCTGGTTTTTGTCCATGAGTCATCCATGTGATCAGGTTGGCACCATAGCAGCCAAAGTCGACGACAGCACCACCTCCATTGGCTATGGGATCAGTGAGCCAGTCAATAAATTCTGAATTGATGCCTAATTCTATTGGGCCTTTGTGGCCGTCGTGCACCACGATTTTTCGCAAGTCACCAATTTCCCCTTGATTCACCATATCGTATGCCTTGTGATTGGTAGCATACCAAGTGGTTTCATAGTTGGTGAGCAGATGGATGTTGTGTTTTTTGGCTAAGGCTTCCATTTTTATGGCGTGCTCCATACTGACAGCCAGTGGTTTCTCTACCATCACGTGAATGCCCTTGGGTGCACAGGTTTCTACCACTGCCAAATGCTCGTAGATTGCACCAAATGCAGTGACGGCTACAGGTTGTGTGGCTTTGATCATTTCCTCCATGGTATCATAAACCAGATCCATGGAATAGCCATGCTGATCAGCATAGCGTTGAGCCAGAGCTTTGTTGGGCTCCACGATACCTACAATTTGGATGTCATCCGCTTTAGGCCTACCAAGTATCCAGTGCACGTGGGTATGTGTGAGGCCAATGACGCCAATTTTGAGTGGTTTATTTTGTTGTGCAGATGAGGTGTGCAAACACATAATCCCCAATAGAAAACCCAAGAGAATTCTTCTTTTCATAATTTTTTAAATTTTGTAATTCAATAAAACAGTTCTGAGTGAAACTTACTGTTTTGTGTTTAGTGGGGGGATGAATGACTGAGTCATTCAGGAACGAAGATAATGGTTATTTGAATAAAAAAGCAAAGTTTGTGATAGACCTAAATGGTAGTTGCCGTCATTCTTTTATTCTTTGAAAATGGTTCTGAACTATTTTGTCTGCAAACACTTTAGAAGTAGTACATTCAAAAGCCAGTTCATTTGCTAATTCTCCAAAGAGTGGAATTCCCGCTCCCAATAAACGTGGAATGATGGTGATGATCATACTGTCAATCAAATCCTCTTTTAGAAAACTCTGAATGGTCTTACCACCATCAATATAAAGACTGTAAAATCCCTTTTCGTGAATCTGATTCAAAATATCTTGGATTGTCCCATTTACCAGAAAGGCTTTGCCTTTGAGGCTTTCTGGTATTTCAGTGCGCACGCTACTCCATACAAAGACGGGTTTTTCATAAGGCCAGTCTACATCAAAATTGCAAACCGTTTCAAAAGACACGCGTCCCATCACAAGGCGTCAATTTGTTGAATAAAAGCTATATATCCCATGTCTTCACCTTCAGGAATAGGAATGGAATCTAGCCAATCCAATCCACCATTTTTGTCTGCAATGTAGCCATCAAGGCTAGTGCCAATAAAAACCCTATTTCGTTTTTTCATTTTACGTAATGTTTGATAACTGAATGATCTCTTTGGGTCGAATAACTTTCTTGTCAAATCCTGACTTGGTTACGTTGATCATGGCCTGTCCAATTTGTGTGGTATTTACCACAGAGTTGGGAGCTAAGAATTTGATCAATTTGACAAGCCACATAAAGTAATCATACATAAATTGATAGACTTTGGTTTTTGACTTGATACCTCTCAAAGGGATGATGGCGCCAGGTCTGAACATAAAAGCCTGTTTGAAACCAAGTTTTAGTAGATCATTTTCTGTTTTTCCTTTGACCCGTGCCCACATCGTACGGCCTTGTTCCGTGGAGTCTGTGCCTTCGCCAGATACATAAGTGCATGTCATGTTGGGGTTAAGTGCTAACAAGGTTTTAGCTAAGGTCAAGGTGTAGTCATAGGTGAGTTCTTTATACTTCTCTTCTTTTAGTCCTCCAGCACTTACACCCATGCAGAGATAGCAAGAGTCAAAACCGACCAGTTGATTTTTCACTTCAGTGTAATTCAGAAAATCAGAATGGATCAATTCTTTCAATTTTGGATGTGTCATATTTAGACTTGATCTACCCATGCTTAGTATCTGGATTATGTCGGGATGATCCAGACATTCGAGCAAAACGCCTTTGCCTACCATGCCAGTAGCTCCAGTTATGATTACTTTTGAACTCATTTTCTTTTTGTTTGATTAAATATACGATCAATCATTTGAAGATGATCTGGTATAGGTAGGGCTATGGCTAGAATAGTCGTTCTAACCATGACATCCCAAGTTTTTGGGAAAATTGAAAACTGAAATTCTGCTATGAAAAAGTTACTATTACTTATTTTGATCGTTTTGACCTATGGTGGTCGAGCGCAGACATTTGAGCCTCACGGGCCCAAAACATTTGTCGAAATATTGGATCAAACCTTTGATGTGTCTTGGACACCTTCTGGTATTTCTGCTATTGAAAACTTAAAGCATGTGATCATTCTGGATGCAGATACGCAGACAGATGCCTTGATGCTTGATGATGTTTCTACAACGAGCCTGAGTTTTAAAAGCAAGGATCATTTGAGCAGTTCTACTGCTACTTATAGTTCTTTGTTGCACGGTATGTTTCAGCTCGTGGATATCAATTCAAATACGGAGGATGAATTGGCTGGCCAGTATAGAATTCATCCATTATTGAACAGTTACGCTGCTTTAAATGCCGATGGCACAGATGCAGTCATCACTGATGCTGGTTCTTATTATGTAGATGCTACTGGGGGGTACCTTGTTTTTGAATTAGGTGGTTCAGCGACTAGTACAACAATCAAAGCTGTTGCTCAATATGAATACAACACTACATCAGGAGAGTTTGAGGCCAACTCTGGTTGGACAGATCAGTGGCTGATCGTATCTGGAGAGAACGTACAGTTTACATCAACAGAAGGAAATGCATCAGCTTTTTATCTGGCCAATGCCCATGATTTAATCGATTTTAGTCTAGAGCCAGGTTCAGCATTCAATCCTTCCAGCATTGAATGGCAAGACAATGCATTTGCTGCCTATCCAGATGAGGTTTGGGATTATGACGAAAGTGCATTGTTTGGTGAACAATTCTTGAGTGAAGTAGATGAAGCCTATCAAACACAATTTGGAAATACTGATGCGGCCAATACTGCAGCAAGTGAGGCTTTAGATGAAATTGAAACTACGCTTGATGAAGACGGGGCAACGCTGCGTTACGACAAGTCAGTGTATTTGACTTTTAGGGACAATTTATTAGCCAGAACCTTTGGTGCAAATGATATTTACAATGGTAAAATTGGGGAGAGTACGGTAGAATATGTGTATTTCACAAATGCGGCTGATGGCGATGGTGTGCGTCATCCATTTATGGTGATTGCCTCACACAATGCTTCTGATGGACCTAATTTTTTAATTGATGTGGCAAGGCCTCCAGGAGATGGAGAAGGCGGAGGATATGATGAGCAATCCATTACCAGAAATGCCATTCTTGAAGTGAAATTGGTTAAGATACCACTCAAGGATTACGGTTTGATAGAAGAATTGACTGACAATGACCTGACGCCTTATGGTAGTTTGGCCAGTGATCTAAATATTGATGCGTCTGAGTATGATGTGTACAATTATTCGGGCACATCGTCTAATGGAGTGGCTATAGATGGAGTGGTGATTTATCCGTCCTACAACAATAACTTAAGAGTGGCTGCTGCAGATGCAGAAATTACGAGTACAGGTATTCATGTGGGCAGAGGTATGGGGCTGCATTACCATGCAGACGGACATGGATATAATGGTAATGGTATTAATCTATACAATGAATCAGACTATGTGGATCAAGATCATCCCCCATTGATTGGTTTCTCTTACGACGGAATTGCCCTTTTTGGAAAATACGAAGATGGTTATTCTGATATGGAAGGGTTTGGAGACGAATTAGATGATTTTGGTGGGCATGATCATAGTAGCTTTGGTTATCATTATCATGCATTTGGTGGTGATATCACTTACGAAGATCAAGATGGAAATACAGTTGGCCCATTTACCCAACATCACCTTTTGGTAGGTGCTTGGAAGGGTGATATCAACGACATTCCTGGCTTCAATGAAGGAAGCACAGCACAACTTAAAGAAGACGATATTGGACGTTTTGCAGGAGCATCTTATGATGACTCTGGCGATCCAGACGATCCAGATAATCCAGATGATCCAGAAGAGCCTGTTCTTGGTTTTGAAGGGGAGCCTTTAGATCAGCTAAAAATATACCCTAATCCAAGTGCGGGGACTTTTACAGTAGAGGCACCTCATGTAGATAGGTTGGTGTTGTTGAATCTAAATGGTGAAATGCTACAATCACGTCTTGTGACCAATGGAAAAGTCAAATTCCAATTGAAAGCTTCCTACAAAGGCATATTGATTCTCAAGGGAGAAGGTACTGACAGGTCATTTGTTCAAAAGATAATATTAAAATAATTCATTCAGTAATGAGGGTGCTACAGTGTGCCCTCATTTAATTCTGCACCCAATGGGTTTTTGATAAGCTATAGAAACCGCCTGATTGGAGAGCACATTATTCAAAGTCATTTCAATATAGTTTTTCTTCACCAACGATTCTGATTGGGGACTGTCGTCTATAGCCCCTTGGTAGACTTTTTGAAACCCCTGAGAAGATGGAGTAAGAATGATCACTTCAGGGTTTTTTTCTACATTCAAAGACTTTCGTACTGAATGATTTTTGTCGGCAAAATAATGAACATCTTTATGCATACTGCTGACTTCTTCCTTCATGTGTGCAATGGTTTCCTTTCTCGAAGGGTCTGTTGTGTTGGCATTGACAAAAACAAAGCGCACGTTTTGATCAATATATTGCTGAGATAGGGCAGCCACTCGATCTTTATACAGTTTAGCATAGGGGCAGTTTATGCTTGTAAACACCATTACAACTGCACTATGAGAATTAAAATGATTTATGCTGATTTCACTGTCCGTTTTTACATTGTATAAGCGCAAATCCTTGCTAATCAGATTTTGACAATAACAATGTGCCGAAGCCAATAGGGCAGCAAGAGTGAGAATGAGTTTACGGTTCATGTTTGGTTTTTTTGCTGCTACCTTAAAGGTAGAAACTTTAATGAATTTTTATCACGAAGCGCACAGATCAAACGTTATAAACCAAAAAATATTCTAAAAAATGTTCAAACTTGAGTATGTAGTTCTTGGTTTCTCCTTCAGAATGGATTTGAGCGGCAACCTCTTCAGAGTCAATTTTTGTTAAGGCCAGCTGCTCTGAGAACGCCAAACTTTTCCGTCCATGTATTTTGTACAAGGCTTCTTTGGCTGACCAATGTAGACAGAGTTTATTCAAATCGTCCCCACAGTACTTGAGTTCAGCAGTATTTAGGAACTTGTGTCTGATTTTTAGTAGCTGAGGGCGGATAGACTCTATGTCTATACCACAAGGCTCAGATGGGTGAATGGCACAAGCCACCATGGGATAACTATGAGAAATTGATATTTGAAATCCAGACTCAATCAAATGAGGTTTTCCGAATTCATCCTTTTGAATGCCCATGTATGCAATGTCCAACTCTTCACACATTTGTTGAATCAATTGGCGTGAGGCCAAAAACTCTAATCGCTTTTTGGGATGAAGATCATCTAAGTCCGCATGATTCTTCTGAAGAATTTCATCATTTTCAGAAGAAATTTCTGCCAGCCCTACAGAGGTGCTGCTTGGATTAATTTTGATCCAATGCGTACGCATAGGTTAGGACTCGGCGTTTTCCAATCGAGAATTGGCAATATCCAAAGCGGCAAAAATGGCTGTGCGCATGGAACCTTCATCTGCCTGATCCTTTCCTGCAATAGCATAGGCCGTGCCATGATCTGGAGAAGTCCGGATGAAAGGCAAGCCTGCCGTGAAATTCACACCAGTTGAGAAAGTTAAACTTTTGAAAGGAATCAAACCTTGATCGTGATACATGGCCAGTACGGCATCAAACTTATGATGCTCGCCCGAACCAAAAAATCCGTCCGCAGGATAAGGCCCCATGACGAGTTGTCCTTTTGATTTAAACTCTTCAATGGCGGGACGGATAATCTCAATTTCTTCTTTGCCCAAAAGTCCATCTTCACCTGCATGAGGATTTAGTCCTAGCACTGCAATTTTCGGCTTAGCAATACCAAAGTCTTGCTTCAGGGATTTAGTCATCATCTTGAGCTTCTTGGCAATATTTTCCTTAGTTACAGCAGCTGCCACATCTTTTAGCGGAATGTGGCCAGTCAATACACCCACACGCATGGCGTCAGAAACCATGAACATTAAGCTCTCTTTCGAGCCAGCCTTCTCGGCAAGATATTCAGTATGTCCAGCGAATTTGAAATTGTCGTTTTGGATGTTGAGTTTGTTGATGGGTGCGGTGACCAGCGCAGCGATTTTGCCTTCTATCAGGTCGTTTGTTGCTGTTTCCAATGACTTGAATGCGTACTTCCCACCTATCGCATTGTCTTGACCAGGCGTGATGTCAACCATTTCTTCCCAACAATTCAGAACATTTACTTTTCTATGGTAAGGTTTAGATAAATCGCTGATGGGTGAGAAATTAAAATTGTTGCGGTCCAACTGCTTTCTGTAAAACGAAAGTACTTTTGCAGAGCCATAAATAATGGGGGTAAGATGCTGGGTAATCTTGCTGTTTTCTAGTGCTTTGATGATCACTTCTGGCCCGATGCCATTGATGTCGCCCATCGTGATTCCAATCAGTGGTTTTTGTTTATGGCTTTTAGATTCTTTGTCCATGTCTAATGTCAAAATTTAATGATCCGCAGCCACGGTTTTGGTTTTGGATCATCTACATTTAGGTATGTATTGAATGAATTATTGATTGCAATTTAAAAGGAATCCCTGAGATACACCTAGTATTTTCAAGACATCCATGCAGTTGATCAAATTAGAAAATATAACTGAAAACTAGAGCCAATTCTAGATAAATCATTGCGTAAAACTATGGCCGGAGTAAAGCCCAAAAAGCATTTAGGACAACATTTTTTGAAGGATCAGAACATTGCCAAAAACATCGTAAAAGGCCTGTTTGACGAGACTGACCCTGAGGCCGTGCTTGAGGTAGGGCCTGGGACAGGCGTGCTTTCTGATTTGATGATTGATAAAGGAATCAAACAGTTGGTTTTGATGGATTTGGATTCGGAGTCTATTGATTACCTCAAAAATCGTTACATAGGCAAAGCAGTAGACATTCAATTCACAGATTTTCTTAAAAGTGATTTTAAAGAAATTTTTGGTGACCAGCCTTTGAGTATCATTGGCAACTTTCCGTACAACATTTCATCTCAGATTTTCTTTAAGGTGTTGGAAAATAGAAAGCAAGTGAACTATGTGGTAGGGATGATCCAAAAAGAAGTGGCAGAGCGTATCGCCTCCAAAGAAGGCAATAAAACCTACGGAATTCTAAGTGTGCTGCTACAGGCTTATTATGATATTGAATATTTATTTACAGTGCCACCCCATGTCTTCAACCCTCCTCCAAAAGTCAACTCTGGCGTGATTCGTCTGGTGAGGAACAATGTGAAGCAATTGGACTGTGATGAAGTACTATTTAAAAGAGTCGTAAAGGAAGGATTTCAAAAGCGTCGTAAAACCTTGCGAAACGCCTTGAAAGGGCTAAATTTGCCCGAATCTATGCAGCAGCTTGAAGTGCTAAATAAGCGCGCTGAGCAACTTTCTGTAGCGGATTTTGTCAAACTGACTAAACTGATAGAGGGTCATGATTGAGCACATGGAATTTGAGCTTTCGAAGGAGTATCTTGAAGCATTTACCCAAGCGGTAGATGCAAAGGAGGCTGACTTTGTGACTTCCACACTCAATGGTGTCAATCCAGCAGATATCTCTGAGGTCATCCGTGAGTTGGATGCAGAGCAGACCAAGTTCGTCATTGACTTGCTCGACGTAGAAGTAGGAGCGGAAATCATCGTCAATCTGGAGGAAGATCGCCAATCTCTATTTCTAGAGAATTTTACAGCAGACGAGCTAGCTACTTTTGTTGATCAGATGGATTCTGATGATGGCGTGGATGTGATCAACGAGCTTCCGATAGAAAAACGAGAAGAAGTTATTGCTTCCGTTGAAAACGAAGAAAAGGCTGGGTATATCTTAGACCTATTGCGCTACGAAGAAGATGTAGCAGGAGGTCTGATGGCGAAGGAAATGATCCGAGCCAATCTCAATTGGACGATCCAGCAGTGTATTGAAGAAATTAGAAAGCAGGCCGAAAATGTAGAGAAGATTTATTCGGTCTACGTGGTGGATAATGAAGGTAAACTCCTTGGGCGTGTTTCCTTAAAGAAAATTATCCTCTCGGAACCTGATGCCTTGGTTGCAGATATCTATGAAGAAGATATAGTCTCTGTAGGTACACATGCAGATGAGGAGGAAGTAGCACTGACCATGCAGAAGTATGACTTGGAAGCACTGCCCGTTGTCAACGTAAAAGGCAAATTAGTAGGGCGAATTACTATTGATGATGCGATGGACGTCATTACCGAACAGGCCGAGGAAGATCGTCAAATGATGACAGGTATCTCGGGTGACGTGGAGGAAGATGATACGGTTTGGGTATTATCCAAAGCACGCTTGCCCTGGCTGGTGATAGGATTGGTTGGGGGATTGCTTGGCGCCAAATTTATTAGCCTGTTTGAGAAAGATATTGCGCTTATCCCGGCCATGGCATTTTTTATACCGCTCATCACGGCGACTGGTGGCAATGTGGGTATTCAGTCTTCATCTATCGTGGTGCAGGGCTTAGCCAGCTACAATGCCTTTGAAGATACTTTACTCAAGAAAATGTTGAAAGTATTCTTCGTGGCCGTGGTCAACGGCATCATTCTGGCGCTTATTGTTTTTGGGATTGTGATTTTTTCCACTTCAGATCAGGCGATGGCAGGTACAGTAGCAATAGCTTTATTTAGTGTTGTTCTGTTGGCTTCTTTTATGGGTACTGTCACTCCACTTGCTTTAGATAAGATTGGTATCAATCCAGCCATGGCCTCAGGGCCATTCATTACGACAGCCAATGATCTTTTGGGGCTGACGGTCTATTTTATGGTTGCACATTTTCTCTACGGTTTTTAATTCCATGACCAATAATCGCATTTTAATTATTGACGAAATGCACAAAAGCATTTCCCCATTGCTGAAAAAAGCTGGGTTTGATCCAGTTTATAATCCAGATATCTCTCGTGAAGAAATCATCAATCATAAGGAGCAGTTTGTTGGCTTTGTGGTAAGAAGCAAGACCAGTATAGACAAAGAACTTCTAGAAGGGCAGAAAGAATTGAAATTCATTGCTCGTGCAGGAGCAGGAGTGGATCAGTGTGATGAGGACTATTTAGCTTCAAGAAATATTGAGTTGCTCAATGCCCCAGAAGGCAATCGTGATGCCCTTGGCGAGCACGTGGTGGGTATGCTACTTTCCCTGTCCAATAATCTACGACATGGTGACATGGACGTACGCAACAAGGTTTGGGATCGTGAAGGCAACCGTGGTTTTGAAATAAGCGGCAAGACGGTTGGGATACTGGGTTATGGCAACATGGGCAGTGCTGTAGCAGAAAAGCTCAGCGGATTTGGTTGTCGTGTGATCGCTTTTGATAAGTATAAAAAAAAATATGGCGATCTATATGCGGAGCAGGTGGATATGGATGATATTTATGAACAAGCTGATATATTCAGTTTGCACATACCATTGACAGATGAAACACGAAATCTTGTTGATTTAAAATATTTGCAAAAATTCAAAAAGCCGATTGTTTTCATCAATGCGTCGCGAGGAGAGGTGGTGCCACTCAAAGATTTATTGGCTGCTATGAATGACGGAACTGTTCGTATGGCAGCCCTGGACGTGCTGGAAAATGAAAAATTACATTTCCTGACTGATGCACAGGCCAAAACTTTCAACGAGCTGATCAAAGATGATCGGGTTTTGTTTTCACCTCATGTGGGTGGCTGGTCTTTTGAGTCGTATCAAAAGATCAATGAAGTACTCGTAGACAAAATCAAGCATTTGAATTTGAGTGATGGAAAATAAGAAGCATTGGAGAGAAGCCAATAATGATCAAAAATTGGCTGAAAAGGCAAAACAAAACCAACCCCATAACTTGTTCGGCAATTAATGAATAAGATCGCTTAGACTAGACGTCCCCGTACCTCGCGAAGACGTTTAGAATTACGGTTGGATACTTAAAATTGATGCCGTCACTGCGAGCAGGTACGACAAAGCAGTCTCATCATATTTTCAGTAATCATCCTTAAATTAACCTATGCAAAAAGGTGGAGCTGTTTATATTTTGACTAATCGAAATCATTCTACTTTGTACGTTGGAGTCACTTCAGATTTGTACTCAAGAATTGTTGAACACAAGGAAAAGAAATACCCAAAGAGCTTTTCGAGCAGATACAATACGACCAAGTTGGTTTATTACGAAGGTTTTCATTCGATAGAAGAAGCTATAGTTAGAGAAAAGCAGATCAAAGGTGGTTTGAGAAAGAAAAAGGAGGATTTGATTGAAAGCATTAATCCTGAGTGGAATGATTTGTTTGATGAAGTTAGTTCTTGGTAATTGAGAATAAGATCGCTTCGTGCCTCGCGATGACGTTAATGATTTTATTCCTTTCGCTTTAGCACATGTCTTCGCGAGACAATCCATGAAGTGATAAGATAGGTTCTCACAATGGTTATCGGGATTGCGATGACGACCCTAAATTAATTTTCGTCACTGCGAGGAGGCACAACGAAGCAGTCTCATTCCTACAGACCCACATCGCAACCAAAAGATCAATTGCTTTATCCCCGTTTATTCGTTTATTTGTTGCAAATCATTCAATCTATTGGAGCAGACCAAAGACATACTGAAAAAATACTGGGGATACGATGCCTTTCGTCCTTTGCAGGAGGAGATCATCGCATCTGTATTGGTGGGCAAAGACACGCTCGCACTTCTACCTACAGGAGGAGGGAAGTCCATCTGTTTTCAGGTGCCTGGATTGATGCTTGAGGGTTTGTGTTTGGTGATCTCACCACTGATTGCGCTCATGATGGATCAGGTGCAGCAATTGAAAAAAAGAGGAATTTCAGCTGCAGCCGTTACTTCAGGAATGCCAAAGCGTGAGATTGATATCCTATTGGATAATTGCGTTTATGGTAAGGTGAAGTTTCTATATGTTTCGCCCGAGCGTTTGAAATCTGATCTTTTTATTGAAAGGTTGAAAAAAATGGAAGTGGGACTTCTGGCAGTTGATGAGGCGCATTGTATTTCGCAATGGGGTTATGATTTTCGTCCGTCGTATGTAGAAATAGCTTCTATCTACGATTATTTGTCGGACACAAAAAAAATTGCCTTAACAGCCACAGCTACAGCTGACGTGTCCAAAGATATTTGCGAGAAGTTAAACTTCAAGGAGCCCACGATATTTCAGAAGAGTTTTGCCCGCGCCAATTTGTCTTATTCTGCTTTTGAGCTAGAAAACAAAGGCCCAAAACTGATTGACATTCTGAACAATGTGAAGGGGTCTGCCATAGTCTATGTGAAGAGCAGATTAGAAACTCAGAACGTGGCGAAGTATCTCTATCAGCACGGCATTTCTTCAGATTTCTATCATGCAGGTTTAGATCCAGTTACTCGCAACAAAAAGCAGGAAGAGTGGATCAAAAATACCCGAAGAGTGATGGTGGCAACCAATGCTTTTGGAATGGGAATTGATAAGCCAGATGTTCGTGTTGTCGTGCATTTGGACTTGCCAGATTCATTGGAGGCTTATTATCAGGAAGCAGGTCGTGCTGGCCGCGACGAACGCAATGCCTTTGCTGTTTTGCTTTACAATCCCTCAGATTTATTTCGCTTGAGCGAAAATGAAAAGCACAGAAACCCTACACTTGATTATGTGCAACGTGTATACCAGGCCATTGCCAATTACTTCAAGTTGGCCACGGGCAGCAGCCAGTGGCAGAGTTATGATTTTGATTTGAAGCAGTTTGCAGCTACCTACCAACTCAACCCAAGAGAAGCTCACTTCTGTATCCAGAAGTTAGAGGAAATGGGATTGTTGCTGGTGAGTGAAAGTTTGAATAAATCTAGCACGGTGAAGTTTGCTTTAGATGGCAATGAAGTCTACAAATTCACCATATCAAATGGGGCTTATGAGCCTGTGATCAAATCAATGCTAAGACTATATGGAGGGGGACTATATGCTGATTTCACGAATGTGTCTGAGTTTGAAGTGGCCAAGTTGAGTAAGCACTCAAAGGGTGAAGTTATTAAAAAATTGCAGCTGCTAGAGCAACAAGGAGTGATCGTTTATGACCCTATGAAAACCCTGCCACAGTTGACTTACCTCACCCCAAGATTGGAGGTGTCTGCGCTCAAGAAGTTTTACAATGAAGTAGCTCCCAGGCATAAGGTTATCAAAGAGAAAGTGGAGGCAATGAAAGCCTATGCCGTAAATAAGGAGGGCTGTCGCACACGTATTTTTCAAGAATACTTCAACGAAAAAACTTATCTTAACTGTGGTGTATGTGATGTTTGTATCAAAGCAAAGAAACAGGAGAAGCTGATGGCTGCACTAGATCAAACCAAAACAGATATTATGGCTTTGGTAGCGTCAGGTCAAGATTATATTGACGAACTCAAGGAAGCGTCAGAGGTAAAGAATGACTTTGTATTTACTGAAGCCATAAGGCTGTTGATAGATGAAGGTGTAGTAAAAATGGTCGGATATGATCGCTTGGAGGTGCTTTGATAGATTGCTTATTTTCCCAAATAGAACCTAAAAACTGATAAGAGATGAAAAATATTCTGATAGCTATAATAGCCATTTTATGTTTTCAGTGTAGTAGCAAGCAGCCGTGTGAAGAAGATTTTTTCACTATTTATCTGGTGCGTCATGCGGAAAAAGATACCATTGGTAGCTCAAATGATCCAGCGCTGACTTCCTGTGGACAGGAGCGATCAGAGCAGCTTGCAGACCTATTGGAAGCTGTAGCATTGGATGCTATATATAGTAGCGATTATATTCGAACAAAAGACACTGCGAAGCCAATTGCTCAAGCTAAAAATTTAGAAATTCAATTGTATAACTCTGGTGAATTGGCTGATTTTTCAGAATTGCTATTGAAACGAAAGGAGGATGCGTTTGTAGTCGGTCATAGCAATACTACAGGTGTACTCGCAGGTTTGCTGGTCGGAAAGGAGTTGGAAGCATTTGATGAAAGTATATACAACCGAATCTATCAGGTAGTGTTTGGAAACAAAAAGGGTAAACTTCATTTGTTGCATTCCTCTTTTAGCTGTGAGTAGAATGATCAGATCTCTGCATTTAGCATTGTGAATATGTCTGTGGTAAGATTGCTGATTAGGTTTTGACCTAATTTTGATAGTTGCAAAACAAGTTTTTATCCGGCATTTATAAATAATTATTTTTCATTATCTTCTCTTCCCGTTACCTAACCAATGCAGAGCAAGAAAGGAATGAGAAGTCTAGTGTGTCTATTATTATTTACCTGCTCAGGAATCACATGGTTATGCGCTCAGTCGCCAGCGTTTGATCCTAAAAAATCGCTTGAAGATATTAGCATTTCTCAATGGACGACAAATCAAGGACTTCCATCCAATAATACAAATGCAGTATATCAAGATTCAAATGGCCTCATTTGGATAGCGTCCAATAATGGATTCATGATCTATGATGGGGAAAGAATTGAAACCTATGATAAGAACAGATTGTCATTCTTGGAGAATGATGGATTCTATGCCATCACTGAAAACCATGAAGGCACCATATTTATTGCCAGTAAGGGAGATGGTTTGGTTCAATACAAAAATGGAATATTTAATCTGTATGAACCCGTAGGCATAAGCATGCCAAAATCAATTCGATCTATTTATGTTTCCTCGGACAGTAGCTTATATCTGGGAGCCAATTATCAAGGCTTTTACCAAGTAAAAAATGATACGATCATAAAACTGACAGATGAGCTATTTGATAAATCTATCATTAGATCAATCATAGAAGATGCTGATAAAAATATATGGTTTGGTACGGAGGATAGCGGTCTACATAAGCTTTTGGCAGATGACGTTCTGAGTTTCGACGTAGCCAAGGGGTTGGTAAGTAATAACGTACGCTGCCTGTCTGTTTCCGAAGGCAAATTATATATTGGGACGTCGAGAGGCCTGCAATGGATGGATCAAGATTTGAGTTTTAATGAGGTTCTTCCCCTAAAAAATACCACAGTCAACACGTTGATAATTGATGCATGGAATATGATATGGGTGGGATCTGAAAATGGATTAGGCCGCTGGAATAAGTCCAATAATAGATTGGAATGGTTGTCGACCAAGCATGATGTAGACCTGGTCAGAGTGACCTCAATGATCATGGACGAAGAACATCAAATTTGGATTTCTTCAAACAGGTCAGGCTTGGTGCAAATCAGGGAAAGTAAGGTGTCAAACCTGGCTAGACCTACCTTATCAAGTGATAGGATCAATATCATTCACGAATCATGGAATGGAAATTTGTACATAGGGACTGATGCCAATCGAGTAGATGTATTTGATGGCGAAGAATATAGTGTAATGCCCATCAAAACAAATCTAAATGGAAATGGGGTTCGAGATATATTTCATGATCGAGATGGCTCTTTTTGGTTGGCAACCTATATTGGAGTCATCCATATCAACAAAGGTCGGGAGATTTTATATTCTACTGCTAGTGGAATGCCAGCTGATAATTTTCGGGTGATTCTAAAAGACCAAAGCGGTAATTTTTGGTTTGGCACTCGATCAGGCGGATTGGTTAAGTTTAAAGGAGGTAAAATCGAACGGGTGTATGCCAATGGCTCAGGGTTGGAATCGAATTTTGTATTTTCAATAGCAGAGTCAAAACAAGGTGAAATATATGTAGGAACCTTTGGTGGTGGGCTAACGATCATCATGCAGGATGGCTCAACGCGCACTCATCATTTAGGCAAGGATGATTCTGGGCTTCTCTTTTTTAATGTTGATTTTGACTCACTTCAGCACGCATTTATTACGACTAACAATGGCCTGTTGTATTTTGAAAATGATAGCCTCCAAGAAGTTAAATTGCAGTCAGATCAACGTAGCAATACATTTTTTGATTTGGTAATAGATAACCAAAAGCATCTCTGGTTGACAACCAACTTAGGTGTGTTACAAATTAAGAAATCAGATTGGAGGAGGTTTCAAAACAAAGAAATCAATGAAATACCCTACTTCACTATTGATCAAAGTAGCGGGATGAATTCGGAAGAATGTACTGGAGCCACCAGGTCAAATAAAATCTCTAATGGCAACATATATGTACCCACGTTGGGTGGAGTGGTCATTATCAATCCCAAAACTTTTAAGCGCGACAATTATATCCCCAGGGTAAGTATTCGACAAATGATTGTGGATGATCAAGCGATAAATATTAATAACCAAGTCGTTGAATGTACGCCAGGTACCTCCAGATACAGGTTTGATTTTAGTGTCTTGAGTTTTACCTCTCCAGATAGAAATCAATTTAAGTACAAACTGGAAGGATATGATAATGACTGGAGTGGTGCTACCTATGACGGAAGCGTTGAATATACCAATTTGTCTCCAGGTGACTATACCTTTAGAGTAATCGGGACCAATGATGGTTATGTGTGGAATACAGAAGGAGATGCTCTTAGCTTTAGTGTGCTACCGTTTTATTATGAAACGATATGGTTCATCGTGTTGTGTGTTGTATTGGTAGGACTAGTTATATTCTTATTCTTCAGGTGGCGTGTAGCCTTCATTAATAATCAAAATCTAGAACTCCGAAAAGTCAATGCCGAATTGGATCGATTTGTATATAGCGCCTCTCACGAAATGCGTTCACCACTGTCATCTATACTGGGGCTGATCAATGTGGCCACATTAGATAAATCGCCAAACAAAGAAGAATACCTGAATTATATCAAATTAAGCGTACAGCGATTAGATTCCTTGCTTAGAGATATAGTAGATCATTCGAAAAACGCTCGGTTGGAAATAGAAGTGGAACCAATAGATGTCAAAGTTCAGGTGGAAGAAATCCTTCAGGATATTAGTTTCTTAGATAATTATTCTAAAATAAAACACAACATTGAATGTCTAGTTGAGTCGTCGTTTCATTCAGATTCGAAGCGATTGAAAATAGTCTTGAGCAACTTGATTACAAATGCTTTCAAACATCACTCACCTGATGAATCTGATAATCCATTTGTGAATATCCGCATGGAACGGACTGAAGATGGTCTGCGAATAAAAATTTCAGATAATGGTCCTGGGATTGAAGAGGAGGAGCAGGGCAAGATCTTTAATATGTTCTACAGAGCGACGCACAAAAGCGAAGGAACTGGCCTGGGTTTGTATCTGGTTAAAGAAATCGTAGAGAATCTGAAGGGAACGATAGAAGTTGAGTCTGTGGTTGGGAAGGGCACTGCTTTTGTGATTGAGCTCCCAGATTTAAGGGACAAGATTTCCTGAAGTCAAAAGTCTACTTCGTCCGCTCGATAGTAAACTGCACCAACTGCTCTAGTGATAGGCGAGCGGGAGAATCAGGGAAGGTTTTGAGCATTTGGATGGCATCTGTGTGGTAGGTATTCATCACATCTGTAGCATAAGCCAGTCCTTGCTTCTCTTTCACAAAATCAATCACTTCATTCACCTTTTTGGTGTTTTCGCTGTGCTTTTTGATGATACGCTTGATGCCACTCTTTTCAGAACTGGTGGCTTGATTGAGTGCGTAGATCAGAGGCAGTGTCATTTTCTTTTCTCGGATATCTATGCCTAAAGGTTTGCCAATCTCCTGCGTGCCATAGTCGAAGAGATCATCTTTGATTTGAAAGGCCATACCTACCTTTTCTCCAAACTCACCCATGGTTTGGACAGTCACAGGATCAGCGCCTGTGGAAGCTGCTCCCACTGCGCAGCAGGCCTTGATCAAACTAGCAGTCTTCTGACGAATCACTTCATAGTAGACCTCTTCTGTGATGTCCAGTTTCTTGGCTTTTTCCATCTGAAGCAATTCCCCTTCGCTCATCTCTCTGATGGCTTCAGAGACCAGCTTGAGCAAATCAAAATCTTCATTGTCAATAGATAATAACATGCCTCTGGAAAGCAGGAAGTCTCCCACCAAGACGGCAATTTTATTCTTCCATAGTGCATTCACAGAAAAGAAACCTCTGCGGTAGGTAGAATCATCTACTACGTCGTCATGGACAAGTGTAGCAGTATGTAAAAGTTCGATGAGAGACGCTCCACGATATGAAGCCTCAGAAACATTGCCAGTAGTGGCAGCGCTTAGAAAAACAAATAAGGGGCGCATTTGCTTGCCTTTTCGTTTCACGATGTAAGCCATTATTTTGTCCAAAAGCATGACATTGCTTTTCATGGACTGCCTGAATTTTTTTTCAAATTCAGCCATTTCATTGGCTACAGGGGATTGGATGTCTTTTATTCTAAGCGCCATTATTTGGCCGCAAATTAACACAATGAGGGATTAGACTGAAAATAAATAGAAGGTTCTTTATAATTATTTCAATAATGAGATCAGGATGCTGATATTTGGTTTTATACTAAAAAACCTAAGTACAATTAATATTTTTAAAAAGATGAAATGAAAATAAGGTGATACATGGTTTGTTGCCTATTTTGTCAGAAATGGCAAAAGCACCTGCTACGGCAATATCGCATGATATACTCATCGAACTCAGGCTTAAAATCAAATAGATGATAAAAAAAGAATTTATACTCACTTCTAAACACCACGAAAGGCCGTTTGCAATAGATTTTAGATATGTGCCTGATGGCAATCACAAGCCAGTGATACTATTTGTACATGGGTTCAAGGGATTTAAGGACGCGATGCATTTCAATATGATTGCTGATCAAATGGCTGAGGCAGGGTTTGTTTACATGAAAATAAATTTATCTCACAATGGGGTGACTCCTGAGCACCCACAAGAATTTGTTGATTTAGAAGCTTTCGCTAATAACAATTTCAGTATCGAACTGGATGATATAAGTGTAGCCATTGATTGTATAGCCAGTGGTGGATTGGATATGGCATCAGCAGAGATTGATTTGACCAGACTTTATTTAGCTGGACATAGCAGAGGAGGAGCAGTGAGTATCTTAAAAGCTTGTGAGGACGATAGAATCAAAAAACTAGTGACTTGGGCGGCCGTACCTGATTTAGAAAGGTTTTGGTCAGATGAGTTTCTTGTTGAGTGGAAAGAGAAGGGTGTACAGTATATCAAAAATGCCCGCACCCATCAGGACATGCCACTCAATTATCAGATGGTAGACGATTTTGAACAAAACTCAGAGCGATTCAGAATAGGTAGTCAATTGACCAAGCTAAAGATTCCTTTTCTAGCCATTCATGGAGATGCTGATGAGACTGTGCCAGTGGAATCATTATTGATGCTAAAGAGTTTTTATCCTGAAGTTCAGGTTTTGCAGATTGCTGGGGCCGCCCACACTTTTGGAGGCAAACATCCCTGGACGGAACCTAATCTTCCGAAACATACACAAGTCTTGGTAGAGCGAATGATGAGCTTCTTAAAAGCAGATTGATGCAGCCTATTTTATTGAAATGTTATCTGGGAAAGGGTGGAGATGCTCAAAACATGCTGGTACTGTATGATCGAATACTGGTTGTCATATTTAAGGGTAAAAGGGTAGACTTCCCTTTGTCTTCTATTAAGGGGTTGGTGATTAGCAGAAAAAAATTGATCATTCCCTTGGTCATAGGAGGAATAGGGACATGCTTTTCCTGGCTGGCCTTGTCTTTGGGTTGGTATCATTATCAAACCAATCTGCTCTTGGTTTTTTTGTTTTTTGGCTGGATGTATTACGGCTTTATTGGAAAAGATGGATTGGAACTATTGGAAGGAAAGGATCGTCATGTTTTTTTGATTAAAGCCAATCATTTTGTGCTCAATACGTTTTTGAAATTCACCAAAGCGCGCATGTATCAAGCACCTGCTCAGAGAGAATCTATCAGTTTTCATTTGTCATCAAAAAAAGATTGGGAAGCCCAAGGTCAGAGCACGCTTTACAAGCATCCATCTTTAGAAAGTGAAGGATTTATTCATACGTCATATCTTTCAGAATTGAGAACTACCTATGAGCAATACTTTAAACCAGATGATCAACTGGTGTTGTTAGGTATTGATTTGTCTAAGGTAGAAGCAGAGGTAAAAATTAATGAAGTACCCTCACGTGGAACACTTTTTCCTCATATTTATGGCAAGTTGAACAAGTCTGCGATTGTCTTTCTACGTGCTATTGAATCTGCTCAAGATCTTGATTTTAAAACCATTGAATAGTTTTGTCGTAATATTGCGATTATGGGATTATCTAAAACTGAAAAATTCTCTGAACATCAGAACGAATTGGCGACCATGTCCAAGGCTTTGGGACATCCTGCCAGAATTGCCATTTTGGAGTATTTGCTCAAAGCCAACACGTGTATTTGTGGTGATATTGTAGGGGAATTGGGTTTGGCACAGGCTACAGTTTCTCAGCATTTGAAAGAATTGAAAAATCTGGGGATCATCAAAGGCAACATAGAAGGGACGAGTACTTGCTATTGTATTGATTCTGAAAAGTGGGAATCCATTTCTGATAGCTTCTCACAGTTTTTTGATCAGCGTGCCGCATGTGACCCAGGTGGTTGTTGCTAACTCTATTTTCTCTCTCTTGGGAGCTTATCTTGTATGAGCTCTAGTGCCGCATAGGCTTTGTGGTCTATACCCGCCTTATAAGGGTGCTTTTTGTAGGACATGGCCTTCTCGTAGTAAAACTCTGCTTTTTTGTAGTCCTTTCTTGATTCATAAATGTAGCCCGTATACAAGCAGGCAGATGGTGCAAAGTACCAGTTTTCCTTGCCCGCTTTTTTGATCGCATTCAGGTAGTTGAATATGGCATCTTGATTCCTGCCCGTTTTGTCGTACAATCTGGCGTAACGATAGAAATACTCAGATTCGTCTTTTTTATCCGCCAATGAGCCCTGTTGGATGTTTTTCAGCGCCTGATTAGCCAGTCCAAAATATCCACCATCTGTAGCTAATCTCGCTTTCATCAGAAGTGGATTAGGGTATTTGTCTTCTTCAAGAATGCTACTTGCATTTCTATCAGCAGAAGCAAATGTACGACCCGATTCTTGTGCTTTGTTCCAATGAATTTCAGCCATTTTTTCATTGCCTTCCAGCCAATAACTCAAGAAGATTTTGAACCAAGTGTCCTTTACATAATTCCTTCCATCATACTGATTCAAAAATTTGGACAAATGATATCTAGCTAATGGATATTGTTGTTTTTGCATATAAATATCACCAAGCTTATAGTACACGTTATCTATTTGATGATACTCTGCACTGGTGAATAGAAGCTTGCGCAAATTGGGTAGTGCCTGCTCACTCTTGGCGTATTTGATCAGTGCAGTATTGTATAAGTAGTTGACTATCAGATTATCCTTGTGTGTCTTTTTCAATTCATCCAATAGAGAAAGCGTTTGTTCTTCTTTATTTAGAATATTGACAGCAATTAATGTTTTTATCAAGCCTGTTTCTAGCCAGTAAGGGCTATCTGGTTGAATTCGATTGAGTTCGTCCCAGCCTAGGATGGAGTTGCCTTTGATCCCAAATAGTCGCAATATCCAATGGTAGCTTTCGGGCACTACTGCAAATAAGACATGCAGTGAGCCATAAGCTTTGTAATTGGCCACGAAATCGGGATGTTTCTCAATATTTTTCTCAACATAGTTGTAGGCCGTTTTTAGCGACATACCCGCTTTCATGTCTTCCTCAAACATGATTTTGACAATGGCCCATTGAATTCTTATTTCGGCATTATAGTATCTGTAGTGAGGATCAGACTCCTCCATTTCTCTCAGGCCATCCAGGTTGTCCTCTTCACTATCCTGGTATTTTTTGTAGAGTTTGGGGTCTTCTGTAATCAAGATTTCCACCACGTCTGCCAGGCTTTTTACATAGTGGTAGTGTCCGAGTTGCGCGTGGTTAGGGATCACCTGATTGAGCTTGGCCCGCCCGCTTTCTATTTTGAGACGCAGCACGTCGTGATAGGCATCATAAATTTCAGGATGGTCTTTTATGCTTTGGGCAAGCGCTTGATCGAAGGCAAGAAGGGTGAAAAACAAAAAAAGGTGAGACATGCCCACCTTTATAAAATTTATATGTTTTTGAAGTGTCTTCAAATCAGCTTATTTCTTTGCTGCTGCCTTTCTTCTTGTTCTGGTTGGCTTTTTCTCTTCTATCACTACTTCCTCTACATCTGCCAATACTCTGCCACAGTGCTCACACACGATCAGTTTTTTCTTCTCTCTGATCTCAGCTTGCTTTTGAGGAGGTACAATGTTGAAGCATCCGCCACAAGCGTCTCTCTTTACAGGAACAACTGCTAGACCATTTCTTACATTTTTTCTGATCTTATTATAAGATAGTAATAAACGCTCTTCAATGCCTTTAGAAGCTTTCTCTCTTCCTTTGAGCAGCTTGTCTTCTTCTTCTTGACTCTCAGTAGTGATATTGTCCAATTCACCCTTCTTACTATCAAGATCTTTTTTCCTTTCTTCTAGCGCATTTTTCGTGTCAGCGATCTCCTCATTTTTAGACTCAATGTTAGCATAAGCTTCTTTGATTCTTTTTTCAAGAATTTGAATCTCCAACTGCTGCAATTCTACCTCTTTGGTAATTGCATCATATTCTCTGTTGTTTCTAACATTCATCTGCTGCTCCTCATATTTCGTAATGAGTTTTTCAGAGTCTTTGATAGCAGTTTTGTTGTTAGAAATAGCCAACTCTAATTCTTCGATTTGACTGTTGTGATTGTTTACCCTAGTTTCATATCCGGTAATCTCATCTTCGAGATCCATCACTTCCTCAGGCAAAGCCCCTCTGACTTTTATTAATTCATCTAGTTGTGAATCTATTGATTGTAATTTTGTAAGAGCTTCGAGCTTTTTTGCTACCGTACTTTCCATGTATTTTAAAAGTATTTTATAGGATTTGTATCCACCTCGGATAAATTGAGTGCAATATTAGCGAATTTTTCTTTTAAAAAATTGCAAATCAATTCTTTTGTAAATACCTCACTTTCATAATGTCCGATATCCGCAATGATTATTTTTTGATCAGCGTCAAAAAACTCATGGTACTTAAAATCAGCAGTAATAAATACGTCAGCACCAGCACCTTTGGCATGACCCAAAAGGAAGCTTCCTGAGCCACCACATACAGCTATTCTTGTGACTTCTTTTTTATTGAATTCTGTGTGGCGAATGACCTTCAAGTTGAACCTTTCTTTGAGTAATTGCATCAAGGACTCTATGGGCAATGGTGATTCTAATTCGCCAACCATGCCAGATCCTACTTCTTGATTTTCATTTTCTAAAGCAGTTAAGTAATACGCTACTTCTTCATAAGGGTGAGCCTTTTTCAATGCAGACACAACTTTGTGTTTGATATGAGATGGGAAGATTCCCTCTATTCTGGATTCATTTACTGACTCGCGTACATTGTTTTTTCCTATAGTAGGATTGGCTTGATCGTTTGGTCGGAAGGTTCCTGTTCCTATGACTTGAAAGCTACATTCATCATAATTGCCAATATGCCCGAGACCAGATTTGTATAACACATCCAGTACGGATTGGGCATCATCAGTAGGAACAAAAGTCACCAACTTACTCAATAGGCCTGACTTTGGTGCAAGAATTTTGCAATTGGAGAGTCCTAGGCGCTCACATATTTTTCTATTGACTCCCGTGTTTACATTATCGAGATTCGTATGAATACTGAAGATAGCAATGTCGTTTTTGATGGCTTTGACAACTGTCCGCTCCACATAGTTTTTGCCAGTGAAGGATTTGAGACCTTTAAAAACGATAGGATGATGCGCCACAATTAGGTTCGCTTTTTTATCTATGGCTTCCTGAACGACTGCTTCCGTACAATCCAGGCTCACCACTATGCCAGTAAGTTCAGCATCCACATTTCCTGTGATCAATCTGGCATTGTCATAAGATTCCTGATAGGCAGGTGGCGCCCATTGATTAAGCTCATCAATGATTTCGTTTATCTTCATAATTCTTAAATATAAGAAATGTCACGTTTAGCTTTTGCTAAATTAATGAGCCAAGAGGGTCAGATTACTACGGACACCATTAATTTTGGCGAATGATTTCAAAATGGAGATATATATGGTTGCCGCTGGCAGCCGTCAACTGGTTTAGAGGAGCGTTGAGAAATCGATTGTTTGATCTCGGAGTTTGGAAGTCCGTGGAGTTTGAAGTCCCAGTTGTGCAAGTGGGTTCTTTGGCTTCAGAGGCTACCTTAGGATTTTCAAGATACATTCAAAACTTGATAGATGGAGCACTTCATGTGAACAGATACAAGCTGTACGAATTTGGATTGGAAAAGAAAGAGTCATTGAATTATTGCACTGTACTATCAGGAGATAAGACTTTTTGTTCGAGCCATAAGGTGCTGGGACTATCAGAATGGTATCAATACCATCCAGATACTTCTGCTTTTGTTATGAATGGTGAATTCATCCGAAATGAAGTCAGGCCTGAATGCCGTATTTTGATTACTAATTACAGCCGACCATTTCATGCTGACAGTCTTTTCCCTGTGGGGCACCTCAAGGCACCCAAAGCTGCTGCTAAAACTGCGAATGTTGTAGTGGTCTGTCAAACACCTGAGACGGCAGATTGCCAAAAGATGGAATTGAATTTGCTGCCATATTTAAAGCCAGAAGCCAAAGTGTATTTCATCAAAAATTCAATGGAATCATTAAAGTCATTTAATTCAGTTGATAAAATAGAATTTATATCAGATCGTGATAACTTTGAGCTCTCGATTTTGAACCTCTTGCCAAACGCAAATCCGGATAGTGAATAGATTACTCTTTTTTGTTTTAGTATGCTTATCGACCCAGAGTTGGTCGCAAATCTTGGATGACAGTACTGAACTAGTCTATGGCCCCACTACTTCCAGATACATGTTTGAAAGGGATCTTAGGCATAGTGATACACTGTATCATCACATAGACACGGCCATTCACAATCTGGAGCGTTTTGAATTTAAGGACAAAACAGAAACGATTTATCAGGATTTGGGAAATAATGGGACGGCCATGCGACCCATTTATTATGCTGAGTCCAGTACAATAGGGCGTACGACAGGATTTGAGTCTTATACGCCCTATGTGAAGCAGGTAAATGATTTTAAGTACTATGATACCAAATCTCCATTTATGGAACTCAATGTGGCTTTTGGTGGTAAGGGTAGAAATGTAGTCGATTTCAGCTTTTCAAGAAATATCAATGCCCAATGGAATATCGGGTTTGATGTTCATAAAATTTCAGCTTTTAAATTGATTGGTTCATCCTCTTTGAGAGAGACACAAATTTCAGGAACTGGCGTAGACCTCTATACCTTCCATAGCTCGAAGAATTCTAAATATCATTTGATGTTTCATGCCTATAAGTTTGAGCACAAAGCGACGGAGTCAGGTGGAATTTTTGTAGAAGATGATGCAGAAGAACGTGATTTTTTTCAGTATCAGGATTCTGATGTGTTTTTGCGTACGGCGGCCAGCTATGATACACGAACGAGACTTCATCTGTATCAGGAATATTCTGTTGCAGAGTTTTTTGAAGTATATGCTGTGGCCAGCCGAATCAATATAGAGAATCGTTTTGAGGATACACAATTGACCACTGTAGATGCACAAGGTACCCCGTATTACTATGACGACTTTCTAATTAGAACAGACTCCACCTTGGATGCTTCGCTCTTCAATGAGTGGCGAGTAGAAGCGGGATTGAAAGGAAGAGTAGGTAAGCGAATTTTCTATTCTGGGTATGTGAAACGTCGTGACATTGATTTTAACTACAGATACCTCGATACCTTTGGACATACAGCCGAAAATTATCTTGGCGGAGACATCAAACTTTATGTGACAAAAAGTAATGCACTAAGCGGAAAAATCGAAGTGATGGATGGGGGACAATATTATTTTTCTGGAAGGTATGAAAACAACTTTCTGAGAGCACAATATACCTCCAGAAAGTATTTGCCTTCCTATATGTCTGAGCGATATTTTGGCAATCATAATGAATGGTCGAATAGTTTTGAGGACATTTTGTCAAACACCATTTCAGGCTCACTATTTCATGCGTTTTCTTTTGTCAGACTGGAGCCAGAGGTGAAAATATCTACCATTGACAACTATGTCTATTTCGGAGAGGACAAACTACCTGCTCAAAATTCAGCTGTTGCATTGGTCAATAACTATTCATTGAGATCAGATTTCTTTTTGGGTAAACACTTCAAACTAGAAAATAAAGTGATTTTCAATAATGTAGCTGGTGATGGCGCAGATGCCATTCGCACGCCCGACTGGAACTACATGGGTAAGTGGTATTATGACAACATTATTTTCAACAACTATATGGAAATGCAGTTGGGGGTTAATTTACGCTGGCAGTCTGCTTATTTTGCCAATGCTTACGATCCAGTAACCCAACAGTTTTATGTCCAAAATGAATTTGAAGCTTCTTCTTTCTGGACAGCTGATTTGTTTTTCGTGATGAAAGCCCAAAAGCTGAGTCTTTGGGCTAAATTCAAATACCTCAATCAGAAAAAAGAAGATGGGTATTTTGAGACACCTTACTATCCTGCAACTAGAAAAATGATTGATTTAGGACTGAGGTGGCATTTTTATGATTGATAGTGATGGAACGAAATAAGACAACATTAGGATTGAATTTACCCACTGATCCACGATGGGTAAATATTGCTGAAAAGTCAATAGCAGAAATTTTAATTGATCATGCTTATTGCGAGCAGAAGGCGGCTTCGTCAGGCATATCACTGATTGTGCAATACCCAGAGCATGAACAGCTGGTGGAGATGTTGACAGACCTGGTGGCTGAGGAATGGAGTCATTTCGAACGCGTGCTCGAAATGATGAAGAAGCGTGGTATCAAGTTGGATAAAATGCGTAAGGATGAGTACGTGTTGGCGATCTCTAAGATCCTCAAAGGAGGTGGGAGCAGAGAAGATCAACTGGTGGAAAAACTACTCCTTAATGCCTTGATCGAAGCGCGTAGTTGCGAACGATTCAAAATTCTACATCAGCATATTCAAGACGAAGAATTGAGCAAGTTCTATTTCGAATTGATGGTATCGGAGGCAAGCCACTACAATAGTTTTTTGGATATGGCCAAGCAATTCAAGCCTGAGGACTACGTCATGAAACGTTGGTCTGAGTTTTTGGAGGCCGAAGCTGAAATTCTTAAAAATCTCGAAGTTCGACCAGATCGAATGCATTAAAAAAAGAGGAGCCTCTCGACTCCTCTCCACTTACCCAAAACTAATTTTTGCTAAAATCTATTAATCGACCAATCTAAAATCAGTCGTTAATGTTTTTTGGGAGTCACCGCCTATCATCACTGCAAATCGACCTGGCTCAGAGCCAAACGATAAGTCTGCACGATAGTAGGAGAGTGTTTCGTTATTGATGGTAAATAGAACCTCTCTTTCTTCCCCTGGATTTAGCGTAATATTTTCAAAACCTTTTAATTCTTTGACAGGACGCGTCACACTTCCTACATAGTCTCTGATGTAGAGCTGCACCGTCTCTTGGCCTATCATTTTTCCAGTATTTTTAACATTTATGGATGCCGTGATTGTTCCGTCAGGATTCATCTCTGAGGATGAAAGGGAAAGATCTCCATATTCAAATGTGGTATAGCTCAGCCCATATCCAAAAGGGTACAATGGTGAATTAGGCGAGTCAGTATAATGAGACCAAAACACCATGCCTGCGTCATGAGGATTGGTGGCAGGTCTCCCACCATTTTTATGATTGTAGTAAATTGGACACTGACCTACATTTCTTGGAAAACTCACAGGTAGTTTGCCAGACGGATTGTAGTCCCCAAATAGTACGTCTGCAATAGCGTTGCCAGCTTCAGAGCCCAAATGCCACACCTCCAGGATGGCTGGAATTTTTTCATCCAATTTAGGAATAGCCAGTGACCGTCCATTCATCAGTGTCACCACTATTTTTTTGTTTGCCTTGAGCAATTCATTCATCAGTTCCATTTGATCACCTTTTAGGCCAATATCTGTTTGACTTCGACCTTCTCCAGTTTGCCAGCAGTCTTCTCCCATAGCCAAGACCACTACATCTGCCTTTTTAGCCAGTGCTATGGCTTTGCTGAAACCAGATCGATCACCACTTACAAATTCCAATTCATAAATGAATTGTCTGCGCCCTTTGGTCAATGTGTAACCACTGGCGAATTGAACGTTAGACTGATCTGTGACTGCGTTTTTCACGCCTTCCAACAATGACACTGCACTATTCTCCACAGCTTGTGCTCTCCAGCTACCCAGTGGCACATCCTTATCACTGGCCAATGAACCAATAATTGCAATGCTTTGCCCTTCTTTAGAAAGTGGTAATAAGTTATTTTCATTTTTCAAAAGCACAATTGACTTTTTAGCTGCCTCTCTAGCGACTTGTAGGTTTTCTTTGGTCAATAAATCTGTTTTTTCTCTATCAGCATCACAGTATAAGTATGGGTCGTCAAATAGTCCCAGTTGATACTTGACCGTCAATATTCTTCTTACCGCATCATTTAAAATGTCTTCACTGATTTTTCCATCAGCTACCAACTCTTCAATAGAGTTTTCGTACACATGAGCTTCCATATCCATATCACTGCCAGCAGTAAGTGCTTTGTAACCTGCCTCTAAGGTATCTGCTGCATAACCGTGTGTGATCATTTCACCAATTGATCCCCAGTCAGATACTACAAAGCCATTTTGATATTTCCAGGCTCCTTTGAGCAGTTGCCTCTGTAGTAATTCGCTTCCATTGGCAGGCACACCACCAATTTCATTGAATGAGTTCATAAATGTTGCCACACCTGCCTCACTAGCTGCTTTGAATGGGGGCAAGACCATGTTGTATAGGGTTTGCATACTGATGTCTACAGTATTATAATCACGACCAGCTTCTGCAAATCCATAGGCTGCAAAGTGCTTGGCGCAAGCTGCAATGGTGGCTTCATCAGACATATCATTTCCTTGATATCCTTCGATCCATGCTTTAGACATGTAGGAGGCTAAAAATGGATCTTCGCCTGCACTTTCCATCATTCTGCCCCATCTCGCATCTCTAGCAATATCCATCATAGGTGCGAAGGTCCAGTTGATTCCTGAGGCTGAAGCCTCTTTGGCAGCAATCTGAGCACCAGACCTAGCTACTTCCGCATCCCAGCTGGCGGCCTGCCCAATAGGTATAGGCATCATCGTTTTATACCCATGAATGACATCGTATCCGAATAGAAGAGGTATACCTAATCTGCTATGCTCTACAGCTAGTTTTTGAGCTTCTCGGGTACCGTCAGCAGTAATGACATTGAGCATGGCACCTACTTTGCCACTTTTTATGTTCTCGAATTTCTTTTGGTTATTTATATCTTTAGGAACAGGGCCAGTGAACTCCCAACTCCCAGCATATAGATTAAGCTGACCAACTTTTTCTTCTAGCGTCATCAGTGAAATAAGACTATCCACTTGGGCTGTGTATAGGCCCTGAGTTGACGTCATTTGGGAGGTGTTATTTACACAACCCGATAGAGCTACCATCACAATGGCTATGGCCAATTGTACTTTCATACCGTTCACTTTAGATTTTTTTTGATGAAACAAATAAAGGTTAAAGCTTAAAATCAGGACAAGGGGATATGTAACAATAGAGCAAGGGAGATTTGTCAAAGAGCTTAACTACCTTTGAAATGACCATTTAGGCTGCTAATATTTCAAAATGGAAGAACCTATATTTTTCTCATCTCCGAACGAATTCGGAATTTGGTTGGAGACCAATCATCAAAAACTGACAGAGCAATGGATTGGCTTCTACAAAGTCAAATCTGGCAAGCCCTCTATGACTTGGTCAGAATCTGTCGATCAGGCACTTTGTTATGGCTGGATTGATGGATTGAGAAAATCAATAAATGAAATAAGTTATAAAATCAGGTTTACTCCTCGCAAACCAAAAAGTCATTGGAGTGCAGTGAATTTGGACAAGATGAAGCACTTGCTCGCGGAAAACCTGGTGAGCCCAGCAGGCATAGCCATCTATGAGCAGAGGGATAAAACGAATACTAACAAAGCCTCTTTCGAGCAAAAGAACATCAAGCTCAAAAAGCAATATGAGGATGAGCTCCGTGCCAATGAATTGGCTTGGGCTTTTTTTAACGAACTACCTCCATCTATAAAAAAGCCCACCATTTGGTGGGTGATCAGTGCCAAGCAAGAAGTCACCCGACAAAGGCGATTGAAAGTGTTGATAGAAAGTGCCGAAAAAGGAGAAAGAATACCACTCTTGAAGTGGAGTAAAAAGAAGTAATGGATTTATTGATCAAAGAAGCCTGTGTTGAAAATTTGACAGAAGCCAAAAACGCAGAGAGATTAGGTGCATCTCAGATTGAACTCTGCGGAAGACTAGATTTGGATGGAATAACTCCAGATTTGTCTTTGGTTGAAAAAGTATTAAAAGGACTCTCTATTCACGTGAAGGTGATGGTGCGACCAAGAGCGGGGAATTTTGTCTATACAGAAAAGGAGATAAATGTCATGGAGGTCTCCATTGAGTTTTTAAAAAGTATGGGTGTACAAGAAATTGTATTGGGATTACTCACGGATAAAAATGAAATTGACATTCCTTCAACCGAAAAGCTGGTTGAATTGGCTCATCCTATAAAAGTCACTTTTCACAAAGCCATTGATAAGTTGGACGATCCTGTAAAAGGAGTGAGACAACTAATGGAAATACCAGGAATTACAGCCATACTCACCTCTGGAGGAAAGCCTACTGCTAGGGAAGGAGCTCCAGTAATCAGGCAAATGATATTAGCTGCCGAAGACAAACTGAACATTATAGCTGCTGGTAAAATCACCAATGAAAATTTGCTGGAAATTGATCGATTGATTGATGCGGATGCTTATCATGGAAAGTTGGTGGTGGGGATTTGAAATGATTTCATAGTATGGCAATTCTTCCCCTTGTGAATGTAGTCTCCTCTTGGGAGGAGATTTAGAGATGGGTTTTAGGTTAAACGAAAAAGGCCGCTCTCGTTAGAACGGCCTCTAGATACTAAATCAAACAATTGTTTCTTCTTATAATCTGGATCCGTCATCGCGAGGAAACGAAGCAATCTTATTGATAAAATTGCTTCTCCCATAAAAAAGCGGGATCGCAATGACGAACCTGATTATTTTGGGTTGCGCTTAATCAAAGAGCGTATTGGTTTTTGCCAATCAAGTGATCAGCGATTTCTCTTCTCAGCTGTTTGATGTTTACAGGATTGATTTTGGTAAACCTTTTCAATCCCATCAACATCACTTTTTGTTCATCACCAGTGGCGAAAGAAGCGATTGCATCTTTACCTGCCTTGTTGATTTTCTCAACGGCCTCATACAGGTAGACCTTCGCAGCGTTCACCTGCATTTTTGACACTTCCTCACCATTCATGCGCACAAGTTTTTCAGCTCTCAATAGTGCTGATTCAGCAGCGTAGATTTCAATCATCATATCAGCTGCATTCATCATGATTTCTTGCTCTTCTTCCAGCTTGGGGCCAAAAGTTTGAGCAGCTTTTCCTGCCACCATCAAAACTGCCTTTTTCAATTTCTTCAAGACATCTTTTTCTTCAGCAAAAGGCTTAGACAAATCTGGAACTTCGAAAGAAGGCACCGAAACCAATTCTTTCGCAACTGCCATGGCAGGCTCCATAATATTCAATTCTCCTTTCATTGCTCGCTTCATGATCATACCGACCATCAACATCCTGTTGATTTCATTGGTGCCTTCATAAATTCTTGTGATCCGTGCATCTCGATAAGCTCTGGCCATTGGGGCATCTTCTGAAAAGCCCATTCCACCATATATTTGAACGCCTTGGTCTACGATATAATCCAGCATTTCGGATCCGTGTATTTTGATAATTGCACATTCGATAGAGAATTGCTCAAAACTTTTCAATTTGGCTTCCGCAGGATCAATGCCTCTGCTGATCATGTCCTCGATCTTGTCATCAATATTTTGTCCAGCTCTGTAGGCGGCTGATTCAGTTACCCATGTTTTGATCGCCATTTCGGCCAGCTTATGCTTGATCGCGCCAAAACTTGAAATAGGTGTGTTGAACTGCTTTCTTTCATTGGCGTAGTTGGTCGATTCAGAAATTACTTGCTTGCATCCACCAATCACACCTGCACCTAATTTGATTCTTCCAATATTCAAGATGTTAACCGCAATCTTGAAGCCGTTCTCTCTTTCAGAAAGCATGTTCTCAACTGGCACCTTGCAGTCATTGAAGAAAATTTGACGAGTAGATGAGCCTTTGATTCCTAACTTCACTTCTTCGTCGTTCATGGTGATGCCACCATAAGTTTTTTCTACCAAAAAGGCTGTTAATTTTTTATCGTCATCAATCTTGGCGAAAACGATCAATAAATCCGCGAATCCTCCATTTGAAATCCACATTTTCTGTCCGTTGATCACATAATGCTTACCATCTGCAGTTAGCTTTGCTTTTGTTTTTCCCGAATTGGCATCTGATCCAGCATCTGGTTCCGTCAAGCAGTAGCAGGATTTCCACTCACCACTGGCCAATTTGGGCAAGTATGCTTTTTTCTGCTCTTCATTGCCATAGTACAGGATGGGTAAAGTGCCAATGCCTGTATGTGCGCCATAAGCAGTAGAGAATGAACCTGTAGCACCAATCTCATCAGCAATCAGCATGGATGTGTTGAAATTCATGCCAAGCCCACCATACTCTTCTGGAATAGCCACACCCAATAGTCCAAGCTCTCCAGCTTTTTCCATAAGTGATGGCATTAGACCTTCTTCTTGTTTTTCTATTTTTTCTATGTTAGGGTTGATTTCTTTTTCAATGAAATCCTGAGTAGCCTGAGCCATCATTTTTTGCTCTTCAGAAAACTCTTCTCTGATGAAGATGTCTGCTGCTGGTGATTCTTTAATGAGGAATTCCCCTCCTCGAATCGATCTTTTTTCCGCCGTGGTTTCCATATCTTGTCTTTAGTAATGCTTAAAGTTAATGACTTTTCTTTTGTTATGCATGCATAACAAATTCAAATATATAAAATATTGGTATGCATGCATAACAAATTGGATTTCTTTTTTGTTAATTCAGTAAAAAAACTTACAAATAGGAGTTTTGTCTCACCGCTCGTCTCTGTAAAATTCCTTTCTTCAAAACTTATTCTTGATTTGTAATAAGATTGGACTATTTAGTACTAACAATTAGTGCCTACTCAACTTAAAAAAACTCGGTCATGCTCAAGAATTACATCAAAATCGCCATTAGGAATTTATTTAAGCACAAAACATTTAGTTTGATCAATGTCATTGGTCTGGCAGGTGGACTTACTTGCTGCTTGCTCATATTTGTCTTTGTCAATGATGAGTTGAGCTACGATAAGTTTCAGAGTAAAAAAGATAGGATTTATAGACTCCAATATTTCATTAGCGATTTTAATATTGGAAGTGTACCACCTGTATTTGCTGAGCATTTGAATGATTTTTTTCCTGAAGTGGAAAAAACAACCAGGCTTTTCACGCGTGACGTGAGTGTACAAGTAGATGTACGGGATGGTGAATTGAAAAAATTTGAAGAAGAAAATATCTTTTTTACGGACTCGTCTACCTTTGAAATTTTTGATTTCCAATTTCTGGAAGGTTCTGCAGAATTGCCGCTGCAAGAACCCTTCACAGCGATCATCACCAAACAGTTGGCAGAAAAATATTTTGGTAGTCAATCTCCAATCGGACAAATTATTAAAATGGAGGGTAAACCTTTTCGCGTGTCTGCTGTAGTTGCAGCCTATCCCACCAATTCACATTTTCATTTTAATGCTTTGGTACCTTATCAGAATATGTATGATCTGGAACCAGAGCCTTTAGCCACAGGCTTACGTCAAAATTTCAAACTCAATTGGATGGTATCTCATTCACCTACCTATGTATTGCTCAAGGAGGGTGCAAATCCAGAATTTGTGAATACCCGTTTTGCTGATTTTGTAACCGAGAAAATTCCTGAAAACATGCAGAAGGGGCAGTCCTTCAAAATTCAGCCTTTATTAGATATTCATTTGAATGATGAGGTAGGGGCTCAGCTGGAGCCAGCTGGCAGCCGTGTTTTTCTCTTTGTATTCATGGCAGTAGGCGCCCTGACTTTATTGATCGCGTGTATCAATTTTGTCAATTTATCGACAGCCCGTTCGCTTCAAAGAACGAAAGAAATAGGCATGCGAAAAGTAATGGGTGCCTGGAGAGGAAGTCTGGTAGCTCAGTTTTTAGGTGAATCATTCGTAACGGCGGGAGTGGCTGCAGTGGTTGCATATATTTCATCAGTATTTCTCTTGCCAGTACTCAATGAAGTGACAGGTAAGGAACTTGAATTGTCAGCTTTGTACAGGCCAGAGATTGTTGTTGGGTTCGTTGGATTGTTTTTAGTGACCAGTTTGTTGGCTGGATTGTATCCTGCTTTTTTTGCAACACGTATTTCACCCATTTATAGCTTAAAAGGACTAAGTGGAAGCCAGGCTAAAGGTGGGCTGTCTTTCAGAAAAGGATTGATTGTGATTCAGTTTTCTATCTCTATTCTTCTGATATCGGGTACCCTGATTGTGTATGATCAATTGAATTTTCTACAAAACAAACCGCTAGGTTTGAATAAGGATCATATCGTGACTGCTCCAGTGATGAGTGCCAATTTCAATAATGTTTTCGGGGCGGTCAGTCAGGACAAACGTAAAGCCATGGATGCTTTTGAAGCTGAACTAGCTGGTATTCCAGGAGTGACAGCCAGTACCTTGTCGGCCGGAGTGCCTGGAGGTGGTGTAGCACATAGAAATGTGATACCAGATGGTTTTACTTCTGAGGATCACCTGTTGGCACCTGTGCTGTCTGTTGATTACGATTTTGTAAGTACGTATGGCATTGAAATAATTGCAGGACGAGACTTTTCTAAGGAATTTGAAACAGACCCTCAAGCGGCATTTATTATAAACAAGACAGCAGTTGACACCTACGATTTTGGTACACCTGAAGAGGCTCTGGGTCGATCTATTAATATGGAGGGTAAAATTGGCAAGGTGATAGGTGTGACCCAAGACTTCAACTTCATGCCATTGTCACAGGCCATGGGACCAATGATTGTGGATATACGAGTAGCAGCCTTTACGCATTTTTCATTTAAGATCAACAATCAGAATATTCCACAGACGCTAAGTGAGATTGAGGGGATTTGGAACAAACACTTTCCCACAGAAACTTTCGCTGCTCAATTTCTGGACGAACAACTGGCTCAGAGCTATGGTGAACAGGAGCAATTGGGTCACTTGATCAGTAATTTCTCGATTCTGGCTATTCTCATTTCCTGTCTGGGTTCTTATGGCATGATCATGTTTATAGCAGGGCAAAAAATGAAAGAAGTGGGCATTCGCAAAGTCTTGGGTGCTTCAGTTTCTGGATTGGTGTTGATGCTCTCTCAGCGCTTTGTCTTACTGGCTATTGGTGCTATGCTGATTGCCATTCCTGCGGCCTACTATTTAGCTAATTCCTGGCTGGATGAATTTGCTTATCGTGTGGATATTTCCTATTGGAATTTTGGTATAGCCAGCCTAGTAACGATTGCTTTGGTTTTGGTGACGATTAGCTTCCAGTCGATCCGAACAGCTACAGCCAATCCAGTGAAGTCTTTGAGGCAGGAGTAAGAAACCGTCTACTTACAGGTGTAGCTCTAAAGGTTGGTCAGTGCCAGAAGTAATATTTATTTCTAGCTGACTCTTACTGGTAAGTAGAATTGGACAAATCCAATAGAGTCCAAATTTTTTCTGATTTGACATAGAAATGCTTGGCATGCTTTCTGACTGTTTTGAAATATGCCTTTTCTTATTTCTTAAATCATATAAATTGCAAGCAATAATAATAAGCTAGTGTAGTCAATTATTCTCCCATGTATAAAACCGTCATCCGATTTTATTTATTCATTTTCATACTAATATCATTTTCTTGCCGAGATGAAGATGTGAGGAAAGAGGAAGTTATTTCGCAAGCGACTGTTTCATTTGATATAACCGATCAGAATACCAAGAAAGGGATTATGAGAGAGGATTCGTTTAGTCCTCAATTAGTAATTGCTATAAAAGAAGAGGGAGATGTCAAGACGGTTGGGTATGGCAGATTGAATGTATTTGCATTGGATGCTTTAAAAAATGAAAGTTTCAATGTTCAAATTTATCAAATCATGGAAGTCGAAGAAGGGATTCAGAACCTGGATTCACTTTTTTTATACCAAGTCAAGGCTAATGAGGCTAGTTTCTTTATAGCCTTTGAAGCATATAGAGGATTTGGGGTCGTGATGGAATACGAGGACGACCAACAAACGACATGGTATTCGAACAATTCTCTTGGTGGAGATTTGGATGTAGATCAGACTGGATCAGTTTTTGATATTTACGAGGTGATCTCACAGGAAGGCACTACTTTTTTTAAGGCAAAATTTAATTGCAAACTGTTCAATGATCTAGGAGATCAATTGACAATTGAATCAGGTGAACTCATCTTCGAATTATAACCTCCTATCCATGGCAACATGATAAAATGGAATGAATAGAGCTGTAACCAAGTTCAGGAATAGCGCCTTCAGCGCCTACCTCAAAAGGAATCAGAAGTATGCGCCTATTACCTTCTTTATTGGTGGATTTATTTTTGATTCGCTTACCCTAGGGCGTATTGATCGAGCTTATGACCTGACCATGCTCTGTATTCACATGACCTCGCTCACCTTCACCATTTATGCTTTCAATCTTGTTGGTGATGGTAGATGGCATGGGACTTTTTTGAAACGATTCGAACCATACTTTCCATTGGCAATCCAGTTTTTCTTTGGAGCGCTATCTAGCGCGTATGTGATCTATTTTTCAAGAAGCGTGTCTTTGACTAAGACCGTCTCTTTCTTTACCATCTTGGTCATTCTATTTGTGGCAAATGAATTTTTAAAAAGAAGAATATCCAATAAGTACCTACAGTTTAGCGTCTATAGTTTCATCAGCTTTACCTTTTTTACCTTCATGGTTCCGGTATGGATCAAGTACATGAATACCTATGTCTTTATCCTTTCGGGTTTGATTAGCGTGGGCTGTACCTTGGCTTTGATATGGAAAGTCTATCGTGCCAGTGCACAAACAAGAAAAGAAGTGCACCTGGGTAAACTCTTAAGTTTGGTGATTGGCATCTATGCTCTGATCAATGTCTTCTATTTTTTCAACCTCATTCCGCCTGTGCCACTAGCGCTGAATAGTGGACTGGTGGCTCATCAGGTAAAATATGAAAATGATAAATACGCTGTCTTGTACGAGAAAGACGAATGGTATGTCTTTTGGCGTACACATAGACTGAAGCTTCTTTGGCGGCCAACTGAGAATGTATATGTTTTCACTTCCATTTTCGCCCCTACCAACTTGGAGAAATCCATCTTCCATCGTTGGAAATGGTATAACCCCAAAATAGAAAGCTGGGAGGTAGTAGAAGACATTGGGATAAAAATACGAGGCGGCAGAGCGGACGGCTATCGTGGCTATACTTACAAACACTGGGTAAGGCCAGGTCAGTGGGAGGTAGAGGTGATTACAGAAGAAGGTTTGGTACTGGGTGTGGTGGATTTTGAAATCGTCCGGACTAGAGAAACTGGCTCTAGAAGTACTGCAGTTAAGGTTTTCTAAGCCCTAATGGTATAAAAAAATCTACTAGACTCGCTCTGATGTAACCCATATAGTAAACAACATTTTAGGTCAATCCGCTCGGTCGCAATTGCATTGCGACTGAAACCTTGTTTAGCATTTGAAATACGAGTTTTCTATCTTTATCATTTATGCCAACCGATACAAGATAAGAGACCATTCAGGATTATACTTTGTTACTTTTACCATCATAGGCTGGTTGGATTTATTTGTAAGAAGAGCCTATAAAGATTGCATAATAGATTCGCTTAATTATTGTGTAGGAGGGAAAGGGTTGCAAGTACATGCTTACGTGATAATGACAAATCACTTACATTTGATTGTGAGTGCTGCAGCGGGTCACAATCTGGTTTCTACTGTTAGAGATTTTAAGAAATTTACCTCGAAGGCACTTCTATGGCTGATCAATGAAATTCCAGAGGCCCGACGGGAATGGATGCTGAACAATTTTAACAATGAAGCTAACCGGACCAAACGTGGAGCAGAATACATACTATGGAAAGAAGGCTATCACGCAAGGTAGGTCGAGTGGGTTCAGCTATCTTTCTGTCTTAATTAAACCATGAGCACACTCGCTATGCACGTACGTTCACCCCAAAACCTCAAACCCGTTTCAACTGTCGCTGATAGGGCAGGTTGTTAAATATGAAATCCACCAAATCCAGCATCATATCGCTCATTGTCCTATTCATTGGGTGGTTCTTTATTGGTATTAGCTACGGAGAGGTGGTAGTTGAGCCATTGAAGAGTATTTTTTATTTTGGTGGAGTGGCGCTTTTCTTTGGTGGATTGATGGCGACGGTTTATTTGATTTTTAAATGATTTTTTACAAAAAAAAACTCAATATGAAATTTATCATTACGCTACTCATTCCAGTCTTTTATTTCTGTTCTTTAGTGGCAGCTAAAAGTCATAACAATGAGGTTTTTAAGGAATCTCTGCATTTGACAGATACGATTAATGCCGAACCTAAAGGCGGATATGCTAATTTCTATCAAAAGTGGTATTCATATGCTAGATACACAAATGAGGCTAAAAAGAATAGAATTACTGGTCGAGTGCATGTTAAGTTCATTGTGAATGAAAATGGGACATTGTCAGACTTTGAAATCCGAAAAAGTTTGGGTTATGGGCTAGATGAAATTACAATTGAAGCAATTAAAAAATGTGGAAAATGGAATGCAAAGAAAATTGATGGTAAGCTTGCTAAAGAAGAAATGGTGATGCCGTTTGCCTTTAAATTGAGATGATTTTAAATATAATTCTTTGGTTCTAAAGTTGCTTTGGAGCTCGCTACTATGGTGGCTGAGCCACTGAAATGAAGTTAGTAGGAGTGTGGCGAAACCAAAACCCCATCCTCATCCGCATACACATAATACCCAGGCACAAACAGGGTAGAGCCAAACTTTACCGAAATATCAATCTCCCCCTGATCTTTCTTGATGCTTTTTACTGGACTGGTGTTGAGGGCTTTGATACCTATGGGCAAGGTATTGATCACGGCAGAGTCTCGGATGCAACCATAGATGATAAGGCCTTCCCATTCGTTTTGGATGGCGAGTTCGGCGAGTTGATCCCCGACCAATGCGCAGCGGAAGCTGCCACCGCCGTCTACTATGAGTACTTTGCCTTTGCCAGGGGTTGCTAGTTGCTTGCGAACCAGACTGTTGTCTTCGTAGAGTTTGAGTGTGGTGATTTCGCCTTGGAAACTGGTTTTCGCTCCATAAGAACGAAAAATGGGATCCACACAGTGCATGTCTGCACCGTGCTGATCCCATAAATCTGCGGTAGCGACCTTAAGCATCTACCAATTGGGTTTGTTGTTCTTTATGAATGAGTCTAGAGATGCGACCTTCGATATTTACATAGGCCCGAACTTCATCCGTAGCGATATCCGCTACGATAATCTGCCCGATCTCATCAGTAAATGCCGCATAAAGCTCCATTTTGAGCATCGCTTCACACTGTTTGGCGTTGTCTTCCGTAGGTGTGAGATAATGCACGGTATCACACTGGTATCTGTTGATGATGAACAAATGCATCAATGTCATCAGGCGCTTTTGCCTCAGATCATCCCTAAACATATTCTGATCTCTGATAGAAAGAATCTGACGTTTGTTTCTGTCTGTCACAGAAGTAAAGACCATGTTAGCCGCTTTTTCCTCGCCAATCATCAAGGCCAGCTCCATCACTGTAGACCCAGGTTTGTGAGGCTTTAATTTTACTTGGATCTTGTCCTTGATTTTGTAAAATTCAGACCATTCTGTAATCCATTGATCCAGCAGCGTAGTCGGCAATTCCGTTTGCTTCAAGTGCTGAAACTGTGTCGAGCCTTTGCCCATGGCTTTGGTGGTTGCCGTTCTGCCAGAACTCGCTGCTAAGGCACTGTCCAATCTAGGGCCACCTACATGCGACTGTGGTGTTTTGTACGGCGAGTCGAGCAGTCTCAGCTTTCGCTGAACTCTGGCTAGCGCCAGCATGCCTTCCGTCTGCAATGAATTTGCAAATTCATCTGAGGCCAATCCGTCAATCTGGTGGCCACCATAAGTAATGAAGTTGAATACAAAACCTATCTTGCCTAGCTCCTCTGGAAACTTAGACATTTCCTCTTCAGTCATGCCAGTAGTATCCCAGTTGAATGATGGCGACAGATTGTAGGCCAACATCTTGTCTGGATACAGCTCATGAATCGCTTCTGCAAATTTTTTGGCGTCCTCCAAGTCTGCAGTTTTTGTTTCCATCCATAGTATGTCTGCATAGGGAGCCACGGCCAATGATTTTGCAATCGCAAACGGAATGCCACCCTTAGCCTGATAGTACCCTTCTGGTGTACGGGCCAAGTCACAGTCCCATTTTACATGAGCACCTAGTTCTTCTGCTTTTTTGCGTGCCTGACTCAAAGAAGCCGCGGATGCAAACTGTAGCCATTCCTGGTGACACATTTCGAATTCTTCACCTTCTTTTCTACACTCTTCGAGGTAATTGGCTACTGCACATCTGAAGGTGGTTACCCCTGCGTCAGCTTCCCAGAATTTCACAAATTCGGCTGAGATTTGATCATAGGCAGGTTCGAATTTACTCGCATCATCACTGATCAAATCTTCCTTCAGTTCCTTGATTTTTGGAGCAAAGGGAGCATTCAGCACCCACTGACGAGCCGCCTCTTGATCCTCTTTCCCAACCTGATACAACTCATGGCCTTTGATTTGGGTGGCACCTAGTTCGCTCAAACATTGCTGCAAAGCCAGGAAAGCATTCTTGTAAGAGGGAACTTCCAGATTCGTGGCACCCAAAACAAATGGCTGATCTCTTTCATCTGAAATGTTTTCCAATAAAGAAGCGGCTTCCGCATCCGTTCTGGCTACAATGATGCCCGGTACGCCCATGATATCGAGCTGCAGTCTTGCCGTATTGATTCTTTTGATCTGCTCGTCACTGGATACCAAAACTTTACCGCCTTGATGACCACATTTTTTGGTGCCTGGCTTCTGATCTTCAATGTGGTAGCCGGTAACACCTGCTTCTACAAATCTTCGAATCAAATTTCTAACATGGGCGTCGCCACCATGCCCGGTATCTGCATCCGCAATAATGAATGGGCGGAAGTCGAACGCTTGAGAAGTTTGTCTTTGTTCCTCAGACATTTTCATACGTTGAAAATGTTGGTTGCGGTCGGCAGCCATGAGTGCGCGCACGATACCTGCCGCCTCGTTGGGCACTTGGCTCAATGGATAGCTGGCTAAATCAGCCCCTGGGTCTTCGTCCGCAGACCCTTTGGCAGAAGTAGCCCAGCCACCGAGGTAGATGCCTTCTATGCCCGCTCTTTTCATCATCACGGCCTGACTTGGCGTGTATGGACCAAAAGTTGTGATTTGCTTTTTCTCGTTGTGCAATTCGCGTAAGCGCTTGAAAAACGCCTCAGCAGATTTTTGAGCCACAGTATAGCTGGTCGGAATCGTGCCTTGCTGCTCGACGACCTGTCTTGGAGAATACAATCTTTTGATGCCCTTGAACCTGGGCTCGTTGAAGTAAGCCTCCATTGTGGCTGTTCTGTCTTTGATGAGTTGTGCCTCGTTTTTCATAGTATTATGCGTTTATATGTGTATTGGGTTGTAAATCAAGATTTTCAGTGATGCGCTGACCCGTTGCAGTCAGCTGGTTATAATATCTGTCAATTCGCTCTTCTGCGACTTCCAATGATTCATTATTCAGGTTTAGGTTCAGTAAATCAATAAACCATGGCCCTTTGGTTTCAGAAGTGACGTAGGTTCGGACGATCTCTCGTGAAATAGGTAGCGTTGTCGTTTTCGAATCGTTGTGCACGTCTTTGTCTTCGGCGTCCAGCAGTTTTTGATATTCTTCGGTCAGCATCTGATCAAATATTTCCCTGGTGAATAAAGCGCCATTGTTGAGCGAAAGCTCGTCATCTCCCTCTGTGAGTCTGGCTCCCTTGTGTAGCCATTCCCAGAGTACGCTCAGTCGTATTTCTCCAGTCGCCATATCTTCCATGAGGTAGAGAATGTCGTCGTTGCCAAAAAAATCTGCTGGTTTCAAAGCTGCGGCTTGAAAACCTTGCAAAAAGGCATTGCCATACTGCAAGGCCACGCTCAGGAGGTTTCTCCCACCTCTGATAGTGAGTGGGGCATCCGCCAGAGTGATCAAGGCTTGCTGATCTTCTTTGGTGTATGTCAGTGATCCGAAGTCTCTTCCCAGTTGATTGGTTTCACCAGCTTCTTCCCAAACGGGACGAATGATATGTACCATCTTCCAGTGGGCGACCCATTTGCCAGAGGCTCCTGCGGCTTGCTCTCTTTTGGCTCCTGCCAATGCCTTTTCCATGCTGGCTTTTACACCTCCTTGAGAGCCAACAGGAATGTTTGGTTCCATGCCACCTTGCCATAGGCTGTAATTGCCATTTTGGTCAGGGGTATTCACAGCATTGCGCACACGATCTTCATAAGCACCCATATAGGCATAGGTCATGGTGATAGATTCAATGTTTGGATTGATAAAATCATCAATGCCACACATGGCATCTGCTACTGCATTGATGTAGTCCCATCGTCCTGTATTGAATCCGACAAAGTGGAGGCCTAATGCTGCTCGAATTTCGAGCAATTGATAAGTGGCTTCCAGCTGTTCAACCAAAACGTAACACTTGATGGTGCCTTTTTCCATACCTAAGTGCTGCTCAAGTGTAGAAAGCAGGGTGTTCCAAAAAGCAGCTTCGTGCGCAGTTTGAATTTTGGGTAGATACAATACAATAGAAGCACCTTTGGCTTGCAGTGCTTTGTGGTTGTTTACTACAAATAAGGTCAGGTCAGTAATGGATGCAGAGAAGGATTCTCCATTTTCCATGGTGATGTGTCTGTCGTCTAAGTGCAGACCGCGTGCACGAAAAATCAAAGTGGTAAAATCAAGTTGTTCCTTCCAATTTTTGATAATGGGTTTACCAAAAAAGCTTTGTGCCCATTTGTTCATCTCTTCAGAAACTTGTGAAGCAGCGTTCATGAATTTTTCATCACGATGAATCGCCAGTTTCAGATTGCGCTGATTATCGAGCGACATGGCTTGAATTTGGCCCAGGGCATCTTCTCCATCAAACATCCAACCATCGGCACCAGACAGCAGGGCATAGGCTACATTTCTGATACTTGATTCTAAAGTAGCATTGGGCTTGGCTGCAGGGCCTGTGCCCTGGATCCATTGACGTTGCAAATCTTTGGGAATCGCGCTGCATTCAAAGTCACCCAGTCGGATGTCAGCCACCCTTAAATGATCTGGACCTATGCAGGCATCTTCTGGTAAAAAATCCAATAAACTTTTATTGGCGATACGTTCAGCTCTTCGTTGATTTCTTTCCTCCATCAAAACCTTCTGCTTGGCATTGAGAGGAGCGAGTGCTTCTAGGGCTTGCAAAACCTCGTCAGTGTAGATATCCTGGTAGGTTAGGAGCCGTTCTGGTGTAATGTGTAGTTGTGACATAGTTGCGAATATTTCTTCAAATATATATAAATAATCTAAAAGCGGAAATTCCGCTAATTAATTTATTTCCTTTTTTTAATCTATTTTAGCTTCATCAAAGAATTGAAAGACAGATGATCAGTGATAATGACATTGTAAAACTTATCCTAGGCTTCAAAATCAAGCATTTGCGCTTGCAGCATAAGGTTTCCTATCAGGAGCTGTCAAAGCAGACAGGACTATCAGTTTCTTATTTGAATGACATAGAAAAGGGTAAAAAATATCCCAAGCCAGATAAAATCAGTGCGTTGGCGCAAGCTTTCCAATTGGATTATGATGAACTGGTCAGTACTAGGGCAGACAAAAAACTCCGTCCAGTCATTGAATTATTGAACTCAGGGTTCTTTAAATTTTTTCCACTGGATGAATTTGGGATCAGTCCTGATAAGCTGATTGATGTGTTTAGTAACTCGCCTGATCGAATCAGTGCTTTTATCAGTACGATTCTAAAAATGGTGCGAAGCTATCAGATAGAGAAGGAGCATTTCTATCGGATTGCACTTCGTTCGTATCAGGATATGCACGACAATTATTTTCCCGAATTGGAAGAGGCCGTTCAGTCCTTCAAAAAGGAAATGAAACTCAAGAATAAGGTGCCTTATGGATACGAGGTGCTTGCAGATATACTACGTCTGCAATATGATATTACTGTAGATCGGGTAAGTCTGGCCAAGAACAAGAAGTTGAGGAAGTTCAGATCGTATTATCAGTCAGAAAAGAAGGTTCTCTATATCAATGAAGGTTTGTCTGAAGCGCAGGAGACATTTATCCTTTCTAAGGAATTGGGTTTTCAATACTTAAAATCAGAAGAAAGATCTTTTGAAACACAATTGAATAAGGAGGCTTCATTTGAGAAATTGTTGAGCAATTTTAAGGCTTCCTATTTTGCCGCAGCACTGCTGATGGATGCAGATGAGCTGGTGAAGGATATTGAGTTGGTCGCGCGATCAACTGTCTGGAAGCCGAGTCTGATTGGCAAACTTTTGCAAAAGTATCAGGTGACTCCCGAAACGCTTCTACAGCGATTCACCAATCTATTGCCTCACCATTTCAATATTAGGGATTTGTTCTTTATTCGTTTGCAAAGTACGAATGACCTGATCAAATATGATATCACCAAAGAGCTTCACTTGTCTCAGTTGCACAACCCTTATCACACGGAACTGGATGAGCATCTATGTCATAGATGGGTCTCGATCAGTGCAATCAAAAATATCCGAAGCAAAAAGGCGGATTTTTTGATTGACGCGCAGGTTTCAGAATATTGGCAAACCAATAGTTCGTATTTCTGTATTTCTGTGGCCGAACCAGACAATTATAAAGGTGATGGTGCCAGCAGTATTACCCTTGGACTATTGATGACTGATGGTTTAAAAGGAGCTTTCAACTTTATCAAAGATCCAGATTTGAGAAAGAAAACGGTGCATACAACCTGTGAGAGATGCTCCATTACAGATTGTGATAATCGAGTGGCACCACCTACCTATACTGATAAACAGCAGATGGAGGAGGAGTTGGAGAGAGAATTGAAAACGCTGTAGTTTCGAGTGCTCATGGAAGTTGCTTCCATGCCAGTTGGGTCGAACTATTCAAAGAAATAACTGATTACCCCAAATTCTCTATGAAAGGCTGCTGCCTGATTCGCTTACCCGTAGCTGAATAGATGGCGTTCGCCAATGCCGCCGCAACAGGGGGGAGAGAAGGTTCACCTAGCCCTGTAGGGTCTATACCATTTTGCACAAAGAAAACCTCTATGGCTTTTGGTGCATCCTGATGACGGATCAATTTGTATTTATTGAAATTGGATTGGTCTGGTTTGCCTCCTGTGAAAGTCATGGCACTATACATGGCATGGCCGATCCCATCTATGATTCCGCCTTCAACCTGATTGATCGCGCCTTCTGGGTTCACTACAATACCACAGTCGATTGCACACCAAACCTTTTGGATGATAGGTAAATCATCGTCCATCTTGATGTCTACAATTTGTGCTACATAAGAATTGTGACAATAGTAGGCAGAGACACCTCTTGATATTCCAGGCAGATTAGTTCCCCATTTGGCTTTTTCCTTTACCAATTTCAATACGCCCGCATATCGCTCTGGATCATAGTCATTGTTTGACCCTACTGGGTTAGCAATAGCTCGATCAAATAACTCCAATCTGAAATCAATCGGATCTTTTCCTATGGTTTCCGCCACTTCATCTAAGAATGATTGTTCGGCGAAAGCGATAAAATTGGAGCGGGGGGCACGCCAAGCTCCAGTAGAGATGTTGGAGTTTAGTTCTTTGTTTTCGGCTAGATAATTATCGACCGCGCCAGCCGGAAAACGATTTTCGAACAGGGGAGCAGCATGTATGCCTGCCGCCCGGACTTTAAACCCCACCATTTCATTCTGATCATTGAGGGCAGCTTCATATTTGACCTGATAAGCAGGACGGTAGGTGCCTTGTGTCATGTCATCCTCACGGGTATATATGAGCTTGATGGGAGCATTCACTGTTTTGGAAATGACTGCCGCCTCTACCGCGAAGTTGCCATAAAGCCGTCTGCCAAAGCCGCCACCCATCCGAGTCATCATGATTGAAATTTTGTCTTCGGGCAATTCCAATACTCTGGATAAAGTCTTGCTGAGGTATTCGGGGGTTTGAATAGGGCCAACCAACTCAGCTGCATCTGCTGTCACGTCAGCAAAGAAGTTCATGGGTTCCATGGTATTGTGAGCAAGGAATGGAGCGCCATAGGTTTGTGTAATAACTTTAGCTGCAGTTTTGAATACTGTATCAGGATCGCCGTCTTTTCTTACATCTCCTTCTTCAGGCTTTTTGAGCAAGTCGGTCAGGCCTTTGGTGTGATCTGTCGTGTTTTCACCTTCAGTCACTTTTTCCCATTCTATTTTTAGTGCTTTCTTGGCGTTCATAACTTCCCAAGTGCTATTGCCTATTACAACGACTAACTTGGTAAATGCATTGACGTCCGACCATTCTCTTTCTATGCCATCTGGAAGGGTATTGATGGTAATGATGCCTTTGATGCCTGGCATCTTGCGTGCCTCTGTATCGTCCACTGATTTCACGGTCATACCAAAGGCAGGGGCATGAACCATCATGGCGATGAGCATGCCTTCTCGTTTGTAGTCTATTCCAAACAAAGACTCTCCTTTGATCAATTTAGGGCCATCTACATTTTTTGTAGGTGTGCCTATAATCTTAAAATCTTTCGGATCTTTCAGGTTTACTTCTTCCGGAATGTTTAGGGTAGCAGCTGTAGAAGCCACTTCTCCGTAGCCAGCTGATTTGCCAGAGTGATGCTTGATCACGCCCTCAGAAGTGGTCAATTCATCTACAGGTACATTCCATTGCTTGGCTGCTGCTTCTAAAAGCATTCTTCTTGCTGTTGCCCCTGCCATGCGTAGACTTTGCCAACCATGACGAATAGATTGGCTACCACCTGCTAATTGTCGTTCGTATTTTTTTGTATCTAATCCCGCTTGCTCTACCATCACATCTTTCCAATTCACATCCAACTCTTCTGCCACTAGCATGGGCATGGAAGTTTTCACATTTTGTCCTATCTCTGGGTTAGGAGATAGGATGGTCACGATGCCATTGTCACCTATTTTTAGAAAGGCATTCATATTGAACCATTCCTCGGGCATCTGTTTGATTTGCTCTGGAGTGGGGGTGCAGGAAGCCAACCAATTGAACCCAAGTACCAACCCACCACTGGCAGCAGAAGATACTTTCAAGAAGGAGCGTCTATTATATTTTGTTTTGATGAGCGTCATGATCTACGATTTTGTTGGATTGAATTGGGGAGATTAGCTTTCTTTAGCTGCTGTTTTAATGGCCGCTTTGATGCGAACATAAGTTCCGCAGCGACAAATGTTGCCATTCATGGCCTGCTCGATATCTTCATCACTTGGGTTTGCATTGCGAGTTATTAGTGATGCTGCATTCATGATTTGACCAGATTGGCAATAGCCACATTGGGCCACGTCATGCTCTATCCATGCTTTCTGCACAGGATGATCCCCTTCTGAAGACAACCCTTCTATTGTGGTGATCGAGCGATCACCAATACTCGAAATAGGAAGCAAACAAGACCTGATGGCTACTCCGTCCAGATGAATGGTGCATGCGCCGCATTGTCCAATGCCACATCCGAACTTCGTGCCGACTAAATTGACGTGATCTCTGAGTACCCAGAGAATAGGTGTGTTAGGTGCAACATCAACATGATGTGTTTGATTGTTGATGGTTAGTTTGTATTGAGCCATAGTATGTGAATTTACCCGATTTAATGGTGGAAATCAAACGCACTAATTAGGAGCTAACATTTGCATGATTAACGGAACTTATTTCTTAATGTCATGCGTGGCTAATGAACTACCAATTGGGCCTGGTAAACGGCATAAATGAAACAATTTTGTTATAATACTTACAAAAGTGAATAATAAATTTGTTTTTGAATTTATAATACTTACAATTGTGAATAAAATAATATGCAATGGGTAATTATAAGTTGGGAAGTCTGGAAGAATTGGTGATTTTGATTGTAGCCATGCGATATGATTCGGCCTACTCGGTAGGGATAGCTGAGGAGTACGAAAAGCAAACAGGCAAAAGCATCAATATCAGTGCGATACATACCGTTTTGTATCGACTGGAAGAAAAAGGATTCTTGGAGTCCAAGCTTGGAGAGGCCTCTGGGCTTCGTGGTGGCAAACGTAAGCGACTCTTTTACATCACACCTGTAGGGAAAAAAGCCATTGACGAACAGCAAACGCTTCGTGAGCAATTGAGAAAACAAATTCCTGAAATCGCCTTTCAATGGAACCGCTAGACCCAGACTATCAACCGCCCAAATGGGCCTACCGAATCTTCAAATGGTATTGTCGATCGGATCGGTTCGAAGAACTCTCAGGTGACCTTGAGGAGGTGTATCAAATCCGCCGAGAGAATGGCAGTAAGTGGCGAGCCAATGTACAGTATTGCTGGAATGTGCTCCGCTGTTGTAAATCATACGCACGAAAAACAGATTATAAAATGGATACTTCAGGCGCATTAATCAAATCATTCTTCAAGTTATCGTTACGCCACATCGCCAAAAACAAGGGCTACGTGGCACTCAATGTTTTTGGGTTGGGTTTTGCCCTAGCCTTCTGTATTGTGTCCTACATGATTTATGGATTCAATCGTGAATTCGATAGTGTGTACACTGGAGAGAACATCTATCGCGTGCATGCCATGCGACCAGGAGTAGAGGGATTGGACAGATGGGAAATGTCTTCTTTGGCGCTAGAAGAAGTACTGGTCAATGATCACTCTGGTGTGAAACATGCAGTAAGCTATTTGGCTGCCAACATAAGTATCGGAAAGGGCAAATACTACATTCCTTCGGCATTGTCTTTTGCTTCGCCTAGTTTTTTGAAAGTATTTGACTTGCCGCTCAAGTATGGATCTAAAGAGAATTTTGATCTCCATGGAATCTATTTGACGGAGGCTTATGCTGCCAAACTTTTCGGCGATGAAATGCCAGTGGGTAAGCGATTGTCAGTCTACTACTACGGCCGAAAATTCCCAGATGTTCATGTATTGGGCGTATTTGAAAAAATCCCTAACAATTCCAGTTTTGCTTTCGAAGGCCTACTCAATATTGAAACTTTACTTACCTATTTTGAATTGGATCGATCTGATTGGGAAATGCATAGTTTCCAATTTGGACAATATGTGCAGTTGACTAGTAGTGATCAAAAAGTGCCTGTTGAGGACTTCATGGAGCAATATCTTGCTCCGCATAATGAAGCCAATCCCAACAAAAAAATTGAAAGATTCGAATTAACTCCTTTGCACAATCCGATTGCAGAGACTACTATTTCTTATGGTAACATGCCTGTGGAAACGAATGAGTTTCTGATTTTCTGTACCATGGCCGTTTTGATCTTGATTGTAGCTTGCTTTAATCTGGCCAATACAAACGTGGCACTCATCTCTAGCCGAGTGAAAGAAATTGGTGTACGCAAAACGATAGGCTCTTCGAGTCGGATGATCTTCGTTCAGTTCATTTTCGAGACATTGATCATCATGATTTTAGCCTTTGTGTTTTCGCTCAGTTTGATCAATATCATTAGCGAAGAATTCTTGAGTATCAGAAATCAGCAGTTTTTACTCACTGATTTGGATATGACAGGCGTGCTTACTTTTGTTTTCCTTTTTATGCTGGCGGTCACAATAATTACGGGGCTGGTACCTGCGCTGTATGCACACAAGTTCAAGCCCGTGACCATTTTAAATCACAGACTGACAGCCAAGGGTTTCGGACTGACTCACTATGTACTGGCGATTTTTCAGTATAGTTTGTCCATTGCTATTCTACTAGCAGGACTCACTTTTATGCAGAATGCTGATTTTCTAAAGGAGCAGGATTATGGATATGATACAGAAAACCTGATGATTATCCGCGTAAAAGATGGTAATGAATACGCACAGTTGAAAACCGCTTTGGATGAAAAACTATTCACCAAAGAAACTTTTGGGTCTTATCACTATCTGGTCGGCTACAGTCATGAGGCCAATATTAAAATAGATGAATTGGCCACAGAAGTGAACAACTACAAAGTCGCAGGTGCTTTTCTGAATAAAATGGGCGTCACTTTTGCAGAAGGAAGAGACTTTCGAGAGAGCAGCCAGCAGGATATTTCTGACCACGTGATCGTCAATCAATATTTTGCTGAGCAATATTTTGTAGGGGGAGAAGCACTGAACAAGAAAATCACTGTGGATGGAGAGGATAAGACCGTGATCGGTGTGATCAATAACTTCAGAGATGATGAGTTATACAGTGATTATGAGCCCACACTCTTGATTTTCACTGCCGTGCCAGAGATCGAAAAAGATCATTTCTTCCTTCGCACGAATGGGGAACCTCATCACGAGGTATATGCTCAGGTGGAAGAGGTGTGGGCGGAGTTGTTCGAAAGGCCCATGGTCTATCACTGGCAGCATGATTATGCTTACAGTAGTATGATTGAGGGTTCGGAGCAATTGGCGAATATTTTCATGTGGCTTTCTATCATTGCTTTTGTGCTCAGTATAGTTAGTATCATGGCCATGGCTTCCTTGCATGTCAATCGTCGAACCAAAGAAATCTGTATTAGAAAAGTGCTAGGAGCCAATGCCAGTCAAATCCTTTCATTTGTGAATCGACCATTTATCAAAATTCTTGGAGCAGCTTTTATGTTGGGAATTTTGATGGGCTATTTTCTACCAGACGCGATCTTGTCAACCATCTATTTGAATTACATTGAAATCTCCTGGATTCAGAGTGTACTGATCGGATTAGGCATTGTGTCCTTTGCGCTTTTCGTAGTCTATATTACCGTGATGCGACCCGTGAGAGCCAATCCAACGGAAGGGCTGAGGTCGGAGTAGGGTTGAAAGACTTGAAACCATGTTTTGCAGCAGTTAGGTCTTGCACTTACGAAGCCATTTCTAATCGGTTTACAATTTCAAAAAGCTCAGTTGGTTTGATAGGCTTTACAATATAATCTGAAATTTCATTGTAAGTTTTTGCCTTATCCAAATCGATGGGATCCAATGAGGAGGAGACCATATAAATGGCAATTTTCTTGCTCACACTAGGTTTGATTTTGATATACTCCTCTATGAACTGAAAACCATCCATGATGGGCATATTGATATCCAGAAGGATGACGTCAGGGAGTTGTGTGTGATTGGACAGATTGGCTGTCATGAAGCCCAGCGCCTCTTCGCCATCCGAAAATTCCAATATTTCTCTTGCTAATTTTTTGATCATTAAAGTACTGGTGACGGTGAATTTATAAATTTCATCGTCGTCGATAATGCAGATTTTGTATGGTTTGTTCATGGGATTAAAATTTTACTGTAAAGGTTGATCCTTGGTTCACTTTGCTATTGGCGGAGATCGTTCCGTTCATAGATTCTACTTGTGTTTTTGTAATGTATAGGCCTACTCCCTTGGCTTCAGGATTTCTATGAAATGTTTTGTTCAGGCCAAATAATTTTTGATTGTGCTTTTCTAAGTCTATACCCAGACCATTGTCATGAACTTCCAAGCTGATTTTTCCATCCTCCACGCGAGTAATTAGCGAAATCTCAGGCTTTCTTTCTGGTGACCTATATTTAATTGCATTGGTCAGCAGGTTCATCATGATACTTTCAAGATAAAGTTTGTTGTAAGATACTTTGGGTGCTTGGGAAAAATCACAAGATATTTTGGCGTCCGTATGTAAGACTTCATCTACGAGCATGTCTTTGGTTTTATTGAATATTTCCTCGAAAGAGATGGTTTCTATACGCTGATTAAGATCTTCTTTGATTTTGATAGACTCTACGAGCACTTCCAAAGTATCTGTCAGGTGACCAATCACTTTTTCGAAATGCCCGAAAATATTAGACTTCTCTTCTTCTCCCTCTGACATATTATAAAGGTTGAGCAGTGAGCTTAAGTTGCTGATAGGTGATCGTAGATTGTGAGAAGCAATGTGGGCAAAGCTGGCCAATTGTTGATTTTGAAAAGTTAATCTTTCTGATAATTCTTTCAGATCATTTTTTGCGGCTAGCAGTTTAGATTGTTGTTCTACCATATCTGAGATGTCTGTGGCTATGCCTATGTAACCGCAAATTTCCTGGTTTTCATCTTTCAAGGCAGTGACGACTAATTGGACCTGGATTTTCGAGCCATTTTTTCTTACATAGGTCCAATTTCTGGATTCGAAAGTGTCTTGCTTAGCATGCTCTACAAAAACATCGAAGCCTTCTATTTCTCTACCAAATTCCTCTGATAGCTGTAGTCCTCTTTCTATTACTTCTTCTTCTAGGTGAAAGATGGCTGGGGTTTGAATACCCACTATCTCAGTCGCAGTATATTTTAGTAAATCTTCTGCTCCTTTATTGAAATTCGTAATAATGCCATTCAGATCAGTAGTGATGATGGAAGTAGGGCCAGCATTTAATATGGCACTCATTTCTGCATTAGTAGCATGTAGTGCTTTTTGTGATGCTTTGATGGCGCTGATATCTTGAAATACGCCATAAAGTCTTGTGCATTGATTATTTTCAAACTCGGCTTTTCCTATCGCTCTGGCCCAGACGTTATTGCCCTTGGCTGTGACCAATTCAAGCTCCAGGTCATAGGGGGTTCCTTTTTCCATGGCTTCCTCCACTGCCTTTTCTATGGCCGTTCTGCTTGCCCCTTCTTTGAAGAAGTTGATGGCTGTGGACAATTCTGGCGTATAATCTTCTGGGACTTCATGGATTTCTCGGGTTACTTTACTCCAGCTGATGATTCCTTTGACGTTGTCAACTTCCCATGTACCAATTCGGGCTACTTCATTGGTCTTGCTGAGAATTTCTTCGACTTTTCTTTTTTCTTCATCCTTAGCAATAACTTTTGCCTTTGATTCCTTGAGCTCGAGTATCAGTGCTGATAGATCTTTGTTTTCTTTGAATAAAGGAAAAACCAAGAAAATAAACTCCAACATCAAAATGACTATGGCAATCCCTGCTAGTTTCATTTCTACAGCCCTGAGATCGTCTATTCTTGAAACCGCAATTTTTTCACTTTCGTCTACTATGAATTCCATGTGGATAAGGAATTCCTCTGCTTTTAGGTTGAGCGAGTCAGATACTACCCGTCTGGACAACAGATCATTAGCTTGTTGCAAGCGTTGAACCAATTGTATTATAGACTGGTAAGAAGGTGTTGTTTTGCTATAGAGAGAATTCAGCGCAGGGACGTGTAGTTTGCTTTCCTGCTGGTTTAAGTTTGTGTGATTGGACTTAAATTCGGTAAGTAGTTCATTGAGGTATTGTGAAACTTTTTGATCCTGTGTATCAAAAAGTTTGTCTGTGCGTGCCATGAGTAGTCCTAGCTTGGCTATTTGCTGACTCAATATGCGTTGTTTACCAGAAGTATTGATAATCTCAGCATCAGCAGCCTGCAAACTAATCCTTTGATGCACGATTATCTGACCAACAATCAAGATCAATAGTACTGTAGCTATTATGATAAGAAAACGCGCTTGAGTAGATTTCAATAAAGTTGCCATATAAATATATTATGTCTATCTGATGCTACATAATTAATAAAGAGGCGTGGGTTTTATGAGATGTTTAGTTTAACTGACGGTTTTACTCGGTGAGTGAGTAGTTATCCCCGTTGGGGAATTAGAGACAACAATACTCTATGGCCAATCCTGCTTTCTGAGTCCAGCTAAGAAGTTACATTTGTGCCACATACCCGGAAGCAATTGTCTAATGGGAGATTGAGAACGGGGTTGGTATGAATCGCACGGAACTAAGTTCCGCACGAGTTTGAGAAGTAGCTACCGAGCTTGGGGAGTTACTTAGTTCTAAACCTCTCCTGTGGATTGTCTGCCCAAAATCCGGCAATGGTGAGCAAGAGAAAAATAGCAAAGCAGAGCCACCCAGCAGCATCGTAATTACCGTTTCTGGACAATGATTCGCTAAAAATGATGGGGCCAACTGAGCTGCCCAGAACCACTAAAGTCATGGCACGACCAGAAATAGCACCAAGATACTCAGTGCCATAGAACCTTGGCCAGACTACAGAAAGAAATACACCATAAAGCCCTAGAAGAATACCATTTCCACTAATCATCACGTAGATCATCCAGGGCGAATTATCAAGGTATATCATGCCAATAGTGGCTATCAGTGACCCAACACCAGAGACGTAGAGTAGATATTTTAATTTGATAAAATCACTCAGACTACTGACTGACAAGGTCACCAAAACAGCAATCACAGATGAAGGGACAAATATGGATACAGCTGTACTTCTAGAGTAGTCAGCAGTTTCAAATAATGACACGACATTGAAGGTGAAGCCCGTCCAGTAGAAAGCCTGCATGGCGAGCATCATGGCAAATACCCAAAATGGGAAACTACTCATTGTCTCATGGAGGTTATATTGCTTGACGACTGGAAAACGGCTGGTCTTGGATTTTTTTTCTATGTAATTACCATCTGGCCTTAAACCACTTTTTTCTGGATCGTCTCTAAATAAGAAAAGCACAATTAGCGGAAAGCCCAAGCCAGCAATAACTGAGAGGATCATCCAGGCATCTTTCCATCCATAGTCCATGATCAGCATTTCGAAAAACACAGGAGCAGAAGAAAAGGTGAGTGAAGTCACCACATTAGAAAAGCCCATGGCAAAACCTCTGCGCTTTTCAAACCATTTCATCATCATGTTTCGAGAGACCAGTGTCAATGCACCTTGTCCGGTAAATCTGAGTGAAGCAAATCCCACATACATAATCAGAAAATTACCCACTCGGCCTTCTAAAAAGCCAGGGAGATAACTTTGAATCAATTCGGTCTGACTAAGAAAGATCAGTGTAAGAGCCATGCCAATGGAAGCAAGTATGGCAATGGGGCGAACGCCATGTTGATCATATTTGATACCCACCCAAGTCAATGCAGAGGCGCTGGTGATCGTGCCACACATATAGGCAAACCCCAATTCACTTCTGCTCATACCCAAAGCCTCAATGAGGCTATCCGTAAAAGTGGATACTCCCATGGTTTGCCCAGGAATACTCATGCAGATGCCCAAGGTACCCAAAACGATAATTGCCCAGCCATAATAGAAAGGAGTTTTTGCAGGATGAAAAGGCCAGTTGGCGAACGGAGTTTTGTTAGACATAAGGGTGTATATACGGAAGGGTATAAAAAAAGACTCCTTCAAAAATCTTTATTATGTCATCACGAGTGAAACGAAGTGATCTTAATCTTAGATACGGTACTAACAATAAGATTGCTTCACTCCGTTCGCAATGACGGATAATTTTTGAAGGAGTCTAAGTTTAAATGCTGTTCTTACAAGTGAACTGCTTCACCATACGCATCTTCTACTGCATCTTTGATGGCTTCAGACATGGTAGGGTGAGGGTGAACGGCTTTCATGATTTCGTGGCCTGTAGTTTCCAGTTTTCTGGCTACTACTGCTTCAGCAATCATTTCAGTGACGTTGGCGCCAATCAGATGGCAACCCAACCATTCGCCATATTTGGCGTCGAAAATCACTTTTACGAACCCTTCTGCATTGCCACCAGCTTGTGCCTTACCAGAAGCAGAGAACGGGAATTTGCCCACTTTGATTTCGTACCCAGCTTCTTTAGCAGCCTTTTCGGTCATACCTACAGAAGCGATCTCTGGAGAACAGTAAGTACACCCTGGTATGTTGCCATAGTCTAAGGGCTCAGGAGACTCTCCACATATTTTTTCAGCACAGATGATCGCTTCCGCAGAAGCTACGTGCGCCAATGCTGGTCCATGTACAATATCACCAATGGCATAGATACCTGGGATATTTGTTTTGTAATAATCGTCTACCAGGATTTTGCCTTTGTCTGTCATTACACCTACATCTTCCAAGCCAATGCCTTCAATGTTAGATGATACACCTACAGCAGAAAGTACGATGTCCGCGTCGATCACTTCTTCGCCTTTCTTGGTTTTGACGGTCACCTTGCAGGTTTTGCCTTTGGTATCCACAGCAGTCACCTCAGACCCGGTCATGATTTTCATACCAGACTTCTTGAATGATCTGGCCAGCTGCTTAGAAATATCTTCGTCTTCTACAGGCACTACGTTTGGTAAGTATTCTACGATAGTTACCTCTGTGCCAATCGAGTGGTAGAAGTAAGCAAACTCAACGCCAATGGCGCCAGAACCTACAATTACCATTTTTTTAGGCTGCTTGGGCAAGTTCATGGCTTCTCTGTAGCCGATGATTTTTTTGCCATCAATGGGCAGGTTTGGCAATTCTCTAGAACGCCCACCAGTAGCCACAATGATGTGGTCTGCCGTATAGTTTTCTGATTTGCCCTTATCGTCAGTGACTACTACTGTTTTATTGGCAGCGAGCTTACCAAAACCAAGCAATTGATCGATCTTATTTTTCTTGAATAGAAACTGAATGCCTTTGCTCATCCCATCTGCCACGCCACGGCTTCTTTTTACCATGCCAGAGAAATCAGCCTTTGCGTCTTTGACAGTAATTCCATAATCCTGTGCATGAGATAGGTAATCAAACACCTGTGCACTCTTGAGTAGGGCTTTGGTAGGGATACATCCCCAGTTGAGACAGATGCCACCAATTTCGGCTTTTTCTACTACTGCTACTTTTTTTCCTAATTGAGAAGCTCTGATCGCAGCTACATAACCACCTGGTCCGCTCCCGATCACAATAAGATCATACTTGTTTGCCATAATTTTTTCTTTGTGGATAATAAGTAGGCTGGCCCGTCAGCCTTAAAAAACTAGCGCAAATTTAATCTTTTGGTTTAGAGAAAAAAACGTGAATGCATAAGAATAAAAAGATTGCTTCTATACGTTCATTCTTCGAGTATTTGAAGGTTAGTTTTATTGTAGCCTTATTTAGGGACAAACTGAATATTCAAATTGAGACATAAAAAAACAGCACTGAGCAAAACCCAGTGCTATTAATTATTTTATTCATTAATACAGTAACTCGTAATTAGGATTGCATAGAGTTTAAGTACTAAAAATAGAATTGAATATAAATTGCTCCAGCAGCTGTAGGGCTACTATATTGGTTAGTACTCAAGGCTCTGCTTTTATTGCCAGGGCTAGTGGGTCTATCAAATTCGTAGACTTGAGTACCATCCCATGCTTCGTACTTGGCGTCTGCTTGTGAGCTCCATGCGTAACTATAGGCCAAGGTAAAATCCGCTCCCACAGAAAACTGCTTTGCGATGAAAAATTCAATTCCTGCAAATAGCCCACCAGAGAGAGTGTGAGTAATCCCGTTATCGGAAGACAACGTTCTACCACTAGCTGAACCAGCCCAATTACTGGAGGGATTAACATTGAGTGCTGAGATGGGATTTCCATGCGTGTATGCTGTATTAGATGTACTGTACTGATACCCCGCATAAGGTCCATAGAGAAAGGTAAATCTGTTTCTGTCCTTTCTTATTTCATACCCTAAAGTTAAGCCCATGTTATAGCTCTTAATTTTTCGTGTATCTATTACCTGTGCCGTACTCGTAGGATCTAGCGCTATTGCGGCATCATCCTGGGCGTATAGATTTGAGATTTGAGTATAGTTATTCATTGATAAAACAGCTCGAATCGCAGTGGCATCAGTCAAGAAATATTTGCCATATAAAGTCTGATCTCCTAAGTTTAGATCAGTGTCGAAGTTACCTAGAAAGTTAAGGTAAGGAATAGCACTTATCCCTATCCCAAAATCACCAGCTTTTGGTTTCAGTCTATCAGTATCTGCTGCATTATTTGTGCTAGCACCATCCTGAGCAAGGGCTGTAAAGCCGGAGCATATCACTCCGACCATCAGATATATTACTATATTTTTCATTTGATGTTCTTTTAAATTTGTTAGTTATTTCAGATTATGCATGGAATTCACCTACTGATAATCATGGTTGAGTTACTTCAACCCAGTCACTAGCAAATTGATCGGCGCCAGCTTCAGTACCTATATCTATACCGCCTTGATCGAAGGTCAATCCACCTGTCAATAGGAAAGCATCATCTGTATCGTCAGTATCAGCTCCATCCGCGACTCTGGCTATATCTAATCTAAAAGTGGTAGTTTCATAAATAGGGTTCAAATCACCATCTACTTCTCCAGTATCTAAAGTTCTATCCACATGAGCCGTACTTGATAAATAGATATTATTGTCTACAGGAATGTCAACTGTATATTTACCATTGGCATCTGTAGTTACTTCTTCAGACCACTGCACTGTTGTAGTTTCGTCTTCATCTTCACCTTCAAAAATTGTATATAGAGTTAATGTAGTATTAGCTAATTGCTCCCTTGAAGCAGTCTCTTGATCTTCGTTTGTTTCAGAATAAATAGTACCGCTAATAGTTATTAATTCAACCGAAGTTTCAGTATCAGTACTTGTTGGATCAGCTAGGACAATATTTTGAATTTTTGTTTGACCTGGAACAATATCATCGTAGTCAACAGTTGTTGAAGCAAATTCTACATTAATTGTTGCAGGAGAAGCTCCAGCTGTTTGAACTTGTTCGGCATTAAATGCTTTGACAGTGACCTCAAAGCTGTCGCCACCGTTTCTATTAACCTCTACCTCAATCGAGAATTGACCGTTTGCATCTAGTGTAGTTTCTGTTTCGAACTGCTCTGCTCCGTCTACTTTGGTGATCGTAACCACTGTTCCTTCTGGAGCGGATTCCTTACCTGGTGATTGATTGTTGAACTCTCCTGTTACATTGCCTACCAATGTAGCTGGTAATAAAGTTGAAGATTCATCAATCGCAGTAATAGTAGCTAAACTTTGGCTATAGATACTTTTGCCACCTAATATTAAAGCATAGGTTATTGGAGTGAAATTATACCAAGAAGCTTTAGTGCTACCATCAGCTTGTACTTGATCAAATTCGAACCCATCTACGGATACAGTAGCATTAACGCCATTGTCATCTACAGGTACCGTAAATTCTGCAAATCCATTCGCGTTTACCGTATCACCTACAACTATTGAGCTATTTGAGCCACCTCCTGTACCTGTAGTAGAATACTGTGAGTATGGAATAGTGATTGTAACGCTGGTTCCTGCTGGTGCCGATTCATTGCCTGCAGAGGTTAAATCTAAATCTGTCTTAGGATAAATCCGTACTGTAACTGAATCTAGATAGTCTATAGACAAAGGAGTGCTGGTTAAGTCTTCGTCACAACTTGTAGCGAACATTGCAATTAGTGCAGATCCAAATACAAGGGAAAGCATGTTATTTTTTTTCATGGTTTTGTTTTTTGAAAAAGTATTAGAATTAAATAATTATGCTCAAATCAAAACCAGTTGAAGAATGAAAAATTGGCAGATGAATATTTGTAGGGAGTTATTGAATATTCGTCAGGGGCGTGTGATTTTTTGTACAAGTGGCAAATACAAAATATAGTATTGCAGTCTTAGTTTTTCCATTGCAAACGCAGAGCTCATGCAATCGTTTTTGGATAGAAATGGAATTTTAATATTGCATTTAGAAGATTTACCAGAACGGAACGCTTGCTTCAGATGACTGGAAATCTAAATTATCAACTTACGCCATCCACTCAAAAGCGCTATGATAGGCATCCACCTCATTGACATAATCCAAAAATTTCTGATAGAAAGGGTGCTGACCTATGGTGGCACTATCTCCGATCACGACTAATTTTTTACGTGCTCGGGTCAAAGCCACATTCATTCTTCTGGTGTCAGATAAGAATCCGATCTCACCATTTTCATTTGAACGTACCAAGCTGATATAAATCACATCACGTTCTTGACCTTGAAAAGAATCAATAGTATTGACGGCAACTTTCTTGGTTGTAATCTCATCCAACTCCATAGCAGCCAATTGCTCTTGCATATTAATGACCTGTGCTTTGTATGGAGAAATGACTCCAATACTCGCCAGATCATCCGATTTTCCCATGGCATCCAGAGTCATCAGGTAATTGGTCAGGTGCTTGAAAAGTAAATCTGCCTCTTCTGTGTTGAAGGAACTTCTGGTTTCCGGATCGACCTGCTCAAAGTACCCACAGCCAGCTGTGTCAATAAACTCAACCGTCTGATCTTCAACAAATACCCTCCAATTTCTTACCATTTCATTGGCAATGAGCTGATCTTTGTAAAATAAGCGGCTGCTAAAATTCATGATTTGCTCATGCATGCGGTATTGCTCCTGTAGCATGGTGTCCGCCTGATTTCTTTGAATGGCTTTTTCGAAAAGCGTCACTTCCAATCCTGCCTTGGCTGCTTCAAAAGACTTGATGGTAGGAGGGAGCTGACAGTGATCTCCAGCGAATATGACTCTGTCAGATTTTAGGATAGGAATCCAAGAGGCAGGTTCTAGTGCTTGTGCGGCCTCATCTATAAATACCGTTTCGAAAGTCATACCTTTCAGCATTTGGTTGTTGGCACCTACTAATGTACAGGCAATAACCTGTGATTTGCTGATGATGTCATTGACAATGTAATAGTTGAGATGTTCTGCTTGGGCTTTCAATGATCTGGCTTCGTCCTTTAGCGCTTTTCGCTGTTTTTTTTCATTATGACCAAAACTACGTTTGAACTTACCTGCCATGGCAAAGTACTCATCTGCTTGTTTGCGCAAGGCTTTCAGATCCTTAAAATCTTTGTGATTGGCAATCTTGGCATCCAAAGTTTTATTCAGGATATCTTCAGTGACCCGTGCAGGATGCCCGATGCGAAGTACTTCTATTTTTTGATCACCCAGTTTTTCAGCCAATAAATCAACAGCAGCATTACTGGGAGCACACACCAAAATCTGGTCTTCAGATTTCAAAGTTTCCAAAATAGCTTGTACAACCGTGGTGGTTTTTCCTGTGCCAGGTGGTCCATGAATGATAGCTACATCCTTGGCATTGTGAATTTGATGTAGTGCTGCATTCTGACTGTCATTCAATCCTAAATCACGAATGGTTTCATGGTCAGTGAATTGTGCGGCTTTATCTCCTAGTAGTATTTTTTTGAATTCATTTATACGTTCTTCTTTTGTATTGAGCAGTGCTGTCAACGTACGCTCCATCTCCCGATAGGCATTTTCATCGAACAGTAGCTGTACTCCCATCTGCCCATGGTGAAGCCAATCGGGTAAATGGTCTACATTCATGGTAATGTGCATGTGGGTTTTGGTCACATTATTGACGACACCATTTGCCGCATCTTCATAGTCTCCATTCCCTCCATTGGCAGAGAACAAGCTGATCAGTTTTCCAGATTGAAAAAGATGTGCATCCGTATGCTCTGGAGGTCGTGATATTTTCACAATTAACCTTTCTCCAGCATCGAATTTGGTTTTTTCTAAATTGATAGGATACCAGCAGACACCTTGTTTGCGTCGTTCTTTTAGCGAAGTGCCAGCCATTTTCTGACGGTATTGCTGCAAGTCAGCCTCCTTCTCTTTTTTGAGAAGTACGAGTAGGTTTTTAAGTTCTTCTTGGATGTCTTTGCCTGCCATAGGAGCCTATTTATTGCGAAGCTAGAGGATATGATGAATCATGAGAAACATTCCTGTAGGTTTATCCATCCAATAAGCAGTTTTAGAGATTTAGAATGAAACAAGAAATTCAATCTTTCGTCAATATTCCTTCTTCAAGCAATTTCTTAATTACGATTTCAGTCATTTCACTTTTGAACTTGAATTCGTCTCGAATGTCGAGCACGTAGGCCTTGATTTTCATTTTGATGATGGATTGTCGTTCCTTATGCTCATTAGAAAATACGACCACAATGGGTTTGTTGAGGAATACGTATTTGGATACCTGAGCCGCTTGTATGGCTAGGGCTCGTACGTGTACAGTGTCGGCATTAATAGGCAGATAGATTTCTGCTACTACCTGACAGTTGGCTTCGCCAGCATTGGCATTGGACACGGAGCTGTTCATGATCTCTCCGTTAGGAATAGTGACAAGATTGTCGTCGGGTGTTACGATACGGGTGGAGCGCAAGCCGATTTCCACCACTTCGCCATAGGTATCGCCTACCTGAATTTTGTCCCCAGAATTGAATGGTCGATCAAAGAGGATTACGATACCACCAAAGATGTTTTTGAGAATATCCTGAGAAGCAAAACCCACTGCCACGCCTATGGAAGCAGAGAATGCCAGCACAGTAGATGCAGGCGGCTGATAGATCCCGACTACGATCAAAAAGATGACAACCACCCAGCCAAGAATTTTTATTACAGGAATAACGCTTTTGATGGTGATACGATACTTGGTACTACGTTCCGCAAAGATTTCCAGAATTCTGGAAGTAAACTTGATCACAAAATAGCCTACGATAATAAAGATCAAACTCCAAAACAGATTTGGGAGGGAAATCAATTCTGTGACTTGTGGAGGCGTCTTGAGATCTACTTTTTTCTTTTCGACTGCTTGCTGGGCATATTGTGCCGAATCCAAAGTGTGAACTGAATCAACCTTGGCGACCACGATAGAATCTATCTTCGCCAGGCTCAGACTATCAGAAGCTTGCCCATAAGAGGAAAAGCTCGTGATCAGCCATAGGGATATGAAGACTAACTTATTCATTAGTGAATTAAATTTCTTGATTTAAGTAAGCTAATGGTATTTCTATATACAATTGGATTAATCATATAAGCTTCATGGGTTTTTACCAAAATACCATCCTCAAGCAGTGCTAACAATATCAATTCACAGCTTTTCACTGTCACATTTAATACCTGAGCTAATTGCTCGATCGTCAGACCATCATGTAAAATCAGCGCATGAAGTGCGTATATTTTATCCATGGCCAGGACAGTGAGGAAGTTGAGGTTTGGTTTTTTGAAAGTTCCGACAGTGATAGAGCTATCGTCTACTTCCTTAGTAGAAAGCAGCCAGTAGATCAGCGCTAAGCTGATGTTGCTTTGTGCAAAACTATTGAGTTCTGAAAAGAATTTCTTCTTCAACCATTGTTGTTGTTCTGCTTCATTCAGTTTCTTAAACTTCTTGTCGTCTGCAGAACCTGCATCAGTTTCAAACTGAATTTTGAATCCACTGATACGATTGCGTTTCCAAATGATGCTGATGATCTGGTCGCTCGTCATAGTTTTTAATTCAATGACGTAGCTGAAGTATTCGTTGATGTTGATGGTTTTTTCTAGGTACGACCAGGTGTATACCGTGGAACTTATTATCCAGAATACATTTTTATAGGTTTTGTTGACGATCTGAAAAAGCATTTGCATGGCTTCAAAGCCATTCACCTTCCTTTGGAAAAGATTTTGAATGTCTTCCAATATCACCACTCGTTTGGATGAGGAGTTGAGATAATTGATTACTTCTTCAAGTTGTGTGAAAGTATCATTTTTGAAGGTGGTACGCATCACCTGGATAAAGTGATCTTCATTGCATCCATTGCCTTCCAGCTTCATTCTGGTGATCGTGAATGGAAAACGGGCATGGGACAGGCTGTAATTGATAAAGGAGGTCAAACCACCCCACTTTTCTCCCAGTACTACAGTGGCAGCATAGTGTCCTTTTTGCCAACTTTCAAATGCTTTTTTTAACGTGACAAACTCATCTTTTCGCCCTTCAAAAAGCTCCAGATCTTCTAGTGGCTCGATTTGATACAGGCGCTTATAAATCAGGGGCAATTTGTCTATGGCTTGCTGTGATTCCAGTAGAAAATCAGAGACTTGCTTGGATATCTCTGGCTTCTTGGCGGTAAGTACAAAGCTCTCACTCAGTGAGTTCAGCTTGTGACGGACATCATTGTAGATTCCAAGTAGTACCAAGGCCACACGCTTTTTGCGAGTGGTCATTTTTTCTTCCAATCTTTGTCGCACCTCCTTGGCTTGCTGAGTTGCCTTGGCCTTGGTGATTCGCATCCGCAGCTGTCTCACATTCTCATTGAAAGTGAGTTCCATCACACCATCACAAAAGGTATTGATCACTGTTTCCAGTTCATTACCATTCACGATCATGGCTTCGTTGAGCTGGTTGCGCTCTTCTATAAGACGGGCGACCGCACGTTTCAGCCCTTCTTCAGCAATAGATATGGCTTCTTGTGGGTCTCTTTGTTGCTCCATAGAAGCAATACCTGACGAAAGACTGAAAGTGATGATATGATCGAGATCTTTCACGTTTTCCACCATTCGCTCTAGCGAAGAGAAAGAACCTTGTTTGATCAGTTCTACTTGTTTTTTGAAAATAGGTAAAGTCTCAAAAGCAATCAATTCGTGTGGAGAGATTACGTTAAGGTCTTCTGATTTGATTGGGGCGTTGTAGCTACCACTTTTTACAATCACGCGTTCGTCAGACAGCTCTTCTACCTGATTGGCAATACTGACCTCTAATTTATTGATCAGGTTAATGACCGTTTGATTTGAAAGTTTATCGCACAAACGTGGAACCACTTCCTTATCCAATTTTTTTACTGCCTGATAATTTAGTCGTTTCAATTCTTTGGCAATAGATTCATGTTCTTTGCTCAATGAGCTAATGCTTTCATCAATGAATGATTTGATTTCATCCATTTCTGGCCCTATGTAGTCATCGATTTTCTTGAATTGTGCTGATTGAAATTCAAACAAACTCGCCAGCGTTTTGTGCTTGAGCAGGTTGATGTTGAGATCCATACGCCATTCTTCAAACAGGGCGTAATTGGTATTGCGCCACTCCAGGTCATTCAGGCTCCATTGGCTTTTGGCTGATTCTACTTTGTTATAGATTATTTCGTTGCTCAGTCTGGCTTCGGGTAGTTCAAAGGTGCCGGCCTTCTCATATTCCAATTCAAATTTGACAGCTTTTGGCCCAGTGATTTCTTTTATTTTTCGCTTGAGGGATTTGCCCAATTCATTTTTGAAATTAAGCATATCGTCAGCATCAATTTTAGAAGCCTCAGTATCACCATGACTAAGTTTTTCTTCCCACTCCTTTAGGTTTACGTACTCGCTTGCTACGCCTGAATATAGCATTTCAGTTGCGTCTTGGAGGTCGAGAAGTACTTGAACCAAGAAGTGTTTTTTCGCCAGATTTCTTAGCGGAATCTCATGTTTCCAATAGGGTTTATGAATTTTTTCCTTTCTGAAAAGATTGGCAATGCCATTGGGTAAGCATGTCAAATGATAGATGAGCCTTTTGCCAAGTTTGAAAATTCTAACCCAGGCAGGATCTGAGCTGATGGCAATAAATCTGTCGTGACTTTGCTCTACCGTCTGATAAATTGACACATCTTCTAGAATTCCTTGCAACTCATGTAGGAAAGATTCGTGCAAAACTGCCAAATCTTGAGACTCAGGCTTGGACCAAAGCGTATCGATTTGATCCAGTAACTTATGCTTGAATTGGGCCAACTGAGCATCTGAAGACCTTTTCTTTGCTGGCAAAGCGTAGTAGGAGTTGACCTGCTCCACAATCTGTAGCATGTGATCGACTTCTTGATCCAAAAGCTCCTCCACTTTCGCCTGAAAGTGGCTTTTTAGACATTTATCAATTTTACCAACTAGTTCCTCTGCTATAGAAGTCATTACATATTATTTATAAGTAAAGATTAGTCAATATTTGGGAGAATACCCCTATGACCAAATGAGTATTTTTTATGTAATTCATGCAAGCCAGAAATGACTGAATATCGGGCGAAGGTAAGTGCTGGACGGTTTGTTTTTACGTAGTTATGGATTGATATTTTTTCAATTTGACAATAAAACACCAGCATTATTAAAAAATATACCAGAATAATTGCCTATTACTTAGTACGTTTGCAATGCGCTAGCGCCTATGTTGCAACTGACCCAAAATTGTATTTCTATTGAAGTATAAAATGTAAGCATGATATGGTAATTGGTGTAGTGAAATGTACAGCAGAGAATCTCGTGGCTTTAGTACCACAGGTTGCGGCCAAGTTGATCAAAGACGAATATCAAGTCGTCGTAGAATCAGGAGCAGGAAAATCATCTGGTTATAATGATGAAGTCTATGAATCTTCTGGAGCCGTCATTTCCACGAGAAATGAAGTGCTTACAAAAGCTGACGTCATACTTACTGGTACGAGCATTCCAAAAACAGATATTGATCGAATTAAACCAGAGGCATTGTTGGTAGGTAAATTCAACGGTAGAGTTGAGTCTGAGCTCATCACCAACCTGAAAACATCTAGGGCGCAAGTATTTAGCCTTGATTTGTTGCCACGATCTACTATTGCACAATCTATGGACGTGCTATCCTCTTTGGCTTCGCTGTCAGGATATAAAGCTGTAGTGACTGCTGCTGACGAATTTGCCGGCTATTTTCCAATGATGACTACCTCTGCAGGTACCATTCCGCCAGCCAGGGTATTGATTTTGGGTGCAGGGGTGGCCGGATTGCAGGCTATCGCTACGGCTAAAAGATTAGGAGCTATAGTTGAGGCCTTTGATGTTAGAACTGCAGTAAGAGAAGAAGTGCAAAGTTTGGGTGCCAAATTTATCGAGGTAGAAGGTGCGCAAGAAGATAGTGCGGCTGGAGGTTATGCCGTAGAGCAATCAGAGGCCTATATAGCCAAGCAAAAGGAATTGATTCACGAAACATCTGTCAAGGCTGATGTGGTAATCACAACGGCCAATATCCCAGGTAGAAAGGCGCCCATACTCATAGAGAATCGCACAGTGAATGCCATGAAACAAGGCAGCATCATCGTAGATATGGCGTCAGCAAGTGGAGGAAACTGCGAATTGTCGAAAGACGATCAGACGGTAGATATTGACGGAGTGAAAATCATTGGTGATTCGAAATTATACAATCAAATGGGTAAGCAAGCCAGTTTGTTGTATAGCAATAATATCTACAACTTCCTGAAATACGTGCTGAAAGAAGGTAAGGATAAATTGCCTTATGACAGTGAAATAGTAAGTCAGTCGCTGTTGAAAGTAGAAAGGGAATCCACCGTTTCAGCATAACCCCAACCATTAAATTATTAAAGACCATGTTTGAGATATTAGATTATCTGAAGGATCATGTGCTCATGATCAATTTGTTAATTATCACCATTTATCTGGGTTTTGAAGTGATTTCAAAAGTCCCAACCGTATTGCATACACCCTTGATGTCGGGGTCGAATGCGATTAGTGGTATCGTTATCATTGGAGCCATCATACTGGTTAGACAAGCGGAATCAAATGATTATGTAACACTCGCATTAGGCGCCTTGGGCATTGTGCTGGGCACTATCAATGTAGTAGGTGGTCATGCCGTGACCAATCGTATGTTGGAAATGTTTAAGAAGAAATAAGATGCAGTACATCGAATTATTATATATCGTCTCGACTGTCCTTTTGATTATAGGGCTGAGAAAATTGAGTAGCCCATCTACGGCAAGAGATGGAAACGTGATTGCTGCCGTGGGTATGGGTTCCGCCATTTTAGTGGCAATTTTTAGTCCCATGGCGAATGATCAGGGCAATCTGATCCATATTTTTGTAGCTATTGCTATGGGTTCAGTGATCGGCATGGTTTATTCCAAAAAGGTGGAGATGACTGGCATTCCAGAATTGGTTTCTGTTTTTAATGGATTTGGAGGTGCTTGTGCCGTTTGTATTTCGATTTTGGAAGCGTATAAGTTTGATGCTTCTTCTTCTATTGGCCTGATGGGGACAACTTATATGGCCTTGTTCATAGGTGGTGTAGCTTTTACTGGTAGTTTAATTGCTTATGGCAAATTAGCGGGCAAGGTGAAAGATTGGAGAAATGGAATTTCCTCGTATTTCAATTTGATTTGGTTGGCGCTGTGTCTTGGTTTGATTGTATTTCAAGTAGCAAACCCAACAGCTTATGAATTTTTACCACTCATCATTTTGAGCGTTTCCTTGATCTACGGATTGACTTTTGTTTGGCCAATTGGAGGTGCAGACATGCCAGTGGTCATTTCACTATTAAATGCTTTGACAGGTATAGCTGCTGCTTTGGCGGGTTTGGTATATGGCAATATGGTCATGCTACTTGGAGGAGTGCTTGTAGGATCTTCAGGAGCTATCTTGACTGTTCTTATGTGCCAGGCCATGAATCGGTCATTGATCAACGTGGTGGTCGGAGGATTTGGTGCTTCTGCCTCAGCAGTAGCTACGGATCAAGGTGACATCAAAGAAACTACGGCCAACGACACAGCCATTATGATGCGATACGCACAAAATGTCATGGTGATTCCTGGCTATGGTATGGCAGTCGCCCAAGCGCAAAAAGCTTGTAAAGAGCTCGATAAAAGTTTGACGTCCAGGGGAGTAAATGTGAATTATGCCATCCACCCAGTGGCTGGCCGTATGCCAGGGCATATGAATGTGCTATTGGCGGAAGCTGATGTGCCTTATAATAAATTGATTGACTTGGATGATGCCAATGGCATGCTTGGTGATACGGATGTATGCCTCGTAGTAGGCGCCAATGATGTAGTCAACCCTTCCGCTTTGGATGATCCAGGAAGTCCAATCTATGGTATGCCTGTATTAGAAATTCTGAATGCTAAAAATGTGGTGGTGCTCAAAAGAGGGATGAGCAAAGGTTATTCTGGAATTGAAAATCCATTATTCTTCCACAACAAAACCAAGATGCTTTTTGGCGACGCCAAAGACACCATTGAGACTTTGAATAATGAGGTGAAGGTGATGGATTAGTCATTTGGGAAGTATAGTTCACCATCTAGCGAAAACATAAGATATAGTGTGCTAATTGAATTATCATTGGTAAAATTAAATACAATGAGAAATTCATTTTCATACTTAATACTTGCTGCATTCATTCTTAGTTGCACTCAAAAATCAGAGTGGTATATCGTTTCCGACTTTGCCTTTGTCGGAGATTTTACCCAGGGTCTTGAAGGACCAGCCGTGGACGCTGAAGGTAATTTGTTTTTCGTCAATCCCAAGAAAAGCGGAACCATTGGGAAAATAAGTATAGCTGGAGAATTAGAGATTTATGTCGACAGTCTTCCTAATGGGAGCGTGGCTAATGGTATTCGTTTTGATCCAGAGGGTTTGATGTATTTGGCAGACTATATCAACCATAATATACTAACCATTGACCCTCTATATAAGGTACCCATGGTGTATGCTCATGACAGCACAATGAACCAACCCAATGACCTTGCGATTGCATCAGACGGAACGATATATGCCAGTGACCCCAACTGGGCAGAAAGTACAGGTAATCTATGGAGAGTGGATTTGGATGGCCAGTTTGATTTGCTTGAATCCAATATGGGTACCACCAATGGCGTGGAAGTGGCACCAGGCGATAGTTTACTTTATGTCAATGAGAGCGTGCAGCGCAAGGTGTGGGTCTATGATTTAAGTAAGACAGGAACCCTATCTAATAAAAGGCTTTTGATAGAATTTGCAGATCACGGGCTGGACGGCATGCGAACCGACATAAAAGGTAATTTGTATATCGCACGATATGGCAAAAGGGTGATTGCCATAGTTTCTCCACAAGGTGAATTGATCAATGAAGTCAAACTAAAAGGTCAAAAGCCAACGAATATCGCTTTTGGAGGAAAGGATGGCAAAACCTGCTACGTGACTTGCCAAGATCGCGGTTATATCGAATCTTTCCGAGCACCAAACCCAGGTCGATCATTTTCATTTCGTAAATAGTAAAATCAAGTATTAGTAGTTAGATATTTTTCTTAGTTTAGTTGATTAAATCATTTTAATCCTAAACAATGAAATTCATGCTAAATAAAATCTTTAGTGTCTTCATGGCTGTTGTTGTGATTTTCACGTCATCATGCGAAACATCCAAGGAACAGACAGATAGTGGATTCTCTATAGAATCAGAAAAATATACACTAGCCAACGGACTTGATGTGGTCTTGCATCAGGATAAATCTGATCCAGTGGTATCAGTGGGCATATTATACCACGTAGGATCTAATCGAGAGAAGCCTGGGCGCACAGGTTTTGCGCACTTGTTTGAGCACATGCTTTTTCAGGAATCTGAAAATGTGCCTCAAGATCAATTCTTTAAAATCGTGCAAAATGTAGGCGGAACACTCAATGGCTTTACCTGGAAAGACGGAACCATGTATTTCGAAATTGTCCCAAAAAACGCACTAGAAACGATGCTCTGGTTAGAGTCTGATCGACTTGGCTTTTTACTCAATACAGTCACTGAAAGTGCTTTTGCCAATCAGCAAGAAGTGGTTCAAAATGAAAAAAGACAACGTGTAGACAACAGACCCTATGGCCATACCAATTATGTGATCGACAAGAACATGTACCCGGAAGGTCATCCATACAACTGGCAGGTGATCGGGGAGTTGGTAGACTTGCAGAGTGCAACTGTGGCAGATGTAAAGGAATTTTACAATCAGTTTTATGGTCCGAACAATGCCACTCTGGTCATTGCAGGAGATTTTGAAAATGCAGAAGTAAAGCCATTAGTTGAAAAGTATTTTGGTCCCATAGGTAAAAGAGGAGAGGTAGCAGAAATGGAACCTCAGCCTGTGAAACTGGATGCGTCCAAAAGGTTTTATCACGAAGATAATTTCGCGACAGCCCCACAGCTCAACATGGTTTGGCCTACAGTAGAAGAATACAGCAAAGATGCTTATGCTTTAGATTTTCTGGCTGAGATTCTGTCAGATGGCAAAAAGGCGCCACTTTACAAGGTATTGGTAAAAGAGAAAAACTTCACGTCGTCCGTGGCCGCGTGGAATCGCTCTCAAGAATTGGCAGGCTCGCTTAGGATCTCAATCAATGCGAATCAGGGTATTCCATTAGATTCTGTAGAGGCCGGTATTTCTAAAGCCTTTGAACTGTTCGAAACAGAAGGAGTGAAAGACAGTGATGTAGCTCAGGTGAAGGCCAAAATTGAAACAGAATTCTATGATGGAATTAGTAGCGTTTTCAACAAAACCTTTCAATTGGCTTATTACAACACCTTTGCTCGCGATCCTCAATTTATTGAAAAGGATATTGCCAACATACAGGCAGTGACTAAAGAAGATGTGCTTAGGGTTTATAATACGTACCTCAAAGGCAAGCCATACATCCTCACCAGTTTTGTTCCCAAAGGACAAATGAACCTTAGTGCTTCGAATTGTGAAAAGGCTGCAGTCGTAGAGGAGGTAGTCCAGGAAATGGTAGCTGAAAACAATGAGGCTGCAGTCGTAGAGGAGGTAATCAAATCAGAAACTACTTTTGATCGAACGGTAGCACCTGAAATAGGCTCAATGCCAGAGTTGACTATTCCTACCCAATGGAATACCACACTTGAAAACGGGCTGGCAGTATATGGTATAGAACAAAAGGAACTGCCATTGGTAAATGCCAGTTTGGTGATTAAAGGTGGGCACTTGATGGATGATCTGGATAAGATTGGTGTAGCCAATTTGATGACAGATATAATGAATGAAGGAACAGCTAATAAGACACCTCAAGAATTAGAGGAGGCCATTGCCTTGCTGGGTGCTGAGATAGGTATGTTTACTTCAGAGGATGCCATCACATTTACAGTCAATTCTCTGGCGAGAAATTTCCCTGCAGCCATGGCACTATTGGAGGAAATTCTGCTTGAGCCAAGATGGGATGAGGACGAATTCACCCTGATCAAAACACGAACAGTAAATATCATCAAAAGAAGAGATGGAGACCCAGGTGCTGTTACTGGTAAAGTGTATAAAAAACTACTTTATGGTACTGAAAATATCCGTGGATATAGTACTTCAGGAACAGCAGAAGATGTAGAGAATATTACCATTGATGACCTAAAGGCTTTTTATGATAATAATTTCTCTCCAACAATCTCAACGTTTCATGTAGTAGGTGATATTTCACAAGCAGACGCTCAAAAAGTACTCAGTGGATTGGAAACTAGATGGAAAGCCAAAGAAGTAGAAATACCTACTTACGAGGCACCTGCAAACCCTGAAAAGCCAAGTTTGTATTTTGTTGATTTCCCAGATGCTAAGCAGTCTGTTATCAATATTGGTTACTTATCCATGTCGAGACCTGATCCAGATTTCTACCCAGCTACTGTAATGAATTATAAATTGGGAGGCTCTTTTAGTGGCAATGTAAACCTGATCTTGAGGGAGGAAAAGGGCTATACTTATGGAGCAAGAACAAACTTCTCAGGAGATGAGACTACAGGGGAGTACACGGCGAGTTCAAGTGTAAGAACCAATACTACCTTTGAATCAGTGAAGATTTTCAAAGAAGAAATGGAGAAGTATCGGGAAGGCGTAAGTGAGGAAGATCTTGAGTTTACTAAAAATGCCTTGATCAAGTCGAATGCCAGAAGATTTGAAACATTGGGTGCATTGAGAGGTATGATCGAAACCAGAAGTAAGTACGGTTTTGCACCTGACTATATCAAGGACGAAGAAAATGTAGTTAGAAATATGACTTTGGATGAGCACAAGGCCTTGGCTCAAAAGTATATCACACCAGATCAAATGATTTATCTGGTATCAGGTGATGCCAAAACTCAGTTGGAGCAGTTCAAAAACACAGGCTTCGATCAGGTGATTCTTCTGGACAAAGAAGGAAATGAGGTGAAAGAACCCATTAATTTGGTTAAATAGATTATAAAAATTTAGACTAAGAGGCCAACAGAATTAGAATTCTGTTGGCCTCTTTTTTTTGTTTTTTTGAAACTAAAATTGAGTAATTGGGTACATTTATCTCGTATACGTTTCCATCATTCGCCTTAATCTTAAATTTATTTGGCTCTGGCCAAGGATGCAAAAATCATGAATAGAATAGATCGACTGACTGCTATTATGCTAAAGCTCCAAAGCAAAAGATTTGTCACTATAGACGATGTGGCAGAACATTTTGATATTAGCGAACGCACAGTTTTTAGAGATATCAAAGCACTTGGAGAGGCTGGTGTGCCGATTGGCTTCGAAAAGGACAAAGGGTATTTTATAGTTGAGGGGTACTACATCCCACCAGTGACTTTTACCAAGGAGGAGGCAGGCGCTATTTTGCTGGCAGGAAAGCTACTAGAAAGGCAAGGGGACAAATCGCTCGTAGATGAGTTTGAGAGTGCTTTGACCAAGGTGAGGGCTGTGCTGAAAAATACGCAAAAGGACTACGTGCAAAACCTAGAGAAATACATAGAAATCGTCTCGCCATCAGTTCCTGTAGAAAAGGCATTTCCTGACTTGTTTCTCAATGATATCAAAAATGCATTGGTATCGCATCAGGTATTGTCTTTTGAATACTATGCCAATTATAGTGATACCTTTTCTTCACGTGAAGTGGAACCCTTAGGCATTTGTCATTATGCCAACCACTGGCATCTGATTGCCTACTGTCGCATGAGAAATGGAGTCAGGGATTTTCGTACGGACCGTATCACAAAACTTCAGGTGCTGGATCAGCACTTTGATCCCTCACTCAGAGACGATTTCAAGGAACATATTTTTGTGAGACAGATGCAAGAGGATGTCAGAGAGGTCAAGATTCTGTTTAAAAAAAATGTGGCGAGACTCATTGGAGACCAGCGCTATTACTATGGGTTCATTGATGAACAGAAAACCACGGATGGTGTAGAAATGACTTTCATGGTAGGCGAGTGCGATCATTTTGCCAGGTGGTTGTTGATGTTCACGGACGCTGTTCGCATCCTAAACTCAACCCAACTAGAAGATCAAATGCAGCAGCTCATAGACCAATTGGCTGCCCATTACACTGCTTCATTGATCTAATTCAATTTTTTTCATAAAAATTAAATTTCTCAAATTTCACTGACATAGGGTTGTCAGTGGATGGTATTTCATTTGTATAAAACAAATTCAAAAAACTAAACTTTATACAAATGACCGATCAAGTGACGGAATTGGTGATTTACAAAATCAAGCCTAATCAGGTAGAGAATTACCAAACCAACATCATTCATCATTTTAGAGAACTTGTCAAAAGTTTTGACGGAATGATCAGTTATCAAACCTACCATGCGGTAAAAGAAGAGGGACTCTTTGTCGACCAAGTCGTATGGAGAAACTTGGAATGTGCGGAGTTTGCTGCTGAGAAAGTAAAAGAAATGCAGCAAGACGAAATCTACGCGCCTTATTTGTCAGCATTCGAAGAAGTCAAATTTTTCTTACATGTAAAACAGGTGGCCTAATGGAAAAGATAAATCTAATTAAAGAATATCCTGCTTATTACAAAGCCAATGGAAATCCAGTAGAGATAGAAGTAGAGCAAATTAATTGTTTAACCATCAGTGGAATTGGGGCACCTGATGGTGCATCCTTCCAAAATAGCATTGGAGCCCTTTATGCAGTTGCCTATACAGTCAAAAAATATTCCACGTCGGATCAAAGAGACTTTGTAGTCCCTAAGCTAGAAGCCTTTTGGTGGGTGGAAGAAGGGTTGGTCTTTGAGGAAACCCCACAAGAAGACTGGCACTGGCAACTGATGATCAGAATGCCAGAGTTTGTAACCAATGATCCTGTGGATCAAGCGGTAGAGGAAGTGATCAAGAAGAAACAAATCGTGCTTGCCAACGAAGTGCAACTCAAACCAATACATGAAGGAAAAAGTGTGCAAGTCTTGCACAAAGGATCTTATGATGAGGAAGGGCCAAGTATCAATAAGATCATGGAATATATGAAAATAAACGGTTTGCAAATGAATGGACATCATCATGAGATCTATATTTCGGATCCCACAAAAACTCCTGAGGAAAAATTGAAAACAATTATTCGCTATGCCGTTAAGTAAGATTGCTTGAATGCGAGCGAAATTTGAAGTTTCCACTTTTTACTCTAAATCTATAACTCAAAATCACCCAATGGCTGAACCACTCAAAAACGAATTCAATGAGGCTTTTGTGACTCAACTGGGAGATCTCCTGGCTGAAAGGGACGAATCCTTCAATTTGGACGGATTCATCCGCTCTACCATCAATGAAAACTGGGAGGCCAGAGCATTGAAGGATCGCATGAGGCATATTTCCAATATGATTCACGCGCACACCTCTTTGAACTACCTGGAACAATTGTCTATCGTAGTTGATATTGCAGCTCAATTTGGTGGCCTTCTAGGAATGACTTTTCCTGATTATGTCGAAGTGTATGGTTTGGATTACCCAAAGGAGTCCATTGCAGCATTATATCAATTGACAAGGTACTCCTCATCCGAGTTTGCCATTCGTCCTTATATCATAGCCTATGAAAACGAGGTCATGAAAGCCATGCTTGAATGGAGTAAGGATGAAAACGAGCATGTTCGAAGGCTGGCTTCTGAAGGATGTCGACCACGTCTGCCATGGGCCATGGCCTTGCCCACTTTTAAAAAGGATCCTACATTGCTACTGCCCATTTTAGAAAATCTAAAAGAAGATGAATCGCTATATGTAAGGAAAAGTGTATCCAATAATATCAATGACATCACCAAAGACAATCCAGATATAGCCCTGAAACTGTCCGAACGATGGTATGGCGCCAATGACCATACGAATTGGATAGTGAAGAATGGGTTGAGAAATTTGCTTAAAACAGGAAACAAACAAGCACTTCAGATTATTGGTTTCAATGACAATGCAAAATTTAAAGTTCCGACATTAAAATTATCCACTAAAAAAGTAGGGATAGGGAATAGCTTCAATTTTGAGTTCCAAATATCAAATTTGGAATCGAAGAATGCCTTGGCTAAAGTAGGATTTGTGGTGTCTTATCAAAAAGCGAACGGCACTTTGTCTGATAAGATTTTTCATGTCACAGAAAAAGAATTTGCTTCTTCCGACCCCAGCGTATTTAAAAAGAAACTTTCGTTCAAAGACTTAACTACACGAAAGCATCATCCAGGATTACATAAGATTGGTGTGCTAGTGAACGGCAAAAAGTTGGCGGAAGAGGAATTTGAGTTGGTGTAATATAAATTCAAAAGCCTCAGGAGCAAATGTAATAATGGATGATGACAAACATTAGGATCACTTCTCTTTGCCCATGATGATGTGCTGTTCTACTTTTGGGACTACATCAAATAATCTACACCTCACATGTCAGAAGGAACTATCAGAAAGAACATACACATAGGTATAGAAGTAGAAATCGTGCAGAAGCACCATCAGCGTTCTGGGGAATTGACAAACGGCATTGTCAAACGACTACTTACAAAATCGCCTAATCACCCACATGGTATCAAAGTCCAACTAGAAACTGGAGAAGTGGGAAGGGTAAAGGAAATTGTAGATGAGCCAGCCTAACCCTAACAGGGTTCTGAGCCCTGTTAGGGTTGTTTTTCCAATAGGAAAAAAATAGTCTGCGACTTACTCCTTTCTCTCTTGCTTAGCTGACGCTAAACCATATATTTGTGTACAAGGATCAAAAAAAATTGTACAATAAAATATATTCCATACCCCCATAACTTTAACACTTGACGTAATGCCCCAGAACTTAAAAAAACTCGACAAGATACTTGTAGCCAATAGAGGAGAAATTGCTATTCGAATTTTGCGAGCCGCCTCAGAGCTTCAAGTCAGGACTATAGCGATGTATACCTATGAAGACAGGTATTCACTGCACAGATATAAGGCTGATGAAGCTTATCAGATTGGATTAGACGACGATCCCTTAAAACCTTATTTAGATATTGAAGCCATTATCAAATTGGCTAAGGAACACCATATTGATGCCATTCACCCAGGCTATGGTTTTCTGTCTGAGAACGTCACCTTCGCCCGAAGGTGTGAAGAAGAAGGGATCATTTTTGTCGGCCCTAGATCTGAGATTATGGCACGTCTAGGCGACAAAGTCGAAGCCAAAAAATTAGCTATTGACGCAAAAGTACCTGTCATACAGGATAGTCAGGAAGATTTAGTAAGTGTAGCCATTGCCAAAAAGGAAGCTGGACGAATAGGCTATCCAATTATGCTCAAAGCGGCCTCTGGAGGTGGTGGGCGAGGCATGCGAGTGATTCGCTCAGAAAAAGAACTGGAAAAAGCCTTTCACGATTCTAAAAGTGAAGCAGAAAAATTCTTTGGAGATGATACCGTTTTTATTGAGAAATTTATTGATGAGCCTAAGCATATAGAAGTGCAGCTCATGGGCGACAATCATGGTAATATTGTGCATTTGCACGAAAGGGATTGTTCAGTACAGCGCAGATTCCAGAAAGTAGTAGAAGTGGCACCCAGCCCTAACCTGAAAGAAGATACCCGTCAAGCTATTTTTGAGTACGCCATCCGAATTGCCAAGCATGTAAACTACAACAATGTGGGAACGGTTGAGTTTCTGGTTGACAAGGCTGGGGAAGTGTTTTTCATTGAGGTCAATCCTAGGATTCAAGTAGAACACACCATCACTGAGGAAATCACTGGAGTAGACATAGTCCGTTCGCAAATCCTGATCGCCCAAGGCCATCCACTGACGTACAAAGGTATTTTCCTCAACAGCCAGGAGGATATTAAGGTTAATGGTTTTGCTATTCAATGCAGGGTGACTACTGAAGATCCAATTCAGGATTTTAAACCAGACTATGGTACCATCATTGCCTACAGAAATGCAGCTGGTTTTGGGATTAGACTAGACGAAGGCTCAACATATCCAGGCATGCGGATTTCACCTTTCTTTGACTCCATGCTCGTGAAGATCAGTGCCAAAGGCCGAACGCTACGTGGAGCCAGTGAAAGACTTCAGAGAACCTTGACTGAATTTAGAATCAGAGGAGTAAAAACCAATATTGGCTTTTTAAGAAATGTGATCTCTCACCCCGTATTCAATGCGGGCGATTGTACTGTGAATTTTATTGGTAAGCATCCTGAATTGTTTAAAATCAAAAGAACACAGGATAGGGGAACAAAGACCCTGAAGTATCTGGCTAAAGTCAGTGTCAATGGCAATACTGATGTAAAATTCGTAGACTCCAATAAAAAGTTTGTCACACCTATCATTCCTGCCTTTGATAAATATGCTGACTATCCAAAAGGTACCAAAGACAAATTGAATGAATTGGGTCGTGAAGGTTTTGTGAAATGGATGAAGGATGAAAAACAGATTCTATTTACAGACACGACCTTCAGAGATGCACATCAATCTTTATTGGCCACACGATTTAGAACCATAGATCTTTTGGCCGTGGCTGAAAGTTACGCCAAGAATGTACCACAGACCTTCTCCATGGAAATGTGGGGAGGAGCTACTTTCGACGTGGCTATGCGCTTTTTGCATGAGTGTCCCTGGGAGCGACTGAAGTTGTTGAGACAAGCCGTACCAAACATCCTTTTTCAGATGCTTTTGAGAGGATCAAATGCTGTGGGATATACGGCTTATCCAGACAACCTGGTGGAGAAGTTTGTTGAAAAAGCGGGTGAAGAAGGTATTGATGTCTTCAGAATATTTGATTCGCTCAATTGGCTCGAAGCCATGAAGGTGAGCATCAAGGCCGTAAAAGAAAGAACCAATTCACTGGCCGAGGTTTGTGTGGGTTACACAGGAGATATTTTGAATCCGGAAAATAAGAAGTACAATCTGGATTACTATGTGAATATGGCCAAGCGCATAGAAGATGAAGGTGCGCATATACTGGCGATCAAAGACATGGCTGGTCTATTGACTCCTTATGCCGCTGAGCAACTCATTCCTGCCTTGAAAGAAGCTGTGGATCTACCCATTCACTTGCATACGCATGACACTTCATCTATGCAAAACGCCACTTACTTAAAGGCCATTGAGCAAGGGGTAGATGTGGTGGACTGTGCGCTGGCTTCTATGTCTGGACTGACTTCTCAGCCCAATTTCAACTCTTTAGTTTCTGTTTTAGAACATCATGATCGCAAGCCAGATATTAATCTGGAGTCCATCAACAAACAATCAAACTACTGGGAAGATGTTCGGGAAATTTACTATCCGTTTGAGTCAGGGCTCAAAGCAGGAACTGCTCAGGTGTATGAAAACGAAATCCCAGGCGGGCAATATTCCAACCTCAAGCCACAGGCAGCTGCTATTGGTTTGGTGGGAGAGGACTTCGAGCGTGTGAAGAAAAACTATGCGGTAGTCAATGAGATGTTTGGCAATATCGTAAAGGTAACACCAAGCTCAAAAGTGGTGGGCGACATGGCCATCTTCATGACGTCCAATAATCTGACCCCAGAAGATGTGTTGGATGAGAGTAAAAAACTATCCTTTCCTGATTCAGTGATAGGTTTCTTCAGAGGCGACCTCGGACAGCCAGAAGGTGGGTTTCCTAAAAAACTTCAAAAGGTGATACTCAAGGATATCAAGCCTATCACGGGTCGACCTAACGAGTACCTCGCGCCAATTGATTTTGATAAGGAGTTTGCGGCCTTTCAAGAGAAATATACAGAGTATGCTGATTTCTTAGATTTCTTATCATTTAAACTTTATCCCAAGGTATTTGATGCGTACTATCAGCATCATGCCGAGTTTGGTTATGTAGATAAGATTCCATCCAAAGCCTTTTTCTATGGGATGAAAAAAGGGGAGGAGATATTGGTGACACTGGGTAAAGGCAAAACCATCATGGTCAAACTTATGTATATCCTGGAGCCAGACGAAACGGGCATGTGTACAGTTGGGTTCGAACTGAATGGCCAGGTGCGTCGCGTACAGGTGAAAGACATTCATGTAAAAGCCACGGCAATTTCGCACAAAAAGGCAGACAAAGACGATCCGAATCATATTGGAGCGCCATTGCAGGGCAAGTTGTCTGGTGTATTTGTAAAAGTGGGTGATCAGCTGGAAGAAAACGATCCACTATTTGCGATAGAAGCCATGAAGATGGAATCGACCATATCCTCTCCCAAATCCGGAACTGTTGCCTCTATTTTGATCAAAGCGGGAGAAATGGTGGATCAAGATGATTTGGTGGTGGAGCTGGAGTGATCTTGCGAAACCTAAACCTATAAGGTTTTCAAAACCTTATAGGTTTGCAACTTGCAACTCTCAAAAGGATTCCTTTAGTTTGGCCTTTCCAAGCAGAGATCAGCGCCTGCTTCCCGCAGCTTTTTGAGTCAAATAAATATTTTTTAAACGTTTAAAAACGGAATACGTGCTGAACGCATATCACGCACTGGTGCGTGATATACGGATGTTGTAGCACATAATGCATTGATGAAGCCTATCGAATTGAATAAATATTGTCCATGTTGCGGATATGACAGTTTCGACACAAAGGATCGACTTGAATACTCGATTTGTCCAATTTGTTTTTGGGAAGATGACCCTATCCAATTTAATGAACCTGGGTATGAAGGTGGTGCCAACAGAGTTTCATTAATTCAAGGACAGAAGAATTTTCGAGAATTCGGATCTTGTGAAAGAGAAATTATTCAGAATGTAAGAAAGCCTAATTCTGGAGATAATTTAAACCCAAGTTGGATCAACTAAAAGAAAAAAGAATGCAAAGCCGGATCATGTACATCGAACATAAAACTGATCAGAATGATCGAGGGGAAGCATGGATTGGAATGGTGGAATTCTCTAAGTCAGGACAAACTGTCTACTTCAACGGACATGCATATAAGAAGCTCAAATCTGGCGGGACAGTAGGTAACTTCTACGATATTGAATCTGAAGATGAATTTTGGATATCTGGTGTTAAGAAGAACAGACAAGACAGACATTGGGCTGGTAGTGGTAAAATCAAAATTGAGAAAGCCATTATTGAAGAATATCTGAACATTGTAGATTTCAGTGAACTTGACGAACAGCATTACGAACTTGGAGAACCCGATAGAACAGACAAACGGAAATTTCTAGAAATAGAAAATGAGAAAATCGAATAGACGTGCTACAACAAAACCTATGAATGAATGGGGTTTTATCGGTTAGGATATTTTCGTGGGGATTGGAAAGTCCGCCACATTTAATAAATTTAAAACAAGGTGGGCAATGTGTGTGAGGTAAGGTTAGCGTTTGCTGCTGCCCTACTTGCCATATACATAAATGTTAGGCGTAATGCTGATCATACTGTTAGTTAATGATTTGACACTAAAAACGAAACATAACCATGAAACCAAGAACACTCTCAATTGTTGCAGGTGTCAGCTACATTATTATTTTCTTTGCTGCAATATTTGCTAATTTTTTCGTCCTTGAATCAATTCTCAAAGCCCCGTTAGAAATCATCCAACAGAATCATATAATGGTAAGGTTTGGAATATTGGCATTTATGTTAACTGTTGTTTTTGATGTTGTTGTTGCATGGGCACTTTATGAAATATACAAAGAACACCCTTTATCAAAATTAAGTACGTATTTTAGAATGATGCATGCTGCCATTATGGGTGTGGCCATATTTACACTTCCTGTAGCATTAAGTTCAAATACTGGTCAAGAAATTCTTAAACAAGTAGACACCTTCAACATTATATGGCTTATCGGACTTTTCTTTTTTGGAATTCATCTTATCCTGCTGGGAAAAATAATTGAAAAGCCAAAAATGGTGGCGTTTTTTCTCATAGTTGCAGGTATCATGTATATGATTGATACAGGGGCACATTTCATGCTGCCAAATTATAAAGCGTATGCTTCAATATTTTTAGCACTAGTTGCAATTCCCAGTATTATTGGAGAGATGTCATTTACCATTTGGCTTCTTGTAAAAGGCGGTAAAGAAAAAAGTTGAATTTAAAATTAGACCTCAAAAACAAACTCGCACGGAAGTTACTTCCGTGCCTGTACTTCATCTTCCGAAAGCATTTGCCTCGCTTCACAGGACTAATCAACCGCGTTTTATTAAGTCATTTTATCCGTTCCAGTTTTCCTTTTCTGTTCACGATGTTCTTGTAATCCCACTGAATGTCCCTGGATTTTTTAAGCCATCTTTTCAAATCGTCTTCGTTGATATCATCAACAGAATGATAAAAAATGGAAGCGTCTTTAAACTTAGCTCCTGGTACATTCAACCCTTCTTCTTCAAAGTCCGCTCCACTCCAGAACATCAATCGCAGACCTTTTTTCTGCTTGCTATAGCCCACGATCGGGTTGCCATCCAAAAACCAAACAGGATGGGCATGCCAAATTTTACTTTCAGCTCCTACTAGTTCTGTATCAATCACACGAGCCAAAGTATCACAAATGGCCAGGTCTTCAACCATCTGATTATCATTGTAAATTTTAATCTCTGGATTCATTTTTAAATATTTTTAATGAAACAAGTCGATAAATCACGCTAACCAAAAAGGGGCAAAGAAAACGATACTTCTATAAATGGACTGACCAATAAACGGAAGCAGAACCAACTTTAAACAACAAAAGCACTATGCCTCTTTCCACAAACGCTTAACAGCAGCCAAATCCCTTTGCATAGCATCAAAAACTACCTTTTGATCAACTTCAATTTCGTACCGGCCTTTCTCTGCTCCTCCCATTGGGTACTCAAGGTGTAACGATGCTGGAGGATTTAAACCATATTTTTTTAATAGCTTGAAATAGCTGACAAAGTCCACCATACCCTCTCCTATAGGCACGTTCACAGCCTTCCACTGACCATCAACTCTTTCCCATTTAAAATCCTTCAGAACTATTGTTTTTATATGATTCTTTAGTAACTCTAGCCCATTCTGCCAAGACAATCCTCCTTCTACCATGGCGTGACGAATGTCATATTGTGTCCCGAAATAATTAGCGTCTACTGTTTCCAGCAGGAACTTTATTTCCCAAAAGGAAGAACCTATACTTCTTCCAGCATGATTTTGATAACAACCAATTATACCATATTTCTGATTCGCCTCACCCAATTCCTTGATCCTCTGCTGGTAGATACTGATTGACTCTGGCATGGGTTTGCCTTTGTGATACTTAAACCAATTGGAACGATAAAACTGTATATCTTCTTTAGCAGCCACTTTGATGATTTCTAGATCATGAACGTTGTGTGTGTCAGTAATTGCCGTGGTAATCATATCACAAGCAACACCCGCACGTCTTATCTCTCGAATCGCTACAGGCAAATCGGACTTCGCATTTTCCGGCCATACATGACCTTTCGGACGCACGGTTAGGTCCAACCCATCAAATCCCAATTCTGCCGAAATTTGAGCTGCCTCCTTGATGCCTAGAAATTGTAAATGCTTAGAAAAGAGGTGCACTTTCAAAGGTTCATCCACTTGATCCAGATTCAATGCACGAAGGGGTGATGCTACTAGTGGGGCGACTACGGCTGTAGTACCCACATTTTTTATAAATTTTCTTCTAGAAATCCTCATCGCCTAAAGATAGAGAATCCCAGGGTTTGTATAAAATAGTTCTGATCACCAAGACGTGCCGATTAAAAACTCTTAGGTTGGGGTTGACTGTAATTCACATGAGCAGCTTGTTTTGAGAGCTATTCTTTAATATAGTAAATTATGAAGCCCTGAAAGCTAGGTTTCGCCATAAGAACACTCTAAATATCCGTACTGTTAGGTATTGAAGCTTATAGAATTGAAAATTAACTTCAAAAAAAATATCTAAACATAAAACAAATGAAAAAATGTATTCTTAGTCTCTTGGTTTTATCAATTGGTGCCAGGGGATATGCGCAGGACTGTTTACCTGTTAAGCAAGGACAGAGTTACAAACTCTCATCTATATCTTATGACACCCCTGTCGCCCAGGATATAAATAAATGGACAAAGACAAAGCCTGCCAAACGAGAAGGGATAATTGCAGAACATAATGAGAAAGTAATGTCAGGTAAAATGAAACCAAAATATACTTTCGACATGGTATATGTAGCAACTGAAGTTGATAACAAAGACGGATTTGTACATGCAAAAATGGTAACTACAATCAATAACATAGAGTATGAATCTCACATATCGTGTAAGGAAGATACTCTATACATCGCACGTAGAAATGGATTTCAGAAATCGATGAGTCCTCAAGGCAAAAAGGTAGGGTATTCTTTGCTAGGAGTGAATAAGTTGCCTGTAGCAATCAAGATTGGTGACCAGCTTGAGCCATATTTGGATTATACTTGGACATATCCGCAATCCGATGTAATAGATGTAAATGTCATTTCAGCAAAAGGAACTAGCTATGCTGGTTTTGGTACGAGTAAGAGTTGGGTGCAATATACTCCTGCTCAAGTGCTTCAGACTAAGTCTTTTCTAACTCTGCAAGTCAATAATGCTAATGCCCAAGTGACCGGGACAATTGAGTTCGTTTTAGGTAAGAAACAGTACACAGCATATATCATAGAGTCCGAATTGTGGACTAAAACATTTGCGGATTTTGATTATCAATCGGATGATAACCGAGTAGCAGTAGAAAAAATGAACAGAAGTGTACAGGAATATTGGACCAAAAAGGTGGCAAACCGTTTGGATAAAAATAAATTGGTCAATGATGGTGGTTACATTGTTTCTTACAAAACAGAGTGGTTTGTGCCAGAGCTGGGTATAGTAAACCTTATAGTGAAGTCCCAAGGGTTCATCACTAATGAAACTAAATTGGTAGCATTGAATTAGAAGGATGTGAGGTGTACGGAGTTTATTTGAAATGAAAAACTCCCACTTGATTACTCGAGTGGGAGTTTTTCATTTCTTTTAGGCCGAAACCTTAAATCTCAAATATTAAATTTTGGAATCTTACAATTCCAAAGCGTCATTCATTTTACGAACGGCAGCTGCACTTGCTTCGAATTTGGCTTTTTCGTCCTCGTTCAAGTCTAGCTCAATTACTTTTTCCCATCCGTTTCTACCTAAGATTACAGGTACGCCAATACAGATGTCTTTTTGTCCATATTCACCTTCTAGGTAAACAGAACAGGGCATCATGATTTTCTTGTCTCTAATGATAGCCTCTACTACCTCAGCACCAGCAGCACCAGGGGCATACCAGGCAGAAGTTCCTAATAAGCCTGTCAAGGTAGCACCACCTACCATGGTGTCAGCAGCTACTTTTTCCATTCGCTCGGCAGAGATGTAGCTAGAGGCTGGAGTTGCATTGTATGATGCCAATCTAGTCAATGGAATCATAGTGGTGTCGCCGTGTCCACCAATCACCATGCCTTTTACGTCATTAGGATTGCAATCCAAAGCTTCAGACAATCTGTACTTGAATCTCGCACTGTCCAACGTGCCGCCCATACCTATTACTTTGTTTTTAGCCAACCCACTGGTTTTAGCAGATAGGTAAGTCATCGTATCCATTGGGTTACTGATGACAACCAATACAGCATCAGGAGAGTGCTTAACTAAATTCTCGGTTACAGACTTCACAATACCAGCGTTAGTTCCGATCAGCTCTTCTCTGGTCATACCTGGCTTTCTTGGGATACCAGATGTGATTACCACTACAGCAGACCCTGCAGTTTTTGAATAGTCACCCGTAGTACCAATTACCTTTGCGTTGAATCCATTGAGGGTGGCACATTGGTTGAGATCCATGGCTTTACCTTCTGCAAAACCTTCTTTGATGTCAAGGATCACTACTTCATCAGCCAATTCTTTCATGGCTACATACTCAGCTACACTGGCGCCTACGTTTCCGGCACCTACTACGGTTACTTTCATTTTGTTTGTATTTTTATAATTCTAAATTAGGGATCTTTCGTGCCGCAAAAATAGCCAAATAATGTGCTTATTTGGAAAAAAGCAATGATTTCTTGGTCAGTGCTTAGATTTTTCCCTGGTAGACTTTGCTCAGTTCAAAGAACCCGAAGTGAGACTTGTAGGTTTTGAAAAGTTGAGTGGTGTACTCATTGTAAATCTCAGAAAAGGCGCTCATCATTTTGGCCTTCACCTCTGGATGTGATTGAAAGATTTCGAGTAGATTGATTTGGGGTAGGACATATAGCTGTGCCTTCTCAGAGGTAATCACTGTCGTGTAAATCCTTTTGGCATCTTCTATCAGGCTATTATCACCAAATATGCCTCCTCTATGCGACTCTGCCAATTGCTCAAATTTGTCATTTACATCTATGGAAAGAGATACAGATCCTTTTTTGATAATGTAAAGGGCATGACTAGGGTCGCCTGAGAAAAAAACCACTTCATCCTGCTGATAGGTTCGGAGGTACATACTTGGAAGAAAAAGAGCCAATTCATCTTCATCCAATTTTTCAAAGTGTCTGGTCTGTGCCAAAAAGGCAATCAGATCAAGTTCTTCTATACTGTATTTTTTCTTGAATGGATTAAACATGATGGGTCATTTTAATGATCAATACACGCTTGGTTTTTGGTGTGACTTTGTATCGATCGTCTATTCGGTAACCTGCTACCCAGATGATGTTTCCATCTGATTCGAATAGTGTTACCCGTGATTTCAAGTTTACGGGAATTTTCTCATCAATCATAAAATCACTGAGCTTTTTTTTGCCCGTCATGCCCAAGGGATAGAAGAAGTCCCCCTGTTCCCAACTTCTGACTTTCAGGGGGTGTTGGATACAGTCTGCATCCAGACAAGCAACGGTTGCCTCCTTTGACCATTCTTTGGGTTTGTCTCTGGTCTCAATCATGAAGTCTGCGTAAGGTGTGGTGGCTGAGCAAGCCTCTTTATCAATCTCCAGTGAAAATGATTCGTCAGATGTGCGTAACACGATCTGGATTTTTCCTCTGTCTGTTGCGAGCACATACTTTTCGGAATAAAACTGTTTGCCTACTGTTTGAGAAGCTATGGCTTCTTCAATTGAAAGACATTGATCAAAAATGAACCCAAATCCTTTGAGTAATTCAACCAGTATCGAAAGCCCACCTTTTGAGTGGTCGTACCAGTCCAATCCCAACGAAAAGCTATGGCTACTTTGAGTTAGATGTTTATGCTTGATCGTGGAGACTTCATTTGCCAGAAGTTTTTCTAGTGCCTCAAATCTCAGGCTGTTTTGTAGCATGGTCTGCTCCAGACTGGGGTTGATTTTTTTGAGTTCAGGAATTACATTTAAGCGCAAGTGGTTGCGACTGTATTTATCTTCCTGATTAGAAGCATCTTCCCGCCAAGCCAATTGGTTTGTTTTGGCATAGGTCTCTATTTCTTCTCTTTTAGTAAAAAGAAGGGGTCTCCTTATTTTGTCATTTCGTAAGGGGATGCCGCGCAATCCGGAAATACCAGTTCCCTTAGTCAGATTGTAGAGCATCGTTTCTGTATGGTCATTGGCGTGATGCGCGGTCAATAGGTATTTGTGATCAGTGAGGAGCTTTTCAAACCAATCGTACCTCAAATGCCTTGCGGCCATTTGAGTGGATACTTGGTGCTCAGTAGCGTAGCCCTTTGTGTCAAATTTTTCAACGAGTACTTCTGAATCGTAAGATTTCCCTAAAGACTTCACAAAAGAGGCGTCCAGATCAGATTCCTCACCTCTCAATTGAAAGTTGCAATGGGCAAGAGTCAGATCATATCCCAAAGACTTCAAAAGATGAACTAACACCACAGAATCAACCCCGCCACTAACAGCAACCAATAGGCTATCTTCCAGAACAAAGAGCCTTTCTTTTTTGATGAATCTTTCGAATGATTTGAGTAATGTGCTCAACCTGTAGAATTTTTAATCAAACTTAGTTTTTTTTCGTTAGGGAAGCGAAAGAACAACGCTGCAATTGGTATCAGATTTGCTCGTGGACAGGATTGTTTTATTGTTTATTTATCTCAAGGTTTCCATGTAGTTTTGCCCCTTATTAATTTCATTATGCGAAATATATATCTGTTTTGGTTGGTTTGTGCTTTGACCTTTTCTAATGCTGTATGGGCACAGAAGGGGGATAAGATAAAATATAAAGCCGACCGATTGACCAATGCGCGAGATGGCAGGGTGCGATTCAAAAAACTTTTGCATAACGTGGTTTTCACCCAGGAGTCTACCACTGTGTATTGCGATTCAGCCTATTTTTATTCAAGATCCAATGAGATGGAGGCGTTTGGTCGCGTTCGTATTGTGGATGATTCTGTGACCATCACATCTAAGAAATTGATTTACAAAGGAGACGAAGGCATGGCTCTGCTTCGTGAAGATGTGGTCTATCGCAAAGGTAGGAAGGTGCTTTATACAGATATTTTGGATTATAATCTGGTTACTGAAGTTGGAGAATTCAAAGAGCATGGAAAGCTAGTAGATGAGCGAAATACACTGACCAGTACTTACGGAGTGTATCACTCTAAAAGCAGCCAGGCATTTTTCTATAAGAAAGTATTGCTGGTTGCGCCTGATTTTAACCTAAAAGCGGATACGCTTGAATACTCTTCTATTTCGAAAGTGGCCGTAACAAAAGGGCCAACTTATATTGAAAAGAAGGATGGAACAACAGTAGATGCGGATGGAGGAAAATTTAGAACGGCTCAAGATCAAACCATTTTTGATGAGGGTACCATAGAAACCAAAAACTATACAGTGACTGGTGATGAAATTTTCATTGACGACAAAAAGAAGATTTATACGGCCAAAGGAAATGTAGTGATGACTTCTAAAAAGGATGATATATACATACTGGGAGATAAGGCCGTATATGAAAAAAACAAAGGCATAAGTACTGTTTATGGTCGGCCCTTGATGAAACGTGTGATGCGGCAGGATACATTTTTTATGGCATCAGATACCTTGGTCTCCATAGAGCATGTAGACAAGGACAAAGAGAGAATTCTGGCTTTTCATAATATCCTCATGTACAAGCTAAATATGCAAGGTAAATGTGACTCAGTGGCGTATTTTCTATCCGACTCCACCATCCACATGTACAATGATCCCGTAATCTGGAACAAAAACAGTCAGATGGTTTCTGATAGTATTGATTTATTCTTTGAAGAAGATATCTTGAAGATCATGACACTGAGAAGAAATGCATTTTTGATATCCATAGATACACTTGGGCAGCACAATCAAATCAAGGGCAGAAAGATGACTGGCAATTTCAATGAGTTTGGTGATATTCAGGATATGGATATTAATGGTAATGGAGAAAGTCATTACTTCGTACTCAAAGGAGATAGCCTGATGATAGGCATGAACAAGATCTTTTGTAGTGCCATGACCCTGCGTTTCAAAAACAACATCATGAACAATATCTCCTTTTATACACAACCAGAGGCTAAATTCATTCCCCCTCATGAACTGGAAGAAGACCAAATGTTTCTGGATGAGTTTGACTGGAGAGCGGATGAGCGACCAGAGTTGTATGAAGTAGCCACCTACTATCATCCTGGAGATAAGGTAACAAAGAAAGATAACTTGGAAAAGAGAGCAAGAGAATTAGTTGAAGATCATCCAGAAGCCGTCAAAAAAGTCAAACAAGAGTTGAAAAAAAGAGATAAAAATGAAGTATTGAAGCAACTAAACGAGGCCCAGCCACATTTACCAAAAGAGCGATAAATGGCTCGAAGGATGATTGAATCTCATGTCAAAAATTTATTGTTATTAAACTAAAGAAGCTATATTTGCAGGCTTATGCGAAAAATGAGGGTTTTAGGGAATTTTGTACTGGTTTTTGCGGCAATTTTGGCTATTTCTTGTAGTGAATTCAAAAGACTACAAAAAAGTACAGATTGGCAGTTGAAATATGAGGCTGCACTTCGCTACTACGAAGAAGAGGAATACTACAAGGCTGCCGTTTTGTTTGATCAGGTTTTGCCGATCATCAAAGGTACCCTTGACGCAGAAAAAGCAAGCTTCTACAGAGCATATTCCTACTATCACCAAAGACAATATATCCTTAGCGGAAGCTATTTCAAAGAATTTGCAACTATATACTCCAGGAGTGAGTGGGCTATAGAAGCGGCTTACATGTCCGCCTATTCAGCGTATCTACAAAGTCCAGACTACAACTTGGATCAGAGTAGTACATACACTGCGATCAACGAGTTTCAGGTTTTCATCAATAGAAACCCTTATAGTGAATATGCAGAGCCAGCCACCAAATATATTGACGAGCTGCAAAGAAAATTAGAGAAAAAGGCATTTGAAAATGCCAAGCAATATCATAAGTTGGAAAGATGGGAAGCTGCTCGGGTGGCGTTCGAGACTTTCGCTGATGAATTTCCCGATTCTAAACTAAATGAAGAAATTCTGTATTATGCAGTCGATTCAGAGTTTAGCTATGCGAAGCAGAGTATTCGCTCTAAGCAAAAAGAACGGTTCGGGAAAACTATAGAACTCTATGAAGAGTTCGTAGACAAGTACCCTGATAGTGATTTCGTAAAAAAGGCTGAGAAGTTTTATGTGGAGTCACTGGATCAAATGGAAAAATTATCTAAAAATTCATAATAATGGCGGTTAAACCATCAATTGTAACAAGAGATATTACTGATTTGTCAACTACTACTGGCAATATTTACAAGTCTCTAAATGTAATTTCTAAAAGAGCTAGACAAATTTCTTCTAACGTAAGAGAAGAGTTGAGCGGGAAATTAGCGGAATTTGCATCTACTGTGGACAACCTAGAAGAAATCTTCGAAAACAGAGAGCAAATCGAAATTTCTAAGTTTTACGAAAGAATGCCAAAGCCTACTATCGTGGCTATCGAAGAATTTTCTGAAGGAAAAATCTTAGTTAGAGACGCGGTAAAAGAAGAAGGCGGCATCGAAATTTAATACGCCCCCCAATGCTAACGGGGAAGAAAATATTACTAGGAGTATGCGGCAGTATTGCCGCATACAAATCCGCTCTTCTGATCAGGCTCCTGATCAAAGCTGGCTGTGAAGTAAAGGTTGTAATGACTTCATCTGCCAAAACTTTCATTACGCCACTGACGCTATCCACACTTTCTAAAAATCCTGCGGTCTCTTCATTTGAAAAAGATGATCAGGGACAATGGGAAAACCATGTCGAATTGGGACTATGGGCAGATTTGTTTGTAATAGCACCTGCCAGTGCCAACACTTTGGCAAAAATGGCTCATGGCTTATGCGATAATCTGTTGATGGCCACTTACCTATCTGCAAAGTGTCCGGTCATGATAGCTCCAGCCATGGACTTGGATATGTATAAGCATCCGGCAACACTTAATAACCTAAAAACCTTGCAATCTTTTGGACATCAAGTGTTGGATGCTGCTCATGGAGAACTAGCCAGTGGTTTGGTAGGAGAGGGCAGAATGGCAGAACCCGAATTGCTGTTTGCTCAAATTGAAACACACTTCACTAAAAAAAAAAGATTCGTAGGTAAGCAAGTATTGATCACTGCTGGACCTACCTACGAGAAAATTGACCCCGTCCGTTTTATTGGCAATCATTCATCGGGCAAAATGGGATTGGCACTGGCGCATGCCATGGCCAATGAAGGGGCTCACGTAGAATTGATTGCTGGGCCAGGCAATTATCAAATCACATCAAGTGCTATTACACTCACAAGTGTATCATCTGCAGATGAAATGTATCAGGCAGTTTCTGATGCTTATGACCAAACTGATATCGCCATTTTTGCTGCTGCAGTTGCTGATTATAAACCTGCCGCCCCTGCTGAAGAAAAGATAAAAAAGACTGGCGAGTCCATGACTATCGAATTGATCAAGAATAAGGATATTGCGGCTGAAATGGGTAAGCGAAAATTAGCTCATCAGATCAATGTAGGATTTGCTTTGGAGACTGAGAAGGAAGAGCTGTATGCTCAGGAGAAGCTGGCTAAAAAGAACTTCGATCTTATCGTACTCAATTCTTTGAATGATAATGGCGCTGGATTTTCCGTGGATACTAATAAAATTACTATCTTCAGCGTTGATCAAAAACCAAAGTACTTTGAACTTAAATCAAAGCAAGAAGTGGCCAATGACATTCTTAACTGCGTTCATGAAAAAATCCTATCCTAGTATTTTATTTCTACTGTTTCTGATGGCTTCATTTTCTGTTGGCTATGCCCAGGAATTGAACTGTCAAGTGAATGTGGAGTCTATTCAGATAGAATCTACAGAACGTAGAGTTTTCGAGGAAATGGAGGTTGAATTTGCCAAATTTCTCAATGATAGAAAGTGGGCAGAAGAGCGATTTGAAAACGATGAGCGCATCAGTTGTGGTATCAATATTACGCTGGAATCCCAACCTTCCATAGGTAATTTTCAAGCCACGGTACAGGTAGTTGCCGCTCGTCCTGTATATAATTCAACTTACGAAGCAGTCTTGATCAACTTTGCAGATCGAGACTTCAACTTTGAGTATACAGAATCTCAGCCTTTGGATTTCCAACCAAATACTTTCCTGTCGAATATCACTTCCATGCTTGGATTTTATGCCTATATGATTTTGGCCAATGACTATGACTCATTTGAAAACTTGGGAGGGCAGCAGTATTACGAGGCGGCCTGGCAGGTGGTAAACAATGCCCAACAATCTGGGTTTGCAGGTTGGGATCAGTTCAATAGTGTAAGAAATAGATACTGGTGGGCGCAGAATAGCATAGATCAGGTGATGGAACCCATGCGTGAAGTGACTTATGAATATCATCTCAAAGGATTGGATTTGATGGCAGAAGATCCAGAAACTGCCCGAACGAATATTTTGGAGGCTTTAAAAAAGGTACAGGCCGTGAATAGGGCCAAGCCTCGTTCGATTATGATCATTTCGTTTCTGGATGCAAAAATGGACGAAATTGTGAGTATCTTTTCACAGGGAAACTTAGCTGAACGACGCGAAGTTTATGATATTCTCAAAGCATTAGAGCCGGCAAAAACGGAAGAGTTTAAGAAGATCTTGGAAAACTGATTTAGTATCTTTTTCGTTGTACAAACTTTGAAAAAGATTAAGCCAACATATCTCGAAAGTATTTATTTTTGACCTCATTGTCACTTCAAGAAAAGAAAGCCAATTCATGATCTCCAGTTTGTCCATCACTAATTATGCCCTGATAAAGAAACTACAACTCGAGCCAGATGCAGGATTGAACATTATTACGGGAGAAACTGGCGCTGGTAAGTCGATCATGCTTGGCGCAGTAGGACTACTACTAGGCAATCGAGCAGATACTAAAGCACTTCTAGACAAGGACAAAAAATGTGTAGTAGAAGGGGAATTTGATATTTCAAAACTTGGTCTACAAGCACTTTTCGAAGAGGAAGACCTAGATTATGAGTCTTCATCCATTATTCGTAGAGAGATCAATTCCAAAGGGAAATCAAGAGCATTTATCAATGACGTGCCAGTTACGCTTGAGGTAATGAAAACTGTGGGCTTACGATTGATTGATATACATTCTCAGAACGAAAGCATACAGTTAGGGAATAAGTCAGTGAAGGTGAAACTGATAGATGACTTCGCGCAAACTGCGAAGGAACTCCAACAATTCCAATCTGACTACATAGCCTTCACTCAATTGTCTAAAAAGCTTGCGGATCTGCTTGAAGAAGAAAAGAATTCTAAAACAGATGAAGACTACAAGAAATACTTACTAGACGAATTAGTTGCTGCCCATCTAAAAGCATCCGAACAGGCTGAGCTGGAAGAAGAGCTCAAGTTGCTCGAACATGCAGAAGAAATTAAACTAAAACTTTCGCAAATTTCAGTAGAGTTTGATGAAAGTGATGTGGCTATCAATGATCGTTTGAAGGAAGCAGCAAGTGCATTAAAAAATATTTCTGGTTTTTCAAAAGAGTTGGAAACCTTGAGTTCAAGGTTTGAATCTGCTACAGAAGAGATTGTCGATATTGTTCGCGATATCGTCAATATTCAGGAAAATGTTGAACACAATCCTGCACGACTAGAGGAAGTAAGTCAAAGATTAGACTTGATATATAAGTTACAGCAAAAGCATAAGGTAGCAGATGTAGAAGGCTTGGTCAAAATTCAAACACAGCTAGAAAGAGAAACTATAGGAGCTATCAACCTTGAAGAAGAGATTAAGGAATTGAAAGCTGAAAGCGAAAGGTTGAAAAAGCAGTTGATCAAATCAGCCGAACTCCTTTCGGAAAAGCGTCGCAGCGTGATCGATACATTTTCAATCTCACTGAATGGTCTTTTGGCAGAGGTAGGAATGCCTGACGGTCATGTAGCGTTTGTCTATAAAAGGGTAGAACCCTGGAAATTAGGGATTGATGAGATTGAAATCCTATTCAGCGCCAACAAAGGTATCAAACCTGAGCCTGTGGGCAATGTAGCGTCAGGAGGAGAATTTTCAAGACTTATGTTCTGTATCAAATATTTGCTGGCAAGTAAAACAGCTATGCCAACTGTAGTCTTTGATGAGATAGATACAGGAGTTTCTGGTGAGATTGCCTTGAAAATGGCGAATATGATGCGACGTATGTCCACGAATCACCAGATCATTTCAATTAGTCATTTACCTCAGATTGCCGCTCGTGGTCAGGCGCACTATTTTGTGTATAAAAATAATGAAGCCGAAAAGGCCGAAAGTATGATTCGTAAGCTGGAACCTGCGGATCGTCTTGAAGAAATAGCTAAAATGATCGGAGGAGAGAATCCTTCTGATACAGCGCGAAACAGTGCCAAGGAATTGATTGAAATGGAGTGATATGGACATTTCTAGCTACTAACTACTAACTACTAGCGTCTAACAATTATCTTTACGATTTTATAACAAATAGAAACTAAATCAAATGTCTAATAATCTATTAAAAGGAAAAAGAGGGATCATTTTTGGTGCTTTGGACGAAAATTCAATTGCGTGGAAAGTGGCTTTGAAAGCAAACGAACAAGGTGCTTCGTTTACATTGACCAATGCACCAATTGCCCTGAGAATGGGTGCGATCAACCAATTGGCTGAGCAATGTGGAGCTGAAGTAATTCCTGCTGATGCGACCTCTGTAGAAGATTTGGAAAACCTTTTCACCAAGTCTCAGGAAGTTTTAGGCGGAAAATTGGATTTCGTATTACACTCGATCGGCATGAGCCCGAATGTGAGAAAAAATAAAGAATATGGCGATTTGAACTACGACTGGATGCTCAAGACCATGGACATCTCAGCGATTTCATTTCACAAAGTAATGGCAGTTGCTGAGAAGCAAGAAGCCATGAATGAGTGGGGTTCTATCTTGGCTTTGACTTACATTGCTGCACAAAGAACGTTCCCAGATTATTCAGATATGGCACAGGCTAAGGCCATGCTGGAGTCTATCGCCCGCAGCTATGGTGAAAGATTTGCCAGATTGAAAAAAGTAAGAGTGAACACGATTTCTCAGTCTCCTACCATGACCACAGCTGGCTCGGGTGTAGGCGGATTTGATGTATTCATGGATTATGCAGAGAAGATGTCACCACTAGGCAATGCGTCTGCTGAGTCATGTGCAGACTATTGCATCTCTATGTTCTCAGACTTGACCAAGATGGTCACTATGCAAAATTTGATGCATGATGGTGGATTCTCTTCATCAGGAATCACGCAAGACATTATCGATCAGATGACCAAGTAATTTTTAGTATGAAGACTGAAGTTGGGAGCCAGAAGTCCTTCCTACTTCGGTCTTCTGGCTACTAACTTCATTCCATGATCGCCTTCCCCAACGCCAAAATCAATATCGGCCTCAACATCACCTCTAAACGAGCGGATGGCTATCACAACCTTTCTTCTTGTTTTCTACCTATTGACTGGAAAGATGCGCTCGAAATCGTGCCAGCTGGTCAGTTTGAATTCACCTCATCTGGCTTAGATATTCCAGGTGATAGCAGTGGCAACCTTTGCGTGAAGGCTTACGAGTTACTAACAGAGAAGCACCATATTCCACCCGTAAAAATGCACTTGCATAAAGTGATCCCCATGGGTGCAGGGCTGGGTGGAGGTTCAGCAGATGGTGCTTTTGCTTTAAAATTGTTGAATGACCAATTTGAAATAGGTTTGACCAACACTCAACTCGAAGCTTACGCCAAAACACTAGGTGCGGACTGTCCATTCTTCATCGACAACAAACCCAAGCTGGTCAAGGGCATAGGAGAGGTGATGGAGGATATCAGTATTGATTTATCCGATTATTCAATCGTGGTGGTTTTTCCCGGTATCCATGTGAGTACGAAGACTGCATTTACTGGCATCACACCTCAAGAGCCAACATACGATCTCAAAACCATCCTTCAACAATCTCCCAAATCTTGGCAAGGCAATGTGGTCAACGACTTTGAAGAAACTGTCTTTGCCGCCCATCCAGAAATTCAAAAGATTAAGAACCAACTCCTTGACTTAGGGGCAGGCTATGCTTCCATGACCGGGACTGGCTCGGCGGTTTTTGGGGTGTTTGGGAAGGATGAGGATTTGGAGAAAGTGAGAGTTAATTTTAAAGAATTGGTCGCATGGAGTTGATTGTTGAGTTTAATTTATGTTTCAACTAAGGTTTTTGCAATGAGATTAATTACTCTTGTTGTTTTCATATTTATACAAGCCACTCCTGCTCTTGGACAAAATACCTTGATTTGGAAAAAAGACAAAGTTTTATCATTTTCTAATTTCAAATGTCAGATTAATGAGTCGTTCGATACTTCATATTTTAAATTGAAATCACATGTTAGTTTTAATCAAGAAAGGACTCGTAAAATATCAGGTTGGTTCAGGAAAAATTCGAATCAAAGGTTTATATCGATTATTTACACTGACTCTTCTTTAATTGTAGCAAAAGATACCTTGAGAGCAATTCAATTGTTGGACTTGGCTTCCTTTCAATTTGATTTAGCAGAATATTATAGCAGGCTTATGCGCAAGAATGGGTTCGAATCTCCTCAATTTCTAGTCGATCCTGATCAAACAAGTTCCTATGGATTACAATTAAATGATGAATATGAAAACGATGTTCTAGATATTTATAATGTTTCTGATTATGGTAAAAAGAACGAGATTGTTAGAATTGAACATGATAAGTTGAGAGTTAAGATCAAGGAATTAGAACTTTATTGTTTCGAATGTAAATCTCCTCACTAGCGCAGGACTTTTCCGCCCTTGTTGGTGTTGTCACCAACAAGTTTCAGAACAGCTTACAATTTAGATTAACTGCCGCCTTGAAAGTCAAAAATTAAAGAGGTTACTTCAAGTAACCTCTTTAATAAAACACTCATCTATTCCATTTATCTGCACTTTACGCATTAAAAACCTGTCAATTGACATGATAAAATATGAGGATAGTTTGGTCGGATTTTTATCCAAAAAACACCTCTAAAATTCATCTGAAAACGGCTACATTTCACCTATGAAATTATGAAGCTCACCAGAATTTACTTTCACCAGTCGACAAACGCCGTTAATCTTGCTACATAATTATTAAACAAGAAAAACAAATTCTTATGAAAGCTTTATCATTATTAGTGATCGCCACATTAACCTTTTCTACAGTATCAATGGCTGAGATTCACGGTGCAGCCACCAAAGAAGTTTCGGAAGTGAAGGCTAACATTTTCACTCAGAACAATGGTATGGTATATATCCAGGTTGAAAACCCTGCTGACAGTAAAGTAAGAATTGCTATCAAGGACAACGCTGGAGTTTTACTTCATGGTGAGACAGTAAAGAAAACGAAAATGTTGAAAAGATTTGACATATCTAATCTACCTGCCGGAACCTACTCTTACGAAGTGAATAGCGCTGACTATAGCGTAATGAAGAAAATTGAAAAGAAATAACCGAAGCCGTCGGTTTAATAATACTTAATCGTTAAGTAGTTTTGTTTTTGTATCATGCAAAGAATCCTAGCCTGGCCGCTAGGATTCTTTTTTTGTCCCTTCTAGTTCTCCTCAAATAGGAAAATTTGCTCTATAGAGGTTTCAAACAATTTGGAAGCTTTGAAAGCCAAGGGTAAACTCGGATCGAATTTTCCTTTTTCAATGGCGTTGATGGTTTGTCGTGAGACGGCTAAAAGATCTGCCAGTTGTGCCTGAGTCATATCTCTTTCTGCCCGGAGTACTTTTAATCTATTTTTCATTTGTATCTATATCGTCCGATAAAAATAGCCATCGCATAAGTAAGACCAATCAATATTACTAGGTGAGAAATTTCTGCGTCCATTTGAATTACATTCGTTTGATCCAGCAGTGAATAACTAAGACCTGAGACTATGCCTACACCCAACGCAATAGCCATTGCCTCAAGCTGAATCTTCTTCTGCATTTCATCTAATCCATTCAGGTGACGTTTGTTGGCTAATATCATTCCCGCGCCAAGTCCAAGGTTTATAACAATGCCTGAGATCGTCATGGCCTGATTTTCCCATATAAATATAGGGCCGAAAGTTGCCAAGGCCATAGAGGCAGTCCAGGCAATAGTCCAATAGGCCAGGTTGATGGTATTCCTCTTTATTTCCTCTGCCCAGTTGTTATTTTGACTTGCTGTCATGTATGTATTATTTGATATAATGTAAATAAAACTTTACACAAATATAGTTGAAAAATCCATATTGACAAATAAACTTTACATTATGACAACAGTACTTGATTAAAGGATGAGGTTTTATACCCAATCAATTTTCTTTTGGAGAAGATCTAGTGTTTGTTGCTCTTTCGAATCCTGTAAGGGAATGTGATTGTACTCCCAGTTAGCCTGTGGTGGCAAACTCATCAAAATGGATTCTGTACGTCCATCTGTATCCAGCCCAAACTTGGTGCCTTTGTCCCACACCAAATTGAATTCTGCATAGCGACCACGCCTTAGATACTGCCATTGTTTTTCGTTTTCGCCGTAAGGCAAGTCTTTGTTTTTTGTCATCAGATGTGTGTAAATTGGTGCAAACTGGCTGCCTACATCCTGCACAAATTTCCAACGATCTGCTTTGCTAAACTGATGATTGGCTGATAAACGATCAAAGAAAACCCCTCCAACACCACGAGTTTCTTTTCTGTGTTTGATATAAAAATAATCGTCGGCCCATTTTTTGAATGCTGAATAATAGGAAGAGTCGTGCCTATCACAGCAGGCTTTCATTTGTGCATGAAAGTATCTGGCATCTGCTTCATCCACATAGTGAGGCGTGAGATCAATACCGCCACCAAACCAGCTGATACCATTGCTCATCTCGAAGTATCGTACGTTCATGTGAATAATGGGTACCATGGGACTGTGTGGATGCATCACTATGGATACTCCCGTGGCGAAGAAGTCTGCTGGGTCTATTTTCAGCGCTTCCAATATTTTGGTAGGCGTAGGACCATGTACGGCTGAGAAGTTGACCCCACCTTTTTCTATAATGTTGCCTGCTTTAATTACCCGTGTTCTTCCACCTCCACCTTCTGATCGCTCCCATTGGTCTTCATGAAATTTACCACTGCCGTCTGTTTGTTCCAATGCCTTACAGATGTCATTCTGTAACCCTTTAAACCAATCTTGTATTTCTTCTTTGTTCATAATTCTAAAAAGGATATCCAATACCTAAATTCCAAACCAAAGATTTATAGTCTTTATAATCTGGTAAATCAAACCTCCCGCGTTTTATACTATCACTATATCTGGTTTGATCTCCAGGGTCATGGATTTTCCAGGCTGCATCCAGCCTAAGTAGTAAAAATGAGAAATCTAGTCGCAGGCCATAACCAGCACCAATAGCAATTTCTTTTAAAAAGTCATTAAATTCGAAATGGCCGCCAGGTCTTACAGGATCTTCACGCATGGTCCAGACATTGCCCATATCCACAAAGAGTGCCCCATACAGAAAACCGAATATTTTATGTCGAAGTTCAATGCTCGTTTCGAGTAGAATTTCTCCTGGTTGCTCAAAGTCATTATTATAAACACCTAAGGAATCTACTGGCAAGAATGATCCAGGACCCAAACGTCTGGGTTGCCAGGCGCGAATGCTGTTGCTACCACCTGCAAAAAAGAATTCTTCGTAGGGAAGCGTTTTATTGTCACCATACGGATAGGCCACCCCTAAATGGGCTCGATAAGCCATGATTATTTGAGAGGTGATGGGTGATGAATGGCGGTAGTCCACATCAAACTTAGCGTATTTGAAGTACTCCAATTCTCTATCGAAAGTGTTCCTGGCGACTAAACTGTAGAGGTTGCCCCCAGCTTCGATTTGATATCTGAAGGAGGCCGAATTTTCTTGTCTATTTCCATAGTCGTTGATGTTGTGAGTGACAGAAAGCCAGGTGCTGCTTACAAAAGATGGAAGAAAGGAGTTGTTAAGGTTGTTGCCGTTGTTTTCAAGGTCATCCAAGAATTTTTGATAGTCATCAGTTACGTTAGAATCAATAAAGCTTATATCCGCAATATTCAGTGCATAGTTGCGCCGTTTTTTGTAGTTCTGCCAGCTTAGAATCAATGATGTATTGACATTGGATCGCAGGTATTCTGTCCTATTGGTATAATTCAAACCAAACGATAGTCTGGTCTTAGGGTTGAGATGACCCAGTTTTGATCTGAAATTAGGACTAAGGGGTATCATGAATTGTGGAAAGGTGAAAGCCAGGTTTGCACCATAATCCAAGGATGAGTAGGGGTTGTCTGTATCAGTGGCACCAGACAATCCTTCAAAGCCCACTCGGCCACTTAGCTCCATCACTTCCAAACCTTTGAAGGTGTTTCTATTTTTAATAGAAGCATTGAAAAATGGACCAGGCAAACCCTTGCTTACATTGACTCCAAGCTCAGAAGAAGTTTGAAACTTCTTGAGAGGGCTGGTGAATACATTGGAAATGAATTTACCGCCTGTTGTGTCATAATTGATATTGATGAACTTGAATATGTCCATATTCGAAAGTTGCTTCTGTGTTTCGAGTGTGTTGGATTTTTGATATAGGTCCCCTGGTTTTAAGAATATTCTTCGATCCAGTATTTTTTCTGAGTATTTCTTGCTGTAGAACTGATAGGTGATGCCCTCAAATTTTTCCGTTTGTCGATTGGATGTCAGGCCTGTGATATTCGCATCAGTAGTGAATATCACGGAGTCTATAGTATAGACTTTGTGCTTGGGCTGGTTGTTTGGATTTCGAATGCTCAACCCAATAATTACCTTTTTATCTCCCAGATAGGAAGAATCCACTACAAAACTGATGAACTGCCGATTGAAATTGTAGTAACCACTATTGAGCATCAGATCATTGAGTCTGTCTCGCTCGCTTACCAGATGAGCTTGCTCATAATTCTGATCGAGTTTTAAAAAGGAGGTTTCATTACTTTCTTTTACCTTTTGGTAAATGGCACTGTCAGGGATATTGTAAAACAAAGAATCAATCACGTAGGGTTGGTTTTTTTCTATTTTATAAACCGTGGTGACCATTTTGAAAGTGTTCTCCGAGCTATACGAGACCTTGGAGTTGAAATAGCCTTTGGTTTCCATGTAGCCTTTGATTTTCTGCACAGTGATATTCTCTTTGACTGTATCATATATAGCTACTGGCTCTCCCATACGCATACCAAAGTTGCCTTCCTTGATGTTTCTCGTTTGCTTGGTTAGCTTCTTGTTCATCTTGGTACGAAGTTTTTTCTCCTTTTTTTCTTTGGTGGCCTTAGCAATTTTTTGACTGTATTTGGCACGGATATTTTCTTTATTGCTTTCGTACTTAGCAGAGTCATAGCGTTTGAGGCCGCGTTGGTAAATGCCAACATAAGGAGACCAGGGAATGAAAAGAATTTTTCTGTTGGGCTTGTAGGCGTAGAGTGTCTGAATTTCTTCTTTATTCAATTTGTCAGCACCATCCAGTTTTTGCTCTACCAGCAGGGACTCTCCAGCAGGTAAAAATCTACGACCCATGCATCCTGTAAGCAACAGGAACATGACCAGTAGGATTGGCCTATATGAAGGTTTGAAATTATTAATCTTTTCTCTGTCTAGTCGATGATCAATTGCCTTGATTTACTGATAATCCATTAAGTTTGGAAAAATGTCAGCTGTCGGTTTTAGATCTCTGTGAATGCCGCGCAAAAGCTAAATTTTGATAAATAAAGCACAACAATTGATGATTTCAAATCGAGAGTCAAAATTCATTAAATCCCTACAATTAAAAAAATTCAGGCAACTGGAAAATCAATTTGTCGTGGAAGGGGCAAAAAATGTGCTAGAGTTATTGAAATCAGGTCTAGAAGTGATTAAAGTCTTTGCTACGACTGACTTTATGGCTAAACACAAGGAGCTGCTGTCAAACCATCATGAACTGATCAGTGAAACAAAAGAAGCTGACTTGAAAAAAGCAGGCAGTTTCTCCGCCAACAATGCTGCCTTGGCTTTGGTCAAAATCCCCGACGAAACCAAAATAGATACAAGCCAATCCATATTGGCCTTTGATAGAATCAAAGACCCTGGCAATTTGGGCACAGTCATTAGAATAGCCGACTGGTACGGGTTCAAGCAGATTGTTTGTTCATCAGAGTCTGTGGACTGTTATAATCCCAAAGTAATCTCTGCTACCATGGGTTCCTTTGCTAGAGTGAGGGTTCACTATACTGATCTTGCAGAACTGTTGGATCAATCAGAACATGTCTACGGGACCACTTTACAAGGAGACAATATTCATAAACTCAAATTTCAAGAACCAGCCGTAGTGGTATTCGGCAATGAATCAGAGGGTTTATCAGAAGACTTGAAGCCATATCTTACGCAAGAAGTCTTTATCCCAGGCTATGGCAGTGCTGAGTCACTGAATGTTGCAGTCTCTACTGCTGTTTTCTGTGATAATTTTAGGCGGTTGTTGAAGGCGTAAGTAACAAGTATCCTGTGCTGGAGGCCGTGCAGCTAGTTGAAGCAGTCAGGTATTACAATCTCATTCGCCATTTATGGCGTGCAAAATTTCAATTGGAGATAGCTAGGATATGATTGACATCAAATGTCTCGCCATAAACGTTCTGAATTTAGCGATCCAGCCATTTTTTAAACAACACGACCTTTTCTCTTGAGACAATCAGGTCATCAGCATTGAAGTGATGTAATTCTAGTTTCAAACGGCTATTGGAATAAGAAATGATGTCTTTGATACCTTCAATATGGATAAGATATTTTCGATTGATACGAAAAAAGGACTTGGGGTTTACAGCTTCCTGAATTTGATCTAGCGTGAAGTCGATGATGAATCTTTTGCAGTCTTTGGATAGGAGGTAAGTGGTTTTATTTTCACTTAGAAAAATTTCCACTTCTTCTGCAAGTACAGATTTGAGGTGTTCACCTACCTTGATCACGAAACGTTCTTTGTAGGACTTGTTTTGTTGCTGTATGAGATGCATAAGCGCAGCTACATCCATGGATGGAATGGACTCTTTTTGCTTGTTGAATTTTTCTAGTGCCCGCTGCAAATCAGCTTCCATCATAGGTTTGAGGAGGTAGTCGATACTATTCACCTTGAATGCTTCTATGGCATATTGATCATAGGCCGTAGTGAAGATGATAGGGCAGCTAATCTCTATTTGCTCAAAGATTTCAAAACTTAAGCCATCCGCCAATTGGATGTCGAAAAAAGCAAGATCAGGTGTAGGGTTGGTTTGAAACCATTCGATAACTGACTTGACGGAATCCAAATGCTCGACCACCTCAATAGAATTGTCCAGTTGATCCAATAACTGGATCAGGCGATTTGCTGCTATGCCTTCGTCTTCTACAATTAATACTTTCATGACTCCAGAGAAAGAATAGGAACTATGACTTCGAACGAGTCTTTTGAATGAATGACTTCTACCTTTTGGTCGGACAGCATTTCATATCTGGAAATGATATTACTTAGACCCAGCCCGCTGGAGTCCTGCTTAGCTGAAGTGATCAGATTGATGTTGTTGTCAACGCTTATTCGATCGTCTTTTCTTTCAACTGTAATTTTCAGTTGATTCTTTTTTGAAATTTCATTGTGCTTGATGCAATTCTCTATGAGCATTTGCAAGGTCACTGGTGGGATGTTTTCATTAACCAAGAACGTATCCATGTTTTTGTACACCACTTCAAAGTTGTCGCCAAAGCGAATGGTATTGAGATAAACAAATGACTTTAGAAAATCTACTTCAGTTTGAAGTGGTACCACTTCGTCATTCTGATGATCCAACACATAACGATAGACCTGGGAGAGCTTTTGGATAAACTCCACGGCCTTGCTTTGGTCGGCATAGACTAGAGAAGTCAAAGCATTCAAACTATTGAATAAAAAATGTGGATTAACCTGAGTTTTGAGCGTTTCGAATTTTGATTTAAGATTTTCGTTTTTCAATCGCTCAACGTCAATTGCGGCTTGTCGCCATTCAATGAAAAAAACTCTTCCATGACCCCACAAGGCAACTAATATGGTTATTCCCATGGGTACCATGAGTAAACTAAAAATGCTTTTGTTTTCCAGTACAATTTGAAACCTTACATCCAAGACAAATTCTACAAAACAATAAATGATAAGTAAAGAAGCGATCGGTGTATAAATCAAAATGCTAGTGATACCTATTGCTGCCCGTCGATAAGGGTGATCAAGCCAAGTCCATCGTTTGTCAATTAAGTAGATAATAATACTGTTGCCATTAGCCAGAACAGTCCAAAAGGCATAAGAGACACTCCAGCTTTGAACAAATACGCCATATTCTTGAGACTTCAAATTATTAAAATCATAAATTAGGGTAATGACTAAAGCTCCTATAAAAGGAATGGTGAACCAGCTATTGATCAGTTCTTTGGGGTGCTTAGATATACTACTGCAGTGTGTAATGCTTGCCATATGTCGAAATGAATGCTGCAAAATAATGAGGCTGGTTCAAAAGTCTTTCGTCATTACGAACAAAGTGAAGCAATCTCATGAATACTAATCCTAATTCACGTTTGAGATCACTTCGTCATGCTCGTGATGACAGTTCTTTGACTGTTGAAAAGCTATTCCTGAGTTTCTGCTTTTGCTAATGCTGTTTCGCATTGTTTTTTGTATTGTTGGGCACTGGGCAACCCCCAACTTGGCGCTATGCTAGATGCTGGCTTTTCTGATTCAAATAGCATGATGGATTTATCAACCAAGGCACATGCATCGTCTACGCCTGTTCCGAAGAATTGTGCCGTGCCATATAACATCTGTCCCATAAATAGGTTGGCTCTTGGATTATTAGGGTCTAATTTCAATGCTTTACCATAGTCAGCCATAATCTTGGGAGACAAGGTCTGGCCTCGCGTGCCCGGATCTACCCCAATTTTGATCATATTGATAAACCCTTGAAGCGCAATTATTTCTGAATTGTTTTCCGAAAGTGTAGAGGCTTTGCCGAGTACAACCAGGGCTTGATCAAGAATCTGGTCTTTGGCTTGCAAATCTTCTATTCTAAAAGCTTTAAAAACGTACGACAATGAGGCATAGTAGTAAGGTTCCCATTGATCAGCTTCGGCCTGACCAATACGATCAAACTTGTTGGCAGAGGCATCCAAGTCTGCGATACTTTCTGCCTGATAGATGGTTGGGATACTGGATTCCATCGTTTTGATATACTTTTTATTTTGTGCATTGGCGAATGTCGCAGCAATTACAAAGACGATAAGGATATTTAGAGATTTCATAGTTTTGATGTTAACAGAGTTATTTGATATTGATTTCGATTTGTTTGTTGCCGTTTAGCTCAAATTGACTTTCGTCAAAATCGGCTGGCCCAAACATACCACGGGCGTTATTGGAAAAGCCATAAGCCTCTGTGGGTATTCCAAAAGAACCAGTATCCAGTTCACCATTAGCGTTGGCATCATGAATGACTGCTACGGCATAGGCACCTTTTGGAAGATTCTTGAATTCCACTTTTACATCAGTGCCACTATCTATAGATACCTTTTGCTTTTGACCTTCTTTGAGCCAGTTGCCCTCTGAGTCGAAGAGAGTGACTTCGAGGAGGCCGTCCGAGCCTTGCACGTTTTTAATTACCACGGTCAGTACATTTTGACCATCTGATGCGAGTATAGAAAGAGTGGCTACCACTATCCCCAATACAGTTAAAATTGACTTTTTCATTTCTTTAAATTTTGATTGAATGATGTTGTTATAAGTTTTCAAGGTTGTTTTTATTCTTGTCCTTGGTCAGGGTTATGAACAACCCAATGAAGTAAAATCTTTTGGCTGGCTGTCCTACGGCTCTGGATTCGTACACGCCATTAGAATTGGCATTATCCGCGTATTCATAACCAAACACATTGTCGCGTCCGAGTAGGTTGCTTGCTGAGGCATAAACGATGAAGTTGGGCTTGAATAAATAGGCAAAATTGAAACTCAAATCAGCGTAGTGTTTCGTCCTATTTCCATTGAAATCATCTTCATTGGGATTGTTGTAGGGACGGCCATTGTTGTAAGTGAATGAAGCCCCAATCTGCGTTCTGATGTCTGGAATAAAGTGCTTGTACACTATAGCGAAGTTGTGTCCAGCAGCAAATGTTGGCTTGGCTTGGTACGGATAATCTCTAAAGTCTCTTTCGGTATCAATGTAAGAATACGATACCCAGTAGTCTACATTTTTGAAAGTTTTGCTGTCTCTCCAGAATAGGTCAATACCTCGGGCATAGCCGCCGCCATTATTGTTGAAGGTGGTCGGGTTGTAAGGATCGTTGCCATCGAATTTCACTAAGTCATCATAATGCTTGTAATAGACTTCTGAGCGAAAAGTTCTACCATTGTTGATGGTCTGATAGCTCATCATGTAATGGTCTGCTCGCTCATAGCTCATTTGCTGTGAGCGAAGCAATAGATCTCGAGTTGGTAATTGATGAAACTTTCCATACGCCCACGATAGCTGTGCGTTTTCACCTGTTTTTAAGGCCATGGATAGTCTAGGAGATATCGCGCTTTCGCTAAACATGGAATAGTGCGAATAGCGCAATCCACCACGGACTGTTAAGCTATTGGTCAGGTAATAATCCGCCTCAGCAAATCCAGCAGACAGGTGATTACTATAGTCTGGAATGAAAGTTTCTCCATTTTCTATCACAGTATTTTCTTCGTGTTTAGTACTGATGACCTCTCCACCTACTTTCACAGAAATACTGTTGATGTCCGAGGTGAAGTAGCCCTTAGTATGCACACTCTGTTGCGTGTCTTTTACATGCGCTTCATTGAAAATAACGTCTGTATAGGTGCGTCCGTAAGAAGTGCCGATATAGGCCGTGCTGTTTTCACCAATCGCTCTCTTGTAGCTCGTATTTAAGTAGAAGTTATTGTTGACCATATCAGTGTGGTCATTGTCTGAGTGATTGATACTAGGCTGATTGACTACAAAGGCACTGTGATCGTAGTTGGTATATACCTTCAGCATGTCGTGTTTGCTGAGTTTCTGACGAAGCATGAACGTACCACTCTGTGATGTATAGCCATCTTCCCAGTCATAAGCCTGATCAATCAATCCCATATAGGGGTCTAGGTTGGTGTAGTTTACCTGCCCATAGGCTGAACCGTTTTCCCACTTCTGAGTATGAGAAGCATCCATGCCTACTGTCATAAAAGACAGGTCTGTTCTGGTCTCGTCTGCGATGTCATTAGAATTCAAAGACAAAACAGAAGACAAAGCTTGACCGTATTCAGCCGAGTATCCTCCCGTGCTAAAGAAAGTGCCCTTAAACAGGAAAGGAGAAAACCTACTTCTAGAAGGTACATTGTTGGGAGCAGGTGTATAGAAGCTATGTACCAATATCCCATCAATGAAAGCTTGCGTCTCTGCAGCTGTTCCCCCGCGTACAAAGAGCCTGCCTGTTTCTCCATTGGTGGTGGTGCCAGGCAATTTGCTTAAAGCTCCTGGGATATCTGCCAAAGCACCTGCTGTCATGGCAATGTCGAGTGGCTTGAGCACTACTGCCTTCTTCTCGTCACTCGCCTCGAAACTGCCAGCCGTAATAGTCACGCCAGAAAGACGATTGACTTCTTCCTTCAATTCAATATTGAGTGCGATAGTCTTCGACAGATCTATGGTCTCTTCGTGTTTTTTGTAACCAATGAAGCTGGCAACTAAAGTTTGTTCGCCTGTTTCGTAAGTATCAAACGAATAGTTGCCATACCTATCTGTGGTAGCCCCATCATAAGTGTCTTTGATGAATACATTGACTCCTGGCAGTCCTTCGCCACTGGGGTCAGTGATTCGTCCTTTCAGCGTGGTCGCTTCAGTGAGTAGAGAAGTGCCAAGGAAGATTAGAGTTAAAATTGATTTGGTCATCTGAGTTTTAATTTTTTTTTTGATGATCCAAAACTCAGTAATAGAGGTAGGATTCAGAATAATAAATAGGTAAGCTGGGGAATGAAGCAGATGAGTTGGGGGATAAGGTGGATGAATCGGAGAGGGGGTGGTGAAATTTTGGGTGAATCCGGTTTTACCGACTTTCATAACTGTCATGGGAGGAGATACGTGGAACTTAGTTCCGCGTCAGAGAATACAAGAGACTGAATTCTGTTGAGCACTTGAATATTTATAGACCATAGGGGATGTCACTTTTATACTTGTCTCTCGTATGTGCAGAAGTAACAAAACCTAAACTCAAAACCTATGTTCGGAATTATCAACTTTGAAACATTTCTAATTGCCGGAATTTTATTGATTCTTACCCCAGGCACAGATACCATGTACATTTTAGGGAGAAGCATTTCTCAGGGCAAAAAGGCAGGACTGATGTCTGCATTGGGTATCTCTACGGGCGTACTGGTACATTGTCTCTTTGCTACACTGGGTTTGTCTATTATTCTGGCCAAGTCGGCTTTGGCTTTTGAGGTGGTGAAGTATTTGGGAGCTACTTATCTGATATTCTTAGGTATCAAGTCTATTGTAGCTAAGCCTCAGGATTCATTTGAACTGGATCACCCCAGTAACAACAAAAGCCTTAAGAAAATCTACATGTCTGGGGTACTCACTAATGTATTGAATCCGAAAGTCGCCTTATTCTTCCTGGCCTTCATTCCGCAGTTTGTTGACCCTGGTTATTCGCAAAGTGCGTTGACGTTCTCTCTGCTAGGATTCACTTTTTTGATTATGGGAACCGTGTGGTGCTTATTATTGGCTTTCTTTGCTTCTATCTTGTCTGGTCGTATGCGAGCCAATTACAAATTTAAGACCTGGCTTGATCGTGTGACGGGCATGATGTTTATAGGTTTAGGAATTAAATTAGCTATGGCTAAAAAGTAAAATCTTGATGCAAGGAATAGAGACCATTCTTAAGAAATTTAGCATACCTGTAGGTAGAAAAGAACTTTTCGAAGCCTGGATTTCACCGCAGATGACTATTGCACCAATAACAAAAATTGAATGCAACCCAATGGCTGGAGGTGTCATGAACCTGTATGCAGAGTCTGCCGAGGCAGTAGGCGTAATGAATGGCCTATTCGAAGAGGTAATTCCAAACGAAAAACTAAAATACTCTTGGCAATGGCAAGGAAGTGACGAGCAGACTATGGTGACCGTAATATTCAAGGATGACGGCCTTCAAACACTCGTTCAGCTAGAACATACTGGTTTTTTATCCAAAGAAAGCTATGATGCACATAATAGTGGTTGGGATAATTATCTGGATGGCTTAGCTGACAGACTCGTCAAGTCATAAAAAAGCCGACTAACGAGCCGGCTTTTACAACATTAAACCCAAAAAATCTTAAGCGGCCAATTTCTGCTTGGATAGCAGTTGCTTTTTGATATCTTCTAATTTTTTCTGCTCTTCGACAGCAGCAGCTTCATCAGCATCAGAAAATTTGATGCCTAGCCCAAGTAGACTAATAGCTACCACAGCCATTCCGAAATACAGGAAACTGTTTTCTAATGTAGCCCCACTTCTCAGTAAAAATTGAGCATACATGACAGCACCTACATTGCCGCCTGCACCCACAATGCCTGCTACAGCTCCCAGTGATTTTGTATTGATGAATGGTACTACGGAGAAAGTAGCGCCTTCTGCCATTTGTACAAAAAGTGAGAAGATGATCATCGTAATGATCGCCAAACCCAACATATCCATTCTTGAAAACAGCATAAGGGCAAATCCTTCAGCAAACAATACCATCACCAACCATTTTACTCTTCCGCTGAGCCCACCAGTTTTGGAGAATCTGTCGCCTAACCACCCGCCCATAGAGCGTGCAAAAAGGTTCATCAAACCGAAAAGAGCCGCAATCATACCTGCTGTAGTTTCATTAAGTTCAAACTTGGTTTGGTAGTAGGTAGCAGCACGACCATTGACAAACAATTCTAGACCAAAACAGGCGCCATAGATGGCAAACAAAATCCAGACTCTTCTGTCTTTCACAGCAGACATAAATAGGCCAGATTCGCCCTTTTCAGTTTGAGGCTTCTCTTCAGGTGCCTCATCAAAGTTTCCTTTTGGAGTGTCTTTGGTATACTTCCAGTAAAGGAACGCCACACCCAACATGATCAATGCTGGGACAAACATGGCAGGCCTCCATTTAGAAAGTTCGGATTCTGCAAACCCTAAGGCTAACATACCCGAAGCGATCAAGGGCATCATGGCCTGCGTTACACCACCACCAAGGTTACCCCAGCCAGCCGTGGTGGCATTGGCAATGCCCACTACATTGGGGGCAAACATTTTGGTGGTATGATATTGCGTGATAACGAATGACGCACCAATCACACCAATGGCCATTCTTGAGATCAGATAGGTTTCCCAGTTGTAAGCAAAAGAAGAACCAGCGACTACTAAGGCGCCAAATACCAGTAAATAGGTATAGCTTTTTCGAGGCCCTATTTTGTCACAAAGACTTCCTATGATCAGCCGAGCAAAAATAGTAACACCTACTGAAGCAATAAATGCAGTGATTTTTTGTGCCTTGGTTAGATCCATATCTGGACCAATGGTAGAATTCATGAGTGGAGCGTGCGCAAACCAACCAAAGAAGCATAAAAAGAAAGCAATCCAACTAAGGTGGAAAGTTCGCATTTGTAGTGACTCAAGGTCGAATAAATTGATTCGAGTGGCTTTTTCTTGTGAAATAATGGTCTGCATAATTTATAAGTGTTCGATTTGGTTTTACGTAATTTTGAGTTCTTAATTACGTATTTATACTTACAAATGTAGACTACTTAGTTTTAGCTAAAAATGACGGTTGACAAAGCATAACATGCTTTATCACAAATGCTAATCTGCTAAAATGCAGTAAATAGATATTGATGACAGCCCCTCATTTAGGGATGGTTATATTTGTTGTGATAGAGAAAGTATATGATCATGCCAATCGCACAGCCTTACAAATTCGTGGATTCACTGCATCAGACCTTGGTGTTGGAAAAAGGCGATTATTTTATCAGGCAAGGCTATTTGAATCAAAAGATTGGTAGTATTGAACAAGGAGTGGTCAGAGGTTTTGTCTATGATCAGGACAGCAATGAAGTCACCACACATTTCTACCATGAAGGTGATATTCTTTCAGGAAATTTTATCCCCAATGTAGCAGCTACCATCAATTTGCAAGCAGTAGAAAAAACTACTATCTCCATGGCAAATTTCTCTGAAGTTATGTCTCACGTCAACAAGAATAAAGAGATCACTGATATTATTAATAGAGCTTTTGAGAAAATGAATCAACAATTGCAATCCCGTTTGGTAGCTCTGGTCAATCTGGATTCCATTGAAAAGTACAAGCTGTTTTTAGAAGAATATCCCAATCTCATCAACCGCATTCCACACTATCTGGTGGCAAACTTCCTCGGCATTACACCCACGCAACTCAGTCGGGCTCGCAAACGATTTTCTCAACAAATGTAAATGCAATTGAGATAGGCACGAGCCAATTTTGCCTCATGAAACATTTAATCATATTAGCAACCCTATCTCTGATGGGATGCAAAAAATCAGAACTCATGAATACAAGACCATTTGCAGCAGAAAAAATTAGCCAAACAGCATCTTTCATTATTGACGAGAATATAACACTTGTATTTCCCCTGTTCGATGCTTTTGAAGAGCGAAAATGGGAGCCAAGCTGGAATCCAAAATTGATTTATCCTGAGACAGAAGTGATAGAAGTAGGCACTACGTTTTCAATTGATGGAGATAATAAAGAACCAAGTTGTCTGTGGAGGGTTATACAGTTCGATCCTGCATCTTACTTTATCCAGTATTTTGTATCCACTCGACATCGCGATTGGACTATATCCGTCAAGTGTGAATCCGAAGCTGAAAACACCCAAACAAAGGTTAGCGTGACTTATACTTTCATTGGTTTGACACCTGAAGGTAACGAACTGAATCGTACACACATCAATCAGATGTATCAGCAGGATTTACAAGACTGGAAGCAGGCGATTGACAATTACTTGTTCGCTTCATAGCTTAGTGAAATACCATCAGCTCAAATCCTCTATAAGGTGTAGTTTGTATGTCATGATTTAATATCAATCTGGAAATGACTCACTTCTTCTTCTTAAAAATATCCCAAAAGCGTTTCTTCTTTTTGGGTTCTTCCTGAGCATCTTCAGATTCTTCTAGCCCAGTGTCTTTGTTTTTTTTTAGTTTTTTCCTAAAGGTCTTTTGTAAGAAGTTGTCTTCCTGAAAGAGCTCGCATGTTAGGTCATTTGTAAAAGGAAAGGAACTATGCAATTGTTTGCTCAGCTCTGGGTCAGCGTTTACTTTTTGGTAGAATTTGGACCAAATGGGTAAGGCCATGTTAGCCCCCTGACCATCTTTGATATTACTGAAGTGTAAACCAGGATTGTCCGCACCTACCCATACCACTCCAAGCCAATCAGGCGTATAACCTACAAACCAACCATCCGCATGGTTTTGTGTAGTGCCCGTCTTAGCAGCTATTGCTCCTTGAATCCCATACCAACTACGAAGCCTTCTGGCAGTTCCCTGATTGGCCACAGATTGCATCATGTTAGTGATTTGTCTGGAGACCTTCTCTGAAACTACACGTTCAGACGCATCCAGTATATTGGAGAAAAGAACCTGCCCATCTGCATCTTCTATGCGAGTGATGATCACCTGCTGATGCTGCCAGCCTTCGTTAGCAAACGGAGTATAAATGTTGCTTATTTCTTCTACAGACATGTTAGCCACACCTAGCGCTATGGAGGGCACTTCTGGCAAATCACTTTTGGCACCCAAGCTTTCTGCAAACTCGATTACATCTTCAATGCCAGATTCCATCAAGAGTTGCACACTGATGGTGTTGATAGAGTGAGTAAGTCCACCAAGAATGGAATAGCTGCCCGTATAGTCACCATCCGAATTTTGTGGCGTCCAGCCATCATACTGAGTATATTGGACTTGTCTGTTGGGAATAAAATCGCAAGGTTCATAGCCATCTTCCAACGCCTTGGCATAAACTATTGGTTTAAATACTGAGCCTACTTGTCGCTCGGATAAAATATGATCGTACTGAGAAGTTTTGAAATCACGTCCGCCTACCCATGCGAGTACTTGCCCGTTGTGTGGATTTGTGATTAAAAAACCAGACTGTAGAGTGGCATCTATTTCAGCTGACCACTTGCCTTGTTGTTTCAGGTCAGTGTCAAAAGCTTTTTGCAGATGGTCAAGATGTGCAATGACAGCCTCTTGAGCATATCGCTGCATGCGTGAGTCTATAGTGGTATAGATTTTCAGGCCATCTGTTTCCAGGCTGTAAGATTCTCCTTCTTTATTGGAGTTTTCATCCAACCACTTTTGGGTACGTTGTCTGAGGTGTTGGGTCAAGTGCTGAGCTGCTGAGGCTTCACTAATGTTTCTGTTGTAGTTGAGTTCCAGCGGAAGTGCTTTTAGGATTTCAGCAGAGTCAGGAGACAAATACCCTTCCTTTGCCATTTGACCCAGAACCACATTGCGTCTGGTTTTAGACCTTTCAGGGTTGAGTCTGGGATTATAGGAATGAGGGGCTTTTAGCATCCCAATCAGTACGGCAGCTTGTTCAGTCTTAATATCACCAGGAGAGGTAGAGAAAAAGCGCTCACAGGCAGTTTTGATACCATAAGTATCTTCACCAAAGGAAACCGTATTGAGATACAATTCAAGGATTTCGTCTTTGGAATAAACCTCATTCAATTTATTGGCAATTGCAGCTTCACGAGCTTTTACTGCTGGCATGGTCATCCAACCATGCGCTTCACGTCCAAAGACATTTTTAACTAGCTGCTGGCTGATTGTACTGCCACCACCCGCATTTTGACCAAGAATGATGGATTTCACCAATACTCTGAGCATGCCTTGATGATCCACACCATGATGTTCGTAGAAACGGGAGTCTTCAGTCGCTACTAGTGCATGAATGAGGTCAGGAGAGATGCTATCTATTTTCACCTCAGAGCGATTTTCTAGAAAGTACCTGCCGATCAGTTTGCCATCCTGACTATAGACTTCAGAAGCTTGGGAGTTGATCAGGTTTTCTAGATCTTCATTACTTGGAATGGGTCCAAATACACCTGAATGTACGGCGCTGAAAAACAAGATAAAAACCACTAATGCTACAACCAATAGCCGTAAAGACCAATTGATCAGCAGGCTAAATGTACTGGCTTGATTTACTTTTTTTCCACTGGGGTTCTTTCTCTTCTTATTACTCATACACTGGATAATCGAACGCAAAACTCACGAAAAATTGTGTGGGTTTTAAACCTTCTGATTAGAATTTATTTGCGAGTTGTGAGGAGTCAAAGTTCTATCAGCGTGACTTGTCTGAAAAACCCAATAGGCTAGGTGTGAACAGACACTTCCACAAATTTCGAAACGGGTGTATTACTTTCTCTGGCCACATGATTGATAGGTACCAGCACATTGGTTTCAGGAAAGTAGGCCCCCAAACAGCCCTTGGCAATGTTGTAAGGAATAATTTTAAAATTTCTGGCTTCACGGGTTTCTTTTCCATAATGACCAGTCAGATGAATCACTTGTCCTTTTTCAAATCCATGATTATCCAAGTCTGATGGGTTCATCAAAACTACCCTTCGCTCGTTGTGAATACCTCGATACCGGTCGTGCATACCATAGATGGTAGTATTGAATTGATCATGAGAGCGTATGGTCATTAAAATAAAGTGGTCTGGATCAATGTCATTTTTGGGTAATGGATTAACCGTGAAAATCGCCTTTTGAGATTCAGTATTGAATTCCCCATTTCTAGACCCGTTAGGTAGATAGAACCCTCCTTTTTTTCTGACTCTTTGATTGTAGTCATTGAAGCCAGGAATGACGGCCTCAATATGGGTTCTAATGATGTCATAGTTTGAGATCATTTCCTGCCAATTGGTTTTGGATTGGGGTAAAGAGGCCAGTGCCAATCCAGCAACTATAGCTGGCTCACTTTTCAATGCAGAGGATGCAGGATCGAAACTTCCCAGACTTTGTTGCACTACCCCCATAGAATTTTCTGTAGTGACGAATTGTTGCTTGCCATTTTGTTCGTCTGCTTCTGATCTGGAAAGACAAGGAAGAATTATGGCCTCCTCTCCAGTCACTAAATGTGATCGATTCAGTTTGGTAGAGATTTGAATAGTCAGCTCGCACTTCTTCATGGCTGCACCAGTAAACTGACTATCAGGAGTGGCAGAAATAAAATTGCCTCCCATGCTGATAAAGACTTTTATCTTTTCGCTATCCATGGCTCGAATAGCATCTACTACATCATAGCCATGGCTTCTTGGGCTTTTGATATTAAATCGTTCATCAAGTTTTGTCAGAAAGTCCTCTTTTGGTTTTTCCCAAATGCCCATGGTTCTATCACCTTGCACATTGCTATGTCCACGAACTGGACAGGTGCCTGCCCCAGGTTTGCCTATACTCCCTTTGAGTAAAAGAATATTCACAATTTCTTGCACATTCTCCACACCGTTTTCGTGTTGGGTCAGTCCCATTGCCCAGCAGAAGATAATTTTTTTCTTTTGAATTAAATAGTCTGCAAATTTCCTAACCTGTACATCAGTAAGGCCACTTTCCAATACACATGTGCCATAATCTGATTCATGCAGATGATTAATCAACTCTTGATAGTTTTCACATTTTCTTTCGATAAACTCATGGTCGAAAACCGTTCCTGGTCGATCTTCTTCTGCCTTGAGCATGAGTAGCAAAGCTGCTTTGAGTAGGGCAACATCCCCATTGATTTTTACCTGTAAGTAGAGGTCTTCCAGTTTGGTGCCACCTTTCAATATTTTTAGTGGATTTTGTGGATCAATGAAAACATTGGTGCCAGCTTCATTGATAGGGTTGATCGTTACGATAGAGCCACCATTCTGCTTACATTTTTCCAATGCAGCGAGCATGCGTGGATGATTCGTTCCAGGGTTTTGCCCAATGACCACTACCAAATCAGATTGGTAAATATCTTCTAATGTCACAGACCCTTTGCCAATCCCCAAAGTTTTGCTTAATCCCGTTCCACTGGATTCATGACACATGTTAGAGCAGTCTGGGAGATTGTTCGTGCCAAACTCCCGAGCGAATAACTGGTACATAAAAGCCGCCTCGTTGCTAGTGCGGCCGGAAGTATAGAAGGCTGCTTCATCTGGACTGCTTAGTGATTGGAGTTTGTTTCCAATTTTCGTGAAGGCCTCATCCCAGGCAATAGGTTGGTAGTGTGAGCTATCCTTTGCTAAGTAGAGAGGTTCTGTGATGCGCCCTGACTTACCAATTTGAAAATCGCTCCAGCAGCTCATTTCTTCCACACTGTGCTGTCTGAAAAAATTGGCATCAGCACGTTTTTTGGTGGCTTCCTCTGCAATGGCTTTGGCACCATTTTCACAGTATTCGCCTAAGGCAGAGCGATGATAGTCAGGGTCTGGCCAAGCGCAGCCTGGACAGTCAAAGCCGCCGTGCTGATTCATTTTGTTCAGTACCTTAAGCCCATCAATAATTCCCATTTCCTCACTGATATGCTTCATGGTAGAACTTATTGCAGGCAGACCCACGGCACGCTCGGGTGCGTCATGATATTTGAGCTTTGCGAACTCTTCTGGTGGGATTATGGCAACCTTTCTTGTATTCATAAGTTGAAGTTAAACGAAAGTGAATGGAAAGTAAAGTGTGTGACATTTGATTCACTTTGAAATTCTAATTTATATTTATCCGAAACAAACCGTATACCCATGATTTTTCCAAGCCCAGAAAACATCCTATTGTTCATCACAGCAGCAACTATTTTGATTGTAGTACCAGGGCCAGCTGTGTTGTATATCATGATGAAAAGCATGGAGCAAGGCTATAAGGCTGGATTGGTTTCTGTTCTGGGAGTTGGACTGGGTGCTATGATTCATGTGATAGCAGCTGCAGTGGGGATCTCGGCTTTGCTGGTGGCTTCGGCCACTGCATTTTCTATTTTAAAATACGGAGGCGCCATATATTTGATTTATTTGGGCATTAAAAAATTGACTGATAAAGTTACGCCTATAGTATCTATTCAGGCAGAGAAGAAATCGCTAAGTAAAATATTCTATGAAGGGATTATTGTGAACACCCTGAGTCCTAAATCAGCTATTTTCTTTTTTGCCTTTTTGCCCCAATTTATCAATGCGGATCGCGGAGGTACCACTTCTCAAATCTTGTTTCTTGGCTTGGTATTTTTGGTAATAGCCTTTGTAAGTGATATGTGTTATGTGCTGCTATCTGGTAAGATAGTGAAGTATTTCAAGTCCAGTATACGCTTCATCAATATTCAAAAGTACCTCAGTGCCACTATTTATATTACACTCGGTCTGCTAACATTAATGGTCAATAAGCCAGATAGTTTTGGTAGAACTAGGTAAGTACGTTTTATCCCAAAGTTCACGATTCGTCACTTTCTGATTAACTCGTTCGTTCGAGGTGAGTAAAATAGAGGTATGAAGAAAATTTTGAGTGCCTTATCTATGTTGGTGATTGGATGCAGTGCTTTAGCACAATCTGAACTGATCACCACCAAAACTGAATCTGGTAAAACTGTTGAGTTCATTTTGCATCTGCCTGGGTCTTATGATGCTGGAAAGGATTACCCTGTGGTGGTAGGGCCTTCAGAATTAGAAAGTTTGGAAGGTTCTTATTACTGGAAAGACTTTAAGTCTAACGAGTCCTGGATTTTGATTGATGCACCTATTTATTTGGGTGTCGGGCAGATCGAAGCATTGATAGCCATTCGAAAATATCTAAAAGACAATTATAGTTTAGAAGGGGGCAAGTTTCATGCAGTATGTTTTAGTGCCAACAGCTCACCAGTCTTTAAGTTAGTGATGGCTGCACCAGAACTGTTCCATTCCGTTACTGGCATGCCAGCTAGTGTATCCGCTTCTGACACCAATTTCAAACGGCTTGAGGAGGTGAAAGTACAGTTGTTGGTGGGAGCGGATGACGGCTATTGGGTGAGGAGCAGCAAATCCCTGCAATCAAAATTAAAATCTTTAGGTATTGATTCTCGACTAGAAATATTCCCTGGCATAGGGCATTTTCTACTGAATATTAGAGGCCAACCATTATTGGATAGATTAGATAAATTGAGGCCATGAAAAAGATATTGACTATTCTAATTTTCTTAGTTCAATCAGCTTATGCTCAGCAGTATGAGATTTTATTTACCAGACAGGTAAATAATAATGACAATATTTATTCCATCAATCAGGATGGAAAGTTGAAACAAATCACTGACCACCCAAGGAAGGACAGCAGCCCTGTAATGTCTCCTGACGGGAAGTACATGGTTTTTACCTCAGAGCGAAAAGGCTGGTGGAAGATTTGGTTGATGAATCTGGAATCAGCCAACTTTCAGCAATTGACAGATGCCAGTAGTGCTGAGTACAGCCCATCCTGGTCTCCGGATGGTTTACGGATTGTATTTGTGTCGAGCAGAAATGGTGGGTCGGAAATATTTACGATGAATTCGAATGGTGAAAATATCAGGCAAATTTCCGAAGGAGGAAATTGCACAATGCCTTCTTGGGCCTCGAACGAGCGCATTTATTATTCAAGCCAAGTATCGGGCGATTATCAAATCTGGTGTATGAAACCTGACGGCACAGATAAAGACCAATTGAGTTCTGGGAAGAGTGACAAACTAATGCCTCAGTTGTCGCCTGACCAAAAGCATATTTTGTACTATGGCAACCAAGACGGAAATATGGAAATCTACAAGATGAATATAGCTTCAGGTAAAATCCTACGCCTAACGAATGATCCTCTCCTGGACATCAGGCCAAGATGGTCTCCTGATGGGACATGGATAGTATTTGAGCGCGGTAACAAGCGAGATAATCAGCAAATATTCATCATGAATGCAGACGGTACTAATCAAACAGAACTGACCCGATCCGGCTATAACTACGCGCCTTCATTTGTGGTTCAATGATTTTGTTGTTTAGCTTATTCATGCCCATATTGCTAGGCTAAATAGCCTACAATGATTGAATCCTTTTACGACCAAACCTTTGAAAATATAGATTACTCCCAAGATGTCTTTCCTGAAGGGGAGTATGAGAGCTGCACTTTCAAAAACTGTTTATTCAATGCCGTGAATTTATCTCACCGGGTTTTCATGGAATGTGAATTTGTGGATTGCGATTTTTCAGGTGTAAAATTAGGAGATACTGCATTTAAAGATGTGAAGTTTGTTGGTTGCAAATTGCAAGGAGTTGATTTTTCATCCTGCAACCCTTTTTTATTAGAAATGAATTTTGAAAAGTGCTTGATGAATTTGACTTCCTTTTATCAACTTAAGTTGAAAGGAACAACTTTTAAGTCTTGTACTTTGGAAGAAGCAGATTTTGTAGAAGCAGACCTGACCGAATCCAAATTCTTAGATTGTAAATTGACCAAGGCTCAATTCGACAATACCAATTTGGAAAAAGCTGACCTCAGAACTGCGCTGCATTTTTCCATCAATCCCCTGAACAATAAAATTGCTAAGGCCAGGTTCTCAAGGGATGGATTAATTGGTTTACTCGATACATTTGATATTCGAGTGGATTAAAAATTCATAAAAGCATAAGACAAGATGTTAGCACCCATTTTTAATGCTTCCTGTCTTTTGCTTTCTAGGTCATTGTAAATGGACTGATCTTCCCACCCATTGCCCAAATCAGATTCATAAGAATAGAAACACACCAAACGCCCTTCAAAGATTAAACCCAACCCCTGAGGTGGCTTACCATCATGCTCGTGAATTTTTGGGAGGCCATTTTCAAACTTGAATTTCTGATCATAAATGGGATGATTGAATGGCAATTCCACAAATTCCAATTCGGGAAAGACCTTCTTCATTTCCAAGCGGATGAATTGATCCATGCCATAGTTGTCGTCAATATGAAGGAAGCCACCTGCAATCATATATTTCCTTAGATTTTCTGCTTGCCGTGAATTGAAAACTACATTGCCGTGCCCTGTGAGATAGATATAAGGATATAAGAAGATATCTGGGCTACCTACTTCGACCACTTCATCTACTTTGTCTAAATCCATTCTGAGGTGTCTGTTACAGAACGACGCCAGATTGGGTAAGGCTGTTTTGTTGGAGTACCAATCACCACCACCATCATACTTGAGTTTAGCGAGTTGGACTTGGTTCTGACCAAGAGAACCAAAGGAGATAAACAGACAGGAATAGAGGAGTAAGTACTTTGTCATAATTGAAGGATAAACGTAATATATTTGTTTGAGATATGGGTTCGAAACCATAGAAAGATTTCTATAATCAGACTAAAATGATTCCTTGCTATAAATCTGTGAAATTGGTGATTGATAAGCTGGCTGCTTTGGTATTGCTGGTCTTACTATTTCCACTTTTACTGGTTTTGGTTGCTTTGGTTTATTGGGATCAAAAATCCATTTTTTTTAAACAGCAACGACCTGGACTGCTAGAAGAACCTTTTCTATTATTGAAGTTCAAAACCATGAAAGATGGCGTAAAACGCGATTCACAAAGAGTCACTATGTTGGGCAATTGGCTGAGAAAGTATTCATTGGACGAATTACCACAATTGTGGAATGTGCTGAAGGGTGAAATGAGTCTGATTGGTCCTCGACCTTACTTGTTGGAATACTTGGACTTGTATTCAGATGTTCATAAAAAACGCCATTGGGTTTTGCCAGGCCTCACTGGCTGGGCGCAAGTGAACGGAGGTAATGAATTATGTTGGGAGAAGAAACTTGATTTGGATGCTTTTTATGTGGATCATTTGAATTTTTGGCTGGATCTGAAAATTATATTAAAAACCATCACGCTAATGGTGAAGGGCAAGCGCAAGGATTTACCTGACTCAAAGTTTATGGGTTACACAGAAAATATTGGCTGATCTTTGAAGCAAGAACGAATCTACTTATCGCCCCCTCATCAGACCGGAGATGAAATTAAAGCTTTTCAAAAAGTATTGGATACTAATTGGTTGGCGCCCATGGGGCCGGATTTAAGGCGGTTCGAAGAAGAAATATGTCAAGCGACTGGTTTCAAGTATGCAGTAGCCATGTCATCAGGAACGGCAGCACTTCATCTGGGGCTGAGAATTTTAGGTGTGTCGACAGGAGATGTGGTTCTTTCTAGTGATCTCACCTTTGCCGGGGCTGTCAACCCTATAAAATATCAAGGAGCCACACCTGTTTTTATAGATGCGGAAGCAGAATCTTGGAATATAGACCCAGGATTAGTTGAAGATTATTTATCCAAAACCAAAGAAGTAAGAGCCATCATACCTACTCACCTGTATGGGATGCCTGCCGACGTAAAGCGGTTGAAAAAAATAGGTAGAGATCATGGCGTCAAGCTTCTGCATGATCTTGCAGAATGTTTGTCAGGCACTGTCAATAGTGAACAAATTGGCAAAATAGTTGATCGTGGGATACTGTCCTTTAATGGCAACAAACTGATTACTACATCAGGAGGAGGTGCTTTTGTGACCAATCATAAAGAAGAAGCTGACCAAGCCTTGTACTTGGCCACACAGGCCAAATCAAGTACGTTTGACTATCACCATGAAACAGTAGGTTATAACTATCGAATGAGTAATGTACTTGCCGCACTTGGGCTATCACAAATCAAGACCCTGTCCGAACGTGTAGAAAAGAAGCAGCAAATTTTTGAAACTTACCAATCTGCCTTAGTGCCTCTTGGGTGTGAATTTCAAATGGAGGCCAATGACATAAAATCGGATCGTTGGTTGACCTGCATACTGTTTAATGATAAGATGGATGTGGACATTGAATCTATTGTTCACCAAATGAATGCATTCAACATAGAAGTACGTCCATTATGGAAACCTATGCACCTACAGCCTGTTTTCGATAAAGAAAAAGTGATAGGTAGTGATATTTCTAAAGGTTTATATAAAAGAGGGCTCTGTTTGCCTTCGGGGTGTGGACTTACAAGTGCACAACAATCTTTTGTGATAGAAAAATTGAAATCAGTTTGCCTCTACTCGGTTAATTTTCGGGAAAACGATGATCCCAGATAAAATCGGCAATTTCCTTGAGTTTAATGTGTTTGTCAAAATTTGGATGGGCTGTGTTCAGTATAAAATTTGATTCTTGCGAGATGATGGCAGATGGCACTCGAAGAACCAAAGATTTTTTTGACTGATACCAGAGACTTCCAATTTGCTGTGTGATTGGGTAAGCAGATAATTCATGCCAGTCAGGAGGAAGAGAATTAGTTGAAAGATCTGTAATTTCTGGCCTGTCTAAAATCTCAATATGCATGATTTTGAATGTCCCACTAGGTCGAATACCATTGGTATGGGCGAGTAGTTCTAGCGCGCATAAGGAAATGCTGCCTGATGCGTAAATGACATGCTGATCACGCTGATTCCATCGATTGGGTCGCCCGGAACTAACCAGCTGATGGGCAAAACGTTCATGACATACTCGATAAACCATCATACATTGTCTCCATACTGTATGGCACTCAATCTTTGGTCTACATGAATAATTCCACTGATGGTATTTAGAAAATGTAAGGGAGCATCATTATCAAAATAAAAATTAACCTTGCTCAGCCATTGATTAAATTTTGTGCTTGTACCAAATACAGCAATCCCATGCTTAAAAAGTGATAGCATGGCAAGCACATGCTCTTGTACATGAGGTTTGATGGGTGATGGTGCTAATTTATAAGATCTAAAGGTCTTTGTATTCATATTGAGCGTGGAGGAAAGGATGTCGTCTTTTAAGCCAGACAGATCCTTCAATGCGCCAATATGAGCAGAATTAATGTTGTTCTTTCTTACAGCATATAGAATGTCTGGCTCTGAGACTATTTCTGGAAGATCGAGCGATAAGGTGTATGGTTTTGTTTTTCCCATACTCAAAGATATACATTTATCCTAGAATAAGTAAACTTACCCTATTAAAAAGGTAAAATTACCTTAATCGTAAGCTGAGGGTTTGCCCAGGATTTTTTCTTTTCTTTGTCTGCCGTTTTTAGCTCTGAATAAGTCCTGAGGCAAATACAATTCAATATTGATATTTACTAAAAAGTAGCCATCATATTTGCTATTGCCTCGTTGTGCGCCCGGCACTAAGGTATCATAAGCTTCTTCATTGATTTCTGGCACTTCATTTTTTCTGTTGCTCAAAGTGGCCTCAATGGAGCCGTCATCAAATGGGCCTGCAAAATTTCCATATACATCATCCAAATAACCTGTGAAAGTGAATCGATAACCCAGATCGAGAGATAAATTGAGAAACTCGTTCAATGCTGCTTTTACTCCTAGGTTGACTGGTATAATCCATGCTGATTTCCCATAAGACTCAGTTTCAGTGCCTATGTCTCGCAAGTCATACGTGGTTGTCACATCATTAACATCCGTGTAGTCAGCTTTAGGATTGTAGTAGGTTTTTCCAAATCCAGCAGCCAGATAGGGCTCATACGTTCGTCTCTTGTGGTACTTGCCTCTGTATTTCAAAAAATAGTAAACCCCTTCTACTTGCCACTCATAGTTAGTAGAATGGAAAGAAAGGTTACGCTGTCGATTGAATGAACTGTCGCTCGCATTTTTGTCAGTGCCTTCCAATTTGTATCTGGAGAATTGAACCCGTGCACCTATTCGTGTCAGTAGTCTGGCCTCAATGCCAAAATTAAGATGAGACAAGCCTTTTGAAAAGGGACTTCCATTCGTCAAGTCTCCCACATAGCCCGTCCAGCCTGTGCCTGCATAAATTGAAAAATATCGATCATGCAGTTGCCATCCCAAAAAGCTTTGAGACTGACTGACCAAAGAGGTCAGAACAAAAAAGGAAAACAGAATTATTTTTTTCAACATAAACACCTGCACAACGCAGTAAATTTAATGCAATCCTTGAAAAGATAACGGGAGGACGGGTGCATTATGTTATAAATGTCAATTTTCTATTGCTCAGTTTTTTTTAGAATCAATGTAGTCATACATCGTTGATTTTCTACCACCACAGTTTTTACAGGTTCAATTTTGACGTACCCCAGATCGAAAAGCATGGTATTAATCATTTTTTTTGTAATTAAAAACCGTTGACTACCGTCTGGTAAATGATATAATCCATTCGATAGTTTTTCATGCCCTTGCAGTCCAATGTCTGAGGTCATTCTGATGAAAAGTATTCCGTCAGCTGCCAATACTCTGTCCAATTCTTTTATCATCTGCCAAAAGTGCTCTTCGGATTGGGCAAAGTGTAGTACAGCAGAGCATATTACATAATCAAATTGATTTGCTGAATAGGGGAGGTCTGACAATTTTCCTATGAGAAAATTGCTCTTAGGGTATGTCGAGTACGTTGAGCCTACAATGAACTGTAACATTCGAATGGCATCAGCATTTTGATCTATTCCCTGAACGTCAAATCCATTGTTTAGAAAATAGATCAGATTTCGTCCCTCTCCACAGCCAGCATCTAAAATTTTGGCATCTGTTCGTATTTTGTTTTTCAAGACTTGATCCAGCAGATACAAATCTATATTTCCTAAAAATTTATTGAGTTGCTGTATGGTCATTGAATGGAATTGACGTTGAGGTAATGATGGCGAATTTATGATATAAAGTTTAATTGAGATATAAGCTCAAAACTACCACTAGGGCTCCTAATGCAGACAGTTGTGTGATTGTCTCATAGACTCTATGTAATTTAGCGACAGTATGAAAAAAGGTTTTCTTTTCTTCTTCATTTTCTTTTTAAGCTGTGTTTCCTCTCAAAACCTTTTTGCTGAGAAAACTAAGCAGGCCATGCGCGCCTATGAAAAGGGTGATTTTGAAAAAGCAGAGGATATCTTGACCAAGTCCATGGAGGAAGATAGCCTCAATCCTGCTACAGAGTATGTCTGGGCTTTGCTTTATTCCAATGATGCTTATCCAAAGTACCATTTAGATACTGCTCATTTTTATATTGAATTTGCTTGTGAGCACATCAAGGAGCAAGACGAAGATCATTTGGATGAATTGGAGGACGCTGATCTTTACGTATATGATTTGAAAAACAAGAAGATTGCGATTGACAGTATGGCATTTGCAGTGGCCTCTACTAAGAACGACATTGAGGCCTATGAGCATTTCATACAATTGTACAATGATGCAGCTGATTTTGATCAAGCCGTCACCCTAAGAAACCAATTGGTTTTTGCTGAAGTAGAAGCTGTGCATACTTGGCAAGTTTATGCCGGTTTTATGCGCCATTACCCAGAGGCCAATCAAGTCGAAAAGGCGCAAATTCAATATGATAAGCTGATCTATGAGGATAAAACTCGATCGGGAAAAATAGAAGACCTTGAGAGATTTTTAAAAGAAGAACCAAGTACACCTTATAGACACTCTATCGAAAAGAAAATTTTCGAGGACTACGTGGGAGAGTTGGATTCGGATCGTATGATTGATTTTTTTAATAAGTATAATAACCCTGTACTTGCCACACGAACCTTGAATATGCTTTACTATCTGGACAGAATGACTTTTTCTGGTTTGGAAAATGATCTAAAAATCAAATCCAATTTCATGGATTCTGTGAATCAGTTAGAAGAACTCAATAAGGAATCATTAGCCATTGCTTTGCGCGATGAAAATTTTCAATTTTTGGATCTTGAAGGGCGAGTGTTTTTAGAAGGGTCTTATCAACGAGTTCAGGACAACTACAAATGTGGGAGTGTTTGGGATGAGTTGCTTGCTGTAGAATCTGAGGGTGCTAAACAGCTGATCAATCGTAATGGAGATGTCATCTTTGACGGTTATGACGGGCAGGTTGAGGATTTGGGAAGTGGGTTATTGGCAGTGGAAGAAGGAGGAATGGTTGGTGTAATCCATAAATCTGGATTCCGACTTTTAAGCCCTGGCTATGAGGATCTGGAACTTGTGGAGAACAGTCTGCTGGTTTTTGAAAAAGAGGGCAAACTGGGGGTGATGTCAGTGACTGGCAAAGAATATATCAGACCAGCATTTGATGATATTTACAGAAAGGGTTCGTTTTGGATATTCCAACAAGGTGAAAATTTTGGAGTTTCGAGCAGAGAGCAGATCAAATTAGCAAGAGACACGTCATTTGAGGTGGAATTGCTATTTGAAGAAGTTGAACTCATCAATGATAAATATATTATTGGGTTTCTAGAAGATGCTGAAGTGTTGCTGAACCATCATTTGGAAGTGATTACACCTGAATCAACAAGAAGAATCAACACCCGTCACGAAACATGGGTGATAGAGATGGATGAGGGCTACACCACATTTGACCCCGAGCTTGGCCAGCTTTCTTCAAATGTTTATCAAGGTGTGCTGCAAAACGCTGAATGGCTTGGACTTACCAGAAACGGAAAATGGTTTGTCTATAACAAGAATATTTATGATGAACCTATCATTGGTATTGACTCTCTTAAGCTCTTGGGCGAGGATATTGCTATCGTTTTTAGGGAAAAAGATGGTTTGGCTATTTTCCCTAATAAGATGGTGGTAGAGATTGTTGAAGATCAATACCTCAAGTCAATAGGCCCAAAGATTCAAACAGACACCCATTATTTGGTTGTGAAAGAAGGAGGTAAGAACATTCTATACAAGGATGGAATTGAGCAATTTAGATTGGAGTGTGATGAGCTTGGTTATATTTCTGATAGTGCTTTTTACGTAAAGAAAAATGGCAAATACGGAGCGGTTGGTAGGGATGGCCGTTTGATCATGCGTATTAGGTATGATGCCATAAGCGTCGCCGAGAATAACGTGGCCCCAGTGCTGTACAATGGGAAATTTGGAGCTTATAATTTCACTGACCGGGTGCTTTTAAGATTGGATTATCAGGAAAAAATCAAATCGTATAATTCTGATCTTTTTATTGTAAATGAAGATGGAAAATATGGCTTATTGGATAAATACAATGAGATTAAAGTAGAACCTGGATATGAGCAAATAGCCTACTGGTCTGATTCTAGTTTTTTGGGACTTAACCATGGCTTTTGGCAAATAGTAAAAATGTCTGATGGCCAAGTTGTTTTGTCTGATGTGCTTTACTACGAATTCATTAAAGATTCGCCAAGCGAAAAAATCTTACTGATTAGAAAGGAAGAAGGATACGGTATATATCATAGCAAAAAAGAGTTGATCATCCCAACAGTATTTCATGATGTGATGAATTTGGGTAATGATGAAGTACAACTCTACTTTACAGAAACTGCTGTGCCTGAGGCCGATATCTATGTGGTGGTTTATTATGACACTCATGGCAACAAACTATTCTCAGAAGCTTATAGAGAAGAGGTGTATGAAAGCCTGGTGTGTGAGGATTAGTAATCTTTATCTACTGCCTCGATCACCTGACCGTACCACTCATTAAAATCAAAGTCACCTCTTTTGTAAGTCACACCTAATCTGACAATGACTAAATCTTTAGATGGAATAATCATTATTCGCTGACTATGAAAGCCATTCATACTGTATGCATCCAATGGAACATTAGGAAAGTGCCCACCACTATTGATCCAAAAATGTCCGCCATATAGTTGCTCAGATCCTGCGGCTGGTTCTTGGACGAATGATATCCAATTCTCAGAAACTATTTGCTCTCCTTGCCAAACACCATTTTGAAGATAAAGCTGACCGATTTTAGCCCAGTCCCTGGCTGTTGCCCAAGCGTACGAAGAGCCTACAAAGGCTCCAGTAGCGTCTGTCTCAATGAGCATGCTGTACATACCTATCCGATTGAATAGACTGTCGTATGGAAATCTCAAATAGTCATCCTTGGTCTTAAAAAATCGTCTCATCTGACTAGAAAGTATATTGCTGGTGCCAGAGGAGTAATTCCATAGTGTGCCAGGGGTGGATTCTGCTGGCACGCTTAGTGCGTATTGACCAATAGCATCACTGTTGAATAACATAGTGACTGCATCACTCAGGTCTGCATAATCTTCTTTCCAGCGAAGTCCACTGTTCATCTGAAGCAAATGCTTCCAGGTTATGCTGGATCGTTCATCGTTTTGCCATTCAGGTATTTCAGTGACTGATTCTATGTCTAGCTTATGCCGATCAACTAGTAGGCCTATAAGAGTGGAAGTAAGGCTCTTGGTCATTGACCATCCTAGCAGGGGCGTGTTTTGATTGACCTCTGGAGCATACTGTTCACCAATCAGTTTGCCTTTGTGCAAGACCACAACCGCACGGGTATTTTTTGTAGGGCTTCTAAGGTCGACTTCTGTGAAAGCCTTATTTATAGCAGTAGATAAAGCTGATGAGGTTGGTTTCTTTCTGTTGTCAAACCAGTTGAGGAGACTGTCATCTGGCGTTTTGTGCAGTTTGAGGTTTGTGCGATAGGCATCTTTTGGTTTTAATTCCGTCAGCAAAGCACATCCCAGTCCCTCGCGATAAACTGCAGTCTTTTTTTGTAATCCAAAAACAGAAGCAGTAACAGTTTGTTGTGCCGTATCAATCTCGAACTTCACCAAATTAGCTGGGCTAAAGTTTAGTTCTTTGGCGTAGATCGTTTCTTTATCAAGCCCACCTATGAAAGTGCAAGAGCAGGCTATTTTGGCGGAATAACCAGACATGATGACAAGTTTGGGGTAATAGGTGAGTACCCCTGCCACAAACCCACAAGATAGGGTGGCTATAATTATCCATTTAAAAATTTTCATAAATCATCTAGATTCAATTGGTGACATTCTATTAGCACTAACTTAGTGCTTGACGCTTATATTTTAAAGTGGTTTTGATAGAATCATTTTATTTGACTCAAAACATAATATTGGTCATCTTGAAATCCGTCAATAGGCAACTTCAAATTTAGATGAAAGCTAGAGTAAGCTGGATCGAATTTATTCTTCTTGAAACATTATGATTCGATCTGTGAAAAATTCTAAATCGGCATGATCATGGCTGGCAATGATGGCTATTTTTCTTTGATCTGAAATGTAGGATTTTAGAAATGACTTGATCTTATTTTTAATTTGATCATCAAGCGCAGCAAATGGTTCATCCATTAACAAGATGCTTGGATTGTAGGCAATGGCTCTACCTATAGCTGTACGCTGTTTCTGCCCGCCCGAAATTTCAGTCGACTTTTTGTCTAGAATATTTTCGATATCCAATGTCGATATGAGTTGTTGAAAATCCGACTCAGAAACTCTTCGGGCATACTCTAGGTTTTCCTTCACTGTCAGATTTGGGAAAAGCGCAAAATCTTGGAAGACCATGCCTACTTCCCTATCTTTTGAGAGTACCTGATTTTTTTCTATTCCAGAGTTCCACAACTTCCCATCACAATCGATAGTACTTTGATTAGACGGCTGGAGCCCAGCAATGACTTTCAAAAGTGTGGATTTACCAATTCCAGATTTACCATATATACCCAGCGTTTCACCTGGTAGAACTTCATTGTTCAACCGCAGCTGATAGCTTTTAAAATTTAGTTTTATATCTAGCTTCAGCATATAATTGGGCGAGTTGGATTCTTTTGGATATACTGAACTAGAAATAAAACGATGAATGAGAATCCTAAAAGTACAGCAGCGTACTGGTTGGCCATTTCATAATTCATCCGCTCAAGTTCATGGAATATTGCAATAGAAGCTACCCTGGTTTCTCCTGGGATATTGCCTCCTATCATCAAAATCACACCAAATTCTCCAATGGTATGCGCAAAAGTGAGGATGGCAGCTGATGTAATAGAAGGACGTACATTAGGTAACAGAACTTTATAAAAAGTCTGCCATTTGGTTTTGCCAAGTGAATAAGATGCTTCTGTTAGGTTGTGGGGTAAGTTTTCGATAGCTGACAAAATCGGATTAACCATAAAGGGGAGGCTAAAAATGATTGATGCAATCAAAATACCTTGAAAACTAAAAGCAAGTCGGGTGTCGAACAAGGCATTCCAGACTGTACCAAGCATACTATTAGGTTGGAATGCCAAAAGCAAATAGAATCCTAAAACAGAGGGGGGTAGAATCAGTGGCAGGGCAATAATGACTTTTAGAAATTTTTGTCCAAAAAATCTATTCATAGACAAACCATATACAACAGGTACGGCCAGAAAAAATAGGGAAAAGGTAGTGATAAGTGCTAATTTGCTACTCAGCCAAAGTGGGGTCAAGAAATCTTCCATTGAGTCTGTGAAGTTATGGAATGCAGATGTAAAAGTGAATTTTCATAGGTAGAATAAAGCTATTTGTCCATCCATTTGTCGCATCGGCAATCATACCAATCATCCATAAAGGCTTTGTATTCCTGGAGAAAAGTTTCAATGGCTGCCAATCCTTTTGTTATTTTCTTGGCTTCGAGCAATATAGGTTCGTCCAGTGATGGATCCTCAGTAATCTTATGTGCTACACACCATTCTTTGAGTTGGGCTTTCCAAGCCTCTTCCTCTTTAAATTTAGTTGTAATTCTAAGATCAATCATAGGCTATAAGTATTAACAATTATCTAACGGAAAAGGATTGATTGTTGTGACGTATCCATTTAGGTTTGTAGCAAAAATAAACGAATGCAGACAATAAATATCCCAGTACCATCAGACGTAAAAGGACTGATTTTTGATATGGATGGCACCATCCTCGATTCTATGCCTTTGCATCACGACGGATATAATCATGCACTCGCACGGTATGGTATTCATTATCCTAGAGATATATTTGAGAGCCGTGGAGGTATACCTACCAGAGATACCATGAGTATCATACAAGAAGATTATGGAATTGTGAATTTTGATATTGAGCGAGCGCTGGAGGATAAAAAAGCATTTGTGGAGCGTAATCTAGAACGTACCCAAATGATAGAGCCAGTATTCGAAATCATTAAGGACTATCACGGAAAATTGCCAATGGCTATAGGCACTGGTAGCAATAGGAGGGTAGTGAATGAATTGTTTGAGCGCTTCTCACTTGGACAATATATCGAACATGTAGTCACAGCTACCGAGGTCACTCAGTACAAACCTCATCCAGAAACTTTTCTGAAATGTGCTGAATTAATAGGAGTTCGACCTGTGGATTGTGCTGTATTTGAAGACGGAAAACCTGGCATACAGGCTGCAAAAGCCGCAGGTATGAAGGTTGTTGATGTGACTAAATACTTGTGATAAAATTTAAAGCAATTAGGTGCTTGTTTTTTTGCCTTTGTTTTTTCCATCTATCCATTTGCCATCTTTGACCTGGCCTAGATAGTTTACTATTTTACTTTTTTCATATTGCTTAGTGGCAAATTCTATTTCGGCCATGCTGTTTCTACGTAATTTAATCGCAGAACTAGAGCCTTTTGTTCTTAATTCAATGTAATATCCTTCTTTTAGTGCTACTGGTTTTGTTGCTGGTCTTCCTTTTTGCTTTTGCTCCGCCATACTTAAAAATTCTAGTTTATGTAACTAACAAACGTGAATTGTCAGTTATTAGTTTCTTTATGGAATATAACCCGATTTTTCTAATTATCTAGGTTTTGTCCAATTCATTTCGTTCGATACAGCAAAAAACGTACCTAAACACTTGGCTTGATTAAATTCAGATGGATTATTCTTGAATTAATTCAATATTGATGGAATTGGCTTTTTAGATTACTACATTCATTTGTTATCTTCACCATCTATCAAAACCATTATCCAAATGAAAAATTTTAGTATCTACCTGACTTTGAGTGTCGTGATTTTTTCCTGTTCACCAAAAGAAACACCAATGAAAAAACCGTCCATTGATATAGTGAGCAGAGTCAATGAATATGCAGAATATGCCCTGACAGCAGATTTGAGCCAATTATCTGACAACCAGCGCCAAATGATACCAATACTTATGGAGGTATCTCAAATAATGGACGGACTTTTTTGGAAAGAGGCGTATGGTGATAAAAATGCATTGTTGGAAAGCCTGCCCGACGAAGCTACTCGTCAATTTGCGACCATTAATTATGGACCCTGGGATAGACTTCGAGGTGATGAATCTTTTGTGACCGGAGTAGGTGAAAAACCGGCAGGCGCGCAATACTATCCGGAAGATATGACAAAAAAGGAGTTTGAAGACTTCAAAGACCCTGACAAAACGAGCCTTTATACACTGATAAGGAGAAATGAAGCAGGTGAATTATACACGGTACCGTTTAATGTGGCGTTTGCAGAAGAGGTGAATCAAGCGGCTCATCTTTTAAGGCAAGCCGCTGAATTGGCTGATGATGAAGACTTTAGTATTTACTTGAGTTTGAGAGCTGATGCACTACTTTCTGACGATTATTTAGCAAGTGATTTAGAATGGATGAACATGAAATCGAATAGGATTGATTTTGTGGTAGGTCCTATTGAAAACTATGAAGATAAATTGTACAACTATAAAGCTGCTCATGAAGCGTATGTGCTGATCAAGGATATGGAATGGAGCGAACGACTGGCAAAGTTTGTGTCTTTCTTGCCAGAACTTCAGGAAAACCTACCAGTAGCAGACGAATATAAACAGGAGTCCCCGGGCACAGATTCAGATTTGAACGCTTATGATGTGGTGTACTATGCTGGAGATTGTAATGCAGGAAGTAAAACCATTGCAATCAATTTGCCAAATGACGAAAGGGTACAGCTTGAAAAAGGAACGCGTAGGTTGCAATTGAAAAATGCCATGAGAGCCAAGTTTGATAAAATCATGGTGCCAATTAATAACCTTTTGATTGATCAGTCACAGCGTAAGCACGTGACATTCGACGCGTTTTTTGCGAATACCATGTTTCATGAAGTGGCACATGGCCTGGGTATTAAGAATACACTGAATGGAAGTGGTACGGTTAGGCAGGCACTCAAAGAACATGGATCCGCATTGGAAGAAGGAAAGGCTGATATTCTGGGACTGTATATGGTTACGCAGTTGCAACAGAAGGGTGAAATAGAGGGTGAGTTGATGGATTATTATACCACATTCTTAGCTGGTATTTTTCGTTCTGTAAGATTTGGGGCAAGTAGTGCACATGGTAAAGCCAACATGATTCGATTCAATTATTTTAAAGAGCAAAATGCGTTTTCGTACAATCCCGAAAATGGAACCTACAAAGTGAATTTTGAGGAGTTTCAAGCGGCAATGAACTCTTTGTCTGGTGTCATATTGAAATTACAAGGTGATGGAGACTATGCGGGTGTGGATGCCTTGTTCAAAGAAAAAGGAATAGTGACTCCAGAGCTACAGACTGATTTGGACAGAGTGGGGGCTGCTGGAATCCCAAGAGATATTGTATTTAAGCAGGGGATTGAAACCTTAGGTCTTCAAGCCGACAATCTGTAGACAACTCAAGTAGCTAAGGTCTGCATTAGTATTAAGATTTAAGTCCACTTATTCGAGTGGACTTTTTTGTTCAACTAACTTTTTCATTATGAAACAGCTCTCAAGCCTCTTAGTCATAGGAATACTCATGACATCTTGCCAATCGAACAAGGAAGCATTAAGGGAAATTACAAATGAGGCGTTGATTACAAATCAATCCAAGATCAATTATTCTACTTGTGGGGAAGGTGAAATAGCTCTGCTGTTTGTACATGGCTGGAATATAGATAAGTCTTATTGGGATGTTCAGCAATCGAAGTTTTGTAAGGATTATCAGGTGGTCACTATGGATCTACCAGGCTTTGGTAAGTCTATAAATACGAGAGGAGTGTATTCAATAGATGCTTACGCCAATGATGTAAAGGAACTAATCAATCATCTTGATTTGAAAAAAGTAGTCCTGATTGGCCATTCTATGGGTGGGAGAATTGTTTTAGAAGCAGCCCAGAATAATGGGGAAATTGTCGCTTTAGTTGGGGTGGACAATTACAAGGAAGTTAGGCAAAGACTGACAGAAAAGTTGCAAGCTGAAGCTCATGGTTTTGTAGAATGGCTTCAGACTGATTTTGCAATCAATGCTGTAAGTTATGCAGACCAGTACTTGATTCATCCCAAGACAGATAGTATCGTAAGAAATAGAATCGTGAATGATTATCAAACAGCTGATCCAAAGGCCTCAGTTCCTGCTATTTTGACTTATTTCAATTACCCATATACTGAACAGGAAAGACTTTCTAATTTGGATGTTCCCTTGTACATCATTTCGAGCGACATGTCTCCTGTGGATACCATAGGGTTACGAAATACTGCTTTAACCTATAAGGTGTTTGAAATGAGCAAAACTGGGCATTTCCCTATGGTGGAGCAACCCGAATTATTCAATCAGTATTTGACAGAAGCTCTGTTAGAAATAAAAAGTATCAAAGAATAAACATCATGATATAGTTCTATTTATTCTTTATATATTTTTATAAATAATTAAATTTTGTCAGACCTTTTGGGAATGATCTAAATCATGACATTCTTAAGCTAAGTTCACCTATCTTCCGAGTTGGTAGCATAAAAGAAGAACATGAAGAAAGCAGTTGTGAGGTTTAATCGATCACCAGAGATCGATTTTGTTAGTGAGTTAAGAAAACGTGTAAACAAGTATTTTGCAGACAAGGAGCTTTCAAAGTTTGCCGATACAAACATGCAATTGAAGACTGCTTTTATGTTAACTCTTTATTTTGCACCATTTATTATTTTAGTTTCAGGTTCAGTCCAAAATTTTGGAACCATGCTATTGCTCTGGAGCTTGATGGGATTGGGCATGTGTGGTATAGGATTGTCAATCATGCATGATGCCAATCATGGTGCTTATTCAAAGAAAAAATATGTCAACAATGCTTTGGGCTATCTGCTCAATGTGATTGGTTCTTATCACATCACTTGGAAAATTCAGCACAATGTATTGCATCACTCATCTACCAATGTTCATGAGTATGACGAAGATTTGAACAATCAAATTTTAAGGTTTTCACCTGATCAAGAGAGAAAAAACATCAATAAATATCAGGCCTTCTATGCTCCATTTCTTTATGGATTACTTTCCTTATACAAAACTTTCAGCAAGGATTTTGAGCAAATCAAGAGATTCAATAAAAACAATTTGTTGTCGAGTCAAGGGGTTACTCTAAACGGGGCCATTCTTCAGATTACTGTCAATAAACTAATTTATTTGGGTGCAACCTTGGCTCTTCCTATGCTGATTTTGACCATGCCATGGTGGCAAACGTTGATTGGATTTCTCATTATGCATTTTATTTGTGGGATCATTTTAGCTTTGATATTTCAATCAGCTCATGTGCTAGACAGTACCCAATTTTATCAAGCAGATGAAAACGGGAGTATAGACAACTGTTGGGCCATTCATCAATTGAATACTACAGCCAATTTTGCAAAAAAAGGGAGGTTATTTTCTTGGTTGATTGGAGGTTTAAATTATCAGGTAGAGCATCATCTATTTCCAAATATTTGCCATGTGCATTATGAAAAAATCTCTCATATTGTACGTCGAACGGCAAAGGATTTTGACATTCATTACAATGAGTATCCTACGTTTTTTGATGCGATAAAGAGTCATTTCAGAATGCTACACATTCTTGGAAAAGTCAGCTAGCTCTATTGAGCTTTCTAAACCAAGTAGTTGCCAATAATCCTATAAAGGCAAACCCCGCTAATAGCATAAATACCAGCTGATGGCCTAATGCACCTGGATTTTCATCTAGAAAATAGCCCATAAGAGGCCCCATAAAAATGTCTGGCGTGAATCCAATGACTGATATCAATCCAATTGAGGTACCTGAAATTTCTAAAGGAATGAGAGCCTCTTGGATCAATGAAAAATATAAGCCTCGCACCGCATAAACACCTACACAGGTAGATAAAATTACGAAAATATAGTAGTAAGGTATTTGATGGGGCAGAAGGCCAGAGCCAATGGCTAGTCCGCTAAAAATCATGGTGGCAAATCCCCAAGAGATAACCTTAGAAGACTGAGCAATTCGATCTGCGAGGAAGCCAGCTGTTATGGCCACTATCATTCGCATCCAAAGTGCTAAAGCACCAACCTGTGCAGCTTCAACATCTGAATAAGCCAGCACATCTTTAGCCAAGAGTGAAAAATCATCAGTGATCTTGTACCCCACATAAGCACAAACGATAATAATAGCTTGAAGCCAAATTTTCGGTTCTTTGGCTATGAGAGTCATTTGTTTGAGTGAAATTTTATTGTGGCGTTCGGTTTTGGGGTGATCAGTTTTTCGAAAGAAGAACCAGATCAACAAACCTATTACAATTACCCAGCCTGAGAAAAAGTATATCACATAGCGAAAAGCCATTTGCTGTTCGGCTAATGTGGCTGGTTCCGATTCATTATTCAAGTAAAATGAGAATATACCTACAGCCACTGAGCCAGCAAATGCAGCTATAAAACCCCTACCACCTTCAAGAAATCCAAAGGCTCTTCCCTGAGAATAACTTCCACCTATTGATCGGGTGGCCTTGATTAACGCCGCCCAGAATAACAAAATAGTGGTCATCCCCCAAAAACCATACAGCCATAAGAGTGAGGATAATGAATGGGCAAATGCCAAGCAAAAGCCACCAAACCCAGTGGAAAGCAGAGCAGAAGCTATGAGCAAACGAGGAGAGAATCGATCAGCTAGCGGACCACCCAGAAAATAGGCCACCATAGCTACCACTCCATAAACTGAGTAAAGCGAGCCTAGTTCCAAGTTAGTGATCTCAAATACAGCTAAAAATGTAGGCCGAAAAACACGAGCCAAAACAAAAGGAAGGAAGAAAATGGATTCACCCGCAAGAATAAGAAGCGTTAGCTTTAGTGCCTTAGAACCAGACCTTGATTGAAAGAAACTGTTGTTCATGAGTTCAAAGTTTGATTATTTAGGATTAAAATCCTTCAACACTTCCTTACGCTCTTCCTCCTTTTTGAGACGCTCATAGACATAAGGTGGAGAGGCGCGTACCTTACAGTTTTGCGCCATGCAGCGCTCACAGGTATCATTGACGAGCTGTGTTTTGATAGCAGTGTCTCCTAAGAACTTGATTGTTTTTCTAACTTTGTCATCCAGTTTGATGCCTAACGCCAAACTGTTGTTGATGCCCTTAGTAGGAGCAAAAGGTTTCGCTAAGGATAGCAGCAAGAATTCTTCACCCGTATCTATGTAGCGTGCGATTTGAGCTCCCCCTATGATTTCACCTGGCTTGGTTTTGTGAATTTCCTCTAGCTCATCCAGCATGGTGATAAACTTCCACCTTCTACAAAAATGCTCTTGGAGTGTAGTGCCTCTAGGCTGGTTCATTCTAGACAGGTGCATTTCTTTGCTCAGATGATAATGATCTGTCCCAGGTTTGTGGTTGAATTTAAAAAAGAACAATTCATGGAATCCGAAATATTCTGGCAGAAGGTTAGTCATACGTTGCAATACCATCTCAGGCGTGGTGTTGTAGTGGCGCATGGTATCGATGAGAATGTTCTGATTCCATTGCTCATTGGAGAAAAAATCCTGAAGGTCTTGGAGAAAATTTTTCCGATTGATCAGTACGGCCGAGGCAAAATAGGAAGCTTTGAAGTCATTGAGCACCTGATCAAAATTGTCGATTTTCACCCAAGGAGTCGCAGTATTTCGCTGCTTGAATTTGAGGTAATTAAAACCCACTTCCTTGGCCAGATAGAAGGCACGCTGACGCTGACTCAGTTCGCTATTGAGTACCAATTTTTTTCTGCGCTTTTCCTGAATCATCACACTGCGTAATTCGCTGAGAGAAGAATGTTCAGTAAAATCATTGTTGACCAGTTTGTAGTTGTATTTTTCTGTCAAGTAATCTTCAAACTCTGATTCAGGTATGTATTTACCCGCCAATAATCGAACTTCTTCAGAAAACCGTTCGGCAGCTTCTTCTATTTCTGGAAAGAAGTTCTCATGAATTTCTTGATAGGAACGCAGTACAGAAAAATAAAAAGTTTCTACCCGTACGTCGTAATTACGGCTAACCTCCAGCAGGGTTCCAATAAAAGCATTGAGTTTAGAGGGTGCATTGGAGAGCAAATCAAGGAGTCTGGAAAGCTCCAGCCCAAACAAATCTAACGGTAGCTCTGATAAAATCCCTGAGTGTAGCAATCGAGAAACGGGTGCCAGTTTCTTGTTTAAAATCTCAGATTTTAGTTCCGTAGGTTTTACTTTTAGCGCATCAGCGAGCGCGATGAGTTTTTCTGATTTTGGGTATTTTTTGCCTTTTTCAATCTCATTCAAATAGGAAACCGAAATGCCAGATAAATCTGAAAGTTGCTGAAGAGACAATCCATGATTTAGTCTCAGCTGCTTCAGTTTGATCCCAAAGATGAGTTTGACGTATTCTTTGTTCAATGCCATAATGAATCATCAAAATAAGCAGATTTTTCAGTCTCCACCCATTTATAAAGTGATTTTCACGTTTGAAAATGGTTTCGAATAAAATTAAGACAATTACTTGAGTTCGCTGTCATTGGCGAAGAGCTTCATCAAACTCACCAAATGTGAGAATAGAACTGCTGGCACTACAAAACCTGGCAGCCAAATGAATGGAAAATAGAACACGGCCACATTGGGTTGATCCTTTGCAAAGACCTGGAAGGGGGTAGGTGCAGCCAGTATGGCATGTCCGACAATATTGATCAGCAAACCAAGTGCAATAAAGTTCCAAAGGATGGCGCCAATTCTACTTTTGCTTCTTAGACCCACCATGAAAATAGCAACAAAAGGTGCTGTAATTCCTGAAAGGATGTCATAGTTGATGCCTTCAAAGGTGAGTAAGTAGGGTAGTAGTTGACTACCAGCCAGCCACCACAATACGATCTCAATAGGCACACGAACGATATGTAAATATGTGAGTGTGGTGATAGGAACTCGCATGAGAAAGCTCCTGGATCGAGAATTAAATAGGATAACCAGGATTCCAATAATGGGAGGAAGTAAGACAAATATGAGTCTTGGAGGCATGGCGTCAAAAGCAAGAAAAAAATCGTTCAGTGCAAGGAGAGCAATGATAAATAGCCAGACCATAAGAAAGGTTGAGGCCACAACTGCTTGGTTACTGGTTTTGTTCTTTTGGGCTAATTTGATACCGTAGTAAAGGAACCCAAAGGTGGCCGCGACAGTGGTTAAGAATACTCCACTGACGTAGGAGGGAAGTTCACTCATAAGGTTTTTAATGATGTAGAACTAAGTTAATAATTATCTTGATATGTTTGTCAGTCCGCAATTATTTTTTGAATTGGATAAATACCTTAAAAGTTGATTGATAGCAGTAACTGGCAGACACTTAAAGACGCACTGAAAACAGCATTGAAGGCAGAGCCTTTAGGTATGCAGGCGCAAATTGAGATGGCACCATTGCCAGATGTCTCCCAACGGTTTGACAAAGAAAGCGCCAAGAAAGCCCGTCAGAGTGCGGTCATGATTTTACTTTATCATGAAGATGGAAAAATCAAGTTTCCTCTAATCGTAAGGCCTCAGTACCCGGGTGTTCACAGTGGTCAAATAGCCCTTCCAGGTGGTAAATATGAGGAGGAGGATAAGGACTTGATTTATACGGCACTTCGCGAAACGCAAGAAGAAGTGGGTGTAGACATGCATCAGGTTGAAGTGATTGGTCAACTCTCTGAACTGTACGTGCCACCTAGTAATTTCAATATCCTCCCTGTGATTGGCGTGCTATCAGAAGTCCCCAGTTTTATACTTGAAGAAAAAGAAGTGGAAGAATTGGTGATTGCGGATATACAGGTCTTGAACGACCAAACAAAAAGAAAACAAAAGCAAATGACGTTTTACAACGGAATCAATGTAGAAGTACCTTATTTTGATATTGAAGAAAGGGTAGTGTGGGGAGCCACAGCTATGATTCTTAGCGAATTTGCAACAATTATTAACAACATAAATAGTAAAAAATGAACGAATCTACAGCAATGATCACCAACGATGCCGTGGTCTTTGGACTCTTAATGCTGCTATTGGGTATAGTCTTCAAAACCAACGCTTCCTCCCATCCATTCTGGAAGAAATTTTATGGCATTTTCCCCTCTGTTTTGGTTTGTTATTTTTTGCCATCAGTTTTCAATTCTCTTGGAATAATAGACGGAAATGGGTCTAAATTGTATTTTGTGGCCTCACGCTACCTATTGCCTGCTGCTTTGGTGTTGCTGACGTTGAGCACAGATTTTAAAGAAATCAGGAAGCTGGGTTCAAAGGCTGTTATTATGTTCTTGACAGGTACAGTTGGTATAGTGATTGGAGGACCCATTGCACTTTTAGTGATTGGCTGGATCGCTCCAGATGTGATAGGTGCTACAGCAGATGAAGTATGGAGAGGGATGACCACAGTAGCAGGAAGTTGGATTGGTGGTAGTGCCAATCAGGCAGCCATGAAAGAAGTGTTTGAAGTAGGTGATGTCATTTTTTCAAAAATGGTGACAGTTGATATTCTGGTAGCTAATGTCTGGATGGCTGTCATTTTGATTGGTGCTGGCAAATCTAAAATGGTTGATAAGATGTTTCACGCTGATTCCTCAGCTATTGATGACGTGAAGACTCGAATTGAAGAATACAGTGCGAGTATTGCCAAGATGCCTACACTACCAGATCTAATGATGATTTTGGCGATCGCCTGTGGAGCCACTGGTGCAGCCCATTTTTTAAGTGACATCATAGCCCCATATATTCAAGCGAACTACCCTGCCATGGAAGAGTATAGCTTGACCAGTGGATTTTTCTGGATTGTGGTAATTGCTACTGCTATCGGATTGAGTTTGTCTTTTACAAAATACAGAAATCTGGAAGGAGTAGGTTCTACCAGAGTGGGGAGTGCGTTCATTTATATTCTCATCGCAACCATTGGTATGCACATGGATGTGATGGCCATTTTTGAATCACCAGGGCTGTTTTTGTTGGGGATCATTTGGATGTTGGTTCATGTGGCCCTGTTGCTGGGCGTAGCCAAACTGATCAAAGCGCCATTCTTCTTTGTAGCCGTGGGTAGCCAAGCCAATGTTGGAGGTGCAGCTTCTGCACCTGTGGTTGCAGCAGCCTTCCACCCATCTTTAGCTCCAGTGGGTGTTTTATTGGCTGTATTGGGATATACCTTAGGCACTTATGCAGCCTACATCTGTGGTCTTTTAATGCAGGCCGCTTCTGGAAGTTGATTTTTTTAAATCTTTGAAAGAACTTTTCTTCGTACATACGTGTATGTACATGTATCGAATGTTATACTTAAAGAATGAGAAAAAGGATACTTAGCTTAATGTCTTTAGTAGTTTTCGCTTGTAGTGATAATCAGGAAGTGAATTGTGATTTATCTGATTTGGCACTTACCGTTTCTGGAAATGAAAATGCAGATTGCAATGCTGGAGCGACCATTTCTTTTGATGCTCAAGGTGGAGAAGGCCCTTACTTGTTTAGATTTGAGGGTTCTCCATTTCAGGATTTAACAGAATTTAATGGAGTTCCTCTGGGTGGCCCATTCTTGGCTGAAGTAAAGGATGCCAAAGGCTGTGAAGCTACCTTAGAAGTGTTTGTCTCGGGAGATGAGAATACAGTTTCTTTTGATGCAGAAACTACCGCGGCTGGTTGTGGGATGTCTGGCGGAACCATTTCAATAACAGCCAGTGGGGGAGAGGGGGATTATCAATATAGGTTTAAAGATGAAAATTTTAATGATAGTAATACTTTCGCAGGTCTGAAAACAGGAACTTACCAAATTAGCGTAATGGATGGAGCGGGCTGTATTAATATCAAAGGAATTAAAGTATTGTCAGGAATAAGTTTCAAGTCCGACGTTCAGCCCATTATCAATGTCAGCTGTGCTACTACAGACTGCCATAGAAGTGGTAATGGATTGTCTGATTTCACTAACTTTAATATCATTCAATCCAGAACCAGCTCAATAAAATCGCAAGTGGTATCTAAAGTCATGCCTAAGGATGGGGCGCTGTCTGATGCTGAGATTCAGGCTATTGTCTGCTGGATAGATGATGGTGCCTTAAACAACTAGATCATGAAAAAATCAACCACTTTACTACTTGTTCTTTTTTGCTGTCTTTCGGCTTTCGCCCAAAAATATGTGAGTAACCAAAGCAGCATTCGTTTTTACTCAAGTGCTCCAGTAGAAGATATTGAAGCTGTCAATACACAATCTCAAAGTGCCATAGATTTGTCCAATGGTGGATTTGCTTTCTCAATTCCAAGCAATAAGTTTCAGTTCAAGAAATCACTGATGCAGGAGCATTTCAACGAAAACTATATGGAGTCTGAAAAATACCCGAAAGCTACTTTTACTGGAAAAGTAAAAAACTGGTCTATGTTTTCAGGAGAACAGGAAGTGGTGGCCTCAGGAGATTTAACCATTCATGGCGAGACAAAAAAAGTAGATATTGCGGCCCAATTGAATATACAAAATGACCAGTTGATTGTGGATAGTGTTTTTCCTATTGCCTTGGCCGAATACAAAATCAAAATTCCAAAAGCCTTGTTCTACAACATTGCCGATACCGTGGAAGTGACTGTACATTTCGAATACAAACCTTTAACCAAATAACTCATGAGACGCTTAACTGTTATATTATTATGCTGCTCATTCTCAGGTTTTGCTCAGGATGATTTGATGTCTTTGTTGAATGATGAAGAAGGAAGCCAAGAAGTAGAGGCTACATTTAAAAGTACCCGATTGATCAGTGGTCAGACAACTGAGATGCGTACAGCAGGTATTTTGGATTTTGTGATCTCTCATCGTTTCGGCACAATCAATCAAGGCATTGAACAGTTTTATGGACTGGACGATTCGCAAATTCGTTTGGGTTTGGATTATGGCATTACTGATCGGTTCAATGTAGGAATTGGACGTTCCTCTTTTCAGAAAATAGTAGATGGGTCGTTGAAATATAAGATTCTAATCCAGCAGACTGGAGAAAAGTCTATACCTGTTTCTTTGGTTGCTTTTACCAGTTTGGCAATCAAAACTGGAGAAGGTGCATTTACTGACCCTACGGCTGACCATCCATTCAGTGATCGTTTGTATTCTACTTTTCAGTTGTTGGCTTCGCGCAAAATGAATACCAATTTGTCCTTGCAATTTATGCCCACTTTTATGCATCGCAATTTGGTTCCATCCAACGAGTACCCAAATGATGTAATAGCCTTAGGCGTAGGCGGACGATACAAAATCAGCAAGCGAGTAGCCATCAATGCGGAATGGTTTCCTCAAGTGACCGAAAAAGGCCCAGAGATTTACGATGCCTTGTCCTTTGGTGTAGATATCGAAACGGGTGGCCATGTCTTTCAAATCCATATCACCAACTCCCGTTCTATGATCGAGCAAGGTTTCATTTCCGAAACCACAGGCAACTGGGGAGACAGAGATATTCATCTTGGTTTCAATATTTCTAGAGTGTTTGATTTAAGTCCGAAGAAGTAGAACGGTACCTAGTTTTATGGTTTTAACCCTGGTTGGTCTTGTGACCAACTAGATAATTGCGATTATTTTGTAACGATATCTTCTGAGTATAAATAGATTACAAAAATTCCTCCTTCTTGTAATGCCCTCATATAATTTCCCAATCTTTGACTTTCTTTAAAACGAATACCAAACATGGAAAGACAAGCCTATCGAATCGACAAAGTCGGCTCCACTTCAAACCTGAAATTAGTCACAGAATCACTTGAAGAACCAAAAACCAATGAAGTGCAAGTGGAGGTGCACGCCATAGGATTGAACTTTGCTGATGTCTTTGCTATACATGGCCTTTACAGCGCCACTCCAAAAGGTAGTTTTGTGCCAGGCCTGGAATTTTCTGGTGTAATAACGAAAGCAGGAGCAGAAGTATCCAACTACAAAGTGGGTGATCGAATCATGGGTGTGACCCGATTTGGTGGTTATGCCAGTCATCTCAATATTGACGACCGACATATTGTGCCTTTGGCTGAGGGTTGGTCTTTTGAGGAAGGGGCGGCATATTTGGTGCAAGGCATGACAGCCTACTATGCTTTGGTTAACCTTGGTGGTTTAGAAAAGCATCATACCGTTTTGATCCATAGTGGAGCGGGTGGTGTTGGCATCATGTCCAATCGCATTGCTAAGTGCTACGAGGCCTTTACGATTGGTACAATTGGTAGCGACAAGAAAATGAATGTCTTGGAAACTGAAGGTTTTGATGGTAAAATTGTTCGTAGCAAAAACTTTGGTAAGGATCTGGAAAAAGTACTGGGCGGACGTGAACTGAATCTTATTATTGAAACGATAGGCGGTGAGATATTTAAAGCTGGGTATAATCTACTCGCACCACAAGGCAGAATGGTTGTTGTTGGCGCTTCACAGTTTGCTTCACCTGGGTCTAAACCAAATTACTTCAAACTCCTTTGGAAATTTCTCACGAGACCTAAAATAGATCCGCAGCAGATGATTCAGGAGAATCGTTCTGTGATGGGTTTCAACTTGATTTGGCTGTATGAAAAAGTGGATGTGATGGATGATCTCCTGAAGGATATGGCTAGGCTTGATTTGGGCAAGCCCATGGTTGGCCGGACTTTCGAATTTGATCAGATGCATGACGCCATTAAGTTGTTTCAGAGTGGCAAATCAACGGGTAAGGTAGTGGTAAAAACAAAAGCATGACTATTGCCATAGACATAGGGAATACAGATGTAGTGGTAGGTTTCTATGATCAGGAGTGGAAACATATCTTTAGAGTGCCCAGCAATCTGGAAATGGAAGCGGCAGAGTACGAGAAACGTTTGAGAGTATTTCTTTTGGAAGCAGACGTGCCTGTACCTACCATCCGTCAAGTGATATTGAGCAGCGTGGTGCCTGATCTTACACCAGTGATTTTGGAAGTATTCGATCAGTTTTATGAAGGAGACATCACTGTAGTAGATGGCGAATTACTCAAACGACTCGAATTAGGGTCTATCAATCCTTACGAGTTAGGATCTGACCTGGCAGCAAATGCTGTTGGTGCTTTTGAGCGTTTTCAGCAAAGTGTAATTGTCGTTGATTTTGGGACGGCTCTGACTTTTACGAGTGTAAATGATAAGGGACAAATACTTGGTGTAGCCATTGCGCCAGGTGTGCGGACGGCTATGAAATCATTGTCATCAAATACGGCACGACTACCCGAAATTCCATTAGAAATCCCATCCAAGGTTTTAGGGAATAATACTGTGGAGGCTTTGCAGTCTGGGATTATGCAAGGTTATGTCGGGCTGGTTCGCCACATGGTAAGCCAGATAAAAGCGGAAATGGGCGGGAGCCCTCAGGTTATTGCTACTGGAGGATTATCCTTCATATTTAAACCACTTCATGACCTTTTTGATGCAGTGGATGTGAATCTGACTCTTGATGGTTTGAGAACTATGTTCAAGCGATTAAGATAGGTCAAGTGCTTTTCTACGTGTTGCTTCTCGCTTTACTTTTCCAGAATCCGTTCGTATAAATTCGTCAATAAACAGCGCTGATTTAGGCGCGTGATATTTTGAAAAATTCTGAGTGACAATGCTTTGAATTTGATCCAATACTTTCTTTTCTACCTGACAGCTTTCTGCGATGATCATACACTCACTTCCCAGTTGATCATTGGGTTTCCAACTAATGATAAAATCAGTGAAGATATAGCCTTCAATAAATTTTTCCAGCTGTTCTGGATGTATTTTGATGCCGCCAGAATTAATGACATGATCTCTACGACCCAGCCATTGAAACTTATTAGAATCAGTAAGTTTCACAATGTCATTGGTTTGAAGCCACTCATGATTGGTTACTGTGCCAAGTATGCCCAGACATTCTTCAGCGTCTTGATTTAAAGTGATTCCTGGCAAAACCTCATATTGAGCATTTTTATATTCGCCTTTTACTGGCATCAATGCAACATGACTGACCGTTTCTGTCATGCCATAAGTTGCATAAATGTTGGTGTCTATTTTGGCCAATGTTTCAAAAGCCATGGATGATAATGGTGCTCCGCCTATTAATATGTTTTGAATTTTAGCCAAATGTCCAATAGTTCCATCTTCGATCATTTTATAAATCTGTACAGGGACAAATGAGGCGAAATCAATTGGATAGTCAAATTCTTTTAAAGGAGTAGAGCTTGGTCTTTGAAGGATTAAATTCATGTCGTTAACCAGGCATCTGGCAACCATCATCAGAGAGGCCACAAAGCTTGGATCAAGGCATAATAGTGCAGATTGATTTTTTTTTAATCCCAAAAACTCAGTAGTGGCTTGCACGCTTGCAACTATTTGGGTTCGACTGACATCAATAGATTTAGAAGTACCCGTAGATCCTGAAGTTTGAAATTGAAAGGTACGAGCATTTTGCTGCCAGTGATTGATGAAATCGACGATCTTAGCTGCATTTGGATATTTAGTTAGCAACTCACTGAGTCTATCTAAATGGTATTCAGACCGCTCAAAAACTATTTTCATCTGTAGACAGTATATTTAGTAATTTTATTTCCGTCAAATATCAAAAAAAAACCATTACCAATCTCGATAATTTTATATCCGTACAGAATGTATTATGTTTGAAATTGCAACATAAACTCATTGCTTATCGGGTTTGGGAAAATTATAGAATGTTAGATAATCAGGTCAATCTGCTCGTTAAGAGAATCATAAATAAGGAAAAGGAGGCCTTCGAAATTGTTTTTAATGAATACTACAAAGCACTTTGTAATTACGCTTTTAGATTCTTGGACGAATACGAAGAGGCAGAAGAAATCGTACAAGATGTATTTGTCAAATTTTGGGAAAAATGTGACACCATAGCAGAGGACTCTTCTCTCAAATCCTATTTGTACCGCTCAGTTCATAATACTTGCTTGAACCACATCAAGCACTTGAAGGTGAGGGATTCTTATCGTCAGCACATCATAGATCAGATGGAGCATGCTGAAGAAGCAAATTATGAAGGAGATGAGGGTAAAAACATTCAAGCCGAAATTTATAAAGCCATAGATGAGTTGCCTCCACAGTGCAAAAAAATATTTAAACTGAGTAGATTTGAGGGATTAAAATATCAGGAAATTGCAGACCACATGGGGCTGTCCATTAAGACTATTGAAGTTCAAATGGGAAAGGCCTTGCGTGTGTTGCGCGAAAGCCTGAAGGAATTTAAACGATAGTCACCTCAAAATAAAATGATCAGACGCCTGGCACATTTGTTAAGCAATGCTCTACCATTGGTTGTAGGCCTGATTTTCTTTTCCAGTCTTAGTTATGGACAAAAAAAAGGAGTTTTAAATAAAAAGCTTCAAATTAACCTACGTGAAGTAACTATAGACAGCGCATTAAACTATGTAAGTTATAAGACCAACGTTTTTTTTTCGTACAGCTCTGACATTATTGATGAACGTCAACGATTTACTATTGCTTACAACGATTCTAATTTAGAAGAGGTCTTGCACCAATTGTTACTAGGAACAGGTGTTGAATACACAATTATTAACGGTCAAATAATTTTATTTAAGAGTGACAAGAATACTACCACGCAGTATTTCTTCGAAAAAGTAAATATCAGAGGGAATGTGAGGGATTCACAAACAAATGAACCTATACCTGGAATAAATGTCTATGTGGCAGGAAACCTTAAAGGTAGTTCTACAGATGTTAACGGCAATTTCGAAATAAAAGGCTTGGCACCTGGGCGATACGAAATTGTGTTTTCGCACATTGTATATAATTTGGCTCATAGGCTTGTGACATTAGAAGGAGATCAGCAGTTTGTCCATATTCCACAGAAACTAGAGCCCAAGACAACACAACTCGAAGACATAGAAATAATAGCCAAAAGCAATAGCGAAACTCAGAAAAACTGGCAGCGTGGATTTAAAATTTTTGAGGAGGAATTTTTCGGAAATACACAAAATGCAAGTAAGTGTAATATCCTTAATCCAGAAGTATTGGACATTGATTACGATCGCGAAACTGGAGAACTTGCAGCAACTGCAGATCAGCCATTGATTATTGAAAATTTGGCACTAGGCTATCGTATCAATTACATCCTTGAGTTATTTGAGCATACACCCACTGTCACCCGACTATTAGGCATCTCTAATTTTGAGGAACTACCAGTAGCTAACAAAGCTGAATATAGACGAGTATTGAAAAATAGGAAAAGAAGTTTCAATGGCTCGATGACGCATTTTTTAAGATCCCTTACCAATGGTAGGCTTAAAAAAGAGGGATATATTATTGATGAAGTAGATGAACTACCAGCTGTAATCAATATTTCTCAATTTGAACTACCAGCTAAATTGGCGGCCAATAGTGGGCAGTACGCATTTGATAACTCACTTAAGTTTACAAAATATTTGATGGTAATTTATGTTAAAGAATATGAAAGTCAGGCTTATATAATGGATCGGCTTAAATTAGCAAATAGAACAGATATCCTGATGAATGGTGTGCCTTTAGGCGCATCTAATAGCGCTGGGCAGATATCATTTATTAAACTTAATTTACCCTCTGTAACTATAAATGAAAAGGGTTTTTTTAATGAACCATTTGCAGTTACAACCTATGGTTATTGGTCATGGGAAAGAGTGGCAGAGTATATGCCTTTTGATTATTCGCCATGATGTTTAAATTTGTTTTGCTAAGCAGTAGGGGTTGTATTTATATGACTTGTTAAAAAAGCGATATAAACCGTAAATATGGAAGAGCAGTTAGTAAAATATTTTTCTGGCAACCTCACATCCGAGGAGAAGCAGAAAATAGAAGAGTGGAGATGTGAGAGTGATACAAATGCTTCAGAGTTCTTAGAATTTCATAGGGCATGGAAGTTTAGCGCAGAGTTAGAAATTGATGCTAAAGGGGCATTGAATACAATAATGAGCCGAATCGAAGACCACGAAGGAGTTGTCAAGTCTGCTAACTTTAGTATAGGTACATATTTCAAATATGCTGCTGTAGCTATTTTAGCAATTGGCGTGCTGTTTTTTGGCAGAGAAGCTTTCGTCAAAGCACCACAGCAATTGGCGGTAGAGTCGCTCAATAATCTTGAGATCATTGCTTTGCCTGATGGCTCAGTGGTTACGTTGAGTGAAAATTCTTCTCTTTCTTATAGCGAAAAATTTGTTGGTGACACCAGAAGTGTGACTTTGAAGGGTAAGGCATTTTTTGATGTTAAAAGAGATGAATCCAAACCATTCATTGTAAATACTGATCAATCTAAAATTGAAGTGTTAGGAACTTCCTTTCTGGTCAACACAGAATCAGAAAACGCACTAACTGAAGTAATGGTAAAGACAGGCCGAGTAGCAGTGAGTAAAAAAGAAAGTAGGCCATCTGAAAAAATAGAATTGATAGCTGGAGAGGTTGGGAGACTAGTAGAGCATGCAGGAGTATTTGAAAAATCTACAATTGAAAATTATAACTACCTGGCTTGGAAAACTAAACTCATTGAATTCAACAATGAAGAACTTAGTAGTGTATTGGAAACGCTGAGAGAAGTTTACAGCGTGAAGATAGTGGTATCCAATGAAAAAATTTACGATTGCCACATGTCAGCTAAGTTTGACAATCAACCAGTAGAGTCTGTACTTGAGATTTTGAGCAGAACGTTTAACCTTGATTTAACAAAATCTGGAAAGAATGAGTTTTTTCTTTCTGGAGAAGGTTGTATTGTGGTTCAGTAGAGATATTATTCAATAAGCCATAGAAATTATTATATTGCAATTCCAGTCAATCCGGCTGGAATTTTTTTGTGCCCATAATGAAGAAATTTATAACGTTACTTTTTTTGATTGCTGTATTGGCCAGTCAAACACACGTCCAAGCGTGTGGTCAACCTGATTCTGTCTTATTGGTTACTGATTCACTAGAATTAGTTGAGGAAAATGCCTCTGACCCTCTTCAGAATGAATATCAAGTAGCCAAAGAGGAAAAATCGAATATACTTTCTGTTGAAAATGACCAGAACGTTGAAAGCAATGTATGGACTGTTGTTCGCGGAGTATTGGGTATGGCCGTGTTGATATTTATCGCCTGGGTTTTTAGCACAGATAGAAAAGCCATCTCGTGGAAAGTAGTTGGGATTGGTTTGTTTATTCAGTTGGGTCTCGCCTTGTCGATTTTGCATATCCCACTTGTTCGCGGACTATTTGAGGTGGTTGGGAGAATCTTCACCAAGATATTGGATTTTACGAAAATTGGGAGCGAGTTCTTGTTTAGAGGATTTATGGACATTGACTCCTATGGATTTGTATTTGCCTTGCAAATTTTGCCAACAGTTATCTTCTTTTCTGCCATTACCAGTGTGTTGTTCTATTTGGGAATCATTCAGCGGGTGGTTTATGCTTTAGCTTGGCTCATGACCAAAGCAATGAAATTGAGTGGTGCTGAGAGCTTAAGTGTGGCAGGAAATATTTTCTTGGGTCAGACAGAAGCACCATTGATGATAAAGGCCTACTTGGATCGAATGAATAAGTCTGAGATGCTTTTAGTGATGACAGGAGGGATGGCTACAGTGGCTGGAGGGGTGCTGGCCGCTTATATTGGGTTTCTTGGAGGAGATGATCCTGTGCAACGCTTGATTTTTGCCAAGCACCTGCTGGCAGCATCCATTATGGCGGCACCAGGTGCTGTAGTCATTTCGAAAGTACTAATACCGCAAACAGAGAACATCAATGAAAAGGTAGAGGTAAGCAATGTCAATGTTGGTAGCAACCTGTTGGATGCCATGTCCAATGGAACTACTGAAGGCTTAAAGTTGGCATTGAACATTGGCGCTATGCTTCTTGTATTTTTCGCTTTTCTGGCCATGATCAATTTTGGTTTAGGGGAAATAGGAAATCTACTAGGTTTAAATGAACTAATATCAAATGCCACTGATGGGAGTTATTCCCGTCTGAGTTTTGAATTCATTTTTGGTTATGCTTTTGCGCCAATCATGTGGCTGATTGGGGTTGCATCAGAAGATATTACCCTTGTGGGTAGATTGTTGGGTGAAAAACTGATTGCCAGTGAATTCGTTGGATATGAAAGCCTTGCTCGTTTGAAAGGAGAGGGAGCTTTTGCCAGCACCAGATCCATTATTATGTCTACGTATATGCTTTGTGGGTTTGCCAATTTTGCCTCCATAGGCATTCAAATTGGAGGTATTGGCGGTTTGGCTCCATCTAAGCGCGTTCTGCTTTCTGAGCTAGGTTTAAGAGCTTTGTTAGGTGGGACTTTAGCTTCTTTACTTTCCGCTACTATTGTTGGGATGCTTTTATAGGGTATAAAAAAAGCTCTTCTATTTGAAGAGCTTTAATAAATATCAATTTCTTGATCTTAATCAATCATATTTTGGATTTGGAACAGGTTCTCCTGACATGATCTCATCATTTGCAAAGTCACTGTATTTTTTGAAATTCTCGACAAATTGTCTAGCCAAGTCATTAGCCTTTTTGTAGTATCCCTGATCGTTTTTCCAGGTTTCTCTGGGGCTTAGTACTTCTGACGGTACTTCTGGACAAGTCAATGGAATTTGAACACCAAAAATAGAGTGCGTTCTGAAACCAACATTGTCAAGTGTTCCATTGAGAGCAGCTGTAATCATTGCTCTGGTGTATTTGAGTTTCATCCTAGACCCAACACCGTACGGCCCACCTGTCCAACCTGTGTTAATTAGCCATACATTCACGTCATATTTTTCCATTTTCTCACCTAGCATCTCCGCATATTTAGTAGGATGCAGTGGTAGGAATGGAGCACCAAAACAAGCACTAAATGCCGTTTGTGGCTCAGTAATTCCTGCCTCCGTGCCAGCGACTTTGGCAGTATAGCCAGAGATGAAGTGGTACATCGCCTGACCTTTGGTCATTTTGGAAACTGGCGGAATTACACCAAACGCATCACAGGTTAAAAAGAAAATATTCTTAGGTATGCCGCCAATTGAAGGCACTACAGCATTAGATATATGGTTAATCGGGTAGGCGGTTCTCGTATTTTCAGTTACGGATACATTTTCGTAATCTACCGTGTTTGTATTCTCATGAAACCTGGTGTTTTCTACGATAGCCCCAAACTTTATGGCGTCAAATATTTCAGGCTCTTTTTCTCTAGTGAGGTCTATTACCTTGGCATAGCACCCACCTTCAAAGTTAAACACATTGTCTTCTGTCCAGCCGTGTTCGTCATCACCAATCAATCCCCTGTTGGGATCAGCCGATAAAGTGGTTTTCCCTGTTCCAGAGAGACCAAAGAAAATAGCTGTATCATGATCTTCTTTACCAATGTTTGCAGAACAATGCATGGAAAGTACACCTCTTTCCTGCGGAAGGATATAATTGAGTACTGAGAAAATACCCTTCTTCATTTCACCCGCATACGCTGTACCACCAATGAGGATAATGCGTTTGGTCAAATTTATTACGGCAAAGTTTTTTTGGCGTGTACCATCAGTTTCTGGATCAGCCTCAAATTCAGGTGCACAGATAATAGTGAAATTTGGATCAAACTCTTTTAGCTTATATTGCTCTGGTCTGAGAAACATGTTATTGCAAAATAGATTTTGCCAGGCTAAAGTGTTGATTACTCGTAAGTTCAACCTGTAAGTCTTGTCAGCACCAGCGTAAGCGTCTCTTACATAGAGCTTTTTATCTTCCAAAAAGGAGATCATTTTCTGATGCAATTTATCAAATTGATCGTCCGAAAGAGGGATATTGACGTTGCCCCACCATACGGTGTCTTTCGTTTTCGCATCTTCTACGATGAAACGATCTTTAGGTGATCTACCAGTAAATTTACCTGTATCACACATCAAAGCACCAGTATCAGTGATACGCCCTTCGTTGTTTTTGATGGCCTCCTCTACAAGTTCGGCAGGAGTGAGATTCCAGTGAATGCTTTTGGCTGTTTTGATGCCTGAAGTTTCGATACCATTTGTTGTTGGTATCAATCCATATTGCTGCATGTTTAATTAGTTTTGGGTTAACTATCTAGGCGCGAAATTAATGGATTTATGGCAGGCAGAAAATGATTTGCAAAAGATATTTAACCGAAGGATAATCCAAATTTAAAATAGGACAATAGGAGGGAAAAATTGAACGTATCATAGTATAGGTATAAATACCTATTGAATAGGAGATTTCTTTTACTTGATACACGTAAATCTGCTTGCATAGTACGGTTTATTTTATTTATGTTTGGTTTTTAATTTGGTAGCTCAGGATCAAGGTTGGGTTTTTACAGAGGTGAACAGAGCATCTTGTTGAAACTTTAAAAAGTTATATTTGACGCTGGTGATTTCTTGGAAAAATCTAATTTCCTTTGGAATAGGCTGGAATTCAAATTATATTAAAAAATTAAATAAACTTAAATAAACTCGAAACTTTGCTACAATCATTTCTAGCGTTTCTTGGAGGCGAACCTGGTGAGGAAAAACCAATGCTCCTATTGCTTGGCCAAGGCTTTTTCATGGGAGTATTAATTGCTAGCTTAACTGTTGGAGGAGAGACTTTATTTGTTTCAACTGTCGGGGAGCAATACTTGGCAAGAGCTTTTTTCTTGTCTGGGGTTTTGGGTATTATAAGCGCAGGATTGTATGTGCAGTTTCAGAAGAAGGTTAATTTTTCAACGCTTCTACTTTCTATTGGCCTCCTCGTTTTTCTATTTATTGCAGGTATCCGATTTGCGTTTTGGTATACGGACTATAAAACTGATCATTTAGGTTTTCACTATTTACCCTTCATCCTGTTTGTGATGATGATGCCCTTGATATCTATCACAGTTCTCTCATTTTGGGGGGTGTTTGGTAGAATTTGGGATTTGAAGCAGGCTAAAAGAATTATTGGTGGAATTGATACTGGACAATTGGTGGCTACTATGATAGCCTTCTTTTCCATTCCGATATTGTCCGCATTAGGACTGATCAATGAGACGCATGATTTGCTTCTTCTTTCTACAATTGCAGGATTTGGGATATTAGTATTTTCCATATTAATCGTTAAAGATTTCAACCTGGATTCTGCAACCAAAATCAGACCTTCTGATGCCAAAGTAAGAAAGATTACCTATGTGGATTTGGTAAAAGATAAATACCTAAGAATGCTTTGTATTTTTATGGTGTTCTCCATGGCCTCGGCGGTATTTGCAAATTTTGTTTATTTCTCGGCTACAGAAATCATGTACCCTGATGAAACAGAGCTCAGAACCTTTTTGTCGTTTACAAATGGTGTTGTCATGCTGCTCAGTTTTATCATCCAAAGTTTTATCAATGATATTATCATTGGTAGATACGGTCTTCGTGTGTCTCTTATGGTTATGCCATTGATTTTAGCACTCTTTACATTAGGTGCAATATTTTCTGGTCATCTTTTCGTCTATGATGTGAAAACAGATGACTTCCTGTTTTTCTTTATCTTCCTTGTAGTAGGAAAGGTTTTCACCTCCTCTCTGAAGGATGCACTTGAAAATCCGGCCTTTAAGTTATTCTTTCTTCCATTTGATGTTAAGATTCGTTTTGACATCCAGTCTAGAATTGAAGGGGTTGTAAATGAAATAGCTGTATTGTCTGCTGGTGCCTTGCAAATTGCCCTAGGTACACTGTCTTTCTTTAAGCTCATCCACTATGCTTATTTCATCATGGTGCTGGCTGCTTTGATTATTTTTTATGCAGGGAAGCTATACGCTGAATATAAAATTGAATTGAAGAAGACGCTAGAGGATCAAAAATCTAAATTAAAAGGTTCTGGTACGCGAAACGACCATAATACGGTCAATGTGATAAAAGGTGAGTTTAGGAAAAGAAATCCAGAAAGGATTTTAAATGCATTGAAGTTGCTTGAGCGTATGGAGCCTATTATGCTCGATTTTTCTTTATTGGATTTTATTCGATCTGAACACAAGCATATCAGGATATATGCATATCAAAAATTAGGTGAGCTCAAAAGTTTCAATACCTTAGAAATACTAGCACGGGAAATTAGGAAGGAAGAGGATGATGAAGTGAAACGAGTTGGTATCGAAACCATCAAAAGCCTCAAAGCTATGGTGGATTATGAGTTGACTGAGATTGGAATCAAGAAACTCGTTCGCTCCACAGACATTCAGGACAGAATCTACGCGGCCAGAGTTTTGGCTAAGTTGGAGGATGATAAGTTCGTTCCTTTTTTGGTTGAACTTCTACGTGATATTAATCCAGCTGTACGCAAAGCAGCCATGGTTAGTGCGGGCAAATTGAAAAGACCCGAGTTTTGGTCGATTTTAATTGAAAATTTACATTTGCCAGCTTATAGCAACACCGCAGATTCAGCACTTATCTCCTCAGGTGAAACTATGTTTCATGCAATTGACTCGGCTTTTTATAAGACAGGTCAGGAGTTGGATACCATGATTCGTACCATGCAGATTTTTGGTAAAGTAGGTGGTAAGCAGGCTACCGAAATGCTCTGGAAGAAAATCGATTTCCCCGATAAAAATATTATCTCAGAGTTATTGCTTTCATTGAGTTATATTGGATTTGAGGCAAAGGATTTTCATGCAGCTAGAATTAAGCTGGCCATTGAGAGTACCATTAGCGATTTGACATGGAACATTAAAGCTCTTTTGGAGATCCCTAGAGATGACTTCTTTGACAAGCTAATTGTACAGGCTTTTGAGGAAGAGAATAAGAGAAACCATGAGCATCTATTTATGCTGTTGGCCATGATTTATGATGCACAAAGTATCAAATTGGTAAGAGACAATATCGAGGTAGGCACCACAGATAGTGTGTCTTTTGGTATCGAAATGCTTGGAATTTTTGTTGATGAAATTCTTCGCCCTAAGCTGACGGCAGTTTTGGACGATGACGATCCAAAAGATAAACTTGAGAAGCTTCATAATTTCTACCCTCCAGAAAGTTTTGAAGACTATGCTGATTTACTTTTACAGGTTGTAAATAGAGATTATAATAATATAAATAAGTGGACGAAATGCTTAGCTATGTATAAGTTGACACTTATGAGAGGGCAGAAAGTCACTGATGACTTATTAGCTAATCTATTTAACCCTGATGACACCATGGTTCAGACAGCCGCTGCTGTAATTTATAAATTGGATCCGGACCAATATCAGTACCACACCAAACGACTTAAAAACTCAGTTAAAAAGAAGCTGGATAAGGCCATAGTGCCACCAGTGTTTAAGTCTACTGAGGAAAAATTCCATCAAAAATTATTGATCATAGAAAGAGCCATTTTGCTGAAGCAAATACCATCTTTTATGACAATACCTGGGGTTATCCTATTAGATTTAGCTAAGCGATTTGAAGAAATCATGGTCGAACAGAATACGACCATTTTGGAGGAAGGGGATTCTGGTGATGCACCCGTTTATATAATAGTGAAAGGAAAGCTTACCGTATCTTACGAAAATGGAGATACCAGAAAACTTGAACAAAGAGATATTATTGGACATAAATTAATTTTAAGTTCTGATGTATGTCCTTATTCATTGACCACAGATACCGAATGTCTAATATTGACCATCGAGAAGGGTGAGTTATATGATGCGGTTTCTAGAAACATTGAAATGGTGGATGGAATTTTGACCATCGTAAACGAAGCCGAGATTGAAGAAGAAGTAGAATCAATATTCCACTAAACCAGCTAACAAAATATTTTATCAATGAACATCGAACAGGAAATATTGCTTGCTTATCATACTGCAGACGATCAGCCAATAGGAGGAGGATCGAGCAAGGGCTGGGTGACGAATTTTTATAAATTCCTGACTACTTTATTGCAGCAGGTTTCTGGTGAAGAACCAAAAATAAAAATGGTTTCTGAGAATGATAGCCATGCGGATTTATATGCATCTAGCGGCATATTAGTAGCCATCTTGTCGAAAGAATTTTTAAATAACCCGACTTTGACTAATGGGGTAAACCTATTTGCAAGTACGGCAAAGGAAAGTAGCACCTTATCTATGGCCGGACTTTCGAGGCTATTTAAAGTGATCAAATTTCCGATTGATGTAGATGAATTTTTGCCTGAGTACTCAGATATTTTATCTTATGATTTCTTTCATATCGACCCTTTGACTGGGGAACCTCAAGAATTCAAACGATTTTTCGGTAATGAAGCAGAAAGAAGCTATTGGATGAAAATGGTGGATATGTCTTATGACATCTATCAAATTCAATCCAAGCTGGTAGAACTTGGCACGAAGAAGAAAGAAGAGAAGGACGTTGGGAAGGATAAGACGATTTACTTGGCCAACTCAGGGGTAGACATGATCATCCAAAGGGATACTGTAAAACGAGAATTGATACGTCATGGATATCGCGTTTTACCAGATCAGTCTCTACCCAAAGACGTTCATGCTCTGGAACCTTTGATTAAGCAAGACCTGGACAGATGCTGTCTATCTATTCACTTAATAGGTGAGGATTATGGTTACAAACCTGCTGGTTCAGAGTTGTCTGTAGTGGATATTCAAAATCAAATTGCATCCAAGCATACACATGATGTTCATGACTACAATGTCAAGCATGGTGGTGGAGAGAAGTTTAGTAGGTTGATCTGGTTGTCGCCAGATTTGAAGAATGTAAGCGAAAGACAGAAAATATTTATTGAGGATTTGAAAAGTGACGCGGCATCATTGGATGAAGCAGAAGTATTACAAATCCCATTGCAGGAGTTGAAATCTATTATCAGAGAAGAGCTGGTCACGGGAGGTCGTTTCAAAGCTAAAGAAATAGAAGTAGATGAACAGCTCCCGGAAGATGGCAATTTGATTTATTTGATTTGTGATCAATTGGACATTGAAGCGGTGAAACCCGTTATGGATTGCCTCAAAGAAAAAGGATTTAGCGTGGTCACTTCTATGTTTGAAGGTGACCTCATGGACTTGAGATATTTGCATCAGGAAAACCTGAGACGGTGTGATGCTTCATTAATCTATTTTGGAAAATCTTCACCAGAATGGATAAGGACAAAAATGCAGGATTTATTAAAGGCACCTGGGTTTGGTAGAACAAAACCCATGAAGGCCACTGCCATTTTTACTGAAGATAATAGTAAGGTTGATAATTTGGTCAATCATTCGGGTACGCTGGTATTAGGAGGCGGATCATTTGAACCCCAAAAAATCGAACCCTTTTTAGCTAAACTACAAGACTAATGAGCGAAAAAGAATTAGAAGTAGGACAAGAACAACAGGCTGATATTACACAGTTTGTTGACCCATTTCCAGGGCTAAGACCTTTTGGAATTGAGGAGAGTCATTTATTCTTTGGCCGTGAAGGGCAAAGTGATGAGGTACTTATGAAGCTTTCAGAAAACAAGTTTGTTGGTATTCTTGGAGCATCTGGTAGCGGAAAATCTTCCCTGATGTATTGTGGCTTGATACCTACACTTTATGGTGGGTTCATGACTCAAGCAGGTTCGAATTGGCGAATCGTGGTTACTCGACCTGGTGGTGGCCCTATTGATAATTTAGCGGAAGCCTTACTTAAAAAGGATCAGGTTTATAATGAATTGGATGATGAGGAGCAGTTAATACGAAAAACTATTACTTCTACAGTCCTTCGTAGTAGTTCTTTAGGTTTAATTGAAGCAGTAAAACAGCTCAAATCTTCCGATCAGGAAAATGTCTTGGTTCTTGTCGATCAGTTTGAAGAGCTATTTAGATATAAGAAATTAGAAACATTATCTTCTGATCTTGATGAGTCTTCAGCTTTTGTAAACCTCCTTTTGGAGGCGGTACATCAGTATGATGCACCTATTTATGTGGCATTGACGATGCGTTCTGACTTTATTGGCGATTGCGCGGCTTTCCCTGATCTTACCCAGATGATCAATGACAGTCACTATTTGATTCCTCAAATGACACGTGACCAGAAAAGGTTGGCCATTGAAGGGCCTGTGGCCGTTGGGGGTGGAAAAATCGCTCCTCGTTTGACCCAGCAGTTGCTCAATGACGTTGGAGATAACCCAGATCAGTTACCGATTCTTCAGCATGCCTTAATGCGTACTTGGCAATTCTGGAAAGAATACAAAAAAGAAGGTGAACCCATGGATCTAAAGCATTATAATGCTATAGGTACATTGAGGGAAGCACTTTCTCAGCATGCCAATGAAGCATTTGATTCACTGTCTAAGAGAGAGCAACAGATATGCGAGTCTATGTTTAAGGCATTGACGGAGCGAGGTACTGAAACTTCTGGTATTAGACGTCCGACGAAGCTATCTACCATAGCTGCGATATCTGGTGTCAATGAAGAAGAGGTCACAAGAGTGGTGGACAAATTCCGTGAACCAGGAAGAACATTGTTAATGCCCCCACACGGTATTAAATTAGACTCAGATACTGTAATCGATATTTCTCACGAATCCTTGATGAGGATTTGGACAAGGTTGAAATCATGGCTGGATGAAGAGTCAAGATCGGCTGAGATGTATTTGAAATTGGCTGAATCTGCTGAGAGATTCCAGTTAGGAAGAGCAGGTCTTTGGAAAATGCCTGATTTGCAATTGGCATTGAACTGGCAAGAAGAGAACAAGCCTACATTAGTTTGGGGGCAAAGATACGACCCTGCCTTCGAGAGAACTTTAGTTTTCTTAGAAACAAGTAAAAAGGCCTACGAAACAGAGCAACGAAACAAGGAACTTCTGCAAAAAAGAGCCCTTCAGAGATCAAGGGTAGTTGCAATGGTACTTGGATTTGCCATGTTGATATGTATTTTCTTCGTGGTATTTGCCAACATTAAGGCGAATGAGGCTGTGAAACAAACTTTGTTGGCAGAACAAAACTTGAAACTTGCTAACGAAAATGCTGAACGTGCTAAACAGGAAGAAGAAAAGGCCGCTGAGGCAGCTGCTTTGGCTAGGATAGAGGCAAGAAAGGCACGTGAGGCAGAAAAGCTTGCTCAGGTAGAGGCTGAAAATGCACGAAAAGCTGAGGCTGAAGCAAAGGCTCAAGAGCAAAAAGCACTTGAAGCATCTGCATTAGCACAAGCCAATCAGAAAAAAGCAGAAGCTAGTGCAGAAGAGGCCAGAAAACAGACTAAGCTGGCTGAAGACAACGCAAACCGTGCTGAACTAGAGCGATTAGCTGCACAAGCACTTCGCTATCAAGCCATTGCTAACTCTATGGCTATTAAATCTAAAGGCATAGATGATGATGTAGAGCAAAAAGCATTGATAGCAAGACAAGCGTGGTTGTTTGACAAACAACATGGTGTGAAGGAATATAATGCGGATGTGTATTCTGGTGTTTACTATGCTTACAAAGAGCTGTTATCTACAGATTCTACAGATATATTCAATCATTATAAAGGACATATTGCAGGCAATGCGGTAAGATCAGTCAGATTTGCAAATGATGGAAAACACTTATTTTCTGCTGGAAGTGATGGAAAACTTTTGTTTTGGGATATGACCAATGACAAAAAAAGAAGTGAAGTGTTAATTGATAACAACTTCGTGAATCGCGTAGTGGATTTGAGTCCAGAAGAACGTTGGCTGGCCGTAGGTAGTGATGACGATCAAATTTTACTTTACGATTTGAAAAACAAGGGAAGTGAGCCAAAGTCTTTGACAGGGCATTCAGGAACCGTGTTTGACTTGGTGTTCTTGAAAGAAGACAAAGGTTTTATCTCTTCTTCAGGAGACAAAGTTATTAGAAGAAATGATTACAAAACCAATACAGAAATCGCCCGAGTGGCTTCACGAGTCAAAGCACTGGCCTTGAGTCCTGATGGGAGATATCTGGCCGGAGGCAGCGAGTCTGGAAGTGTGTATATATGGGATTTGGAAAATGAAAATGAAGAGAAGTCTATATATATCAAAGATGGCGCCCCTGTTCATGCTCTTACATTCAATAAGGAGGGCAATATCATAGCTATTGGTGATCAAGAAGGAGATGTGATTTTATGGAATATGGAAGAGGGCAAACAGATGAGACGCCTTACTGGACATACTGCAAAAATTACTGATCTAGAATTCAGTGAAGATAATTCGCTCTTGGCTTCTACCAGTTTTGATGGTACAGCTAGGGTTTGGGTGATGGAGTATCTAAACGATTTACCGCTTGTACTAGATGATCATGGTACTGGTAGAGGAAGTAAAAAATGGGTGTGGTCAGCTGCTTTTTCACCAGATGGAAAAACATTGATGACAGGAGCAGGAGATGGAATCATAAGATATTGGCCAACACATCCAGACGAGATGGCTGAGAATATATGTAGTGATCCAAAAGTTGCTCATAACTTGAGTGATAATTCGTGGAGAGCCTACGTAGGAGCAGGTATTGATTTTAGTGAAACTTGTGAAGGAAAACCACAACGAGAGGATAATCAATGATGATAAATAGAATTACATCGGCAGTTTTCATTTTTGGAATTTTAATTTTTTGTTGTACTACTGACTTGCTGGCACAGCAGCGCCAGCTCAACTGTACTCAAAAGCTTAATCAAGCAGAGGATATGTTTGATGCTGGAAGTTTGAGCGAGATTCCACAGCTATTAAATAGCAATAGAGGAAAATGTTTTAACAAAGGCGGGTTTTCAAAAGAAGAAAAAATTAGAGCTTATAGGCTTTTAGCTTTAGTGCACCTTTTCAATGACAATGGGCCAGAAGCGGAAGATGCAGTTATTAATTTATTGACTGCAGATCCAGAACATCCTCTGAGCGCTGATGACCCGATTGAATTGAAATATTTGTTTGATAAATACAGATCTGAACCCATTTTTAGAATTGGAGCCAAGTTTGGAGCTAATCAAACTTTCATTAAGTCCATTGGAGAATTTGGATCTTATTCGAATGAAGATGAAGTACCCAAAGAATATAAATCAGGGCTTGGGTTACAAGCTGAGTTAACTTTTGAATATACCATAATAGAGAACTTGGAAGTCCTTGGCGGTTTTGGTTGGAACCTCAACAAGTACGATATCAGCTACAATAGTATTACTTCTCTTGAGGATTTATATCCTACGTCTACAAGTTTTCAAGTGGCATTAACTGAAACACAGAACATCATCAAAATACCAGTGATGGTGAGATATGGCTACCCATTTGGGAATTTAATGCCATACGCCACAGTCGGGTTATCGCTAGACTTTTTATTGAACAGTTCTATGAGCGGTAGCAGATCAGGTACAACCACTAGACAGTTGCCTAGCCTTGCTTTGCTCGACGACAAACTACGAAAGGAAATCAACTGGTCTTATTTTGCTGGTTTAGGTCTGAAAGTTAAATCCAAAACAGATTATATTTTGTTTGAAGTACGGTATAATATGGGTGGATCCAATACGGTGAGAACGAAATATAGGTACAGCAATGAGCGATTGCTTTTTGATATGGCGCATGTAGATGATGATAAAATTGTAAATAGTTTGAGTCTATCTATTGGCTATATTAAGTCTATATATAAGCCCAAAAAATATTCCAATAAAAGGTTAGAAAAACGATTTGGTAAGAAAAACAAAACCGATGAATAGAAAAGTTTACATCGCTATTCTTAGTTTTTTAGTACTTGTAAGCCAGGTTGGCTGCATGTCCGAGGATTCTAATAGTCTTGATCCATCTGAAATTTTCATTAAATATTATGGGTCTGAATCTGCAGAAGAAACTATTGACTTGTTGGAACTAAATGATGGTTTTTTGCTTCTAGGGTCGAGAACGGACGCGGAGAACACAGACTTTTATCTTGTAAGAACAGATTCTTCGGGAAATCGCCTTTGGGAAGGTATCATTCACAACGATTATTCTGACGAGACTGTAGACATCCCTTCTAAGATGTTTTATGATGAAGACAATGACGACTTATATATTATTGGAACATCAACTTTTGATATAACAGATGACGATTTGGATCGGATACCAGTAGACCATTTGTATTTGGCAAGTATAAAAATTGAATCTACGGGATTCAGTATTACCGACACCCTGCTATATAGATATTATGAAGACAGGGTATCTTCGACCGCGTATGAGGAAGGATATAGACCTACAAGTGGGGCTGATGTTATAGCGGTTGGTGGGCAGTTGATTATACTAGGTTCTGTTACTACGGGTTCAAATAATCCAGCATTGGATGACAATAGCATCTTGTTAATGAAAATTTCTTCTGATTTTCAGACGGTAGACTGGGAAAGAATAAAAGGCTTTTCTGGTGATGATTTTGGCAAAAGCTTGTTAGTAGCTAATGGTAATTATTATTATTCAGCCACTATTACCACTACTTCTGGAATTGGAGAAGGAGGTCTGGATGTGCTGGTTGAGCAGTTTGATTTTACCAGTGGAAATGAAGACAATCAGACAGACTATGGTACAGTCAATAATGAAGAAGCATCAAATATGATCTTTACTAACCCTGGAATAGCCTTAGTAGGCACTACAGGTACTGGAAGTAATCAGTATGCCTTTCTGCTGCGTTTATCGTCGAGCTTGGGTGCGGCACAACTCGTACCACTCACCTACCCAAGAGACGCGGACAACCCTGACCAAACCTGGAATACACAAGGTGCTGATTTGGCACAAAGCTCGAGCGGCGATTTTTATATTGTTGGAAAAGTGAATTCATTTAGTGATGCCTCGGCAGACCCTAGAGAAGATGAAATCATGATTTTATCTACCAATGGTATAGGTGAGGTAAACGAGGGAGATGTCCAAGAATACGGTAGTGTTCAGGACGATGGAGGCAACGCGATTATCCGCCGAGCTGACGGAAGCATGGTCATAGGAGCAACTGTACATTTTGGTGGTAGTGCAACTATGATGTCGCTCTTGAAAACGAACAAAAAAGGAGAGTTTCTTCGAAATTAATAAAATATAAATATTCTAATACAAGATTTTAGTATTAGAGTATTTGTTGATAATTGGTTATATTTTTTACTTGAATTAGGTATGATGGATAGGAATTATTTCATTAATGCTATTGCAAATTGGGAAAATGCAATAATCAAAAAGTGTTATTTGAATAGTTCAAACCGTTGTAAAAAAAGTCACACCCGTGATTTGCTGATTGGAAATTGGATTTTTGGTATGTTAACATCTCAAACTATGTTTAAGAATTTACCCTCACGTGGACTGCGTACGCTATTCTTATGTCTTATCATTTTTGTTTTTGGGTCTGGTAGACTGAGTGCTCAGAATTCACTTGATCTGACGGGAGGAGGCAATAGTGTGGATATCAATAACAGTGTGGATTTAACAGGGTTTACTGTGGAAACCTGGATGTATCTGAATACATTAAGCAGCTCATCAGGTGTGTTTTCAAAGACAAGCGGAAACTTGCCGCACCCTTTTGATCTGTATATTGATAACTCCACCGGGCAGTTGAATTATTTGTTTGGGAATGGTGCCTCATTTGCCAGTCAAAACTCAACGACCATTTTCAATACATCGCAGTGGTACCATATTGCTTTGGTCTACGATCCTAATAACACAGGAGCCGAAGCTATGCTCTACGTAGATGGTGTTTTAGACAATACACTGGATGTGCATGCTATTGTCACTCCGACTGATAATTCTAATCCTATACGAATTGGAGATAGAGATGATAATGCAACTATCGCAGACGCACTTTACGATGACTTTAGAGTTTGGAGCACGGTGAGGAGCTCTTCACAGTTACTCAATTATAAAGATAGAGAGCTATTTGGAACCGAAGGCAGTTTGGAAGCTTATCTGCCTATGAATGGTGATTTGAATGATATTACTGGCAATGGCAATAATGGGATAGATAATAGTTCAGGAGGGTTTTCAACTACAGTACCTACGCTACTCTTTGCTCAAAATAACTCTCTTCATTTCGATGCGACTTCACAAAATGAAGCAATAGTTACAGATGCTGGAGCAAATATGACTTCAGGCACTATCGAGGCATGGATAAAAACCACTCAGACTTCACTTGGAGTAATAGTATCGAATAATCCCAATTATTTAATGTACGTCAGTGGCGGCGTATTGCAAACCTGGGACGGTGGAGCCGAGTCATCGGGTGTAAATGTGGCAGATGGTAATTGGCATCATGTGGCGTTGGTTTTTGATCATGACAATGGCGCTGGATCACAATTTTATGTGGATGGTGTAGCAGCAGGCGCCGCCTTTACTTTTAATTCACCAGCAGATCCTCAGACAAATACACTGACTATAGGAGAAAATGGGGCAGTAGGGCAAAATTTTGATGGAGAAATTGATGAAGTCATGATCTGGAGCACCAATCGATCGGGATCAATTATGAGTGATGCGGTCAATGGAATAAGTGATCCTTCAGAGGAAGCTGGATTAATCGCTTACTATAAATTTGATCAAGGAGACGCTTCTCAGGACAATACTTCGTTGACTACTTTATATGATGAAAAAGGAAGTTTTGATTTGACATTAGCGACCACTTCTGGACAATTCCCTTCAAATTCTGCTTCAGCATCAAATTTTTTAAGTTCTACACTCCCTCAGCCTATAGAACCAGAAATTGAAATTGATCTAGCTGCTGATGATGATGCTTACTCCTTTGGCTATGTTCAAAATAGTGGTTCAAGTGGTGCAGTTACTTTTACCATTACGAATACGGGGATAACAACATTGAATTTAGGTGGCTCACCACCTATACAATTAGATGATGCTACTCATTTTTCATTGGACGATACAGGATTGAATACTGCTTTGGTATCAGGGGGAAGTACTTCTTTTACGGTTACTTTCAATCCATTAACAACAGGACATCTATCAGCCAATATTTCAATTCCTAACGATGACTCTGACGAAAATCCATACAATTTCATTATTGAGGGAGTAGGATCCAACCCAACGCCATTATTTGCTGGAGATATAGCATTCACCATGATGAACATGACTGGCGGACAGGATGAATTTGCGATTGTATTGTTGAAAGCAATAGAGCCAGGGACGGAAATTATTTTTACTGATAAAGGCTGGGATATTGCGAATGACCAGTGGATAACCAATAACGAAGGATTTATTATTTTTACCACAGATGTATCGCTTGCAGCTAGAGAGCAGGTAATAATTAACCCGACTGCATTAACCGCAATCCAAGAAAGTACCAATACCCAAATTGGATCTGTTACAGAACCCTATGGTGGTTTTACATTACCAACATCTGGAGATCAGTTATTAGCATTTCAGGGTACCATTTCAGGGACAGGATATACGCAATTCACTTTAGACAATAACTCTTTTATTGCTGCAATTAATCAAGATGTGGCGAGTCAAGATGCTGGTGGTACTGAATGGTCTGTAGGTTTGACGCAAGGAGATGGTCAATCTTCTGAATTACCCAAGGGATTGGAAAATGGAGAAACATGTATTGCTATGTATCCACAATCTGGAGGAATTAATGAAAGTGCAGTTTATGATCCCACCAATGCAAAGCACGCAGGTTCTATAGAAAATATATTGATATCTGCTAATAATTATAAGAATTGGGATACAGGTAATGCTGCCTATGTGTATGATGGATCTGGTACAGATGATTTCTGGCCATTTGGGACTAACAACAATTCTCCTGCGAGTTCAAGTTTCACAGGCTATACAGGTACAGGAGTGAGCAAAACGTTTGATGCTGATTTTATACCTTTTACAGATATTGATGGCGCTGATGTTTTGCAATCACTGGATATCACTGCCAATAACTTTGGGAGTGACGCAGACCTGTATTATGACGTAGATGCAAGTGGAGACCGTGCGGTAGATGGGTCGGAGGATCTGGGTAGCGGACTTTCTTTACCGTATACCATTACTAGAGCTGATTTTAATGAAGGTCGATTAAAAATAGATATAACTGGAACACCCCCCACTTCTGGATCCTTTGATTATAGCAATGTGAGCGATGGTGTAAATGCAGATGCAAACACTTACACTTTTACGGGAGTGATCATTGACAATGCATTAGATTTTGATGGGTCGGATGATTATGTCAGGTTTGAAGATTTTGGCGCATTGACTGCACAAGGGACTATGGAGTTTTGGCTCAATGCCAGAACAATCGACAGTAATCATGGAGTATTCGATTCAGATATATCTAATACTGGATCTGGATTTAGAATTGAAACCAATGCAAGTGGAGAACTTTACTTATATATTGATGAGGCAGCACAAGCATACTATTTTTATACATCTGTCTCACCCATGCAAGTGGGCACATGGATTCACTGTGCATTTTCTTGGAATACATCCACTAATGAAATTATTGGATATGTGAATGGTGAAGAAGTATTTAATGAAACCAACAGCTCTTGGCCTTCATCTATACCTGAAATGGTCCTTGGTGCCTCTTATAATTTGGATGCCACTCGTAAGTGGGATGGTCAAATGGATAATATTCGAATTTGGGATATGGTAAGAGATGGCTATCAGATTGGAACTGATTTATTGAACACTATAACTAGTGATCCAAATCTAATTGCTGCTTACGACTTTAACTCAGGCAACCCATCAGGAGATAATACCACCCCATCCCTTGAAGATAATTTGGAAGATATTACTGGAAACAATAATGATGGAAATTTAGATCCAGAAATGGATGGAGTTACTTCTGGATTTACTTTTAATGGAAGTACTTCTAATTGGGTGAATTCGGACTTTACAGATGCAAATTTATCGAGCATTTGGTTAGAAATTTCAGGAAGTGATTTTGAATTTCCTGATGGACACAACGCACCTGATGCTGTGAATGGTGCTTTTGTTGGCAGAGCAGATGTTGGAGAGCCTATCACAATCACGCTCGAAATTACTAATGAAGGCCAAACTGCTTTAACAGTTTCTAGTGTTGATTTAGAAACTAATGTATCAGGGTATTTTAGTATTGATGATTTTAGTGGAGTGCTTAATCAGTACGAGCAAGCCACAGTCAATATCACCTACTTACCACTAGCTTTAGGTACACATACTGCCACAGTGAGAGTCACGAGTGACGACCCTTCTTCAAACGAAGATCAATACACATTTACAGTGGAAGGCTTTTCAGAAGAAGACCGTGCATTGCATTTTAATGGCGGAGATGATGTGGTGAACGTACCTGGTGGTGAAGCCATGTTCGACAACCTGTCATTAGGACAGAATAGTTGGGCGTTGGATGCATGGATCTTCATTGACGATATTTCAGGTTACAATGGTATCATAGGTGGGACCAGTGGGACTGGAAATGCCAATTCAATAAGCATTAATAATGGGACTGTTGAAGTAGTAGATGGTAGCAATAGTTTGGTACTGCGATCTACCTCTGCCGCAGTATCCGCAGGAGATTGGTTTCACCTAGCAGTCGTGAGTGATGGATCTATACCAGAAGGGTTTGTTTATATCAATGGAGTAGATGTCACTGACTCTGGGCTCAATGGAGCCTCATCATTCAGTTCTAGTTTATCTGGTTTGTTGAAAATTGGACAAACACCAGATGATTTGGGGCCATTAAGAGGGACGCTTGAAAATCTTAGATTCTGGGATTTCCCATTGGAATCTGGAGACATAGATTTTGTAAGTGAATTGGAGGTCAAAGGAAGTGAGCAGGTAGAAGAGAGTATAAATTTGTTTAAAGCCGTGTACCGCTTTGACGAACACTCAGCTTTCGCTGATAACACTGGAGTTTCGAATACGGGAGCTATTTTGGATCTGACAGGAAATTATAATGGAGACCTTTCTGGTTTTGACAAAAATGGATCGGTTTCTAACTGGGTCAGTAGCGTTGGGTGTACACCTGGAGACTACATTGGGGATCATAATAGCGACCCATCTGATCCGGCCAATTGGTGTGATAATATATTGCCTGATTATACGAATGTAACCTCAGGACTTACTTTCTCTGCAGATATTGATTTGGATATAGCATCCAATATGACAGCTGGTGGAGACATTGTAGTAGAGACTGGCGTCAATTTAGAATTGGATTTGGGAGGTAACTCACTTGATTTAACAAGTGGAACTTTTACGAATAATGGTACAGTTGTCTTGACTAATGCTACCATATCCGACGGAACGCAACTTATAAATAATGGAACGCTAGGCGGTACATTTACTTGTAATGGTTTGTTCACCAATACATCGACAGGTACAGTAGCACCAGGTACATCTCCAGGCTGCATGGTATTTGCATCTGGATACGATGACGGTGGGGGAACCCTTGAGATTGAAGTAGAAGGTACCGCGGCTTGTTCCGGATATGATCAGCTTCAAGTGACCGGGACGGCTACTTTGAGTGGTACTTTGGAAGTGGATGTACAATATGCACCAGATGATCTAAATCAAATAATACTAATAGATGCTGACGCCATATCGGGAAGTTTTGCAACTACGGTTATTCCAGAAGGATGGATTTTACAGTATGATTTTCCTAATACTGGAGAGGTTTCGTTAACCTTTAGCGAAAATGGAAGCGCATTGTCCTTTGACGATGCGTCTTCTCAGTACGTTTCTATCCCTGACGACCCATCCAATAACTTTGGTGCAGCCAGCGATGCCTTTACTGTGGAGTTTTGGGTGAAAGCTGGAAGTGACCTGGCCAATGACTATACCATGGTGAATAAAGGAGGTGGGCCTAATGAGCAATATTCATTTGACCTGTTTTCTGGTGGGACTACGCGTTTTTATGTACAAGCATCTGGTGGTGGATACACAGTATTGAATGCTCCACGGATCAGCGTAGCTGATGGTTGGACGCATGTAGCAGGAACATATGATGGAGCGAACACAACAATGGAATTATATATTAATGGTGAATTGATAGATTCTAATTCGGGGGCTCCAAATCAGTTATTTGCAAGTTCAAGTATCGTGACTCTAGGTGCACAATCCAATCTGAGCGCTTATTTCAATGGACAAATTGATGAAGTTCGAATATGGAGTGAAGCTCGAAAAGCAGAAGATATTAGAACCAGCGCAGCAGGCATTGTTAATACAAGTGAGCCAGAACTCTTGGCCTACTATAGGTTGGACGAAGCTGGTCATGCTTTGACTGCAGTAGATTCAAAAGGAGGAATTGACGGAACTTTAAATGGGTATGTTGACCAAGCAGTTGCTAACAGCTGGACATCTTCTACTGCTTTTGAAGATGCAAAACCAGTTATAAAGATATTCGGATCGGATGATAAAAACGCTATTGACAATACCAACACACCTGCCACAGCGGATGGTACAGACTTTGGCAATGTAGGTGTTGACGATGGTGTGAGAACCCAAATATTTACCATTGAAAATCATGGGGTTGGACAATTGAATACTATTGCTGTAGGTGCCGCTGGAGGAGATTTTACTTCAAATTCTGCAAGTACCTTAGCTACTTTAGAGCCAAGCGAATCGACCGCTTTTGCTGTGGAATATGATCCAGCTCTAGTAGAAACAGATGGGCCACAGGCTATTTCAATCACTTCCAACGATGCGGCCTTTACTTTGAATGTTCAAGGAACAGGTGTGGATAACAATGCTCTGGATTTCAATGGTGCTTCTGATGGTAGTGATGATAGAGTAGATATTCTTCCTACCTCGTTTAATCCAGCTGACGCAAATGATCAACTGACAGTAGAAAGCTGGGTTTACCCTAATTTACTTTCAGGAGTAAGGCATATAGTAGGTCGATGGACACAGCCCTCTTCTACAAACAATGGTGAATTTTATTTAGCGATCAATGGTACTGGAAATATAGTGGCAACTATTGTAGCTGGTGGCACTGAACAATCCTTAACATCAAGTACAACTATATCAGCGAGCGCTTGGTCACATGTGGCCATGGTATATGATAATAGTGATTTGTACATATATATAAATGGAGTTCAAGACGCTACCACGCTTTCTATTACTGGGTCGGCATCAGGCGGTGGTGTACGAGAGACTTATATTGGTTATACCAATAATGCCACAAATAATTTTGATGGAAGAATAGACGAAGTAAGAATTTGGGATGTGGCTAGAGACCAGTCTGAAATTGCTGCTAATATGACAAACTTTGGTCTTTCTACAGGTACAGGTCTAGCAGCCTCCTATGATTTTAATAATGGAGATGCTGGGGCAGACAATACTGGAGGCCCTATTAACAATTTACCTGATATCTCTGGGAATGGATTTGATGGAACCTTAATAAACTTTGCACTTAATACTACAACTTCCAATTGGGTAGCTTCAACAGTAAGCGCTTCAACTAGCCCAGAAATAGAAGTAGACTCGCCACTGTCTTCCAACATTGCCGACGATGCAACTGTAGTTGCGAATGATACTGATTATGGCTATGTAGGTGCAATCGGTTATGCCAAGACTTTTACTATAAGAAATACAGGATTGGCTGATTTATCAATAACTTCAATCCTTCCTGATGGAGATTGGAGTGTGATCAATACCTCAGAAACTTTGCCTGCTATTATTGGTTCGGGCGGTGATATGACATTTGATATTTTATCTGGTACAGAATTGACTCAAGTCATTACTATTACCAATAATGATACAGATGCTACAGAAGGAACTTTTGAAATTAATACTGCCATCACCAGTGTAGTCGAAAATGCTCTGGATTTTGATGGTACAGGTGATCACGTCGAAATCCCATATGATAATTCAGGTGTCACTGCTTATACAATGGAAGCTTGGATCAATGTGACTGATCTTGCTTCTGATAGAACAATATTTTATTCAACATTGGATGGAAATGAGGGCTTAGATTTTAGTCAAAAATTAGGTATCAATACCTCTGGAGTCCTAGAACATTACACTTTTGCAGGAGCTGCATATACTGTGTCAAGCTCAACCACACTAACGCCCGGAACCTGGTACCATGTAGCTATTACTGCAGAAAATAGTGGAGACATAAAATTGTTCATTAATGGAGTAGAAGAAGGAAGTACAGGGTCAATAGGTAGTTTATATAATACACTGGATGAATTTAATCTTGGATTAGGTGTCGATACGCATCCTAATAATTTTAATGGCCTAATGGATGAATTCCGAATTTGGGATTATGCCAAAACAGAAAACGAAATTGCAGCTAGCGCAGGAGTCTCATTACGAGAGGCTGAAGGACTAATTGCCTCGTATGATTTTAATAATGCCGGAAGTGGAACTAATTTATTGAGAGATATTACTGGAAATGGTGTCGACGGAACATTAGACGCAGCATTCGACCTGGATGGTACGGATTGGCAAGCTTCTGGAGCATTAGCCACTGCGGCCAGCGAACTCAGTGTATTTGTAGATGGCGCAACACTTATAACAGATGGTGATACGCCAGGTGCATTTGCTACAGGTACTGACTTCGGAAATGTTTCAGAAACCAGAACTGCTCGTCAGACTTTCTACATGGAAAACTTAGGCATCAATGATTTGACCGTTTCGGGAATCACTGGTGATGCCATTTTTGATATCGACAACCAACCAACATTGCCTTCTACTTTAGGTTTTGAGCAATTTGATATCATCTATACACCAAATAGTGGGACTGATGCTACCACCATCTCCATAGCCAATGATGCTGAAGTTGGTACTCCACCATTTACATTTGATGTAGCTGGTGCATCTGTTCAGGATTTAGCCCTCGATTTTGATGGCGTGAATGATTATATCAGCACAGCTAGAGTAGGATTGGCAAGTGGATTGACATTTGAAGCTTGGATAAGAACGGATAATATGGCTTCTGGAAATGCCTATGAGGCAACAAACCCTGCAGTAGCTATTATCGGAGATATTAATAATAACGTAAGACTTTCATTTGGAATTGACGGAGGTTTACTGAGATATGCTCATTATGATGGAGGATCTTGGTTCAATGTTGACGGAGGTACGACAGTTAGTGATGGTACATGGCACCATGTAGCCGTCACGCACGATCAGGCCACTGGTGATATCAACTTGTACGTGGACGGGGTAATTGATGGCTCTGGTAATATTACTTATGAAACCGGACAGACAGCGTTTAGTTCTATAGGAGCTGGATTTGATACAGGAGTAGTTCCTGGTTATTTCTTTGAATCTCAAATGGATGAAGTACGCATTTGGGATGAGACTCGGGATGATGCAGCTATACAATCAACTATGTACACCTCCCTGGTAGGTACTGAATCAGGCTTAGTGGCTTACTACTCATTTGATAATACGACAGTTTCACCATTAGCAGACAACTCTGGCGTTGGAACTAGAAATGATGTAACAGACAAAACAGGAAATTATGATGGTACGGCACAAAACTTCTTAATGAACACTGATGTTTCCAACTGGGTATATTCTGGGGTATTAGCACCAGACATATCCGTACAAATCGCAGGAGCAGAATACTATAACAGTGATGTTGCCTTTATTGGTGATAAAGATATCAATGACGCCTCTGTTACGGCCACTTTTGATATTACCAACATAGGTGGAGCCGTATTGAATATCAGCAGCATCAGTGCTGGCGTAGGAGATTTTGTATACAATGGAGATATTAGCAACGCTGCCATATCCCCAGGCGCCACAGAAACATTTACAGTAAGTTTTACTGGTACGGTATTAGGTCTCGATCAAGAAGTAAATGCCTTGACCTTTACTACAAATGATCCAGACGAAACCAATTATCAGTTGACACTGGAAGGAAGAAATGTTCAAGGACCAACAGGAGTAAGTGACGGTATTGTCACATGGTTGAGAGGTGAAGAAGCCGCAGCTGCAAATTGGAATGACTTTAGTGGAACTGGAGAAGACTTTATTTCTACTGGAAATGATCCAGTACCATCCAATACAGCGATAGGTTTCCAACCAGGATTGAATTTCACAGCTGCTAGTACGCAATATTTTGAGTCTCAAACAACAACTGGAATTTTAAATGGTTCGAATTATACGATTGTGGCAATAGTCCGACCAAATGACACTGCTTCTCCCAAAAATATAATTGGAAGTGAAGCTGGAAATACTTTTGCTGTCGGCGTGCAGGCTGACGAAACTCCGATGATTTATCATGGTGCTACCGAGGCAACTAATTCAACTAGTATTACGGATCAAGCTGCCATTATTACGTATCAGTATGATCAAGGTGCTACTAGTTCGCAAATTGCATTGAATGGGATTTTTGATGCGGTTGACAATTCCACATCTACTTATACTGACAACGGCAAACTTCAGTTAGGAGCAAATCTGGCAGGAAACTTTTTTGATGGTAATATTGCCGAGGTCATTATTTATAATCGCGTACTTTCAGGTACAGAACTTCAAGAAGTAGAATCTTACCTAGCGATGAAGTATGGTGTTTCTTACGCGCAAGATGTGGTATCATCAGGAAGTGCTACTACGGTTTGGAATTTTGCCTCTGGGTTTAGTGATGGGGTAATTACAATCGGTCGGGACGATGCTTCTAACCTTGATACCAGACAGGTAACAAGTGCCTCTGATGCGTTGTACGTGGAATTGGGACATACTACCATTGAATCAGATAATGCAGCCAATGTGGCACTTGGAGCTACTTCTCAGTTTGCTGTAGACAATATTTTCCTGTCAATGGGGTATGCTGGAAGTGCAGATTATGGTGCTGTAGTCTCTGGTGCGACGGATAGACCTGTCGGTATATCTGAGCGAATGCACAGAGCATGGTTGGTCAATGAACCCAACGAAGGGACAAGCAACATATCAGACATAGACTTTTCTATTGATATTTCAACTGCGACTGGTGGCTGGCCAAGTACAGATGGTGGTGATTATGTGCTTTTAGTAAGCAACAATAGTGGCGATTGGTCTGGTGCTACCATCTATAGTGTTTCTGATGACAATGGAGGGTCAGGTTTGCTGACTTTCGAAGGAATTGATTTAGTCAATGGACAATTTGTTTCTCTTGGCTATGGTATTGATAGAACATTAGATTTCACCACTGGTAATGATTATGCCGAAGTATCAATGACATTTGCTACTGCATATACAGTAGAAGCCTGGGTGCAGCCAGCCTCAGTAGGTGGTACGCAGGTGATATCAGAATATGGTTACACAGGAGATGGGTCACATTTTTCTCATCGAATGCTAATCAATGGCACTGGTCAATTTGCGCACTACACGAATGATGGTGGAGCAGTTACAATGACTGGTACTACCACGGTAACACCTGGTGAATGGTATCATGTGGCCATTGTGGCTGCCAATGGCCAACCAGGTAGACTATTTGTGAATGGTGTAGAAGAAGCAACTTCAACAACTTTGGGAACTTTATACACAACGGGTGATCTCTTGACAATAGGTAATCACAATTCTGGTTCAGGGGAATTTGATGGCTTTATCGATGAACTCAAAGTTTGGAGTGACGAGCGATTTGCTGCTGAAATAAGAGGAAATGCTCTTGAAACAGACGAAACCACTCTGTTTGGACAAGGTAATCTGGTCGCTTATTACGATTTTAACGTGGGATCACCTGGACAAGATAATACAGGTATAGTTGCACCTGAGTTAATCGATTTAAGCGGTAATGGCAATCATGCCAATTTGTTCAGTTTCGCCGAAACTGGCGCCACTTCCAACTGGGTGCTTTCCGACTATACAGGTTCTACTGCAGCTACTGTACCGAACATCATAGTGTATGACGCTGAAGGTGATTTGATTGAAGATAATTCAGTTTCACCAAGTACATTGAACAGTACTGATTTTGGATCAATAGTAACTGCTGGTACGAATTCAGTAAGCTTTACTTACACGATTGAAAATGCTGGATTTGTTGCTGGTAGCATTGCTGGTGATTTACTTTTTGCTGGTCCGGACAATGACTTTACCAGAGATGCAGATATCACAGGTGCGCTGGCAATTGGTGCTACCGAAGATGTGATAGTCACTTTTGATCCAAGTGCGGATGGCGTCAGAAATAATACGGTTTCTTTTGCTACAGATGCTGTAGATGGATCTTATAATTTTGACATACTAGGAACAGGGGTAACACCTGCTGTATTATCGGATATTGTGGCGAATGGTGGCTTTACGGCTGCTTCAAATTTAGACTACAATGGTCAAATGGCGGCCAATATTGATCGTGAAGGAGCTGGAACAGATGGAGTTGAAGTGGCTCAGTTCGTATTGCGTGATGGCGGCGGATCTGACGATGGAGATGGTCTAGCCACTATTCTTGATGGGGTAACCGTCCAATTCACAAATGCAGCAACTATTCAGAAAGTAGCATTGTACAACGATTTTGAAGGTACGCCTGTAGAGGTTGCTGAAGTAGCCATAGCGGGTACTGATGCGGTATTCTCAGGTCTGGCTGCTTTGCCTGATGCTCAACAGATCAAAACTGGAGCTTCTGGCAATGAGACCGTAACGTTCAGCGTGGTAGTAACTTTTGCGAACACAACAGGAGTAGTAGATAAAACTACCGACATAGATGTAACTATTTTAGCTTCTTCAGCTTCCTCCTTAGCAACAGGCTCAGGCATGAATACTGGAGCTGCAAATGCAGTAGAAGCAACTAATAACACTTTAGATGTAACGGCAAGCGAGCTTGATTTGGCGGCAGGCCCAGCTGTAGCCATTGCTACAGGAGAGCAATTTACCGTAACGGTAAATGCAGTAGATGTAAATGGTAACATTGATACAGACGATGTTTCTGATGTGACGTTGGCCGAAAATTCTGCAGGACCGGGCACTTTATCTTCCGCAACAAGTTTGTCAAAAACTTTAGCTTCTGGTACTACAGACTTTGATGACATTTCATACAATACGGCTTATGCCACGTTGGACTTAATTGTTTCTGATGACGGTGTCATTTTGACATCTGGTACCACAGCTGAGGCAGATGGAACTTATGCAACTACTATTGCCATTGTTGATCCAGACAACAGTTCAATTCTTGCTGCAAATGGAACATTGGATGAGTCTGCCTTGTCTCTTAATCCTGCTATCGCGATTAGTGAAGGAACGGCAGTAGCTGTATTTGATTTTGATTTTGTAGAAGACAATGGGCTAGATAATGATTTGTTCAATACTGTAATTTCGCAAATGGTCTTTCAGGAAGGTGCTGGTGTTACTTTGGATGAGGATTTGGATCAAATCATTGCTGGAGTTGCGTTGTCTGATGGATCTACCTCAATTACAACAGACACTCCTAATGGAGCTACTATTACCATTAATGCTGACAATATCACATTTGCAAATTTACCAACAGACGGTTCTACTGCGTTAGGTGATGTTGTAGATAATGAGACCAAAACTTATACTTTATCTATTTGGTTTAGAACAGATATTGCCGCCAATACATTTGTTGTTGATCAGGAGGCCTTTGAGTTTGAAGTGAATACGACTGACTTTACATTTGCTTCTGGTTCAAGTACCCTGGCTGCAGCGCAATCTGTAAATAGTGGTAATGTTGATATTGATGTAGTGGCCTCTGATGTAGTGATAACTTCATTTGGTGGAGCCACAGATGCAGAAGTTTCAAATGCTAATATACAGGTGGTATTGAATACTGCTTTTACTGCCATTGTAGAAGCACAGGATGCGCAGGGTAATGTGGACTTGGATTACAATGGTGGTCCATATACTATTGATATCACTTCTCCTGCATCTAATATAACAGGCACGAATTTAACGGACAACCCATTCTCTAATGGAGTGGCTACCTGGTCTGATTTAACTATTACGCTAGTGGGTAACTATACTTTCACTGTAACTGATGATTTTAGTGCGGGAAGTGGGGATTTTGTTTCTAGTACAGTAGCTTTTGACGTATCTGACGCTCAGTCTGATATCATAGAAGATAACTCTTTTGACTACCCTGAATATATTGATTATACTCAATACGATGCCACAAACATAGATGCCACAGGTGATGATGAACTTGTGATCGCTCAATTCATCGTACGGGATGGTGGAGCTGGTGCTAGTGATACAGATACAAACGGAACCAGATTAGCAGACATTACTTTCAATGTCACCAATTGGGAAAACTTGGATCGTATGGCAATTTATAACGGAACTACTGAAAAAGAGGAGGTAGCAGTAACAAGTGGAACCGTGGCATTTTTGAATGCTGATGCTGGTGGTAGTGATATTGAAGCAAGCGATAACTCGGAGGCTACCTTCATTATTAGAGCTACATTCAAACAGGATGTAAGTGTAGATGACAATGAGGTGATTACCTTAACTGTTAGTAGCGCAGTGGCCAATACAGGAAATGGAAGATCTGATTTTGCACTTGCTGATGCCGGGGGAGCATCAACTGCCAATTTTACAGATTCAGGTGATAACGAAATTGAGGTTAAGGCATACGCCTTTACACAAGTGGTAACTTTTGCCAATCCTCTGACTAGTGCAACTACTTTCGAAAGAGACCCAGGATTTTCTATAGAACTTGAAGCTCAAGATGCCAATGGCAATATTGATGCTGATGTCAATGGTAAGGTAGTTTTGACCTTACCTGCAGGTTCTCCAATTGATCCGATAGCAACTAATTTTACTGCAGGTATATTATCTGAAAATGGAATTGTTATAAATAGTGTATTCCCTAGTGGTACTGTATCCATTGATAATCTACCACTAGATACGGATTTAGATGGTATTCCAGATGTGGTAGATGTTGACCTTACTTTAGGGCTAGATGTATCTCCTGTGAATGGCATAGACGATAGATTTGAAGTAGTTAATACGGGAGGAAGTGATGGAGATGGAGATGGAATTGATGATTTCTATGATCCAGATTTGACGCAGATTGATTTCACCTCTGTGGTGGTTGAAGACAATTCTTTTCCAGTTGATCTAACGTTGCTTCCAGCACATACAGAAAGTGCAGCAGTGGCTGTGACAGAATTGGTAATAACATTCTCAGAAGAGGTTCGCGCCAATTCGGGTAACTTGATTCTAAGGGATTTTAATACGCTCGATGTAGTTGAAACGATAAGTGTAACTAACTTATCCAAAACTACCATTGTAGATAATGTTGTTACATTCACCTTGTCTTCTATTCTAGAAAAGGGAACGACTTACTTCGTAACTGTTGCCGCCAATTCGTTTGAGGATTATGGAGGAAATGATTGGGCAGGTTTAATTGGTGCTGGATCTTGGTCTTTTACTACGGCAGATGCAGCGGCACCCACGATTGTTAATTTCAATCCCGTATCAATAGATCCTGGCTCTCCTAATGGAACGATAAGTAGAAGCACCAACATTACATTGACCTTTGATGAAGCAGTTAATTTTGGTACTGGTACAATTACAGTATCAGGTGATAATGGATTTGTAACTGAAAATTATGACATAGGGACGGCTCCATCGCAAGTCACAGGTGATGGGACAAATGTTATTGTCATCAACCCCGACTTTAGTTTTGTTTCTGACGAATTGGTCACTGTAGATATCCCTGAAACAGCATTTGCATCAGTAGATGATGGCACTGACTTTGAAGAAACGGGTACTGATGCGTTTCCTGCTGATAATATTGAAACTATTGAATTCAGAACTATTGATACTGGAGACAATACGCCACCACAAATTTCGGCACAGATTTATGAAAATTTTGACGGCCTGATTACTGATGTTGGTACTGACCTTGCCGGCTGGACAAGTTCCAATGACGTATTGGCAGGTGCAGCAAATGCTGTAGGTGGAAGCGGGGATGCTTCTGGAATCCCTGATGTGGCATCCGCATATATTCAACTGCCTACATTAGCTTCAGCTAATAGCATAACGTTCTTGTATAAAACAAGTGCTGTTGGTACCGCAGTGCTCAACTTAGTTGATCAATCTGGAGGTTCTGTAGTTCTGGATGTCATCAATGCCACAAATGATAGCGAGTTCCTTGAGTTTTATCATGAATTCGGTACACCATATTCTGGAGATATTAGACTTGAAATTGATGAAGGAGCTTCTGACATAGGTATCATTATTGACGAATTAGGTGTGGATAGAGGGTTTAGTCCTTATGATGGTAATGACGATGTGGCTTTGGCTACAGGATCGCTGACTATTTCGTTTGACGAAGATATTCAACCAGGTTCTGGCGCCATCAGGCTTTTTGCAAAAACAGATCCAGATATTACCGTATTGCAATTTGGTGCAAATAGTGGCCTCTTGACTTACAATAGCAATGAGTTGACTATCGACATTTCGTCTTTAGGTGACCTTCCAGGTAGTGTAACTTTCTATGTAGGAATTTCAGAAAGTGCCATTGAAGATTTGGCTGGAAACCCATTCGAGGGAATAGACAACAAATACACTTGGAACTTTACTACTTCAAGTGAAATTATTCCACCTAAAGTCAATACACTTACCCCTGAGGATAATGAGACGGATGTATCTACTACCGATAATCTGGTACTGAAATTTGATGAACCTGTAGTTGCAGGTGCATCAGGGACAGTCACGCTTTACTTGTCTGCCTCTGGAGATATAGTAGATCAGTTCGATGTCACCTCAGATATTCTAAATTCAGGTGCCGCAGGTTCTCTTTCCTTAGAAGGTAATGAGTTGACGATCATTCCAACTGATGAATTATCTGGTCTTACGGGATATAATGTAAGAATCACAGCGGGTGCTTTTGAAGACTATTCTGGAAATGCGTTTGCAGGCATTTTGACTGCAAACGGATGGAACTTTACAACTGGTAATTTTGATGCTACAAACCCAACAGTAGATGCGGGTGTGGCAGACTTCTTTGTTCCTGCGCATGACCCTGGAAACAAAGTGGTGAGCATTACACCAAGTATCAGTTTCACTATGACTGAGCCAGTAAATGGAATTGGTGGAGCTAATATTATCATATATGATGTAACTAATGCACAGAATCATTTAGTCTTGGATGCCACAGATTTCAGCATTGATTATTTAGGTAAGACTGTTGAGATCAATAATGTAACCTTAGAATATAACACAACTTATTACATAGAGATTCCTGCTAATACCATTCAGGACAACTCTGGCAATGAGAATCTGGCTGCCATTGGTGGATCAGGTGTTTGGGAGTTTACTACTATCCTAGATACTGATGCTCCAGAAATTGTGAGTCTTGATTTGTCTATTGATGGAACCACTGATGTTCGTGCTTCCAGAACTTTTGTGATGGAGTTTAATGAACCCGTGCAATGGGGTGCTGGAAATATCAATTTGTACTACACAGATGCTGACGGTTCAGCTATTGCATCTCTAGACGTAACGTCTGATGTGAATCCAGTAAATGAAGTTATAGAAGACTTTGACTATGATGAAGGAACGTTCGATTTTGAAACGGGAACTTGGACACAAACTAATGCCGCATTGGCGGGAGCAGGGCTTGCCGTAGGTGGTACTGGTGATGCGATCAGTATTTCGCCTGCAGATAATGATCGTTTAGTTACACCACTTATTTCAAATTTTGAAGCCATTGAATTTGAATATAGATCTGAAGATGGAGGTGCTGCTGAATTTGAAGTTTGGTATTCGACTGATGGATCTTCTTTGACCACTCAATTAGGTGCTTTTGTCAACACCTCAAGTACGACATACGCCACATTTAGTCAATCCTTAGCTGGTGCTGTGGATGGTTATGTGATCATTAAAAGCAATGGAAACGGTGGATCTAATGTTGTTGTAGATAATTTCATATATACCTCTGATACGCATCTAAGTTTTGAATTTGACCTGGCTTCAGGTGGTACGGATTATTATATCACTGTAGATGCTGGTGCAATAACTGATGTAACTTTTAATGCAGGAGCTACAGATAATGACTTTGGAGGATATGCTGCATCTCCTGTTTCAGGACGATGGAAATTTAGTACAAACGATGACGCCACTCCACCAGCTTTGACAGCATTTAGCCCAGCCAATTCGGCTTCAGTGAATGTAACTTCAGCAGATCAAATTGTTTTAACTTTTGATGAAATCGTTACACCTCAGCCTGGAAGTTTTATTAATGTCTATTATACTTCCGATGCTTTACTTGCATTCCAGATTCCAGTGGATGCAGTCAGCGCTGTGGTATCTGGTGGCGAAGCAACATTTACCTATGATATTTCTGATGAAGTAGGACAGGAACTGAGTGGCGGTATTGGTTACTTCTTCGAGCTAGAAGCTTCGGCATTCGAAGATTCTGATGCCGCCCCAAATGGGAATACCTTATTTGGTGACGCAGCTACCTGGGGAATTACCACTACAGGAGATGTTACAGTTCCTAATTTCTCATTTACGCCTACGGATGGTACAACCAACCAAAACGTTAATGTTGATCTAATTTTTACTTTCGATGAAAGAGTAGATCGAAATGGTGGGAATAATATTGAAATATATTATAACGATGGTGTTTTGGCTCATACTTTTGATGCTGATGCAGACGCCCTCTATGATGAGTCAATTGCTACGGCTCCAGGATCTACGGTAACGTATTCTACTACTTTATCAGGAAGTACGGGATATTATGTAAATGTAGATGCTGGTGCATTTGCAGACAAGACACCTAATGCATCATTGGCGATTTCTAATAACACGGATTGGAACTTTACTACTGGATCCGATGCTACAAGCCCTGGAATAACTTTTGCGCCTACAGGAGCTTCACAAGATCCTACAAGTACAAGTTTGGTTGTGACTATAGATGAGCGCGCCAGTGCAAAACCGAGTAGATTCATCAGGGTGATGTATGATTCTGATGATACAGAAGCACTTGCTATAGCAGTAAATAGTGAAACAGCTGATAATAGTGGAACCGGCTCTGTGTATACCTATGATGTTTCCAATCAGTTAAGTGGAGGTGTAAATTATTATGTAGTTTTAGATGCTGCTGCATTTGAAGACGCCACTGGTAATACTTCCAGCGCATTGATTGAAGCTGATGGTTGGGCATTTAGCATGGCAGATGATGGTGTGGAACCGAATTATACGGGTGTATTCAGTCCAATAGATGGTTCTTCAATCTTGACTTTAAACGCTGATTTTGAAATCAATTTTGATGAGCCAGTGAATCCAGTCGCTTTAACTAATATAAATTTCTACTACCAGTCTGATGATGTGCTGGCTTTTAGTATTGCAGCCAATTCTGGTACACCATCAAACGGAAACACTACTTATTCTTATTCTAATTCTGGATTACAGGGTAATACGTCATACTATGTGCAAATAGATGCAGGATCGTTTGAGGATAACGACATAACACCAAATGCCATTGCTGCCATTGCCGATGAAACCACATGGAATTTCACGACAATAGCAGGCGATTCTGATGCGCCCACAGCGATTTTGTCTCCGTTAAACACGACAATAGACGTGGATATCAGAGGGAACCTTGTTCTTAGTTTTAACGAACCTGTGATTTCAGGAAGTGGTAGTATTACAATTTCGGGAGGGCCAAATGGTAATATAGTAATACCTGTTACGGATGCCTCTCAGGTATTGGGCAATGGAACTTCAACAATTACTATTAATCCTACTGACGATTTATTTACAGGAACTGTTTATACTGTAACCATGCCAAATACCGCATTTGTAGATGCGTCATCTAATCAATATGTACATGCCACGTGGGGATTCACTACAATTGATGGAGTGGTAGTTGATAATGGTGCGGGTTCTACCGCTACATTAGCATCTTGTGTCAATGGATTTGTGACTGATGCTTTAGGTGGTAGTGAGAGTATCTATATATCTGAAACAAATCCAGATGACTTTAGAGATGCTAATGGGACAGGTTATACATTGGAATTGACATTAGGTGCAGGATACGAATTTGAGCCTGGCATAGGCTCTGTGGCATCCTCGACCGAAAATAACATTACCATTACTAATCTATCTGTTACTAGCAATTTGGTTACAGTAACGTATTCAAATGACGGTAATGGAGATCAATTAGATGAAATTGTGATTTCAGGTTTGGCTATTAATAATTCTACACCAGCCATCACATCTGCAACCATAGTTCGTACAGGTGGTTCAGCTGATCTTTACGGTAACAGTGTGTCGCATGAGTTTAGTCACTTAGATGTTTCGACTAGAGCAGGACTTGGTGCACCTACGGTTTCATACCCTGCTGGTACTATTACTAATGATGTGATGCAAGTGGATCAAAATGAATCCTTTTCAATTACTGCCACTGGAGCTGGAGGAACCTACAATTGGTATTATTATGACGATACTTTTGACGAGGCTGGCGAACTGGCATACACAGGAGCCAGTCCGACAGAAGTCAATTTATATGATATTACCAATCCGTACCCAGAAAACTTTGATGTCTCCGCCACTGGTATTTATACACTATTTGTTGATGAGACTGAAGTTGATGGATGTATTAGTGCTTCAGAAGAAATAAGTATTGCAGTTGTAAACATTACTCAGACTCCTCTTGGCGATAACTTCTTGGTAGAAGATAACCAAATAGCAATATCGGGTTCGAACCCAGCTGATCATACCGTTACTTTTTCTGGACAAGGCTTAGTAGGTACAGACGTAGTATCGGATCCAGCTACAGTCAATTTCAACCCAGGTATTGGTGAAGGAGATTATGCTTTTTCATATAAATTAAAAAGTGACCTAACGCAAAAGGAGTATACTTTTGAAAAGATATTTTCAATTGCCAATACTGCGACTATATTCAATAATATAGTGGATAAAGATTTTTGTGAAGACGATGCAGCTGTAATCTTAAATGCCGATACATTGTCAGCTAATGGGTTTGATACCCAACGCTATGTTTTCTATGAATTTGAGCTCGTTGATGACACGAATACACCTGTGGCCGGATTGACTGCTCCTAACTGTTATGAGAATACGAATGATGGATATGGCGATGGCGTGGTAGATTGTGAAGCACCAGCTGGACCAGATTTTGCAAACGGTGTACCAGATGATTTTGATCAATTATATACTGATGGTTGGACATTTGACCCTTCTGGATTGGCTCCAGGAAATTATACCATTAAAAGGATTGTAATGGACACAACCATTAATGGTTTTGATGAATCCAATACGCTAACCTTACTTACAAACACTTTCAGAATTAATGCACTACCTACAGTAGAAATTTTGGACATTGATGATACTTACTATTGTGAGCAAGTTGGCTCATTCAATGTAACGGCTGAAGTGGACGGGAATGCTGTTACATTGCTGGGTTACACATTAAAAGAAATAGACCCAAATCCAGATTCAACAACAATATTAAATACTGCGGCAGTAGGTTCAGCAATATTTGACTTAACAGACCCTGGTGCAATTGGAACAGGGCCTGCGTTATATAGGTTAGTTTATACCTCTGAAGAGTCAGATTTCCTAATTGATTCTGATGGAGACTTCCCAACTAAGGGGTGTGTAAACCTTGATTCTGTGTATGTAGAACTTTTATCTAAACCTGCACAGCCTACCTTGGCTAATACACTAACTGGTATTGGAGAACTGGATGTGTCAGGAGAATACGTACTTGAATATACTACAGGTACTGTAATTGCTAATATGACAGCAACTACGGGCGCTGATTCTATAAGGTGGTATAACAATATTAATAAGACTGGTGAAATCACAGGAAACGCTGGAACGATTGGTGAAGTGATGGCCACTACTACCTTATTCGGTACTACTACTCCAAACGGTGGTATCGAGAAAGAATTTTTCTTTACGCAGACAACGGATCTTAGAATCAATGATTCGGATTTTGAAGGGTGTGAGTCCGATATTAGAGAGATCACAATTGACGTCTACTCAGTACCGAATGAACCAATCGTGGATACCGGGTCTTCGACTTTTGTATATGACGCTGGTAGTGATACTTATGTATATGAGTATTGTGGTACGGGTACCGTGGCCTTGGATGATATTATTCTAATAGATAACATGGAGGATAATGAGCCTGCTCAATCATATTATACTTTCTATGCAGATGATGGCAATGGGAATATTGATTTGGGTTCAGAATTATTCTCAACTTATGGGACTACAGATTTAGTGACTTTTGTACCTACCAATACCAACGCGCTGTTAGGACTTGATTTCGCAGGAACGGCGAGTACGAGTATTACAGTACATGTGATTCAGACAGACAGAGACAATACAGAGGATGGCAGTGTTACTGCTGAGTATGTGGGTGCAGAAAGTGGCTCTACAAAAATTACAATAAACGTAAACGCGACTCAAAATGCGCCTGATATCAATAGCTTCAATGGTGCGTATGTGACTGGTGCTACTGCAGATTTTTATATCTGTGAAGGAGAGTCCATTGGTCAAATCGAAACCCCGTCAGTTACAGGCTCAGTATATGAATGGGCTACGGATAATACCATGGGATCAGAGGTTTTTGTTGATGAAGTGGGCGGAGTTACCAATGACATTTCCGCATTTGCCAATCGATTAGTAACAGAACAAGAATTGATCGATCACTTTGCATACGATCCAGATGTGCCCGGAACATACACGTATTATGTGAGACAATATACAGATGAAAATCAGGCTGTAAACTTCAATGGATGTGCCAGTGACTGGACTACTATCAATATATATGTTCTTACAGACCCAGTTGCTCCGACATTTGATGATGATGGATCTGCTGCTGATTTAGATGCAACCACTGATTTGGAACTTAGATTCTGCGAGGGTGATTTGAGCGGGCTGAGTGTTTCTGTTTCTGGAGATACAGATGAAACAACGGATGATCCAGTAGAATTTAACTGGTACCGTTCTGATGTATCAAGGGCAAAACTAAGCCCTACTCCAAGGTTTACTGGAACAACAGCAACTGGTATTGATTTAGGAGTTACAGCAGCTGAAGAGTCTGATGGAAATTATTACTTTTTAGTATCTCAAACTAATTATATTAATCAAGATGGTTCAGGTTATGTAGGTTGTGAAACTGAAGATGCTGATATGGCCTTTCTTACCATAAGTGTAAGAGATATTCCGGCTGCACCTACCGAAGATGCTACTGATGGCGTGGTGACTACATTCTATTATTGTGAAGGAGATAATAATGCTGTGCAGCCTATCATCGTTGAGGGCGAAGGAGGAGTAATATTCAGATGGTATGATGATTCTGATTTATCTACAGAATTGACTGTAGCTGATGCGGATGGAAGTATCATACAACCTACAGAGTTAATTCCTAGTGAGCTATCTGAAGATGGCAGCACAGTCACAGATTTGAGCGGTTCACCTAAAGAAGGTACATACACTTTCTATGTGACTCAAACGCAAGATATTGTTTCAGGCCCTCCAAATTTCGCTGGATGCGAAAGTGCTGCTCGTGCGATCACTGTGCGTATACTTCGTAAACCTGTTGATGTCATATTAGCAAGTTATAGTAATACTTGTACGGATATTGATAGTGATGATATACCCACTTTCCAGATCAACAATGGTGAGGCCAATGCCTACTTCAACTGGTATGCTGCTGATGGAATAACGTTGGCTACAGGGTCAACATTCTCGCAAACAAATATCTATGCACCATCACATTTGGATCCAGTTGGAACAACAGGTGATTTCACTTTCTTTGCTACACAGACCATTAATTACAATATTGGAGGCTCTGGATTTACTGGATGTGAAAGTATCAACCAAACACAGATAGATTTCACCAAATATGAAATACCAGTGCCACCAACTGTGACAGGTGTAGGCAACTTACCTGGAGACCTAGTGCTTGATGATACGCATGTCTATTGTGCAGATGGCTCTATAACCACTATGGCTATAGCCAATGCTGGAGACTATACGTCTCCCTCATTTAGATGGTATGCAGATAATTCTGGCTCATTGACCAATCAAATTTCAACTGGTGCTAGTTCCGACGGATCTGTCATCAATGTTTCGGATCACCCTTCTTATACTTTTGGTGGTGATAACACTGTACTTGATTTGGAATATTATGTCACCACTATCCAAAACGGTTGTGAAAGCGATCACAATGATCCCGTCAATGCAACAACGGTAACATTAGATATAAATAGACTGCCTGTGGTGGATATAGTTTATGGAGAGGTTGTTGATGAAAATGCAGTTGACGATGACTTAGATGGAACAGAAGTTTGTTATGATCAATCAGAATTCTTAATTCAAGGAACAGAAGATAAAGATGCAGTTGACGGGTATGCTACTAGTGGTCTATTCACAATAGATTCTGATGGTCTTGTTGACAATGCTGACGGTACCGCGGACGTGACTGCTTCTACAGCAGCATTAATATATACCACAGAATTTGGTGTGAATTCTGATCATACTGTAAGTTTCACTTATACTGATGCAGAAGGTTGTACGAGTAGGACAGTCGAAAGTACGTTCACTGTGAATTCACAACCTGAATTGGAATTGAGGTATTCAGCTAATACTGGTGAAAACTCCAATGGCGATTTAATTGAGGATGTAGGAACAGAAATTACCGAGGTGTGTTATGATCAGGCTACTTTTACGATTAGAGGTAAGCATATATCTGGAGACGAAACAGCTGAGTCTAATGCTACTGACGGTGTGTTTAGACTATTTAGTGATTCTGGTTTAACTGATGAAATCACCACTGGATTTACTGATAATGGAAATGGAACTGCAGACTTCACAGCAGCTGATGTGTCTGATGCTGCTGAAAATGATAACTACAGCGGAGGAAGAGAGGGAACGCCACATACTTACTATATAGAGTATACCTATATAGATGATGATGGTAGTTACAATTGTGAAGAGATTATTGTTAGATCAATTATTGTTTATCCTCAACCGACTTTAGGAATAGAGTATAATACAGCTGCGGGAGCCAATGCAATTGGAGATGATTTGGCAAGCACGATAGTCTGTTATGATGAAGCTTCTTTTGATATTCGGGGTACACATATTTCTGGAGCTGCTAGTGCCGAATCAGACGCAGCTTCCGGTATTTTCACTCTTTATACAAACTCAGGATATACTGCAGAGCTTTCGACTTCTGGATTTGTAGACAATGGTGATGGAACAGCATCAGTGATTCCAGCAGATATTTCAGAGGATAATGGCATTGATCGAGACGGAGTTCCTGTGACTTATTATGTGGAATTTATTTATACAGATGAATCAGCTTCTGAATATGCTTGTGAAAATGTATATCAAACCTCATTTGTCATCCAACCTCAGCCTACTCTGGATATAGAATATACAAGTAGTGCTGGTGGAAATTCTGCTGGTGAGTCTATAGATGGCACACATGTTTGTTATGATGAAGGACAATTCACCATTCAAGGCACACATATATCAGGAGCAGCGTCAGGCGAATCAGATGCTACCTCGGGTTCCTTCAGACTCTTTACGGACGAAGCATTAACAGATGAAATTACTTCTGGATTTGTGGACAATGGGGACGGAACGGCGTCAGTTGATGCTACGGCAATTTCAGTAGAAAATGACGCTAATGTAAATGGCTCTGATGGAGATACTTGGGTGTATTATGTAGAATTCACTTATTCTGATGCTTCTGGCTCATATAGTTGTGAAAACATACTGGTAAGTGAATGGACGATTGAACCACTTCCAGAGATGGAATTATACAGTGATTTGGATAATTTCCAAACAGGGGATGATGGTGTTGTATTTTGTGAAAGCGATGAGTCGTTTACTCTAAGAGGTGATCGAAATACTGTCAATGCTGGAAATAGATTCATATTTCATTCTTATAATGGGGGAGTGGAGCAAGAATTGTTCACAAGCTCTACGTCAGGTAGCGGTACTGATGATGTCGAGTATGACCTAAGAGACTTTACGGATGAAGTTCAAGCTCAGTCCGGGACTTTTGATCTCAGGTATGAATTCACTGATAACGAAACTGGATGTTATAATGATGTAACCAAACAAATAGTGGTTAACATCCTTCCTGAGGTATTCGCAGTTGTAAATGGAGGGTGTATTGATCCTCAGGTTCAATTTGATGTGGAGTTACTGAATGACGGTACCGATGTTTGGGAAACGGAAGAAATTCCAGAACCTCCTAGAGAATCACCATTCACTTTGGATGAGTTGACTTTTGAATGGCAATTCTATAATGCTGATGATAATGGCGTAATCCAGAAAACCAGTCCTTATGATGATGGTGGTGGCTCAGTCAAAAATGGTCAAATGGTTACACATGACTTCGACGGATTTGATGGACTCGATGCTCAATTTGGAGTAGTGCTAGTTGCAACAACTGCGGACGGATGCTCAAGTGACCTGAATGAAGTGGGCATTACAGAGCAATCCATATTAATTAGAATAAATCCAAATATTTCTATTGAATGGGATCAGGTGATTGTAGATCAGCCTACTACCTTTTATGTGAATGAAAACGAATTGTCTTTGAATCAAATTCGAGCAATTACAGTATTGGATGAGACTAATGGAATAACAATAATTGACGAATCATGGCTAGACCCGGTAAATGCGCCACTGACTAATAGAACAATTTCTACGGGCGATGATATTCAACTTTTTGGACCATTTGATTATGATTTCCCAAGTGTTGGTAAGTACGACCTGAAAGTGATATTAGAAAATAGCAATGGTTGTTTCGATAGTTTGTTACGAGAAGTAAATATTATTCCTATTGAATTGATTGATCCTGTTACAGGATTTGTCGAAACTTTTGACCCGTCAAGTGGTTTCGATCCTGATAACAACGGATGGTATGCCGAGAAATTAGTTGATGATGCAATCATTACTTCTCAAATGAGTCTTGAGGGGATCGAATCAATCAGGTCAAGCAGTTGGATATGGAATGAGGTTAATCTAAATGCTGATTCTTTGGCTCTTGATGGTGTGGTAAATGATGATTTAATTACCAGCTATACTGAAAATTGGGCTTGGGGTACATTATCACAGGATGGCTCTAGTTATCACTATTTGACTGGTGAAGATTCCTGGTTATATAGCCCAGCTTTTGATTTCTCACAACTTGACAAACCCATGTTGAAGTTAACCATGGCATTTAATTTTGAAGAATCAAAAGATGGAACCGTGGTTCAATATTCGACAGATAGAGGAGAATCTTGGGAGACATTGGGTAACTACTCGAATGGAATTACAACTGGCCTTGAATGGTATAATTTTGATAACGTTGGTTCTGATCCTGGGCAGCAACAAATTGAAGATCCAACCTTGTCTACCTCGGTTGGATGGTCAGGAAATCAGGCCACACCTTCATGGGTGAGTGCCAGACACACCTTGGATGATATTCCAGATGCAGATCGTTCCAATGTCAGATTTAGATTTGCTCTGGGAGCAACTTCTGCTGATAAAACTGGATATTTTGGATTTGCATTGGCAGATTTTACAATCCAAGAGCGATCTAAAAATGTGTTGATCGAAGAATTTGTAAGTGTGTCGGATGAAGATACGGACGGAACTGAAATCAATACGCCAACTGCAAATTTGAAAGCAGATATTGCTGACGTGCTACCTGGTGCTTCAGTAACGGTTAGAGATGAAACGATTATCGCTTATCATTCGGATTTTGGATTCACTGATCCTTTTAATGCACAAAACCCGGCAGGGCCTAGTGCAAGATCTATCTACTACAATGTGGATCAAGTAACTTCTATCTTAGATGGTCAGTTAGGTGGAATAAGCACCTCGGCCAAAGCTGGTGAGTTGACTTGGGATCAGGATGACTTGAGATTAAATTCTCTTAAAGATCCAGGGTTTAATATTACAGTAACAGCTGACCCTAGCGCATCTGACACTGAAATAAAAGGTACAATATCTTTTGAGGCTAATCAGGATTTTGCTGCTACTGAGGATGATCCAATTGAATTAAGAGCGTATGTGGTCATAATTGAAGACATAGTTACACAAACAGTCGGAGGAATAGATGAGTTCGACAATGTCATGAGAAAAATATTGCCTTCTGGGTCGGGTAAATATGTGAAACTTACTTCTGAATTAGCAGTAGGAGATGCCTTAATGTTCACTGACACTGATGGGAATTCGACTGATGAGGTATCTGTGTCTTGGGATTTGACAAACATTGCTGATGACTCCAATTTGTCTGCAATTGTATTTATACAAAATAGTAGTACTAAGGAGATTTATCAATCAGTTAGAATTGACAATGCACATAGTCTGGTGTCGTCTAAGAGCAGTTCTACTGTTACGAATGTAGCGGATAGAATAGCAGATGCAAGGGATTTCAGCATGTACCCAAATCCTACTGACTATGAAGTGTTCATCATCTTTGATCAGTTGATTCAAGAAGACATGCAATGGTCAGTATTCGACCAAACAGGTAGAGTGTTTGATCAAGGTAAATTACCTGCCGGTAATGAAGGGTTTAGTATGAAAACTGATAGATTCCCAAGTGGATTGTACTATATGTCTATTAGAGGTGAGAAATCAGAATTTGAATTCAAGAAATTGATGATCACGCATTGATGGTGTCATTCCTTAATAAAAAGGCCTTGCTTGAATATTCAAGCAAGGCCTTTTTATTTTCAATTTTGGTGTGTAATGTATTACAACATATTCAGTCGTTCAAATACCTTTTCCCTATAAGAAACTCCAACAGGAATGTATTTTTCGTTAATCACTACATTCATATCTTCAAAGTAGTTGATCTTGTCGTAGTTTATGATATAAGAGCGATGCACACGGCCAAAAGTGCTTGCTGGCAATTTCTTCTCTATTCCCTTCATCGTATGATGCACAATGTGCTTGCCACTGATTGTATTGAATATCACATAATCAGCCATAGCTTCAATAAAAAGAATATTGTCCAAGATAATCTTGTAAATTCTGGAGTCTGATTTTACATATAGTTCGTGAAAACTTTCGGCTTTTTTACGCTGATTTTCTAAGGTTTCGTTGGCTTTTACGGCCGCTTTGAGGAACCTACCATAGCTAAAAGGTTTAACTAAGTAGTCCGTTACATTCTTCTCAAAAGCACGGACAGCGTACTTTTCAGCTGAGGTAATCATGATCACCTGATAGTCCGCTGTCAATGATTCCATCAACTCGATACCAGACATTTCTGGCATTTCAATGTCAAGAAATATGATATCGACATCAGGATTGTCTTTTTGAAGTAGGATATTGGAAGCTTCTATACCATTAGACATCTCATGTGTCATTTCGAGGAAATCGGTCTTCTCAACATATTTTCTGATCATGAGCCTGGCCAGCTCATCATCATCCACTACCATACAATTCAGCGCCATATATAAGTCTGCTTAGTTTTTATTAATCTGTTAATTTACTTTTTATTTAAAAGTTTAGAAACATATTTTCCAATAATATCAAATTCCAGATTGACGGTGTCTCCAACTCGCAATGTTTTGAAACTCGTATGCTCCATAGTATAGGGTATTATAGTCACAGAAAATTTACCGTCACCTGAATTGAAACAAGTCAAACTAATGCCATTGATACAGATAGAGCCCTTTTCTACCGTGACATTTCCTTTATTTTGGTCATATTCGAAGTCAAATAACCAGCTTCCATCTCTTTCTTCCTTATTTGTACATTTTCCAGTTTGATCCACATGACCTTGTACAATATGTCCGTCAAATCGACCATTGGCAATCATACATCTTTCTAAATTGGTGATGTCACCACTTTTCAACTGGTTGAGATTTGTCTTGAGAAGTGTTTCTTCTACGGCTGTTACCTTATGCCAATCTTCGGCTAGCTCGGTAACTGTCAGGCAAACACCATTGTGGGCAACACTTTGATCTATTTTGAGTTCGTTGCTAATCGCACTTTGTATGGTGAAATCAATGTTGGTTCCTGATTGATAAATTTCTTTTACGATTCCAATGTTTTCAATTATCCCTGTAAACATATGATTAATAGGTTCTATAAAAATTTAATGTAAGGTTAGCTAAAATATACGGGTCGTGGAATGATCAATAATTAATTTATCTCCTATTTTTGGTCGTTCATGGAATTGAAGGATACCTACAAACATAAAGGAATGAGGAAATCTCTCGTGAGAAAATTGCGCGAGAAGGGGATAAGCAATGAAAGAGTACTTGATGCTATTGGGAAAGTTCCAAGACACTGGTTCTTTGACGAAATTTTTGTAGAGCACGCCTATCAAGACAAGGCCTTTCCTATAGCTGAAGGCCAAACCATTTCTCAGCCTTATACTGTAGCTTTCCAAACTGATTTGCTTGAGGCCAAACCCGGTAAGAGGATATTAGAAATTGGTACAGGCTCTGGTTATCAAGCATGTGTACTCGTGGAAAATGGGGTGGATTTAGTGACTATCGAGTATAAGGAGAAGTTGTCAAAGCTGGCTCAAAAAATGCTTAAGTTTATGGGCTACTCACCACGGTTTATCATAGGCGATGGTTCATTAGGATATGATAAATTTGCGCCATACGACGGAATTATCGTAACGGCTGGAGCACCTACAGTACCCAAAGCGCTAATAGATCAATTGAAACCTGGTGGACATTTGGTAATTCCAGTAGGGAATAGAACCACCCAAAAAATGTTACGTTTGACCAAGCAATTAGACGGAAGAATTACAAAAGAAGAATATAGCAATTTCAGCTTTGTGCCTCTTTTAGGGGATGAGGGTTGGAAAAAATAAAACGCATGAGTAAAAAGAAACAAAAGACACCTTCAGAGTCAATCGCGATCATGACTGAATTGGTACTGCCCAATGATACCAATACCCTCAACAATCTGATGGGAGGTAGACTGCTGCATTGGATGGACATTGCGTCAGCCATTGCGGCACAAAAGCACTCTAATCGTATCGTAGTGACGGCTTCGGTAGATAATGTTTCCTTTTCAGCTCCGATTCGATTAGGCAATGTAATTACCCTTACGGCCAAAGTGACACGATCATTTAATTCTTCTATGGAAGTATTTATTGACGTTTTAGCTGAGGATATCCCAGGAGGAAAGAAAGTGAGTAGCAATCAAGCTTTTTATACATTTGTGGCTGTGGATCAGGGAGGAAGTCCTATAGATGTACCAGAAGTAGTGCCTGAAACTGATGAAGAAAAGGAGATGTACGCAGGGGCATTGAGGCGGAGACAGCTTCGTCTGGTATTGGCCAAGAAAATGAAACCAGAGGAGGCCACTGAACTCAAATCAATTTTTATCAATGAATGAGTCTAACGATTTTTTAAAATTTCTGATCAACGAAGATATTTTTTTGATTGACGAAAAGTCAGTGAAGAATTCTCAGGTTGATGCAGTTGTTGACCATGAAGATACTCCCCAAAAGGAGAAAGTGTCTACAGTTCAAGAGCCTTCTGTAGAATTAGAAAGTCCTGCAAAACCAACTCATGAAACTCTAATATTATTTGACAATCCTACAGCCGTCAATCTTCCAACATCAGATTTAGAATATTTAGGTAAAATCTTAGGTGCCATTGGTAGTTCTATAGAAAAGGTGGACTTTCAAAATGTAGCTGCGACTACACCCAAAACAGTAGGATATAGTTATGTGATCGCCTTTACGCCCAATCACCAGTTGCCCGTGCCAGTGAGTACACAGCAATATGTGTCAACCAAGTTGGGTGATGGTCAATTGATAGTAGCTGACGCTTTGAACAATATTTCTGCTTCTCCAGATTTGCGAAAGAAACTGTGGGGAGTTCTACAGCAAGTTTTTAAATAAATGTCAACCGAAAATTTCCTTGAGTTTAGCTTCTAATTCTGCACCTCTCAAATTTTTTGCTATGATGGTTCCGTCAGGGCCAATGAGGTAAGTAGCAGGAATTGAATTGATTTGATACAGCTGCGCGGCCTCAGATTCGAAGTATTTCAAATCTGAAACCTGTGCCCAAGTCAGTTGGTCTTCTGCTATGGCCTTTACCCAGGATTCTTTTTGCCTGTCCAAGGATACTCCAAGAATTTCGAAGCCTTTGCCACCATACGTTTGATACATTCTAACCACGTTGGGGTTTTCAGCTCTGCAAGGTCTACACCATGCTGCCCAGAAGTCGATCATTACATATTTTCCTTTGAATGAGCTAAGGGATACAATTTCTCCTGCAGGATTGGGAAGTGATATTTCTGGAGCAGGTGAGCCTACAGCCAGTTTACGATAGGCCTCTACTTTCTTTACCAATTCATTGGTGTAGCTGGAGTTTGGGAGCTCTTTTTGATATTTCTGAGCTAGGCTATCAAGAAATGCAAATTCATTTTCTTCATCAATAAAGGAAGTAGATAAAATACCAGCTATGGAGCCATCCATCTTTAATATAGCCGATTTGATTTGATTATCACTTGTAGCTTTCATTTGCATAAAACGATTTCTGATATCTTCCAAAAGTTGCATGTCACCACTATTCCTTGCATTCATAAATTCTTCATTGAGCGTCTGAGACTGTTTTTCGAAGTCTTGCTTCAATGCTGTGAGTGCATAGATGTAGTCCATGTCTTTAGAGCCACTTACTTTATAACCACCTCTTGGGTCATTTTCATCTTTCACTAACTGGATGTCAGAATCGCCTAGAATCATATTGGTGACGTGTCGGTTGTAGAAGTTAAGGCGATAAAAGCCAGGCTCAGCTACCTTGAGTATTCTGTTGTAATTACCATGAGGTTCTAATCTGAACGAATCAATGACTGTGAGTTCATTGTTCATGATCAGTTCAATTTTCACCAATTGATCTTCTACTGGATTGTCATAATTTCCTGAAATAGTGATGCCTTCTTTTTGGGTACATGCCGAAGCAAGGATCAATGATGTAATTACAAAAAATAAATTTTTTCTCATCTTCTTATTTTTACCGTTCTCAACAGTTTGTGTCAACGAAATAGTTCTGTTGTTGTTACTTTTCTAATAGTTCTGCGATTAATTTGTTCGCTACTTTTGGATTGGCTTTGCCGCCAGATTTCTTCATCACTTCGCCCACGAACAATCCAAGCAATCCTTTTTTTCCATTTTTATAGGCCTTGGCTTTATCAGGCATACTGGCAATTACGTCCTCAATGGTTTTTACCAATTCATCTTGGTCATCACTTTGTAGCAACTCCATTTGCTTAGCTAGGTCAAAAGCAGATTGATGTGGTGAATCGATCAAAGCGGGCAACAAACGAGTAGAAGCCATTGAGAAGCTGAGCTTATCTGAGGCCACCATTTCAATAATTTCTGCCAATAAAGCTGGCTTGATGACAGCCTCTTGAATTTCAATATTTGAATCATTCAAATAACTCTTGATTGGGCCAATCATCCAATTGGCAATACGTTTAAAGTGCGAGGTTAATTTAGCTGTAGCGTAGAAATAATCAGACAACTCTTTTTGATCAGCAATGATTTCTGCATCGTAAGCACTCAAGTCAAAATTGGTTTGCAGGTCAGCTAATACCTCATGCGGAAGCTGAGGTAAAGTAGCCTGAATCTCAGCTATCCACTCTTCACTTACGTGAATAGCCAGTAGATCAGGGCAAGGAAAGTACCTGTAGTCATTGGCTTCTTCTTTGGTTCGTTGGCCCGTGGTTTCACCAGTTTCATCATTGAATCCTCGCGTCTCTTGCAGCACTGTTTTGCCCACTTCTAAAATATCCGCTTGTCTTTCAACTTCATGACTAATGGCTCGCTGTACATTACGAATAGAGTTCATGTTTTTGATCTCTACTCGTTTACCGAGTTTATCAGATCCTTTTGGTTTCAAGGAGATATTAGCGTCACATCGTAAAGATCCTTGCTCCATATTGCCATCACCTACATTGATGTATCGTACAATTTTACGAATCTCCGTCAAAAGATTTCCTGCTTCTTCTGCTGTACTGATTTCAGGTTCTGTCACCATTTCAATTAATGGGGTACCCGCACGATTGTAGTCCAAAAGAGAACCTTCGTGCTCTGCATCATGGGAGGACTTTCCAGCATCCTCTTCAATATGAATTCTGTTGAATTTAACACGTTTGATGCCATCTCCACTTTTTACATCTATATAGCCGCCTCTGCAAATGGGATGTTGATCCTGGGTGGTTTGGTACCCTTTAGGTAAATCTGGATAGAAATAATTTTTACGATCGAAAGTGGTGTAGGGTGCTATGTCGCAATTGATGGCCAATCCCATCTTGATGGCGTGACTGATCACGGCCTTGTTGGGCTTGGGTAGAGTGCCTGGGTGAGCCAGTGTAATCGGGCTCACATTACTATTAGGGGCATCACCAAAACTGTTTTTGTCCGCGGCAAAAAGTTTGCTTGCCGTGTTCAACTGCACGTGAATTTCCAGTCCTACAACCAGATCGTATTTGTCTAATATGTTTTTCAAAACCTATTTAATGATTCGTGACTCCTTCTATTATTGCTTTGGCTTTGGTAACTACGCTGGACAATCCACTAATGTCTTTGCCACCAGCTGTTGCGTAAAACGGCTGTCCGCCACCCCCACCTTTGATTTCTTTGGCTAGTTCCTTGATCAAATTGCCAGCATGAAGGTCTAAGGACTTTACTAGATCTTCAGAAATCATAATCGAAATTTGTGGTTTCCCGGCTATATCAGCCGCCACTATCATTATCAGGTTATCTACTTCGTTTTTGAGCTCGAAGGACAGCTTTTTCAATCCCTCAGTATCAGGCAACTGAGCTTCAGAGATCAACACATTGTATCCATTGATAGACTGAATGGCTTTTTGCAGCACTTCTTTTTGTGCACTAGATTTCTCAGCATTGATTGATTCTATAGCTTTGGTCAGCTCTTGCTTCTCCTTTACCAATGCTTCAATGGCCTTCAGTGTATCTTTTGGATGATGTAGCAGCTCGTTTACTTGTGCCACCAACTCATTTTGTTTGTTGTAATATTCTTCTGCTTTGTCGGCAGTAATAGCTTCTATTCTTCTTACTCCGGCAGCCACTGACCCTTCAGAGACGATCTTGAGCAGGCCTATGGTGCCTGTAGCGGGTACATGCGTTCCACCACACAATTCTACAGAATAGTCCTTATCAAATGTGATCACTCTTACAAAATCGCCATACTTCTCACCAAATAGTGCCATGGCACCCATTTCTTGAGCTTCGCCAATTGGCACATTTCGTTTCTCGTTCAGTGCAATATTTGCTCTGATCTTCTGATTGACTATTTTCTCAACCTTAGCTACTTCTTCATCTGTCATTTTGGAGAAATGAGAAAAGTCAAAGCGCAGTACTTTTTCATCAACCAAAGAACCCTTTTGCTGTACGTGCGTGCCTAGGACTTGTCGCAAAGCTGCATGAAGCAGGTGAGTGGCACTGTGATTGTTTTCAGTCAACTTTCTTTTTTTACTGTTGACTACTGCTTCAAATTCTGTTTCTAAATTTGATGGCAATTCAGTAGTGAAGTGAACTATAAGGTTGTTTTCCTTTTTCGTATCAATGATACTGGTTTTATTTTCACCATCTGCAATATATCCTGAATCACCTACCTGTCCACCACTTTCCGCATAGAAAGGGGTCTGATCCAAGACGATTTTGAACAGTTTCTTGCCTTTTTCTTCAATAGCTTGATATTTCACAATTTGAGCTTTTGAAGTCAAAGTATCATATCCCAAGAACTGAACCTCTTCAATAGGTTTCAATTCTATCCAGTCGCCAGCAGAAGTTTCAGCAGCTTTCTTAGATCGATTTTTTTGAATCTCCATTTCCTTCTTGAAGCCTTCTTCATCTACACTCAACTCATTTTCACGAGCAATAAGCGAAGTCAAATCAAAAGGAAATCCATAAGTATCGTAAAGTTCGAATGCAATCTTGCCATCAATCACTCTGCTTTCTTTTTCTGCGTCTTTTGTGATGGTATCTAATTTGGAAAGTCCTTTGTCAAGAGTGTGCAAGAAAGAGGACTCTTCCTCCATAATTACTTTACCAATGAAATCTTTTTGAGCTATCAACTCAGGGAACACCCCATCAAACTGCTCTGCCAGTAGTGGGACAAGTGTATGAATGAAAGGTTCCTTGAAATTTAAGAAGGTATAGCCATATCGTACGGCTCTTCTCAATATTCTTCTGATGACGTAACCAGCTTTGTTATTAGAGGGGAGTTGACCGTCAGCTATGGCAAACGAAATGGCACGAACGTGATCTGAGATTACCCGAAGCGCAATGTCTGTTTTCTCATCATCACCATATTTTACATGGGCTGATTTTGCCAAGAAATTGATAAGTGGAGTAAATACATCTGTGTCGTAGTTGGATTTCTTGCCCTGAATCGCCATAGCCAACCTTTCGAAGCCCATGCCTGTATCTACATGCTGGGCAGGAAGATTCTGAAGCGATCCGTTGGCCAATCTATTAAACTGCATGAACACCAGGTTCCAGATCTCTACCACTTGCGGATGATCCATATTTACCAAGTCTTTGCCGGGTACTTTGGCTACTTCTTCATTTGATCTTAAGTCAATATGAATTTCCGAACACGGACCACAAGGGCCAGTGTCACCCATCTCCCAGAAGTTGTCTTTCTTAGATCCATTAATGATGCGATCTTCAGGAATTATGTCCTTCCAATAGTCATAAGCCTCCTGATCCATCTCTAGTCCATCCACTTCATCTCCGCCAAATACGGAAGCGTACATGCGATCTTGAGGCAGATTAAATTCTTTAGTCAACAGTTCCCATGCCCATGCAATGGCCTCTTTTTTGAAATAGTCTCCAAATGACCAGTTGCCGAGCATTTCAAACATGGTATGGTGATAAGTGTCCATACCTACTTCCTCGAGGTCATTGTGTTTACCTGAAACCCTCAAGCACTTTTGCGTATCGACAATTCGATTAGAGGAAGGCTCAGAATTGCCCAAAAAGAAGTCCTTGAATTGGTTCATACCCGCATTGGTAAACATCAAAGTAGGATCGTTTTGTACCACCATTGGGGCAGAAGACACTATTTCATGCTGCTTTTTTTCAAAGAACTCTAAAAACCGTTTTCTTATCTCTTTCGATTCCATCTAATCTATTGATATTCAACTGTTTGCAATTGAATTTATTTGTTATTTAAAAATTTGTATTAAATTGCGAGCAGATTTGTAATGCTAACAAGCCGTAAAAATAGAAATATTAGCGACCACCCGAAAAACGAAGCACAAAGTTAGGATATTCTGATTTAATATGGCTAGAATAAAATACTATTACGATACCGAATCTTGTAAGTACGAACGTGTAAAAGTTTCTACTTGGGACATTGTTCTTAATTCTCTAGGATTTCTTTCATTTTCATTGATTTTGGCTGTAGGTATATTTTATACTTATAACCTTTATTTTCAATCTCCTGTCGAGGCCAGATTGGAAAAGGAAAATGAAGAATTAAAGTATTACTATGAGTTATTACAAAGCGAATTGATAGAGGCATCTGATATGCTAGCATCCCTTCAGGAGCGTGATGATAACGTCTATAGAGTAATTTTTGAAGCCGAGCCAATCCCAGCATCTATTAGAGACGCAGGTGTGGGGGGAGTGAATCGCTATCGAGAGATTACGAGCAAAAATCTAGAGAGAGAAGATTTAGTCATTGATTTGCATCAGACCTTGGATAAGCTGAAGAAGCAAATGTACATCCAGACCAAATCTTATGATGAGTTGTTGGATATGGCAGCAAACAAGGAGAATTTCTTTGCGGGAATCCCTGCCATTCAGCCTGTGTCTAATGATGAATTGAAAAGGTTGTCTTCTGGCTATGGAATGAGAATGCACCCGATTCTAAAAGTGATGAAGTTGCATCCAGGTATTGATTTTTCTGCACCCAAAGGCACTCCCATTTATGCGACAGGAGATGGGGAGGTGAAGCGAGTTCATACGAGTTTAGGTGGTTATGGTCGTCAGGTAGAAATAGATCATGGTTATGGTTATGTAACTAAGTATGCCCACATGGAGATGTTCAACGTGAAAAAGGGACAAAAAGTAAAGAGAGGTGAATGTATTGGCTACGTAGGTAACTCGGGACGATCTACGGCTCCTCATTTGCATTATGAAGTTCATAAAGACAATAAAAAGATTAACCCAGTCCATTATTTCCATCAGGATTTGAATCCTACAGAGTATGAAGAGATATTGAGGTTAGCTTCGATTGAAAATCAGGCATTGGGAGATTTTTGATATTAATGAATTAATGAAACAAAGAATTCAAACCCTGACTGACAAATCAGGGTTTTTTTGTGTCTGTGGGTGTATTGTGGAAAACTTCTAATCCATCTGTGGTAAAGAATTCACGAAGCAAATCTAATTTTGGAAGATGGTTAGAAGTTTGCTCTATGTACTAATTGCTTCCTCGCTCTTAATGGCTTGTAAGACTCAAAAGGTAGTCCCTACACTGCCAGATGAGACGGAGCAGATAGCTGTTGACTCTAGCTTATTGAAGCCTCAGTTTTGGATAACAGAGGAGATGGACACTTTATACACCTTAGATGAAGAAGTAGAGATAGGCTTGTCTAGAGTAATCAAAGACACACTTACTTTAATAGGAGTAGGAGACATCATGATGGGAACTAATTTTCCATCAAAAAATTATCTGCCAGGAAATGACGGGAAAGACCTGTGGGTAGAAGTTTCAGATACCCTTAGACAAGCAGACGTCACATTTGGAAATTTAGAAGGAGTTATACTCAATGATGGTGGAGATCAGAAAACATGCAAGAATCCTAAGATTTGTTATTTGTTTCGTTCACCAGAATCTTATTTGGCTAATCTGGTAGATGCTGGGTTTGATGTGGTGAGTTTGGCGAATAATCACGCAGGTGATTTTGGTCAGCCTGGTCGAGACCATACCATGAAAGCATTAGATTCTTTAGGTGTCAATTATGCAGGATTGCTGACGGCACCTACGACCATGTTTATGGTTGATGGTATGAAATATGGTATGGTGGCATTTTCTCCGAATAAGGGGACAGTTAGTATTCATAATAAAGAAAGAGCCATTGAGTTAGTAGAACGATTAGATTCTTTGGTGGATGTCGTGGTTGTTTCTTTTCACGCTGGGGCAGAGGGTTCCAAACACGAGCATGTGACCAGAAAAACGGAGCTATTTTATGGTGAAAACAGAGGCAATGTATATGAGTTTGCGCACTTGATGATAGATCATGGAGCTGATGTGATATTTGGACATGGCCCCCATGTATCCAGAGCAATAGAAGTGTATAATGAACGATTTATAACCTACAGTATGGGTAATTTTTGCACTTATGGTCGATTTAATCTTAGGGGTGTCAATGGCCTTGCACCTATTGTGAAAATTGAGACAAACGCAGAAGGCAAATTTCTTCGAGGTCAGCTCATTCCGATCTATCAGCCAGGTGCTGGTGGCCCTAAAATTGATCCTAAAAAACGAGTGATTTCAGTGATCAGGGAGCTGACAAAAAAAGATTTCCCTGAAAGTAATTTATTGATTGACGATTCAGGTTTTATTACCTATCTTAACCGCTAGAACTGTGCCGTACAAAGAAAAGGAAATAACGAAAAGATATTACACCATTGGCGAAGTAGCCGATGATTTGGGTGTAGCTACTTCACTCATCCGCTTTTGGGAGACGGAGTTTGATATTATTAATCCTAAGAAAAATCGCAAAGGAAACAGGCAGTTTACACCAGAGGATATTAAGAAGATAAAGATGATTTATCATCTGGTAAAAGAGAAAGGGTACACCCTTCATGGAGCTAGGGATTTCATCAAAAATGATGCAAACGCAGCCATGGAGAAGATTGACATGATTCAATCACTTAAAAATATTCGCGGATTTCTTACCGAACTTCGCGACAGCATTCAGAGAAGTTAGTTAGCTAAATTTTGTTGAATTTTTAATTTCTTTCATTCTATGAATGAAGATGAAAACAGCTATGTGTTGGCGTTGAAACTTACGCCTGGCATTGGAGATGTTTTGGCTAAACAATTGATCAGCTACTGTGGCTCAGCTTCAGCTATCTTTAAAGAGAAAAAGGGTGCTTTACTCAAGATTCCCAATATAGGAGATAAGACGATAAAGGCTTTGACTTCAGCTAGTTTTATCAAACAAGCAGAGGATTCTATTCTGAATTGTGAAAGGCAGAACGTGTCCGTCGTTCCTTATTTCCATCCCGACTTTCCTGAGAGATTAAAAACCGTTAATGATGCTCCATTATTGATTTACACCAAAGGAAAATCATCGTTTCTAAATACCAAAATGGTAGGAATAGTAGGTACACGAAATGCGACTAATTATGGCAAACAAATCACTGAGAAAATAGTAGAGGAGTTAGTGGCGCATGACGCGATTGTGGTAAGTGGCTTAGCCTATGGCATTGACATCACTGCTCACAGAGCAGCGCTCAAAAACAACTTATCTACTGTGGCAGTTCTAGCGGGTGGATTGGATAAAATTTACCCTGCCGTTCACAAAAAGTCCGCATTGGAAATGCTCGAAAACGGGGGAGGTTGGATTAGTGAATATCCTCCAGGGACTAAACCGGAAGCGCATAATTTTCCTTCAAGAAACAGAATCATTGCGGGCATGTCCGAGGCGCTGATTGTAGTAGAAGCAGCGCAGAAAGGAGGAGCGTTAATTACTGCAAATATTGCATATTCCTACAATAGAGAAGTGTTTGCCGTTCCAGGTGATCTTGAGCATCAGTATTCAGAAGGATGTAATGCATTGATACGTGCCCAAAAGGCAAATATTTATACAGGGGTAAAAGATTTGGAATACCTGCTTGGATGGAAAAAAGGAGAGGTAAAATCTAAAAAGCAAGTAATTGATCTAAGCACCTATGGTGAGCCAGAACAAAAAATCATGGCAATGCTTGATGAATTCAAAGCTGGATTGCATTTGGACGAACTCAGCTGGAAAACTCAAATCAGTGTCCATGAAGCAGTGAGTTACTTATTGACACTTGAGTTTGATGGGTTGATCAAGTCACTCCCAGGGAAGAGATACATGAAGGTATAGGGAATGATATAGAAGAGTTTGGATTTATTAATTTCGGAAATTTCTAATTTCAAATATTGAATTTTCACCTTCCCAAAAAAACTTCTGGCGCCATATTCAAAGCATGTTGAAATACTTTGTGATCATAGTTTACTTCTATATTGTGTTGATCGAAATAAGCCAGCATGGTTTCGGTAGCAATATTGCCGACTAATTTGTCTTCTGCCATAGGGCACCCACCAAATCCATTGATAGCGCCATCAAATCTTCTACATCCAGCCTTATAGGCGGCGTCTATTTTTTCTACTGCAGTATCTAAATCCGAATGGAGATGTACGCCAAATTCTATGCTGCGAAACTCTTCAGTGATGCTTTTGAAAAGTGTTGTGATATTCTCTGGATTCGAAATTCCAATAGTATCAGCTAGAGAAATGACTTTTACATCCATTTCTTTCAATTTCGAAATAAACTCAGAGACAAAGGGCATCTCATAAGGATCTCCATACGGATTCCCAAATCCCATAGACAGGTAGGTGACTAAGGTTTTGTTATGATCATGACAAAGATTCTGTATGATATTTACCTGCTCAAAAGCTTCTGCAACGCTCTTGTTGGTATTTCGCTGTTGAAAGCTTTCTGATAGCGAAAGTGGAAATCCCAAGTAATCGATTTGTTCATGTTCGCAGGCATCATGTGCGCCGCGGGTATTGGCTATGATTGCGAGTAGTTTAGATTTGGTATGTTCTAAATCCAGATTGGCTAAAACTTCTGCTGTGTCTTTCAGTTGAGGAATAGCTTTTGGAGAAACAAAACTCCCAAAATCAATCGTATCGAATCCCACTTTGAGTAATTCATTGATGTACTTCACCTTTAAGTCGGTAGGTACAAATTCATGCAATCCTTGCATGGCGTCTCGGGGGCATTCGATTATCTTCATGGAGGCTCTTGTTGTTTTTAAGAATGCTTTAAATCAAATATTATAATAATTACAAATCACGTGTTTGGCTAAGACAATTTATCTATTCATATACAAAAAGAAAAAAGAACAGAAACCAGCAAATTTTACAACGGTAGAAATTAAGTATGAGTTGATATAACTCGTAGGGTAATTCGATTTTACTAAAATTTTACGGCTAAAATAGGCGCTGAAAAAAAGAAATATGGCTACACACAAAAAGTATAATGAAAAAGCAATAGTAGAAGGTAAAAGGTGATTTGCAATTATATAATAGTATATCCCTAGGAAAACGATCATTCCTCCAAATGAATAAATTCTGAAGTTGGAGAACAGGTCAATTAAGTTGCTTTTTTTTTCAGGGTCAAGGGTTTTTAATGCTCGCTCGTTTATTATTCTGGCAATAAATACGGTTGAAAAGAGTACTAAAACTGCAATCATAAAACTACTCATACTGGCTGTTCTTATTTGAATGTTAATTCCATTGGTTTAAAACTGTGAATATAGATAATTCTTTTTTTTCAACTCAATGACAGTATTCAATAAATCTGCAATTGAGGTTGTAGTAATATTTATTACTCTTGCTTTAAAAAAAATTAATAAAATACCTATCTTTGCGCTCCATTCGAGTGAATGGGTCCTGCTGGTCGGGATAATTACAAACAAAATGGCGCATCTCCCGAGCCCGGAATGACGCTGTAATTAATGGGTTCACAATACAATGGAAAACAAAGAAGAATTAGAAAATCAGTCAACTGAAGTAGCAAAAGAAACTGTAGTAGAAGAAACTGCAGCTCCTGTGGAAGAGGTGAAAGAAGAAGCACCTAAGGCTGAGAAGAAAACAACAAAAGCACCTGCGAAAGCTGTTGCTGTTGTAGAAGAGGAAGAAGAATTTGACTGGGACAATGTTCAGCCAAAAGGCTTCGGAGACGGATACAACAAAAAGCAGAAGGAAGAACTTGAGGCGATGTATGGCGATAGCCTAAACACTATCGAAGAAAAGCAGGTAGTGGAAGGTGTGGTAGTAAGCATGACTTCAAGAGACGTGATCTTGAATATCGGATTCAAATCTGATGGTTTGGTATCTGCCTCTGAATTCAGAGATACACCTGATCTTAAGCCTGGAGATACTGTAGAAGTATATATCGAAGAGCAAGAAGACAACAATGGTCAGTTGGTTCTTTCTAGAAAGAAAGCCAAGATCGTAGGTGCATGGGAAAAAATCCAAAAGTCTGCCGACGAAGATTTGGTGATCGACGGTATGGTGAAGAGAAGAACCAAAGGTGGTTTGATCGTAGACATCTATGGAATAGAGGCGTTCTTGCCAGGTTCTCAGATCGATGTGAAGCCTATCAGAGACTTTGATGTATTTGTAGATAAGAAAATGGAAGTGAAAGTTGTGAAAATCAACTACACTAACGATAACGTGGTTGTTTCTCACAAAATCTTGATTGAGAAAGATCTCGAAAAACAAAAAGCTCAAATCCTTGAGAACCTTGAAAAAGGTCAGGTACTAGAGGGAGTGATCAAAAACATGACCAATTTCGGTGTATTCATCGATCTTGGAGGTGTAGATGGTCTGCTTCACATTACCGATATCTCATGGGGTAGAGTTAATCACCCAGAGGAAGTATTGAATCTGGATGAGAAAGTAAATGTGGTTGTTCTTGATTTTGACGACGACAAGAAGAGAATTTCTTTGGGTATGAAGCAATTGTCTGAGCACCCATGGGATTCACTAGACAAAACTGTTGAAATCGGATCTAAAGTAAAAGGTAAGATTGTGAATGTGGCTGATTATGGCGCGTTCTTAGAAATTCAGCCTGGCGTAGAAGGTTTGATCCACGTATCAGAAATGTCATGGTCTCAGCACCTAAGAAATCCTCAGGATTTCATCAAAATTGGTGATGAACTAGAAGCTGTGGTATTAACTATCGACAGAGATGAGAGAAAAATGTCTCTAGGTATCAAACAATTGACCGAAGATCCATGGACTAAGCAGGACGTATTGACTAAATACGCAGTAGGCACAGATCACAAAGGAATCGTGAGAAACTTGACAAACTTTGGCTTGTTCATTGAGCTAGAAGAAGGTATCGACGGTTTGGTTCACGTATCTGATTTGTCTTGGACTAAGAAAGTGAAACACCCTTCTGAATTCATCAATGTAAACGAAGAGCTAGAAGTCAGAGTACTTGAGCTTGATGTAGACAACAGAAGATTAGCACTAGGTCACAAGCAGTTGGAAGAAAATCCATGGGATACTTTTGAAACAGTATTTGCTAGAGGAACTTCTCACAAGTGTACGGTGACTAACATCATAGAGAAAGGTTCAATCCTTGAATTGCCTTATGGTCTAGAAGGATTTGCTTCTACTAAGAACATGAAGAAGGAAGACGGTTCTAAACCTGCTGTTGGTGATAGCTTAGACATGGTAGTGGTTGACTTCTCTAAAGACGACAAGAAGATCACGCTATCTCACGTAGCAACATATTCTGACGAGGTGGTTGAAAAAGCGCCAGCTCCTAAGAAGAAGTCTGCGGCTAAGAGCAAAGGAGTGGATAAAGTGAACGCTGATTCTGAGAAATCAACAATGGGCGATATCGCTGCACTTTCTGCATTGAAAGAGCAAATGGAAGCGGGAGCTAAGCCTGCTGCCAAGAAAGCTGCCCCTAAGAAGGAAGCTGCTCCAAAGGCGGAAAAAGCTACTGCTAAAAAAGAGGATAAGAAAGATGATGCTTCTGAAGAAGCTGAAGCTTAATTATAAACATATAATTGAAAAAGGTACACTTTGGTGTACCTTTTTTTTGTGCCTAGCGTTAAGAAAAAAGCATTTTTTTAGCGAATAGAAATACCAAATTGTTTGCAGGGGATGTAATTAATTCTAATTTTGTGTCTCCAAAAAATGGTCCTGTGGCCGAGTGGCTAGGCAGAGCTCTGCAAAAGCTCGTACAGCGGTTCGAATCCGCTCGGGACCTCTAAAAATAAGGGTTGCTCATTGAGCAACCCTTTCTTATTTAAGTGCTTGTCCCGTCCTGAAATCGTGTTACACGAAAGCGACCTTATAAATATGAATAATGAGATTCAGTGATACAGCTAGGCTATTAAATCGTAAGTTGCGCAGAGGTTGATCGAAAACTATATTTTGAGAAATTGACTTTTATAATTAAACTTGCACCAGCACACGAGAAAAATTCATTTTCAAAAACCTGACCTAGTTTGAAATGAATTTTGATATGATTTAAACCGTTCGACTGACCTATGACAACCAAGGCTATTTGAAGTCTCAAAAGCCAATTCCGTATTTTTTTTAACTGCGACCAGCTTTCCGCACTTGTATCAAACAACATGAAAAAGGGCATAAGCTTGTCTAAATGATTAGATGATGTCTATTAACTTGATAAAGCATGGCATGGCTATACTGTTGTATTTCTTTGTTGTTTTTTCAGCTAGTGCCAAGGAGTCACCTACTTCTGCCTTGGAATACCAGCAAGCCACCAATACCCGAATCGTGGTGGATTCTAAAATATCTGGAGTAAAAGAAGCTGTTATAGCGAAAAGCGCGGATATCGTTCAGGTGCAAATCAAGCTTGAACAAAAAATCGAGGAGTTGACACTCTATGTATTAGAGCGAAACAAAGAGTTTTGAAGTTCACAAAAGGAAAATAGAAAACCTATACAAATAGGGTGTGATCTTCCTTTACACGGAAATTTATGAATTAACAATCCAATTATACGATGAAGAAAATAATATTAATCTCAATTCTTGTTTGGTTTCCCCCCTTTGTATGGAATGAGACATTTGGTCAGGAATCAGAAAACACACAAGAGATAATTGAGGTGCCTAGCTCTCCAAATGCTGCACACTTAGGTACCTACGGTGAGGTTGGCGTGGGTAAAAATACAGGTTCGGCTAATGTTAGTGTTCCTATTTTAAATGTGGAAGAAGGAGGGGTTTCGATACCAATTTCTCTTTCTTATCAATCAGCTGGATTAAGAGTGGACGAACGGCCATCTTGGGTAGGATTGGGATGGGTATTGAATGGAGGAGGCGTAATTTCTAGGACTATGCGCGGACGCTGCGATGACATGCATGGTGGTTTTTTGCACAATGCTAAAGAAATACCAAATGATCCTAAAATTAGGAATGTTCTTGAATCCACAAATTCACCTTTAAGTGAAAAAAATAACCTTTACGATTATTTAAATCAGTTATCTTCTGGTAATAAGGATTTTATACCAGATAATTTTTCTTACAATTTCACCGGACACTGCGGGTCATTTTTCTTGGGAAATGAGGGCTACGCACATATTGTAGACTATGAAGGACTTAAAATTAAACCTAAATATGGCATAGATTCTGTTATAACAACATATGAAGTTATTTTAGGATGGACAGTGGTAGATGAGAATGGTTTGATCTATGAGTTCGATGAATACGAAACCACAAGGGTTCGGACTAAAATGGGCTGGGAGCAAAAGTATATTTCTTCTTGGCATCTAAGTACAATTTATAATCCAATAACAGGAACAACGGCATCTTTTCTATACGATTCACCCTCGTCATTTACCTATGAGGATTGGACAAAAACATTCACATATGTAAGAAGTCATGAAGATCCTCAAACAACCATTTATAGAGTTCAAGGGGAACCGAAAATGACCTATCAGCGTGTCATACATGAAAATTTAAAATTTCTATCTGAAATAAATATTGGTAGCCAAAAGATTAAATTTTATAACAGTCTATCAGAAGAGGAGACAGATGGGAGTATAAGAAATAAAAAACTAGATCAAATTGAATGGACAACTATTCAGGGTAATAGCAAGAAGTTTGCTTTCAATTACAATTATTTTACTTCTTCAAGTACAGGTGGCGATAAAAGACTCAAATTATTGTCATTGATTGAAGGGAGTGGTACAAGCACTAGGCTTCATTCATTTGAATATTATGAGCCAAAACCGAATAGCTATTTTCCTCCTCGACATAGCTATGATCAAGACCATTGGGGTTTTTACAACTTGAACGGAACAAAAAATAAGTCTTTAGTTCCAGATGTTCTTAATTATGCCGGGCAAAATTTGATATGTGATGGTGCTAATCGTGAGCCATGGGCCGCAAGTGCTAAATTGGGGATGCTAAAAACTATCACCTATCCTACCAGTGGGTCCTCTACTTTTAGTTATGAGGAAAATACGGTTCAAGATACCAAAAAAGTAGATGATGTAATAGAAATTATTGGTAGTACATCGATTAGTGCCACTGGTGTTGCTTCGTGTAGCGAAAGTAATGTTGTATGCGAACCATCTGATTGGTTGGTTAGTGCTTCTCAATTGAAAAGTACAAACGGTTATAAGATTATTTTCAGCTATGATACCTTTTTTAGTGGTTCATTAGGTCTTCCTGATTGCGGAAAGTATCCCGTTTTTAAAATAAGGAGCTCCACTTCCTCTCAACCCATCTATCAAAAAAGTTTGACTGAAAGCGGAGAGGATTATTTTGTTTTGGAAGATACTAATAAGGGATATTCATTCGAATTGTGCATATATGGCGATGATGCAACAGCTTCGGTAAACCTCCAGTTGGAAGAAACGGACTATGCTGGTTTAGATGAAATTATTTCCCGCCCGATCGGTGGTTTACGATTAAGTAAAATTGAGAATGAAGATCCTCAGACGAATATCATTCAGACAAGAACATTTGACTATGGATATGGCGGGTACAAAGTTTGGCACGACCCCAATTACGCTCAGGTTATGACTTATGTGTATCCTAAAGTGGATGAAGAAACAAATGGCGAAGAGGGTACGGGCTCCATATCAGGAGGAAGAGAGCCAGAGTATGTAGTTACCATTGGGCCAAGCCCGGCTGGTGGGTTAGGGCCTTCATCCTTGCCCGTGGCCTATGAGATGGTCGTGGAATATTTAGGAACTAAAACAACAAATATTGGAAAAATAGAGACTGTATTTTTTAAAAATATTGACTCAGGGACTGATTTAACAATACAGGTCAGTCAAAACGCATTTAGATCGAAGGTTAAGGAACAGAGTTACTATGATAATTTTAATGTTTTAAAAAGACAGGAAAAATATATTTATGATCCTCAAGGCATGGGTTTTGCCCAAGGTTTTCGGGTAAAAAAACTTGTGGAAACCGTTGGTGGTGATAGGGATTATGAATTTGATTTCTACTATGCAAATTTTATTCTTGCTAACAGTTGGTGGAGACTAAAATCCAAGCAGACCATTGATTTTACATCTTCTGGCCAATTTTCAAACATGGTATCATATGAATATACTAATAATATGCATACCAATCCCACAAAGCAAATTACAAATGACTCACAAGGCAATGAACTTATCACGGAGTACATATACCCTTTTGATAGGACATTATGTGATGGTGATACATACATTTATTTGAATGAATATACTGATGCGCTTAAGGCCTGTCATTTGAACACGGATTCAAGAGCCACTTATGAGACTTGTGCCAAAGCGGCAATTAGTGAATATAAAAACATGCTAGACAATTTCGATGATTTAATTGAGTCAAAATACAATTCACTATATACTACCGATCCATATCAAGCAGCTATTGAATTTATGAATTTGAGTAATATTAAATCAAAACCCATAGAGGTTAAATTTTCTAAAGGATCGATGGAGTTGAGTCGAACAATCAATTTATTCAAAATGTGGGAGTTAGATAGATTTGGATCAACTAACAAATTAGCTCTCTTGCAATCCAAATCCACATCATTCCAAGGCAACATACCAAAGCTTCAGGTAACAGTAAACGACTATGATGCCAGGGCGAACCCAATAGAAATAGAAGATAAGAATGGAATCACTACATCTTATGTATGGGACAATTATGGTCAATATTTAAAGGAGAAGATTGTAAATGTATCATTGGCTGAAGTAATTGATTCATTTTCAGATGAATATTCATTCAGAGACCAGCCGGCATTAGCTGACGCTTTAATTACTTCATACACATCCAAACCTGGCATAGGCATAACGAGCCAGACTAATCCTGACGGTTTAACCACTCGATACGAGTATGATGAGCTTAATCGCCTAAAATATATTATAGACAATGATAATAATGTGGTAAAACGCTATGACTACAATTATTCTCTATTAAGTAATTACGTGTATGATTACACGGCTAGAAAAGAAATGGATGCTATTGTCAAGTTAAGTAGCGTTCAAGACGTTTCTAAAACATATAATTATTATGATGGTTTCGGAAGGCTGAAATTGCAGGTACAAAATCAAGCCTCTTCTACTCAAAAGAATATTTTGCAGCCAAAGATTTATGACAAATTCGGACGCGAGTCTGTTCAGTATTTACCTTATGTTTCCTCAGGTAGCTCATTTGCCGAAATGGAATTATTGGACTTTTATTCAGCTGCTAATGATGGTATAGCCAATGACGAAAGACCTTTTAGCGAAACGACATTTGATGATTCGCCGCTAAACCGAACGGTGGATCAAACAGGTCCAGGAAAATCATGGAATGATGAGGGAGCTACGGTCAATTATGACTATACCACCAATGCTGAGGATGAAGTCATATTTTGGCAAATTAGCGCTGAGAATAAACCCATTGATCATCAAGACCAGATTCGTCAGTACTATGCAGCTGGTGAACTGTATAAAAACGTGACCTCCGATGAACAAGCACATGAGGTACAAGAGTTTGTAGATAAACAAGGCCGTACTATTCTCAAAAGAGTCCAAGCTCACGAAACAGGTGAATCCGCGAGTTGGCTCAACACTTACTATGTCTATGACGATCTGGGTAATCTACGGTTTGTTATACCACCAAAAGCATCGAAGCTCTAAGAGAACATTTCTTCTTCAATTTCAACAGCATGAGTCAATTCAAAAAATCACTCGATGAATATGAAATCATTCATCCTAAAGTAACCAATACCATGACTAACAAAATCAAATTGCTTTTGACCTTAATAGGGTTCTTGATAAGCTTGTATCAGATAAAGGCAGAGAATGCTATAGCCCTTTGTCCTACAGGTGGAGGTAGTTTTTGTTCAGGCGGTTCTACTACTATTGGATTATCTCGTATAGATAATTTTTTTTATCCATTGCTTAAGGTTGTTGTTTTTCGATTTGACACATCTGAAGTAATTCTATTACCAACCTTAAACTAAAACCAAAATGAATAGATTAAATAGAAACATTTTTTTGTTAAGCTGCTTACTGCTCTTTTCTAATGTTGGTCTTTCTCAGCTCGTTATAAAACCGATTGGCCCATGTTCATTTAGAACTTATTCAGTATCGGGAGGAGGAAGTTATTGCAGTGGGGGAAGCGGTAAATCAATTTCTTTATCTTCTTCTGAGGTTGGAACCAATTATAGTCTTAGAAAGAATGGGGCACATGCTGGCTATGGCAACCTCAGTGGTACAGGAGGAACACTGACTTGGAACAATGTGACTGAGGCAGGTACTTACACGGTATTCGGTATACAAATATTTAATGGAGACGATATCTGCACCGAAGAAATGAATGGTAGCGTTACGATCACTGTTAAATCTAAACCAACTTCCTATAGCGTAACAGGTGGCGGAAGCTATTGCAGTGGGAGCTCTGGTGTATCCATAGGTTTGAGTGATTCTCAATCGGGAGTTACCTACCAATTGAAGAGAGGGAGTACAAATGTAGGCAGTGCCAAATCAGGGACAGGCAATGCCATCAGTTTTGGCAATCAAACGACTGCTGGTACCTATACGGTAGTGGCGACTAAATCTGGTTGTACACGAACGATGTCAGGGAGCAAAAGCGTCACTGTCAAATCTTTACCTACTTTATACAGTGTCACAGGTGGCGGAAGCTACTGTAGTGGGGGCTCTGGTGTATCCATAGGTTTGAGTGATTCCCAATCGGGAGTTACCTACCAATTGAAGCGAGGAAGTACGAATGTTGGAAGTGCAGTTTCTGGTACTGGCAGTGCCATCAGTTTTGGCAATCAAACTACCGCAGGCTCCTATACGGTAGTGGCGACTAAATCTGGTTGTACAAGAACGATGTCAGGCCGTAAAACAATAACTATAGTTAATACTCCCCTTATATTTGATTTAACTGGAGGAGGCGATGTCTGTTCTGGTAGCGGTGTGCCCGTTGGACTTAGTGGTAGTGAATCCGGAGCCAGCTATCAACTGATCAGAGGCAGTACAAATGTGGGCAGCCCTGTATCTGGCAATGGCAGTCCAATTAGTTTTGGAAATCAAAGCGTAGAAGGCTTTTATACCGTCCAGGTAAGTAAGTCATCTTGTACTTCGGCATTACCTGGTAAAATTACAATCTCAGATATCTCGCCCACGGTTTTTGATGTTAGTGGTGGTGGAAGTTATTGCAGTGGAGGAAGCGGTAAATCAATTTCTTTATCTTCTTCTGAGGTTGGAACCAATTATAGTCTTAGAAAGAATGGGGCACATGCTGGCTATGGCAACCTCAGTGGTACAGGAGGAACACTGACTTGGAACAATGTGACTGAGGCAGGTACTTACACGGTATTCGGTATACAAATATTTAATGGAGACGATTCCTGCACCGAAGAAATGAATGGTAGCGTTACGGTCACTGTTAAATCTAAACCAACTTCCTATAGCGTAACAGGTGGCGGAAGCTATTGCAGTGGGAGCTCTGGTGTATCCATAGGTTTGAGTGATTCTCAATCGGGAGTTACCTACCAATTGAAGAGAGGAAGTACGAATGTTGGAAGTGCAGTTTCTGGTACTGGTAGTGCCATCAGTTTTGGGAATAAAACTACTGTTGGTACATATACAGTAGTGGCCTCGAAATCTGGCTGCCAACGAACAATGGCAGGAAGCAAAACAGTCACTGTAAATCAACTCCCGATAGTTTATGCAATGACTGGAGGAGGAAGTTATTGCAGTGGAGATAATGGTGTTCCTATCGGCCTTGAAGATAGTGAATCAGGTGTGACTTATACATTGGTTAAAAATGATGGTTCAACTTTAGGAGTTAATGTTCCTGGAACCGGGACAAGTATCAGTTTTGGTACTATTAATGAGGGTACTTATCAGGTAGTAGCTACAAAAGCGTCTTGTTCCATAACATTGCCAGATAGCAAAACAGTGACTATCAAATCTTTGCCAATAGTCTTTAACCTGACGGGGGGAGGTGATATTTGTGAAAGTCCCGGTGGTGTTCCAATCGGAATTGTGGATAGCGAACCTGGGGTCATATACCAATTGAAAAGAAATGGATTGAATGAAGGGAGCACTGTTTCAGGAGACGGGCATGCCATAAGCTTTGGCTTATACTCGAAATTGGGTATTTATACTGTGGAAGCCAATAAATCTGGATGTCCATCTATTTGGTCTGAAAAAAAATCGGTCACGAAATTCGAGCCAAATCAATATGAACTAACTGGCGGAGGAGTCTTTTGTGGAGATAGACAAGCTGGCCAAGAGATAAAATTGAGTAACTCGGAAAGTGACGTGAGCTATCAACTCATAAGAAACATAAATGAATTAATAAGTACCAAGCAAGGTACTGGTAATGAGCTGAGTTTTGGAGATCAGATAACTGGAAGATATAGGGCTGTAGCCATCAGAGGTGGCTGTAGCGTAAATATGCTTGAACCACAGGATGTCGAAGACGTTTCGCCAACATCGTTCATTGTTTCTGGTAGCGGGAGCTATTGTGAAGGGGATGGCCTGTCCGTTAGTTTAAATAAAACGGAAGTAGGTACTATTTATAACCTGAAAAGAAATGGCGAGTATGCAGGATATGCTTCAATAGAAGGAGACGGGACTCGAATTTTATGGGAAAATATTACAGTAGAAGGAACTTACACTGTGAAAGCGTCTAAAATTTTTAACAATGATGATCACTGTACCATAGATATGCAAGGAGAGGCTGTGATAGAGGTAGATACTCCTGAGAGGTACAATGTATCTGGTGGAGGCAATTTCTGTCCACATGGAAATGGAGCAACTATTACGCTAGATCATTCACAATCTAGTGCCGTTAAATATCAATTAACTAGAGATGGATTCAATGTTGGGAGTGAAGAACCTGGTACGGGCAGTTCGATTAGCTGGACTGGTCTTTTTACCGAAGGTACCTATGCTGTCACAGCCATCAAAAATGATTGTAGCTTGGAAATGAACGGAAATCCAACAACAGCTGCTTTGACTGCACTTGAACCACCTACACGAGCGTCTGGTATTGCATCCTGTGGAGAAGGAGCAGTATCATTGATTGTGAAAGACGTAGCTGAAGAGGGCATATTTTACGAGTATACTTGGTTTGATGCGCCCGTAGGTGGAAATGTGGTAGGCACGGGAAAAAACTTTACCACTCCTATACTTGCGGAAACCACTTCTTACTATGTTTCAAGATCTACCGAATATGGTAGTGGATGCTCAAGTTTGAGAACTGAATCAGTTGCCATCATCAATCCAAAACCATTAGTCATGCCCATATCTTCTGATGAAGCAAGATGTGGCACAGGCTCAGTGGTGCTAGAAAGCAATGAGCCGCCAGAAAATCTGACCTATGGATGGTATGATACGAGCCAGACATTTGAAAGGTTTCCTTTAGGAACGCAAAAGATATATACTACCCCTGCATTGGAGCAAAGCAGATCATATTATGTTGCGTTTGTGAATGAAGAAGGCTGTGCTGGTCCTACTACTGAGGTAGAGGCCATAGTCAATCCTATTCCTGGTCAAAAACCAACGGTCAAGCTCGCAGAAACTGCAGTTGAACAATACAGCTTAACCGCAAGTGGTGCTACTACAGAGGAGGAGTATCATTGGTATAATAATGACATTGACCAAGTATGGCTTGCTGAAGGCAATTCAATTTCGATCAATTCTACAGCAGAGGATTATTGGGTTGCTATTTATAACAAAAGCACTAGCTGCGAGGGAAGTAAATATTTAGCTGATATTGCCTCTCAAAAAAGAGAATTGGATTTTGATAAATTGATTTTTAAATACCTCTATGATGATCAGCAGCGAATGACAATGAAGCGAGTACCAGGAGCCGAGTGGGTCTATATGGTCTACGACCAACGCGACCGCCTAGTGATGACCCAAGACGGCAACCAGAGGGACAAAGCCACGCCAGAGTGGAGTTTTACCAAATACGATCAGTTGAACCGTCCGGTGCTCACAGGTACTTACCCCGATCCAGAGTCACTGACCCGTGAACAAATGCAGGCCCGTGTCAACGACTTTTATACAGCCTCAGCCTCTAATACTGATGAGTATTTCGAACAAGCTACAGGCAGCATCCACCAATACACCAATCAGTCATTTCCCAAAGTAAGTGACCCGGACCAGTATCTGACCATCACCTATTATGACAATTATGACTTTACGACAAGTGATTGGGAATTGGGAGACTATAGCTCAGAGCCCCAAGCCAAAACCTATGCAACCGGAGGAAAAGTAAGGGTAGACCTTCCAGATGGCACCTTTGGTTGGAACGAGTCCGTGACCCTCTACGACAGCCGCTACAGAGTAGCCAGTACAGTCTCACGAGACTATTTGGGCAATCAAGACACTTTCGTGAATGAATACTACAGTTTGGTGCACCCACTGGTAGTGAAGACCATCCATACCCACGAGAGCCAGATCACAGGGGAGACCACAGAGATCACCCAGGACTTTGACTACGACCATGCAGATCGCCTCCTGTCGGTCACTCAGACCCTGGATGTGACCTCAGAAGTAAGCTTTGCACCTGTGACCAAGGTCATATTAGAAAACGAATACAACGAACTGGGCGAACTGATCAAAAAGAAGCTCAACCAGGAAGACGATGGGAGCTATAGCCAGGAAGTAGACTACGAGTACAACATCCGAGGCTGGCTGACCCAGATCAACGACCCCGGGGTCAGCGACCCAGGCGATTATTTTTCTATGAGCCTGAGCTATGAGACCGCCGGCCAGTACAATGGCAACATAGGAGCTACGGCCTGGAAGAACCCCTTCGAGGAGACCAATAATCAATATGATTATACCTATGACCCCGTGAACAGGCTCAAGTCCGCCACCTACAACAGTGGCGCCTTCTCCGTGCCCAACATAGACTATGACGCCAATGGCAACATCCTGGCCCTACAAAGGAAAGGACTCGATGAGACCGGGATCACCACAGACTGGGATCACCTGGACTACGACTATAGCGGTAACCAACTCATCAAAGTAGACGATGCAGGGTCAAGCGATTTTGGCTTCAAAGATGGAGCAGATGCCACTAGAGAATACGAATATGATGCCAATGGCAACATGATCTCAGACGCCAACAAAGGCATCGAGAACATCGAATACAACCACCTGAATCTCCCAGCAAAAGTAGAAATGAATGCTGATGGATCAGACCGTATCGAATACATTTACGACGCAGCAGGCACCAAACTGGCACAGATCGTCTACGAAGGAGGCACCCAAACCAAACGCACAGACTACAATGGCCCGTTTATTTATCAAAACGACACCCTTCAGTTCATCCAGCATGAAGAAGGCAGGATCGTGTATGAAACAGACGTAGACGGCAACTTCGTCGAGTACGAATACCAATACCATCTCAAAGATCATTTGGGCAATGTAAGGGCCACCTTCAAAGAAGAAGGAGATACTGATAGGGCGGAGGCCACCTTCGAACCGGATGCGGCCATCAACGAATCTCCCTATTTCACAGGCTACGACGGCATGACCCGGATCACAGCAGACCTATTCAATCATACTGAAGGAGGACATACTGTCATCAGGCTCAATGGCTCAGCCAATGAAAGAGAAGGCTTGGGCAAATCCCTGAAAGTGAAACCAGGAGATGTGATCGACATGGAAGTATATGCCAAGTACTTTCTCCAATCCGAATCCGCAGGCTGGACCAATGTGCTCAATACACTGGTATCCAATATAGCAGCCAATGCAGGAGGTATTGTGATAGATGGCGGAGGCATAGGACTAGATGCTAATCCATTTGCAGACTGGAGTGGCAAGTCCAATCCATCAGGCGCACCAAAAGCTTATTTGAACTACCTGGTTTTTGATGAGTATTACAATCTCATAGGAGACTTGACCGGATACCAGCAGATCAGCGAAGCAGCCAAAGAAAATGGCTCAGAAGTAGACCATGAAAAGCTAGCGCACACCCTCGATATTACTGAATCAGGATATGTCTATATTTACCTGTCGAATGAGGAGGATACCCCCATAGACGTGTTCTTTGACGATTTTACTGTGACGCAAAACCATACCCCAATTGTCAGCAAGGATGATTACTATCCTTTTGGGTTGACGTTCGGTAGCTACTCAAGAGCAGCTTCCACACCACAAAATTTCAGGTATAATAACAAAGAACTAGTGTCTGATCTTGGTTTGGGTTGGTACGACTATCAAGCCAGATGGTATGACCCAGCATTAGGCAGATGGCACAGTGTAGATCCTGCTGCTGATTTAATGAGACGGCATAGCCCCTACAATTATGCTTTTGATAACCCAATTATGTTTATTGATCCGGATGGGATGTTGCCGACTACTGGGGATCAGGATAAAAATGAAAAAATACCAGATGCAGGATCGCTTGATGTATCATTAAAACCCAAAATTGGAGTTGGAGCTAAGATGAAGGCGGGGCCAGTTACCGTAAAAGCAGAGGCAAATATTGTAAAGTTTGTAGGAGAGGTTAGTACTAAAGATGGTGGCACGGCTAAAGGTACGGCTGATGTTGGAAACATTGAGCTTGGAGCTGATATCCCTAAAGTAGGTGAATTTGCAGCTTCTGGTAGCGCAGCGCAAGGATCAATAGAATATTCTGGAGATAATGGAGTAGCAATGGATGGAAAGATAGGAGCTGGAAAATTGGAAGCTAGTAATAGTGGAGCTGGAATTGAAGCATCAGGCTCTGCAATACCTCAAGAGGGAAAAGTAACCTTGAAAGGAGGAAATAGTGCTCTGGATGCATCCGATTTTGAGGTAGCGTTTGATGTAACTGTTCTAGGAGTCAATGTTAAAGGGAATGTGAATGCGGTTGGATCAGCTGTGCAAACTGCGAAAGGAGCTCAGGAAGCGGCTAAAACAAGAACGGGTCAGTCTCCGCCAGGTCCTGCAATGATGATTATTAATAGTTTGATGAACCTTTTTGAATGATTATGAGTGAAAGATTTAAAATAGCCAGCAAGGAAAAAAGAGTAATCAATTTTGTAATTGACCTATTTGCAGTTCAATTTATACTAGTTCTTTTTTTACTCATTGGTGGTATCATAGTATCATTTTGGATCAAGGAAAAGGGAATAATTTATGAGACAAGTAATAGTTTTCCTTTTTTATCTATCTATATGCTTTATTATGTTATCGCAGAACATTTTTTTAACAAGACTCTTGGTAAGCGTTTCACCAAAACTAAGGTTGTGAATATAGATGGGAGCAAACCTTCTCTTGAACAGATAGTAATGAGATCAGTGTCACGATTTATTATTATTGAAATAATATCTTATTTTAAAGACAGGCCAATTGGTTGGCATGATAAATTATCAAAGACATTAGTTATTGAAGATCACTCATAGATGTTTTTTACACTATGAATAAGAAGTAAAACTTTAGAAATCCCTCATGTCAGCAGATGTGAGGGATTTTTTATGAGTAGGCAGCTTTGGTTTTTACGTCCCTGATCCCGCTCGGCCCGCTCGGTCGCATTTTTTAATGCGACTGCAACCTTAAGAGGCATTTGTAATGCCCTAAAGTAAGGTGTTTGAAATCCCCACTGGGTGTAGAATGAAGTAAAAAAGAAGGTACTAGGTGTAGTTTGCATCTACACCTTTTGTATCATTTGGTCTACTACTTGGATTTGGGATATTTCTGTGTTTTTAAAAAAAATACGAATTTTTAGGTTGACCTTTTTCAGTTTTAGAAGACTATATAGGAAGAATTACCACAATTTTGTGGATCTAAAGATCAATAGTGAAAATCCAGAATTACATCTTGAGTTTATTGTTGGTGTTTGTATCATGCAGCATACAAGCACAGCAGTTTGATATAAAACTATTCGAAAACACCCGCGGCAATACCATTGGCGAAGTAGACAAGAATAAGCGAGAACTAGATCGCATCACCAAAGACAACAAGGCATTCTTGAAAGCCCAGCGCAAGAAATATAAAGCCAAGCGGGACAGTCTGGATGCGTTGAGAAAGGAAGACTGGAAGGACAGCACCAACAGGGAAAGACGGCTACAAAAGCAGCATTACATCTTCACTAATGAGTGGTATAGCCAGGAAGAGATAGCTGCCTGGGACTCGGTAGAAGCACAAAAAAAGAAGGAGTTGCTGGGCTATTCCAAAAAACGTCTGGAGGGTAACTACTACTATGAGAAATACAGCGCGTTGGATCAAAAAATCACAGGCTATCATAAGGAACTCAAAACTTATCAGGACAGTCTGAAGGCCCATGAAGAGGACAAAGAAAAGAGAGAGTATCTGCTCATCCTAAAGAAGCAGGAGCTATCAGAGAAGTATGGTCAGGATCTGGAAGACCGTGCGGCAAAAGAAGCTACAGCTCAGCAAAAGATTAATTTTCCCACGAACAACCCTGAGTTGCAAAAAATACTGGATTATAAAGACCTGGCAGATGAAGCCATGAACGTGAATCAGTCCAAAGTAAAAGGGGTCAACTATTTTGAGGGCAAGGAGGAAGTGCTGGCCAAGGCAATGGCACAAAACAGTGAGTTGAAAGAAAAATACTCCAAAGTGGTCAATGCCAATGACCTGTCTACAGCTACCAAACGAAACTCACTAGAAGGAGATAGTTTCTGGGAGCGGCTGGTTTTTGGAGGTACTTTTCAAATACACATTGATCGACAGACCTCCATAGACCTGAACCCTGAACTTTCCTACCGCATCAACAAGAAATGGGATGTGGGTGTTGGTGGCAACTATCGCGTCAATGGTGAGATTGAGGATATTCTGGGCTCAGCACAGGATCAGAAGATTTATGGCTATCGGATATTTACAGAATACTTTTTGCTCAGGGATTTTTATGCACATGTAGAATTTGAGTCCCTAGCTGCCAAGTCTACCAACCCTACAGATCATAAAGAAGTCCAGTGGAACAACAGCTTGCTGGCTGGCATAGAGAGAAGGTTTAATCTGGGGGCCAACGTACAGGCCCAAATTTCCTTGCTCTACAACTTCATGTACAAAAGCAATCCATTGTATGGAAGTCCATGGAATGTACGATTTGGGTTTAGTTTTAAAAAAGGGAAAAAGAAGGGAGACGAGTAGCCAAGAGGTCTGATTTCCCTGTTTTGCTATTTCTTTTGAATGGGTACAATGTATCACCAATCAGAATATCTATCTTGGCAGTTTATCCTTTGAACTCAAAATTACATGCCAAAATGATAACCATGAGAAAATTAGCGTTAGCCATCTTAGCCCATTCCATCATCTATATTTCAGGTTGCCAAACCAAAGAACCTTCATCAAACACTCCCATTGAGCTTGTATCAATAGATAGTTTGTTTGATGCCTACCATCAATTCAAATTGAAGATCAACCCCATAGAAGGCACCAATGCTGGATTAGAAGGCTATAATGATCAATTGGTCAACTATCTCTCAGCTGAAGTCCAAGCAGACATGATTGTTGATTACAACACATTTCTGGAAGCGATTGCTGCCATAAACCTCAATACATTGTCAGAAGCAGATCGGATGAGTATTCAGGTGATGCAGTGGGATTGTATGATCAAAAAAGAAGGATTGGAAAACCCTATGGCCTCAGTAGCCTCACCTGTTTTTGATTTGCCCAATATCAATTGGCTTCCCATCAATCAGATCTTTTCCTTTCATCTCTACTTTACCACATTTGCAGATGTAGGGGGAGCACAGCCATTCAATACGGCTGAGGATTATGATAATTGGTATAAGCGCATACAAGCATTTGTCCTTTGGCTGGAAACAGCACAGACCAACATGAAAGAAGGCATGACGCAAGGAGTGGTATTGCCAAAAGCTATCATCAAGAAGGTAATTGGTCAGATGGATCAGTTTACCAACCCTGATGTAGAAAATCATGTATTTTATGCTGCTGTCAGAAATATGCCAGATAGTATTTCGGCTGAAGAACGTGCTCGTATAGCATCGAATTTTCAGGATCTAATCGCAAATGAACTGATCCCTGCCTATCAGTCGTTAGACACCTTTTTGAATCAAGCATACTTCAAGGCAGGAACGGAGACGGCTGGTATTGGTGCACTACCTAATGGACCTGCTACTTATCAGTACTTAGTAAAGTATCACACTTCCACCAATATGACACCTGATCAGATATTCGAATTGGGTAAAAGAGAAGTGGCTCGCATTCAAAGCGAGATGGAGAAGGTGAAAGAAGAAATTGGATTCGAAGGAGACCTGAAAGCTTTTTTCGATCATGTGCGTACCAGCAAAGAGCAAATGCCATTTACAGAACCACAGCAGGTCATAGATAATTTCAATGCAATCCACGAGCGCATGAAGGAAAATTTGAGCAAGCTGTTTGATTTGACACCAAAGTCACCTTTTGAGGTAAGAAGAACGCAGGCCTTCAGAGAGGCATCAGCTAGTGCTGAGTACAATGCAGGTTCAAAGGACGGTTCACGTCCGGGCATCTTTTATGTGCCGATTCCAGACGTCACCAAGTACAATAAATACTCAGATGAAGCCTTGTTCTTGCATGAGGCCATCCCTGGTCATCACTATCAGCTATCATTACAGCAGGAGAATGAAAGCCTACCTGGGTTTCTACATACGGAGGGGATGGGTGTATACGTAGAAGGTTGGGCACTTTATACCGAGTCCTTAGGTAAGGAGCTTGGCTTATATACGGACCCTTATCAGTATTTTGGTATGTTGAGTATGGAGATTCATCGTGCGATCCGACTGGTGGTAGATGCAGGTATGCATGCCAAGGGGTGGAGCAGAGAAGAAGCTATTCAATACTCCTTAGAAAATGAAGCGGCCTCCGAAACATCAATCATATCTGAAATAGAGCGTTATATGGTGGCACCTGGTCAAGCTTTGTCATACAAAATTGGCCAATTGAAAATTCGGGAATTGAGGATCAGAGCAGAGGAAGCCATGGGTGATCAGTTTGATATCAAAGCTTTTCACAATCAGGTCTTAGGTTCAGGGAGTTTGCCTTTGGTGGTGTTGGAAGACAAAATTGATAGATGGATTGAAGAAACCATAGTCAAATAATGAGCTGCTATAATTGAGCGTTGGAGAGATCAATTTTTATCTAGTTCAATTACGTGCGCTTTCAAGAATTCAGATAAATTACAGATTGTAAAAACTTGAAAGCAGAATTATTGAGAGCCTTTGTACTAAGTCTGGTTTGTGTTGTTATCCAGTTGATTGGTGGGGGAGCTTCTGCTCAGACCTACCCGAATCAAGAGCTGAAAAATGCTATTCTGGAAAAGGAAAGGTATGTCAGGGAGAAGCAGCAGGTAATTTCAAGTCTCAGACGCCGTTTAATAGCCAACCAAGGAGCCGCAGCTCAAGTCAAGTTTGATCTCAATAATGCCCTGTATCAGCAGTATAAAAGCTTCATTTTTGATTCTGCATTCTTTTACAGCAATAGACTCATAGAACTGGGCTATGAGATGAATGACAAGGCGCTAGTTGGTTATTCCAAGACCAATTTGGGTTTTACTTTACTTTCTGCTGGGATGTTCAAGGAGGCTTTTGATACACTCAATACAGTAATTGTAAAAGAACTGCCAGATTCCACTAAAGTGGAATTCTATGCCTTGATGGCTAGAGCTTTGTATGACAATAGTGATTATAATCAAGATAATTATTATTCAGAACTGTACGTGAAGAATGCGAATAGTTTTGTGGACTTTGCCATCAGTCTGGCAGATCCAGATGCATATCATTATTTATATCTCAATGGTTTGCGTAATCTCCGCGTGGAGAAAACGGATGAGGCCATTCAGTATCTCAACAAGTTGCTCAATGCAGATAAGAAAATTTCCAGTCACGAATATGCGATCACGGCTTCTACACTGAGTTATTTGCATTTGAAACTGGGAGATACCAGCAGAGCGGTCAATTTGCTAGCCTCAGCTTGCGTGTCTGATATTCAAAGTGCCATCAAAGAAACCTCAGCCCTTACTAGTTTGGCTCAACTCATGTATGAGACTGGCGATATTGAGCAAGCCTATTTGTACATCAATGAATCGATGAGTGACGCCAGATACTATGGCGCCATTCAGCGCATGAGTCAGGTAGGTAATATTCTGCCCATCATTTCGGCAGCTAAGTTGAATAATGTGGATAGCCAAAGACGAAAGCTGTTGATCTATTCCATTGGCCTTTCGATTTTGGTCGTGCTGACTGTAGCCTTTGCCATGATTACCATCTTACAAAAGAGCAGGTTGTCTAAGAAGGATTTGATTATTAAACAGAACAACGATCAGTTACGTGAAGCCAATACCTTGCTTTCTGAAACCAGTAAAATCAAAGATGAATATTTGGGTTTCTATTTCGATTCTAATGCCAGAAACCTGAACAAGATGTCTGATCTAAAGAAAAGTATAGAATCTAAGTTGCTCGACAAAAAGTACGACGATATCAGGTATGTGCTAAAGAAGCTTGATCTTAAAAAGGAACATGAAGAACTGTTCAATAACTTTGATGAAGCCTTTGTGAAGATTTTCCCTAATTTCATCAATAGGTTCAATTCGCTCTTTGAAGAAGACAAACAATTCCATCCTGAGAAGGGTCAAATCCTAAGCCCTGAAATTAGAATTTTTGCCTTAATTCGAATTGGTATTACTGACAGTGATCGATTGGCTAATATTTTGGGTTACTCAGTCAATACGATTTACGCCTACAAGAATCGGATTAAAAGTCAATCTACCGTCCCCAATAATGAATTTGAGGATCGAGTGATGAATATCCAATCAAAAGAGACCAAATAAGGTTTATACAAATTCTATATTTAGTCTCACCTTTTGTTTTTTTAAATAATTGTAAACCAGGGAGTTGCATCCCTTTTGGAATAATAAATTTCTATATCTCAATCTGTTAATTTGAGTTTAGTTTCCAAAGCAAGTTGATTTATGAATTACTTTCTGAAGAAAGTTTTTGAAATAATTCAACCGCTACATGCCTTTCATGCATCACTTGCCTAGTGGTTAAATAAACGGTTGCACGGCCAGAGCAACTTATCAAAAACAGAAGCCGACCATTTAATGGTTTTTAAGCTTCCAGAAAATTTAATTCTAAACTTTTTATTATGAAACACAAAAACAAAACAATTATTGACGGGAATCGTCATGCCTATTATTTTCCTAACAAGGTATCGACCATGCTACTATTTGTAGCTGTCCTTTTAACCAGTCTTGGGGTCATGGCTCAAGACCCGCCACAGTATGGCACACCATTTCAGGGCGTGCCGCATCGTATGGATGCCAACATCTATCAAATGAATTTGAGAGAGTATAGTTCATCCAGAGATATTGCAGGAGCAAGAGCCAACCTACAACGGGTGAGTGATTTGGGAATAAACGTGCTTTATTTGATGCCTATTTTCCCGCTAGGAGTTGAAAACAATCCAGATGGATCTCCCTATAGTCATAAAGATTTAAAAAGTATAGCACCTGACTTAGGAACTTTAAATGATCTACGTGGTCTTGTAGAGGATGCTCATAATTTGGGTATGTCAGTCATTATAGATTGGGTGGCAAATCAAACGGCATGGGATCATCCTTGGATCACGCAACATCCAGACTGGTATCATCAAGATGGTAGTGGCAATATTGAATACCCTTGTCCTGATCCTGGCAACTATTGTTTTACAGATGTAGCCTGGTTAGATCTGGATAACAGTGCTGCCTCTGCTGCCATGATAGATGCAATGCGTTATTGGATTTTTGCAGCTAATGTAGATGGTTTTCGATTTGACTGGGCGGATAAAGCTCCACCAGCATTTTGGACCAATGCAGTAAGCAATTTGAGGGGTATATCTTCTCATGATTTGTTGCTATTGGCTGAAGGATCCAACGAAGGAGCGTCCACGGGTTGCACACCATTTTGTGGAGACAACGAGCCTGGCTATCACTATGGTAACGGATTTGATTACATCTTCGGTACAAACTTCTACTGGAATGTAATGAAGAAAGTATGGGATTCAGGCGAGCCTGTGACCAATTTGGACGGTGTAACCACTGGTGAGTACATAGGCGCAGACCCTACTCAACTAGTCGCTAGATATCTTAGTAACCATGACGATTACAACGCAGAAGGTTCCCCATTCTCTTTCCTACAAGGAGGAAGAGCAGGGGTTATGGCAGCATTTGCACTGGCGACTTACCACAGAAGTGTTCCATTTATCTACAATGGCATGGAAGTAGGAAATACAAATCCACTTCCTTATCCATGGAACTCTGGGACAATCAACTGGACACAAGATTTGACAGTATATTCGGAAATGCAGACCATGCTAACTGCCCGAAACAACAGCGAAGCGCTAAGAAGAGGCCTTCCAGTATCTTATATCAATCCAGATGGTTCTAATCCTAACGTATTTGCTTTTACTAAAGAGAGTGGAGGAGAGAAAGTGGCCATATTGATCAACCCAAGAGGAGGCAGTAGCTCGTTTACTATTCCAGCAGGAATGGCCGGTACATATAATGATATCTTCACTCCAGGTGGTTCATCAGTAAGTTGGACTACTGGTCAAAATGTAACTTTGGACCCCTATGAGTACATAGTCTTAACGAATGCGAATGTTCCAGTGGTGGAAGTTACAGGTATCAGTGTATCTCCTACCAGTGCAACAATCAACGAAGGGCTGACTCAGGCCATTACACCATCTATTCAGCCAGCAAATGCAACGAATAGAAATGTAACTTGGAGTTCAAGCAATCCTGGTGTTGCTACAGTAAGTGCTGGAGGAGTTGTTACTGGTATATCTGTAGGTACGGCAACCATTACTGTGACTACAGAGGATGGTGATTACCAAGCTTCTACTACTGTTACAGTGAATCCTGCAACTACTTTTACGGTACACTTCTATACACCATCAACATGGACATCGACTAATATTTATTATTGGGATGCCGAACCGACTGGGGTTTTACCAAATGCTACATGGCCAGGAGTTGCTATGACAGCAGAAGGTGGTGACTGGTATGCCCATACGTTTACTAACATTTCCTCTACCAATTTGATTTTCAATGGTGGAAATGATGATGACAAAACCGAAAATTTGACTAGAAATGGTACAGATGGGTGGTATTTGGATGGTGTATGGTACAATAGTCAGCCAGACGTAATTAATGTTACAGGTGTGTCTGTTAGTCCTGGTAATTCTACCATAGACCTAGGTACAACTCTGCAGTTATCAGCTTCAGTTTCTCCATCTAATGCCAATAATCAAGCGGTAATCTGGAGTTCAAGTAGTACAGCCATTGCAACTGTAGATGCGAATGGCTTGGTGACAGGTGTAGGTGCAGGTACAGCCAGTATTACAGCCACGACACTAGATGGAGGATTCACGGATTCATCATTAGTTACAGTTGATGCGGGGCCTGGAGTTCCTATTCCTGGTACTATACAGGCCGAAAGCTGGACAGCCATGTCAGGTGTGCAAACAGAAGCTACTACAGACACGGGTGGAGGCACCAATGTTGGTTGGATCGATGCTGGTGACTGGATAGATTACAATGTAAATGTTACTGAGGCAGGTGGATATGCTGTAGACTTTAGAGTCGCTAGTGGTGCTTCTGGAGGAACTTTAGAATTAAGAAACAGCTCTGGTACAACACTTTGTAGTGTAACGTTCGGAGGTACAGGAGGATGGCAAAGCTGGACGACGGTTTCTGCTGATGCTAACCTGTCCGCTGGAACTCAAACTTTAAGAATATACGCAGCTAGCAGTGGAATTAATTTGAACTGGATTGAGTTTTCTCCAACTACAGTGCCTTCAAGCTTAGCAGTTTCTCCTTCAAGCTTATCAGTAGGTTCTACAAGTGGAAATAGCACCATCAATGTTACTTCTAACGTGAACTGGACAGTCTCTGACAATCAGAGCTGGATTTCTACATCGACTACAAGTGGTACAAACAATGGGTCATTTACAATAAGTGTATCTGCCAATTCAGGTTCAGCTAGAACTGGATCAGTAACCGTATCGGGCGATGGAATCACTAGAACCATCAGTGTTTTACAAAGTGGAGCAGGAGCTACAGGAGTTGATTTGCCAGGTATAGTTCAGGCGGAAGATTGGGACGCCATGTCAGGAGTTCAAACAGAAGGTACTTCAGATGCTGGTGGAGGATTGAACGTAGGTTGGATCAATGCGGGTGACTGGATGGATTACAATGTTAATGTGGTGACAGCTGGAGTGTACACTGTTAGCTTTAGAATGGCCAGTGGAGCTGGCGGTGGTACGATGGAGCTAAGAAATAGTGCTGGCGCAACACTTGGAAGCGCTACTGTCGGCGGAACAGGTGGATGGCAAAACTGGACAACTGTAACAACCACAGCAACATTGACGGCAGGCTCTCAAACTATAAGGCTTTATGCTGCTTCTAGTGATTTTAATATAAACTGGGTGCAATTTGATGAGCAAATAGGTGGAGGATCAGGTTTCTATATTGTCAATAGGTGGCAAGGAACTTATTTGTTTGATGCAGGCACTAATGTTTCATACGGTGGGTTCAGCACTGCTGCAGACCACCAGTGGGAATTAGTTGACGTAGATGGGCATCAAGCCATCCAGAACTCAGGAACAGGCCAGTATATGAACATTGAATCACTCAGTGGTACAGTCGAGTGTACAAGTATCAGCACAGGAGCATGGAGTGCACAGTGGACTATAGAGGATTATGATGGACATAAGCGATTGAAAAACAGGTGGCAGTCAAGTGATTATATACACGTGGAGAATCTGACAGGTTCGGCGCAGTCAGGCTCAGTTTACGAAGGAGCATATTCTGGTCATTGGTCATTTGAATCTGCTACTGGAGCGCGGGTGAGAGAAGCAAAAGAACAAATAGAGGCGGTTCAGCAGGTGCTACTATATCCTAACCCTGTTCAAGATGTGCTCCACCTGAAATTTCCAAGTACTGAGAAAAAATCTACAATGATTAGCATATTGGATACCTCGGGCAGAACCATTCTTTCAAACAACATTGTTTCAAATAGCACAGGTGTTATTGATCTAGACTTGTCTTCTTTAAAGCGCGGAATTTATGTGGTCGTTGTAAATGATTTGAATGAGTTCAAGTCATTTAAGGTTACAAAATTGTGAGGTAGATAGTTAGATAAATAATTGCTTGAATAGTTTAAGCCTCTGAAGTTTTCTTCAGGGGTTTTTTTGTGTATCAAATGGTTTCAGGTTCTGTTGGTCTCGTTTATTGCCAGGATAGTTCGATTTGTAACTTTCATGACATAATACAGGTCAAATTATGCGATCACCCTCAAATTTCACTGCTATTTCGCTATATATTATTTATATCGATAAATCCATAAGTGTCATATATTCAATGAGTTAAAAAATAATTCCTTTATATTTTCTATACTGAAAATGTGTTTTTTGGGAAAGCTTTCCATTTGAAAGTTTTTTGTAGAAGTCAAAATAAGTTTGGCTAATTGGTATTTACAAAGACGCTTATTTATTCAAATGAACACATACAAGATTTTCAGTTTGCTCACCTTATTGTTTTTTAGTTCGATTATAATTTCATGCAATGATGAGTATCAAGTGGTTTCGCCAGATGGAGCTATTTCGGTTACACTCACGTTGCAGAATGGCCAGCCTTACTATAGCGTCTCAAAAAATGGTTCTCAACTCATATCCGATTCGAAATTGGGTTTCCAACTGAAGGATGAAGCTGCCAGTCTGGACAATTTTAAAGTTCTAGCCATTAGCGAATATGCTTACCACAATACCTGGTCACAGCCTTGGGGAGAAACCAAAAACATTGAGGAAAAATACAATTGCCTAAAAGTAAGCCTAGAGGAAAAGAATGCTACCAAAAGAAAATTGGACATTGTCTTCAAAGTTTTTGATGATGGATTGGGTTTTAGATATGAATTTCCAGAGCAAGAAAACTTAAAGGAGTTTGTAATCACTGATGAACTCACTGAATTCAATTTTGTCCATGATTTTGATGCCTGGTGGATTCCTGCTTATGGTGAGGCTACAGATTACGAATATTTGTTTCAAAAAAACAAAGTATCTGAGCTAAGTCAGAATGTACATACACCACTGACCATGGAATTGGGAGATAGCCTATTTGTAAGTGTGCATGAGGCGGCTTTGGTTGACTTTTCGGCCATGACATTGAAACCAGAAGGGACTGGCTTCAAGGCTGATTTAGTACCGTTATCAACAGGTGAGCGCGTCATCACAAGTACTCCGACCAAGTCTCCATGGAGAAGTATTCAAATAGGTGAAAATGCCGGCGATCTGATTACCTCTTACCTCATTCTCAATCTCAACGAACCAAGCAAAATCAAAGACGAGTCATGGATTAAAACGGGTAAGTACAATGGCATCTGGTGGGGCATGCATGTGAATACTCAGACTTGGGGAAGTGGGGAAAAGCATGGTGCTAAGACAGAAAATGTGAAAGAAATGATTGACTTCGCCGCTGATAATAATTTGAGTGCCGTTCTGGTTGAGGGTTGGAATGAGGGCTGGGACGGCGACTGGTCATCTGGAGAATTTGATTTTGACAAGCCGTATGATGACTTCGATATCAACGAATTAAGCAGCTACGCTTCTTCCAAAGGCATTAGTATCATTGGTCACCATGAAACTGGTGGTAATGTGACCAACTATGAAAGACAAATCATAGATGCTTTTGAGTTTTGTAATAAGTATAACATACTGACGGTAAAGACGGGATACGTCACCAAAAAAATCAACGGAAAAGAATGGCATCAAAGTCAGTTTTCGGTCAATCATTACAACTATGTAACAGAATTAGCTGCCAGGTATAGGGTAATGCTAGATATGCACGAGCCAGTAAAGGCTACAGGTCTGAGAAGAACCTATCCAAACCTGATGACCAGGGAAGGGGCTCGTGGTACAGAATATGAAGCCTGGAGCGAAGGAAATCCACCTGAGCATACGGTTATCCTACCATTCACCAGATGTTTGGCTGGTCCACTCGACTATACACCTGGAATTTTTGACATCAATATCAGAACTAAGCCAAACAACAGAGTACACACTACTTTGGCTAAGCAGCTAGCGTTGTATGTCACGATTTACAGCCCATGGCAAATGGTGGCAGATCTCCCTGCAAACTATAAAGGACAACCTGCTTTTCAGTTTATCAAAGATGTCCCTACTGATTGGGAAGATACCAAAGTGTTGAACGCCAAAATAGGCGATTACCTCACTATTGTGAGAAAAGATAGAAAGAGTGACGATTGGTATCTGGGTAGTGTAACTGACGAAAGCAGTCGTTCTTTTGAGGTGACACTGGACTTTTTAATGCCAGGGAAAAAATATAAAGCTGAGATCTATGCTGATGGTCTTAGCGCTGATATGGAATCTAATCCGACGGATATTCAAATAAATCAAATGACTGTTTCTGCAGAACAGACATTAGAAATCCAGTTGGCAGCAGGTGGAGGGCAAGCCATACGTTTCCAACTTTTAAACTAAAAACACTATGAAAATGAAACACTATTCGGAAAAAGATGAGCCACTTGAGGTTCAAAATGAGACTGCTCATTGACGCAGTGATCTGGATCACATAAAGGATTCGATCAAAACTAGAATGATAAAAACTAAAACTAGAACAAAATACAAATGCGAAAAATATACTTATTAATCTATCTGTTGTCGGCCATGTGGTATGCCTTTAGCCCACATGAAGCTCTTGCACAGCAGGTTGAAGAACCTACCGAGATTTCGGGAAAGATAAGCGATTCAGAGACTGGCGAGTCATTGCCAGGTGCTACTGTTTTGGTGAAAGGAGGAACTGAGGGAACAGTGGCTGACATAGATGGTCAGTTTAAACTGAATGTATCAGACCCTAATGCTACCTTGGTTATCTCTTTTGTTGGGTACCTGTCTCAGGAGACTGTACTGAATGGGCGGTCGACTGTAGATATAGCCATGACAATGGATATTGAAGCCCTGGACGAAGTAGTTGTGGTCGGTTATGGAACGGTAAGAAAATCTGATGCGACCGGGTCAGTAGCGTCTATCAACAGCAACGACTTCAATCGAGGAGCAGTTAACTCCCCTCAGGAGCTGATACTGGGAAAAACAGCTGGTGTTACGGTAACATCCAATAGTGGTGCTCCAGGCAATACTTCTACCATCAGAATTCGTGGTGGATCTTCTATGTCTGCTAGCAATGATCCACTCATCGTGATAGATGGTGTGCCCATTGACAATACGCCTACAGGAGGCTCTCCCAATGTGCTATCTAGTATCAATCCCAACGACATCGAGACTTTCTCGATTCTCAAGGATGCTTCAGCCACAGCTATTTATGGTTCTAGAGCAGCCAATGGTGTCATTATTATTACCACCAAAAGAGGACAAAGCGGATTGAACTTTGATTACAACTTTACGGGCACATTGTACACTACACCAAAAAAGGTGGAGGTATACAGTGGGGACGAATTCCGTGCTTTGGTCAATGATCAGTACGCTGGCGAGCCAACCGTTTTGGATTTGCTTGGTACTGAAAATACGGACTGGCAAGAAGAAATCTATCAAGATGCCTTTGGTCAGGATCATAATTTTGGTGTCTCAGGGGGAATAAAAAATCTGAACTATAGAGTATCTCTTGGATACAACAATACAGACGGTATTCTCAAAACCTATAATTTTGAAAGAACGACCTTGGCTGTGGCACTAGATCCTACTTTGCTAAACGGGAGACTGAAGGTGCAAATCAATGCCAAAGGCATGTTGAACAACAATAATTTTGCTGAACAAAATGCAATTGGCAATGCTATCGCTTATGACCCTACCAAACCTGTTTATGATGGCAATATCAGATGGAGAGGGTATACCACCTGGACCGTTGGAGGTATAGATGGCACGTCCATCAATTTGGCTCCGGCCAATCCAGTAGCACAATTAGCCCTGACAGATAATACATCTACAGTAAAGCGTAGCATTGGTAATATGAAGTTTGACTTTGAAGTATTAAAAGGACTCAGAGCAAACCTGAATTTAGGCTATGACTATCAGAAATCTGAAGGGCACAACAATGTCCTGGATAGCACACAATGGGTATATGTGCCGACTGTAGCAGGTGGACGAATCAATCCTTACGAAGATAGTAGAGAAAATCAATTGCTTGATTTCTATGTGAACTATGAAAAGGATTTGCCTTCAGTGGATAGCAAATTTGATGTGATGGCAGGTTACTCATGGTCACATTTCCATAGATCAAATTCCGATTCATTGCTCAACGCCTATAGAACAGAATCTACAGAAGCCAAAAGCTTCGAGTCAGAGTATTATCTGGTTTCATTTTTCGGCAGAGCGAATTATAATCTGAAGAACAAGTATATCCTAACAGCGACTTTGCGTAATGATGGAACGTCAAGATTTTCACCAGATACCAGATGGGGTTGGTTTCCAGCTGTCGCTTTTGCTTGGCATGCTGCCAATGAAGACTTCTTGAATACTAGCGCTGTAGTGTCTGATTTGAAAGTGAGATTAGGATTTGGTATCACAGGACAGCAGGATTTGAATACCGGAAATGACTACCCGTACATGACCACCTACACAGTAAGTGACAATGCCTCCAGATATCCATTTGGGTCTACTTATTACAATACCTATAGGCCTGATGGCTACGATGCCAACATCAAATGGGAAACTACTACTACATACAATGCAGGTATTGATTTCGGTTTGATAGACAATCGAGTGACAGGTAGTGTGGATGTATATTTCAAGAAAACGGATGATCTGTTGAATACCGTGGATGTACCAGTGGGCACCAATTTCTCAGCAAGAGTGCTTACCAATGTGGGTAGCATGGAAAACAAGGGTATTGAGCTGAATTTGAACTGGTTGGTGATCGATAGTGATGATTGGAAATGGAAACTCAACTACAATGTGTATTACAATCACAATGAGCTGACCAAATTGAATCTAAATGACGATCCAGATTACATTGTTCAAACGGGGGCTGTAGGAGGAACCACTTCAGGCACCATTCAGGTTCAGAAACTAGGCAATGCAGTGAATTCGTTTTACGTGTATGAGCAAGTGTATGATACCAATGGCAACCCTATCGAGGATGCTTATGTAGATAGAAATGATGATGGCATCATCAATAGCTCTGACTTGTATGTTTATCACAATCCTGCGGCACAAATAGCTATGGGTATCAATTCATGGCTGAGCTATAAAAACTTCGACTTCTCCATTACAGGTAGAGCGCATTTGAACAATTATGTATACAATAATGTGGCTTCCAGTAGCACGTATATGGGCTTGTACAACTCAATGGAGTACTTGAGCAATATGTCTACTCAGGCAGATGATACCAAATTCGTCAATGGAGTGAATACCAGGTTCTCAGACCACTACATTGAGAATGCTTCATTTTTTAGAATTGACAATATCAATTTGGCTTACAACTTCGACGATGCCTTTAATGGCCTGATGAACCTGAGATTATCAGCTGGTGTGCAAAATGCCTTAGTCATTACCGACTACAAAGGGCTTGATCCAGAAATCAGTGGAGGATTGGATAACAATTTTTTCCCTAGAACCAGATCATTCATAGTAGGCCTACGCGCTCAATTTTAATGGCTTTAAATAGAATCAAAATGAAAAATAATCTATTAAAAATTACGTTGGTCGCAGCATTCACTTTTTCTTTTAGTGCGTGTGTAGACGACCTGGATACTGAGCCACTAAATGAGCAAACGATTAGCTCGGCTTCTGTATTTGACACTGAAGATGGCTATAGACAGTTTTTGGCTAAGCTATATGGTGGCATGACCTTAACAGGACAAAGAGGAGAATTTGGTCTGCCAGAAATCTCTGCAGATGATGAAGGGACAACTTCATTCATGCGTACTTATTGGACTGCACAGGAAATTTCCACAGATGAAGTTATCGCCGCATGGAATGATCCTGGATTATCCGATTTCCAAAATCAAAATTGGGGAGACAATAACCTCTATTTGAAATTATTGTATCAAAGAATCTTCATTAATATCGCCTACTGCAACGAATACATTCGCGAAGCAGGTGATAATCTTGGTGATCTTTCGGACGATTTCAGAAGTGAGGTAGTTACCTATATCGCTGAGGCAAAAATGCTTCGTGCGCTGTATTACTACTATGCCTTGGATCTTTGGGGAAATGTACCATTCATCACACCTGAAGATGAGGTAGGAGCATTTATGCCACAGCAAATTAGCCGATCTGATCTTTATTATCATATAGAGGAGGAGATAGAACTGGCACTTCCTGATTTGGTAGATGCAGGTATGAACGAGTACGCTAGAATCGATAAAGCCATGGCCTGGACGCTATTGGCTAAAATGTATCTCAATGCTGAAGTTTATTTGGGAGTAGGCCAGGATGACTTTGACAAGTGCCTTGAGAATTGCAACAATGTGATTCAATCTGGGCAGTTTTCATTAATTCCACAGTATCAAGAGCTCTTCTTAGCGGACAATCACAGACAGCGAGACGAAATTATTTTCCCCATAGCAGAAGATGGAAACAACTCAAGAAACTATGGTGGCATGACGTTTATTATACATGCAGCAGTAGGTGGTTCTATGGATGCCGACAACGAGTATGGCATAGGTGCAGGAGGCTGGTCAGGCAATAGGCCTACTACGTCTTTTGTAGAAAGCGTATTTGCAGACCCATCAGGTGCTACAGACAGCAGAGCTATTTTCCATACAGACGGACAGGCTTTGGAAATCGCCAATCCCTTCTTGTTCAATCAGGGCTATTTGTGCGGCAAGTACAAGAATATCAGTTCTTTCGGAGACAAAGGCAAGAACAGCAATTTTGTAGATACTGACTTTCCACTTTTCAGATTGGCAGATGTGTACTTGATGTATGCTGAGGCTGTCTTAAGAGGTGGATCTGGTGGTAATGCAGCTACTGCTTTGACTTATGTCAATGCGCTGCGCGAAAGAGCGTATGGTGACAACTCAGGCAATATTGTAGCAGGGGATCTTACGCTCGATTTCCTTTTGGAAGAAAGAGGTAGAGAGCTATACTGGGAGGCACATCGTCGAACAGACCTAATAAGATTTGGCCAATTTTCTGATGGCAGTCTGACTTGGGATTGGAAAGGTGGAGCACAAGAAGGTGTTGCCACTGATGACCATTTCAATCTATATCCGCTACCAGCATTTGACCTTGGTCTAAATACCAATCTGGTACAAAACACTGATTATTAATTACAAAACGAAACGATTATGAAACTATACAAATATTTATCTTTTTTTCTGTGTGTCTTGCTCATAGAGGCATGTACAGATGATTCTAAAGTAATGGTGAGTGATGAAGTGTCGTCACCTATTGTGAGTACGCCTACTTCTGGATCAGCCCTGGTGATTACAGAAGATAACCTAGAGGATAACTGGACTGTAACTTGGGAAGAAGCAGATTATGGTGTAAACCTGGCTGTGACTTATTTGGTGGAAATTGACTTCAAGGACAATGTGTTTTACTCCCCGGCCATAGTAGGTTCGACTCAGGAAAGTAGCGTGACGGTTACTATTGCCGAATTAAATGACTTAATTCTGGCCGAATTGAATCAAGATCCAAATGTATTGGCCGAAGTGGAATTGAGAATTGTCGCTCAAAGTGAAGGTGTGTCAGATTTGATTTCTGATGTGGTGGCCCTTGATGTAACCACTTTTGGTGACGATGGAACTCCTCCAGTTTTGACTAGTCCAGCAGCAAGTTCAGCTACTTCCATAGATGATAGCAATCTTTCAGATCAATTCGCCATGGCATGGGATGCGGCAGAGTTTAGCTCTGCTGGTGATGTAACCTATGTTATTGAAGCAGCAGTGGCAGGTACAGACTTTGCGACTACTGCTATCTTGGGTAAAACCACGGAGACTTCACTGGCGATTACTAACGAGGCTTTGAACTATTATGTAGTTGGAAACTTGGGTCAGAATGAAGCCACTGCTGTAGAAACAGAAATTAGAATTAAAGCAATTACTTCTACAACAGAATTGATGTCTGAAGTAATAAGTTTCACTGTGAATACGCTAGATGCTACTGAAAAAGGAGTGCTTTGGACACCTGGTAGTCATCAAGGGTGGGATCCATCTACAGCAGGTACCATTTCTCAAGTGGGTGATCATTTGTTTGAAGGATACATGTACTTCGCAGAAGGCGCTGGCTTTAAGTTTACTAGCAATCCAGACTGGGATCACACCAACTTTGGATATGAGTCTGATGGTGTTTTGACTAAGGATGGCACAAAGGACGGCCTGTCCATTGAAGCTGGTTATTATAAGTTCAAAGTAGACACCTCTGCACTTACTTATGAAGCAGTTCAAGTGACCTCTTTTGGGTTGATCGGAACAGCCACAGTTGGCGGATGGGATACTTCTACTGATATGACTTATGACCCAGATGCTAATACTTGGAGTATTACAACTGATTTGGTCGTAGGCGCATTGAAGTTTAGAGCAGACAATGACTGGGCCATCAATTATGGAGTGAAGGATATTAATGCCAAGAGAGGGCCACTGGTTTTTGATGCCGCTTCGTTCGACATTAAGGCAGATGGAAATTATACTGTAATATTGAGCTTTGAAAGCGGTTCTTCCCCTTATGAGTTCAATTATGAAATTATTGAAAATTAATTTATTGGCTTGGAGCCAATAAGACACTGGTAGTCTATTTTGATAATTGTACTTTTCTAAGTAGACGGTGCAGCCAGAGGATACTCTGGCTGCATTTTTTGATTGAACAAAATAGAGAGAGCAAATGAAGAGTGTTTGGATAATGACAATAGTCATGATGGCAGTATCATTTTCCTGTGAAGAATCAGGGATGGTGCCACCTACCCCAATAGACAAAGAAGACGAAACCGCAACAGTCAATTCCTTTAGTAATATTGCAAAATTATCAGATCGTGTGATTTATGAGGTGAACTTAAGGGCTTTCAGCTCTTCAGGAAAACTAGCAGGTGTGACTGCAGGTTTGGATCACATACAGTCCTTAGGAACTAATGTGATTTGGTTGATGCCTATTTATCCAATAGGTCAGCTGAAGGGAGTGAATTCACCCTATAGTGTGCAGGATTATCAGGCCGTAAATACTGAATTTGGTGACTTGAATGATTTGATAGCGTTGGTAAACGAAGCGCATAGTAGAGATATGGCAGTGATTTTGGACTGGGTAGCCAATCATACTTCATGGGATCATGAATGGATGCAAACACCAGACTGGTATGTGCAGGATAGTGATGGAAACATCATTGAGCCGCCTGGGACAGGCTGGACGGATGTAGCTGAGCTGAATTTTGACAACATAGATATGCAAGCCGAAATGATTGCATCTATGAAATATTGGATAGAGGAGGCGGGCATTGATGGTTTTAGATGCGATGCCATAGATTTCGTTCCAGATGCGTTTTGGTCGGAGGCCATAGCTTCAATCAATTCAGCAACTGACAAAGAGTTGATTTGGCTAGGCGAAGGGGGAAAAGCAGAGAATTTTACATCAGGTTTTGAATTCAACTATGCTTGGGATTTTTACGGAAAAATCAAGAACATTTATAGCAACTCAAATAGTGCATCAGGTCTTTTTGTGACACATGAGCAAGAAATGAGTGGTTTGGATGCCAATCAATCAAAATTGAGATATATCACCAACCATGATGTATATGCATGGGATGAGACACCCGAAGAAGTATATACAAATGAGGGATCTGTAGGCGCTTTTGTTGCTACGGCCTTTATAGGTGGCGTGCCTCTGATCTATTCTGGTCAGGAGATCGGGAGGCCATCACTGATATCTTTTTTTGGTAAGGATCCTATTGACTGGAGTCAAAATCCTGACATTTTGAAGCAGTACCAAGATTTGATGGCTGTTCGTGAAAGTGTGCTTGAGGTCTTGCATGGAGAACTGATTGCCTATAGTGATACTGACGTGATAGCTTTTAGTCGAACCAATGAAACCTCCGAACTTTTGATTTTAGTGAATACACGAGCTACATCAAAGACTTTTTCATTGCCTACCAGCCTTCAAAACTCCTCTTGGGAAAATTTATTAACTGACGAAAACATCCCATTGGGGAATGAAATCAGCTTGGATGCCTTTCAATATCTGATTTTGCAAAAACAATAATTAGTATGCTAATGAAGGCCACTGGGGGGTGGCCTTCTTTTTTAAATAGTAATCTACACTATGCTGTTGGGATGGATGAGGTTAATAGACATTGTACAAATTCCATTTTGAAACTCACATCCTAGACTCAACTAGTGAATTGATCCATTCGACGAGAAAAAGCACACGATATAGTTTTATCACCTTCTTTTGAGGGTATAGAGCTATGTTTATGAAATATCTTGTTGTCCTCATCTTAGGTGTGTTTGTCAATAATTCTGTTGCACAAACTTCAGATTATGATTCAGTTTATTTACTGAACAACTGTGTTGTATTAGATGCAAAAGAATCCATTCAAGCCGATAGAGCAGACCTGATTTACAAATGGACTTTCGCCAATGATACAATTAAATATGGCGAAGTCGCAGCGCATTGTTATGATTCGTTAGGGACTTATGACATCGTATTGTCAGTCATAGACCCTCAGGCAAATGCCTTGTTTGAAGAAGAATGGTTGTTTCAGGTGACCATTGCTGAGAATTACAGACTTTCTTTTGAGCTTCAAAGACAAGGGAGTAACATTATTTCGGCCATTCCCACGCTTTCTTTTCAAAATGCCCCGAATCGCATTGGATATTTTTGGGATTTTGGAGATGGCAAGTTTGCAACTGGAGAAGAAGTCGAACATGAGTACCTGCAAGAAGGACGCTACCATGTCAGACTTTTGGCGAAAGTTGAGGGTCAGGATCAAATTATAAACTTATCGCTAAACAGAACCATAGTAATTGAAGGAGATGAAGATATCTAAAATTTTTATTTTGGTGATTATCACCATTTTTTTCTATTCGAATCCAATACACCTTAGAGCTCAGATGGTGCCTAGCAGCTTTGAGCAGATCGACTATTTGGTGACTTTCGGGGCAGAAAGCAATACGGCGTGGGGAGATGACGACAATAGTCAAGTCTTCTTTTTTGTAATCCCATCATCTTTTACTAAGCCTATATATATTCGAATTTTTGATCCAGGTACTGGAGACAATATTGATGAGAAAAATGGCGAATGGGATACGAGAACTAATTTTTCAGTCTACAGTGGCGCTGGTACGCATAGCGAATTGGATAGTAGAAAAACTGACCCTGTAGGCAATTATAAAAGTGGTCATTTGTTGGCATCCAAGACTTTTTATGACGAGCCAGAATATGACAACAAATGGTATTCATTTGGACCCTTCAATCCTTTGGAAGGAGAGAAGTCTGAGGAAATGAATGGACATGTTTTCAAGATCATTGCCGAGGGCCTTTTGGGAAATGATGGCAATCTGTACAAATATTATTTAAGTACTCAACCAGATGTCAATAGAGAAGTAGAAGGCGCAAATGCATTTACCTATGAGTATTCTTTCAGACTGCCAGAGGCGGTCAACTCAGTCGCACACCTGTATCCTTTTATTGATAAAGATATGGTGAGTATTACGCAGCACAACTTCGATTTTGACAAAGAGGGATTCGTGCTGCTGTACTCTGTTGCTAAAAATAGGCATAAGGCTGAGGTCTCAGCTAATAATAGCTGGGGATCTAGCAAGCACTTTATAGATGAAGAAGAGAAGAATACTTCCATGGATTTACAAATTGTTAAAAATAAAACCTCAAGAAATGACATGGTTTGTTATTTAACCAATCAGTATGGTGAAGCCATTGCCTTTTTCTCTTCACCCATTGGTGGGCCACCTAAGTTCAAATACAAAGTAAATGTGAAGTACCAAACCAAATCAATCAAGTAAAACCTATGCCAATGAAAAGCGCTCTATTATCCATACTCTTGATATGTTTCCATTTGCTGGATCTGACGGCGGGAGTCCGTGATTTTACTGTCAAGCAATACGGAATTGATCAGGACTTTGAAGGAATTTTTATTTATGATGTAGTTCAAGATCAGGACGGTTTTTTGTGGCTGGGAGCCGATGATGGGCTCTATAGGTTTGATGGTAAAACCATGTTGAAATTCAATCAGATGGATAGTACCATAGGCGATTTAGTCACGGCGTGTATGGTCAGTGCAGATGGTCATTTATACTTGGGGTATAATAATGGAGGAATAAGTATAGTAGAACATGGAAGGTATAGGAAAATACTCAGCCCAGAATCAGCTCCGAGTAAAGTAAATCGGCTTTATCAAGACAACGACCAAGTGCTCTGGGGTCTCACACAAAACACTGGATTGATACGGATCGAGAATCGAGAGGCAGCACCTGTCAAAGTTGACCTTTTAACACAACTTATTTCTTATGATCTTATCCGACACAAAGATAGATTCTATATTGGAACGAACGAAGGGCTCCTGATGCTGCAAATAGATGAAGAACAAAACATTTCTCCTATAGGATTTGTTGTTGGGTCGTTTGGTAAGGCCGTGAATACTCTTTATGAAGATCCTCATGATGATGAGGTGCTATGGGTAGGTACAGATAATGGTTTGTTTTATATTGAGCATGGTGAAGCAACCACAGGAATCCTGAATCCAGTCAAAGGAGCTGAAAAAATGAGGGTTACATCTATCACCCGTGATCATCTAAAAACACTCTGGGTGGGTACAGCCGCTTCAGGCCTGGTAGAAATAGAGCTAAAAAATAATCATGCCTATAGATTGACTCGCTTTGACAAAAGTCATGATTTTCCAAGTAACCAAATAAGTAGTCTTTATGTAGATAGAGAAAACGAAATCTGGGTAGGAACCTTTGGGAATGGATTGATCCAATTGAACCGAGCATTTTTTCATCACTATGAATTAAAAAAATCAGGAAAAATTGAAGGGGTCAATGACTTGTATCAAGCCAATGAAAATCTGTATTATTTGGCTACGGACAAAGGACTCGTCAGAGCATTTAATAAGCCATATCAGGATAGTCTAACCTTTGAGATTTTAAATCAGACAGAAAAATATCAGGTGACCCGAATTCTAAAAAGGGGCAATTTCATTTGGCTAGGAACCCGAAATTCTGGGTTGATAAAATATAACGTTGAAAAGAGCGAATTTGAAGAAATACATCTTGATCCAGTGGATGTAGGGCTTAGTCATTTGGTAAGATATATTGTAGAGGGCAACGATGGGAGTTTGTGGGTGTCAATAGCTGGAAACGGCGTTTACCATTTAGATGATCAGGGGGAGCTGATCACCCACTACAATACCCGGAAAGGGTTCTATCACAATGAAATATTTACCATCCTACCAGATCAAGCAGGCAACATTTGGTTTGGTGCGCACAGTGTCGGCTTAGCTTTATTGAAACCTGATGGTGAGGTGAATTTTTTGACAAAGGATGAAATTTTTCCTGCAAGAGACATCAACAGCATCTCTCAGGATAATCAAGGCATTATATGGATCGCAACATCTGGGTCAGGTTTATATAGTTTTGATGGGGAAAATTTCAATAGATATGATGAGAAATCAGGACTGCTCTCTAATTTTTGCAATGCGGTAGAGGTGGATGATGCTGGCCAGATTTGGGTCGGTCATAGAAAGGGACTTAGTCTGATCCAATCTGCCTATGGTCTGGTAAGACGGTTTAATCATCCTGGGGAATTAGGTGAAACTGAAGCAGTATCAAATTCAGTTGCCAAAGATAATCAGGGGAATATTTGGTTTGGCAATCCCTATGGAGTCACCAAAGTCATCTTGCCGCATATACAGCACAGCATAAAAAAACGGGAAACACACATACAAGACATTCGCCTCTTCTTTGAGCGGGTGGATCTGTTAGAACATAGTACCCAGGAAAAGTTGGATAATATGTTGCCAAACGACCTTATTTTTAATTACAAGGAAAACCATATTACCTTCGATTTTGTATCCATCAACCTTAAAAACCCAGATGGAATTTATTACCAATATCAGCTAAAAGGCTATGACAAGGAGTGGTCTCCCGTGACTTCCTTTAATTTGGCTACATTCACCAACCTTGATCCAGGAGAATATACTTTTAGGATTAGGGAGTCAGATCATCCACAATTTTGGGGTGATAATTATGCCGAGTTAAGTTTTGTCATTGATACACCATATTGGAAAAAGTGGTGGTTCTATTTGCTCCAGATTTCCATCATGATCTCGCTCTTTTTGATTACCTATATGATATCTGCCAAAGTGCAAAATCTATTCGTGATTAGACTCATGGTTTATGTAAGTCTATTCATTGTTTTCGAATATATACATACTGAGTTGGAGCCTTTCATTGAATCAATTGCAGGAGAAACGCCAATTTTACAAGTCGGAGCCAACCTTGCTTTGGCATTGGTTTTATTGCCCATAGAGTTGAGATTGGCCAAGTATTTGAGACATAAAGAATCAGTAAGTAAAAGAAATGACGAACTGATGGTAGAGACAAGTTAAGGTATGAGAAGACTTTCAATCGTATTAATATTTTTTCAGTTTTACCTGCCCTTGCTAGGACAAACTATCTCTTCAACTATATTGAAGAAGGCTGATCAGGAATTCGAAGAATTCAGTTTCGCCAATTCCGTTACTTACTACAAGTTGGCTTTAAAGAAAGGTGAGAACGAAAAGTATGTTACAGATCAAATAGCACTAGCTTATAGAAACCTTAACATGCCAGATAGTGCAGAGGTATGGTTTAAAAAAGCCATAACTCATGAGAAAGTACTTCCAGATTTCTACTTTTATCTGGCGGAGTCACTTTTGAGTAATGAAAAATATAGCGAAGCCAAATATTGGTATGCCGAATACAGTGCATTAGTGGGATCCAGTACCAGAAGCATGGAGCAGCTCAGCGCATTGGAAAATATGGATCAATTTTTCTCCAATACAGATCAAATAAAACTAGATAGAATTAGTCAATGCTCCCCAGGTCTGGATTTTAGCCCAACTTATTACAAGGACGGACTGATGTTTGTATCCTCAAGACCGAGATCTGTTTGGGTAAACCTTGAGTTTAATTGGGATGCTTCTAATTTCCTCGATTATTATTTAATAAGTAACCCACATCAGCCAGCTCAATTTTATGAAGGAGGATTGAATTCCAAATTTCATGAAGGCCCCTTGGTTTTTTATGATGACTATCGTTCAGTGGTCTTTACTCGGAATAATTTAGACAGGAGCAAGTTGAAAAAGGATGAAAAAGGAGTGACCAATCTTAAGTTGTATTTCGCCGAATGGGATGAGCAATCTGAGCAGTGGGTCAATGAAAAGCCATTTGTTCATAATGATGATAGTTACTCTACCAGTTCACCTGCCATTAGTCCGGACGGGACTGTCTTGATATTTTCGTCTGATAAACCTGATGGATATGGAGCGTCAGATTTATATATTTCATTTAAAGAACCTCAGGGGTGGAGTGCACCCGAAAATCTCGGCCAAGAAGTGAATTCTGAGGGTAGAGAAGGTTTTCCATATATTTATAAGGATCAGCTCTACTTTTCTTCAGATGGAAGAGGTGGACTGGGTGGTTTGGATTTATATCGTATAAGTCTGAAAGAAAAAAGACTGGGAAAAAAGTCAATTAATCTGGGAGTGCCATTCAATAGCAGCCGCGATGACTTTGGCTTTATTAGAAAGGAAGAGGGAGGCTATTTTTCCTCTAATAGAGTAAAAGGAAAGAAAGACGATATTTATAAATTTGATTACCAAAAATTGAGCTATGCCATGGTGATTGGCGAAGTTTATGATAAACAATCCAATACACCAATACATGCGTCTGACATTTTTTTCAAAGACGATGAAGGCAAGTATCTGTATACCAGATCAAACGTGGATGGAAAATTTGCAATACCCGTGCCCAAACATTCTTCTTGGGTAGTTACTGCAGAAAAATACGAGTATGATTTGGTAGAGGCCTCGGATGTACAGGTTAGAGAAGGTGACACCCTCCAGCTGTCAAGACTCTATCTGAAAAGGAAGGTAGAACCAATTTACCCAAATGATAGTATTGCATTTCCTGCGACAACCCCTATAGTCGACAATCGAATTAAACCATACGATGAAACGAGTCACTTTGTAGATGGCATCCCCAAAGGAGATACGCTTAAGTTTCAGAATGTATATTTTGATCTGAATAGTTATGAAATTAGAAGTGCTGCCCAACCTGAACTCAACAGGTTAGTCAACTTTATGATTGAACATGTAGATGTAGAAGTTATCCTAAGTTCGCACACGGACTCACGGAGTAGTGTGGAATACAATAAAAAGTTGTCAGAAAAGCGTTCTGTTGCAGTTTCTAGTTATTTGGTAAAGATGGGTGTTGACGCTCAAAGAATTTCTTACAGCTCGCATGGAGAGTCTTACCTGACAAATAATTGTGGTAATGACATTCCGTGTTCCGAAGAGCAGCATGAATTGAACCGCAGAACTTCAATTCATGTGATTAAAAAAAGTACAGGCGACCCCTTGTAGCTCAATGACCTCCATTTTCAAAAGTCCATATACTATTTATTTGTTATAAAGATAAGTAAATCAAATAGTTATGTTTTGTTTTATTTCATTTACACTCAATAGTCAAGCTGTGAATTGATCTTTTTCGCCCAGAAAGTCTAGGGTCTAAGTTTATTTTTACGAAGCATGAACAAATAAGAGGGGTACATTTCCTTTCTTGTTTTGAAAAATCAGAAACAAAACTAGGCGAATAAGAAATATGAGTAAACTTAAGGATCGCGTAGCGGTCGTCACAGGAGGATCCTCTGGGATTGGTAAAGCAGCAGTTTTAAAACTTGCAGATGAAGGAGCTAAAATAGCCATTTGGGATATCAACGAAGAAGCAGGGAATCAACTAGCACACGAATTATCAGATAGAAGCATTCAAGCCATTTTCCAAAAAGTCAATACAGCTGATCCCAAAGTCACTCAGCAAGCTGCTGAAGAAGTCATCAAACAACTAGGTAGAATAGATATCCTTATTAATAATGCAGGAATCACAAGAGATGCCACGATCAAGAAGATGAACTTCGAGCAATGGGAGCAAGTCATTTCAGTCAATCTTACAGGTGTTTTCAATTGCATCAAGGCGGCCATACCAAATATGATTGAGAATAATTTCGGTAGAATTATCAATACCTCTTCCGTGGTTGGATTGTATGGCAATTTTGGTCAGACCAACTATGCTGCTACCAAGTCGGGTGTGATAGGGATGACCAAGACTTTGGCCAAAGAACTGGGTAAGCATTCCATTACTGTCAATGCAGTAGCTCCAGGTTTTATTGCGACGGATATGGTGAAGGCCATGCCTGAGAAAGTGATAGAAATGATGGTGTCTAAGACCCCACTAGGCCGACTAGGCGAACCAGACGATATTGCAGACGCCTATGCCTTCCTGGCTTCTGATGAGGCCTCATTCATCAGTGGCTCGGTATTGAGCGTGGATGGTGCCGTAACCTTATAACCTAACAAGCATGAACAGAGCACAAATTACTGGAATAGGGGCGCATGTGCCTGCACGAGAAATTCCAAATAGCTATTTTAATGAAACCCTTGGAGAAGATGTAGATGCTTGGCTAAGAGAAAATGTTAATATCACCAAAAGGTACTGGTGCAATGAGAACGAGTCAGTAGCAGATCTTTGCGAGATAGCCGCTAAGAAAGCCATGACTGATGCGGGAATTGGCCCAGAGGATATTGATTTATTGGTAATATCAACTGATACACCAGAATACATTTCACCTTCCACGGCCTCAGTGATTCAGGATCGATTGAGATTGAAAAATGCTGGGACGTTTGACTTGAATACGGCATGCGCTGGTTTTGTGACAGCTATGGATGTGGCAGCAAAGTACATCAGTGCAGATGATCGCTACAAGCATATTTTGGTCATAGGCGGATATGCCATGAGCAAATACCTAAATCAAAAGGACAAGAAAACGGTCACATTATTTGCTGATGGAGCAGGAGCAGTAGTCATGTCTGCTCAAGAAGGAGCATCTGGCTGGTTGACAAGTGATCTTCAGACTAGAGGGGAATACAATGGCTGGATGGGAATTTATGGTGGAGCCACGCATCAGCCAGTGACGGCAGAAGTGCTGGCCAATCACGACCATCAATTGAAATTTGTTCATAAATTCCCCAAAGAATTGAATCCGAAAATGTGGACGGAAATGGCCTTGGATATTTGTAAAAGGTTGAATAAAAAGCCAGATGATTTTGACCATTTCTTCATCACACAGTTGAATTTCAATTCCATAAACGAAACCATGGATAATCTGGGTGTTTGCAGAGAAAAAGCGCACATGGTAATGGACCAATATGGCTACACTGGATCCGCCTGTATTCCTATGGCACTGGAAGACGCTTATAAAAACAAGAAATTGAAAAAGGGTGATTTACTTATGTTTATTGGCTCAGGTGGTGGACTGGCATTTGCTGCGGCTGCTGTACAGTACTAATTTTAGGTTTAAAGATCAAGCAATGAATAACCTCGCTACCCCTGAGCAGATAACAGCCACTTGGATAGTGATCATACTTTATATGATCGCTATTCTTTTTTTCGTAATTCGCGGCGCGCTTAAGATTAAAAGCATGTCTGACTATGCAGTAGGCAATATCACTTTTTCGCCTACTGCAGTGGGTTTGGCATTGGCAGCTTCCATGACTAGTGCTGCCACTTTTATTATCAATCCAGGCTTTATTGCTCTGTATGGTTTGAGTGGTGTTTTATCTTTCGGGATTGTGATGCCCTTGGCCATTTTTGGCTCTTTGATTCTTATGACCAAAGGCTTCAGGAAATACGGAGCCAATGTCAACGCCTTGACCATGGCGCAATGGATGGGTAAGATGTACAATAGCAAGGCGTATGCACTGTTTTTTGCATTTGTATCCCTGTTACTGATCACCTTCATTGTATTGATTTGCGTGGGGCTTACTCAAGTTCTGTCTAATTCATTAAATGCCGATCCGGTTTTGGTATTGGCGAGTGTGATCATATTTGTGTTTGGCTATATGATGTTTGGAGGAGCCAATTCTATGGTTTATACCAATTCCATCCAGGCCGTGTTGATGTTCGTGGTGGCGATTATTCTCTTGTCTTCGGGCACCTCATATTTTGAAGATGGGGTTTCAGGCTTTATGGGTCAATTAAAATCCATTGGGCCAAATTTTTCGAATTGGACAGATCCAGATAGTCTATTCTTTAGAGATTTTTTTGAAATCATCTTTTGCCAAACAGTCATTGGCATTGCGATCGTATGCCAACCTCATGTCATCACTAAGTCGCTCTTACTAAAAAATGAAAAGGACGTGAATCGCTATTTGATAGTTGGGATATTGGTATTGGTGGTTTTCTTTCAGGTCGTATTTGTAGGCCTGTTTGCTCGATTATATTTCCCTGACCTGACGGTCAATGGTTCTACCATCCCAATGGACAGTATAGTCTCTACTTATGTAGTGAGTCGCTTTCCTGTTTATATTGGAATTTTAGTCATTTTAGGATTGATATCAGCAGGCCTTTCCACTTTAGAAGGATTGATTCAATCGCTCAGCTCGTCACTCACAGGAGATCTTTTTAATCCGCTATTTGGAAAGTACTTCTATAAGGAAGATAAGAGAGATAAACAGGAAATCTTGGTGAATAAACTGATGATTGTCTTTCTGGCAATTGTCAGTTTTGTTTTGTCCTACCAGCAATTGCTTTCCCCCAATCTGAGTGTGGGGATTTTTGCTCAAAACGGTGTTTACGCTTATTTTTCTGCGGCTTTTGTCCCCGTACTTTTTGGAATGTTCGTCAAAGAAGTTCAGTTAAAAGCTGTATTTTCAGCTTCTATAACCGCATTGGTTGTTCATTTTGGTGTGTATTATGGCCGATTCTTACCGTATATGAAAGAGACCGTAAACAATCCAGGAATAGCCAGCACGATTGCTATTTTGTCTTCTCTGGTTGTAGGTTTCGTATTACATTATTACACAAAACAAAAGAGCCAAAATGTATAAGAAAGATTGGATATCGAAATGGGCCATATATTCTCCTGATAAGGTCGCTATTTCAGAGTATGAAACCAATCGAACGATTACTTACCAGCAACTGAATCTTCGGGCCAATTACTTGTCAAACAAGCTCGTTTCAGATGGCTTTAAAACTGGCGATAGACTTATGGTCATTGCAGAGCATTGCATTGAGTATGTGGCGCTATTTGCTATGGCTCAGAAGACTGGGATTACTTTGGTGCCTGTCAATTACCGCCTTTCTTCTTCTGAAATTGAATACCTAATTTCAAATTCAAAACCTACTTGTATCATTGCGGAAAGAAAGTTTGAACACTTGATTGCTGAGCAGGCAAAGGTAGAAGTGATTTGGATGGAAGACCTTACCCAGGAGCTTGCCATAGCTAATGAAACTCAATTTTCAGCTTTGGATTTTGACGAAAATCATCCCTTGTTTATCCTTTATACTTCAGGGACTACAGGTTTTCCGAAAGGGGCAATTTACTCGCACAAAATGCTCTTTTGGAATAGCGTCAATACCTCTCAGAGTCTGGAGATCGTACCTTCAGATCACACCATTTCTTGCATGCCAGCATTCCACACAGGAGGCTGGAATGTGCTATTGACACCCCTTTTGCACAGAGGTGCTTCTGTGGGGATCATGAAAAAATTTGAGGCTGATCAGCTTTTACAATGGCTTGAAAAGGAAAAAAGTCAGCTTTTCATGGGCGTGCCGACCATGCTCAAAATGATGGCAGAATCCGAACAATTCAAAGCAGCTGATTTGAGCCAGATGCGATATTTTATCGTAGGAGGTGAGGCTTTACCATTGAGTGTTATCAACACTTGGCATAACAAAGGAGTGAAAATCAGACAAGGATACGGGCTGACGGAAGTGGGCCCTAATCTAACCTCCTTGCACCAGGATCATGCGGAGCGTAAAATAGGATCTATTGGTTTGCCAAATTTTTATACTGAGATCAAGTTAATGACACCAAATGGTGAGGAAGTTAAGGCCAATGAAATAGGCGAGCTTTGTTTGGCCGGGCCACTAGTTACACCAGGCTACTGGAATAATGAGAAAGCTACAAAAGAAGCCATACAAGACGGTTGGTTTCATACTGGAGATTTGGCTAAAATGGACGAGGAAGGGTTTCTATATATTGTAGATCGAATCAAATGCATGTTTATCTCAGGAGGTGAAAATGTATATCCAGCTGAGGTGGAAAGAGTGCTCAGACAAATGCCAGAAATAGACGAAGCAGCTGTAGTGGGCGTAGAGGATACCCAGTGGGGAGAGGTGGGGAAAGCCTATCTCACAGCCACCAATGAAAGATTGCCATCTACAGATTTGATTGCTTCACATTGTGCTAAATATTTGGCGAAATTCAAAGTCCCAAAATACATCGTTTGGCTCAAGGAGATGCCAAAAAATGACAGTGGCAAAATTGACAGGAAAAAGCTAAAAGCATAAATTATGAGACTACCAGCAACTTTACTTATATTGATAATAGTCATGACAGGAAACGCCACATTTGCTCAGTCACCTACAAAAGTTAGTGATGCAATTGCCGAATATAAATATCCAGTAAAATATGTGGAGGTGGATGGTAATACTCAGATTGCTTATGTGGATGAAGGTGAAGGGGTACAAACGCTACTGTTCATTCATGGGTTGGCCACTTATCTACCGTCATGGTACAAGAATATTGACGCACTAAAGTCCGAGTATAGATGCGTAGCTATTGACTTACCAGGATATGGCAGGTCTACCAAAGGAAATACTTCGAACAAGATGAGTGATTATGCTGACGTGGTATTGAAAGTCATAGACCAATTGGAATTGAACAATGTAGTCCTTGTAGGTCACAGTATGGGTGGACAAGTCGCCGGTACTACTGTATTGAAAAGCCCAGATCAATTTGAAAAATTAATCCTACTGGCTCCAGCTGGATTTGAAACATTCAAGTCTGAGCAGGCGGCTTGGTTAAAAACTGTTTTTACAGTTGAGTCTGTAGAGGAGGCGACAGAAGAACAGATCAGGGCCAATTGGGCATTGAATTTTTATAACCTGCCGGCTGATGTAGAGTTTATGATTCAGGATCGCTTGAAAATGATGGAGGCAGAAGATTTTAATGACTATTGTAAGTCTGTAGTGGGAGGGATGAATGGGATGTTGGACGAACCTATTTTTGATCAATTGAAAAACATCAAACAAACGACTTTGGTAGTCTATGGAGCCAATGATGGATTGATCCCCAATCAATACCTAAACCCTGGGCTAACTATTCAAATGGTAGGAGAAAATGGGGCAGGTCAAATACCAAAGGCTACGCTGAAATTTATCCCTGAGTGCGGTCACTTCATCTCATTTGATAAACCAGAAGAAATTAACGAAATTCTCATTGAATTTCTGTCCAATTAAATCATTGCCTTGAAGGTAAAGCTTAAAAAATTCACCGCCTTTGCATCTGATGTTTTGCCCCATGAGGCAGACTATCTAGTCAATATTCAGCAGTTTGACGATGATCAAAAGCTGAGTATATTGAAAAAAATTCAGGTAAATGCGCACAACCGAGGTAGCAAAGAGCCCTTCAATACTTTTATAGATAAGCGCAAGTACTCAGGCATGATGCGATGGGTGCAAGAAAAGCTGGATGCCATAGATGTAGACAAGTTTTTTGAGTGGATCAATGAGATGGATCGCAAGGTGATTACTGATGCAATTACACCCCAGGAAGAGAAACTATTACTGAGGCGTATCAAAAACTATCAGCACCCCATTCACAACTTTATGAAATTCTTCGAAATGGTGCTCAATTACCGCCATTTTTTATTGATCAGATTGAGATATGAAGCCTATGAGATGGTAAATAAGTTCATTGCCAAGTATCAATCGACTTATGATGAATCTAAGGCTGTCAATAAAAAACTTCATGAGGCTACTGTTCATATTATTGACCAGTTCAATCATAAAATAGAGGATACTAGTGAATGGGAAGATTGGATGTTGGATTTGTTTGACAATGATCAATTGGATGGATTCAATAGATATATGGCAGTCATTCGTTTAACTTTTTTGTATTTCAACAGCAGAGAGTTTGATAAGCTCAAAGAAGTGTATGATAAACTAGACAAGCTTTTGGTAGAGGGTAAGTTTTATACCCGAAGGATATTGTACAACTACTACGCCAATCGTCTGATGCTACACTCCAAGTTTGATGTATTACAACAGGCAGAGGAGTACGGTTATTTATCCATTCGACAGAAAAATTCTGATCACGTCCAGTACCTGAGTAATTTCAGTTCTATTCTGATCAGGCAGGGAAAAATAGAAGAAGCATTAAACCTCTTAAAAGAGTCTTTTTCTGAAATCAGAAATATTGATAATTTCTATCATAAAATTGGATTCGTATCTTTCTACATCAAGTGCCTCAACCTGAATAACCAGCCGGAGCGAGGAGAACTGATGGCTGATTCCTTTTTACGTATTCATAAGAACGACATATTGACTCAGCGTTGGTATTCTTTTTTTACTGGTTATGTTCAGGGACTGATCAGGCAGAAGAAATACGAAAAAGTGCTCCAAATTTTCAAGAGGTATGAGTTGCTGAAAAAAGATCAGCAGGATCAAAAGAAAGATATCTACCTGCCCACCATCAAATGGTATTATGAAATAGCACAATTGAAAACTGGGAAAATCAATGCAGAGACTATGTTGGACTCAATTGTGAGTTTGTCCAGAGAGCATTTCACAGATCCACACAAATCTTTTATTCTCAATCAGGTACTCACTGAGTTAGAAAATTACATTCCTCGTACCGTTACACTGGCTAAGTCTGAGCTCCACGGTCAGACGAAATAAGTACTCAATTTCTTATTTGTTTTCATAGTCGAGCAGACTTTATTTAGTCAGCTTTACTACCATTGTAGTCAATCCAAAAATCTGCTGAATTGTCATGAAACAAAGTCGCACCTACAAATAATCAATTTAACTGATTGATAATCAGTGGTATATATTAATATATTGCATGATTATGTCCTAAAGTCAAGGATTTCGGATTTAGTCAACCTCCCTAAACCGAGAGAGGCATTCTCTAAGTTTAAAGAATTAGCTGAAAAAGTAGGCTAATGCTGATACAACTAAAAAACAAAACAATGAATAGAACTTTTACGACAATGATCGTGGGCCTTCTTTTTGTTTGCTTTCAATCGGTAGGACAACACTCAATCACTGGCCAAATTATGGATGGTGGTTCTGATGAACCGCTGATTGGAGCAAATGTAAGACTCATGGAAACCAATGAGGGAACCATCACTGCGGCAGATGGTACATTTACTTTAGACAATATAGCAGATGGAGATTATAAGTTGCTGATCTCTTATGTAGGATACAAGGATCAAAATATCAATGTTACCGTCAATGGGGGTAATCAGAGTATAGGAGCCGTTAGCCTGAAGGAGTCTTTATTTCTGAGTGATCAGGTCGTGATCTCAGGGACACGGATGGCCGAAAAGCTAACTGAATCACCAGCTACCATTGGTGTGATCACTTCAAAGCAAATTGAGGAATTACCATCATTCAATCCCGGAGAATTACTGGCTAGAGTCAAGGGAGTGGATTTTGTGCGATCTGGTGTGGTAGGTACTGGAGTCAATATTCGTGGATTCAATAGCAATTTTAACTCTAAAAACCTCCAGGTAGCCGATGGACGAATGGCCAATTTGATCGCTACAGGATTGCCATTGGGGCCATTAAATACACAAATCAAAGAAGATATAGAACGGGTAGAAGTGATCTTAGGGCCTAATTCGGCACTTTATGGGCCAAATGCACACAATGGTTTAGTGCATATCATTTCCAAAGATCCAAGAACGTCAGAAGGAACTACGATTGCTGTAGGTGCTGGAAATCAAAATTTGTTTTCCGTGAGAGCCAGACACGCACAAGTAGTAAATGATAAGTTTAGCTTTAAACTTACTGCTGAGCACACGCAAGGAGAAGAATTCTCGTTTGCGGACTCCGTTTATATTGATCGTGACGGAGTGCCAGGGAACGAAGGCTATGAAGAATTTGAGTTAGATAATGATTTTAGTTTCAATAGAGTAGAGGGTGCGTTATACTTTAGTCCTAATGCAGGATCTGATATTATTCTTTCCTCAGGATATTCTAATAGTACGTATCTAGCTCCAACTAATGTGGGTAGAAATCAAATCAAGGATTGGAATATCTTCTTCACTCATTTGAGATATACATCTGAAAATTGGTTTGCTCAAGTCTACTATACTTCTAGTAAAACAGATAGTACTTATGCTATTGACGAGAGAACGAAGCAATATTACAGAGGAGTTGATTCGGGAATGACACATGATGAAGCCAAAGGAGATTTTTCTTATGGTAGTGGAGCTATTTTTCAGGATGATTCCAAACGTATCAATGGCGAAATACAGTACAACAACACTTTTGGTGATGTGGAAATAGCCACTGGTATCCAGTACCAACAGGATATGGCTGATAGTAAAAACACTTATTTATTGGATGATTCGGATGATTTGAATGTCTATCAGATGGGGTGGTATGGTCAGGTACAATATAAGTTTGCTGATTCCTGGAAAGCTGTAGCTGCATTCAGAGCTGATAACCATGAAATATACGATTTCAATTTTGTTCCAAAGTTTGGAGTGGTAAAAACAGTTGGTCAAGGAGCTTTTAGGTTCACTTATGGGCAAGGAATTGCAGCGCCAACCATTCTCAACATGTATGGAGATTTGTTTAGCGGCTTGATTTTAGGAAATGCGCAAGGTTTCACTTTAGCAGATGGAACTAAAGTGGAGAAACAAAAAGTTGAGAAAATCCAAACTTTTGAAGTTGGATATAAAGGCCAACTATTGCCAAATAAATTATTCTTAGATGCAAATGCATATTATAACATCTCTAAGGATTTTTTGAGCCCTGTTACCGTAGTGGGAGTGACTACCGAAAGAGGCAACACTCCAATTGATCAAGTTCAATCGGGGTATGGAATCTATGGTGGCTTGGTTGCTACTTATATCAATTTTGGCAAAGTCAATACCTATGGAGCTGATTTTGGCATCAGCTATTACCTCACTGACAACTTGAGTGCAGATTTGAACTATTCCTATTTCAACTATTCTGTGGATGAGAACGATGTGGAGAATGATTTTAATGGAGATGGAGAGGTTAATGATCTGGATATTTTGGTGAACTCACCAAAGAATAAAATGAGCCTTGGTCTGAACTATAGCTCAGATAAGTGGTTTGGGACAGTATTTATGAGATGGGTACAAGCGTATAATTATTATTCAAGTTATCAAATAGCTTCTGAAACTAAGCCAGGGTGGACTTACAGAGGAACACCTATTGTAGAAAATGCCAGAAGTACTGATACGTGGAATTATGGACCATTGGGCGGTTTTGTCAATGTTGATATTGGTCTGGGATATAACATCACAGATTATATGACACTATCAGGCCAGGTGACCAACCTTTTTGATTCAGAAATCAGAGAATTCACGGCCTCCCCATTTATTGGAAGACTGTATAGCGCAGAATTAAAATTTAAGTTTTAGGTAATAACTTTATTTGAGAACTGAGAGGCTCACCTTATGGTGAGCCTTTTTTTGTTCAAATTACTTTATATTTCAATAGGCAATTAATCAAGCTTAGTTGTTTAAATCCATAAATGATACCCATGAAGGTTTATCAGCTTATTTTTTTATTAGTTCTAATTTTTGTGATGGACAGGAGTGCACTTGCTCAAATAGATTCATTGCATAAAGAAAAGCTACGTAAGCCACTCAAAATAGGAGGGTACATAGCAGGAGTATTTGAGCGAGCGCCCGTGTCACCAGGCCAAACTAATAGCTTTGGGCTGCAGACAGCTGTAATACTTAAGAAACACTTGCAATTGGGTTTTTATGGAATGAGCTATACAAACAACAGTTATCGTGAGCAGCTGATATTTCCGAATACATTTCAGATGAACTATAAGCACGCAGGTGTGCTGTTGGGTTATCGAATCCATTTGGATACCAAAGTAGCGTTTAATGTAGAATCAAAATTGGGGCTAGGGGAAGTGAAATGGATTCAACTCGAAAGAGGTAGCCCATTCCTTGCCAATAAGTTTCAAATGATCCACTTACAGGCAAGTATAGATTACCTAATAACTAACTTCCTCGTGATTAATGCTTTTATTGGGCATCGTTGGATGAATGGATTGGATATCACTGGATTGAATAATGACGATTTTAAGGGGTGGTATTTTGGAATGGCTCTAAAAGTTGGAAAGTTCAAATGAAGCAAAGTATTATCATAGTGATCTTAATTGGACTTGGAACAATGGGTTGTTTCTACAACGAACCCGTGCCATCTGATCAGAATGTTTGGCCAGTTGCCATGCCCTCAGATTTTGGAATGAATGAGGAACTGCTTCTCACTATGGATTCAGTAATTTCTATAAGCCCCAATAGTGGCATATCTTCAATTGTCATTGTGAAAGAAGGGCATTTAGTATTCGAAAAGTATTATAATGGCACTGATAGACGATCATTATTTGGATTGAGTGGTATAAGTAGTTCCTTGGTCAATGCGGCATTGGGTAGGGCTATTGATCTGGGGTTGATTGCTTCAGTAGATGATTCTTTATTCAAGTATATCCCTGAGTATGCGCAGGAATTTGAAGATTCCCCAATCAAAAAGAACATTACGTTCGAGCATCTGATGGCCATGAAAAGTGGACTAAGTTGGAGAGAGTTCTCTGGAGGCTTTGATGACCTGTTGAGTGATACTGATTATATAATTCAAAGTGAGGATTGGGTGGAATATCTACTGTCTAAACCACTAGAGGCTCTGCCAGGTACAAGGTATTCTTTCAATAGCGCAATGGCTATGCTGATAGCTGCGGCTATAGAAAATGTATATGGAGACAGTTTTAAAAACTTCATGGTAAAGGAGGCATTAAATACCATAGATGTCAAAGACGTAGAGATAGAGAGAATAGGTGATAATGAAAATGTCGCATGGGGTATCTCTATGACTACTTTGGATTTGACAAAAATTGGGTACCTCTATTTAGAAAAGGGTGATTGGTTTGGAAGGCAAGTTCTTGATCAAAATTACGTAGAGTCCTCGTCCGCGATTCAGACACATGTAGATTTCAATAACGATTTTGGATGGATGTGGTGGCGTTATGCTGAAGATAATTTTTTTCTATCTTTTTTATCTGAGAACGATACCTTTTTCGCGGGAGGGATAGGCAATGAAAGGCTGTATATTGTCCCTCATCTTGAGCTTGTAGTTGCAGTCACTGGTGTCCAGATAGAAGGCAATTTTTCACTTTCTGCACCCTTGGTCTTCAGAGATTATATCCTTGGCTCTTTACGATAGCCTCATCAGTTATTGTAGGGTTTAGTATTTCTACTACATTTGCCCAAAATACCTAAACAAGTGAAGTGCATATATCTGACGAAGACGAATTAATCCAGCGCCTGTCCAACCATGACAGGGGTGCTTTTGAGCAAATTTTCAGGACCTACTATTCCGATCTATGCAAGTTTTGTGCGAAATACGTACGAGACGAGCAGGTGGCTGAAGAGGTAGTGCAAGAAGTCTTTATCAATATTTGGGAACGTCGAGCCAATCTTACCATTACGTCATCTATCAAGTCCTATTTGTTTACTGCTATTCGAAACAGATCTTTCAATTACCTGAAACTTCAATTGCCAAAGGAACAAAAGAAAGTGGATTTGGATGGGCTGGGTTTTATAGAAGAGGACAGTCGCGAACAGGAGATGATTATGGACGAACTCAGGGAGTATGTCCATAGTGCGATAGAGTCACTTCCGAACAAGTGCAGGATTATATTTAATCTTAGTAGAAATGCAGGAATGACGTATAGAGAAATTGCCGAGGAACTAGATATATCCGTGAAAACTGTGGAAAATCAAATAGGCCTGGCCTTGAAAAAACTAAGGGAAAATCTCAACCCAATTTGGGATAAAATAATGTTGCTTCTTTTGATGAATATTTTTTGATTTTTTATGGGGGGAAGAAATGATTTGTTTGACATATCATTGAACGACGACTAAAATGCAAGAATTGGAATTTAAAATATTGGCCTATATAAAAGGTGAGCTCAGTGAAAACGAGCAACTTCAGGTGGAGCAATGGGTGGCTCAATCTGATGCAAACCAACAGGTATTCAATGAGATCGAGAAGATTTACCTCTCGTCAGAACTCAACACATCAAACTTTACTCCTGACGTAGATAGCGCTTGGAATACAGTTATTTCGGCAATTGATCAATCAAATACTTCTGGAAAATCAATGCTTTATCGAATAGCAGTTATGATCACCTTAGTTGTTGGATTGGGCTTGATTGCTTTTCAATACCAGAATCAAGACGATTTACACGTAGCACGCACCTCAGATAATGAGATTAAAAAAATTGAGTTGGCCGACGGCACTGTTGTTTGGTTGAATGAAAACTCTGTTTTTTCTTACCCTCAGAAATTAAGTGGGGATGAAAGAGTAGTTGAACTTGTAGGGCAAGCATATTTTGAGGTTGCCAAAGACCCACAACGACCCTTCAGAATTTTGGGAGAACAGACTGCTGTGGAGGTTTTAGGAACGTCATTTGATTTTATATCAAGAACCAATTATTCTAATATCAATGTGACTAGCGGAATTGTTGCCTTTGAACTTATTGACAATGACGAGATAAAAGTTGTACTGGAAAAAGGTACACAGGCTACTTACAAGTCTAATCAATTGATTAAAAATGAAGGATTTGATGAAAATGCCTCTTCGTGGATGACGAAGGATTTTGTTTTCAAAAGTTCTCCATTGTCTGTAGTAGTTGAAAAATTGAGCCAACACTTTGATGTTAAAATCAAGGTGGACGACGCTATAAAAAACTGTTTGATTACGTCTTCTTTTGAGAATAAGGAACTAGATGAAATTCTGGATACCTTAGAGGCTATTGCCAATATTAAAAATGAGAAAAAAGGCAAAACGATCAAATTAACAGGCCCAGGCTGTTAATAAAGATACTCGAATTACAAAGGACCAACCCTTCCCGATACCTATCGAGAAGGGTTTTTTTATTCAATCTATACTTCCCTTAAAACGCAATGTCTAAATTTGACGTAGAATTGCACATATCTAATAGGAAAGCTTGGATTACGTCATTGTAAGAAAATATTTATTTTCCTTGTTGGCATTACTGATATTCTTATCAGAACTGACCGCTCAGGACACTGTACTGGATAGGAAGGTAATCCTATATAAAAAGAAGTATAAAACGCAGGATTTGCTAGAGTCTCTCCTTCCTCAGCAAGGTGTGAGCGTGGCCTATCACGATAATATCATCCCACTTAAAAAAGAGATTACGTTTGGTAACCTGAAGGAAACAGACGTCAAAGACATTCTGTCTCGCATTTGCAAAAATGAAAACCTGGACTATGCTTACTTAAATGGGCAATTGATGATCAGGTATTATGACCGTCCTGAAAGTGAGTACAGATATTCAATAAGTGGTCTGGTAGAAGACGCTTCTTCTGGCGAAGCGCTCATTGGAGCGACGGTTTACATCCAAAATATTGAAACTGGATTGGCTACTAACGGGTATGGTTTCTACGCTTTTACTTTACCCAAAGGAAAATACAATTTACTGGTTTCCTTCATAGGGTACCATACCCTGACCTATTCTATAGAGTTAAATAAAGACTTTCAGTTCAATTTTCAATTGATTGAAAATTCTGTCAAGTTGGACAATGTCGTGATAGAGGAGCAAGAACTTTTTGATATCAAAGCTCAAAATGTCTTACTAAGCTCGAATAAATTGGATATGGAAATGGCAAGCCAGATCCCACACATTGCGGAAGTGGATGTGTTTCAGAGTTCATTATTGCTGCCTGGTATTTCAAATGTTGGTGAGGGTGTGTCTGGTGTGAATGTAAGAGGGAGTAATTCTGATGCCAACCTGATCATGCTAGACGAAGCAGTTATCTATAATTCTAATCATTTTTTTGGGTTAGTATCTGTATTTAACCCTGATGCAGTGAAAGATGTGGAGATATTAAAAGGAGACCTGCCAGCCAAATATGGTGGGAGAACTTCGTCAGTCATGCACATCAGACAAAAAGAAGGAAATGAAAATGAATTTCATCTATCTGGGGGGCTAGGACTTATCACCAGCAGAATTATGTTCGAGGGTCCCATCATGAAAGGCAATGCCAATTATTTGCTATCCGCGAGAAGTACCTTTTGGGATTTGATTCTACGAAATAGCAGAAGCCCAACATTGGCAAATAGCCGAGTGAGCTTTCAAGACATTAATACTAAGATCAAATTCAATTTGAACAATAAGAATAAAATATACTTTTCGGGGTATTTTGGTTCAGATGCTAATCAGTTTGGAATTGATGCGCTACAGAAGTGGGGAAATAGAGTGCTCACCGTTCGCTGGAATAAGATTCACAGATCGAAACACTTTATGAATCTCACGACTTACTTTAGTCAATACGAATACCGAGTAATAGAAGAGAGTGAATCTGCTGATTTTGTTGGAACATCCAGAGTTACTGATTTGGTGACAAAATTTGATATGGCTTCCTATTATAGTCCCAAAAACATTTTTGAGTATGGCGGTGAACTTATTGGCCATTTTATGAATCCAGGAGAGCGCGTGCCAGGCCCTGGTTCTTCAGAAAACGCAATCAAAATCAAGGACGAATTGGGTATTGAGCCATCCGTGTATTTGTCAAATGAAAGACATTTTGGAGATTTGTCTGTTTCACTAGGTGCTCGATTATCTGGATTCATAAACACTGGAAGATCAGATGTCTATGTTTATGAAAAGGGAAAAGTGAAATCACATGGTACAAGAGTGGATACCATACAGGCTGGAGACAAAGACGCAAAGACCTTTTATTACAACTTCTTACCTAGGCTCTCTGCAAAATATCAGATTAATCCTAACATGTCTGTAAAAATGGGTCACTTCGCATCAGTTCAGTATATGCATTTGTTGTCCAATACATTGTCTCCTTCTTCTTCAGACCTGTGGCAAATTAGTGGGCAGTATTTACTGCCTACTACACTTCATCAAACTACCATTGGCTTGTATCAATATGTGAAAAGGTTTGATATGGACATGTCTTTGGAGTTTTACTACAGAAAAATACAGCAGGTAGTGGATTACAAAAGTGGCGCAGACCTTTTATTTAATGAATCAGTGGAAACAGAAATTTTAAATGGAAATGAAAGAGCATTTGGAATGGAAGTTTATTTGAAGAAAAAGTTTGGTAAGCTCACTGGTTGGTTGGGTTATACCTTGTCTAGGTCAGAAAGACAGGTGAATGGGGATTTAGAAGAAGAAAAAATAAACGGAGGGTCATATTTCCCAACTAATTATGATCGTACACATGATATAGCCATTACTGGTATCTATCAGCTGACACCTTATTTTTCATTGTCCTCTAGCTTTGTATACTATACAGGTAAGCCATTTTCATTTCCATCTTCAAAATACGAGATAGATGGATTGCAGGTGCCTCATTATCCAAATAGGAATCAAGACCGACTATCCGATTATCATCGTTTAGATATTGCTGCCACACTTAATTTGAAGAAAGTAAGGAAGAATGGAAAGGAGAGACGTGCAGAAAGTAGTTGGGTCTTTTCTGTTTACAATGTATACGCCAGGAGAAATGCCCAAGCTTATTATTTCCGTGAGAGCGAAAGCCAGCCAGGGGTTTCTGTGGTAGAGAAGCTTTCAGTTCTCGGAACTATGATCCCGTCTGTCACTTATAATTTTAAGTTTTGAAGAAGTTCAGTCGCCATATCACTTTGATTATAACAGGAGTGCTCTTGTCGTGTATAGATCCCATAAATCTAGATCTGGATACTGGAAAAACGAATCTGGTGGTTTTTGGCTGGATTACAAATGAGAGCAAATCCTATGAGATTAAGCTTTCTAGAAGCAATGGATATTCTGACCAATCTGGTTTTCCAGCTATTTCTGGAGCACAGGTCTATGTTTCAGATTACCTGAATAATAGATATGATTTTGAAGAGGTAGGAAGTACAGGCAGTTATCTCTCTGATCCATCCTCATTTGTGGGGGTGCCAGGATACTTTTATCAACTGACAATTATAGATGGTGAACAGACCTATATTTCTGCTATGGAAGAAATGCCCCATTTGGGAATTGCAGAAGATGCTTTTGTAAACTTTATTGCTGACCCTTCAGAGTTCGAGATAGATAGTAATGACGAGAATTTTTTTATTACTGCTTTTATCAATGATGATCCTAGTATGGAAAACTACTATCGCTGGAAGGTTTATGTGAATGACGAGCTACGAAACCAGCCAGAAGAGTTAGTTCTTTTTGATGATCGATTTACCAATGGCAACAAGTTTAGGTTTGATGCTGCAAATGTTTTGTTTACCGAATTTGATGTGGCTTATTTTCAACACATGTCAATGTCTAAGTCTGCCTTTGATTATTACAATGATCTAAAGGCACAAACAAGCAATTCAACACTGAGTCCAAGAACACAACCCGGAGTAATCATCGGCAATATGTCTAATCTAAATGATCCAGAGGAACTGGTGCTGGGCTATTTTGGGGCTTCTGAAGTAGAATTGGTGAATGTTGAAGATTGAGTCAATCCAAAATTAAAACCTCATTGACATAGTCTAAGGCACTGAATCTTACTCGTAGGCTTCTGCTTCTAGTAAGACTGTCTTCACAAGATAGCTTATAGCTGAAAAATTTCTGACCTCTCGTGTACAGAAGGGTCTTTTCAGGATGTCCCAAATAGATCATGAGCTCGGTTTCATTCATTCCGATAAATTTATCAAATTCACCTTCCATAGCTTGGATAACGCTATTTCTATAGTCTCTACAGGTAGTTGAATCTGATATCCAGGCCTCTGTAGTAAATGAATCAAAGCTGACTGTTTTTGACTGGCAACTAATTACAACTAAGCTAATGACAAGCACAGAGAAACGCTTAACAAAATTTGAAAATGGATGCGGTTGGAGACGTTGGTCAAAAAGCCCGATTGATGAGGCTGGTGAAAATGATTTATGAAGAGTCGGCATTTCAGATATATTGGATTAAAGTAATATTTTGAATGAATTATTGATAATTTTATAGGAAAATACAAAGGACACCATAAAGTTGTTATTTCAAAATAATTCTATACATTTAAGGTGTGATTTAATAAGTTTATATTAATAATAAGGTAATTGCTTAGATATGGCCGACGATAAACTCAACGAAGGTTCGGAAGAAGAAAACAAGTCAAATCAGTCAGACGAGGATTTTGGTTTACCAGATTTGGAGTTTGATGAATTGCAGGAATTAGATTTTAATTTGGATGACTCTGACGAAGAGGAAACCCAAAACGAAGAAACAACACTTCCCGAGCCGGAAGGCATTGATATGAGCGTCTTGGATGAAATCGACGTTCCTGAATCTTCAGAAGAGTCTGATGGTTTACAGCCTGGAGATTTGGATCCGCCAGAAGGTTCCGTTCTAGACGAAGGGATTGATGAAGTTGAGGATGTACTTGATAGTGCCCAATTGATTTCCGACAGACTGGGAGATGATGATGAGGAAGACCCATTGTCACCAGACTTCAGTGCAGATATAAATTATGACGACCTGATGGGAGAAAGCAGCGATAGCCTTGCTGAAGATGAGTCTTCATCTATTGAAGACTTGGGGCTTGATCTGTCCTCTGATCACAGTGACGATAACGACGACTTGCTCGCAAATATTGATAGCCCTGATCAGTTAGCCGCTTTGGGTATTCTGGATGAAGAAGATGAATCTTCTGATGCCGGTACGGAAAGTGGATCAGACGATGATTTTGGCGCTGATAGTGGAGGTTCTTCTCTTTTTGCAGCAGATTCTGCAGATGATGATGGATCTATATTTGCTACAGATAGCATGTCTTTCGAGGATGAAAAGCCTGACTTTGAAGAATCTGACACTCCATCTCTACCGCCTAATTACAAGCCGTATTCTTATGAAGAATCCTCTGGGGGCTTTGCTAAGGTCATCATTATTGGTGTTTTAATTATTTCCGTTATTGGTGGCGCCTTTTACTACTTTTCTTTGAGTGATGGACCTAAGGAAGTGGCAAAGAAAGAGGTGCCAAGGAAACGAGTGAAGAAACCTGCAGCTAAGAAACCAGAAGCTAAGCAAGAGGCAAGTGCAGATAACGTCGAGCAGAAGCCTGCTCCAATTGAGAAGAAGCCTGCCATAACTCAAACAAAACCAAAAGCTGCTATGGCACAGCCAGGAGAGATTGTTAGAGTGACTGAAAGAAGCTCAAGATCCTATGTGATCATTGGTAGTTTTATAGATGAAGATTTAGCCATGGATTATGCTACCAAGCTGAGCGGGCAAGGTAGTGGAGTGAAAATCATCCATCCTTACGGCAAATCTAAGCGCTTCAGAGTGTCGATTGCTGACTATTCAAGTTATGGAGATGCTGCCAGCCAGCTCAATAGCTTCAAAGGTCAGTATGGAGATGAGGTCTGGGCACTACAATATTGATTTAGGAAAACTAAGTTGTTATAAAATTGTGTTAAAAATATAAAAAGGTCATTTTGGCCTTTTTTTTGTTTATAAGGAAATTATGCAAATACTAAATATAATTTTGGCTTCTTTAGCACAAGAGGTACCTGTAGAAGAAGTGATTGAGCAAGTGTCTGTGTTAGATTTGCTGTTTAAAGGTGGCTATATGATGGTGCCTATTTTATTATTGTCGCTCGTAGGTATTTATGTTTTTGTCGAAAGATTGCTTACTATAAAAGATGCTGCAAAAACACCTGAGGCTTTTATGTCAAGCATCAAGCAAATGGTGCTACAGGGCAATATATCAGAAGCAGTAAAGCTCTGCCAGTCAACTGCAACACCTATTGCCCGAATGGTTGAGAAAGGAATTGCTAGAATAGGAAGCCCCCTTAAAAGCATTGAAGCCTCAATTGAGAATGTAGGAAAAATAGAAATATATAAACTGGAGAAAAATCTAAGTCTATTGGCCACTATATCTGGTGCTGCTCCTATGATTGGCTTCCTGGGGACTGTTACAGGTATGATTCAGGCGTTTATTTCCATTGCTCAAGAAGAAGGGGCTGTAAGTCCTAAATTGCTTTCAAGCGGTATTTATGAGGCTATGATTACGACAGCTGCAGGTTTGTTTGTGGGTATTTTAACTTATCTGGCTTACAATTATTTGGTGACTAGGGTAGGTAAACTCATTCATGGCATGGAGTACACTTCAATTGATTTTATTGATCTTTTACAAGAGCCCCAGAAATAATGAATTTAGGTTCGAAACAAAAAATACAAGTTTCATTTTCGATGTCGTCAATGACAGATGTGATTTTCCTGTTGTTGATATTCTTCATGTTAACCTCTTCCTTTATTACTCCATCTGGTCTGCCAGTAAACTTGCCTACAAGTAAGAGTTCTAACATTGTGATGCAAAAAATCAGTGTCACTATTACGCCTGATTTAAAATATTTCGTTAATGATAAAGAGGTCTCTTTGAGCAGATTGGAAAATGCATTGCAATCTGAGCTAAAGGATAAGGAAGGTGTAGTTGTATTGCATTGTGACAAGTCTGTACCTGTTGAACACCTTGTGAACGTAGCGAGTATTGCTACCAAGCTAGAAGCAAAAATATCATTGGCGACAAAACCTGATTGATTTTGGATAAGCAGGAAAAAAAAAATAGAGCAATAAGTGCCTATGTCTCCATTGGGATACATGCGATACTTTTTGTGTTCTTTTTTGTCATGTTAGCTTGGACAGAGCCAGATCCACCAATTCCAGAATATGGTATTGAATTTAATTTGGGGAACAGTATTGTAAGCGAAAATCAAAGTGAGGAGTCTGTACGTGAAGAGGTAATAGATGAGGTAGAAGAAGTTACTGAAGAAAGTATTGAAGAATCTGAAGAAACTCAACCATCTGAACAAACGGCTGCAGAAGAAGTAGAAGGCAACAATGATGAGACGGTCGAAAGTGAAGCTGGAAAATCTGTCTCTGAAGATATCAATAGTCCAGATGTGGTGGAAAAGACCACTGAAGCAGAAGAAGCCAAAACCCAAGAAGTGAAAGAAACGGATATGGGCAGTGATGCTCAGACTGTGGATGCGAAGGAAAAAACAGAGGAAGAAGAGGTGGAAAAGAAAAAAGTTGAAGAACCTAAAATAGATGATCGCGCGATTTTCAAGAAAACAGATAATGGTTCTGGTACTGGCAACAAAGGGTCAAGTTTGGACTTAGCAGGCTGGGATTGGGATTTTAAACCCCGGCCAAATGATAAATCTGCTGAAAACGGGATTATTGTATTTCAAATCATTATTGATGAGGAGGGTGAGATCATTGGAATCAAAACGCTTGAGAAAACGGTATCTCCAGTAGTTGAAAAAGTGTATAGGGATGCCGTCATGGAATTGACATTTAGCAAAACGGCTGGCAACAGATCTGCTGCTGCTACCTCTACAGGTAAAATAACCTTTATTATCCAATCCAAATAAGATGATGAATTATCAGGAAGTCCTGGACTTCTTGTACACTCAGCTGCCCATGTATCAGCGAGTAGGCAAGGTGGCTTTCAAAAAGGATTTGACCAATACCTTGCGATTATCAGACAGACTGGATAATCCCCACAAAAAATTCAAAAGCATCCATATTGCTGGTACCAATGGCAAGGGCTCAACTTCGCATATGTTGGCCTCTGTCCTACAATCTGCTGGCTACAAGGTGGGATTGTATACTTCTCCTCATTTAAGGTCTTTCAAAGAGCGAATTCGTGTGAATGGGCAAGAGGTGAAAGAGTCATTTGTATCTGATTTTGTAAATAACCACAAAGAGTCAATTGAAGAAATAGCACCTTCTTTTTTTGAAATTACTGTGGTCATGGCTTTTGAATATTTTGCAAAGGAACGAGTTGATATAGCAGTTATAGAGACCGGGCTGGGAGGACGATTGGATTCGACCAATATCATTAGGCCAGAGCTGTCTGTGATTACCTCTATAAGCTTGGATCATCAAGATATGCTTGGGAATACTTTGTCTGATATAGCCAGAGAGAAGGCCGGAATTATCAAACAGCATGTCCCAATTGTAGTGGGTAAGCTGCCTTTTGAGGCGCTGAAGGAAATTAGAATAGTGGCCAAGGAGAAACGAGCCTTTCTGAGTGAGCCTGGCCTTAAAAAAGAACATAGCCTTCAATTAATTTCAGATCTGTCACCAGAAGTATTGAGGCTCAATCTGGATACAGTAGTAAGGGCAGTTGGTTTATTAAACGAAAATGGAATAGCTATTTCAGAGTCAAACTTTAGGGATGGCATTAAGCATGTGGTTTCAAAAACAGGGTTGAAAGGTCGCTGGCAGACATTGAGGGACTCACCTTTGACTATTTGTGATGTAGGACATAATGAGGAAGCTGTGTCTTGGCTGATGCACCAGATTAGACAGATTCAGTACAACAAACTTCACATGGTATGGGGTGCCGTATCGGATAAATCAGTCGAAAAGATATTTCCACTACTAATTAAGGATTGTGAGTATTATTTTTGTGCCGCAAATGTTCCTCGGGCAATGAAAGTAGAAAAATTGACTAGTACTGCAAAGGAATTTGGACTTTCTGGAAAAGCATATCATTCAGTTGATAACGCCTATCAAACTGCTTTGAAAGAGGCAAGTGATGGTGATTTAATATTTATAGGAGGGAGCACATTTGTAGTAGCGGAATTAAAAGACTTATAAGTGGGAAGAAAAAAACTTGAACGCTTTCAGGATAATGCTGAGCGATACAATGTGGTACAGGATGGAAAACCAAACTTTGGAAAATTGATTGGTAAGTGGCGAGAAGAGCATTTCAAAAATGAACAAAACCTAGTGGTTGAGCTGGGATGCGGTCGAGGGGAATATACAGTTGGCTTGGGTGAGAAAAAACCTGATACCAATTTTGTGGGTGTAGATATTAAGGGTTCCAGAATCTGGGTAGGCAGTTCGTATGCCGTTAAAAATAACCTAGATAATGTGGCCTTTTTAAGAACTCAAATAGAGCTTTTAGATCAGCATTTTGGAGAAAATGAAATAGATGAAATATGGGTCACCTTTCCAGACCCCAGACCTAAAGACAAGGACGAAAAAAAGAGATTGACTGCTCCCAGGCACATGGAGGTTTACAAACGATTGCTTAAAAAGGATGGTTGGGTCAAGTTTAAAACGGACAACACCTTTTTGTTCGATTATACCTTAGAATTGTTTGAGGAAGGTCAGGTGAAAGTAAAAAATTTGGTACACACCCACGATTTATACAATTCTGAATTCATGGACGAGCATTTTGGGGTGAAGACTAAATACGAAAAATTATTCTTCGATAAAGGGGAAGATATCAAGTACATGAAATTTCAATTTGCCTGATTATCCCAGTATCAGAGAGATGCTAGGGTAGGCTGATTTTAGATTATCCGTGAAAATCACTTCTGGTCCTATTTTAATATGCTTGTTGATATTTCTGAAAAGAGAGACCTTTACAGTTGTATCCTGATACAAGTAACCATCAGGATTTAATAAGTAACCTGCACGTGTTGTCCATCCTTTGTTTGTCTTCTTGTTGAGTGAAGTGAATTCCAAATTCACAAAAGTGTGGGGGTGTATCTTCTTATCTCCCTCTTCAGTCGTTCTGAAATTGACTTGAGAGGATAGCCCAAGCTTGTATATATCCCTTCTTTTGGCTGTGTAATTTTCTGCAATTTTAAAATCAATACCAATTTCTGGTGTAACACCTTCTGAACTAAAATTTGCTTTGGCGAAGACTGATACAAAAGGGTTGGAGAGGGGATAAAGTTCAAGTTTTCGTTTGTCTTTTTTTTCTGCTAAAAGAACAGTTTTAGGACGAATTTTTGTTTGATTCTTCTCGACAGATGGCTTGAGGGTTGTTTCTAATGCCTGAGACTGAGGCTCAATTTTCTCAATAACCACACTGGATTTGATAGGAACAGCAGAAAGTTGTACGGTTTCCTTGTCAACGACTTGGATTTCAGTTAGCGGCTTCTGTGGTTGGTTATCTTGATTTGTCCAATCAAAAAGTTCAATTTTAGCGGCAACAAGTAGTGAAAAGGATGCCGCCATGGCAAACCCCCAAGTCACAAATCTTTTATCCACATTCCCCAGGCGGGCAGCTAGTTTTTTCCAGGTACTTGCAGCGTCAAAACCTAATAGAGGCTTTTCTTCCAAAGCTGAAACCGCTTTTTTAGTTAGCTGATCTGTTGCAGATTCATTGGAATCTTTGTTCGTACCGTTTTTGTGATTTCCATTGATTTTCATAGCGCACCTATTTGTGTTAATGATTTGGATAAAGAAGCTCTTGCTTTGCTCAATTGTGACTTAGAAGTGTTTTCACTGATATTGAGCTTTTCCCCAATCTCTCTATGTGAATACCCCTCTATTACATACATATTGAACACTGTTCTGTAGCCGTTAGGAAGTTCTTGAATGATATTGACAATAGTCTCTTCCATCAGTTGAGATTCGGCAGTTTCATGGTCAGACGCCAAATGATGGACTTTCTCGATTTCAACCTGATCCATTTTCCTCTTTCTCAACAACATCAATGATTCATTCACCATGATTCTTTTAATCCAGCCTTCCAAACTGCCTTTGCCACGATATTCAAAGGTGTCAATCTTTGAAAAGACTTTCATAAATCCATCAATCATAGCATCCTCAGCTTCCATCTCGTCATTCAAATATCGAACACAGGTTCGCATCATCTTGTTCGCGTACTTATTGTACAACGCTTTTTGAGCCAATTCATCCTTGGCCTTACACAAGTCTGTCAGTTGACTGTCGTCCAAAATTTGATCTTGATTAGAGATGTATCCTTGGTTATTCAATGCTTGTTAATTAAAAAAGGTTGCTTTTGCAGAAATGCAAACGCAAAATATGCCTTAAACAAACATCGAGCCGTTAATGGATAGTTAAAAGGTGTTAAGATCTGTTAACACTTGGGAAAAGAAAATGTTGGGTGGTCTTTTAAAGACGATTCATATATAAGAAAACACAATAAGCAGCAAATCCAACCAAGTAGAGCGCTCCTTCAGCTCTGTCAAGTTTATATTTCTGTAGTGTGAACATGAAAATGAACAACATGAATGTTCCTATCATCACAATATACAAATCGAGATTTAGGTCAACGTCAAAAGCGATTGGAGCATTCAGCGTAGCTGTGGCACCAAGTACCAGCAATAGATTGAAAATGTTAGAACCAACAATGTTGCCCACAGCCAAGTCAGATTTTTTATGAAATGCAGCTACAGCAGTAGTTGCCAATTCTGGTAATGAAGTACCTGCCGCCAAAATTGTTAAGCCAATTACTTTTTGGCTAATATTAAAATGCTCTGCAATTATGATGGCATTGTCAACAATAACTTGTCCACCTATGGCCAATCCGGCAATACCAAAGACAATCATCAATGTGGTCTTCAAACTGCCATACATTTCGATCTCATCCATATCTCCACCAAGGTCGCCAGTTCGTCTCATGTTCTGGAAAACGTAGGCAAGGAACGCTATAAACATGCCTAAGAGAATTACTCCATCAACGAAGCTCATTGAATTATCTTCAGCACCAAAAATGAGCTGGTCATTGACCAATACGAAAAGCACTACAGTAGCGAGCAATGAATAGGGAACTTCTTTCCAAAGCGCATTTTTCTGAACAGTAAGCGGATAAATTACAGCTGCAATACCAAGAATCAAGAACATGTTGAAGATGTTCGATCCAATAATATTTCCAAATACAATGTCGTCATTCTCTCCTGATGCACCTGATATGATGTTCACCACCAATTCTGGTGCTGATGTACCCATGGCGACTACAGTAAGACCAATAGCAATGTCAGAGACATTATATCTCTTGGCAAGAGAAGAAGCTCCATTCACTAAAAAATCGGCTCCCTTGATTAGCATAATGAAACCGACAATGATGAGCAAAAAGGGCACTACCATATTTGAATTAATTTATGTTCAGGTGGTAAAAATATTAGAATTGAAATATAAATATATTAAGAATATTTTAATCGTTTTTTCGATGAATAAAGATCAGCGAAATGACATTCTTATTTATTTCTCGTTTTCAAGGCTAATATTCACTATTACTGTGCAATATATTCAAAACATTTTTTTTCATGAATAATCGCAGGTAGTAAAATTGAAATTTGGCATAAATATCAGAAAATGAGTCTGTTGGTTATGCTAAATTAAGTTCTTCTTTAATTTTTTCTATTTTAATTAGAAGCCCTTTTTTCTCGTCTTCAAAACTCCTGTCCGAATCAGAATCAGACCTCACACTCATATAGAATTTTATCTTTGGTTCTGTGCCCGAAGGACGCATAGAAATTTTTGAACCATCTTTAGTAATAAACTGCAATACATTTGACTCAGGAAAGTCGATTTTTTTAGTTTGCCCAGTGAGTAAATTTTTTGATGTTGAGTTCTGATAATCAATCAGCCATTCAATTTCAGAATTCGCCAATGAGGCAGGCGTATTCGTTCTAAATTGACGCATCATCTCTTGAATCTCTTCAGCTCCAGATTTACCTTTTTTGGTCAATGAAACGAGATCTTCCTGATACATGCCAAATTGAGAGTATACCTCTTCTAATAAATCTCCGAGCGATTTGCCATTGTCTTTTGCCCAGGCAGCCATCTCTGCAATCATGACACATGACGCCACTGCATCTTTGTCACGGACAAAATCACCAATCAGATAGCCATAGCTTTCCTCACCACCACCAATGAATGTCTTTTGATCTTCCAGTTGTTTGATCAGGCCTGCAATGTGTTTAAATCCTGTAAGTGTATCAAAACACGCTACACCAAAATGTCTGGCTATATCCGCGATCAATTCTGTAGTAACTACAGTTTTAACCACATATTGATTTCCATCCAGCTTGTTGTTTTCTTTCCATTTCAGGCAGAGATAGTAAATCAATAGGGAGCCTGTCTGGTTTCCATTGAGCAATTCGAAATCACCAGTCTCAGTTTTGATTGCTATGCCCACGCGGTCAGCATCAGGATCAGTGGCCAATACTAAATCTGCACTGATTTGTTTAGCCTTGTCAAGTGCCAGTGTTAAAGCTTCTTTTTCTTCGGGATTTGGATAAACTACTGTTGGGAAATTGCCATCTGGTATAGCTTGTTCCTCTATGATTGTCACATTGGAGAATCCAAATTGCTCCAATGCTTGTGGTACAAGTGTGATGCCAGTGCCATGGATGGGAGAGAAGACGATGGATAAATCCGACTGATTTTTGATGGCCTCGGGTGAGAGGCTCAATTTGGACATCTCAGCCAAGTATTGATCATCAATGTCTTTACCAATGGATTGAATCAAATTCGTGTTTGCAGAAAACTTGATTTGATCAAAATTTGTAATCTTTCTTACCTCTTCAATGATTTTGGTATCATGAGGAGCAATGATTTGTGCTCCGTCTTCCCAGTAAACCTTGTACCCATTGTATTCTTTTGGATTATGAGAAGCAGTGACTACTATTCCGCTTTTACATCCCAATGCCCTAATGGCAAATGATAATTCTGGCGTAGGGCGAAGCTTTTCAAAGAGGAAGACTTTGATCCCGTTGGCTGATAGGATATCCGCCACGATTTGAGCAAAAAAGTCACTGTTATTTCTGCTGTCATGAGCGATAGCAACGGAAGCCTCCTCATTTGGGAATTGAAGATTGATGTAGTTCGCAAGACCCTGTGTGGCACTGCCCACAGTATATTTATTCATACGGTTGGAGCCAAGCCCCATAATGCCACGTAGCCCCCCAGTGCCGAATTCCAATTCCTTATAAAAGGAATCTACTAGTTCAGTTTCATTTCCACTGGCGATCAACTCTTTTAATGCCGCTTTGTCAGCTTCATCTATGTTGCTATTCAGCCAAGTGTCAATAGTGGTTTTGATATTTTCTTCCATGTTTTTAGAATCCAATGGTGGTTTTTACTCTTTTCATTACGTCTCGCGCAATGGTTCTTGCTTTTTCTTCACCTTCTTGTAGGTGTTGTTCTATTACACTCTCATTTTTCATGAAATGGTCAAACCTTTTTCGTTCTTCCGAAAAATGATCCAACATGAGTTCGAAAAGTGCTGTCTTGGCATGTCCATAACCGTAATTGCCTCCTTCATAATTGCTGCGCATTTCAGAAATTTGGTCTTTATTGGCTAGGGTCTTGAAGATATTGAATACGTTGCAGGTATCAGGATTTTTTGGCTCCTCCATAGGTGTACTATCTGTCACGATAGACATCACATTTTTTTTGAGCTTCTTTTCAGGCAAGAAAACATCAATAATATTTCCGTATGATTTACTCATTTTTTGACCATCTATGCCTGGGATAGTCATGACTTGATTGTCAATTTTAGCTTCAGGAATTACAAAGATTTCCCCAAATTGATGGTTGAAAGCTTTAGCAATATCCCGCGTCATTTCGACATGCTGCCTCTGATCTTTGCCTACAGGCACCATCTCTGCATCATACATGATAATATCAGCGGCCATAAGTACTGGATAATCAAAAAGACCCGCATTTACATCTGAGAGTCTGCCTGCTTTATCTTTGAAAGAATGGGCATTGGCGAGCATGGGATAGGGTGTCACACAATTGAGAAACCATGTCAGCTCGCAAACTTCAGGAATTTTGGACTGTCTGTAGAAAATGGATTTAGAGGTATCCAACCCACAAGCGAGCCAGGCAGCAGCTATGGATTTGGTATTTTCTTTTCTTATTGCAGGGTCTTTGATTGTGGTGAAAGAGTGTAGATCTGCAATGAAAAGTAGTGATTCCTGTCCTTCATTTTCTGTAAGCTGGATCGCAGGCATAATGGCACCAAGCAAGTTGCCAAGGTGTGGCCTTCCCGAACTCTGAATTCCTGTTAATACTCTCGCCATAGTTAATTTTTGCGCAAATTAATAAAATTATTTCCCTTTGCTAGGTTAACACATTATTGTTTATTTGCAATGAATTATTCTTAAAGAACCATGTCAAAATTTAGTAAATCAGCTATTCTTCTTTTGTTTGTTTTTAGTTCAAGCCTGCTTCTGGCTCAGGAAAAGGGTATTCTTGAGTTCATCAATGATGATTTCGATTTTGGTGAAATAAAAGAAGAAGATGGGCCAGCTATTCATGAATTTGAATTTGAAAACAAGGGTACAGCTCCTTTAATTATCAGTCATGTCAGAGCCTCATGCGGATGTACCACGCCAGGCTGGTCTAAAGAGCCCGTACTCCCAGGTCAAAGAGGATTTGTGAAAGCGCAATACAATCCAAGAAACCGCCCGGGTAGTTTTAGGAAAACGCTTACTATCACAACCAATGGCGAGCCAGCTTTGATTCGAGCATATATCAAAGGAAAGGTCATTCCTAAAGTCAAATCTCTGGAAGAGCAGATGACAGTAAAGGTTGGAAATACAAGGTTTAAGAGTAGATCTATAAACATGGGCAAAATCACCACTGAGCAGAAAGTAGAAAAATCCTTTGATATCTATAATGATGGTGCAGACACCCTACAGTTATTAGAAAAATATGATGCGCCTGAGTTTATAAAGTTGTCATTTGAGTCTTCTACAATGTTGCCAAAGCAGGTGGTAAAGATTACAATCAATTACGACCCTGATCATGACGACAATTTGGGCTACAACAATCATGGGATTACGATTTATACCAATGAAGAAAACGCTGAATCAAAGAAATTAAATGTGTTGGCCACTATCTCTGAATATTTTCCGCCAATGTCTAAAGAAGAGTTGGCCAAAGCGCCAAAGTTGGCCATAACAGATAGATTACAAGATTTAGGTAAGGTCAATGTGGACTCTAAAACAGTTGCTGAGTTTCAAATCACTAACCATGGTTTGTCTACATTAGACATTAGAAAAGTAAAATCAAACTGTGGATGTTTTCTTGCTGAACTATCAAAAAATACTATCAAACCTGGTAAGTCAGTGACCCTGAAAGGTACATTTGATGCTACAAACAGGAAGGGAAATCAAAACAAATCCATTACCATATATTCAAATGATCCAGTGGATCCGGTACAAGTAGTATCCATTAAAGCTTCTATTGTCCCCTCAAATTGATCTAATATTCTCCCATTATTTAAGTATTCGTCTTAAGTTTGCTGAAAATTTGAGTAATGAGACATTTGATGATCTGGGTGCTTGTCATAGCACTGTTTGCGTGTGAGAACGACGAAAGAACCAAAGGAGATACTTTGTATAGTGATGGAAAATATGCGGAGGCCATCAAAGCGTATGATGAATATTTGAAATTACACCCTTCCCATGTTAAGTCAATTTATAACCGTGGAAGATCTTTTGAGGAATTGGGTAAATTCCAAAAAGCTTATGGTGATTTCGAGAAGGTTTTGGACATAGATAAGAAGAATACTTCAGCCATGTTGAGCCTTAGCAAGTTTTATTACCGAGATCACAATTTTGAAAAAGCCAAATACTATGCAGAAATGGGCGTAAAAGAAAATGTGAATTTGCCCCAAGCGCATTTTTGGTTAGGTAGAGCACAACATCAACTAGGTTCCTTTTCGGAAGCTTTGACTGCCTATAACAATGCCATTAATTTAGATCGTGAACTAGGAGAAGCTTATCTCTATCGTGGTGCAATCAAAATGCAAGGCAATCGAAAGAAAGGTGCTTGCTCAGATTTTAAGTCAGCCAAGGACTTAGGAGTGAAAGAAGCAGACGCTGCTCAAAAGAAGTATTGTAAATAATCAGTTACGAGTGTCAAGTAATAAATTGGTCTCATACCAATTTATTATTTCATCATGCCGTGAGGGCTTTTGCCTTTTGGGACAGTGACTAGTATTGTTCGGTTTTTATAATCTAGCATAGAAATAATGTTGGAATTATGATTTTTAAAATAATTTTTTTAGCATTGTTAAGACGTTTTCAGCACACGTCAAAAAAGTAGTATTTGAGATGAATTGATTGTGCATCAATGAACAGCCCTTGTTCTTTGTGCATAGTGTAACCAATTTAACTAAACCTAATAACTACTTTTTATCTAGACCTTCTTAACCATGCCAACCAACACAATCAAAACAATTGATCTTCCTATTGATTTGTCCAAAATTCAGCTGGACGCACTTGATGGGAGTTTGAAATTGAAAAAAGCGGTAGCCAGCCTTGACTGGGAGAAAATTAAAGAGCTGTCCAATTCTTATCTAAGAACAGGTAATTTATCACTTAGAAAACTTTATCAATCTTGTGAAAGATTACGCCAGGCGGATCGAACCATAGAAAAAATAAAATCCGGACACAGGGCCCAAAAGGCAATTAAAAGCAACGAGCTATTGCTGACAAATGCTATTGCCTTTAGACTTCAGGCTGAAATAGAGTTGCAAAAAATTGCGATAAAAAATACTGAAGTAACAAAGAACTCAGGGGAGATGGTTCAAATTGCTTCAGCTGCAATGAACAAGATCAACAGCCTTTTGGATGAGTATCAAATACAACTGTATACATTAATCTTACAAAAGAAAACGCAGCAAGAAATATCGCAGAAATGTCTTGAGTTTTCGGACTTTATAGAATCTTTTGTGCCTGAGCTGGCACAAGCACAAGTGAAATTTGTAAAGGTTTTTGAATACTTTAAAGCTAAGGGGATATCTGGAAATTTGCGCAAACTTGGTTTTGTGCTCACCCAAATAAATCAACTAACCAGGGAGTGTCTTGCCAGCTACGTAGCTTCTCACATGCTCATGTTTCAGCTGGTGGGAGTCAATTTGAAAAAGGATGCCTCTGTTTTCAAGAAAATCAATTTCATGCCCTATGATATTGATTTTCCAGACGGAAAAAACGTGAGCATAAGCCAGGTGGAGAAAATGCCTGAAGGAAAATTTGTAGAACTTCAAGGGGTGGTAGAGCAGGTTAAGATGGTTGATACTGAACAGGGAAGCTACAGTCAGGTAATTGTTAAAGACCTGAAAGACAAAAATCAAGTAGAAGTCGTCATGCCGTTTGTGAACATACAAATTTATGGATTACAGAAAGGTTGCTATTGTAACCTTAATGGCGAAGTAAGACACAACAGCAGTTTTTCAAAAGGAAAGACTGTTGTGCATATAGATAAGCTAAGGCTAAATACGAGTTTAGAAAAAGCGTGGCGTGTATCATTTCTCAATTTAGCTGCTCCAAACTATTTCTGCTGGCCAAAGAATCTGAATATGGCCTGGAGTATAGCAATCAACCAATAATTTACCAACCTAAGTAACCATGAACGAAGAAGAATATGAGGCTGCACGAGCCGCATACGAGGAAGCGTTGGCTCAGGCGCGAGAAGAAGCTGAAGAGGCCGCAAGAAATGCAGCGATTGAGCTGGCACATGAAGCGGCTAGGCTGGCAGTAGAAGAAGCAAGAGCTGAGGACTCAGGTGCTCTGGCTGAACAGCAACAGGCATTTGAAGAGCAGTGGACTTTTTTTTATAAAACCTGGACAGATGAAGCTAATCAGGCCTTGAGTGACCGTGGCATCAGTGTTTACTGCAGTGATATAGAATACGGGATCCTTGATGATATAATGAATGATGTGCTGGGAGATGAGTATGGAGGAGGTGTGGAGGTAGTGGGCACTTATATTGGATATGACGATCTCTACGCTGAAGCTTATGCGGATGCGTACTCAGCTGCATTGGATGAATTGATATCCAATATTGAGATTGATTTGGATTTTGAGGATTTTCTTGAAGATTTTGTAGATGATGACGAAAATGAAGAAGAGGAATCAAATTTCACCCAAGATCAACTAAGTACTGCAAGTGAAAATGCGCTGAATACAGTGAATGACGATTATGCTCATGACGAAAAGGCATGCAACATTGGATTGCGATTGTTTTACAATGAACTCACTTGCAATACTGATTTAGACGGAATGCTGGCCAATGAATTAGTTGAGCATTGGCAGGATAGCGATGATTGGGAACTGATTGAAATGGAAGATGCTCAAGGTTTGGCTAATGATGGCGTTTTTGTAGTAGCAGGAGCCCAGGAAGAAGGAAGTGAGTCAGGTCATGTTATTGTTATTGTACCAGGAGAAGAGGCCTATAGTGGATCTTGGGGTGAAGATGTTCCTTTAGGGTTTGATACAGGCCCCTCAAAAAAGTGGAAAAGTAAGAAAATTAGTTTCAGCTGGGGTTCAGATAAAAAAGATGATGTTGAGTTTTATAAGTATGTGGGAGACACAAGTTGTGAGGATTAGTCTTATCATAATATGTACATGTTCATTGGGATTGGTTTCCTGTTTTGGACAAAAGCAAAAAAAAACGAGTATGAATATAATAAATGTCAACCCAAATCTTATTGATGAAATGCCTTCTCGTGGTGGGCTAGCCTACGAAAATGCAAATATTAAAACCTTTCGCTTAGAGAATTTCGCTGAAATTGAAGTTACAACTTTTGGAATTCAAAACTGGGATGAACCTGGCGACTTTTATAAGGTTTCTTTGTCCTCAGATGATGCTTCCATAGGTGAGTTTTCTAACCTCAATGGTTGGGAGACAGGAAATACACGAAGTAGAATCAAGGAATTGATCAACAACCACTCTCTAGTGGAAAATGATAGGTTTATTGTGCTAGACATGGGATCAAATCATTACGTACTCGTGCTGTTTGGTTATCCCTACGCCAGTATTCCTCCATTCTTAACCATCATTTCATTTGCTGCTAATGAGTCTAATGTAGTCTTCAATAAAAATTTCGAATTACAAGAGATTATGAGTGAGGATAAACTATATATCAGGGGGATTTATAAGGAGAATTTGCATCAAATTTTTTTAGAACAGGGGCAACTGATTTTTCAACCAGAGTAATTTTTAGCATACAGAAAAAACAAACAATTAATACTTATACCAATTTAACCTAACCAATTATCCAATGAACGAAGAAGAATATGATGAAGCCTATGCGGCTTATGAGCAAGCCGTAGCAGAAGCACGAGAAGCAGCAGAACAGGCCGCTAGGGATGAGGCTGTAGACCTGGCGCATGAGGCGGCCAGAGAAGCAGTAGAAGCATTAAGGGCTGCAGATAATGCTGATCTAGAAGAACATCAGAAGATATTTGAAGAGCAGTGGACCATATTTTACAAAAACTACACGGATGAAGCCAATCAAAAGCTTAAAGAGCACGGGATAAGCTTGTATTGTAGTGATATTGAATATGCTATTCTGGAAGATATCATGGATGAGGTGCTAGGAGATGATTATCAAGGTGGAGTAGAAGTGGAGGGTTCATATACGGGATACGACGAACTCTATGATCAGGCCTATGCAGAGGCTTATAGTGCAGCCTTGGACGGATTGATGTCGGATTATGAAGAACAGAGCTTTGAGGATTTTCTGGAGGAGTATGAAATTGATGATGATACAGACAATGAAGGTGAAGGCGATGAAACTAATTTGTTTCCTCTCTCTCAAGGAATGTTCGCGAAGGGCGATTTAACCGAGTCGCTTGGGCCTGTAGAAATAGTTGCTGGGCAGTTGATTCAGCTAAAATTTACAAATGTTAATATTTTGCCAGTTGCGTTTACTATCACTTGGGACAATCCGTCCTTTCAAGATCCAAGTTCGCATTACTTACTACCAGGTCAATCAGTTACAGTTGATAAGTCTCATTTTGCTGATTCCGTTTTATGGATTTTTGGTATTGAAACAGGTGCTGATGTGCTTATGTTGAATTATGAAATATTGAGTTCATGGGCCCCAGATTAAAAAAAAAATATAAGCAACTATTAGATAGGTATTTTCTAGTTATTATCATGTTTGGAATGGGTTGTACAAATGATCAGCATGAAGTGAAAGAATACTATCCTAATGGAAATCTTTTTTACCTAGGATTTATCAAAGACAATTTGGAAGAAGGAACTTGGACGTATTGGTATGAAAACGGACAAAAGGAGGAAAAAGGAGACTATAAACAAGGGAAGAAAGAAGGTTTGTGGAAATATTGGTTTGAAGGTGGTGGACTGAGGAAAAAAGCAAGCTATGAGGAAGGGCTGCATGACGGGGCTTATGAAGAGTATCATTCAAATGGTCAGATTAAGGAAACAGGGTTTTTTACAGATGGACAAAAAGATAGTCAATGGTGCCAATGGAGCAAAGGGGGTAAACTACTAGCTAAAGTCAATTTTAGAAAAGGATTATTTCACGGTGAGATGAAAAGTTTTTATGAAACTGGATCAATTTCAGCATATGGGATTTACAAGGAAGGAAAAATGGATAGCCTTTGGACAAGTTGGTATTCAAACGGCAATATGGCTATGGTGCTAAAGGTGGAAAAAGGACAGCAGTTATTTCTAAGTATTTGGGATAGCTTGGGCAATTATCAGGTTGAAAATGGTGAAGGAACTTTTTATTATCCTGTGCAAGGAGAAAAAGGGATAGTCAAGGGCCAGATTAAGCAAATGAAACCTATAGGTAAATGGCAGTATTATGATGACCATGCTAATTTAGTTGCCGAAGATAGTTTGATCTATTCACTCATAAAATTTCCGAGTATTGAGTCATTCAAGAAATGATTAGTATGAAAATCACATACGACTTATTAAAGTATTTGAAATATGAAATACTATCAATTGTGGTGATCTGGGTTCAATCTATATTTCCAATAATGCTAGGGCCAATGACGTATGATTTTTCAAAATCACTAGAAAAAATGTCCAATTTCACCTCTATACATCCTATAGTATTAAATGTTGTAATTGTACTTCCAATATTAGTTGGGTTTGTAGCGATATCGCTCAAGTCAGGCGTAATAAAGTTTTTTGGCTATGTAGGAATATTCTTTTCGACTTATCTATTATTTGCTTTTGTAATGTTATTCTATTGGTGGGAATTTTCTGTGCTTTTAGGTTCTGTCCTAATCAGTATAATTTATTTAGCCATAGGAGTCATCAAATACAAAAAAAGGACACCCTCACATATCTAATTAAAACCAATTCATAAACTAACCTTTACCATGAAAAACCTAACCATAGAAGACTTAGCAGGTCAGGAGTATCAGCTAGATTTGAATTTCGAAACTATAGAAAAATCTACCAAAGTAGCCGACAGAAGACTTTGGACTTACCTCACTGCCTATCCTTATATCATTGATTTTTTCAACAAACTAGAAAGTATCAACCCCACTGAGTTGATCATTGGGAATGCCGTGGTATATGGCTGGATGCCCACTACCATGAACCTAAGAACCAATGATTTGGAGGCTGTTTTAGCACCTCTCAATCAACTCAAAAAAGAGAAACGTAAGCTGAATAGTGATGAATTCAGTCAATTGAAATTGCTGGTAAACAACTCAGTGACTGGTACGTCCAAACTGCTACACTTTATTCAGCCTGAAGTTTATCCGATTTGGGACAGCAGGGTCAACAGATTTATTTCCGGCAGTACAAAGGATACCAATACAATCTCAGCTTATGAAGAGTACTTGTTACTTTTTGATGAGATAGCTGGAGATAAGCGTTTTGTTCAATTGATATCCTCTTTGACAGAAAAACTAGACTATACCATTACAGCTGCACGTGCTTTTGAAATGATCATGTATCTCTCCGATTTATTCAAGTTAGAGAGAGTGCCAAGAGCATTGAGCGAGGCCAATACTACGTCCTCAGTGTCTATACCAAGATATAAACGAGATGTATTTGTTTTTATATCGAATTTAGGGGAAGTAACAGCTGACCCACTAAATCCTTCTACGCTTAAAAGAGATGGTTATTTGCTCTCAGAGCACTATACAAATACTGACAGCGTGGAACGTGCCTTGTGGGTAAGAAGTAGGAAGAATCTCTTAATTAGTGACAATGGCAACTGGACAAGAATGTCTGGAATAGCAAAAAAACTTCGTGAAGAAGGAGAGATTTTATTGAACCTAGCCAAGGACGAAATGTCTAATAATGGGTCGCTATCTGAAAATGTACTTGACCAAAGAAACCTTTTCATTGAGAAGGTAGCTCAGGTATGTGCTCAGGAGGTTGAAAATTTGGATGTTAAAGAGATCATAAGAAAACAGCTCCTTATCAAGCCTCATTATATGATTGGAATGGAGGATTTTACTATTCCAGTGCTTATGATGTGCGGCATGTTAGATGAAACCTTTAACCCAAAAGCATCAGAAATTTTGACGTTCCAAAAGAAAACCAGAGCGTATTTTTCTAGACAGGCCATTGGTGAATTTGGATTTGGTAAGGAAATGGAATTTGTGGCCAAGTTCTTGGTGCTTCATACCTACGATTATGAAAGTGCCTTGCAAGGAGCTAAGGGCCTTAAGGAAGTTGCTAAAGATGGTGTTGCCATCAGTTATGGAGCTCCTATGCAAAGCAGAAGGTGGATTACAAGACTTCAGTTTGGTGAGCAGTGGGATAATTTTGAAGAAAAATTGCCAGAACCTTATCTGATTGCTCAATCCATGACACTGGGTGTTGTAAATGGACTCCAGAACGATACACCTGTGCATATTTTGGGTGTTGGTACACCCATATTGATTGCGCTGACTGGCTATTTGCTTAGGGATTCAAAGGCTGTTAGTATAGATTCATCCGCTCCATTCAAAGATGCTTATGCAAGTAAGATTTATGGAAGTAGGTCAGCCTTGCTTAAAATGGATATGTATAGAGTGGCCGCACTTGCTATCATTAATAATCAGCCTTATGAGAGCAAGACTCCCTTTTATCAAGCGTTTGAGAAAAAGTACCCTTCCAACTGGGAGGGAATTAAAGAACATCTTTCAATAGATGAGGAGACAGATTATAGAGAATTGGCAAAAGCGCTAGAGGATCAGCAGCAACTCGTTGAAAAATATATTCCATTCTTTACAAAAATGAGAGGGGGAGGAGACACCATAATTAATGATCTAAGAATTGCCAGATCAGGGCATAATTATTGGGTGCTCAAAGAAATATGTATGGACATAAAAGACAGAAAAGACTCTCCTGAGAAACTGAAACTATGGACTGAAGAACAAATAGAAAGGTATAAACGTGTTGGATCCAAAAAATGGGCTATGGCAGTAGAAAAAGCTTATCGTGTTTCTGAAAAATATCGATATACCACCTAGAGCTGATGGCTATTTCCATAGTGCATAACTGTACGTCTGCTCGATTCTTTTTTCTAGTTGATCAGGAATGCCAGGGAAAAAATCCAATCCTGTTTTTTCTTCCACCTGGTCTATGCTCATGGCATAACTCTCAAGGCTTTTAGACGTTTTCTTATTGTCAAAAACAAAACCTATTCCTTTGATTTCTTTTCCTGTCATTTCCAAAATCACTTTGAAGTAGTGGCTAGGTACCACTACTTTATTTTTTCCAATTTTCTCACTTTTACCATTATGTATTGGGCCAGTGACCACAAAAATTTCCTTGTTGTTTACAGCCCATTGCCGGACTTTCTTTTCAAGGTCTTTCCATATACCTTGATTGAACCCTAATTCATGAGGGGCAATATTGCTCATGAAAAAACATTCACTGACACCATTCTTGCTCCAGGCAAAGTCCTCAAATGGCGCAAAAAAACCTGGTTCATATCCTGAGCCCTTATAGTCAGCCAGCGCGGCTGATTTAGTCTTTACATCAGGATCTTCTCTGAAATTGTCAGTTCGTTTAAACTTAGCGTTGTCAAGGTTTACCTTTTTCAAAGTATAAGCTACCCAATCTGCCTGCTCGGTTTTTTCATTGTATTTGAGCGTATAGAATTCATGTTCTACTATAGGGTCGTTCTGCGTGTAGGCCGGCCATGTAAAGTCGAAACTGGACGAGTAATAATAGTTGTCGTCCTCATTGTAAACGGGGAGATTCTCGTTGGTTTTTACAGTTTCTACTACTCCATTCTGAGCATTGATTTTATTCTCTTCAAATTTCTCTCGTTTGGGTTCTACTGGCTCAGATTGCTTTTTTTTGGTACTGGAAGTGGTGGGAGTGGCTTCAGTCTTTTTCTCGATTGGTGAAATGGCATCTTTAGTCTCATTCTTAGTAGATACCACTGTGGAAGTGATTTTATCCAAATTCTCGCTCCAATCTGGGTCTTGTTTTACCCAGTATAGAGTTACTAAAACGAGTATAGCAACAATAGCAAAGATCGAAGAGCCATTGACTCCTGATCCTTTGCCATTGCTACTTTTAGACTTTCCTTTCCGTGCTTTCGCCATTTGATTATTTCTGAAATTGTTTTGAAACCGTCAGATCCTTAGATCCAGCCTCGTATTTGTAAAACCCTTCACCAGATTTAGCGCCTAACACCCCTGCTTCTACCATATTTACCAATAGGGGACATGGTGCATATTTAGGATTGCCAAATCCATCATGAAGTACTCTCATTATAGACAGGCAAACGTCTAATCCAATAAAATCAGCTAATTGCAATGGGCCCATAGGATGCGCCATGCCTAATTTCATCACTGTGTCAATTTCTTCTACACCAGCTACACCTTCATACAAGGTATAAATGGCTTCATTGATCATAGGCATTAGGATTCTGTTGGCAACAAAGCCAGGGTAATCATTGACTTCAACAGGGACTTTCGATAATTTCTTGGATAGCTCCATAATGATGTTTGTTGTCTCATCACTTGTGCTGTATCCACGGATGACTTCTACCAGTTTCATTACAGGTACTGGGTTCATAAAGTGCATGCCTATTACCTTATCCTTTCTATTAGTCGCTGATCCGATTTTAGTAATTGAGATGGAAGAGGTGTTTGACGCCAAAATACAAGAAGGCTTTGTATGCTCGTCCATTTGCTTGAATATGTCAAGTTTTAGAGACATGTTTTCCGTAGCAGCTTCTACTACCAAGTCAGCATCCTTTACGCCATCAGCCAATTTGGTAAATGTGGTAATGTTACCCAGTGTTGATGTTTTATCGGCTTCCGTGATTTTTTCTTTTTTGATCAGGCGATCAAGATTTTTGCCTATGGTAGTCATGGCGCGATCGAGAGCCTCTCGTGAAATGTCGATTAGATTGACGGAGTATCCCGTTTGAGCAAAAACATGTGCGATTCCGTTGCCCATGGTACCTGATCCTATAACTGATATGTTCTTCACTTTGAATGTGTTTGGGTTTGTAATGTCGTTTTAAAGCGTCACAAAAATGTCACTTATTGAGGAGGGTTCAAAATGATTCGAATCAAGAAATTTGAAATAGAAAAAGCCGCCTCAAAAAGATGCCGTCATTACGAACGAAGTGAAGTAATCTGTTAGTTTCCTGCTGGAAGTTTGAGATCGTTTCGTACCTCATGATGACGTAGCTTATTAAGGCGGCTCAAATTAAATGCCTAGCCTAAAAAACGAAATTATGCGTTTCTATTGATATTGTTTAAATCTTCGAAAGCATCTTTCAATCGAGCCACAAATGACTTTTCAGCTTCTCTTGTCCAAACTCTAGGATCGTAGAACTTCTTGTTTGGGCTATCATCCCCATCAGGGTTTCCGATTTGACCTTGTAGATAGCCTTCGTTCTTTTGGTAGTAATTTTTCACACCATCCCAATATGCCCATTGCAAATCGGTATCGATATTCATTTTGATAGCACCATAAGAGATAGCCTCTCTGATTTCTTCTCTTGTAGATCCTGATCCACCATGGAATACGAAGTTTACAGGGTTGTGACCTGTTCCGTATTTTTCTTGGATGTGATCTTGAGAGTTTTTCAAAATCTTCGGAGTCAACTTTACGTTGCCGGGCTTATATACGCCGTGTACGTTGCCAAAGGCGGCAGCAATAGTGAATTTATCACTGATTTTACCTAGCTCTTCGTATGCGTAGGCTACTTCTTCGGGCTGAGTGTACAATCTTGACTCGTCCACATCAGAGTTGTCAACACCATCTTCTTCACCACCCGTGATTCCTAATTCTATTTCAAGTGTCATGCCCATTTTCGACATACGCTCCAAGTATTTTTTACAAGTCTCGATGTTCTCTTCGATTGGTTCTTCAGACAAGTCGATCATGTGAGAAGAGAAAAGTGACTTTCCAGTTCTGGCGAAAAATTCTTCACCAGCATCCAACATACCGTCAATCCAAGGCAATAATTTTTTAGCACAGTGATCCGTGTTTAAAATTACGGAAACACCATAAGCTTCAGCCATCATGTGGACATGATGTGCTCCAGCTACTGCTCCTGCAATGGCGGCTTTTTGACCATCGTTGGACATTCCTTTGCCTGCATTGAAGGCCGCACCCCCATTAGAAAACTGTACCATTACTGGTGAGTTCAATTCCTTTGCTGTTTCTAAAACTGCATTGATAGAACTACTTCCAATGACATTAGCTGCTGGAAGAGCAAACTGATTCTCATTCGCATAGTTCAACAATTCGGTTACTTCGTCCCCAGTGAGAACCCCTGATTTGAATTTCATTTCTTAGTGTGTTTTTAGTGATCCGAAGCCGTGGTAATTCGCGAAACTCCTGATTGTAAATAATTGTGATTATTAAGGCTGGCAAAGATATGTATTTGTGTCAAAATATCATTGAATTGGCAAAAGACAATACTGATTCGCAACACATTACTTGAAATATTAAAATATTTACAATTAATAAGGATAATGTTGATAAAATTTCAATTCAGAATAGAATCTATTGCTATCTAGCTGATCCTGCTTCAATCATTCCACTAAAAAAAAGTGCATTTAAGAAGAGTCTGTTTGTACCATACCAGTATGCCCTGAAGTTTGGATTGTCCTGGATGGAGATAATCATACCTTTTCCGAATGCTGAAAGGCCTACGGCTGGCGTGTTAGGAATATGCTTTAGATTTTCTTCTGATACATAACCCGCAAGTAATGGATTTGCAGTGTAATGTGCTGGCTGTGCGTATGGGTTTTTAGCCAATTCCATCAATTGTGTGCCTCTTTTAAAAACTGGCAGCTTTTCATCTGCGAATCCAAAACCTAATGGGTGAGTTAAATCAATGTGTGTTTCAAATATGGTTCCACCTATTCTTTGCGCACCATTAGTTCTGCCTCTTTCATGGTATGGCTGGTACTTTTGAGTAGAATCCCTGGCTATTTTTTTGTATTTTATTTTGGACAGTCCTGCTTCTGATATCCATTTTCCAGCAGATTTAGTAGTAATAATATTTCCACCGTTTTGCAGCCAGCTTTTGATTTTGGCTTGAGCCAAGGTTCCATAGCTCCCACCGACCATGATGATAGTATTGTATGATTTCAGGGAAATACTGTTGCACTTATCAATGGTGATCATAGGCAGAGCCATTCCCATGCGTTGATCCAATAGATGCCATACTTCTCCGGCTTCATAAGCATTTACTTCTTCTCCAATGATCAGCAGAGGTTTTGGTACTGCAAGGGTTTTGAATTTTGGACTACCAAGCTGATAACTGTCTGTATTACCAGAGGAAAGACTTGTGATGGGGATGTCATGTTTTTCACTTAATGTAACAAGAGCATCATAAATTTCAGAGGAGGTAATAGGCTGATTCTGAACTGGAATGAGAATGGATCCTCTTTCAAATGATTGACCATTCTGATCTGCCCAAGGTGATGTTGCGACTTTGGTTCTTAATCCTAGTTTTTGAATGTCATATAATAAGGCAGGAGACTGAGCGTCCTGCCAGTGAAAGGCATAGGAGTAGCTGCTAGATTCAAATGTTTGGAAAGTTTTCTGCAGTTCTGTGGAATAAATCTGCTCTCCAATCAAAGCAGCAGTATAGCTTTTCCCTTTTACGGCTTTGTAAGCCAAATCAAAAGCAAGAGGTAGGGTCCAGGCAGAAACATCGTAAAAAAGACTGTCCTCAAATTGCGTACGGGTTTCGAATATGCCTTTGATCATTCTGTTTTGATTTTGCTTCAAAGGAATAATGAAGGAATGGTTTGGATTAAATCCATCAAAGCTTTTATTCAATTGGTAGACCTCAACTTGATGCGTTTCTAAAATGGATAGAAAGGCCTTCAGCTTACTGTTGTCATTTGATGCACTGAATACATAAGCTTTTACTTCTTCCTTATCAGTCATAGCAGGAATGTCTGCATAAAACTTTTGCTGATGATCAAGCAATTCACTCCTAAGTTCATTAGCAGCTCTTAAAGTAGAGAGTGATGTGGTGAAATGGTTCCTTATCGCAAATGGAAAGGTTAGGATACCATGGTCGCTTTGTTGGGCATGACCACGTGCGCTCGCTTGCTCAAAGAGGATGCCTACAGCACCATTTACATCTGGGTAGCTAGACCCCTTTCCAATGTAAAAGTCATCGTAGGACTCCTTGGCATAATAGAGTGAGCCAATGCCATCCAATGCCCTAGCGTGATAATTGGCTATTTTTTGAGTGAGTTCGTATGTTCTGTCAGGTGTCAAAGGATTATTCCTACTGGGAATCCCAGGTTGGAAAAAGAAAGTGCCATTCGTACCCATTTCATGATGGTCAGTTAGCACGTTGGGTTTCCATTTGTGATATTGTTTGATTCTTCCTTGGGATTCGGGATGCTGAACAGGGAGCCAGTCACGATTGAGGTCAAACCAGTAATGATTCGTTCTGCCTCTGGGCCAGGGTTCGTTTTGTTCTATATGATTGGGGTCAGTAACCAGATTCATACCTTTTTTACCGTTCACCCACGAAGCAAAACGATTCAGTCCATCAGGATTGTAGCTTGGATCAAGTAGAATTACTGTATTTTTTAACCAGTTCTCTATTTCTGTTCCTTTAGCAGCAGCTAGATAATAAGCAACCAGCAGTGCAGCATTACTTCCACTGGGCTCATTGCCATGAATGCTATAACCTAAGTACGCGACCAATGGTAGCTTCGAAAGTTCCAGTCTGCTGGATTGGTTGTAATCAGAAATTTTAAGGTGTTCCGTTCTAATGCTTTCGAGATTCTGAATGTTTGCTGGCGCGGAGATTTTCAAAATAAGTAGTGGACGATTTTCGTGGCTTCTGGCATACTCTTCTATTTCAACTCGGTCAGAAGCTTCAGCCAATGCATACATATACTGTACAAGTTTGTCATGACTGATGTGCCAGTCGCCCACTTCATGACCTATGATAGATTGGGGGGTGGGGATGGCAGGATTGAGACTGGTATTGGGAGGTAGGTAATAGTCAAGTGAAACCTGAGATTGGCTCGTATATGTAATGAGAAGGGATGTGATGAGAACTAATATCCTTTTTTTCATATCTGCTTATTTCTATCAAACATAAGCTTTTTAGAGTATTCTGACATGTTTTTGAAAAAAATCTACAACTCAATTAAACCTTTGGGCAGTCGTAGGGTCAAAGAGCCAAACAAATTTGAAAAAGACAATCATTAAATATTAAAACCATGAAAAAGTTACTTGGAATTTTTATCTCAACTGCTGCTTTCACTTTTTACTCGTGCTCTGATGATATAGAGAGTGTAGATGAGAGTAGTGCTACTGAGATCGCTATTGAGGATGCTAGCTTAGAAACCACTTCTAGCGAACTGATGGAAGAGATTGATGAAGCTGCTGATTATGCAACCAACTTCTTTGAATCAACTGGAGGAAAGATACTGAACATGCTCGGGTTTGGGGGTAAACGCTTTGGCGATTGTGTGACAATCACTGAAGATGAGGCCGCTGGGACGATGACGATTGACTTTGGCGAAGAAGGATGTGAAGGTCGTGATGGTAGAATTAGAAAGGGAAAAATCATCATTACCCACGAGGGAGAAAGAGATGTACCTGGATTCAAACGAACTATAACATTAGAAGATTTTTCTGTAGATACGATTGCAGTGGAGGGAACCAGAGTACTGACTTATGTGTCTGGGACTGACACAGAAAAAGAGTACAATGCTACATTGACTGGAGGTAAACTGACATTTCCTGACGGCACCATTGCCACCAGAGAATCTACAAGGACAAGGATTGCGAGTTTCGACGAAGAGGGTGAAAAAACTCAGGTGGAACGATTTGGGACAGCAACTGGAATAAACCGTGAGGGGTTGACTTACGCCAATGATGTTGATGAAACTACCCCAATATTGACATTGAGCGCATGTAGAGAAGAGGGTACATACGCTCCCGTATCAGGTATTTTGACAATCAACATAGAAGGTGAGAGTGAAAAGGTTATCGACTATGGTGATGGCGCTTGCGACAATTTGGTGACCATTACTCAAGATGGGGTTTCTGAGGAAGTAGAGATAGATCCAAAACAAAGACGTAAAAAAAGGTTCAGAAGAAGAAAGAGTTAAGAAAAGTAAGTTTAGGTTAAAGTAGGATAGAGGCCTGCCCATTGGGTGGGCTTCTTGTGTTTCCAGTGGGCTATAACTCCACATCAAAATTACCGTTTAGCACTTATTGTTTTTTTCTTAATGTTCAGCCAACTATTATTGTTGGAAATTAATAATTCTAATATGCGACCAAATCGACTGTTTTTATTCCTTTTATCTCTCACCATCCTATATTCAGCCCAAGCCCAACAACCCAAAAAACCGAATGCTGCAGAGATCCAGTTGATGCTTCAAAAGCTCAATGTGCTAGGCTCTGTGCTATATGTAGCCGCTCATCCAGACGATGAAAATACCAGAGTGATTGCCTATATGGCGAATGAGAAGAAATTTAATACGGCCTACTTATCTGCCACTCGCGGAGATGGAGGGCAGAATTTGGTTGGATCAGAAATCAGAGAACTGCTGGGGTTGATTAGAACGCAGGAATTATTAGCTGCCCGAAGAACAGATGGTGGACGTCAATATTTCAGTAGAGCCAATGACTTTGGCTACTCTAAAAGTGCAGAAGAGACTTTCGAAATTTGGAAGAAGGAACAAGTGTTAGCGGACTTTGTACGTGTATATAGAAAGCACAAACCAGACCTAATTATTACCAGATTTCCTGGTACAGGATTGGGTGGTCACGGACATCATACTGCTTCTGCTATTTTGGCCAAGGAGGCTTTTGAAATAGCTGCTGACAAGAAAAAATATCCAGAATCGGCTAGTCAATATGGCGTTTGGCAACCCAAAAGAATACTTTTTAATACACACCCTTTCTTCTATCAAAGAGCAGGTATAGACATGGATACTGCGGCTTTGATGACACTTGATCTAGGTGCTTATAATCAATTGCTTGGAAAGTCCTATCCTGAAATAGCGTCCTTAAGTAGAAGTATGCACAAGAGTCAGGGTTTTGGCTCTACAGGTTCGCGAGGTACTCAAATAGAATATTTTGATCATACGGCTGGTGAAAAGGCTGCTGACATGTTTAGTGGAATTGATACCAGCTGGAACCGAGTAAAGGGAGGAGATAAAGTTGGGTATCATGTGGATAATGCGATTTTGCATTTCGACCCAACCCAGCCATCCATCATAGTGCCTGATCTCATAGCAGCTTATAATGCACTAGAAAAAGTAAGGGATCAATATTGGAAAAACCTCAAACAACAGGAGATTAAAGACTTGATTAAAGCTTGTACAGGGTTGTATATGGAAGTAAAAGCTGATCAGTTTGCCTACACCCCAGGTGATTCTGTGGTATTGAGTGTAGAGGCCATCAATCGTTCGAATGTAGAAATGAGATTGGCAACTATCAAATTGGGGGATTACCAAAGCTTCACAATTCGTCAGCAACTCTACAACAACAGACCATTCAATATGGATATGAATGATAAATTGAATGCGAATATGAGCTATTCTGACCCCTATTGGCTGAAAGAAGAAGGGACTTTGGGTATGTACAAAGTAGCTGATCAAAACCTCATCAGCACACCAGAAAATGCACCAGCATTATCTTGGGTAGCTGCTGTAGAAATCAATGGCACTTTTTTGGAATATGAGCTGCCTGTCATCTACAAAGAGAATACACCTGTAGACGGAGAAACTTATCGCCCAATAGAGATCACACCTCCAGTATTTCTTAATATTTCTGAAAAAGTCTATGTGTTTGGAAATGGAGGATCAAAGAAAATTGATGTACAGGTGCTGGCTGGAAAATCGGATTTGAAAGGTGATTTATCCTTGCAGATTCCGTCAGGATGGAAAGTGGAACCTGCTAGTCATGCATTTGATCTGAGCGATAAGGGAGCAGAAAGCACTTATACCTTCGAGTTGTTTCCTCCTGCTACTGCGCACAGTGGTGAGATTGGCGCTATGGCTAAGATTGATGGAAAAACATACAACAATAGTCTGGTACGTATTGAATATGATCACATTCCTATTCAGGCATTGTTTCCAGTTTCGAAAGCCAAAGTGGTGAAAGTGGAGCTGGAAAAACGTGGAACTAATGTTGGCTATATCGTAGGATCTGGAGATGAAATCCCCGCGAGTCTGGAGCAGGTAGGTTACAAAGTCACAGCACTGACCAATGGAGACATTACAGCAGATAAAATGAAAAAGTATGATGCCGTGATCCTGGGTATCCGTGCGTACAATACCAATGACAGACTGAAATTCTACCAAGAAGAACTGATGGACTACGTGAAGAATGGTGGAACTATGATCGTGCAGTACAATACGGCACATGCACTGGTTACACAGGATTTAGGGCCTTATCCACTCAAACTTTCGAGAGATCGTGTGACCGTAGAGGAGGCCGAGGTGAGAATATTAAAGCCAGATCATCAGGTATTGAATTTCCCCAACAAAATCACAAGTGCTGATTTTGAGGGTTGGGTGCAGGAGCGCGGACTTTATTTCCCTAATGAGTGGGACGAACAATACGAAGCCATACTCTCTTCTAATGATCCTGAAGAAGACCCAAGAGATGGTGGCCTGTTGGTGACAAAATATGGGGAAGGCTACTACATCTATTCAGGTTATTCCTGGTTTAGGGAATTGCCAGCAGGTGTACCTGGAGCCTATCGTATTTTCACCAACATGATTTCAATAGGAAAAGAATAATCTTTCATTTAACTCAAGTCAATTTGGATCCTTTGGATAAGCCCCCTTTTTTCAAAACCTGGAAAGCCATGTACCTATTTATTTTGGGTAATCTGGCAGTAGTGATCTTATTGTTGTACTGGTTTAGCGTTTCTTTCAAATGAGCACGTTAGATTTATTTGTACTATTTGGTACATTGGGGCTCATTGTAGGCTATGGTGTTTATAAAACCTTAGGTACTAAGGATATAGACGGTTATTTACGAGGTGGCAATAGCATGAAATGGGGAACTATAGGCCTCTCTGTCATGGCCACGCAAGCCAGTGCCATTACCTTCATTTCTACCCCTGGACAGGGGTATGAAAGTGGCATGGCCTTCGTCCAAAATTACTTTGGTTTGCCCATTGCGCTTATTATTGTCGCTTTTGTCTTCATCCCGATTTATTACAAACTAAAAGTATACACAGCTTACGAATACCTGGAAAAAAGATTCGATAAAAAGACACGTCTACTGGGTGCCTTTTTATTTTTGATACAAAGGGGATTGGCAGCTGGAATCACCATCTACGCACCAGCAATCATCCTGTCTACCATTTTAGGTTGGAGTCTTTCATGGACTATTCTGCTGGTAGGGTTGTTGGTCATTATTTATACAGTGAGTGGAGGGACTAAGGCAGTAAGCCTAACGCAAAAACATCAGATGACTGTGATCTTGATAGGAATGGTCATTGCCTTTGGTTATATCATTTATTATTTGTCTGACTATGTGACTTTGCCAGAAGCACTTCATATTGCTGGGAGTTTGGATAAACTAAATGCTGTAGATTTTTCATTGGATTTTGAAAAAAGATACACAGTCTGGTCAGGAATTCTTGGCGGGCTGTTTTTGGCTTTATCTTATTTTGGGACAGATCAGTCACAAGTTCAACGTTATTTGGGAGGAAAAAATACGACTGAAAGCCGAATGGGTCTGATGTTTAATGCTGTGATGAAAATCCCTATGCAGTTCTTCATTTTGCTGACAGGCGCACTGTTGTATGTTTTTTTTATATTCTATCAGCCACCTGTTCATTTCAATCAACAGAGCGTGATGGCTGTTGAGAGTAAGTTGGGTAAAGAAGAGGTGGCATTGGTCACAGAAGATCACGACTATTGGGTGGGGAAAAGGAAGGCCTCTGCTATGGTGTACAAAGACGCACTCAGTGCTGGATCCATGGCAGATCAAGAGGAGGCCAAACAGTTATTGCAATTCACAGCTGAGCGAGTGAATGATTCTCGCAATGAGATGAAAAATCTGATTGCCTCAGCAGATGCGTCTATCAAACTCAAAGATTCTGATTATGTATTCTTGACTTTTATACTCAATTATTTACCTCAAGGGATTATTGGGCTATTGATTGCTGTGATATTTTCTGCCGCCATGTCCTCTACTTCTGGTGAGCTCAATGCCCTGGCTTCTACTACTGTGATCGACTTTTACAAAAACCTGATCAATAAAAATGGCTCAGAAAGTCAGTATATGCTGGTCTCAAAACTCATGACGGCTGGATGGGGGGTATTGGCGATTTGTTTTGCCTTTATGGCGCATCAGTCTGAGAACTTGATTGAGATGGTCAATATTTTAGGATCGCTTTTCTACGGAAATATCCTGGGCATCTTTTTAGTGGCCTTTTTCTTTAAGCAGGTACAAGGCACTGCTGTCTTTTGGGGCGCTGTGCTATCTCAGGGAGCCGTGATTGGTTTATTCCTTTCCACTGACATTGGCTACTTGTGGTTTAATGTGATTGGCTGTGTGGGAGTGATTTTGATAGGGGTATTACTGCAAACCATTAGACCTAGGGCATAAAAAAAGTCCCGACGATTATCGGGACTTTTAAATTCTTTGAAGTAATACTTAGAAAGTATAAACAACGCCAGCTGTGATAGCCAATTGACCATCGCCTGCAGTTTGATATTTAGCCTGAGCGTTAATACCAAGAGCATCACTCATAGGAAAAACAGCACCTGCACCAATGTTAAGACCAGCCTCAGAATCTGAAACAGATCCTCCTCCAGCTGACACTTTTGACATACCAAATCCAAGTCCAGCAAGACCATATACTTGAGTATCTCCAGTCATGAAGTAATATCTACCATCAATGTTAAGGTAACTGATGTTGATATCCACCCCCCCAACAGAAGACTTGAAATACCAGTCATAAGAAACAGCACCACTGATTGCATCAGTGATCATATATTCAAATGATGGCGCTAGACCGAATCCAAGTTTTTCACCGTCTTCATCAAATCCAGCTTTTGTTCCAAGTACTACACCAAGACCAGCTCTCATGTCTCCCTGTTCTTGTGCCATGGCACCATTGATTGCGAATAAACCTACTAAGGCTAATGCGAGTAATTTAGTTTTCATAATTGTTTAAATTTTAGGTTTAAAGATTAATCTGAGGTCATTGAGTATCCTCAGATCGATAAATAACTAGCGTAATATTGCATTTTTTTTATAAAATACAAGGGCTTATTTAGAAAATTACAAGAATGGGAAAATGGATTTAGGTGGGAATATAAGCATCTGATTTAAAACTTGGCATACTGCTTTTTAAGTATTTTTTCTGCTAGTTTGTTTTGAGGTGTAAATTCGTAGTTTGTGATTCCTCCAGCCTCTTCGTGTTTGTAGTGCCATTTCCATGCAAATCCACCTGCAAACCAATCCTCATTCCAGTAGGTACCAAAGAAGGCTTCGTAGGCGTTGGCTTGCCCTTCAAAGTCTGGCTTTTGGTTTCCCAACGCAGATTTCCAATGGCCAGCAGTACAATAATTTGTGCTTTTAAATCCAAATTCAGTGAATAGCACTTTTTTAAGATGGGTATTAGAGAAGTTTCCTATGTTTAGCTTGGTCTTTTGAGCCTTCTGAAGCAATTCTTCTACAGTGGGTGTCATGGATTCGCTAATGGGAAAATAAGCGTCTATCCCTATGTAATCCAGTTTGTCCCAAAATGAAATATTTTCATAGTTGTCCCAGTTGGCTGAATAGGTAAGAGACCCTTTGTAGACTGCTCTAATTTGATTAATTAAGTCCATCCAGTAATAGGGATGATTTGTAGTGATGTGGCGTACTTCTGTACCAATGGACATCATTTCAACCTTATGCTCCTGTGCAACTTTGGCAAAATGTAAGATGTACTCAGTGTAGCTAGATTTCCATAGTTTTATATCATTACTATTGTCATAATTTAGATCTCCAGCCCACCCCTGACCAGAAACCCATAGATGTGGTTTGATCATGACTTTTAGATTGGATTGATGCGCCAGTTGGATGGCTTTTGTGATGCCTTTAGTGGTTTCTCCCTGCCATTGCCTTGGGTGATCAAAGGAGACCTTAGGCTGAGAAGGACTGCAGAATGCGTATGGAATAATAGCTACCCAATTGGCACCCACATCTAGTATAGGCGTATGGTGCTCTAGTAGGACTTCGTAGGGTGGAGCAACCAGGCATAAGCCATTGATTTTTTCTACTTCAGATTCCTGAATGGCACCACAAGACAGTAGACAGATAAGTAGAATAATTTTTATTTTCACATTGACTGGGTTTTGTTTGGAAGCCACCAAAGCAATAAAACTGGAAGTAGATACAAATCAGCTGCTAATGCAGTAACAAAAGAAACACTGACGAATAATCCCATATAAAAGGTAGCACTAAAGCTGGAAAAGCAAAATACAATAAAACCAGTGGTGAGAATAATGGTAGTAATTATGATGGGGCGACCTGTTTTTGTTAGTGCCTTTCTGATGGCTTCCTGTTTTGTGCCAGTGGTGTGATATTCATGTTTGAATTGACTTAGAAAATGAATAGTGTCATCCACCACTATCCCAAAAGAAATCGCAAATATGACGGAAGTACTCAGGTTTAGGGGTATTTGAAAATACCCCATAATGGCTGCTACGACTAGAATAGGGAATAGATTAGGTATTAAGGTGATTAGGATCATTTTCCAGGATTTGAACAGCAAACCAGTGATGAGACCTACAATTACCATAGCCAGTGTAAGCCCTTTGATGAGATTTTTTGAAAGCATTTCATGACTCTTGTCAATGAGTAAAGTAGTCCCTGTCAGGCGATAACCTATGAGCTGATGGTTTACCTTATCATCCAGGGCATTTAAAAGCTTTTCATGCTTGAGTGTGGCGTCTTTTGAGCCTAGATCTTGAAAATACCCTGTGATTTGGGCCAGTGATTTTGTGTTCACTTTTATAGATTGGCGATCTGCATGATATTTTCTAATGTAGTGAAAGACTCTTTTCCAGTCAGCGTCAGTCTCTGGTAGTTTATACTGAGCAGGAGATGTACTATGCAGGCTCTGATTGGCCAATTTCACTATGGAGACAGGCGAAGTCAGGTCGCCAGCTTTTGTGTGGATCTTTATTTCCTTTTCAATTTTGTCTAGCTCAGTTATAACTGCTTGGCTATAGATAGGGTTGGAAGGATCTTTTGACCAAAGACTCAACGTGAATGGTTTTGAACCAGTAAATTCCCGATCAAAAAAGATGAAGTCAGATTTTACGGGGTCATTTTTGGGTAAGTCATTTACTAAATAGGCATCAATTTCCAAACGAGATATACCTATAGTACAAATTGCAAATAGAACGACGGCTGTTATCATTATGGTTTTACTCCTATTAGTAACTGTGACAAAAATCCGATTGGGCAGATTCGTTAAAAACGAATCATCTTGGGGTGATGGAATGGCTGGCTTGAATAAGGTGATGATGGCAGGATAGAGTAGGTAGGTAATGATAAATGCCATAATAATTCCTAACGCTGCGTAAATACCAAGATCAATAATGGGTTTTACATTGAGTGTGATCAGCGTTAAAAAACCCACAGCAGTAGTAAAAGAAGTAAGAAGAGTGGCTAGCCCCACCTGCTTTACGGCATTGTTAATGGCAGTTTTAAGGTCATTGGTCTTGGGGAGTTCGTCTTGAATATGAGTAAACAAATGTATAATATCAGACATAGCCACTACCAATAGTATGGTGGGTATGAGCGAGGACAAGACATCTATTTCTTTTCCTGTGGTGGCCATGAGTCCAATGGTTGCTACTACTGAAAATCCAGCTATGCTTAGGGCTGTAATGATCAAGGAAATGCGACGCATAAAAATAACCAGCCAACCAAAAATTAAAACCATTGCAATCAATATGAACTTGGCAAAGTCATCTTTCACAGCGTTTACAAATGCAGTCTGAGCCACTGCCTTCCCAGCTATTCTTATTTGTGGGGTGCGATCCTGAAATATATTTTTGACTTCCTCAACATAGTCATCAGCTGTTTCTTTGCTCTCAAATCGTTTATGTACAATGATGCTTTTTAAGCTATTGCCAGATTTGGAAATGAACATTTCACGATAGAGAGGATGTCCATAAAACCTCAGGCTGTCTTTTTTGAGTTTTAAAGTATCTGAAAGATGCAGCAATGGGATAGGTAACAATCCCATGGGTGTCTTGGCTAAAAATCGTAATGAAGTAGGTGAGTAGACCTGTAAGGTATTTGGTAGTTTTTCAACTTTCATTAGCCCACTGTCTATTGGGTTCAAAAAGCTTTGATCGAACAACCTGCCTGTTGTTTCAAAGGCAATTAAAAGGTAGTCATTGTCATGTCCGAAAGTTTCGGAGAATTCCTGATAGTAAGCCAGGTCCGGATCATTCTTGGGGAAGAAGTTCTCTAATTCATAATCAAAAGCTAAGTTGGGCAACTGAAAAGCTAGCAGCCCAAGGAAAAAAAATGCAATAAGGACTGAGAAAATGGAGGTTCGTTTGTTGATCATTTGATGCTTATTGAAAGCCAGTAGAAATTTAGTGAATTCCATTCTAATTCACCTACTAGGTACTAGTACCTAGTAGGAAAAACGGTACCAGTACCTATTTCATACCAGCCAAGCACAAACTACTTTTGAGCTATCGATAAATAACTATTTTATTGGTGAGGGGAAATCAACCTAACTTAATTTTAAAGTATTCTTTCAATTAATGAGATTAACCTAACTAACAATTTTGCTTCATTATTCTTTGGCCAGTTCATAACGTTGATCTGGCTTTTTTTATTTCCTTGTCTCAGACATCAGAATTGAGATTAAAAGCAAACGTTTGACAGATCAATCAGTCTTCCTTGGGGATTAGATAATCCTATCCTAGAGTTTTAAACAGTTGCCTAATCCTAGGCCAATAACCTTTGCGAACTAAAAATTTAGTTGGGAGGTACAACCAGTGAAATCTCGTTAGCTGGCTGCATGTAAATGCTTGGCGCAAATTTTCTGCTAGATCTTTAGAAAATCCGTGCGCAGAGCTAGTGGATGATCCTGAGCTCGTAAGTTTACTTAGATATTCGAAATATTCCCCCCCCCAAAAAAAAAACTTTACAGACTGATCCTGTTTTAGATTCTCAATATTGATGGTTGATTTAGTGTTCTTAGGTGCAAAATAAAATTATTGTCAAATTTTCTTCTTGCTTAGCGTGTCTCTTGTGATCATAGATAATATATTCTAATATTGCAATATGGGAATAACAAAAACAGAAGGCTTTGAGACTCGTGTTACACGGATGGCTGAAATATTAAAGGCACTAGGGCACCCAGCACGCTTGTCTATCATGGAACATTTGGCGAAAAGCCCGTCCTGTATTTGTAATAACCTGGTGGAAGAATTACCACTTGCTCAACCTACCATTTCCAGACATTTATCAGAATTGAAGAAGGTTGGGTTGATTCAAGGCACGACTGAAGGGAAAAATGTCTGTTACTGTATCAATGACGAAATTTGGAGTCTTGTCAAAGAAGCAATTGGTGAAATATCGCAAACCTTACTATTTAATAAAGATTGCTGCTGAAAAATTCACTGATCTGAAATTAGCGTACAGATGGGTGGTTTGATCAAGTATTTTACGCCTTGTCAATGGCGGTTGTATGAGCATTTTGTGTTAGGTCTGTAAGTATTATTTAATTGATTTGTGCAGATTCAAATCAGTGTTAGAACTTTTAAAATAAACTTAAAATATAGATGAAACTATTCGATCAGTTGGTAAAAACAGTAGAGCATTTTGATTTTGATAAAATTGCTAATGAACGTAAGGGCGTACTCGAGGTCTTGGTGGCATATATTCAAAGCAAAGTGGATGCCCACCAAGAGGTAAACTTAAACTTCATTTGCACGCACAATTCGCGTAGGAGCCAGTTTTCCCAAATTTGGGCACAAACAGCCGCAGACTATTATGGGATTGAAGCAAATTGTTTTTCCGGTGGCGTAGAAGTAACAGCTTTCAATGAGCGAGCAGTGGATTCTATCAAAAGAGCGGGTTTTCAGGTTAGCGCCAAGGGGCAAGAAAATCCAGTATACTACGTCTTATATGCTGAGGATGCTTCCCCCATGAATTGCCTCTCAAAACTCTTTGATGACCCCATAAACAATGCGAAGGAATTTGCTGCAGTCATGACGTGTTCTCATGCTGATGAAAATTGTCCTTTTATTCCAGGTACTGAGAAAAGAATTCCCGTGCGATATGATGATCCAAAAGAGTTTGATGACACATTGCAGGAAGCTGATAAATATGACGAGAGGTCAATGCAAATAGCTAATGAATTGTTTTATGTGTTCTCTAAAATAGTTGGTGCTAAATGAGGGTAACTCTGTATTTCTGAGGAGTTAGACCATCCTAACGTATATTTTTTAAACAGTTGCCTAATCCTAGATCAATAACCTTTGTGAACGTAAAAGTCATTCGTCGGGAGGTACGACCAGAGAAATCTTGTTAGCTGGCAACAGCATGTAAATGCCTGTGCAAATCTTCTGCTCGACCTTGAGAAGATATCTCTGCAGAGCTACGAGATAAACCTTGAGCTTGCTCAGATATCCAAAATATTCTCCTCCAACTTTACTGACTGATCCCTAAATGATCGTCATGGAATAATCGAACCTGCGACTTTCACTCTCCAAAATCATTCTCGGTCAGAAATAAAAAAAGGCCAACATTTTCATGTTAGTCTTTATCTAGTAGCGGGAGCAAACCCGTCATGGAATGATCGAACTTGCGACCTTCACTCTCCAAAATCATTCTCGGTCGGAAATAAAAAAAGGCCAACATTTTCATGTTAGTCTTTATCTAGTAGCGGGAGCAAACCCGTCATGGAATGATCGAACTTGCGACTTTCACTCTCCAAAATTATTCTCGGTCGGAAAAAAAAGGCCAACATTTTCATGTTAGCCTTTGTCTAGTAGCGGGAGCAAACCAGTCATGGAATGATCGAACTTGCACCTTCACTCTCCAAAATTATTCTCGGTCGGAAACAAAAAAAGGCCAACATTTTCATGTTAGCCTTTATCTAGTAGCGGGAGCAAACCAGTCATGGAATGATCGAACTTGCGACTTTCACTCTCCAAAATCATTCTCGGTCAGAAACAAAAAAAGGCCAACATTTTCATGTTAGCCTTTGTCTAGTAGCGGGAGCAAGACTCGAACTTGCGACCTTCGGGTTATGAGCCCGACGAGCTACCAACTGCTCCATCCCGCGATATATTTTGGTTTGCTTTTGAGACGAACAAGTCATAAATTCATTCGTTTTTCTCTCAATTGCGATGCAAAAGTAGAAGTACATTGATTAAAAAACAAGTACCTTTGGACTTTATTTCTTCTATGAGCGAAACTAATTTTAAATCGGGCTTTGTGAGCATTGTAGGCAAACCCAATGTTGGGAAATCTACTTTGATGAATGCCTTAGTAGGCGATAATTTATCCATCATTACATCCAAGGCTCAAACCACCCGTCATCGAATTATGGGAGTGCTCACAGGTGACAGTTTTCAGATCATATACTCAGATACGCCAGGCCTGCTCAAGCCTCAGTACACGCTCCAGGAATCTATGATGAAATTTGTGAGTGCTTCATTGGAAGATGCTGATTTGGTGCTTTATGTGGTCGAACTCATGGAGAAGCACGAAGACGAGGAAACACTGGAGAGGATAATTGCGAGTGGTACCCCTGTCATTTTTGTGATAAACAAATGTGACCTAAATAAGGGTTCAAGACTGACTGATAAAATTGATTATTGGAATTTACTTTACCCTGAAGTAGAGATTCTAACTGTTTCAGCACTCAACAATGAAAATGTAGATTTGCTGTTTACCCGGATATTAGAGCTTATGCCAGAGCACCCTGCCTATTTTCCAGGAGACACGCTTACTGATAAGCCAGAAAAATTCTTTGCTTCCGAGATCATACGTGAGCAAATTTTCAAGAATTATAAACAAGAGGTGCCTTATAGTACAGAAGTGGAAATAGAATCTTTTAAGGAAGACGAAGACATCATTAGACTTCGTGCTGAAATTTATGTAGAACGCAAGTCTCAAAAAGGAATAATCATAGGCAAGGGTGGTGAGGCTATCAAGAAAGTAGGCACGGAAGCAAGACTTCAATTAGAAAAATTTTTCGACAAAAAGGTATTTCTAGAAACCTTTGTAAAGGTGGCAAGTGATTGGCGCAAGAAAGATAGTTTGCTCAAAAAATTCGGCTATAAAGGGTAGGTATATTATTCTTTTTTAAGTCTGTACATTGATAAAAAACTTCAATTTTTAAATATGATTAATGCATTAAGAAGGAGTTATCTATTCTACTCTTCTGTTGTCTTTTTTGGTTTATTTATTCTGTTGATTCCGTTTTTCTCGCTGGCAATATTGTTTAATCTACCCACGTTTGCAGTTTCTCTCAATAGATATTGGGGAAAATTATTCTATACCTTGATCGGTATAACTACAGTCGTGGAAAACAAACACTACCTCGATAAAAAAGGAACTTATATATTTTGTCCCAACCACTTCTCTTTTCTGGATATTACACTGATGCCCATTTTGCCCGTGCCTTTCAAATTTGTAGGAAAGGTATCAATTACCAACATTCCAGTCTTCGGCTACTTTTATAAGAAATTTCATATTACTGTAGATAGGGAGAAATTAAAAGATCGCTATGCAACCTATCAAAAAAGCGTAGAGGCTTTAAGGAAAGGGTATTCTTTAACCATTTTTCCTGAAGGTGGTATTCATGCTTCTCATTCTACAATAATGGGTCGATTTAAAGAGGGGCCTTTTCGAATGGCCATAGAAACTGGCGCTTGTTTAGTGCCCATTACCTTGGCTGATAATTGGTATATCTTGCCAGATGACGGTAAGTTTTTAATGTTCTGGAAAAGGAAAAATAGATTGATTATACACGAACCCATAGACCCATCAAATTATTCCCTTTCTGGCATAAAAGATTTTCAAAGTCATGTACGCAATCAGATACAACAAGAACTTGATAGATTGAATGCTTAATTGATCTAGGAAAAAGTGATGAGATTGTTATATTTAATTTCTGATTAAATGAATGATTTAAACCAAGCTATAAAACTCGAAGAATGACTATAGATTTAAGAAGTGATACAGTAACCAAACCATCAGATGAGATGTTGCAGGCGATGATGGCTGCTGAGGTAGGGGATGACGTCTTTGGTGAAGATCCAACAATCTTAATGCTTGAAAATAAAATTGCTAAGTACTTTGGCAAGGAAGCAGCTTTGTTTTGTCCTTCTGGTACCATGACTAATCAGATTGCCATTAGAATCAATACGCAACCGCAGGATGAGATCATTTGTGATCAAACCTCTCATATTTATAATTATGAAGGAGGCGGAGCTGCATACAATTCAATGGTCTCAATGAAGTTGTTGTGTGGAGATTTAGGTCGCTTTACGGCCAATGATGTCAAAGAAAATATCAATCCTGACGATATTCATTATGCACGAACTTCCATGATTGCTTTAGAAAATACAGTAAACAAAGGGGGAGGTAGCGTTTTTCCATTAGACGTGATTAAGGATATTGCCAAAGTGGCTGTCGAAAAGAAATTGAAAATGCATCTGGATGGCGCAAGGGTTTTTAACGCCTTGGTGAAAACTGGTGAAAAGCCAGTAGATCATGGTAAATGCTTTCATACAATGTCAGTTTGTTTTTCTAAAGGGCTAGGAGCACCTGTTGGATCAGCTTTATTAGGATCCAAAGAAGCTATAGCTAGAGCGAAACGTGTAAGGAAGGTATTAGGTGGAGGAATGAGACAAGCTGGGTATCTAGCAGCAGCTTGTATTTATGCGCTAGAAAATAACGTGCAAAGATTGAAAGACGACCACCGCAGAGCCAATCAGTTGGCCAATATGTTTGAGGATAAAATGTATGTGGAAAACATAATCTCAGCTGGTACCAATATCGTGATCGTGTCGATAGCCAAAGACAAGTCCGTCAGTGACCTGCTCAATGCCTGGAAGAAAAAAGGTTTATTGGCTGTACCTTTTGGTCCAAATGATATCAGGCTAGTAACTCATCTGAACTTTACCGATGACATGCTTCAGAAAGTAACAGAGGTACTGGCTTAATTCGCTTGGCCTTCTGCAAATGCTTTGAATTGATTCATGAATTTAAGGGTCTGTTTCGGAAAGGCACCTTTCATGAAAATGCCCATCAACTTCATAAATCCCGAAAACTGAAATTCGTTTTCTGAGACCCATCTGGTTTGTTTTTCATTGATCTCTTCAAATCGATTGGAAATGTTGTTGAAAACGCCTTTGGTTTCGTAGGTGCCAGACATTTCGCTAGGCAGCTCATTTTTGGTCACTGTTTCAATCATTTCTATTTCACGTTTGCCCATTTTGTATTGTAATTTCGACTTGGCACCAGGCTGGCCTGGGGCTCCACTCATTGGCTCAAAACTGACTAAATCAGGCTGCCATTTGTGCATGTTGTCTGGGTTGTCAAAAAGTTCAATGACTTTAGATCTGGGCAGATCAATGGTGATATCAACAGTGTACTTCATATTTAGCGCGTTTATGCACCTAATATAATCATTCATTGAGCCAAAAAAAAAAAGCTCCTAACTGATGATTAATCAATTGGAAGCCTGCTCTGGAATGGTATATTTTTTATACTACCACATTGATGATTCGCTTAGGAACGATAATCATCTTCTTGGGGGTTTTGCCTTCAGTCCATTTTTTAACTACCTCATTATCTAGTACTTCAGCTTCTATTTCCCCCTTTGGTTTGTCTATAGCGAAAGCAATTTTCGCTCTTACTTTGCCATTGATGGAAATAGGATACTCATGGGTACTTTCAGTCAAAAAACGCTCATCATACACAGGGAATTGAGCCAGACTCACCCCGCCCTTGTGACCGAGCAGTTCCCAAAGCTCTTCGGCCAAATGTGGCGCAAAAGGGGACAATGTAATAACCAATTTCTCTAATACTTCTCGTTTGTTGCATTTCAATGCGGTAAGCTCATTGACTGCAATCATCAGTGTACTGACAGAAGTATTCAACGACAAGTTGTTGATGTCCTCTTCGACCTTCTTGATCGTACGATGAATGACTTTCTGCTCTTCATTGGTAGGTGCTTCATCTGCAACTTCGAAAGTTTCTTCACCATTGTGGAAGAGCCTCCAGAACTTTCTCAAAAACTTAAACACCCCATCAATGCCATGTGTGCTCCAAGGTTTGAATTGCTCTAAGGGCCCTAAGAACATTTCGTACATGCGAAGCGTGTCCGCACCATATTTCTCAATGATATCATCAGGATTCACCACATTGTACTTGGACTTCGACATCTTTTCTACTTCGTAGCCGCATATGTATTTACCATCTTCCAAAATGAATTCTGCATCTTTCAAGTCAGGCCGCCAAGCCTTGAATGCTTCTGTATCTAGAATGTCATTATCTACTAGACTAACCTCTACGTGCATTGGGGAAGTTTCATGTTTATCCCTTAATCCAAGGGAAACAAATTTGTTCGTTCCCTTGATTCGATATACAAAATTTGAACGACCCTGAATCATCCCCTGATTCACCAATTTCTTGAATGGTTCTTCTTCTTTGGCAAAGCCTTTGTCGCAAAGGAATTTGTTCCAAAACCTGGAGTAGAGGAGGTGGCCAGTGGCGTGCTCTGTTCCTCCAATGTACAGATCTACATCTTTCCAGTACGCCTGTGCTTCTGAAGATACGAATGCGTTTTCATTGTTGGCATCCATATATCTGTACCAATACCAGCTAGACCCAGCCCAGCCTGGCATGGTGCTGAGTTCCAAAGGATAAGACTCATTTGATCCTTTTGGCGTGTAGGTAAACCCCTCTGCTCTGGCTAGTGGCGGATCCCCATCTGCTGTAGGGAGATATTTGTCAATTTCAGGCAATACAATGGGTAAATCTTCTTGCGCTACCGGATAGGGAATGCCTTCCTTGAAATAAATTGGCACTGGCTCACCCCAATATCTCTGCCGAGCAAAGATGGCGTCTCTGATGCGATAATTGATCTTACCGCTTCCAATGTTGTTTTCTTCTAAGAAGGCAATGGCTTTGTCCGTACCTTCTTGAAAGGATAGACCTTCTAGTATGCCTTTGTTGATAATCTTGCCCTCTTTGGTAGCATCTGCTTCTTTGCTCACGTCCATGCTGTCATACACGGGCAGAATAGGTAGATCAAAATGCTTGGCAAAATCAAAATCCCTCTGGTCACCACCTGGTACGGCCATGACAGCGCCAGTGCCATAGCCTGCCAATACATAGTCAGCAATCCAGATTGGAATGCGCTCTTTATTGAATGGATTGATCGCGTATGCTCCTGTAAATGCACCAGAAACTGTTTTGACGTTGGTCATACGGTCACGCTCAGATTTGTTTTTGGCAACTTCTACATAGTCCTCAACCTCTTTGCGTTGCGCGTCAGTAGTAATTTTTTTGATCAAATCTAATTCTGGTGCCAAAACCAAAAACGTCACCCCACATACCGTATCAATTCGGGTAGTAAATACTGTGATTTTATCTTCATGTTCTTCTATGGCATAATCCATCTCGGCACCTTTGGATTTGCCAATCCAGTTGCGCTGCATTTCTTTCAAAGGTTCTGGCCAGTTGACTGAATCCAGTCCTTCCAACAATCTCTCTGCATAAGCAGTAATTCTCATGCTCCACTGCTTCATATTTTTCCTAACAACAGGAAAACCGCCTCTTTCAGAAAAACCGTCTTTAACTTCATCATTAGATAATACAGTTCCCATTTCTGGGCACCAGTTTACTGTGGTTTCAGAAAGGTAAGTGAGTCTGTATTGCAATAAAATTTCTTGTTGCTTCGCTTCATCAAATGCATTCCAATCTGCTGCGGAAAAAGGTGCAATATCTTCGTCGCAAGCGGCATTGATTTGTGTATTTCCATCTTTAGCGAAAGCAGAAACAAGCTCTTCTATGTCTTTTGCTTTGTTGGCCTCATAATCGTACCAACTATTAAAAAGCTGGATGAAAATCCATTGTGTCCACTTATAGTAATCAGGATCACAGGTTTGTACCTCTTTGCTCCAATCGAATGAGAAACCTATGTTTTTCAGCTGCTCCTTATATCTAGCTATGTTTTCTTCTGTCGTAACAGCTGGGTGCTGCCCAGTTTGGATGGCATACTGTTCTGCTGGTAAGCCAAATGCATCAAAACCCATGGGGTGCAAGACGTTAAACCCTTTGGTTCTTTTGAATCGGCAAACAATGTCAGAGGCAATATACCCTAAAGGATGACCTACGTGAAGTCCAGCACCTGAGGGATATGGAAACATATCCAAGGCATAAAATTTAGGTTTTTTGGCATTTACTTCAGCTTTAAAAGGCTGCTGTTCTTGCCAGTATTGTTGCCATTTTTTCTCGATCGATTGGAAGTCGTATGATGCCATTTGTTCGTTGGTACTATTTGATATAAGTGCGCAAAATTAATAGGTTTATTGAATTTATTGGTTAGATTAAAGGAGTTGTAAATGGGTCAATAGTCAATGTTCGTACAACTCCTTAAAATTCAATAAATGAAAAAGGCAGTTGCCTAAAAAATAGGAACTGCCTTCTGAATCTAGTAGCGAAGACGGGAGTTGAACCCGTGACCTCAGGGTTATGAATCCTGCGCTCTAACCAACTGAGCTACCTCGCCGTGTGATTTTTCGAGGTGCAAATCTAGCCATTGTTTGTTTATTCACAAGTCTTTCTAAAAACTTTTGATACATTCATATAAAATTCATACATTGGGCAAATAGGAAATCGATAAATAGGATATGAGCAAGTTCAAATTTGTAGGGGAATATGAGATCAGAGCATCAAAAAAAATGCTTTATCCTTACTTGTCAACGGCAAGCGGACTCGCGCAGTGGTTTGCTGATGATGTCAATATAGATGAAGACAAAATATTTACTGTAATTTGGGATGGAGAAGAGAATAAAGCCAAAATGGTTTCTCATCGCACGAATTCACAAGTAAAGTTTGAATTTATATCTGAAGACGAGGATCCTAACTTCGTTGAATTCAAAATTGATATGAATGAATTGACCCAATCAGTTTTTATAAGAGTGACTGATTATTCTGACATGGATGATGCGCAAGAGCTCGAAGAACTCTGGGAGAGTCTAATGACTAATTTGAGAGAAATAGTAGGTGGTTAACCATCAGGGTGCTCAAGCCTAACCACAATCCCATCACATACGGCACATTTACCAGCGAATAAACCTGGTTTTCCATGTTCTTCCTGACATTTGACACACCAGTATCTTCCGCAGGCACGGCAATGAAGGGTGGCTCTTTTCTCACATTTGTTGCAATTGTGCATGTTTAATCTTCTTTATCTAAATATAGTAAATATTAGAAACTCATCATTTATTGCTAACCCATAATAATTCTACTTGTGTAAAAAATAGTAATAAAAGGAACCTAAACCTGTTATTAGTAGTATTAGAGTATGAGTGCATGACAAAAAAATGTACCTTTGATATTTGATTATTAGAAAAATCTAAGAATGATGAATAAGATCTCTTTTTTTAGCATTTGTACGTTAGTTATGACTTTGTTGATTGTTAGCCAATCCGAAGCGCAAGATGTAAAAAATGGTTTCCGAACATCTGAGAATGATGGATGGATGGTCAATGTAGAAGAGGCTTATCAATTATCTGAAAAAACAAACAAGCCAATACTTGCTAATTTCACAGGAAGTGATTGGTGTGGATGGTGTAAAAAGCTCAAGGCTGAAGTATTCAATAAGCCAGAATTTAAGGCATGGGCAGAAGATAATGTGATTCTTCTGGAATTGGATTACCCACGAAGAACATCCTTGCCTGAAGCACAGCAAAAACAAAATGCAGAACTGCAACAAGCCTTTAGAGTGACTGGATTTCCTACAATCTGGATGTTTGATTTAGATAAGCCTGATGGAAAGAGGTTTCAAATCCAGGCTTATGGTAAAACAGGTTATGCAGCGGGTGGCCCAAATAAATACATTCAGAGTCTCGACAAAATGATTGAACTCAAAGAAAAGAGTGTCAATTAATTTTATCTAGCGTTAAACCCCCTAAGTTTTATTTGAGTCAGTTTTCTCTTGGTGTCAAGAGGGAAATCCCCTTTCATCATCCAGTCATAATAGCCAGGTTCGGCTTTTAAAATATCTTCTACTGGTTTGTGTCTGTGCTTACCAAAGTTGAACACTTCAACACCCTCTTCGTTTGTCACAAATCTCCCAGCCAGGTCAACCATGTTTGCAGCAGATACTTCGTGTAGATTTTTCATATCATTGGCTACAGTACCAATCACTTTGCCCATGGGATTTGTGACTTCTTGACCTTCGTATCGCTCGACCTGTGCCTTGATGACCGCAGCAGTAGCAAGCGTATCTGCTTCCGCACTATGGGCATCTTCAAGTGATTTGCCACAGTAGAATTTATAAGCAGCAGTTAGTGTTCTTTTTTCCATCATGTGGAAAATCTTTTGTGCATCTACAAACTTTCGACTTGATGTGTCAAATTCAACGTCAACCCTCAAAAATTCTTCTACCAAAAGTGGAATATCAAACTTTAAGCAGTTGAATCCTCCCAAATCACACCCGCTTAAAAACTCTGCCAGGCTTTTAGCAATAGACTTGAAAGTGGGCGCGTCTTTTACATCTTTGTCATAGATCCCATGAATCATACTGGTTTCTACAGGAATAGGAATGGTAGGATTGATTTTCATCGTTTTGATGATTTCTTCTCCATCAGGCATGATTTTCACCACTGAGATCTCAACAATGCGATCAGTTGAAATGTTGGTTCCAGTAGTTTCCAGATCGAAAACTGCTAATGGATTTTTTAAATTTAATTGCATTGATGTTGTTTCTAGTTATGAATTAGTATGGCAGATTAGCTTATGATTGATCGGGCAAAAGAGGTCAGATCCATTCCGCCAAAGGTTCCAGAGCTCATGAATAACAAGTCTTGATCTACCCAGTTTTTTTCTTCTAAATGAGATTGTAGCTTTTCTGCGTCAGTGAATACAAGAATATCCTTACGTCCAAATGCATTTTTGATCTCGTCATCAGCTATTGGTTCATAATTCTTTTCCATGACTACCTTCTGATCGTAGAAAACAATAGCTTCATCTGGCACTTTATACGTTCCTTTATAATTCGACAAAAATTCTTTGTTTAAGCTGCTGAACGTATGAAGTTCATAACACGCTACTAGTTTTCGTTTGGGGTGCAATTCCTTCAATGCAGCAGCTGTCGCAGCCAGCTTAGATGGGGCATGAGCAAAATCCGTATAGATTGAAGTGCTCTTATTTTCAGAAAGAAGATTATTTCTTTTGAAAGCGCCTTCAAAAGATGCGACAGCTTCATAGAATTGTTCATCTGTGATGCCAATCCTTTTTAGGATTGTTTTAGCTCCTGCAATATTTTGCATGTTGTGCTTGCCGAAAAGTTTTACTGGCGTGTCACCATTGATTACAAATACGCCATCCTTCACTTTATATTTGGGTGTTTCGTATGAATCTTGCCGCACATCATCCCTCTCTTTTGAGCCTATTTTTTTAGCTTGTTTATCCTCTATGCAGTACACCAATGAGCCAGCTTTGGGTGTGCGATCTGCTAGTTTTTCAAATTGCTGTAAGTAGCTGTTTTCTGTAGGGTACACATTAATATGATCCCAAGCCGTGCCGCTAATCAAAGCAATATGATGGTCATATTTTAAAAATTTGGGCTCTGGATCAAGGGGGGAGGTGAAATACTCGTCGCCCTCAATAATTATGACGGGTGCGTTGGATAGCTTTATAGTTTCTTCAATGCCCTTGATCTTAGCACCAATGACATAATCAAAATCTCGCTTCCAATAATTGAGTACATGTATGATAGTTCCAGTGATGGTAGTTTTACCATGGCTACCAGTTATTACAATTCTTTGTTTGTTGTCCGACTGTGCTCTGATAAACTCTGGGTAGGACCAGATTTTGATGCCTAATTCCTGAGCCTTGAGCAGTTCTGGGTTGTCAGCTTTGGCATGCATGCCAACGATGACCGCATCAATAGAGCTATCAATTCTATTGGCGTCCCATCCTATTTCTGTTGGAAGGAGGTCATGGGATTTTAATAAACTAGCCGCAGGATCATAAATCTTGTCATCAGAGCCAGATACGGTCATTCCCTTCTTTTTTAGGGCGATAGCTAAGCTGCTCATAACTGCACCTCCAATAGCGATAATGTAGATTTTCTGATTTTTTTGACTCATGCGGGAATTGAATTTTTTCAAAAATAATGCAATTAGTAAGGTGTGCAAATTAAACCTTAGCTTAAAATTTGACAACAATATTCTTATTAGTAATCGTTTAATAACGTGTAGGATTGATTTCAATATTTCAATGTGGAAATATTGTTATTAAACGACCATAGAATTAAGGAGAATACACCACCCATTTTCATAAGTTTGTTTTTGAATTCAAAAAGAAATTATTCTTAAGTTTCTCTTTATAAAATTATGGCCAATATAGATTCCCCAGATCACGGAAATGTCAAAAACAAAGTAGGTGGCAGAAAGAGCCCATCAAAAGCAGCACTTGTGCCTTTAGGCAAAATGCAACCCCAGGCTGTTGACATTGAGGAGACTGTATTAGGCGCACTGATGTTGGAAAAGGATGCGTTAACAACTGTTATAGACATTCTGAAACCCCAAAGCTTTTATGATGATCGCCATGCAAAAATATACGAAGCAATAGTCCAACTTTTTAACAAGTCTGAGCCTGTGGACATTATGACCGTGACTGCACAGCTCAGGAAGAATGGTACTTTAGAAATAGCTGGGGGCGCTTATCACATCGCCAATCTTACTACCCGTGTAAATTCAGCTGCCAATATTGAATATCACGCCCGAATTATTACCGAGCAGGCCATTAAAAGAGATTTGATTCGAATTTCTGCTAAGATTCAGGAGGATGCCTTTGAAGATACAGAAGATGTATTCGAGTTGTTGGACAGGACAGAGCAGGCTTTGTTTGAAATCTCTGAATCCAATATCAAAAAGAATTATGCTGGAATGCAGCAGTTGATGCATGAGGCCATCATGGAAATAGAGGCCCGTAAGGAGCATAAAGATGGTCTGACGGGTGTACCTAGTGGATTTACTGAATTGGATCGTGTGACGGCAGGTTGGCAGGCGTCAGATTTAGTGATTATTGCGGCTCGTCCTGCAATGGGTAAAACAGCATTTGTGGTCTCGGCCATGAGAAATGCAGCAGTAGAATTTGGTGAGGCTGTAGCTATTTTCTCTTTGGAGATGTCCTCCATTCAATTGGTCAATAGATTAATTTCAGCGGAAGCGGAATTAGAAAGTGATAAGATTAAAAAAGGAAACTTGGCAGATCACGAGTGGGAGCAACTCGTTCACAAAACTGCTCGTTTGACAGAGGCGCCTATTTTTATTGATGATACGCCAGGACTAAGTATTTTGGAATTGAGGGCTAAGTGCAGGAGGCTAAAGGCCCAGCACGATATCAAAATGATCATTATAGATTATTTGCAGTTGATGTCTGGAGACTCGTCAAAATCTGGTGGTGGATCTGGAAACAGGGAACAAGAAATCGCGTCGATTTCCAGAGCTTTAAAAGGAATTGCGAAAGAACTAAATGTGCCAGTGATTGCACTCTCTCAGCTGAGTAGAGCGGTCGAAACCAGGGGTGGAGATAAGCGACCACAGCTTTCCGATTTGAGGGAATCAGGTTCTATAGAGCAGGATGCTGATATGGTAATGTTTCTCTACCGCCCGGAATATTATGATATCACTGAGGATGAAGATGGTTTGCCTACAGCTGGTACTGGGGAAGTAATCATTGCCAAGCATAGAAATGGTTCGCTAGAGAATGTGAAACTTAAGTTTATAGGGCGGTTTACCAAATTTGCTGATCTGGATGGTTCAATCATGGGTGGAGATTACAGTGGTGGAGGTTTTCCTTCTGCAGGTATACCTGCCGAGTTTGATAGCTCTCCAAATACGGTTACTTTCCCGTCTAAAGCCAATGATGGCGAAGGAGGTAGTTCATCAGACGAAGCACCATTTTAATTAACCCAAAGCATTATGAAAGCGCTATTACTTGTTGACGAAAGTCAAGACAAAATTGCTATTCGAGAAATTGAAAAACCTTCTCCAAACAAAGGAGAGGTACTAATTCAGGTAAAAGCTGCTGCATTGAATCACAGGGATCAGTGGTGTAGAATTGGGATGTATCCAGGAATAAAGTACAATACAGTGTTAGGCTCTGATGGAGCAGGTATAGTTGTAGAAGTTGGCGAAGGCGTAAATGGAGATTGGCTTAAAAAAGAGGTAATCATCAATCCCAATATCAACTGGGGGCCTAATGAGGAGGCTCAGTCTGCTGAATACCATATTTTGGGTATGCCAACACATGGTACTTTTGCTGAATTTGTGACTGTGCCTACTGATCGTCTGATGCAAAAACCTTCTCATTTAGATTTCTCAGAGGCAGCTGCTTTGCCGTTAGGTGGTTTGACAGCGTTTCGCGCGGCTTTTACTAAAGGACAAATAAGAGAAGGACAAAAAGTATTAGTCACAGGAATTGGAGGTGGTGTGGCACAATTTGCTTTTCAGTTTGCTTTGGCCGTTGGGTCAGCAGTATATGTGACTTCTGGTAGTCCAGAGAAACTGAAACAAATAGAAAAGCTAGGAGCTGCAGGTGGATTTATCTATAAGGCAGAGGATTGGACAAAAGTAGCGCTCAAAGCTACTGGCGGTTTTGATGTGATTATAGATAGTGCTGGTGGAAGCAGCATGAATGATTATCTGAAACTAATTAAGCCAGGTGGGAGATTGGTGCACTATGGATCGACCACGGGCGCACCAAAGAACTTAGATATGTTTCGACTGTTCTGGAGTCAGGCCAGTATTCATGGTAGCACCATGGGTTCTGACAAAGAATTTGTTGAGATGGTCAAATTTGTATCTGAGTATGAAATTAGACCTATTGTGTCCTCTACCAGAGAATTTGATCAAATAATCTCTGCCTTTGATGAAATGCATGTGGGCAGTCAGATGGGTAAATTAGTAGTGACGTTTTAGTTTTCCAGAATCAGGAATTCTACTCTTCTGTTTAATGCCTGATTTTGTGGGTTATCGTTAGGTACTATAGGCTGACTGCTGCCATACCCTTTGAATTCTAATCTGAATTCATTTAATCCTTTGGCAATCAAGTAATCTACTACTGCTTTTGCTCGTGCTTCTGACAATTTTTGATTGTATGCTCTGGAGCCTACGTTATCAGTATGTCCTTCAATTTCTATTTTTACCCTACGATGTTTTTCCATGTAGGCCAATAATTTGTTGAGTTCCAGGTAGGAAGTTCTAAGTAATGTGGCCTTATCGAATTCAAAATAGATGTTTTGCAATGTAAACTTCTTGCCAACCTCTGCTGGTCCAAAATACTCGTCTTCTGGTTCTACTTTTGCTATTTCTGGATCTGGGAAAATAGATTCATTGGGATCTACTGGTCTTACACTTATATCGTCTATGAAATAATAGGCAATTTGTGGTTGTAAATGTTTGGGAGTTCTCTTGTCCCTTACTTTTGAGAATTGCCTTTTCGTCTTTTTAGTGATGAGTGCAGAATCTGGCGCAAAAGTCCCTATGGTAAGGGCAAGTTCATCTCCCTTGGCGGTAAATATACCTGATATCTTAGTCCAGCCTTCATGGTCATCTAGGAGGCGATTTTTTGGATTGGAAACTTGAGGTCTGTAGTGATTAAAGTTCATGACTTGCCAATCGAAATTGGGCATATCCTTGGTAAAAAACATGCCTAGATTGTTGATGGCAAATTCGCAGTTATCTGCCAGGTTAACCCACATTTCGGCATAATACTGATTACCAGCTACCAGTGGTTTGGTTAATTGTACCATGGCAAATTCCCTATGGTTTTCGGGCACTCTCCAGCCACGTCCGCTTTTGGAAGTTAGATAAGAAATGATTCCAATATAGCCGTTGCCATCGTGAGCGGCTTGTTCTCCAAAAACACTGCTAGGCACTCCCATTAGGTTTTTTGTATCACAAGCATTGAAATAATCAGGAGAGGGATCAGCTGTACCAAACGGAAACCAGGATTTTGTGAATTTGAGCTGATTCATACTGAATGGACACTCCCAGATCTCTTCAAAACTAGGGTTGACAACCATGTTTTGACTTTGTGCTGTTTGTAAAATTGAGAAGAGCACCATCCCTACCAAAAAACCATTTTTGACCATAAATGCAATATACATGCTCAAAGCGATTTCCTGGCTTTGAGCATGTATATTTCAAATGGCTATTTAAGATTTTTTCTTTGTTCCACAGACTGGCATCTCTGGAACGTTGGTCAATCGAGCAGTAAGTATGTCTATATCTAAACCTTCAAATACGGGTGTTGATTTGTCTAGTATTCTGGATGATGGCAATTTGAAGTCGGCATACTGCCAGGCTTTTGCAAGTTCGTTTGAAACTATTTTAGCATCATTGACTTTTTTTTGGCCTTCTAGACTCAATTGTAAGCCTTTGAGTGCCCAGCCATTTTTAGGGTAGATGGCTAAATCCTCTAAATAAGTTTCTTCTGCCAATTCGAAGTTTTTATTTTCTAAATATACGGCTCCTAAAATATGCCTAACTGAGAAAAACCAATCTGGTGGCTCATTGTAATTCAAACGATCTTCAATGGCCACGGCCTGCTTCAACTTATTGATGGATAGTTCTACATTTCCCAATTCATTGTCTATTTCAGCTTCTAGAATTAAGGAAGCAATTTTGGCCAAGTGATCAACAGTATTCAATTCCCAAATTGAAATTTGCTTTAGCTCCTCTTTGGTACTGATTAGCTTGAGTGCTTGGAGTTCATTGATTGACTCTTCCAAGCGATCTGTTGCCAAATAGGCCATTCCTCTTGCATAATGACGTATGGCCTTTGGGTAGGCTAGATCAGTTTCTGGTAGTTGCAAAATTTTCTCCCATTGGCCGAACTTCACTAAGATATAATATGGGATAATGTAATAATGTTGCAGGGTTGCCCATTCGGGCTGATACATGAGCTGTGCATCAGCATTCTGAGCTACTTTAAAAGCTGACGCTATAGCAAGCTGGCCTCTGCCTTCTAGTGTAGCAGTTGCAGCTAGAAAGTGGTAGTTATGCGGGTAGTAGGCCAGTGGATAAATGCCTTGAGCTTTGCAATTGGTGATGTATAAGCTGTCAGCCAATACTGATAATTCACCAGCCATACTTCCTTCATGGTAGTTGCCAGTTCGGATGTAGATATGTGCAGGCATATGAACCAGATGTCCTGCACCCGGCACCAAATCAGTCAATGTATTTGCAGCTTCAATGGCGCGTTCAGGGTTCTTTGAAGCTTCTATGGCATGGATGTAATAATGATTTGCCCCTGGATGTTTAGGTGCTGAAGCTAAGGTGCTTTCGAGAATATCTAAAATTTCAGTGGTCCAGACTTTGGGCTCCCCATTTTCAGTATTCCAATAATCCCATGGATGTAAATCCATAAGTGCTTCTGCGCATAAAGTGGCTATGTCATGGTTGTCCTTGAAATTGAGGTAAGTGCTTTTCATCGCTTGGGCAAATTCTTCATAACAAGCAGCTAAAGTTTGAGCCTTATTCTTTGGATAACGCTTGTCTATGGCTTGAATCAACTGCTGCTCGTATGGGCTTACTTGATCAGCATATTGCTTTGCTTGGGCGATATAAGTATTAGCTTCTTCAACTTGAGTAGAGTCCATTGCACTGTTGATATTAGGACCAAGCACGTACGCCATACCCCAATAGCACATCGCACATTCTTTATCCAGACGAGCTGCTTCTTTGAACGACCGCATGGCTTCTGCATGATTGAGCCCGTAAGTGAGGGTCAAACCCTGATCAAAGAATTTCTGGCTCCATATATTGGATGTGGTAATTTTCAGGTGGTTGTCTCCAAGATTATCAAACAATGGAGCTTCAAATTTTGGTGCCTTCTCTGTTTGACTGCATGAAAGCAGTGTCAAACCTAAAAAGATATTTAAAATGAGTAATGTTTGTCGAAACATGATTAATGAATTTGATTTGAAGCAAATCTAAGTTCCTCACCTGTCCAGACGAATTTAGTTAGGTGTACAAGAGGTGAACAATTGAATATTTCTTAATTAGAAGAACTGAAATTAATGCATTTAAAATATCTGTTATCATTTAGATTTGCATAATGGCAAACACAAACTTTTTTAAAAATGGCAGGGCGTTGAGACTTTTGGTTCTCTATACGGGTGTCTTTGCTGCTATTTGGGCGTGTGAAGAAGAGGTGGAACCAACTGTAAGCGATCCTTCAGTGAGTATCTTTTTTTTGAACAAAACAAAATTGGATGAGGTTAATTTAGAGTTGGAAGCATTGGATGAGGAGTTAGTAGGGTATGATACCACAATTGAAAACCTTGAAGATGATGCTGATATTCTTGTGGATAGGTTAATAGATGTGTTGGACTCGATTGCAGAGGGTTGGGATAAGAGCGGTGACAGCACAGTTATTGCAAATAATTTAGAAGAACTGAATGAGAATCTTGAAATTCTTGAATATGAAGATTCTGTAGCGAAGGCTACACGATCTATATGGGCCGACACGGCAAGTACGATTTCTTCCGGCTCCCTAAAAATTTCATCAATACAAAATTTAAAAAATGGGCAAGCTATCGCTTATGAGGACAGTAGTACTTCATGGAAGCTACCACTGGATATGCAGGCGGATGATATTGATGTTGATATTGCCATTTCAGACGCGATATATAATTTGAAGTTGACTTATGTTAGATCTACTACGGCCAATGAAAAAAACAAAGTCGTGATCAAAACAAGCAACTTCAAAATAACCTCTACGGACTTTAATAATCCTAGTCTTTCCTGTGACGATTGCGACAATACAAAAACCACCATCTATGTTGAATTTTAAATGTTTTGTCCTCTTTCTGATGATTGCATCTTATCAAGCCATTGGCCAGGATTCTTTGAACGTTATTTCAGAACAAAAGCCTTTTCTGTCATCAATAGCCGCTTCAGTAGACTATGGAAAACTAGTTGGTCAATTTTTAAGTACAGAATCAAAATACGAGTTTGGTGGGCAAGCAGAGTTTAAGGATAAAGTAGTGGTAATTGGGGAATATGGTTTTTCAACTTTGACTCCAAATGGAGCTTATCAAAATACGAATTATCAATCTGAAGGGAATTATTTCAGGGTAGGACTTGGATACAAAATTGATTTCACGGCGAAGAACAATCTTTATTTTTCTGTGAGATATGCCATGGCTGATTTTAAGGATCAAGGTGCAATTGATATTACAAGTGCTTCTGGCATTTATGATGATTTAATAGAGCCATTTAGCAGAAATGGGCTTTCAGCCCAATGGTATGAAGTTGTAATGAGTTCGGAGGCCAAGCTATGGAAAGGCCTTTATGCAGGTTTTCATCTTAGACTTAGAATTATGGATAAATATGATAAGCAAGAGCCTTTGGATGTCTATAGTATCCCTGGCTATGGACGAACTTTTGATCGAACAATTCCAGCACTGAATCTTTATCTTAAATATGCACTGGAGCGCTTATAATCCTTCTTTTCGTCCCTTTCTTTAAAAGACTCTAAATTTCCTAAACTTAATTGACCAGACCACTTGCAGGTCAGGTTGGCTGTGTTAATTTTGCGCATGGCAGAAAAGATTATCATCCTCGATTTTGGTTCTCAGTATACACAACTGATCGCACGTCGCGTGAGAGAGCTGAATGTTTATTGTGAAATTCACCCTTTTAGTAAAATACCTGAGTTAGACGATTCTGTGAAAGGCCTGATCCTTTCAGGTAGTCCTTGCTCAGTCAGACAAGAAGATCATCCAGATATTAATTTAGGTGCTTTGATTGGTGAAGTACCGATTTTGGGCGTTTGTTATGGTGCTCAACTGATTGCTCATAAATCTGGTGGTGAGATCACGCCATCCAAAATTCGTGAATATGGACGAGCTAATCTTTCCAAGGTAGATTCTACTAATGAATTGCTCAAAGAGGTCGACTTGGACTCGCAAGTATGGATGTCACACAGCGATACAATCAAGAGTATTCCAGACAATTTTGAAATAATAGCTAGCACGCCACAGGTAGAAGTAGCAGCATTCCATAGTAAGTCGCACCCTGTTTGGTGTATTCAATTTCACCCTGAAGTGACACACTCCAGTCAAGGCAAAATCATCCTAAGAAATTTCGTCGTACACATCTGTAGGTGCAGTCAAGATTGGACACCAGATATTTTTGTAGATGCGACAGTCTCTGACCTAAAGGATCAGCTGGGAGATGATCAAGTAGTACTTGGATTGTCAGGTGGAGTAGACTCTTCTGTAGCGGCTATGCTCATCCATCATGCAATCGGAAAGAACCTGCATTGCATCTTTGTAGATAATGGCTTGCTGAGAAAAAATGAATTCTCAGATGTATTGAAATCCTATGAAGGAATGGGACTCAATGTAAAAGGAGTAAACGCGGCCAAAGAGTTTTATAAAGCACTAGAAGGACTGACTGATCCTGAGGACAAGCGCAAGGCCATTGGACGAGTATTTATTGAAATATTTGATGCTGAAGCTAAGAAAATTAAGAACGTGAAATGGCTGGGTCAAGGCACCATTTATCCTGATGTGATTGAGTCTGTTTCTGTCAACGGACCATCCGTTACGATCAAGTCTCATCACAACGTTGGAGGACTTCCTGCAAAAATGAATTTGAAAGTAGTTGAGCCACTCAATACACTCTTCAAAGATGAGGTAAGAAGGGTCGGAAGATCACTTGACATTGATGAAAAAATATTGGGTCGCCACCCATTCCCAGGGCCAGGATTGGGGATCAGAATTCTTGGTGATATCACAGCTGAAAAAGTTGAGATTTTGCAAGAAGTTGATCACATATTTATCAATGGTTTGAAAGACAAAGGACTCTATAATGACGTGTGGCAAGCAGGTGCTATGTTGCTCCCTATTCAGTCAGTTGGCGTGATGGGAGATGAGCGAACTTATGAGCGAGTAGTAGCACTACGAGCAGTCTCAAGTGTAGATGGTATGACAGCTGATTGGTGTCACTTACCTTATGACTTTTTGGCCGATATTTCGAACCAAATTATCAACAAAGTAAAAGGCGTGAATCGCGTGGTTTATGACATCAGTTCGAAGCCGCCAGCTACCATTGAGTGGGAATAAAATTTTAGAATTGATCTGATTTTATCAGGTCGTTTAATTCTTTCAAAATAATATCGCAGAGTTCTCGTAGCTCTGCGATTTGTTTTGGTATCACCTCTACATTTATAGATGCTTTTGCATTGCCTTCAAGTGCTCTGATATGGGCAGATAAGTTGTCGATATTCAGGAGCAAAAGGGAAGGTTTGAGCTTGTGCATAAGCCTACCTACCTGCTCCCAATTTTCAGCCTTTCCTTCGCGTTCAATGTCGCTCACCATGTCAGGTGTATTCTTGACAATAGTCATGATCATTTCGTAAATGAATTCTCTGTCATGATCACTAATTTCATAGAGATAGGAGAGATCTAAAGGAAGTTCAATTTTGTCAGAGGCCATGGACTGATGCGTTTTAAGACAGTGGTAAAAAACAAAGTTCCAATAATAAATAGAAATCCTCATTTGATTACACACAATCAATAAATGAATAAGAAATATTGAATTTATTTTGTTGATAGATAAAATCTATCATTGATATTTAATTATTTATAAATCAGATTATTATAATATTCTACTTAAACAATAAGTTTCAATTATTTTCTGATGAATAAATCCCGATTGGGAAGTTGAGCATTGCTCCAAAGAAGGTGCATATTTCTTTTAAAAGCCTGCCGCAGCACTTTCATTTCTAGTGACATCAGCTGCTCCTTCAATGGTGCCGTCGTCATAAACTAAAATGCATTCGAGTTTCCCAATTGCTGCTCTAAGTTGTGTCTGATGTCCCAGTTTTGTAAGCGAATCGAGTAGGCTCTTAGCAAATTTTTCTTTCTCAAAGTATACCTTGTCAGGTAGCCATTGGCTGTGAAATTTTGGAGCATTTACTGCTTCCTGCATGGTCATGTTGTGATCAATTATATTGAGTATGGTTTGGTAGACGGAAGTAATAATGGTAGACCCACCGGGAGTCCCTATAATCATTTTGACTTGACCATCTTTTTCTACAATTGTGGGAGTCATAGAACTCAGCATCCTCTTCTCAGGTTGGATCGAATTTACCTCTGTACTGATTAGTCCGAATTGGTTAGGGACACCTGACTGCGCACTGAAATCATCCATCTCATTATTGAGAAAAAAGCCAGCCCCCTCTACTATGACTTTGGATCCAAAATAGCTATTCAAAGTAGTAGTGATGGCGACGGCATTTCCTTGTGTATCAAGAATGGAAAAGTGTGTCGTCTCCATGCTTTCGATTACTTCGACCTGCCCCTTTTTTATCGAGGAAGAGGGGGTGGCTTGGGAAGTGTTTATGCTAGAAAATTTTTGAGAATTGTATGCACGACTAAGTAGAGAGTCCAGGGGTATTTTCACGAAATCTGGATCACCCAGATAGGTGGCGCGGTCAGCATATGCGCGTCTTTCTATTTCAATCATTTGATGAATGGTAGCAGCCGTGTTATGTCCTGATTTTTGAAAGTCAAACTGCTCCGAACCTTGTAGCATTTGTAGCAGTGTCACGCCACCAGCAGAAGGCGGTGCCATGGTAATAATCTGATGTTTTTTGTAAAAGCCAGTCAGTGGTTTTCTCCACTTGGACTTGTATAAATTTAGGTCAGTCATAGTAATTAACCCATGACCATTTGTGCTTTCATTAATGAGTTTTTGAGCTACCCATCCCATGTAGAATCCGTCTCTCCCTTGGGCTTGTATTGCTGTGAGAGTTTTTGCCAAATTGGTATTGATCAGAGTATCTCCTTTTTTCCAAACCCCATCTTTTGTATATGCAGTTTGTCTCTTGTTCACTTCTAAAAAATCATCATGAAATCTATTGAGTTCTTTAGCCAAGGATTCATTTATTGTATGTCCATTTTCAGCAAGATCAACGGCTGGCTGTAGCAATTGTGACCAAGGAAGAGAGCCATATTTTTTATGTAAAGTGAATAGGCCATCAACAGACCCAGGCACCCCAACAGCTAGATGACCCATCAAACTTTTTCCTGGGATTACATTTCCGTCATCGTTTAAGTACATGTTTTTTGTTGCTTGCAGTGGAGCCTTTTCTCTAAAGTCCAGAGATCCTGAGGTTCCATTTGACTCTCGGAAAATAGCAAAACCACCACCACCAATATTTCCAGCCTGGGGATAGACTACTGCGAGTACAAAGTGAACAGTTACGGCAGCATCAAATGCATTACCACCTTGTGACAGGATTTGCTTACCTGCTTCTGAGGCCAACTCATGTGCAGATACAACCATACATTGATTTCCGAGAAGCCCTTTATTTGACTTATTTATGGATTGTGGTGCATGGCAACAGACCATAAGGAAGGAAAGAGTGATGAGTACTAGGCGAGCAGTCATGGACTATATATGTGATTAATGAATGACAATAATAATTAATTGGAATTAGGATTGATGAGCAAGCATGAAAGCAATTACCTATTAAAATACTACTTCTAAAGTAAGGTAATGGGTAAATTGCTTTTCTAAGATGAAGAAATATGAAGAGACCTGATTTTGATGATATTTATATGGAATTGGCGGTAAATCTCGCTAAACGCTCGCATTGCATCAAAAGGCATGTTGGAGCTGTTTTAGTAAAAGAGACTAGAATTATATCCATTGGATATAATGGGCCACCAGCCCATACCCACAATTGTGATGAGGAGTTTCCTGAGACTGGATGTGATCGTGATTCCAAGGGCAGTTGCACTTTGGCCATTCATGCTGAACAAAATGCCATACTCTATGCAGTTAAGAATAATGCCTCTGTCGAAGGTTCTAAGTTGTATGTGACACTCTCACCTTGTCTTTCTTGTGCCAGAATTATCTATTCCATGGGAATAGCAGAGGTGATGTATTTGAAATCGTATGCTGAGTACAAGGGGTTGAGTTCAGATGAAGGTATAGACTTTCTTCAAAAATTTGGAGTGACTTGCAAGAAGTATGAAGGTGAAATAGCAAATTTGACTGCTTTGATCTAGTAAGTTGAAAAGGGCTAAAAAAAGGAAGGGGCTGCCTTTTGACGTGCAACCCCTAAACCAACCTAACCTAAACTTACCTCAACAACCTTAAATGTTGTAATTGAATGCTATTCTAATATAACGATTTCTGTGCCAAAAAGATATAGACATCCGAAATATTTTTCTTTCTTTCGAAATTGTGATACAAAGATAATAAGCTGTTGCAACACACAAAACTATTCTTAGAAAAAATGTGAAAATTACGGGTATTCACTATTTATTAGGGGAATTACCTATATCAAAGGAACTTTATGCCTGTTAGTTGTATTTTAGACTTGAAATGGGCCTAAATGTCTGTTTGACACTCAATGCAAGAACAAAAACACGTCGTAATCATTGGAAATGGGGTAGCTGGGATTACAGCAGCACGCCACATTAGAAAAAAGAGCAATTGCGAAATCACTATTATTTCAGGGGAAACGGATTATTTTTTCTCTCGTACTGCTCTGATGTATGTTTATATGGGCCACATGGAGTTTGAACATACACAACCCTATGAGAATTGGTTTTGGGTAAAGAACAAGATTAATTTGATTAAAGGTTGGGTGAAATCCATAGACTTTGAATCCAAAAAACTCACTATTAAAGATCAAGCCAGTGTTGTCTATGATACTTTAATTATTGCTACTGGTTCTATATCCAATAAGTTCGGGTGGCCAGGACAAGAGGCTGTTGGAGTGAGTGGGTTGTATAGCAAGCAAGATTTGGACTACATAAGTGAGCAAACTCGATCAATTAAACGTGCAGTGATTGTAGGGGGAGGACTCATTGGTATCGAATTGGCCGAAATGCTTCATTCAAGGAAAATTCAAGTCACTTTTTTAGTTAGAGAAACTAGCTTTTGGAACCTTGTATTGCCAAAAGAGGAGTCTGAAATGATCAATCAGGAGATTCGAGATCACCAGATAGATTTAAGGCTAGAAACAGAATTGAAGAATATAATAACCGATACTAATAATTGTGTGACAGGAATTGTTACTAACAAGGGTGAAGAAATTGATTGTCAATTTGTAGGACTTACAGTGGGTGTTTCTCCCAACGTCAAGTGGTTAGAAGACTCTGGGTTGGTCATTCGTAAAGGTGTATGCGTGAACGAATTTTTAGAAACTAACATTCCTGATGTCTATGCCATAGGAGATTGTGCTGAGCATCAGAATCCTCCAGCAGGCAGGCGGCCAGTTGAGCAAGTCTGGTACACGGGGCGTATGATGGGAGAGACAGTGGCGAGAACTATTACAGGTGATAAAACTGCTTACAGTCCTGGAATTTGGTTTAATTCAGCCAAATTCTTCAATATCGAGTATCAAACCTATGGTCAGGTAAAACCTCAATTAGAAACTGGTCAGGAACAATTCTTATGGCAATCTGAAGACAGCAAGAAGTCATTGAGGATTGTTTTTAATGAAAAATATATGACTGTTGTGGGTGTAAATGTTATGGGAATGAGAATGCGACATGAAGTGTGGGATGGCTGGATTGCAAATGGTTGTAAGATGAATTTTGTATTGGCAAATCTAGAACAGGCCAATTTTGATCCTGAATTTTACAAGACCCATGAATATAGCATTCGAGAGAAATTCAATCAAGAATTCGACTATATGCCAATAGAAAATGGAAAACCTTCATTGATTAAAAGATTTTTTGCATGAATTATAAACTGATACAAAATATTGGCTTGGTTGTTTTCTTGATAGGTTTTGGAACGTTTGTGATGAGTTTCGGAAGTGAAAGTTATAAGCTCACTGAAGACACTATTGACGATCAGGTAGAAAATTCTGCTAAATCTGGCTTGATAAAGTCATTTGGTGAAAAAGAGTTGGGCGAGGTCTATCACCATTCGTTCAGTTACAATTTGATGTTGGATGGTTTATTCACTGAGATCAATAAATATCAACTCGAACGTTTTGGAATCAATGATCAGAAGATTGATCAAATTTTGGCAATAAATAAGGTGGGGGCCTTTTCTTTGGAAAAGACTCAATTGGCTTTTAAGACGAAGGATGCAATCACTTCTTTTCAATGGGAAGCTTTTCAGTCTTTTGGGGGATGGCTAGATGGTCGTACTTTCGAAAACGAAAATGAAATGCGCAAGTCACTACTCATAGTTCAAGACAATATGGCTAAATATGGAATTGTCAATCAAAAAGGTTTTAACGAATATGAGATAAAAGACTTGAAGTACTCCCTGACAAAGGGATCGTCCTTTGGCTGGGTGTCGCAAAACAAAGGTCTTTCACTCATGCTGGTGTATGGTTTGACATTATTGGGAGCCTTACTTTATATACTGCCTAACAAGAAAATATTGGGCCCTCCAGGAATAAAAAATGATGGAACGTTTCATAGCAAAACCCAAAATGTTGGGTGGATAGGGATATTACTAGGAAGTTTTTTGATCCTTTTTTACATCGTTTTGTATTTCTACCCAGAGTATATGACCAGCTGGATTTTGATGGTAGATCCTGTCAGTCAATGGCTCAAAGGTGATGATGCGGGACGATTTTTCCTCTATGGGTTTATTTACACGCTGGCCATTTTGGTCATGGGTGTAAGAATGATGATCAAGTATCGTCATAGCAGGTATCAACTTTGGAGAACTGCTTCTGTGATGTTCTTTCAATTGGCCTTCGCCTTTCTTATTCCTGAAATACTGATTAGACTGAATCAACCTTATTTTGACTTTAAGAACATTTGGCCCCTGGATTATGATTTCTTTTTTGATAACGAATTGAATACGTTGATCAATCACGGAGGCATTGGATGGTTTATGCTGGGCTGGGGAATCGGCCTTACGCTAATTGGAGTCCCTGTTATGGTTTATTTCTTTGGTAAAAGATGGTATTGCTCATGGGTCTGTGGATGTGGAGGGCTCGCAGAGACTGCTGGTGATCCTTTTCGCCAATTGTCTGATAAGTCGCTGAAGGCTTGGAAATTTGAAAGGGTTTCCATTCATGGCGTGCTGGTTTTTGCCATTGTCATGACCATGGCTGTCTTGTACACCTACTGGACTGGTGAGAGTGAAGTACTTGGTGTGAGTTCCTATCAGCTGCGCTCGATTTATGGAGGATGGATTGGTGCAGGCTTTGCAGGTGTTGTAGGTACCGGTTTTTATCCGTTAATGGGCAATAGGGTGTGGTGCAGATTTGGTTGTCCATTGGCTGCCTATCTGGGATTAGTTCAGCGATTCAAGTCTAGATTTAGGATTACCACCAACGGAGGACAATGCATTTCTTGTGGCAATTGTTCTACCTATTGTGAAATGGGAATTGATGTGAGGTGGTATGCTCAACGAGGAGAAAATATAGTGCGTTCATCCTGTGTAGGATGTGGGGTTTGTTCGGCAGTTTGTCCACGGGGAGTGCTCAATTTAGAAAATCGTGCGGATGATAATCGTTTTGAGTCAGCTGGACTGATTGGGAACAATAGCTTTCCTGAGATAAAAAAATAGCCGTAGAGGTAATCCACGGCTATCCAATATCTTTAAGGTACACTTGCCTATACTGCGAAACTCTCGCCACAACCACAAGTTCGTGTAGCGTTAGGGTTTACAAATTGAAAGCCTTTGCCATTCAATCCATCTGAGAAATCCAAAGTAGTATCTAATAGGTAGAATAGACTCTTTTTATCCACAATTACTCTTACTCCATTCTCTCCTTCGAACACATCATCTTTTTCAGTGATTTGATCATCGAATGATAAATCGTACATCAGCCCAGAGCATCCACCACCTTTCACAGAAACCCTTAAATTATGGTTTTCAGTATGGCCTTCAGCTTTCTTCAACTCTACGATTCTGATTTGCGCTTTTTCTGATACGGTCAACATATTTTATTTATATCTAATGGTATTTTGAATACCGATTTGAATGTCAAACTTTTAATAGTAGAAAACCCTTCCTCATCCAGAAAAGTTTCACTTTTTTTGCAAATCTAACGATTTATTTAGAATCGTTTTGAATAATTAATCCCCAAAATGAAGTTAGAGCACATAGGCATTGCTGTAAAGAACCTAAAGGATTCGAATCAGCTTTTCGAACAATTATTTGGCCAGTCCAGCTACAAAGTTGAGACAGTTGAGTCTGAAAATGTATCTACTTCTTTTTTTCAGGTTGGTGAATCCAAAGTGGAATTGTTGGAAGCCACTGGTGAGGACAGCGCCATTGCCAAGTTTATTGAGAAGAAAGGTGAAGGTATCCATCATTTGGCTTTTGAGGTAGAAGATATTTTATCCGAAATGAAGCGATTGGAAGGAGAAGGCTTTCAGTTGATCAACAAGGAGCCAAAGAAAGGTGCAGACAATAAATTGGTTTGCTTCCTTCATCCAAAATCAAGCAATGGGGTGCTAGTAGAGTTATGTCAGGAAATCAAAGAATAACAATGTCAGAGCAGCAAAAGAGAACAGAGATAGGAGAAATAGGTGAATTTGGATTGATTGATCAAATCAGCTCAAAATTCACCAACAAAAATAGCTCTACCTTAAAGGGAATAGGAGACGATGCGGCTGTATTTGGGTCTGGTGATTTGCTACAGTTGCTATCTACTGACATGCTGTTGGAGGGGGTGCATTTCGATCTATCTTATATGCCACTGCAGCATTTGGGCTATAAGGCCGTGGCTGTAAATGTATCTGACATTGCTGCTATGAATGGTTTACCAAAGCAAATTACAGTTAGTCTGGGTTTGAGCAATCGATTCTCAGTGGAAGCCATAGAAGAATTGTATAAAGGAATTCAGTTTGCTTGCGAAGACTATTCCGTGGATTTGGTAGGTGGGGATACCACTTCCTCACCTTCGGGCTTGGTTATTTCTGTTGCTGTCATAGGTGAAGTGCAAAAGGAAAAAGTGGTTTACCGAAAAAATGCAAAGGAAAATGACATCATTTGTGTCACTGGTGATTTGGGTGGAGCTTTCTTAGGATTACAAGTACTAGAAAGAGAAAAAGCAGTATTCAAAGAGAATCCAGAGATGCAACCTGATTTGGAGAAATACGATTTCATTGTGAAGCGTCAGCTAAAACCTTCAGCTAGAATGGACGTGATTCATGAATTAGGTGATCTGGGCTTAGTTCCTACTTCCATGATTGATATATCTGATGGACTGGCTTCAGAGCTTTTTCATATTGCGAAAAACTCAGAAGTGGGTGTGACTATATACGAGGACAAACTACCTATTGCCAAAATGACCTACGACACAGCTGTGGAGTTCAATATGGATCCAATGACATGTGCTTTGAACGGGGGAGAGGATTATGAATTGCTATTTACTATAGGTCAAAACGATTTTGAGAAGATTAAAAATCACGCTGACATAGCAACTATTGGCTATGTAGACAAAAGAGCCAATGGGCTTAAAATGGTAACTAAAAATAACAATACAGTAGCGCTACAAGCTCAAGGTTGGAAGCACTTTTAGGTCACCCCAGGTCATGCTTGATCGCCTCTATTCAGGAGATCAAGTGTTTTTTTGTATTATCTAATGCTATTTTAGGGTTTTTGTCGATTTGGCCGTCATACTGTTGAAACAGAGCATCTATTTCTTCAGTATGAGATGGAGCAGGTTGAATACAAGCAAGACCTTTTAGGAAAATGAATTTCCTAAAGAGAAATGAGTAAAACAATACGCAAAGTTGAGCTTAAAGATTACGGACAAAATTAACTGGAATTGTCTCATAAGTGCGTGGCGTTTGGGAATTTATCACCAAAACTAGTGACATTGAAAATTGGTCATTTGTAGGGATTACTTCTCAGTCATTTGAAGGATATTTTTGCTTCATACAATTTGATAATCTAGAGGATAGATTCTTTTTCGCACACTAAAATTTGGAAATACTATGAATAGCGAATTTTTGAACCTAAGAGACGATGAGGTGGAAATGTTGTATGAGGCACCTGCCTTAGTTGCCATACTTATTGCAGGAGCAGATAGTAAAATAGGCAGTAAAGAGCTAAAGGCGGCTACCAAATTTGTTACTGAACCAAAAGATTTTTGGGTCTCATATTTTTTAGAGGTTGGAGAGAGAATGCCAGTGTTACTAAACAGGTGGATGGTAGAAGCATCAAAAGAAATGGACGTCACCATGGCTAAAATAACGGTGACGCTAAGGCAATTAAATAGTATACTATCAAAAGTGGATGTAAAAGACGCTGTAAGATATTATGATTTTTTACTGCAATTGTCAGAGAAAGTAGCAGATGCTTCTGGTAGTATTTTTAAGTCTAATAAAATCAGTAAAGAAGAAGCTGCCTTGTTGAATCTCCCTATGCTGGATAACCCTGCTCGCTATCAATATCGCTAATTTTCAATTTGAAAACCCTAAACGTTTTTCTATTCTAATAAAATAGCAGCATAATTCTGCAATTTTTTTAAAATGATCTTAACTTTGTTAACACTGAGTTATTTTGATCAAAGGGAGAAAATGCATACATCAATTGAGATACCAAAAGATGCAAAGGTTTATTTGAATAAACCTTATGTTCAGGTGTTTTGGAGCCCGATTAATAAAATTTTAACCAGTCGTTGGACTGGATTTTGTACCTATGATGAGATCATAGCAGTAGCACAGCGGATCATTGATGCAGTGACTTTTGAAGGGGCTCGAAAGGTGCTTTATGATGCCAGGGAAATAGAAGTGCTCGATGAGCAATCTCAGAAGTACATTGCTGGCGACTTTACAAAAGAAATGATTAAAGTAGGTATTGAATACTCAGCCACAGTTTCGCCCACGGATGTTTTTGCCAAGTTCTCTTTAGACGATATCCAAAGTGCCATCAAAATAGCAGAAGCTTCTAAAAACAAATTCTTTCAGGATGTTGATGAAGCGTTCAACTGGCTATTGAGCAAATAAGCTTAACAATCTTTAACACCTTCACTTTCAACTTCTAGCCCATTACTTCGTAATTTTCATTCAAGAAAAACGGATTAATGTCTATGTCGAATTATCTTAAAACAGGAATAATAGCTTTTTTATCTGCGGGAATGGGCGTGTGGTTTGTGCTTGACTATTCGGAGTTTATGGATCTTAAGGAGAAACATGAGCGTAGCGTAGATGACTTGCACGAATTCGAAAAATCCAATTTCATTTCAAATAGCCAGATCGCCAATTCAAATCTGCTGCCAGTAGAAGATTTTGTGGATGCTTCAGAACACTCCACTAATAGTGTGGTTTTCATTAAAAACTTAAGTGTCATCAATTACAGAACAGGGCATTGGATGGATTGGTTTTTTGAACCAAGAACTTCGCAAAGAATGAGTACAGGTTCTGGAGTTATTCTTTCGCATGATGGTTATATCATTACCAATAACCATGTGATTGAAGATGCCGATGAGATTGAGGTAGTCCATAAAAAGAGAAGCTACAAAGGTCATATTGTTGGGACAGACCCCTCCACGGATTTAGCAGTTATCAAAATTGATGTTAACGATTTTCCTGCTATTGCACTTGGAAATTCTGGAGAGGTAAAGGTGGGAGAGTGGGTTCTTGCCGTGGGAAATCCATTCAACCTGACATCAACAGTTACAGCAGGAATTGTATCTGCCAAGGGGCGTAATATCAACATATTAAAAGATAAGTTCCCTATTGAATCTTTTATCCAAACTGATGCCGCCATCAATCCTGGAAACAGTGGAGGAGCTTTAGTGAATAGAAAGGGAGAGCTGATAGGGATCAATACAGCTATTTTATCCCGGACTGGCTCTTATGCTGGATATGGATTTGCGGTACCAGTTGATATTGTCAAGAAGGTTTTTAATGATATTGTACAATATGGAGAAGTGCAAAAAGCCTTCTTTGGAGCTGAATTTGCAGATATTGACAATGAAGTGGCTGAGGAGCTTCAAATCAATAGTTTGAATGGAGTGATTATTACCCACGTACAAAAGGGCTGGGCAGCCGACAAAGCTGATTTGGAAAAAGGTGATATAGTGACTGAGGTCAATGGCGAACCACTTTATGATAAAGCCCAGTTAGAGGAGATGATAGGTTATAAGTACCCAGGTGATTTAATTCAATTGACCTTGAAAAGGGGAAATAAAAGTGTCTCGAAAACACTTGAATTTAGCAATCGCGAAGGCACTACAGAAATACTGAAAAGAAATATATACACGTCTCAGTCATTGCAAGCTTCATTTGAATCAATTTCAAAAGCGGAACGAGATCTTATTGGAATAAAATCTGGAATTCGCGTGATTGAAGTTGGGAACGGATTTTTTAGGAAGTTGGATATACCAGAAGGTTTTATTATTACTGAAATTAATCATAGCAATATTGAGTCTCCTCAGGAGTTGGAAGATGTTCTGAACAAGATCAGAGGAAAAGTAATAGTGTCAGGAATAACTACTTCAGGCAGAAGAGTCTATTATCCATTTCTATTCTAAGAGAGTAAAGACAAAAAAAATGAAAGCTTATATGGCTTTCATTTTAAATTTCTTTTTTAATTCAGAAAATGATGACCTAAACCTGGCATCAGTATCCAGCATGTCATTGACTGACTGTAGGGCATGAATCACTGTACTATGATCTCTTCCTCCAAAATGGCTTCCAATACTTTTCAGTGAGTGATTAGTATAGTCTTTTGAAAAGTACATGGCCAATTGTCTGGCAATCACAATTTCTTTCTTGCGCGTTTTGGCTTTCAAGTCGTCAGACGATACATTGAAATATTCAGAAACTGTTTTTTGGATGTAATCTATGCCAACTTCTGATTCAATGTTTTTAACGATAGATTTCAGCGTCTGCTTAGCTAATTCCAGATCAATGTCTGTTTTATTCAATGAAGAGTGGGCCACTAAAGAGATAAGCACACCTTCCAGTTCTCTAATATTGGTATCCACGCTGTAGGCCAAGTATTCAAGCACCTTGTCGTCTATGACCAATCCATCGTCTTGAAGTTTTCTCTGTATAATGGCCAATCTGGTTTCAAAATCTGGATTTTGCAAATCTGCTGTCAATCCCCATTTGAACCTGGAAACCAATCTTTCCTGAAGTCCTTGCAACTCAGTAGGGGGCCTATCACTAGACATCACAATCTGCTTACCATTTTGATGCAAGTGATTGAAGATATGAAAGAAGATTTCTTGAGTTTTTACTTTGTCCTTAAAAAATTGAACATCATCAATTATTAATGTATCAACATTGAGGTAGTAGTTCGTAAAGTCTTGAAGGTTGTTGTTTTTTAATGCTTCAATAAATTGATTGGCAAATTTTTCGGAAGCAACATACAACACGAAGTTATCAGGTGTTTCCTCCTTGATTTTGTTGCCTATAGCCTGCACCAAATGTGTTTTCCCTAGCCCAACCCCACCATATATCATGAGTGGATTGAAAGAAGTAACTCCAGGTTTTGTAGCTACGGCAAAACCAGCAGATCTTGCTAGTCTATTACAATCTCCTTCTATATACGTCTCGAATGTGTTTTCTGGGTTCAGATTGGACTTTTGATAACATCCATCAACTGCTTGAAGGGCGAAAGGGCTCGCGAAACGCTGATTTTGATCCCCCTTGATTTGTCCAAATTTAGAAATGCCGTTTTTTTGAGCCAAATTGACTGTGTAGGGCTGATTCGTAGAATTGCCTTTATCAACAATTACAGAATACTCTAATTTGCCTTCTCCGCCTATTTCTGATTGAATAGCTGCTTTAAGTACTTGCACATAATTGTCTTCAAGCCACTCATAAAAGAATTGAGATGGTACTTGAATAGTTAGTACAGGATGTGTGAATTTTATTGGAATAATTGGTTCAAACCAAGTTTTGAAGCTTTGTTCAGGTATTTTTGACCCAATAAATTCCAGGCATTTATCCCATATTTTCAAGTGCATTCGTTTAAAATTGTTGGTGGTTAAAAACTGATTATTTTCAACATCTTTCTCTAAAGCGGATATCAAATTTGAAGAAAAAATAGTTAACAAAAAAATCAAATCAGTATTGACTTTTTGAAATATTGTTCTATCATGAATAGCTGCTTCTTTTTTTTGAATATTCTTTGAAAAATGCAATTTATAATAAATTGCTAATATGAGCGATTGCAGGCCAGAATGGCAGATTTATGATTGTTGGTTCTTATTTTTTTCTTCTTCGTTCCTAACACCTTAAATTGCGATTACAACTCAAAAATTATGATAAAAGCATACAACTTTGACGAGTTTGCTACGTCCTCCAAAGCACAATGGTTGGATAAGCTAAAAAAGGATCTGGGTGATGATGCAGCACAGAGAATTTTAACTTGGCAATGCGAAAGAGAATTGAATTTATCTTCTTATTATGATGAAGATGATTTAGTCAGAAGTTATAGCGTACCACAGTCCAGGCCTGATTGGAAATACTTACAGCCCCTGGGATCATCTAGTTCTAATACCCAAGCCATGGATGGCTTAATGAATGGTGCTGATGGACTGATTTTGTCTGATGCTCCAATGGATAGTCTGGATAAGTTGCTTGAAAAAGTAGCGCCTCAATACTGCACGATAGGTTTGCGAACCTCTAATTTTAGCGAATATCTGAAGTTTGTGGAGTGGTGGAAAGAGAAACACCCTTCAGGAGGTAATGGAGAAGTCTTGCTGTTTCATGCCACTGATGAGTTAGTTGGAAGATTTGATACTGATTTAATTTCTTTTATTTCTCAATCTTTCGAGCTCGGGCATGGGTTAGGACACAAGACGCTTCATGTAGATGGTGGCTGGGTTCAAAAAAATGGAGGCTCTGCATCTCTTGAATTAGCATTTATGCTATCCCAAACTGTTCACTACATTAATAATTTCCTTGATGCAGGACATAAATTGGAAGAGATTGCACAAAGTATCTTTGTAAGTACTTCTGTGGGTTCTAGCTATTTTTTAGAACTGGTGAAGGTTAGAGGGATGCGTTTATTGTTGAATCAATTGTTTAAACAATACGGGCTTAGAAATGTCTCTATTTCTATTCATGTAGAAACCTCACCCATCACTAAATCTGCCTTGGATGCGAATACCAACTTTTTAAGGTGCACGTCTGAAGCCATGTCAGCGATATTGGGAGGAGCAGATTATTTGAGTATTGCACCTCATCATTCTCTCCCATCAGCCGATCGTATTGCAAGGAATATTTCCAACTTATTAAAAGAAGAATCTTACTTTAACAAGATATCAGATCCTGCTGCAGGGTCTTATTATATGGAGAGTCTTTCAGGTGAATTAATGAAAGATGCGTGGAGTACGTTTCAACAAGTAGAAGCAGAGGGAGGGTTTGAAGTTGCTGTGAAAAATAAAATATTTAAAAAGAAGATAAAAGATGATTTTGCTTTTCAAGCAGAGAGAATAACTTCTGGTCTTCAAAAAATGGTAGGGGTGAATGACTTTGGTAATCAAGATGAGAAAATTTTCCCTGATCAATTGACTCACGCTCATTTGTCATTGGCAGATAATTTTGAAGTGGTTAGAAAGGATGTTGAATCTTATGTGAAGGATCATGGGGAAGCCTCAAGGCCTACTGCATATTTGCTCGGTATTGGATCCAATGCTAAGATGATCAATGCTAGATATACTTTTGTAACCAATTTCTTCAATTGGGCTGGCGTCAAAGTGGAGAAGGTCAATTCAGGTCAAAACTTAAATCAGCAGCATATAATTGTTTGCTGTGGAGCAGATGAAGATTATACAGAGGCTAATATTCAAAAGGCACTTAATGGGCAGGTGACATCTGCTTTGATGTTGGCCGCTGGTAAAAAGAGTGTAGAAACCTCAAATCAAATAACAGGTTGGGTGAATACAAAATCTAATCGATTAGTAATAGTAAAAAATATGTTGTCCCATTTGGGTATCACTCAAAATCCATCTTTATCATGATTAAGCCTGACTTTTCAAAAATTAATTTTGATCAATTAGATTGGCAAATTGATGTGCATACAAACGAGAAAGAATCGTTTATAACGCCTGAGGGAATTCCTGTGAAGGCAAACTATGATTCAGACGACATAAAGAATGCCAAGCAACTGGGCTTTTCTGCAGGCTTACCTCCATTTCTACGTGGCCCTTATGCTGCCATGTACGCATCTAGACCTTGGACAGTTAGACAGTACGCAGGGTTTTCAACAGCAGAAGAATCTAATGCTTTTTATAGAAGAAATTTAGCTTCTGGGCAAAAAGGACTGTCGATTGCTTTTGATTTAGCAACCCATCGAGGGTATGATTCGGATCACGAACGGGTTACAGGTGATGTAGGTAAAGCAGGTGTAGCTGTGGATTCTATTTTGGATATGGAGATCCTTTTTGATCAGATTCCTTTAGATCAAATGTCTGTGTCAATGACTATGAATGGTGCTGTGCTTCCAATCATGGCCTTTTATATTGTGGCTGCCGAAGAGCAGGGGGTTGATCAGTCACTGTTGAGTGGAACCATTCAAAATGATATTTTGAAAGAGTTTATGGTGCGGAATACTTTTGTATATCCTCCTAAACCTTCTATGCGGATCATCTCTGATATTTTCAAATACACTTCCGAGCACATGCCCAAATTCAATTCCATTAGCATCAGTGGCTATCATATGCAAGAAGCTGGCGCCACGGCAGATTTGGAATTGGCCTTTACTTTGGCGGATGGTCTAGAGTATTTAAGAACGGGGGTAGACGCTGGTATTGATGTGGATGTGTTGGCTCCAAGGTTATCCTTTTTCTGGGCAGTGGGCATGAATCACTTTATGGAAATTGCTAAGATGAGAGCTGCAAGGATTTTATGGGCGAAAATGGTGAAAACATTTAATCCTAAAAACCCAAAGTCTATGGCACTGAGAACACATAGCCAAACATCAGGATGGAGTTTGACTGCTCAGGATCCCTATAACAATGTAGCGCGAACTTGTATTGAAGCCATGGCCGCAGCATTTGGTCATACGCAGTCGTTGCATACCAATGCATTGGATGAGGCTATTGCTTTGCCTACTGATTTTTCTGCAAGAATAGCTAGAAACACTCAGATATATCTTCAAGAGGAAACGGATATTACTAAAGTGGTAGATCCTTGGGCTGGTTCATATTATGTAGAGTATCTCACAGATCAATTGGCTAGAAAGGCCTGGGACATAATCAACGAGATTGAGGAAATGGGTGGTATGGCCAAAGCGATAGAGACTGGCATGCCTAAATTAAAAATAGAAGAAGCGGCAGCTAGAAAGCAAGCCAGAATTGATACCAACAAAGAAGTGATTGTTGGAGTAAATAAATATATTACCAAAGAAGAAACTGAGATTGAACTCTTAGAGGTAGACAACGATGCGGTTCGGAATTCGCAGATTGAGCGATTGAGAAAACTCAGGGCTAATCGTGATCCAGATGCTGTTCAGAAAGCATTGAAGGCGCTGACAGAAAGCGCTCAAACTGGTGAGGGCAACTTGTTGGACTTATCTGTAAAGGCAGCCAGAGTGCGAGCCACATTAGGGGAGATTTCTTCGGCAATGGAAGTTGAGTTTGGAAGGCATATTCCTAAAACCTCGGCAGTTTCAGGTGTATTTGCAAAAGAAGTGAAAGACAATCAAGAAATAAAAAAGGTAATGAGCTTAGTAGAGCAATTTGAAGAGCTTGATGGAAGAAGACCAAGAATTATGGTAGCCAAAATGGGGCAAGATGGCCATGATCGTGGTGCCAAGGTAATTGCTACTAGTTTTGCTGATCTAGGCTTTGATGTAGATATCGGGCCACTATTCCAAACACCAGAGGAAGTAGCTAAGCAAGCAACAGAAAATGACGTGCACATCATTGGAGCTTCGAGTTTGGCAGCAGGTCACAAAAGCTTGATACCTGCACTTATAGCCGAATTGAAGCGACTGAATAGAGAAGATATCATGGTAATTGCAGGAGGAGTAATTCCTCCAAATGATTACCAATTTCTATTTGATGCTGGAGTTTCAGGAGTTTTTGGTCCGGGTACCAAAATATCAGAAGCTGCAACAGAAATTCTTGAAAAACTTATTGAAGAAGTACAGCGATAACTATCGCTGTACGTACATAATTTCTTTTACTGCCTTTACAGTTCTTTCTACATTTGGTAGAATCTCTTCTATCAATGTTGGAGCGTAAGGCAACGGCACATCCCTATTTGTAATTCTATGAATAGGCGCGTCCAAATGATCAAATGCTCTTTTCTGAACGATATGACTGATTTCCGAAGAAATAGATGCCAGAGGCCAAGCTTCTTCAACAATTACCAATCTGTTTGTTTTCTTCACGGACTCAATGATCGTGTTATAATCGATTGGTCTCACAGTTTTTAAGTCAATAACTTCGGCGTTGATTCCTTCTTTGGATAGAGCCTCAGCTGAAGCATGGGCTACTTTCATAAACTTGCCAAAAGAAACAATAGTTACATCAGAACCCTGTTTTACAACTTCTGCCACGCCAATTGGAGTCAAGTATTCCCCTTCAGGTACTTGCCCTTTCTCTCCATACATCAACTCTGATTCCATAAAAATTACAGGATCATTATCTCTGATTGAAGATTTCAAAAGGCCTTTGGCATCAGCAGGGTTTGATGGAATGACTACTTTTAGTCCAGGGCAGTTAGCAAACCAGTTTTCAAAGTTTTGAGAGTGCTGCGAACTCAGCATGCCAGCATTACCCGTAGGGCCTCTAAATACAATTGGAACATTGAATTGTCCGCCAGACATGGACATCATCTTGGCTGCACCATTGATTACCTGATCAATAGCTACAAGAGAAAAATTGAAAGTCATGAACTCAATAATTGGTCGCAATCCGTTCATTGCTGATCCAACGCCAATTCCAGCAAACCCAAGTTCTGCAATAGGAGTATCGATCACTCTTTTTGCTCCAAACTCATCAAGCATGCCTTGACTCACTTTATACGCACCGTTATATTCTGCTACTTCTTCTCCCATGAGATATACGGATTCGTCTCTTCGCATTTCTTCACTCATGGCCTCTCTTAGGGCTTCTCTGAATTGTAATTCTTTCATCGGAAATTAATTTAACGTTTTATAGCTTGGGTGCGTCGTTCTTGAATTCGCTCGGATATTCCACAGATGTGAATTTCGAGAGCGCTAAATTATCATAAAGGGCTCAATATCGCAATCAAACAGTAATAAATAGGCGAGACAATAAATAAAAAAGTCTCACTTCCATGAAGAAGTGAGACTTTCCATTCAAATGATTCGAAATCTTAATTCAATGCTTCAGCAACTTGTGCAGCATAGTTTGAAAATTCAAGGTCATTCAATGCCTTTTCTTTCAATTCAGGATCTTTTTCAATAGCCGTTTTTAGGCTAGCAAGCATGTCTGCATCGTTTTTTAATCTTGCAGAAGCTACAGCAGAAGCATAGTAAGCTTTAGCGAACTCAGCATCTTGCTCCGCAGCGTTGCCAAAGCCAGTAACTGCATTCTCATAATCCTTGTTAAGCAATAAAGCTAAACCTCTATTGAAAGCTACACTAGTAGATTCCTTAGCAGTTTTCAAAGATTCAAAAGCAGCATCATACTCACCATTTTTGATTTCCAATGAACCTTTAACCGCGTTCATTCCAGAAGCATGATCAGATGATGGACTTTTTTCCAATCCAGCTACAACTGCATCATAAGCCTGTGCTTTGTCTCCTTGCAATGCATAAGCAGTAGCCATGTTAGCTAATACTTCAGCCGTGTTGTTTTTGTTAGCAGCAATTTCCAATTGAGTAATCGCCATTTCAACGTTTGAAGTTCTTTCAGCACCTTCAGCAGCAGCAGCCATCTCTAAGTAAACAGCTCCTAAGTTGTTGTGAGATTCCCAACTACCATCTTTCTTAGTAGCTGCTTTGTAAATAGCTTCTTTCTCAGTCAATGACGGAGTCAATGTACCTGCAAATAGCAATTCAGCACTAGAAAGCGTATCTGCACTTGCAGTACCTTCAGATACTTGCTTAGCCAATACAGCAATCTCAGCATTTGTTTTCTTATCTTTTACAGTGAGAACTTCTGTTTTAGCAGCTCTCAAACCTGGATAAATATCTTTGAAAATAGCTTTGTATGAATCTAGTTTCTGTAAAGCTTTTTCTTTGTCTTCGAATACACCTGCTCCATTTACTACTTTAAGAATTTCAGACTTCTGAGCGTCAGAAACTCCTTCATAAGCGCTCAAAGCATCTTTGAAAGCAGTCCAATCTTCAACAACAGGCTTAAGGATAAAGTTGATAGAATCAGCCATGTCCTTATAGTCGTACTTTCTCATTTGAGATCTGTAGTACTTTTCAATAGCCTTAGCTCTTGCTTCAGATAAGCCAGAGTTAATAGTCTCGGTACCTTCTGGAGAGTGAGTTCCTGTAATTGTTACAGTTTTGGTTACGTTTTTGTCAGCAATGAAGGCTGCAAACTCTTTACCTTTTTCACTTCTGGTTTCAGAGCTTCTCAATACAGAGCTACCTTGGTCGAAGAAGAAATCAACGTTAGTTGGCACTAATTCTTCTTGGTCATTATAACCACTGAATGCATAAGCACTGTAGAATTCATCTTCTACAAGCTGTGAAGTAGTAATGATACCTTTAGCTACCTCCATTCTTGGAGCTTCTTTGGTTTTGCCGTTTTGATCAGCAGCAACACCTTTCACCTCTAATACCCCCTGGCTAGCAGCTGGGTTGTATAGGAAGCTATATGTATCACTTTTTCTAGATGTAGTAGTCTTGCTATCTGGAAAGTCAGTAGCATCAAATACCATTGTGCCGACTTCTACGTCGTTCTCACCAGACTTGTAGTAAGTGGTTAGATTATATACATATTTTTGTGGAAGCATTTTCGCTGGTAGTACCACTGACATGTCAACTTTCACAGAGTCACCATGGAGTTCAAGTGGATTAGGTACTACATCTACTTGCTGGGTGGCAGCAAGCTTCACCATGTTGTTCAGAGCGCTACAGCCTGATAACATTGTTAAGCCTACAAAAAAGGCTATTACAATATTCGATTTTCTCATTTGAATAATTGTTTTATTAAAATTGATATAACTTTTTGTACTTATTTTCGGAATAATTGCAATAATACGGAAAAAATAAATATATCCTAAACATATAGAACACAAATAAATTCAGCGTTTTACGTTAATTTTGCAGGGTTATGAAAGGAATACAGGAATTTTTTGAGAAATATGCTTTCGGCGTTTGTACCAGACTTGGTGAGAAGTTGAGAATTCCATCGTCTAGTATCAGACTATTCTTTATCTATACGTCATTTTTGACTTTCGGATCACCAGTCCTGGTGTATTTGATGTTGGCCTTTGTTATGAATTTTAGAAAACACATCAGAAGAAGGCATTCTCTTTGGTATCATTGATTTTGTTTTGATTGTTTACAACTCTCTTGAGATAAACTGATTATTGCTGGCCGTTAAATAGGAATTTATTTTTAGGTTTGCATTTCAAATTTCATCATTAATCTATGCTATTAGAATTTGAAAAGCCTATTGCAGAGCTTGAAGAAAAATTGGCTGACATGAAAATGCTTGCATCTAACAACGATGTGGATGTAAACGAAGCAGTCAAGACATTGGAGAAGAAAATTAAAAAACTTAAAAAGGATACTTTCGATAATTTGACTCGCTGGCAGCGTGTGCAGTTGTCTCGTCATCCTGAGCGACCTTATACGCTCGATTACATCTACGAAATCACTGATGAGTTTATAGAGATTCATGGTGATAGAACCGTTAAGGATGACAAAGCCATGGTTGGTGGATTTGCCTCTTTGGACGGACAGACCATCATGATCATTGGTCAACAAAAGGGGAGAAATACCAAGCAACGTCAAATGAGGAATTTTGGTATGGCCAACCCTGAGGGTTATAGAAAAGCCTTACGACTTATGAAAATGGCAGAAAAATTCAACAAACCCATTGTTTGTTTGATTGATACTCCTGGAGCTTACCCGGGGTTAGAAGCAGAAGAAAGAGGTCAGGGGGAAGCTATTGCAAGAAACCTTAAAGAGATGTTCATGCTAAAAGTGCCAGTGATTTGCGTGATCATTGGAGAAGGAGCTTCTGGTGGAGCACTTGGTATTGGAATAGGAGATCGAGTGTTGATGATGGAAAATTCATGGTATTCTGTGATTTCACCTGAGAACTGTTCTACTATCTTGTGGAGAAGCTGGGACTACAAAGAACAAGCTGCAGAGGCACTTAAACCTACAGCTAAGGACATGATGACTAACGGCATGGTGGACGGTGTCATAAAAGAACCTGTTGGTGGCGCACATGTGGATACTTCAGCAGCTGCCAAAGAACTGAAAAAAGTTTTGGTAACCCATCTGAAAGAATTGGATAAGATTTCTCCTGAGGAAAGAATTGATCAACGCATTGACAAGTTCTCAAAAATGGGTGTAGTCGCTTCATAATTTTAGCTTATGACTAAGCTACTTGCAGAGCTCATTTTCTTAAAAATTCTAGGTTGGGAGATCAAAGGTGATATCCCTAAAACTACTAAAAAGTGTGTAATCGCTATTGCTCCTCATACGAGCAATTGGGATTTTTTTATTGGTATAATTGTCCGCCCGATTAAAAATCTAAGATCCTCATTTTTAGTTAAAAAGGAGCTGTATAAATTCCCTCCACTTGGTTGGCTATTGACCTATATGGGTGGAATTCCAGTAGATAGAGGTAGAAATTCCAGCAATTTAATGGACCAAGTCTTACGAATCTTCAAAGAAAGAGAAGTGATGAGACTGGCTATTACACCCGAAGGTACACGTTCGAAAGTGAGTGAGTGGAAAACTGGTTTTTATAGAATAGCTATGGCAACGAATGTACCTATTGTTCCGTGCAGTTTTGATTTCAAAAATAGAGTGGTTCACTTTATGGAGGAGTTTCATCCCACGGGAAACATGGAAGAAGAGGTCGCGTACATCAGGAGTAAGTTTGTAGGTGTGCCAGGGAAATTCCCAGAACTCGGAGTGGACTAATTCAGTTTAATACCAAAATTACTGGTATGACTCTAATTATTATATTGTTGATTATTGCAGCAGGACTTCAGGTAGGTATTTTTCTTTATTCGAGAAACTTGAAAAAGAAGTGGAAAAAGGAAGACGTCCTCCTCAAATACGACATAAAATCAAGAAGTGAGCTGTTTGCTACATTGAATCGTCAGGATATCCCAGAAGAAGATGTTATTAAGCTTAATGACATCTATAGCGGTCAAGAGGATTAATATGAGGTCATTTATAAAGAAAATATTCCTGATTCCCATTTGGATATACCAGTATAGCATATCACCATTGTTCCCATCATCTTGTCGCTTTTCTCCGACTTGTTCTCAATACACCAAAGAGGCTATAGAAAAACATGGGATAAGAAAAGGAATAAGTCTTGGGATTAAAAGAATAACAAAATGCCATCCTTGGGGTTCGAGTGGCTACGATCCGGTACCTTGATCGGATGATCTGAATTATAATCACCCAATTCTTTTCAAAAGTAAAAACAACCTTATCTTTGTGTTTTAAATAAACCGAAGCACATTGGAAAAAAAAGACGGGTTTTATTGGTCGGATGAAAGAGAGCCGCACTTCAAAAGAAGGAAGGAAATTATAGCACATCATCCAGAGGTGAAAGAACTTTATGGTATAGATAAAGGCTTGAAATATAAGACATTAGGGATGGTTCTTTTTCAACTGATCACTGCACCTTTTATTGCTGAGTTGGCTTGGTATTGGTATTTTCCAATTGCTTACATTTTTGGTGCATCTGTGACTCATACTTTGTCTTTGGCTATTCATGAACTGAGTCACGACTTGGCATTCAAAAAGAAAGTCTATAATCAATGGTTGGCCTTGGTGGCTAATATTCCAATTGTAGTACCTTATGCCATTTCATTTAAAACCTATCATCTAAAGCACCATTGGGAGCAAGGTGATGAGTATAACGATACTGATTTGCCTACTTCAGGAGAAGCTAAGCTCTTTAGAGGATTTATGGGCAAACTATTGTGGGCAACTAATCAAATTCTATTTTATGCATTTCGTCCAATGTTTGTGCATCCGATCAAATTGGAAAAGTGGCACTTTTACAACATTATATTCCAACTGATCACAGTAGCTGTTTATTGGTATTTCATAGGGTTTGGAGCTATTCTTTACCTCCTTGTATCTCTTTTTCTGGCTGGAAGTTTACATCCCTTGGCAGGTCATTTTATTGCGGAGCATTATGTATTCAAAGAAGGGCAGGAGACCTATAGCTACTATGGTATTTTAAACAAATTTTCCTTGAATGTAGGCTATCATAACGAACATCACGATTTTCCGAATATCCCGGGCACGAGGCTGCCGAAACTGAAGGAGACGGCCCCAAGTTTTTACGACAATCTTTTTGTTCATAAATCATGGGTGAATGTGATCGTGCAATTCATCGCCAATCCTAAAATAAGTTTGAACAGTAGAATCAAAAGAAACAATAGTATTTAGTCGAAAGGAGAATAGAATCTCTCCTCTAATCCGATTAATTTCGAGCTTGTAAAAAAGCGAAAGTATATGCGGATAGTTTTTATGGGTACGCCAGAGTTTGCGGTACCTAGTCTTAAGATTTTACATGAAAATGGCTTCGAAATAGTAGGCGTAATTACTGCGCCGGATAAACCCAAAGGTCGTGGTAAAAAGCTTCAGGGTACGCCTGTAAAAGAATATGCTGAAAGAGCAGGGCTTCATGTTTTGCAACCAACCAATCTCAAATCCGAAGAATTTTTATCTGAACTTCGATCGCTTAAAGCAGATTTACAAATAGTTGTAGCATTTAGAATGTTGCCAGAAGTGGTATGGAATATGCCTGATGACGGCACCTTCAATTTGCACGGGTCACTGCTACCTCAGTATCGAGGCGCTGCACCAATCAATTGGGCACTCATGAATGGAGAAACAGAAACAGGGGTAACCACCTTTTTTTTAAAACATGAAATAGATACTGGTAGTATTATTCTTCAAGACAAGGAGCCCATTGACTCTGAAGACACAGTGGGTGACCTTTATGAACGATTGATGAAAAAAGGGGCAAGGTTAGTATTAAAAACAGTACAGCAGATAGATGCAGGAGAAGTAACCTTGTCTCCTCAGAAGGAATCAGAGGGCTTAAAAATGGCACCAAAAATTCATAAAGAAACCTGCGAAATCAATTGGAACCTGGACAGTGAACAAACACGAAACTTTGTAAGAGGCTTGTCTCCATATCCAGCTGCCTGGACTATCCTTGGAGGTAAGAAATTTAAAGTGTATAAGGTTCGGCCTGCTGAGCGTGAGGCTAACAAAGCAATAGGTGAATATGAAACCGACAAGAAAACTTACTTGTCTGTAAGAACAAAAAGTGGTTGGTTGGATTTGCTCGATCTTCAAATGGAAGGTAAGAAGCGAATGCTAATTGATGATTTGCTCAGAGGATATAAATTTGACTAAGATGAAAATATCATTGATAGCCGCCATGTCCAAGAACAGAGTCATTGGGATTAATAATGGCTTACCATGGCATTTACCAGACGACATGAAATATTTCATGGAGACTACCAGAGGCCATGTGGTGATCATGGGAAGAAAGAATTTTGATTCGCTACCTCCTAAATTTAAACCACTTCCGAATCGCACGAATGTAATTCTAACCAGACAAAAGGATTTTGAAGCAGTTGATTGTGCGGTTTTCAATGAAATGGATCTGGCATATAGTTATGCGAAAAATCAAAAAGAAAAGGAGTTGTTTGTGATCGGAGGGGGACAGATTTATCAAATGGCCATGGAACAAGCTGATATGATTTATCTTACTGAGATTGATGCACATATAGATGATGGCGAAGTGTTTTTTCCAGAAATGGGAAATGAGTGGCAGGAGACCTCTCGCGAACATCACCCTGCAGATGATCGACACAAGTATGCATTTGATTTTGTTAAATATGAAAAAAAGAAAAAGTGAAATACTTCGAAAATAGGAACATCTGGATAACAGGAGCCTCCAGTGGAATAGGTGAGGGTTTGGTTAATCACTTGAGCAAAATCAAATGTAATCTTATCATTTCGGCACGTCGTGTGGAAGAACTTGAACGTGTGAAGGCGGAAAATCAAAATACAGCTAGGATAGAAATTCTTCAAATCGATTTAGCTGATGGATCTTCACTTGAAGGAAAGGCTAAAGAGGCGGAAGCATTTTTTGGGGGAGTTGACATTCTATTCAATAATGGCGGTATTAGTCAACGTGATAAGGTAGTGAACACTTCCATGGAAGTGCAGCGCCAGATTATGGAAGTGAATTATTTTGGTACAATTGCTTTATCAAAGTATCTATTACCAGGTATGATAGAGCGAAAGTTTGGCCATCATATTGCAGTGACCAGTGCCGTTGGGATTATTAGTACTCCCTTGCGTTCTGGGTACTCTGCCTCTAAGCATGCCGTTCATGGTTTTTATGATGCGTTGAGATCTGAGCATTACGATGACGGCGTGAAAGTGACCTTGATATTGCCAGGATATGTAAATACAAAAATATCATACAATGCACTAATGGGTGATGGCTCCAAACAAAACACACTGGATAAGGCTCAGGCTGCTGGATTGACTGTGGATCAGTTGGTAACTAGGATGCTCAAAAGTGTTGCTGCTCAGAAGGAGGAAAGCTATATTGGAGGGTTCAAAGAAGTGATGGGCATTTATATGAAACGATTCTTTCCTGGTATATTCTCTATTCTAGTCAGAAAAATGGCTGTAACCTAAATGTATCCTGCAGCCGAATAGGCAACTGTTCCGATCCATTCCTTTGTTAGTGTAGTCCAGATTTGCAGGCTATGTACAGATGGCATGAGCACTTCATCAGGCGTATAATGCAACATATTCCCGTAATGATCTGTAGGGAATGGTTTTATGTCAAATCCGACTTTTTGAAAGCATTTTTCCGCACGGTACATGTGAAATGCTGACGTGATCAACAAAGCTTGATTTGAGTTGTCTATTATTTCAGCTGCAAACAAAGCATTTTCTCTGGTGTTTCTGGCTTGATCTTCAATCAGCAAATCTTCTTGCGCCACACCACAGTTCATAGCGAATTCTCGAAGTGCATGACTTTCTTTTTTTCCTTCAAATGTCAGCGTTCCCGAACCACCTGTGATTAAAATTTTTTCAATCACACCTAATCTGTAAAGGTCTATGGCGTGCACTATTCGATCCGCTCCTTTGTTGAATTGCACACGGTCAAAAGGAGGACGGTTCGGGTTGGTGATACCTGATAGTACGACACCAAATCTGTACGTTTCATTTACTTCATGATAGGGTATCGGATCAGGCTCCCAAACATTAATCACCAAAGTGGTAATCAATGGATTGGTAAAAACAAAAAATAAAGAGATAGCCAGGATGCGACTCGCTCTCTTGAGCTTAGATTTTCTGATCAGGATGGATGCTATAACTAACCAAGCTATTAGACTGGTAGGCATCACCAGCCAATAGACAATCTTGGATAGGACAAAAAACATAACTCCCTTACTTCCCGAAACTATTTACTACTTTCCTAAACCAGTCAAAATATAAAGAAACCACTAATAATAGAGACATCATCCAAATGACGACCACGTTGAAATATAAGGTATCATAATAATTTCCCAAAAAATGTTTTTGAGGAGCGTAGAAATGCGATCTGATATCCAATGCATGTTGAGGAATAGGTACATTGTAGATCGGATAGATCTTTTGAATCAGCTCCTTCTTGGTTTCCAGCAATCTGTTTTCAGCCGTACTATTTTTCAAGAAAAACACTATGGCTTCATTTTCATTATCTTTTCTCAGTTCCGCAAAAGCTGATAATTTTTCCTCACTATCCGTCATGGTTTTAGTGAGTTTGTCACGTTCTTCTGTAGCCCGTTTTAAGCGATTATTATAAATTTTGCGCATAATTTGAATGAATTTTTCAGTTTCATCAAATGTGGCCTTGTTGAATTTGCCAGGAGTTAGATTGTCGATGGCTTCGAATTTGCTTTTGGGTATACCACCCAGTTCCATTTCTTTGGTAAGCTCGTTTTGGATAAGTTTTAGTTTTTCTGTTACCTTCTGTTTCTTGCCTGCATCATCAGATCCAAAATTAGAATGGACATAATCCAGATTTGCCTCCATTGCAGAGTAATAATAAACACTCTTAAATTCGGAATTGGCTATTGTTTGATCGTATGAGAAGAAGTTCTTCTCGAATTCATTGTCTTTGAATTGTGTCACTGCCAGAGCTTCATATCCCCATTTTGATGCCATCAATTCTCCAATGATTGGCACCTTTTTGGAATTACTCAACCATGGGTGTAGTTTATCAAAATTTACCACTATACCACTTAATATAAGTTGTGGGATAATTAATAGTGGGATTAAGATATAAATCGTAACAGCAGAGTTGAAGGCAGAAGAGATGTTTAATCCCATAATATTGGCAAAGCATGAAACGCTAAACATGACGAGCCAAAAAGAGGTTGTCATTCCATTGATACCCAAAACGAAATCACCAATCAATACAAACATCAAAGTTTGTAAAGCAGACAAACCGAATAGGATTGCCATTTTGGAGACCAAGTAACTGAGCCTGCTCAAATTCAAGAATGACTCTCGTTTTAGTATTTTCCTATCCTTGAATATTTCCTCTGCACTCACTGTGAGACCCATAAACAAGGAAACAATAATTGCCATAAAGAAGAAAGCAGGAATATTAGGGTTCTCCCTAAAAACGTATTCATTCGAACCTTCAGGCACATACCTTATGATGAAAGCCAAAATGATCGCGAGAAGAGGGGCTTCTAATAAATTGATCGCCAGATATTGTTTATTGCTGATTTTTGAAGCTATGTCTCTGCTCGCAAAAATCGTCAACTGTTTGATTCTGTTGGGTATCTTGAGTGTCTTTTCAGGCTGATCATCAGATTCCGTAGCGGGTTTGATGGTGACTCTTTCCGTGAAGTAGCTATTCCAATCCTGTGGAGATATTTTACGCTGATCAGTGAGTTTGCCGTATTCATCAACCACCTTGGTTTCGATGATATTGAATATTTGCTCTGAGTTTACATTTCCACATTCTATACAGGATCCGGCATCCTTGTCGATCAGATCAACTATGTTCTTGAAGTAGATCACTGCTTCAACTGGATTGCCATAGTAAATTTGATAGCCCCCTACATCCAGGATTACAAGCTTATCAAACATCTTAAATATTTCAGATGACGGCTGGTGAATAACCACAAAAACCATTTTTCCCTTGAGAGATAGTTCTTTCAAGAGATCCATGATGTTTTCAGAGTCACGTGAGGAAAGCCCTGATGTTGGTTCGTCTACGAAGAGTACTGATGGCTCTCTAAGCAATTCAAGTCCTATATTCACTCGTTTTCTCTGACCACCACTTATGGTTTTTTGAAGTGGAGACCCTACTTTCAGATTTCTTGTTTCGCTGAGTCCTAGGGCTGCCAATGTCTTATCTACAAGCTGGTGTAGTTCTTCATTGCTCATGTCTGCAAAACAAAGTTTTGCAGCGTAGTAAAGATTTTCGGCAACTGTAAGCTCCTCTACCAAAAGGTCATCCTGAGGGACATATCCTATAACCCCCTCAACTTTGCTTTTGTCTTTGTTGATGTCAATTCCATTAATCCGAACAGTACCTTGTGAAGGTATTTCATTACCATTCAATACATTAAGAAGAGTGGACTTACCAGCACCACTACCACCCATCAGGCCTACCAATTTGCCTGAGCTCTCTGCTATGGTTATGTCTCTAAGTCCTTGGTGGCCATTAGGGAAAGTGAATCCAATGTTTTCGGCTACGAATGATATTTTTGAATCACTACTTTCTTCACGAAATGTAGAAACCACATCACTATAATAGATGGGGTCAATTTTAGTGCCTCGGATGGTACTTCCTGATGAGAAAACAATGATTTTATTTTTCCTTACAGGCACCCCATTTAAGGTAAGAGCCGATTCACCCATGTATTTCATGAAATACATTTCCAAAGCTGGCAATCTGAAAAAGGCAATATAACCAGAAAGAAATGATCTTTTCAGATGTCTAGCAGCCGTGTTAGCGCCAGCCCCATTACTATCATCAATGATCAATATATTGTCAGCATCTAGTTGGGAGCGCTCTTTATTCACTACAAATGCTTTGATGTGATCAACTGCTTTGGTTGAGAAATTGAACGATTCTCCTATTAAATGCAGCAGCTCCAATTCCCGATCAGAGATTTCACCATCTGCCATGATCACCTCAAGGACTTTGAGGATAACTACTATTTTTTGCTGTTGAGTAAGTTCTTGGTTGACTTGCTTGGCAAGGATGGTAATTTCCTTTTGTTCGCCGAATGAAACCGCTCGATCACCTGACATTTGGTTGGTCATTTGATCGAAGAGATGCATGTATTTGAGACTCTCGTCTTTACTTAGGTTTTCAAGTAAAAAATCTTCAATGGCGTTTCTTTCATCTTCAGTTACATCGTCTTCTTTTGCCACGATTGCCAATAGATGGATGATGGCTTTTAACAGTTGTTCACTCATAGTTTAGATCGAGATTTACAGATGGTATTGATCTTTAAATATAGGTTAAATTGGAGCAGAAATAAAAAAAGCATTGAACAATAGATTCAATGCTTTTTCATGTGAAGTGAAGGTGGGTTATTTCACCATTTCACTTCTAATTCTTTTCACTTCAGAGATGATATCAACTAGCATATCTTTATTCAACATAAAGTTAGGATCCCCTTCAGCTATCTTCTTGTCGATTTCAGCAAGATCTTCTTGATACAGTACCCTTAAGATGTCAAACTCAGCTACTACTTCAGCAATTGTGTCATCACTTTTCAAGTCTTTCAATAATCTTACTACGTCATTCAATGGCTCTTTTTGGTCTATGATAATTTTAACCAATGGCTCTAGAATCAAGTTTCTACTTGCCTCTGGCAGTAGATCGTCAGGGTATGTATCAATCACCATTACAGAAAGGTAAAGTCCCTCAATGTAACTGCCTGAAAGCACCAAAGCAATGGTCTGAAGTCGGTCAGTAGCTTCTAATTTTTCCTCAGCTACGTCCATGGCGTAATTGATCAGATTAGCTAAAGAATCTCTGTTGCCAAGGTTTCTTTCAAATCTTTCCATCAACTCCAATTCGAACGCAGAAGCGATACCAATTTGATCTGCCAACTTTTGGCAAGTTTCCATATATTTCAAGGCGTCTTGTACTTGATCGTACGCAGAAAGGTATCCGATATCTGTGGCGTAAGCTCCAAGATTCATTGCTGCCTTGTCAGTTGAATTTTCGTATTTAGTTACATTGTTCAGGTCATTGATCAAATCTGTATTGAAATCAGATCCTGTAGCCTGAAGAAGGTAGGGTACTTCGGATGGTGGTGGCATATCATGCACCACTTTGTCAATTTCTTCTATAAGTTGATTTTCAGCTTCTTCAAAAGCTTCAGCCTCTATTTCCGCGGCTACTTTTTTGGAATTGCCTCCGCAAGAACAAATGAAAACAGTCAACGCAATGGCAAAGCATAGGTTGATGGTTTGTTTATAGTTGATCATAGTTTGTGTTTTATGAATTTCTCAATGCCAATTTTAATATATTTTTGAATGGATATAAAGCACTGTTTGAAATAATTTGAACCGTCGCGTCCGATTGGAGCAATTTTGCCAGATTATTGTCATAATTTGAGAAATACTCGTATATCTACCTATGAATAATCAAAAAGTCATCTTCTTGTTGCTAGCGTTCTGTGTTGCTATTTTTAATAGTTTGAAAGCCCAGCATATTACCCAAGAATTCTATGCAAATGGGCAATTGAAGTCAGAAGGCGTCCAGAATGAAAATGGAAAATTGGGAAAATGGTCTTACTTCTATCCAGATGGAAAAATCAATGTTATTGAAAAATATTCTAATGATGAATTGAGCGGGCAGCGCTTAAGCTACTACCCAAATGGACAATTGAAAAGCAACGAAAATTGGGAATTGGGCTTGCTTGAAGATAGTGCATCATACTACTATGATTCAGGTCAACTGAAGCGAAAGGGCTTGTACAAATCAGGATTATATTTGGGTATTTGGCAATCATATCATCAAAATGGGGAATTGAAGAGCAAAGGATCATACCGTATAGGATTGCCTGATGGATTGTGGGAGGTGTTCAGCGAAGGTGGTATCTTATTTCAAAAGGGCAGTTACAAAGAAGGGAAAGAGGAAGGCTACTGGGAATTTTTTGATAGAGATGGTAAAATCAACTTTTCAGGAAACTACAAAAATGGAAAGGAAATAGGGGAGTGGTTTGAGTACTCCAGAAAAGGAAAGAAAAGGCTGTATTTTGATTATAGGAAGTAGTATCATTGCAAAGACTGCAATAAAATAGTCATTAGGGGAGAATTAATTTTTAGTTGACATATTACCATGAAATGGCTAAGAACCCAATTAATTAATGCAACAACAAGCTAAACTAATTTGTCTTTTTGTTTTTTTATGGCTAGTTCAACAGGCTCAAGGACAGAGCAACAGGAAACGAGCAGAAAATACAATTCTCAAATTAGATAAGAATCAAAGTCCATTCACAAAGCACCAATCTAAATGGTTGACTAAAAATGGATTTGATACCACCAGTTACAACTGGGGTAATTACATGATCAATAAGCAATTGGAGGGAGTCTTGGATCAAAAATCTGGAGTGAAGATATGGAGAGTTTTGGCCGTAACCAGCGGTGTTCTGGCAATTGATAAATATATCAGAGATGAAGAGGGTAGAGGTTTTTTCATTACTTTTTCATTAACCTCTGGTTTGATCTCTCAAATCAAGTTGAATAAGACACGGAAACGAATTCAACAGATTAATATCTGGAAAGAAAGTATCCATTGGTATGATTCGAGTGAAACAAAATCAATGTCTCATGCATTTCAGAGCATGCAGAAAAATGGTTACGAGGAGGAAGAGGGTAATCCGAATTTTGCAGCATTCGAAGATATAAGTCAATTAACCATAGACAGAAATTTTCATCTGAAAAGCCCTTATAAGGTATCCCAAAACAGGTATTTGAATAATAATGGATTTGACATTCAAGGTTACGATTGGCAAAATGAAAATACCAATCTACAGTTGAATAAAGCATTGAAGAGTAGATCAGCAGGGCAAGGACTCTTGATAGCAGCCATACCAATAACAGTCTTAGGATTGTTAGCTAACTTGGTGCATGCACTTTCCGAAGATCCAAATAAATCTAGTAACTATCCAGGTACTGGGTATTTTATAGCTTCTGGTGGCCTATTGACCGGCTCCTTGATTTTGACGAGTAATGCTAAGCACAGGGTCAAAAGTGCCAATAAGATGCGAACGAATTAGTCAAAACAAAAAGCGGCTGTTTCGTATTGTACAAAACAGCCGCTTTTTGCTAAATTGAGCACAGCATTTATCTGTTACTCATTTTTTCCATTTCCTTTTCAAAAGTCTCTTTGAATTTTTCGTAGTCGTAATCGATTTTTAGACGATCGTCATTTTTGATACGTGTTTCAATAGCATTTTGAATTGCATCCGCACCCATTTCAACTGCCATATAGCATTTGTATTTGCCTGTTTTATTGTTTTCGGTTAGTTTTTCGCAGATCACTTTTACATCATTGAGTTGTTGATCTACCACTTCTCTGTTGAGTGATTCGAAACGCTCTTCAATTTCCTCGACATTATTAAACTCTCTTGAATTTACATAGTTGTCTGTTGTGCTTTTCACTGTCGTTTCTACCTGGGCTGCAAGAGCTGCCTTGGCGTTGCTAGAAGCTTTTTTACGCGCAATTTCTAAATCACTACTTTCTCCTGTCGCATATGCGCGGAAATTTTTCTTATCACTTCTATATTCTGAACCAGAACAATGTAATACCACATCGCTTTCACCTTTTGTATAAGTTGGTTTAGGACTTCCTTTGCAACCTACCATTAGCCCAATGATGCCAATGATGGCTATTGTGTTGATGTAATTGATTTTCATAATCGTGTGTTTTTAATTAGTCTATTTTAATAAGATTTATTTCGGGTATGATATCGTTTTTCAGCTGAGATTCCATTTGGCCAAGCGCCTCTTCTCTTGCTTTCATTTGCGATCCGGACTTCATTCCTTTTAGGTCGGATTTGGTGGTTTGATAAATCACGGATTGAGCAGATAAGTTTGTAATCTTAATGGAATAATTTAGCGTCTCTCGAAATAGGTTATACCTCTCGTCATGTGTGCTTTCGAGCCATCTTCCACCAATCTCTACTGTAAAAGCAGCATCTTCTGGGTCAGATACTTTATTAAACAAATAGTTGGTCAAGACAGATTCTGCTTTGTTCAAGATCAAATCCTGATCTTCACCTGATTGGCCTTGTATGATCTTAAAGTTGGCTGTTTGCGGTACGATTTTGACATTTATTCTGTCTGTAGGTGCATCGTGCTTCTGAGAAAACATAGCACCTATAATATTGTCAGTGGCCTTCTTTCCAAATACCTTCAGCAAATCAAGCTCAACTTCTATTGACGTGGTACTGTTTAATTGTGCGCCAACAATGGGTAATTGGATCACACCATTATCATCACTTTTCGCTCCTTGAAAGGTATCCATGGGTTCTCCATAGGCTCCAATCAATAATGGGACGTCTTTGGCTGGTATGTCTTTATAGCGGGCAGTGAAAGTGGGGGCAGTCCCATTGCTCAAAGGCATAAATAGAATAGGATCTTCCATGGCCTTAAATGATAAGTTGGCAAATATTTCTGCTATAGATTGATAGTTGTGATTGGCCAAATCTATACGCCCGTATTCATGGATAAAAGCTGACAGGTCTTCTTTTAGATGAGGCGTTATGGCGTCAAAAGATTGTCTATACAGCTGTAATGCTGTTCCAATTTCTCCCAAATTCCGTTCTTCATGAGCCTTTTCTAAAAGTGATATGGATAGCTTTTTAGCTTTATCGAGCTTCTCTTTTTTGATTCTTTTATAATCTGCAATATTCAATCTGTAATAAACCCAGTACTCGCCTTTTTTATTGTAGGTGTCAACCAATTCATAACCTTCCAATTCGTCTTCAATCTTGGTTTTAGTCCAGGATTCGTATGTGTCCTTTAGTATGTCATTCTCTTCTAATTGGTGAAACACAGAGGTAGAAGACAATTCCACAGAAATTTCTGAAATTATATCTGCTAAAGCCTTGTTCTTGGCAAGTTGATTGAAATCTGGTGCAGAAGTAGAGACCCTAGAGATTCCTATATAGTATTCGTCAGAAAGTGGACGCTTCTTAATCCAGCTAGGTGTCTTTGCTACTAGACAACCTGTAGTGTTCATAAGCATAACAAGTAAGATGGAATTGACAAGATGTCGCATAAGGTTTGTCTTTGAGTTCAAGTTAAAAATAATTCTTTTCTTACGAGTGATAACAAATTTGTTGCCAAGAAAATTAAAGTGCTAAAAAATATTCTGTTTTGAATAGTGAGTTGCAAGATGGAATTCTAAAGATTAAAATTTCTTTTTGGAAAGGTAGAACTTTTTTTGGGTGAGCTACATCTTAGTTGTGAAAGAAAAAACTCATTATGATTATGAAAATAATAAATGCACTTGCGCTTGCTATACTCATGTGTTCTACAAGTTTTGCGCAATCAGTTACTCTGGGAGATGTCTATCCGAAAGAAGTGAAAATCCAAGGTTTTACTCTAGCACAAAATGGTGATGTAAAAATTACAGGTACAGGTGCTGTTTTCGAGGATGATTGGAAACTCTTGATTTATTACGGATGGATTATTGATGCAGACAGTAGGGAAGTTGTTTGGCATCTTTTCGATTTCATGAAGCACGAAGACGTAGATGATGTGGATGGACCATTTGAATTTGACTCCAAAGTCAACCTCAAAGAAGGTAATTACGAACTGTATTTTGCTGGTATGTATGACAGCAGAAGTTGGAATCGCGATAGAGACAATGATTGGCATTTCAGCGGATTAGGTGACACCATGGACTGGTTGTTTGGGTCGAGAGATCGAGAAAGCTATAGAAGAAGTGCACAGGATGATCTGTTTATTAAACTTGATGCCTCAGGAATAAAGGCGGCTGACGCCAAGCAGTTTTTGGATAATAAAACTAAAAATGCCGTGGTGTCATTGGTGAAAACAAGAGATAATGAAAGGTATAGTGAGGGGTTTACTTTAACGGGTTCTACGGAATTGCAAGTGTATGCATTGGGTGAAGGAAGAGATGGTGAAATGTTCGATTATGCTTGGATTATAGATGCCAATACAAGAGAACGTGTATTCGAAATGGATAACCGAGATGCTCGATTTGCAGGTGGGGCCAGAAAAAACCTCATGGTCAATGAAAAAATCTCCTTGCCTGCTGGAAGCTATTTGGTTAATTATAGCTCAGATGATTCACATTCATTCGAGAAGTGGAATGCATTACCACCAGATGATATTCAATTTTGGGGAGTCACTTTATGGGCAGATGCTAGTAATCAAAAGAATGTAGTGGCTTATCAAGAGCCTAAAACACTCAAACCTTTGGTGGCATTGACAAAGGCTCGTGATGACGAAATGTTGGCTAAGGGAATAACTATTAAAAAATCGATGGATGTAAGAATCTATTGTCTTGGTGAAATAACTGGAGGAGATGATATGGCCGATTTTGGTTGGATAGTTGATGCGAGTACGCGTCAAAGAGTTTGGAGAATGAAGCCCTACAAAGCCAGACATGGAGGAGGAGCAGACAAAAATAGATATGTGGAGGAAGTAATTACGCTTGATCCAGGAGACTACATTGTATATTATGCTACGGATGATTCTCATGCCTATGGGGACTGGAATTCTAGCCAGCCATATGAACCTGAGATGTGGGGCATTACTGTATGGGCTACCAATGAGTCAGATATTAAGAACGTGGTGCCATTTCATCCTGAGGAATACAAAAACAAAAATGAACTTGCGGTAATTACTATGGTAGGTGATCGTGCGTTGGTAAAGAAAACCTTTTCAATCAATACAGATACCAAAGTGAGAGTCATTGGACTAGGGGAAGGTAGTGGCGGAGAAATGTATGATTATGGCTTTATTAAGAACATGGATACTGGCAAAATTGTGTGGGAGATGGATTATCGCAATTCCGAACATGGCGGAGGAGCCAGAAAGAATAGAGAATTTAATGAGACATTCGTTTTAGAAAAAGGAACATATAGAGTCTATTTCGAAACTGATGGTTCACATTCATACCGTAGATGGAATGACGACCCCCCAAATGATCAAGAATCGTGGGGTATCACGGTATTAAAAGAGGAAAAATAAAACCTCATCAAGCTGTGCTATATCTGGTGCAGTATCTGGCAAAATTAAAAAAGGTCCCAATTTTGAGACCTTTTTTAATTTGATTCAGTTGCTAGGTGCGTGTGGATTTCCAACCATATATCTAGCATCGTTTGGGTTTTTCCGTTTATCGGCATAGTACTTTTCTCTTTTATCTCCGTCAGACAACGGATTATACACGCCATAGATTATCCTTCTGGTCTTGTCAGAGTGGTTAGGCTCGGATCTATGTGGCAACCTTTCTGTGAAGATCAAAGCATCTCCAGGTTGCGTAGGAAGCTTCTTCCATGGCAAATCATCCTCAATGCTCTGCTTGATTTTCATGTAAATAGGCCTGTCTGGGTAGGGAGCCTCCATGGGGAGAATCTCTAAATTGTCGAGCCGCCAATCAGGCACTACCTGAAGGCAACCATTTTCTTCAGTGGCTTCATCTATACTTACCAGTATAGATAGATAGGGTTTGATGTTGGGGTCAAATGACGCATTGGCACCCTGTTCATAAGCTACACCATCTTGATGTGCTGCATGTGGACCACCACCAGGCGATTTGAAGTTGATTCGTTCTTTATAGAGAACAGCTTGCTCTTCCATCAGCTCAGAGATCAAACTAATGATCGCCTCTCCAGTAAATATTTCTTTCATACCATCATGATAAGGGATGAAATTCTCAACACGAGAAAGCTGATTTGGATTAGCCATTTCATAATAGCACATCCACTTATCCATATTAGCCCCCCAATTGGATATTTCATCTATCCAATTTGACATTTCGTTTGCTCTATCTCTGAACAGTCCTGGGATATGAACGTAAGAGTTTTCTCTCCAGAATTTAAGCTGATCTTCGGTTAGTGTTCTAGTAGTTACTTGTGACATTTTAGTGTGTAATATATGCACGCCATTGACTAGATGGTGTAGTGATCAAAATGCAGCCGATTGAATTTATAGTCAATTTGTAGTATTACGAAATCCGTACAAATTTGGATGTAAAACCACTACCAATTTTCAATGTTTTTACGAGCTAAAATAGCCAGTCATTTCTTCCATCACTCTGTGCATATCGTCTGGATACAAATCTCCAATAATTGCAACTCTAAATGTGGCCTTTTCGGGCATTACGCCTGGATAAATAGTGATGTCTCTTTTATAAAGATAATCATGAAAGTGATCGAAATCAAAACCCTCTTTGCCATCTAATTTTAGTGCTAATAGAATCTTGGATTCCTGATCCAATGGTAGTAAAGGCTTAAATCCCAGATCCAACAGGCCATCATATAGGATTTGCCAGTTGGCTTTATATCTTTCCCATCTTGTTTCTACTCCTTCGGCCAAGGTTTCTCTGATAGCCGCCATAAATGAATAGCAAATCTGAACTGGTGGGGTGAATCTTAATTGATTTTTCTTCTGTAGATTTTCCCATTGCTTATATACATCAAAGTAATAGCTTCTCCCGTTTGCCATTAAAGCCTCCTTTTGATTGTTATGAAACAAAACAAAGGAAAGACCCGCCATGCCATGTATGCATTTGTTGGATGAACTGAATATATAATCCACACCTAGATCAGAAAGGTTGTAAGGGAAAGCTCCAAATGTGCTCATTGCATCCACGATAGAGACTATATTCAGCGCTTTGCAGATAGCGACCAGTTCATCCACTGGATCCATCATGCCCGTTGAAGTTTCGTGATGAATGAAGGCCAGGTGCGTGTATTGCTTTGTTGTCAAAGCCTCCTTTACTTTAGCTGGTTCTGTATAGTCGCCATATTCGAAAAGCGACCCGTAGCTGATGTCGTAGTTTTCACATATTTGAGTCATGCGAATGCCATAGGCGCCATTGGTCAAAATGAGTACTTTATCCTCTTTGCCAATTGCCGAGGTAATAGTGGCTTCCATGGCGCCAGTCCCACTTGCTCCAAAGAGTGCTACATTATAATCTTTTTGTCCGTTGCCAATCTCAAGTAACCCATCACAGATGTCGTGCATCAAATCGCCAAATTCAGTTTCTCTTGGGCATATATCTTCTACGACCAAAGCATTTTTTACATTTTGTGTAGTAGTAGCTGGGCCTGGATTTAGGAGTATCTTTCTTGTCATTGGTTTGGAATTATAGGTGCAAAAATAAAGTCATTCCGATTAGATCAGAACGACTTTATATATTTTCATTAAATCGAGGTAAAATTTAGTTACCTAGATTTTTCATAAAATCTACTTTATTGTCAACTGGTTTTACAGTTGGCCTGCCAAGGTCTTTTCTTGAACCTTTTTTCACATTGATCTCCAACATAGATGGCCCAGCACTTTCTAAGAATTTAGGCATGGTTTCCTTTAATTCGTCCTCAGATGAAGCGGTAAATGTTGATTTATAGTTACATGCCTCAGCAATCTTTTTGAAGTCAGTAGTGAAGCCGACAGTAGGCTGTCCCCCAACTGATTCGTGTGCGCCATTATTAACCAAAATATACTTAAGGTTGTCTGGTGCCTGATCTCCAACAATAGCAGCTGATCCCATGTGCATAAGGAACGAACCGTCACCATCCAAACAAACTACTCTTCTGTCTGGTTTGCCTAACGCAATACCCAATGCAATCTGAGAAGTGTGCCCCATATTGCCTACACAAAGAAAATCTTTATAATGAGGTTCACTCCGAGCTTCTCTTACTTCGAAAACTTCACGAGAAGTTTTACCTGTTGTTGAAACCATTACGTCATCATCATTCAGTTCTTCTAGCAAAACTTCAATGGCACGCTCTCTAGACATTGGATAGATGTCAGGCTTAGCACTTTGCAACTTGTATGGTTCAAAAGTTTCCTTTTCTATCAATAAGATGTAAGGTGCCTTTTCTTTTTGCATGAATTCAAAAGCAGTATCAATCTGTTTCTGAGCTTCAGCCATGTCTTTCGATAAAATACAATAAGGAATCTCCAATGATTGGATCATAGCCTCATTGATTCTACCCATCTTCACATGCTGTGGTTCATCTTTTACGCCAGGGCGTCCTCTCCAGCCTACCATCAATAGCATGGGGATAGAATAGACGTCTGGATCGGTCAAAGAAGTCAACGGATTGATTGTATTGCCAAAACCTGAGTTTTGCATGTACACTAATGGAATTTTGCCAGTGGCCAAGTGATAGCCAGCAGCAATGCCGATACATGCCCCTTCATTGGCTGCAATAATATCATTGCTATTGTCAGCCACATAGGCGCAAAAATCTTTCAGTAGAGAATCTGGAACCCCTGTCGAAAAATCTACACCTTTAGCCGTTACGAAATCAAAAAACTCTGCAGTATTCAGCATGCAATTAATTAGGTAAAATGGTCAATATCTCTTTGATGGACATACAATCTCCATCTACTTCTTTAGATCGCTTATGAGTCAAAATGGACTCAGCCGTTTTCTTCATGGCAGGGAATGCAGTTCTCAACAAATGATTCGCATATATCACAATGCTGAAACCAGCTGCTTTCAATTCATCTTCAGTAAACTGATTGTATGAAGAAGGCACAGAAATTACAGGTACTTTCACTTCGAATTTTTGATATTCTTTCATGAATTCCATGATTTCTTTCCCGTCTTTGTGACGTGAGTGAATCATAATACCATCTGTTCCTGCTGCAATATAAGCTTTAGCTCTTGTCAAGGCATCTTCCATTCCTTTATCGGCAATTAAGCTCTCCAATCTAGAGAAGATCATAAATTCGTCTGTCACTTGAGCTTTTTTACCAGCTTGGATTTTTTCACAGAATCCCTCGATCGTGTCCAAAGTCTGCTCAACTTCAGTTCCAAACAGTGAGTTTCTTTTCAAGCCTACTTTATCTTCAATCACAACAGCAGAAAGTCCCAATCTCTCAATGTTTCTAACTAACATCGCAAAATGCTCTGCAACGCCACCCGTATCGCCATCAAGGATCATTGGCTTGGTAGTTACGTCCAAGATGTCATTGATTGTGGCGAACCTTGATGTCCTATCTACATATTCAGTATCAGGCTTACCTTTGGCAGTAGAGTCAGTCAAACTACTCAACCACATGGCATCAAATTCACGGATTTCACCGTCAAGTTCCACTTTTGTGTCTTCTACAATCAGACCAGAAATACCATTGTGTGTTTCCATCACTTTCACCAAATGATTGTTGTCGAGCATTCTTCTCAACATTCTTCTTCTGATGTCTGGTGTGTTGCCAATTTCTTTCAAGGCTTGTCTCAAACCAGTAGATGAAATACCTGAAGTGTACTCAGGTTCTACCAATTCACCACCCCATTCTTGAAGCGTTTTGATCACCTTCTCTCTGATGTGTCTTTGAGGACCCGTTTTCCAGTCGTCTCCATGGACAACATAGTCAGGCTTCAAAGCTTTTAAATTCTTTTCGTAATCAAGTTCTTCCTGTGGAATTACCTCGTGTACGCCTTTGATGTTTTCCAATATTGTTTTTCTTTCATCGAAAGAAAGGAAAGGTACACGTGCGAATTTTGAAACTGCCTCATCTGACAGTAACCCAATAGTTACTTCACCTAATTCACGTGCTTTTTCAATGATGTTGATGTGGCCGTGGTGCACCAAATCAGTACCCATACCGACATACACTTTTTTCATGCTAAACTTGATTTTACGTCTTAATTATTTTGAAATTCATTTTGGGTCGGGGTGCAAAACTAAAAGATATATTTTGCAATCATTTATTATGACTCATAAAATTGCCTTTACCCCCAAAGCAATTTTTATCTATCTTCGCCACTTCATCAATTGTGAAATAGAAAAGAAGGTATGAGCAACCAGAATATCAAAACAGCAGTCATTTTAGCAGCAGGTAGAGGTACCCGCTTAGGTGATAGAACAAAGGAAATGCCTAAAGGTTTTTTGGAAGTAGGGGGTGAAACGCTAATCGAACGATCTATTCGTTTGCTCAAAGCCAATGGTATAGAAAAAATTGTTGTTGGGGTAGGACATAAGGGGACTGCGTATGAAGATATTCAAGAGCAGTATGGACTTACTATTTTCTATAACGATGAATACTCAACCACAGAAAGTATGTACACTTTGGTATGTGCTGCTCCACATGTGAGCGATGACTTCTTGTTGTTAGAATCTGATTTGCTTTATGATAATTCTGCTTTGGAAACCATTCTTAATTCTGAAGAATCTAATGTAATTCTTGGAAGCGGTTTTACTGACTCTGGGGATGAGGTTTATCTGCATGCCTTTGAAAGTGGAGATTTTCGTTACCTTTCACAAGATGGCAACGACAAAATCAATGCTTACGCTGAATTAGTAGGTATCTGTAAACTTAGTCAAGACTTCTATAAGAAGATGATTGCCTTGCCTACGATCAAAAAGATGAAGTATGAATATGGTTTCAACGTACTTTCTCCTCAGGAGGATATTTTCGTTGAAAAACAATCTGATTTGGTGTGGTGCGAGATCGACGATGAAGATCATCTTAAGAGAGCACTTACTTTAGTGCTTCCTAAGCTCAGCAGTTAATCCTCTTTTTCATACCAATAACCAGTTGTGCTATCTCTGCGACCATTGCTACCTAGGTAATTGTATATGTGTTCCAGATATTTTTTTGGCTCTGCTGGTACGAAAGTATCTTGTCCTAAAAATTGAGCTGGTTTAACTGGCATGGCAAGTTCCTTTGGGTATGGAGTGCGTTCGCTAGGGTAGTGACTGTTTTCATAGGAGGTCAAAGTACCTTCTTTGTCTTCATAAAAATAAACGTCTGCATCAAACCCCTTGTAGTTAAAGTAAAGTTTGTGGCCACGATGCCTAAAAGAAGTATCATAAAGCTTGAAGCCCTTGGGCAAACTATCGCGTTTGCTCCAGATTTTATCAAATTCTTCTTCATGCGCACCAAAATCCACATCAATGTCATGTGGAAGAATCCCTTCTTCTCTATGGTATCCAAGCAGCGTCCCAAAGTCTATCCAGTACATTGCTCCTGTCTTTTTCATATAGTCATTAGTGACCTCAAAAAGCCTTTCCAGGATCTCAAGCTTCTTATTTGTGTAGTTCCCAGGTAGCGCAGTAAAGAACACATTGATAAAGCGTTGAAGTTTTTGTATGATGGATGAAAGATTCATAGTTTTGCGCTCAATTTTAATCGTGCAAATCAAACAAAATTTGAGCAATTCGAATCAGACAATTGATATTGTTTACACTTGGGTGAATGGAGATGATCCAGTTTACATCAAAAAATGTCAAAAATTTGCTGAAAATCTAGATGACGTCAACCCTGAAAGGTTTAGGGATGTGTACGATATGATTAAGTACAGTTTGCGCTCGATTGAGCAATTTGTACCCTGGTCGGGCAATATATATATCCTTACTCAAAAGCCTCAAGTACCAGATTGGCTAAATACTGATCACCCCAGAATAAAGGTCGTTCATCATGAAGACATTTTTGATGAAGCGTATTTGCCAACATATAGTTCTAGTGTAATTGAGAGTTATTTGGATAAGATTCCTGAATTGTCAGAGCACTTTCTTTATATGAATGATGATTTTCTATTCGGAAAAGAAACCCCATTGGAGGCATTTATTTCTAAAGAAGGGAAGATCAATGTTTTTGGGACACTTTTTGGGGAGAACCCAAGCTGGAGAATTTATGAGGCTAAAAATGATATCGTAGGCTTAGGGTTGGTGGAGCACTGCCCATTACTGGTTAAGAAAGAACACTGGAATGCGATGTACAAGCTATGGCCTGAAAGGACACACGAGAAGCGCTTGCATAGATTTAGACAAGATGACGATTTCATGGCTTATAAGCTGTATAAGTACTATATGCTCAAGTATCAACGTCAAACCTGCCGACCTGTCAATGTGTTTGAGTTAAAAAAGTGGCAAATCTTTCATAAGATCACCAATAATTTTTCCAGACAACAAAAAGCTTTTGATCGTATGGTTAGGGTGCGCCCTAATTTTTATTGTCTAAACGATGACCAAAAAGACAACCCTAATCAAAAAGTGGTTGAATTGGTCCAAGAATTTTTAAAGAATTATTACCCTGACAAGTCTTCCTTTGAGAAGTAGGTTGGCACTCAAGTCTCTAATATGAAAATACTAAAACTCCTAATCCAGTCATCTAAATTACTTTTTTTAGTAGCTGTAGTGGCTAGTGCGCTTACAGGTATATGCTCTTCATTTTTGATCAAAATGGTGGTTGAGTCTATCAATCAAACTGATTTTGATGCGGAAACATTTAAAGTTCAGTTTTTCCTACTTTGGCTTGGCTATGGTGTTCTGGCTGTTGTTTCTTCATTTGTAGTTTCCAAACTTTCTCAGGGAATCATTCACAAACTTAGAGTTTCTCTATCCACCAAAATATTACAAGCAAGTTTTCAGGAGATTGAATTTAATCAAGGCAAGATTTTTCCTATTCTTACAGAAGACATCAAGTCTATTTATCATGGAATAGACAGAATGCCAAGTGTTACTACTGGACTGGCTACTGTATTAGGGGTTTTAGGCTACATAGCCTATGAGCATCCAACGTTGAGCTTAGCCGTACTGGTGTTGTTTGCCTCGGTGTTTGTTCTTACCAAGCTTTCTTTAAAATTCATACGACGTTATCAAGAAAAGTCAAGGGTATTGTGGAATGATATTTTCAAAATGTTTGAAGGCCTAACTTATGGGATTAAAGAGTTGACAATCAATAAAAAATTTAAGAATTTTTATTTGAGCGAAGTCATAGAGAAAACCAGTAAAAAACAAAATCAATATTTAGTAAAGGAGAGTGTTGTTGTTGCGATTGCTTCAAAGTCGAGCGATATGGTCTTGCTATTTGGAATGGCAAGTTTGGTAGTGTATATCTATGCGAGCGGTTTTGTAGAGCCTTCAGTCTTTGGGGAATTTCTAACGCTAGTTCTGTTTATAATAGCCCCACTTTCTACAGTCGCAGGGTGGTTTAGTAACTTAAAGCGGATAGAAGTAGCGCTAGAGCAAATCAGCAGTACGGGCATAGATCTTGAAGAGGCCACTCAGCTGGTTGAACCAGTAGATTTGCTTGAGCCAGAATCGTATGATTCTATCATAGAGTTGAAAAATGCCAGGCACGAGTATTATAATCCAGATGAAGACGAGCATTTTGAATTAGGGCCAATAAACACCACCATAAAAAAAGGTGAGCTTATTTTCCTATTAGGTGGAAATGGAAGTGGAAAAACTACCTTAGCCAAAATGATTATTGGTCTTTACCCTCCTAAAGAGGGTGCTCTTTATTATAAGGATCAAAAAGTAGATGATTCTAATAGAGAGGATTACAGAAATAAATTTTCAGCCACATTTGTAGATTCATATCTGTTTGACAATGTCACTTTAATAGATGATGAATCTGTGATCAAGAGAAGTGAGCAATTGCTAAAGACTCTTGAGATGACTAAAAAAGTTAAAATTGAGAATGGAAAATTTTCTACCACGCGACTTTCAGAAGGACAGAAAAAACGTTTGGGTCTAATCAATGCCATATTGAAAGACACAGAGATTTATTTGTTTGATGAGTGGGCAGCCAATCAAGATCCTCATTTCAAGAAGATATTTTATGAAATCATCCTTCAAGATTTGAAAAAAGCTGGCAAGACGATAATAGTGATTTCTCACGACGAACAATATTTTGATAAAGGCGATCGTGTGATTAAACTTATGGAGGGTCAGTTGGTGTAAGGATGGCTAAAAACAATACAATACTTACTGCGGCAGATTCAACTTATTTTCGTACTTTTTGTCAATTTTTATATTCCTTCAAGAGACAAAGAGAATATGAAAATAGCGAATTGATTCTTTTTGATTTGGGATTGACTGATAGTCAAAAACAACTTCTTGATCAACTAATTCTAAAGGTGCCTAACGTGTCTGTTAGCACATTTGATTTTTCAGCCTATCCAGAATTTGTTCAGCTTAGGCATAAAACATATTCATTTAAACCAATAATAGTAAAAACAATCTTTGAGGAAAGAAAAGGGAGCCTTCTGTGGCTAGATAGTGCAACGATTCTGAATCAACCCCTGAACTATGTGTGGAACCAAATCGAAACTTATGGTATTTACGCACCAATAGGCGGGTCGGGCACACTCAAAGAATGGACAGTTCAAGACACCCTGGATTATATGAAGGTGCCGGAATCATTTTATCTTAATCGCAACATTTGTGGGTGTATGTGTGGTTTTGGCCATCACAATTCTGATGTAAGAGAATTGGTTTCTGAATGGGAGCGATATTCTTTGATTAAGGAATGCATAAAACCAGAGGGAGCCAACCGTGAAAATCACAGAGATGACCAGTCATTGCTGACTATTCTGCTATACAAGTACAAAGAGTCAAAAAATATTTATCTCACAAAAGATGAAGTAAATATCAGTTCTAGATACCCAATTGACTTTCTGAGCGTTAGGAACAAACTAAATCCAAACTTTCCATACAACCTGAATGGGTTATCCATTTTTTATTTCAATCTTCGCAGAAAAATAGATATCCTTGCGCATAGGATTATTTCATGAAAATCACACACATAACGATAATAGGAATAATCTTTCTCTCCATTTTATGGTTCACTACCTTTAGTACACTGGTTTTAACTTTTGGAGCGGTGTTTTTCTTGGCTCTGTGGTTGAATACCTTTAATTACTTATCTGGGAAGAATTTCTTATTGGATATCTGGCATTATTATTCGACAACCAGCCGTTCATTACAATTTTGGGATGATTATTGCGAAGCAAACCAGAATAAATCGGACGTCATAATATCTTTGTCTACCATTCCGAGTAGAATATCGGAGATCATTCCTACACTCAAAAGTTTGCTTTCTCAAAAAAGAGCACCCAAAAAAATCCATCTTTATGTTCCTCAACTTTCAATGCGTGAGCAGGTGGGTTATGATATTCCTAAAGAAATTGAAGGTTTAAAATGCCTAGAAATTATTCGGACGAAAAAAGATTGGGGTCCAAGCACTAAATTTATTCCAGCAGTGGAGACTCTTTCCCCTGATCAAAAAATACTGGTAGTAGATGATGATAATATGTACCCTAGGGTCATGTTGGGTGATTTTGATAAAGCATCTGATGAGAAACCGGACTGGATTGTGGCGTCAAGTGGGTGGAGAGTACCAGAGGATTTGGTGGATAGAGATACAACATTTTGGACTAATGTGAAATTACAAGCTCCTGCACCCGTGCCCACCACCAGAGTGAATGACTTCTACGAAATCGATATTGTACAGGGTTATTCAGGTTTTTTGATCAAACCACGTTTTTTTTGTTTACAGGAATTAACCAATTATCCAGATGAACCAGTTGCACTAAAATTTGTGGATGATGTATGGATAAGTGCCCATGCTCAGGTATCAAAATATGTATTTCCATCCAACAGGTTTTGTTATACCCCCTTCTGGAAATTGGACTTTTTCAAAAGTAATAGTCTGGCTTCTATAAACAACCACGGCAAAGAGTTGGATGAAGACAGAAACAACTCAATTGCCTTGAGATACTTTAAGGAAAAGTGGAATAGATAATACATTATACCCTTCAGTATGGAACAAGGCTATAATAGCATTCAGTATTATAAAACGCTATTTGCCACCATGCTTCTGGTGGTGGCATACCTCTCTGTTGCTAGGGAATTTGACCATGACGAATTTGAGGCTGTTCACACCTCCTGGAAAATGATAAATGGGGAATCCATCTATTTGGATTTTTTCCAGCATCACCATCCATTCTTTTATTATTTGATAGCCCCTGTTATTTATCTTCTAGGAGATTCTATTACTACACTGATAGTACTAAGGTTACTGATGTTAGCCATGTATATGGGGATAGTTTTGTGTGTGTACCAGCTAGCCATAGTTGTTTTCAATAATAAAAAAGTAGCCTGGCTCAGTATTGCATTTTTGCTCTTCATGGCTATGTTTAGTCAAAAGGCTATTGAGATTAGACCTGATGTGCCACAAGTGCTCTTTGGACTGTTGGGAATACTCTTTTTATTACAATTCAAAAAACATAGCACTCTTTTCAAATATTTCTTAAGTGCAATGTGCCTTGCCTTGTCTTATCTATTCCTACAAAAAGCAGTTTTTATTGTTGCGGCAATAGGACTTGTTCAATTGTTTTGGCTATATCATAGGCGCTTGAATTTTTATCAATTAATCCAGTATTGGTTGATTTTCGGATTTACCATTAGCCCATATTATTTCTATTTATTCTACACGGATCAATTCGAAACATATTTACTCTACAACTGGATAATTAATATGCATTTTGAAGGTTGTTTTTCACCTTTTAATACGATAGTTGATTCATTTTATTACAATCATTTTATATGGATATTTGGTGCCGTAGGAATTGGTTTTTGTTTAAAAAGAGGCCTGTCAGATATTTCACTTTTGGGTGTTTTTTTATTCCTGACTGTTTTCGCGGTTAAAGCACCATACAGGCAATATTTCATGCCTTTTGTACCAATATTATGCATCACGGCGGCTTATGCCATGATTGAAGTACTTAGGCGCAAACATTTGTTAATTGTTGTCTCTCTGTCCGCAATAGTTCCAATGCTGTATCTAATAAGAACTGTAATTGTATATCCTAATCAGCCACAATTAGAAAAGATAGAATGGGTTTTAAATCAGACAGACCCTTCTGATTATGTTTATGATGGGGATATTTATTTTAATCTTTATAGAAAGGATATTGATTATTTTTGGTTTAGCACTGAACCTGGGCGAGGTGGATTGGGTACTTACCAGAGTCTACGACCTTACACATATAATATTTATGATGCAATTAGAAAATATCAGCCTAAAGTAATCTCTGATACTTTCGTAGAGAATCTTGAGAATGATGTAATTAGAAATAATTATATTCAGACTACCCAATATCCAGAGTTATACATAAGAGTGAAGTAGAATCTGGGATTAGCGATTGAGGAAATAGGAAACAGATAGATTGAATACAAAATTGTTCTGCTCATTATCTTCGAAAAGCAAGTTGTTTCTATAGATCAATAAAAACTCTGGATTGATACTGAAATTATTAAACATTCTTAGATAATCTGTGCCTATAGTGATCTCATAATCTGTTGGTTCATCTTGTACGCCTGCATAAGCGTTTACCAAATAGTCATCATTAAATCTTATCCTTTGAAATGTGAATCCCATTTTCCCATTGGGATTGTAAAGATTTACCCAAAAAATATCAGAATTAGAGCCAGGTCCAATTCCAGCACCAACGATTTGTCCGTTGTTAGTGTAACCATTATCTACCACACCGTGAACATAGTATGTTGCACTAATCCCTGGAGATGAAATTTGTATTTGGTTGCTACTCAGCGTAGTTTTTTCATAATTTATTTCTAATAGGTTCCCATTGTCCAGATCGAAAGTTTTAGTCAAGCCAATGGTTATTGCTCTCGTTCTGTCAGGATGTTCGGCCAAATCCATAATGCTACCAAAAAAATCATTTCTGGCCCATTCCACATATAAATTCAGGCCTACATTTGGGAATGCATATTCCATTACCAATGAAAACATTTGATCATATTCGTCATTTTTCATAAACCCTTTATGGGTGTTTCTAACGAAAGCATTGAAGAAGTCTTCAGTAACCAAATCACCATCTGCCCAACGTGTGTACATGATGCGATTGACTCCTAAGGACAATCCTTTTACAAAACTTGGTTGGTAGCCTAAAGTGAAACCTGTGATGTATTTCCTGTCATTTTCTGAATTGTCATCGAAATAATCAGATTCGTACATCGCTCCCCAGTACCACTTGAATTCCATGAGCCCAATTTTAGTTTTGGCAGGCCTGGCAGTGCCTAGATCTATATGTGGAAAACCAGCTGCATTTTTGCTCATGATGATGGGGTTGTATCTAGAGGGGCCCCATGAGAAATTGGCAGTCGAAAAACCTAAAGTAACGTTTTTGTAAATAATTCTTATTTCAGATTGCCCCCAGTCGAAGTCACTATATGAGTCATCTCCGTATCGCATGACCCAGTCAATTTTACCTTCTGCTGGATAGGAGTAAGGGTTCTTATTATACTGAGATGAAGGAATGTTATATTCTCGGTTTTGAGCATACCAAACTATAGGAGCAAATGTGTAGTGTAAAATGCCAATATTACCACCAAATCCTGCAGTTAATGAGGTATTGGAACCTCTGCCGCTCCAAACGGCACCATTGTTATATCCGCGAGGATATTTGTGGTTGTAGACGTATGAAATTCTAGGATTGAGGATATAAAAATTGTTATTGCTGTCTTCCTTAAATTTGGTTTTGAAATTTCCCTCCCAAAGATTCCAGTTCAAGCTTCTATCAGAAGAATATGGTTCAATAATGGAAGGCCGAATCATTATAGGCTTTGGCAGCAGCTCTGGGTTTTTTAGTTGTAGGGTTCGGTAATAATTTTCTGTGTAATCCCCAGGATACAAGACTTGAGCAAGTGCAGAATTGATTAGACTCAGAAAAAGTAAGGAGCTAACAATCAGTAATGTAGATTTTTTCATTTTTAATATGTTAGTAGCAGGATAGTTTTAGTCCTTCAGGGAGTCTATTAACTATTTGTTCCCTGGAATTATTAAATATATCCCCATTCATAGCTGATAGTGAAAACGGTGTCACCTCCCATGCTATCGCCTTCTTCAATGATGTAGTCAACAGATTCTCCATTTTGGAATACTTCAAACTCTATAATCCAGCCATTGCCCGCTTCGCAGGTTGCACAAACGGCATTGATCAGCCTAATTTCGACAATTGGATCTTGCTTTCCTTTAATAAATGGATTTAAGTCAAATTCCACTTCGCTAGCTAAGTGCCCGCTAGATGCCATTTTGTTGAAAACCATTTCACCATTTATATATACCTCTGCCCAATCATCTATAGCCAAAAATAAAATAGAATTCTTAAGATCTGTTTGAGCTTGAGCTTGAGAAGCAGTATTTATTCCGAAGAAAAAAATTGCGATATATAAGGATTTTTGTATAAAATTATTCATTGCTGAGGTTCAATATTTGAATGACTCGATATGCAAATGCCATTCCAAATTTTTTTTTGCTAAAATATAAAGTGCTCGTTTCGTTTTTGCTAGTGTGAGTTTTTATAGAAGGAAATTTGGGCGTTGCATAATATTCTACAGTTTTTAATTTACTGATTTAAAATATCTTTGATTTCTCCCTCTTCCTGATACTCTGTGTCTGTGTTGATTTCCCAAAGGTTGGTAGAATTGTTGCCAAGTATATTTTCTGCAGCCAATAATCCCATCAAAATAGAGTGATCTTGATTGTTATATTTGAATGACCCATATCTGCCAATCGGAATTAATTGATCAATACAGTCAGCATAGTTCTCAAGCATTTTTAGCGGTTTTTGATAGCCAGTTTCATAGACAGGGTAGCATTTTGGTATTTTAATGACCTTTGAATTTAGAATACCCATAGAAGAGGGTACCAGTTTTAATTTTTCTAATTCACTTATTGCAACCTTTGCCAAGTTTTCATCTGGCATACTCCAAACGTCATCTTCCTCAAATGCCCAAAACTCTAAACATAAGATTGATGTTTTTTTGTTTCCATATAGGGTAGGGCACCAGTTTCTGAAATTGGTTATTCGCCCATGCTTGACATCAGGTGAGTGTACATAAATCCAGTTGTCCTTGAATAGATCAATCCCGTCTACTTCTAAATACACCAAAATTGTATTTCTAAAATAAAGTTGACTGGCGGCATTTTTAATTTCAGTAGGCACATTTTCTATTCCCTTTATTAAAGTAGTCAATGGCATCGTTGAAATGACAAAATCTGCATCAACCCGTGTGCCATCAGCTAATTCAATTCCTTGGGTTCTGTTGGACTCATTAATCAACACTCTTTTCACTGGTGCATTGAGGTGGATGGTGCCACCATTATTTTGAATCTGTTGAGCGCATTTTTCATAAAGCAAGCCTGTCCCATGTTTGGGGTAGGAGAATTCATCAACCAGGGTTTTGTGTTTGTTGCCAGCGTTGCCTTTTATGGCTGACCAAACGGCTCCAATCAAAGACAATGTCTTAATTCTTTGTGCAGCCCAATCTGCATCAATTTTAGAACACGGTATACCCCAGAGTTTTTCAGAATAACTTTTAAAAAATATTTCATAAAGTTTATTGCCGAACCTATTAGTCACCCATGCTTCAAATGTGGTTGGATTCTTTATTGGATTGATTCGTTGGATCAGATAATCCCAAAGAATTCTGATGATAGTGAAAGGGTTTAGGTTGAGAAGGACATTGCTGAATTTTAAGGGGTATTGAAAAAATCTATTCTTATAGTAGATTCTTGTCAGTCTATTTACAGTCGTATATTCACCTTCTAACACTTCAGCGAAAAAATGATTAATTCTTTTTTCTTTGGAGAAAAACCTGTGAGGGCCTAAATCGACACGTTGCCCCCAAAGATCAAAACTTCTGGACATACCTCCTACAAATTCGGTTGCTTCAAACAGTTCTGTTTCCACACCACTTTTTGATAATTCATGTGCACAACTTAATCCTGCAGGACCAGCTCCAATTATTATTACTTTCACGTTTTTTTTTGTAGGGTGGAAATCGATGATTGCTTGCTCTTAAGGCTTGTAAAATTGTAAAGGTATAGCTAAGTGCCGAGACTCCCAAGAATGACATTATTGGTGAAATGGACTATAATTAAAGTGATGAAATTTCAATACTTGGTGCATCCTTTGAATGATTTTTAGCTGGGTTTGATTATTAACTTTGGACTACCAGCTAATTTTCTTCAGTAGATCTAGCATGCTCTCATCCACAATGTCATTGCATCTTGAATTTTTTTCATCAAAGCCAGCTCTTCCAACAGGTCTACCTCCAGAGACATTTTGTCTTGACATGTATTCTTCCAGAGATTTCGTATAGTAATGATTGATCCTCCAGCCTATCTCATCTTCTTCTTTTATCATACGGCCGGATTTGTACCATTTATAGTTCCACCAATGTGCACTATAGGCAAATCTGTTGCTTGAAAGAAAATCACCATTGCCCAAATCTTTGTGATCAGAATAAGTTTCCTCTCTTTTTGTGTATGCTTCTAAAACTGATTTTTCTGGTTTAGTGTCAAACCCATTATTGCCAAAATTGATTCTTGGTACTTTTATTCCTTTGATTTTTTTTGTATCTACGGTTTTGAGCCAATCAAGTAAATTGTCTTCCCCATTCATTGGGAAAAGAAATTCATCTACATCAATTTTCATTAACCACTGGAACTCCTTTCTGTAGTTTTTAGCTGCATGAGCAAACCCCATGTGATTCTTATTTCTCTGATACCATTTAGTGGCTCCATCATATTTTGTACCATCCCATTTTGTCCAAGGATGACGGGTAACGAAACCTTTTTCTTCATAAGGTTTTAAAATGTCCTTTGCTTCTTCACTGCCATCTTGATCATAAAGGTAAAAGTGATTTACACCAACCTTTATATGGTACTCCAACCAGTCCTTTAAGTAAGGATTTTCGTTCTTGAAATTTACAGCAAAAGTTAGGAAATGTTTTTTGTTCATCATCGTATCAAGTGTGGTGCAAAGTAATCTGATTAAAGGCACAAATGCGATATAAAAAAGGCCAAATTACTAATTATTATTTTCTACTGACTTAGCTTTGAATAGTTTTTTTGAGAAAGCTTTAAAGCTCATTTTTTATATGAAAATAGTTACTGTCGCCACCCATCACAACGATGATTTGGAAAGATTGTTAATTTCTGCTAGGAAATTTAATATAGAGGTAGAGTTGATTGGGATAGGACGTGAATATATAGATCATTATATTAAAACGGATTGGCTGCTTGAATACTTGGAAGGTTTGGATGATAACGAGATTGTGCTCTACACAGATGGTTATGATAGCGTGCTTTTGAACGATACGAGTTATATCGAGGAAGAATTTTTGAAATTCAACCACCCTATGGTTTTTGGTACCGAACAAAATTTTAACTGTATGTCCTCATTCTTTGGGAAAATTGGCTACTTTCTCAAGTATCCAAAAGGCAAAAAACCTTATCGCTATATCAATGCTGGGGGATGGATCGGGCGAGCTGGGTATGCCAGGGAAATACTGAGCAAGGTGGTAGGAGGGGATGATCAGTCATTGCTTCTGAAATACATTACAAAGAATAAGACTGCCATTGGCCATGATATCGAACAGCGAATTTTCAGTTGTATGGCAGGGAGAACTGGTATGGAGGATCGCGACTATGTGCTGGATGACAATGGTAGAATAAAAAACACCAATACGGGTAGTAATCCAGCTATACTTCATGCTGCTGGGAAGAATTTTTATGGTCTCTATAAAGTCACCAGGAAATTAGGTTTTTTCCCAGAAGAAAAATTTTCTGATGAAGAAATTAATCAATATAAAAAATCCAAATTCTGGAATACTCTTACTGCTTGGACTACAGCTGATAATTATCTATTCCACCTTTGGTTGAAAATAATTGTAGCCATTTTAGGAATGGCTACAATTGCTTTAATTCTTGGTCTGATCTTCAATTAGGAAATCCTGTTTTAAGAAAAGGCTTGCGTTACCTTCTTCCTAATCTCTTCTGCAATCGGAATATGATTGTCTTTGTTTTTTGGAGGATTCTCCCAGTCTATATTTAATGGCTTTATGAACGGGAAGAATAAACGGTGAAGACCAAAGAATTTAAAAAATTTATCAATCTTTCTGTTTTCATGAAAAGGTAAATTTGGCCTCACGGTATTGAAGAAATCAATAATACCTTCAAATCTATATTTGTCAATTTTATTGGCATAGCCAAAATCAAAGAACAGTACAGGTGTTCCCATGGCTAAACATGGCAATGCACAATGAATTCGAGAAGTAATGACTAACTCAGCTTTAGCATAAGTGTCTAACAATTGCTGTGCCTCCTGCATTTTCTCTTCAATGGACAAGTCAGTGTTTTCTCTGGTATGAGTCACAAACTGTAGCCGCTCATGATATTTTTTAGGCACTAGTTTATGAATGACTTTATTAGCATATCCTTCCTTCAGGATGTTGTCATAAAATAAGTCACTAATTATGATATTGTTGTTTCTCTCACCTTCATATTTTGGCAAGGTTAAAGTGAGGCAACCAGAGTAATAGGCATCAACTCCCGCCGCCTGAAAAAGCCTCATGGTATTGTAGTCTCTACAGCCTATAGGCTCAAATTTTTTGTAATAAGGAATGACAGCATCTGCCAGCATTGCTTTTCTTACCTCTTTGAACTTTGCAATATGAAAAGAGATGAAATACGGATTAATGTTGTCTTTAGGTGGCCAATTGTTGGGTTCATGCATGAACCATCCATTACAAAGAAGTTTTATGTCTTCTTCGGAGTCGTGTGAATCAAGGTTTTCACGATCGAGTATTAGAATGTTTTCCTTGTTGAGTAATTTTTTCGCAGCTATAGTTTGTACTTCATCCCCTATATTTCTGCTTTTGTAATAAGCAACAATTGCTTCTGCCATGCTATATTGATTTCATTAATTTTGGTGCAAACATAAAACAGAAAAAATTACGATAATTATATTCTTGAATATATAAGACCTCAATTTTAGCCGAATGGTGTTAGCTTTTCGTGGTAATCGCACGATCCCTCACTGTTATATGTAACCCCATTCATAGATCATTGTGAATACAGTGTCTCCACCCATGCTGTCACCTTTTTCCAGCATGTAGTCGACAGATTCGCCATCTTGAAAAACCTCAAACTCAATTATCCAGCCATTAGAAGTGTCGCAAGTAGTACATTTAGCATTTATAAGCTTGATCTCAACCAGAGGCTCTTCAATTCCTTGAATAAACGGGTTCAAATCGAACTCGACTGGTTGCTTTAAATTTCCAGCATCTGAGGCCTTCTTGAAAACCATTTCTCCTTCTACATACACTTCAACCCAATTGTCAATAGAGAAAAATAGTATTGAATTTCTTTTAGGTTGTGCTTGAGATATATTCACTATTGCTATCATAATAACAATAACTGTAAGGAGCCTCTGATATGAAAATTTCATAATATAAATTTTAATGTAGTTACGAATTTACCACGAAGTAACAAATACTATTCCATAATTGTAAGGGCATAAAAAAAAGCACTTACAATTTAATGTAAGTGCTTGATAATCAGCGGAACGGACGGGATTCGAACCCGCGACCTCCTGCGTGACAGGCAGGCATTCTAACCAGCTGAACTACCGCTCCTGATTACAATTTCGGGCTTTGTTTCCCTCAAATGCGATGCAAAAGTAGAGGCAATAAATCTATTATCCAACATCTAGTTGAGAATATTTCAAAATATTTTTAAGCCAATTTTTATCGAAGGTATGAGGCTGATTTTTGACCTTATCTAAGAGGTTATGAATCAGATGCTTTAGCTAATTTGTATGCGAAGTTTCGTTATTAATTTGAATATAAACGACCATTCAATTATCTTCAATCTGAATTGTAAAGAATAATAATTACCTAAGAATACCATGTCAGAATATTACTCTCGTCGTAACCTTGATTTTTTGCTCAAAGAGGTGTTTGATCTTGAATCTCTTTTAAAACTCGATATCTACAAGAAACATGATCTTGACGGTGTCAAGTTGATGCTAGACACTGCTGGACAGTTGGCTGACACGGAAATGAGACCCTTCAATGAAGAGATGGATAGAAATGATCCGAAATTTGAAGAAGGAAAAGTAAAGGTGCATCCACAAATCCGGAAACTACTTAAAAAGTTTGGAGAAGGTGGATGGATTTCTGCAAATGCTAGTGAAGAGGTGGGCGGGCAACAACTTCCAATTATTGTTTCTTCATGTGCGCAATTTATTTTTGGTGCAGCCAATTACTCTGCTAGTGTTTACCCTTTTTTAACTGCTGGTGCAGCTAGATTAATAGAAGAACATGGATCAGAGCAATTGAAGAGCACCTATGTGCCTAAGCTATACAATGGATCATGGCAAGGTACCATGGCGATGACCGAACCAGATGCAGGGAGTTCTTTGTCCGATGTAAGGACAACGGCTGAGCCGCTTGATGATCATGGTACTGTATATAGTATTCAAGGCCAAAAGATATTTATTTCTGCTGGAGATCATGACGCTGTTGGTAATGTAGTACACCTGATGTTGGCCAGGATAAAGGGCTCTCCAGAAGGAACAAAAGGATTGTCTCTTTTTGTGGTGCCACAGAAACGTTTTACTGAAGACGATCAAGTAGTCATGAACGATGTGACAACCACAGGCATGTACCATAAAATGGGTTACAAGGCTGCACCAATCGTACACTTGAGTTTTGGAGAGAAGAAACGTTGTTTTGGTTATCTGATTGGTAAGCCAAATGAGGGACTATCCTATATGTTTCAAATGATGAATGAGGCTAGGATTGGGGTTGGACTAAGTGCAGCATCCATTGGTTCTGCTGCGTATTATGGATCGCTTAATTATGCCAAAGAGCGACCCCAGGGAAGAAGGCCAGATGAGAAGGATCCAAATGCTCCTCAGATCAATATTATTGAACATGCTGATGTTCGAAGAATGTTGTTCTTTCAGAAATCTGTAGTTGAAGGTTCACTTTCACTATTGTTGCAATGTGCTCACTATGCAGATATGGCAAAAGCTGGGAAGGAAGAAATCAAGGAGATTTATAGGCTTACGCTGGATTTGTTGACGCCAGTTGCAAAAAGTTATCCTAGCGAAATGGGTATTCTGTCCACATCAGCTGCGATTCAGATTTTAGGTGGTGCAGGTTATTGCAAAGACTTTCCAATAGAGCAATATTTCAGAGAAATGAGAATTCACACTATTCACGAAGGAACCACAGGCATTCATGGAATAGATCTTTTGGGTAGAAAAATAATCATGGGTGGTGGTATTGCTTTCAGGGCATTTACGGAAGAGGTTTCCAAGACGATAAAAAAAGTGAAGCTCGAAGTAATAGAACTCTCTAAATATGGCGAAAAGCTTAATGACGCGCTATTTAGGCTTCAAAACATCACCATGAAGTTGTCTACTATAGCCATGAAGGAGAAGAAGGAAGTTTTCCTAATGGATGCAACCCTGTATTTAGAACTCTTTGGGGTAGTAGCAATTGGTTGGCAGTGGCTGCTGCAGGCGATACCTTGTCAGATAGCTGTCAACGAAAATAGGGGAGATGAATTCTACAACAGTAAACTACACACAATGCGCTATTATTTTGAGTATGAATTACCAAAAACAGAGGCAATTATTGCAAGACTGAATAGCTCAGATAGACTACTATTAGAAATTGACAGCAAAGAAATTTTGTAGATAAATAATATCATCTCAGCCGATATTTCACATTCTTCACTCTTTTTTTGTACTTATCTCTTTTGGGGTTATATGCAAATATTCTTTTCTTCGGTTTGACCATGGTTCCTGTTGAAGGATTCTTGGGAGTGATACAGCTGGTTGTCGAGATGGTAATCATTAAACCTATCAAAAATGATAGAGTAGTTATTTTATTCTTCAATGGAATAGTGGGGATTTAAGGTGCATAAAAAAAGCTTCAAAAATTGAAGCTTAAAATATTTTGTGTGAGTCAATCTCACAGTCAAGTTGAAATTATGAAATTTTCTCTAATACCTCTTTGGGAAATGTAATTTTATAAACGGTATCCAAAGAATTAGTAAACAATTGAAATTCTTCTTCTCCGAATGTAAGGTCTGGTGCAGGATCCTCTAGGGCATTCAGCTCGAACCCTCTGTCTCTCATTTCTGGGAGAATTTTTATAATGATTCTTTGCCATGCTAAAGGCGTTATGCTCTTATTGCACCAATTCTTCAATGTCAAAACCTTAATCTTCATACGGAGCCGCTTTTATTTTGCAAATATTGTCAAATTATATCTTAATTCCCATGACCATAATGTCATCAGTCTGTTTTTCTTCACCTTTCCACTCAGTTAATACCTTTTCTAGCAGATCTCTTTGTTTGTCCATAGGTTTATCTAGACCTGTTTCAATACTTTCTGTCAGTCTGGCAACAGTAAATTTCTTGTTGTCAGGACCACCAAACTGATCTTGAAATCCATCTGAGAACATATAGAATGATGTTTCTCCTTTGACGTAAGGTAATTTATGTGTGGTATAATTTCTTTCTTGGTCTAAATAACCACCTAAAGATATTCTATCACCTTTTACAGTTTTTATTTTTTCTTTATCTGAATAGAGAAGATTCTGCTGAGCACCTGCAAAGTACAGTTCTGAATTGTCCTCGTCAATAATCATAATACTTGCATCCATTCCATGATGGTTATTGTTTTCCGACTGGTTCAGAATGTCCTGGATGCCAATGTTGAGATTGTCAAGAATTTCGCCAGCATCAGTGATTTCATGCTCATAGACGATTTGATTTAGCAGTGATTCTCCAATCATACTCATCAAAGCACCTGCTACACCATGTCCAGTACAATCGACTGAAGCAATAAATTTATAGTTCACATCTTCGGATTCGAAGTCGGCAAACCAGTAGAAGTCTCCACTTACTACATCTAGTGGTTTGAATAAAATAAAGAAATCTGTGAAGGCTTCTTTAATAGTTTCAGGAGACATGAGCATGGCATTTTGAATGGTCATAGCATATTTAATGCTGTCCATCAGTCGCTTATTTACTTCTGCCAATTCCTTAGTCCTGAGTTCAACCTTTTCTTCCAGGCCGCTGTTGGCCTTTTCCAATTGGCGAATCAATTTCATTTTATCACTTTTCAGCTCATAAGCTTCAAGTGCCTTGTCAATTGTGAGTTTCATCTCACCTTTGTCCCAAGGTTTAGTGATGTACTTGTAAATGCCACATTTGTTTACTGCTTTTACAATAGCCTCAATGTCGGCAAATCCAGTTAATATCATTCGGATGACATCAGGAAACTCAGGAAGTACTTTTTCAAGTAATTCTGTGCCTGTCATTTCTGGCATTTTCTGATCAGTAATCAGGCACTGTATGTCGTGTTCGCGAAGCATCTCTATAGCTTCATTGCCTCCAGGAGCTGTGAGTACATTGTACTCTCTTTTAAAGGCCATTCTAAAGATTCTGAGATTACTTTCCTCGTCATCTACATAAAGAATGGTGTACTTCTTTTTGCTCTTTGCGGCTGTATCTTCAACTGGAGTTTGAACTTCTTCCATGTGTTATCTTACTTCTAAAATTATGCTTTTTGAGATTCGGAAACCTTTTCTTCCTCTGAGGACTTATCCATGTGTTTAGGGATTAAGATAGAGAACTCAGTTCCTTTACCTTCTTCACTATTGCAATAGATGTTTCCGCCATGCTTTTCTACGATACCAAAGGTAATGGACATTCCAAGACCAGTGCCAATGCCAACTGGTTTGGTGGTGAAAAATGGTTCGAAAATTCTTCGTTTCACCTGTTCTGACATACCAGCACCATTATCCTTTATCTTGATCATAACATGCTGATCCTGATTCTCTGTGTAAAGCTGTACTTCACCATCTTTTCTGTCGTCAGGGATTGCCTGAATGCCATTGTTAAGAATATTCATGAATACCTGATTCAACTGACCTGGGAAGCAGTTGATGTCCTGAATGGAATCATCATAAAATTTCTTGATATTGATTTTGTTTTTCGTTTTGTTACGAAGAAGGACAAGTGTCGCATCCAATGCGTCGTTCACGTTGGCCGGCTTCATTTCTTCCTCATCTAGTCTAGAGAAGACTCTTAATCCCTTCACAATTTCAATGGTTCTTACCGCACCTTTTTTGATATCCGAAACTAGTTCTTTAAGATCGCTCAGCAAATCTTCGTAAGCATACTCATCTTTCATTTCCCTAATTTCAGCCATGGTAGCCTCATAGTCGCCACTTTTTTCAATATCGTCGTACTTTTCTACTATAGTGATTAAATCGTCTAACGATACTTTTAAGGTGTCAATGCCATTGTATACAAAGTTGATTGGGTTATTGATCTCATGGGCAATACCAGCAGTCAACTGACCAAGTGATGCCATTTTTTCAGATTGTACCAATTGTGATTGCGTACTTTTGAGGTTTTCTAGTGTTTGAGTCAGTTCTTGCTTACTGTCTTGTTCAACTGTCAACGCTGACTTTAGTTTGTTTTCAGCAATCATCAGTCTTTCAGTAGCTTCCAACTGCTCTTCAGCAATATTTCTCATTCGTTCCTCAGAGTATTTTACTCTGTCATAGGCTTTTCTTAATTCTTCCTGTACTCGGATCAGTTTTTCGTTTACCTCAATTTGTTTTCTTGAACTCTTAAGGATTTCCTGCTCAGAAAGTTTTAATTTTTTATTGCGTTGCTCCAGAGCACGCTGGGAGAGTATGAGCTTCTCATTTACTTCTAGTTGCTTTTCAGCACTGCTTCTTAATTCTTCCTCGGATCTTTGTAGCTTGACGAATGCTTCATTCGCTGTCAGGAAGTTTTTGTACGCCAAGTTTACTGCAGGTCGAAAGATAAAGGATGCCTGAATCAACAGGATGGCTATGATAGCTGCCGTAATTACGTACTCAAATTGAGAAAAACCACTTTTGTTAGTTTTTGATTCTGTTTGATAAAGTGCAGCTAGTTTACTGGCATCTTCTGCAAATCTTCTTTGGTCATCTACGTTATCAACTGCTCTAGACAAAATGAGATTTTTGTCATCCACTGGATCAGTAAAACTCACACCTAAAACTTCGTTTCCTACATCTCTAATTTCCCGAAAGGACAGCTCCATATCGGCAAGCATTTTATTGGCTTCTTCTGAGTTTTCCGTTCCATTCAGTCCGTACTTGGCATCTCCTCTTGTTAAAGCTCTGTGTATTTCATTAAACTCATCCACTGCAGGCTTCAAACGCCTTTTTACTACATTGAAGTTGGTTTCGCTATTTTTTATCTTTTCGAGATTGATTTGAGCAATATTCTTGGAAATTTCTTCACTGAGCGTGGCCATTCTTTGGGCCAGATTTACCATCACTGCATCATCGCGATTTACCCTAATGGCATTTTGAACAATAAATTGACCAATAAACAAGCCAAGTATCGCAAGTATCAAGGTCAATATATACGATCGTATCAGGTTATCCTTTTTCATAGCAAGTGTGCTTTTGTTTAATTAATTTAAGCTGCTCCTTTACTTTTCAGAAAAGAAAACTGGCTTTTTTCCTCAGTACTTTTTTGCAATGCTGCTCCTGAATGACTGGAGCCTAATATTTTGTTTTTGCGTTGCTTAGTAAAGTAATGCTCTAATTTTGATTCAAAGAATTTTAGAGAAAGAGCTATGATCAGCATTACTCCTATGCCTACATAATTACTACCATTGGCCCAATCGTCAATAATTGGCTCAAGGAATATTTGCTCAGAAATAAATAAAAACACAAACACACCAAAAAGAATTCTGGTCGCCTTTTTACCCATTGTCATTTTATCTAACTGATCAATGGTAATTTCTAATTCTCCATTTTTCTTTTGAATCTCAACATTTTGAGATTTAATTTTTTGGTTGGCATGGTCTAATTTTTTTTGAAGTCGGTCACTGATACGGGTGATCACCTTGCTTTGGTCGAGTAGGTCTTTGTAATGCATAGCTATACCCACTGCGTCCTCAAGGTTCACATCCTTCTTTTTAACTTTTCCTACATACTCCGAAAGTATCTTTTGTTCTTCGTGATAAAGTTCTTTCATTTCAGTTTAACGTTACTACATTCTCCCTCACTAAATCCCAGTCCCAAGTCTGACGTATGTAATGAATGTTTAATATGTGAATTAAAATTGTTCATTTGATTAAGACTTAGGAAGCCTCAGCTAGTTTTTTTTCTACTTCTCTGGATACCCTTATTTGAAAAGTAAAGTATGAATACTCATCGTTTACCTGGTGAAATTCATAAGACAACTTTTGCCCTGTTTTTCTCGCAATTTCGACAAAGCCGAGCCCAGCAGTTCCCTTGTCAGAAAATTCACCGTTATATAGTATCTCCTTATATAGTTTTTTTAACCCATCTTTATCCAACGCATTAATGTTATCCAGTTTGGATTTGATGGTGTTGATTTTCGAGTTTGGGATAAAGTTGCCAGTCATAATATTATAGAACTTTTTTCTGGCAGTCACTAACAATAACCCCGATTTGGAATCGTAGGTATCAATTTGATTGGTTTCATCAGCGACCTCATCCATATGATGATAGAGATTTTGAATACACTCAGTGGCGGCACCATAAAACTTCTTCTTAATTATTCGGTCAGATTCCATTTCAGTAATCCTCCCATCTAATGTCTCTATGATAGAGGTGACTAGATCAAAAGTGACCTCACCTTTATACATCAGAATAATGTTAGTGTCGTATATGTTTTTATATCTCTTTAATAAATCCATTCTTTCAAATTGTCTCTCAGAAATAAGTCAGCATCTCGTTAAAACACCGAGCTACTATCAAGTTTCCAAAAGTAAAGATACCTGATCATTCAGTAATTCAATAATTTACAAACATAAATTGGATTATTCAAAGAAAATAACTGCTATTTGCTCACCCAAGATAAAATGCACTTACATTTTTGTGAGCAACAATTTTTGAATTGAGTTTCAATTCCTTTCTCATAACTATCCAACCCATTAATTGATTAAAAATCAATCTTGAATTTTACCAAGTTTTGTCGAGATAACCAAATTTTGATTTTCAATTATCGTTTTTTTAAGAGATTTGGTGATCGTTCGTAGGAGTATTACCTAACTTAAAATTTTTAATTTGGAAAATAAGTATTGCCAATGAAAAAGTATTTTTTTTTACAGTCATTACCTGATGTGTTTATCTGATATCTGATGCATTGAAAAATAGAACTTTGATTAAATGAAAATAATTGAACTAAACCAATATTTGAAGGTGCTTATGAAAGTTTGCAAACGAAATGGTTTATGTATTGCTTTTTTGGCGCTTTCCTTAGGCTTTCAAAGCTGCGAAAAAAGGTTTGGCAAGACGCTAGTTAGCGATTGGGATTCTTATGCTGAAACACCTGAAGAGTCTACCCTGATTTCTAGTGATCAGTTAAATGAATTTAGTACAGATGAGTTGATACAATATTTAAAAATTCATGAAAAGGCGCATTGGGCAAATGCCGCTGAGAACGAAATATTAAAGAGCCTTGAATTGTCAGGTGAAAACGCAGAGGTTCTAGAATTAATCTCAGACTTTTATCTTACTAGAGGGAGCCTAGAGGAAGCTCTTAAATACAATACTGAAGCAGAAAATAATGGAGCGAGTAGTACAGAGTTCTATAAGAAAAGAGCGAGAATATATGCTGATCTGGGGCAATATGGCTTGGCTGTGGATTATATAAATAAGGCAGTAATGATTAATGGAAACGATCCAGATATTTATTTGACAAAAGGGGAAGTGTACATGAAACTCGGGGATTCCACTTCTGCACTCCAGTATAAGGAGCAGGCCTTCAGAAATGATTCGAGTAGACAAGATATTGCTGCTGATCTTGCTTATTTATATGCAAGCACAAAACAACACGAAAATGCACATCACTTTGCGGATTTGCTTATTGCTAATGGATATAATGTCAGTGAAATGAATGAGTTGAAAGTAGAGGTGCTTAGAAAGGAGCTCAAGTTTCAAGAGGCCAATCGCTTATTGAAGAAGATGCTTGATTCAGGGCAGGTTGAAGCAGGCATAGCTTTGATCGATTATTTTGAAAAGCAAAGTGAGTATGATTCCACAATTTTTTATGCCATGCAAGTCTTGGACAAGGACAGTCTTAACATGCGAGCATTGGAGGCTAAGGCATTTTCTTTTGACCATAAAGGATATTTCACCAGTTCATTGATGTACTATAATCAAATGCTGGCAATTGATTCATTGAATGAAGAAGCCCGGGAAGGAATAAGGAAAGTCAATGGAAAAATCGCATATTTGCGCAAATTAAGGGAGCGAAGAGAAGCTATACCAACTTTTGATTTTGCGTCCCCAAGAAAAGAAACGAATTAATTGATGAGTGACATTAAAATTAACATTACTCTTCCTGATGGTAGCGTAAAATCAATGCATAAAGGAGCGACTGGCATGGATGTCGCGCTGAGCATTAGTGAAGGACTGGCCAGAAACGTGCTGGCAGCTGAAGTGGATGGTGAAATTTGGGATGCTAATCGTCCCATAAATGACGATGCCACGGTTAGTTTGCTTACCTGGCAAAATGAAGGGGGGAAGTCCACATTCTGGCACTCATCAGCACATTTAATGGCAGAGGCACTTGAAGCGTTGTATCCTGGAATTAAGTTGGGAATTGGCCCTGCCATTGAAGGTGGTTTCTACTATGACATTGATTTTGGTGATCATACTTTTGATTCTGAAAACCTTGATGTTTTAGAAAATAAAATGTTGGAATTGGCTCGTGAGAAAAACGAGTACGTCAGAAAAGATATTTCTAAGGCAGACGCAGTTGCGTATTTCAAGGAAAAAGGAGATGAGTATAAATTGGATTTGCTTGAAGGCTTAGAAGATGGCACCATTACTTTTTACGAACAAGGTAACTTCACTGACTTATGCCGAGGCCCTCACATCCCCAATACAGGATTTATTAAGGCAGTAAAGGTGCTGAATGTGGCTGGAGCCTATTGGAGAGGTGATGAAAAGAACAAACAGTTGACCAGGCTGTATGCGGTATCATTTCCAAAGCAAAAAGAACTCAAAGAGCATTTAGAATTGCTCGAAGAAGCTAAAAAGCGAGATCATAGAAAATTGGGTAAGGAGCTTGAGCTATTTACTTTTTCTGAAAAGGTAGGTCAAGGTCTGCCACTTTGGCTGCCAAAGGGAACTATGCTCCGTGAGCGTTTGGAGCAGTTCATGCGTAAAGCCCAGATCAAAGCAGGTTATAGCCCTGTGATCACGCCACATATCGGAAACAAAGAATTATATGTGACTTCTGGCCACTATGAAAAGTATGGAGAAGATTCGTTCCAGCCAATTGCCACGCCACACGAGGGGGAAGAATTTTTTCTAAAGCCAATGAACTGCCCTCATCACTGCGAAATTTATAAGTCGAAACCTCACTCATATAAAGACTTACCCATTCGCTTTGCTGAGTTTGGTACCGTGTATAGATATGAGCAAAGTGGAGAATTACATGGTTTGACTAGAGTGAGAGGATTTACTCAGGATGATGCTCATATCTTCTGCACACCTGATCAGGTCAAAGAGGAATTCACCAAAGTGATAGACTTGGTGCTCTACACATTTAAAGCTTTGGGTTTTGAGGACTATACGGCACAGATCTCACTTAGAGATCCAGAGAACAAAGCCAAATATATTGGCAGTGATGAAAATTGGGAGAAAGCAGAGCGAGCCATAGTAGAAGCAGCTGAAGAAAAAGGACTCAATACTGTGACTGAATATGGAGAAGCTGCCTTTTATGGCCCTAAGTTAGACTTTATGGTAAAGGATGCCTTACGCAGAAGTTGGCAGTTGGGTACGATTCAGGTGGATTACAATTTACCAGAAAGGTTTGAATTGGAGTATATAGGTGCTGATAATGCACGTCACCGTCCTGTAATGCTTCATAGAGCACCATTTGGTTCATTAGAAAGATTTGTGGCAGTATTAACAGAGCACTGTGGTGGAAACTACCCACTATGGTTGACTCCTGATCAAATTGCAGTCTTACCGATTTCTGAAAAATATGCTGATTATGCTCAGGAAGTATTCTCACTAATGGAAGAGAATGATATCAGAGGGTTTATTGATCATCGTGATGAAAAAATAGGAAGAAAGATCAGAGATGCAGAGACTAAAAAGATTCCATTCATGCTGATCGTAGGAGAGAAGGAGCAAGAAGATGGGAAGGTCAGTGCCCGAAGACATGGTGAAGGTGACTTAGGTAGCTTTAGTCAGCAAGAATTTATCGAGCTGTTCAGAAAGGCAGCAACTATTTAATTAAGAGAATAACTAGAAAAGCAAAAGCCCTGATAGAATCACATCTGTCAGGGCTTTTTTATTCAACACCCGTTTTAGTTTACTTCAACTTGAGAAGCTCTACTTCGTATTGTACGATTTGGTAAGCATCTACCAATGAAAATATGTACCCTTCTTCATACAATTCTTCCCTAACGGTAGATGGAATGATTTTCACACTAGCACCAAATGCAATATCTGCAGGCATAATGAGGAGTGCTTTTTCGCCTGCTTTCATTTTGAGCACACCTTCTCGAAATCCTTCCACTAGCTGATTGGTACTCAGATTGACTACCAAGGGGGCATCGTCTTCGGTTTTTTGAATTACTGTTCCGTCAAGATATTTTCTGGTATAGTGGAGGGTAGCAGTGTGATAAGCTTTTGCTTCTGTTCCTTCACCAGGCGACACTTGTTTGTAATACAATCCCGAGGTGGTTGGTGTAATTTCCCCTAAATCCTCTTCAATCAAATATTCTTCTATTTGATCAATTTGATTTTGATAAACTTGCTGATCTGTGGTAATGTCAATCAATTTGATTTCCAGTATGAAATTTGTGTTGGGTCCAAACTCATCTTTGCTGGAAAATGAATCATAGGCCAGATAGGATGGGATATAAACTCTAATGCTTTCACCTTTTCGCATGATGTCAATACCATAATTGAAGCCCACGGGAATCACAGAATTGTTGCTGAATTTAACCAAGCTAGAATCAGAGGAGAAGGACTCAAGCACTTTGCCATCTAAAGTGCTCATTTCATATTTTACCATTACCACTTCTCCCAATTTTGGCTTGGTTCCTGATTCATTGCTTGAGATCATTTCGTAGAATATGCCATTGTCAGCTTGCTTGGCCTCTATATTGTTGTCTTGGAGGTATGTCTTGATTTGTAAATCACTTTCTTTTTGCTGTTTTTCATATTCAGATTCTTCGAAACAACTAGTTGCCAAAGGAATCAAAACAATAGCGAGCGCAATTGTTTTGATGTTAGATAGAATTTGATAACTGTGATTATTCATAACTGCTTAGTTTAATATTTGTTTATTGCTGGTAGGACACAGAAAGTTCGAAATTGGTTGGAGCCAATAGGTGCTTATTTTATTCTGCTCCCGAGTTTTTCATGTGAACGATGAGACTATCTTTGCGATATGGGAATGAATGATACAATAGTGGCATTGGCCACAGCACCAGGAGTAGGAGCCATAGCCGTTATTCGCTTATCAGGGCAAGCGTGTGTTTCAGTGGTGTCTCCTTTATTTTCTGGAAAGGATTTGACCAAGCAAAAAACTCACACTGTACACTTTGGCCATTTGATAGACGGAGATTCGATTGTAGACGAGGTACTTATTTCATTGTTCATAGCTCCACATTCTTTTACCAAAGAAAATAGTTTGGAGATATCCTGCCATGGTTCGTCATACATAGTCAATCGTATCATTCAGCTTCTGGTAAGGTCAGGGGCTAGACTGGCAGAACCAGGAGAGTTCACACAACGAGCATACCTCAATGACCGATTTGATTTGGCACAAGCCGAGGCAGTGGCAGACCTGATTGCCTCAGAAAACGAAGCTGCACATGCTACAGCCTTGAATCAGATGCGCGGGGGTATTTCAAATGAGATTAAAAACCTGAGAGAGAAACTGGTTCATTTTGCATCAATGATTGAGCTAGAGCTCGATTTTTCAGAAGAGGACGTGGAGTTTGCGAGTAGGCAAGAACTCAAACTTTTGATTGAAAAAATTGATGTGGTCTTGATCCAACTCATTGACAGTTTTCAGCTAGGCAATGTGATTAAAAATGGCGTACCAGTGGTTATTGTAGGTAAGCCAAATGCTGGTAAATCCACTTTGCTCAATGCACTACTAGAAGAAGAAAAAGCTATCGTATCTGATATTGCTGGAACCACAAGAGACATCATTGAGGATGAGTTGAATATCAGAGGAGTAAAATTTCGCTTTATTGATACAGCTGGCTTGCGTGAAACCAAGGATCAGATAGAAGCCATAGGTGTAGAGCGTGCCGAACAAAAGATGCAGGAGTCTTCTTTGATTATGTATTTGTTTGATTTGTCTACTGAGTCCCTTGAGGTTATTCAATCTACAGAACAAATGCTGATTGAAAAGGGTAAGCCTTATATTTTGGTTGGTAACAAATTGGATAAAGTGTTAAGCCAACAATCACCCCTTACGAACAATGAACATTACGTATCTATATCTGCCAAATCCAAGGCAGGAGTAGAGCCACTCAAAGATTTGATTTGGTCCAAGAGCCAAATGGATAATTTCAAACCCGGCAATGTGGTAGTCACCAACGCCCGTCATTACCAAAGCCTGGTCAATACCCAAAACGCTCTGCATGATGTACTCCGTGGTATCGATAATCAAATCACCAACGACTTTCTGGCTCAGGATATCCGTCATGCCCTGCACTTCTTAGGAGAGATTACAGGCGAAATCACCACAGATGATCTACTGGCGAATATCTTTTCGAAGTTTTGTATCGGGAAATAACCTCACAAACAACCGATAAGCACCCATAAACAAACCTAAAAAACAGCCTAATTTCACCTTTATTCATGTTTTTAGATTATTTCTCACTATCCTTTTTTAGCGATATTTTGCTGCTTTTTGTACCTTATTTGTACCTAATTGTTTATCTTTATATGAGGTACAAAATTGGTGAGATAATGAAACATTTTGAAACAAAATGAATCATATTGAAACTTCAAGACCCAATTTGAAAAGCAGAGATTACTATGAGTTCAAACATTAGGGTACAAAGGATTTGCCAGCATTGTGGAATTGAGTTCACAGCTAAAACAACTGTGACCAAATACTGTGGTGATGATTGTGCTAAAAAGGCCTACAAGAAGCGTAAGAAAGAAGAGAAGATCGGAAAGTCCGACCAGGAGACGCAAGCCATTGTAGCCAAGCCGTTTCTTGCTGTCCAGGAAAAAGACTTCCTCTCTTTAGAGGAGGCAGCAACGCTACTTGGCGTAAGCAGAACCACCCTATACAGAATGAGAAAAGAAGGTGCGCTGGCATTCGCCACTATTGGGAGAAAAAAGGTAATCTCAAGAAAACACATTGACCACCTTTTTAACCCAGAGCCATGAAAGTCACCCTACGCCAAAAGAAAATATCCAAAGGCATGATTAGTCTTTACCTGGACTTCTATCCTCCTCTTGTGGATCCAGAAACGAAGAAATCCACCCGAAGAGAATTCCTAAAACTCTACCTTTACGAAAAGCCACGTGGAGTACTCGAAAAGAACCACAACAAGGAGACGAAGATCCAGGCCGATAGCATCCGTTCATCCAGGCAATTGGATATCCAGGCCAACCGGTTTGATTTCATCTTCAAGGACACCAAGCAAATAGACTTTTTGGCGTTCTTCAAAAAGCTCACTGGCCAGCGATGGAAAAGTGATGGCAACCATGGAAACTGGCTCAGCACATACAATTACCTGGAGCGATTTACCCATGGCCAGTGCTCTACCACGGATATTGACAAGGCGTTTTGTGAAGACTTCAAAAATTACCTTCAAACCACTACCAGCATCAAGAGCGAATCCAGGAAGCTCTCACAAAATAGCCAAGCCTCCTATTTCAGCAAATTCTCAGTGGCTGTTGAGGAGGCATTCAAGAAAGGCTATCTCAAAGAGAACTACATGCTCCGGGTGGATGCTATCAGGCAAAAAGAAACAGAGCGTGAGTTTCTCACATTAGAAGAACTCAGAGCTCTGTTTAGTACCGAATGTGAATTCCCTGTCCTGAAGGTAGCAGCTATCTTCTCGGCCTTGACAGGCCTTCGTTGGAGCGACTTAACCAATCTGACGTGGGGTGAAATACAATACTCTGAAATCAACGGCCACTTTATCCGGTTCATCCATGAAAAGACAGATCGACCACAGACTTTAAACATCGCGCAACAGGCCGTTGACATCCTGGGCTATCCCAGGAACAAGGAAGACAAGATCTTTCAGGGACTGAAGTATTCAGCATGGACAAACCTCAAGCTCTCCGAATGGGTCATGCGTGCCGGCATCACAAAGAAGATCACCTTCCATTGTTTCCGTCACACTTACGCAACACTGCAGTTGTCCCTGGGCACAGACATCTACACCGTTTCCAAACTTCTCAACCACAAGAACGTCAAGACCACACAGATCTATGCAAAAGTGATTGATCAGCGAAGGAAGGAGGCTGCAGAAAGGATTCCAGACCTGGGACCCGGAGACAAAGGAATGAGGATTGCATAACACGTTAATGATATGCTTAATCCTTTATTCTAACCTGGAATCGTTACCGATTTACTAGTCGAAGAGTTTATAAGTCGCTGCGACAAGAGATAGTTCATCAATATCTTGACCTATTTCCAACCCGCTCTCATCACGTTTGACTTGAAATGATTTGAATGAGGGAAGAGAAAGGAATCTTTTTTGTGCCTCATCGTTCTCAAAGCTGGCAATGTGAGTAAATGTTTGCTTGTCACTTCCGAGATAACTAACATATCGGATAGCAGGATCATTCATTTTTTTAATGTCCTCAATAAAAGCTTTGATGTTATCCATATTCTGAACAGCAAAGTTGGAACTTACTTTATATGTTACTTTAACAGTTTTCATTTGATGACTTTTTTAGTGTTACTTAATTCGATGTTTTTCCCAGCCAGCTCCGGAGCAATTGATTCAACCCTGGTACCAACAGATAAAACATAATTGGTACTGCTATGCTGGTTAGAATAAGCGTTTTGACTGGAAGAGGTAGCTGAGCAATCAGATTTCCCAGACAATAATATAGGCCAGTTATCAGGGGATAGATCGCCAACCAAATGATAAACGCTCTTTTGTGCTTTTCCGATTTGTTACTTTGTTTTGTGTTCATTGTAGTTCAGTTTAAGGTTATACGAGGGAAGGTGACAATGAAACTTCTGGAGATCTTCTGAATGCTTTATTGATTCTGTTCCAGACATTAATTTGTGTTACGACAATTGTGAGAACAGCAATTTCACTTTTTGTAAAATGATGGGTCAAATTCTCAAACACCTCGTCTGAGACATCTTCCTGGCTCGAATTGGTAAGCACCTCTGCGTACAGCAACGCAGCTTTTTCTTTGTCGTTGAAGTATTGGGCCTCCTTCCAGGCGGCCAGTGAGTGTAATCTTACTTCTGTCTCGCCAAGGCTTACCGAATCTTTGTGGTGCAACACCAGGCAGTATAGGCATCCGTTGATCTGTGAGACACGGTATTTAATTAGTTCCGCAAGTCTCAGGTCGAAACCGGACTTTTTGATAAACATTTCTGTAACCAACATACCGTCCAGCAGACCTTTAGGCGAATCTTTAAATGTCATTCTCTCATTCATAATATTTGTTTTTTATTTTGATTGTTATGATTAGAAAACAATCAACTGAAGCTGAACGTGACCACTTTTTGCAAATATTTGTCTATCCAGGAAACGTTGCTGCCAACTTCTTCAATTTGGCAGGATCTACAATGGAGTAAATTCCAGTTATCTGATCACCATTTACCTCAAACACTTGGCAATTGACAAGCAGTTGTCGTTGGTAGAAGAGAATTGCTGACTGGTGGTTAACGATACCAGTCTTGTAAGAGTAGTTTTTGTGATAGGTGTCATATAAGTGCGTTATCAATTTTATGACATTTTCAATTCCTGACGTGAACTGACGTACTACGGATACATTCTTTCCCCCATCTGCAATTAGGACTATATCTTTGTTAAGCTTGGATTCCAGAGCCTTGACATCGCCCACTTTAATTATGTCGATGTATTCCTGCAAATCAATAGAATTATTAAAAGAGTATTCGGTAGGAGACCGTTGGAGATTATGAGTTTGGAGAGTGCTTTTTGCACGGCTTAGTAGCTTTCGAGAGTTATTAACTGTAATTGACAGAACATCTGCGATCTCTTCGTGTGCGTAATCAAACGTTTCTTTAAGGATAAATACAGCTCTCTCCTTAGGGTTAAGGTGTTCCAACAACACCATCATAGAGTACCCTATGATTTCCTCACGCTCGATATTCTTGTCAGCGCGATCAGTGGAAATTGGTTCCGGCAACCAAACACCGTGCCTAAGTCTTTGATTCCTCTGCTTAATGTTAATGGCAGTATTTACAACACTCCTGATCAAATATCCAATCTCGTTTTGAAAACCTTTCTGCGCGATCGCTTCAAACTTAGACATTACATCTTGCACTGCATCAAGTGCATCATCTACGGAACCTAGAATGTTGTAGGCATACGGAAATAACTTCTTTTGGTACTCATTGAGAAACTCCATTAGCAAATATCAGACTCTAATATTAATCTTAACAATTGACTCTGGTAATCCGTGACAAGAGTGGGTTATTTTTTTATGTATTGCGTTTACTGCAAAACGATTCTGCCATTTTTGGGGAGCTCCCATCCGCCAAACTTTTCTACCATATAGAAAATCAGATTGGGAAAGGCGTAAGCACCACCACAGACTATAATGCCATCCTACTCGGCAATAAGTTGCTCTTCTTGAACAAATACCCAGTGAAAAAAATCCGGAAATCATTTTGCGCAAACGATCATTTGCATATATATTTGCAATCAATCATTTGCATATAATCATGAGAAGAGATCCATTTCACGCTATAGCAGACCCAACAAGAAGAGCAATACTGGTCTTGATTGCAGCACAAGCATTGACGCCAAATGCAATAGCTGAGCATTTTGACACAACCCGACAGGCTGTTTCGAATCACATTAAGATCTTAACTGAGTGTGAATTGCTGAGGCAACAAAAAGATGGTCGGGAGATACACTATTACCTAAACCATGACAAAATGAAAGAAATAGACCACTGGCTCGAGCAGTTCCGAAAGATCTGGGAAGGCCGGTTCAGTCAACTCGATAGCGTACTTAAAAATTTAAAATCTAAAAAATAAAATTAAATGACTATGGAATTTACAGTAGACAAAGAAAACAGCACAGTTCATGTAACTCGTGAGTTTGACGCTTCACAATCAGATGTTTGGGCCGCATGGACGGAACCTGAGATCCTTGACCAATGGTGGGCACCTCTTCCATGGAAATCAGTGACCAAATCCATGGAGTTTAAAGAAGGTGGAAGACGATTATACGCAATGGTAGGACCAAACGGAGAAGAACATTGGTCATTGGCTGATTATACATCCATCACTCCGAAAACCAATTTTAAATTATTGGATGGTTTTTGTGACGAACAAGGAAACCTAAACCAAAGTATGTCTCGCTCAAATTGGAATGTGAATTTTACCGAGTCCAATGGAACTACCACCGTACAAGTTCAGATCAAGCACAAAACATTAGATGATTTGGAAATGCATATAAAAATGGGCTTCAAAGAAGGGTTCTCAGCCACATTGGAAGCATTGGCCAAATTATTAACTAAACGATAAAAAATAAAACCATGAAAAAATACAAGATCATCTTTTGGATAACCACCACTATCATCTTCCTATTGGAAGCTGTAATGCCATTAGGCACTCTACTATTTGCTCACGAATATTTCAATGCGGGAACAAAACCTCTGGGATATCCCGACTATTTCGCTTATGCTTTGATCATTTGCAAAATAGTGGGTGCAACAGCAATCATGGTACCAAAACTGCCTCAAAAATTACGAGAGTGGGCATACGCTGGCTTATCATTCAACCTGATTTTTGCTACATATAGTCATATTATAGTAGACAAAAACATCAGCTATATCGTAATGCCGGTTGTAGTGGGTATCGTATTGGCTACATCGTATATCTACAACCAGAAAATACAGGTTAGCCCTAATTAGATAAGATTAAACTTAGAGTAATGACTGGCGATTCGAGTAATTGATAAGAATTGAATGAAAATCAAAACAATACTTTTATCAGGTCTCTTAATAGGTAGCCTGGACATCCTGGCTGCCTTCATTGATTTCTACATCACTACTGGCAATGGCCCTGCAGGTGTACTTCGCTACATCGCCAGTGGTGCTTTTGGAAATGAGGCATTCTCAGGAGGTAGTTTCATGATTTTGTGGGGACTGTTCTTCCATTATCTAATTGCCTATTCATTTAGCATACTGTTCTTTTGGTTATACCGGCATGTAAGATGGTTATCTACCTATCCAATCACCACCGTGATCCTATACGGTATTTTCATGTGGATAATCACAGTCCTGATTATCGTACCAATAAGCAACACACCTCCAGTACCACTTACTTTCTTGAGAGCTATTAAAGCCATTTTGATATTGATTTTCATGATCAGTTTACCACTGGTTATCGTTGCTCGAAAAAGAACGAACGATTGGAGCCCTTGATAAAAATAAAAAATGCGAAAATTATCACTTTTCATTGCTTCCGACATACTTATGCCACGCTGCAACTTTCATTGGGCACAGATATCTACACCGTTTCTAAATTGCTTAATCATAAGAATGTCAAGACCACTCAGATCTATGCTAAAGTGATTGATCAGCGAAGGAAGGAGGCTGCAGAGAGAATTCCTGATTTGGGACTTGGGAATAAAGGGATGAAAATTGCATAACACGTTAATGTATTGCTTAATCCTTTATATTTATTTTGTTAGCTTAGGATGGTTATGACCTTGGTGAATGAATTAATACACAAGACATGAAAAAGAAAGAAATACTTCCAGCCGTTTCAGCCGTGATTTTTAATGAGGAGGGAGACATTTTAATGCAAAGAAGAGCCGATACGAAAAAATGGTGCATCATATCCGGCCATGTCGAATTTGGTGAAACAGTTGAAGAAGCCATAGTCAGAGAGGTTCGTGAAGAAATAGAAGTGGAAAGTCAGGTGCAACGATTGATTGGCGTTTACTCGGTACCGGAGTTTACCACTTACTACTATCCTGAAAGAGACGTACAATATGTGGTTACCTTCTTTGAAGTGAGATTGTTGCAGCAAATTCCTGATGGATTTAAGAATGCTGAAAGTGAAGAAATAGCGTATTTTTCTCTTGATAATTTACCTCTGGATTTAGACCTTATCAATCCGAACTGGCTGGCTGACGCTTTAGATCCCGATCCAAGCGCATTCATTCGGTAGCAAATGATCAATAATCTTTGATTCAAGCAATAGACCCGATGAGCTTTCATCCTTGGTCAAATCCTTCTGACAAGGAAAAGTCTGGATCAACCGTATTCGAAGAAATTCTGCCCGATGGCCACCATGAGTCATGTTCCGCCTAGACTTGTTTCCAATGAGAAAAATTGGAATACTGACAATTCATATATTTATGTCGATTTTGAGGCAAAAATGGGTCATTGATATTTCCTGTTAAAAAAATTTAAACAAATACGTAGGTACTTACCTACATGTTCATTACATTTGTAGGTAAGTACCTACATATATGGAAAAACGAAGAGACGTATTCATGGCCATTGCCGACCCTACAAGAAGGGAAATAATCAATATGCTGGCACACAAATCCCTTAATTTGAATGCTATTGCGGATCATTTTGATACGAGCAGGCCTACCATATCCCAACATGTCAAATTCCTTCAGGATTGTGGGCTTATCACGATCAACAAGCAAGGCAGGGAAAGATATTGTGAAGCAAAATTTGACAACTTAAAAGAAGTGTCACAATGGGTTGAACAGTTCAAGCAGTTCTGGACTGAAAGATTCAATTCACTGGACAACTATTTGGAAAAGATTCAAAAGAACAAAAGTGACAAATGAAAAAACAACCATCTAAACAAACTGACAGGCTGGTGCTTAGTCGTGAGTTCAACGCTCCGAAAGAACTCATATTTAATGCATTTAGTACCTCCGAAGCATTGAACGAATGGTGGGGTCCGGCAGAAAGCGAAAACACGGTCATGGGTCTTGACTTCAGACCCGGTGGGGTTTTTCATTTTAAAATGAACTTTCAAGGTAACATTATGTATGGCCGGTTCCTTTACAAAAAAATAGAACCACATGATTACCTGGAATTCACAAATGCCTTTGCAGATGAACATGCGAACGTGGTACCTGCTCCATTTGACAAAAACTTCCCGCTTGAGGTCTTGTACAGACTGGAGTTCATAGAAAAAGAAAAAGGTAAAACCACCCTTAACCTTACTGGTGAACCTTTAGATCCTACATCAGGCGAATTAGAGGCATTCAATTCATTGATGCCTAGTATGAATGAAGGATTCGCTAAGACATGGGACAAACTTCAATCATATCTTGAAAAATCATTGTAGACAGAATAAATTATGAAAAAGGATAAACTCATTTTTTGGATTGCCACCTCCGTCATCATTTTCGTAGAGGGGATTGGCAATGTGGCAACAGTCAATCAGCAGTATGCTAAGGACATTGTGTACAATTTAGGTTACCCCGAATATTTTAGGGTTGCTATGTCTGTTTTTAAACTAGTGGGGGTTCTAATTCTTATTACCCCAAAGATACCCTTATGGGTAAAGGAATGGGCTTATGCTGGTTTTTTCATTAACACTGCATTTGCCGTGATAAGTTATTGGTCAGTATATGGTTGGGGTTCTGATCTTGCCTTTCCCTTCTTTGTGCTGGCCTCCTTGTTAGTATCATATCATTATCATAAAAAAATATCAAACCAAACTGAAATCAAAATATCATAGAGATGAGAAAATTAAAATTACAAATGCAGATATCCCTTGATGGGTTTAATTCTACCGGGCCAAATGATGAACAAAAATGGGTAACATGGACGTGGGAAGAAATCAAAGATTATGTCATCGATCTAGCCAATTCGTGTGACACTGAGTTGATTGGAAGAAAACTAGCTGTTGATTATATCCCTTTTTGGTCTGAAACTCTTTCACAACCAGAATCGCAATTGTATGAGGCTGCCAGGATTAAAGCAAACCAGAAAAAGATAGTATTTACAAAAACGCTGGAAAAGTCGCAATGGGAGAATACTAAGCTGGCAAAAGGCAATTTGAAGGACGAAATTATCAAATTGAAAAATCAAAGTGGCAAGGATATTATTGTATACGGTGGAAGTTCTTTTGTTTCTTCATTAATCAAAGAAGGGCTTATTGACGAATTTCATTTCATGGTAAACCCAATAGCGATTGGCAAGGGAGAATCTGCCTTCTCGATGCTAGAGCAATGGCAGCCACTGAAGCTGATCAAGTCAATAACCTGCAAAAGTGGGATTATCATACTTCACTATGAGAAGGGGTAAATTGCCTAAACCCTCCGATAGAAAATAACGGTATAGAAATCAAGACCATACTTTTTGCAGGGTTAAATAGGTCAAGTAATACATTTATACCTTTTAATTTTTTCTTAATAAAAATACAGAACAATGAATAGACTTATTATTGGACTCCTCGTCTTTTTCATAATCAATTTTGATTCAGAGGCTCAAAATGGTAAAACGGTCTTTGCATTTTATGAGTATAAAGTGGAGGGGTATCAACTCACGAACTTTATCAATGGCTACAAGAGGGATCTGGAATGGCACGCAGAGAAGAATGATTCATGGGATTGGGTAGGATGGTTTGTAATGACCGGTGATCGAAGAGGAAATTTTATTGATGCCACACCCAATCATTTATGGAAGGATTTTGACGAATGGAACATTAATGGAGCCGAAAACCTAAAGCACAATATCATTCATTGGTTACCCTATGTTAGTGATCCTAATGGCTCCTTCAGAGTGCTTCTGAGTAAATTAAGCAACATCGGACCAGACTGGTATAAATCAAAACTACTTAAGGTGATCTATTTTGATGTTTACTCTGATCGGGTGGTTCAATTTTCTGAACTGCTGAATGAGATAACTCCCATAATGGAAAAGCAGCAGCCCAATGCAACATTTGCCTGGATGAGAACTTCTACAGGAGGTCCAGGTAATTATGTTTTATTTCTATGTGCTAATTCGTATGAAGAGCTTGGTGTAATCGAGACTAATTTTAGTGAGTCATTACCCAAACTAAAGGAGCAATCAATAAACACATACAAATTATGCGTGAAGTCAACCTTTGAAGAATTATGGAGCTACAATGCTTATTTGAGTCAATATGGAGAAAATGGTAAATAGAAATCCAATGTTAGGACATGGAACGAGTTCTTAATCATTTAAAATTGGCGGTCATTGAGAGCAAACTTTGTGCAAACGTATAAAATTAAAAAAAAAATGAAACCAAGTATTTCAGTAATAACATTAGGGGTATCTGACCTGGAAAAGGCAGTTGAATTTTATCGGGATGGACTTGGACTGCCGACCCAGGGAATTATAGGAAAGGAATTTGAATTTGGAGCAGTAGCTTTTTTTAACCTTCAAAGCGGATTGAAATTGGCGCTGTGGCCAAGAAAAAGTATTGCCAATGATACTGGGTTAGCTGATCAGAATATTTCCGCATTGGAATTTACTATCGGACACAATGTTGTAAATAAAAAAGAAGTAGATGAAGTAATGGAAATGGCAAAAAAAGCTGGGGCTAAAATCGTCAAACCTGCAATTGATACTTTTTGGGGCGGTTATGCCGGATATTTCCAAGACCTTGATGGACACCTTTGGGAAGTTGTTTACAATCCTGAACTTATACCTACAGACTGAAAAAAATGAATGATTCGAGCCTTTGATAAAAGTGGAAAATTCGGATAGCAGAGTCATATGCCCTACCTATTCAAAACATTCAACCGGGAGTTGTTTGAAATGCAGTCCCAAACACAGGCAGAATTTTACATTCAAAAAGTAGAACTGGTAAAATATGTTGTCCGGATAATAGAGATCCTATTATATCAGGATAGCTTAAATACCTAACCGATTAAACATGAAAACTAAAATAATACTTTTGGCAGGACTCTTAGTGGGTACTTTAGATATTTTAGCCGCCTTCATTGATTTCTACATTGTTATCGGCAATGACCCTACAGGTGTATTACGGTACATCGCAAGTGGTGTTTTTGGTAGTGCGGCATTTACTGGAGGCAGTGTAATGATCGTGTGGGGGTTGTTTTTTCATTATGTATTAGCCTACTCATTCACCATCCTGTTCTTTTGGCTGCATAAAAAAGTAACTCTTGTGTCTACATATCCCATCACTACAGCCGTCATTTATGGTGTTTTCATGTGGATAATTACAGTCCTGGTTATCGTGCCGATGAGCGAAACCCCTCCGATACCTTTCAATTTCTGGACTGCCATTAAAGCAGTATTAATATTGATTTTCATGATCAGTTTACCACTGACTTTCATTGTCAAAAAGAAGACCTATGAAATCCATTAGTGAAAGTGGGTAACCATATTATATGCCCTATCTCTTCAAATCATTTAATCAACTTACCAGAGATGCGATAGGTAAGGACTGCTTGGAAGGAAAACTTAAAGAGGAGGTTACTGCCATTATACAAATAATTGACAGAGAGTTGTTTGCTATGCAGTCCCAAACGCAGGCAGAATTTTACATTCAGAAAGTAGAATTGGCCATTGCAAATTATGAATTTTCAATAAAGAATGATCTTCAAAGTAATGACAGTATAGCCAGAGCAAAGAACCTCCAGTATTGTCTGTCTAGTCTCGATACTATCAGACATCATCTTGAAACCACCTATTCAGTTTATCGAGATGGTACAAGACCCGTTTCTCTGAAAACACGCTTACAAGTATCCAAGGACATAAAAGTGAAAGAAGAGAGATTGGAAGCCCTACTGGATAAAAACAAAATTACTAGGAAATTGAAAGGTGTGATCCTGCATCCGATCCAAAACATTACCAGTACATCAAACGGTGAAGTGTCCCAGCAAAGGGTTGAGTACCTTACTATATTTATCGATGAACTAATCCAGTTTCTGGAAAGCCTACAGCAAGTGGAAGAGCAGCAGCTCCTCCAATACTTGTATGTACTCAATTTCAACAACATCGCCCTGCTCTGTTATATCTGTGAACACTACAAAAATTTGAAAGGAGAAATAGACGATGAAAGAAGCCTTTTGGATCATCTATATCACTCCAAAAACCAACTAAATAGCATTCCGCAAAGTACAAGGAGACCTTATAATGTAGATATGAATGACTTAAAGGTTCAGGTGCAAACCTGGATCCAGGAAGAAATTGTCAATGTAAAAAAGGCCATTAAGAAAAACGCAAAAGAGAAATCTGAAGGTAACGGCACCAAACTCAAATTCAACTACTCAGTTGAAGTAGTCTCTGGATTCTTTCGTTTGCTACATGATGCTGGTGTAATCAATACGGGAGCGAACCAAACAGTAAGGTGGATCACACAGAATATCTCTTCTAAAAACCAACCCAGCATTTCTCAGCAAAGCATCCAAAGAAAGTTCTTTGAAAAGCACAGCAACAAAGAGCCACTCAAAGATATTGTGATTCACCTCCTCAATCACCTCAATCGTAAATGACATTTCAATGTCATCCTGGCTTATCCGTCTTTGGGGGGAGCTTGTCAAAGGATCTACTCCCTCAACATCTCCTCACATCCACCCTCTTCTAACATCCAATAAACTTCAGTAAGACAATGGTAATCAAAACCGTTCAAGCTTAATAACTGAGAACCAGAGTATGCTGCTAGAAGATCTTTGAGGTTATCAAAATCCATAATCTCGAAAAACCGTCTGAGTCTATCGGAAATGGGTAAATCAACAACCGGTCGAGTAAGTAACTCAGGAGTCAATGAAAGAAGCTTTTTCACAATATAAAGATAAATATAGTACATCAATGATGCTAATAAGCGGTATGTAAATAGCGGTAACATTTGAGCGGTTGCTCTCTTTGCTTTGTATAATGCCAGGAGACAAAAATGAAATTGATTTCGATATAGAGTTAGACAAACTAGCAAAACGCATCAAAAGCCTAAGAGTAGCCAAAGGCTATACCAGTTACGAAGTATTTGCCTTCGAAAACAGTATCAATAGAGTACAATATGGCAGATATGAAAAAGGGAATGATCTCCGTTACACCACACTACTCAAAGTCATCAAAGCACTTGATATGACTCCATCTGAATTTTTCTCAGAAGGCTTTGACTAATTCCCCTCCTCGGAGGGGCAAGGGGTGGGTTCATCCTCTAAATTCCATCCGTCATTCCTGCTTGGCTGACCTATGCCGGAAGAATACAGGATCCAGACACCTTCACACCTCTACTTTTTTTGTCTCAATTTGCTTAGAAGTAACTCCCTGATTTTAAAAGACTTCTACTCAAACCCAACCACCCCAAGCACTTACCCCACTTTCTGTTATTATTTTAACATTTTTTTGAACTTACCATTAATAGCTATTTTTAAATGAACCGACTATGCCAGCTAATGTTGTCACCACAGAAGACCTATACTTCTTCAAAGAAGAGCTCCTGCAGGAGATTAAGAACTTATTCGAAACCCACGGAACCCCAAAACGCAAATGGCTCAGAAGCCAGGACGTACAAGACCTCCTCTGTATAAGTGCCGGTACTCTCCACAACCTCCGTGACAAAGGAATACTACCCCACTCCAAAATTTCAGGCGTGATCCTTTATGAGTACGAAGATATTGTGGAGGTGATTAGGAGGAATAAGGTATGAAATGCCAGTAGTTTTCGTTTTCAAAAGGGGATGAATTGTGTATCTTTTTGTAAATAGAAACTTGATCCATCATTAATCAAACGCCCATTTAATAACTGCTTGCTATCGCCTTCATTAATTGATATATTTGCTTAATATCCAAATTAAAATGGCTGAAAAGACAATTAATAGACTCAAGGCTGTCTTAGCGGAGAAGGGCAAGACGAATAAATGGTTAGCTGAAAATATGAATAAGAATGTTTCTACGATTTCCACTTGGTGTACCAATAGAAGACAACCTTCGCTTGAAGCTTTAGTAGAAATTGCGGATACATTGAATGTAGATGTAAAGGAACTGATCGTTTCAACAATTAACCAAAGGTGATAATATCTGATATAAACATAAAAGAAACATTAGGAGCAATAAGCAGTGAAGTGCTTAATGGCCAGAACTATAATAGAGGTGATTTCGCTCGAAGCATTCTGAATTATCCAGCTATGATGGTGCCATCTGTGCAAGAGCCTATTATCAAAAGTCTTTCAGAAACCTTTCCAGGTGAAGTGTCTCTCATTGATCCTTTTATGGGAGCATCGAACACTCTTGTCACCGGCATGAAATATGGATTAAACGTTTTTGGTCAAGACATCAACCCATTGTCACTTCTTATTAGCCAGGTAAAAATCAGTTATTATTCATTAGCTGAATTGGAAAACGCAAAGGAGTTGTTAAGAGTAAGAGTAGATGTTGACACTTCAAATTCTAGTGAAGTCCATTTTTACAATATTGATAAATGGTTCAAAGAGGAGGTTCAGATTGAACTCTCAAAAATTCACCAAGCTATTTGTCAGGAACCTACCTTGAAGATTAGAAAGTTTTTTTGGGTTGCACTTGCTGAAGTAGTTCGTTTGGTAAGTAATGACAGAACATCAACTTTCAAACTGCATATGAGGTCTTTGGATGAGATCCAAAGCAGAGATTTGTCCGCTATTGATATGTTTTTCTCAATAGTGACAAGAAGTATAAAAGATGTCAATGATTATTGCTCCGTTTTATTCGAAAATGATCTGATAGAACATGATAATTACAAGAAATCTGCCGAAGTTGTATGGGGGGATTCTCATAAAAAGCTGAACACTGATAAAAAATTCAACTTGCTGGTTACTTCACCGCCATACGGTGACAATCAAACTACAGTTACTTATGGGCAATTCTCTTTTTTGCCCTTACAATGGATTCCTTCCGAGGATATCGATCCAAATATTGAGTTCAATTACCTCAAGACCACAATGGAAATCGATTCAAATAGTCTAGGTGGCAAAATGATTCCTAATTTCCTGGAAACACAAGAGAGTTTATTCAAAGCATCACCAACACTGAAACAACTGTTTGAGCTATTCGATAGTGATGAAAAAAAGAAAGCCAGAAAAATTATCAACTTCTTTCATGACTTAGATAAGTCAATAGACACCATGATGACAAAGCTTCACAAAGGAGCCTTTATGGTTTGGACAATTGGTAACCGCAATGTCAACAAAAGACTCGTCAAAAATGACTTGATTCTAATAGACCTTATGAGAACAAAAGAGGTAGAACTTATCACCGACCTTGAAAGAGACATATTAAGCAAACGGATGCCTGGTAGAAACAACTTTTCAGATCTAATGAGCAAAGAGAAAATACTGATTTTTAAGACTCCTTAACCATAGCAGTTTGCTGAGTTCTTATCATGATCACTTAGCATACCATAATTCGCTACTCAATGATAGACTTATCCAAATATTCACCAAATCAACAAGATGCTATTCTCACAAATGATAAGCATTTAAGAATTGTTGCTTGTGCAGGGTCTGGTAAGACTACTACAGTAGCAGGTAAAGTGGCTTATTTACTTGATCCTATAAATGGATTCGATGTTGCTCCTGAGAATATTATAGCATTTACCTATACTGAAAAAGCAGCAGCAGAATTAAAGAATAAAATTCTGAATAATGTTGGGAATCACCGGGGTATGGCAAATATGTACATCGGTACAATTCATGGTTGGTGTCTAAAGGCACTTCAAGAAAATGAATATGAATACCAGAGCTTCTCAGTTCTTGACGAAATAAAGCTCAAGCTTTTCATAGATAAGCACTATGATACAATTGGGATGAAAGAAGTCAAGAAACTCTCTAACTCGACTGTTCCATTAAGGAGGTTTATTGATACTTCTTTATTTGTCCAAATAATGGACATCATCAGAGAGTCCGATAGACAGGAACTTCCTGAAAACCTAACTCGAGCTAAGGCTCAGTACGAAAAGACTCTTAAAAGCAAAAAGTACTTTGATTTTTCCATGATAATGGAAAAGGCCATGGAATGCATGGAGGCAAGCTCTAACCTATCAGCTAGAATAAAGAGTGATTTAAAATTCCTTATCGTAGATGAATATCAGGACATTAATCCAATCCAAGAACGGTTAATAAATAGGATTCAAGAAGTAAGTCAATGTAAGCTCGTTGTAGTTGGGGATGATGATCAAAACATTTATCAATGGAGAGGAAGTAATAATCGCTACATCATTGATTTTGAATCGAAATTTGACAATTCTGCGACTAAAAGCATCCCACTATCTACCAATTATCGAAGTTCCGATGGTATAACAAAGATAGCTGAGACTCTAATTTCAAATAACCAAAAGAGAATACCAAATAAAGAGATGAAGTCTGGCGGCCTACAAAATTTCACTAAAGGTCAAGACATTCTTTATAACCGTTACGATTCTGTGACTGATGAAAATGAAGCTATAGCTAATTATATAGATAATATTTTAGGTGTGCCATTTACGGATGACGAAGAGACTCGTGGTATTACATTTTCTGATATCAGTATCCTTCTAAGGACTTGGAGTAAGGCTGAAACTATAGTTGAGGCACTTGAAAGGCATAATATTCCATATATCACAGCTGGAGTTAACCAGCTCTTTGAAACAAGAGAAATAGAAGCTGCCCTTGGTTTATTTACTTACTTGTATGGCGATTTGGAGAGATCGGAATTGAAGGAATTATGGCAAAAGCTTCCCAATAACAATATTGATAATGATAGACTTGAAATAGCCTTAAATGACCTAGATACAAAATTTCCGAAGCTGCCAGAAGTCGAAACTAATTGGGAATATTCACTTCAAAATATTCTTTGGGACTTCATAAGCCTTGCTGAAATATATGAAGACTCATTCATTGATCATACAGACCCTGATCTTCATAAGAGAACTAAAGAAAGGGCTGAAATCATGTTCTTTAATCTTGGAAAATTCAGTCAAGTAATAAATGATTTTGAAGAGATTAATTTCAATAGCTCTAGTCCAAGCTTTCACTTGTTCAGCTTTTTAAGTTTTATCAATTATGTAGCCAGAGACTACTATCCTGAGGGGTGGCTAAACAATCCTTATACCACACCAAATGCCGTTCAAATAATGACCATCCATCAGGCAAAAGGATTGGAATTTCCGGTAGTATTAATACCTGGTTTAAATAATAACTACTTGCCTTCTAAAAAAAGAGGAGGTTTAAATGTTTGGCATTTCTTGGATAGAGAATTAATTGAAGAGCAATCTAGATATGAGGGTGATCCAGACAAGGAAGACGAAAGAAGGCTCCTTTATGTAGCTCTAACTAGAAGTCAAAAGTTCCTTCTCTTATCTCAAGCACCTGATCTTAATAATAGGCTCTACAAAGTAGAGTCTGATTATATACAGGAGTTAACTCGAGCAAAAATTGGTTCTTTTCCAATTCTGATCTCAGATCACAAGCAAGACTTCTCGAGCTTTACTAAAATCGATCAGCAGTCCAAGGAAAAGGTTAAAAATATTGCTTTAGATTTTACCACACTCAAAGATATTTTTGAATGCCCTTACCGGTTCAAGCTTATTTCTGTTTTTGGATTTCGTTATCCATTAAATCAGCGTATGGGAGTAGGACGATCTTTTCATAATTGCCTGATGGAGCTTCATAAGAGAGGTAAGGAAGGTGAATCAATGAGTAAAGAAGAAGTCAACGAGGTAGTAGATAGACAAACACACTTCCCCTATTTGACTAACTCTACTATTTTGAAACCACGTCTATGGGATAAGGTGAGAAAAAATGTAACAGAGTACTATGAGGATACTAAGGATGATTTTTCTCATATAGAATTCGTTGAGCAGGATATCCAATATAAAGTCGATGACAGCATTTTGGTTTTAGGCAGAATTGACTTGATAAAGAAAGTGGGTAGTGATGGGAAATATGAGACTACCATTATTGAGTTTAAAAGTGATGAAGAAAGTGCCGATTTACCAATTACGAAAGATCAATTGAAGCTTTATGCTCTGGGTCACAGAGAATTGACAGGAGAAATAGCGGATTACATCATGACCTATGTAATAGGTGAAAACAAGGTTAAAACCCCTGAAAAATTATATGAATCTGATCTGAATTCAATTGAGAGTAAAATTAGGGATGCAGTCGACTTGATTTGGTCAGAAAGATTTCTTAGGACAGAAGAAAAGAAAACTTGTCAAGAATGCTTCCAGGTTCGTTTGTGCTCCAATAGGGTTCAGCACGATATAAAGGTCAAGAGATAGTATGGGAGCATATAAAGACCGAAAAATTGCTTTAAAGAATTTGGGGAAACTGGTTGAAGATCCTTCCAAAGTTCTTTGTGTCCACTACTCTCAGAGTCAAACATATGATGATGATTACGGCAACATTTCTCCAATAATCACCTCAATTGTAATTAAATCACTTGATGACAAGATAGATAAACAATTTGCTATTCATTTCGAAGCAGATAAAGCTGGAATTCCTAAAGATCAGATTCAGGACTCTTACAGAGAGTTGGAACTTCGCATTCTTAAATCCTTCAATGATTTTGTCAAAAGACATGATCACTGCATTTGGGTTCACTGGGATATGAAAAACATTCATTTTGGGTTTGAGGCTATAAAGCATAGGTATGAGAAATTATTTGAAGGGCTAAATGATTACCATGAAATCCCTTCACATAGTAAACACAGCCTATACATAATCTTAGAAGGCATGTATGGAGAAGGATTCGTCAATGGACCAGATCAATTTAAGGAACTGATGACTTCCAACAATTCAGGGGTAGAACAACCTGTTTATCTCGCTAAGGAGATTGAATCAAGTGAATTTGAATCTAAGAACTTTAAATCTGTGATTGATTCAGTGGATTGTAAAGTAGAATTCCTAAAGAAGGCAGTTAAAAAACTTATTAATAGGAAACTTACGATACAGAACAAAAATCGATATGCTATGTTTTTGGATGTCATCTCTCATCCCGTATTCAACTTAATTGGCTGGGTAGCGACTCTTGGAGGCTTGATTCTAGCATTATATTCCATATTCAAGTAATCTACATGGATGGAAAGTATCTTAACAAACTCCTAAGAATAGAGGCCAAACATGCTTTGTATCATGAAAGTGGAAAGTGGTACCATAATCTGAAAAAATTCCCCGGAGTTCTTTTTGATAAAAACGGATATATAGTATTCCAAAATGAAAAACTCTATTCAAGTCATCGCTACTTGCAATCGAATAAAGATCTGTTTATTAAAGATGGTATAGAGAGCTTAGATGAATATCGAAAGTTCACCGCATTTGAACAGAGGTTAATTATAGGAATTGATTCTCAAGATACAATTAAGGACAGCTTTGAAGAAACTGTAAGAGTTTTGAGAGAAGTCAATACCATTCTCAGGAAAAAGCCTTTAGTCGATCGACTTAAAAAGCTTTATGACAATACATGCCAAATATGTGGCACTAAGATAGCTTTAGGTAACAAACGATTCTATTCAGAAGCACACCACATAGTGCCACTAGGAAAACCGTATAATGGGAAAGATCGACTTGACAATATGATATGTGTTTGCCCCAATCATCATGTTCAGTTAGACTTAAAAGCAATTCGATTAGAACGCAATTCACTTAAATTGAAAAGGCATGAACTTTCAAATGATTTCATAAATCACCACAATTCCTTATTCAATGTTAAAAATGGCATTTGATTCAACACTGTAAATAGCTTAGAATATGAATTATGATCAACAGGAAAAGTTCAAGGAATTAATAAGTTATATATCAACCCATACCATTGATAGAAGTATTAATCATGCAGATCAAAAGGCTATAGAAGAAAATTTTAAATGGAACGCCTCATTGTTCTTTGCAAAAGCTATTCATCTGGCAAAACCCAAGGAACAAGAGCTTACATTAGAAGAATTCAACCAGTTCAAAAAAGACTATGAAGAGCGAAGTGGTAAACAAATCGATATAGACACCCTCTTTCAAAAATACTGGTTGAGAAATGTCCTGGGCAATATAAAAATAGCTGGGACAGTATCTTCTGCTTGTCACACTTTTAGTGGAATATCCGATTTCAAGAATGAATTAAAGTTTCTGTTTGAAGAATTTGCTGAAGGTAAAGAAGGCAAAGAGAAATTACCTAAAACAGAATTTGACGAAATAAGAAGTGAATATGAAAAACGAAACAATCTGGTTTTAGACGAAAAGGGATTATTCGAATCCAGATGGCTTTCTTTATCTGATGATCATGTAGAAATTTCCAATATCAACTATTACTTCAAGCCTTACCTTGAGCACTGGGAGGATTTTCAATTCCTTGCCGCATACAAGGAAAGTATATCTGTCCATGAGGACAAGGGACTGAAAATTATTAAAAGTGATTTTCAAGAGCTTCACCAGACTTATAAACAATTTTATACAAAAACAGCCTCGATTAAAAAATTAGTTGAAGAACAACTTATTAAAGAAAAGGGAGAGTTCTACTATTTAAATTTTCATAATGTCAAGATCAGCTACTGGTCAACCTTAAGTGATCATATCACTGCTTTTTACTGGCAATTATTAGTTGAGGATGATGGTTTTTCTGACGACCAAGAAAGAGTAAAAAGACTTCTCAGACAAATACTCTATTGGGAATGGTCCTCGAATTTTTTGAGTCATGTAATTGATCAATCAAAAAAGAAGTTCTTAGATGCAGCTTGTAATCTTGTGATTAGTGAGTCCGATTTGGATGGAACGGAATCAGAGTTCAAAAAGGTTAATATTGATGGAGACATTGGTTCACGTGAAGTTCAAACTTTATTCCATAGCCGTGAAGAGTACGATGATTTTTCACTAAACAATACAGATCACTTTGAATTATTCGAAAGTTTAGCCAACTGGGAAGAAAAAGCTCATACTACCTATCTGCATGGGCAAAGTTCAAGAGATGAACTTTCTTTTCTAATAAAGGTAATTGTTACTCATGATTATGAATTGGAGAGAGAGGATACAGAAGATCAGGACAATCCTAATATTTATCATTGTCGAAGAATTTTCGAACTTCTCGAAAAATCATTGACCAAGCCAACTCTGCTTTGGGAAATAAAATGTTTTGTTATCATGTGTCGAAGGGAGTTTATACCCTATCTAATAAAAGACGCTCAATACACCTCCTTAGCTTTTCAATTCATTGATAGAATTGGCGAGTACCTACTGCATGAAGACAAAGAAACAATCCACAAAAAGCTCTGGTCAAAATCCATGGAACTGGCTCTTTTTTCAATTCGTTCAGTTGTGAAGAATGGTGTTGCTTCTATGTTAATCTTTCAGATTTACAGACAACTTAATTCCCAAAAATATGATATACCATACAACCGACAGAAGCATGCAGAAAAATTAAGTCAAAAACAGAAAGTAGAAAAAGAAAAAGCAGTGCTTTCTTTGATTGAAGATAGCTCCCTACATAATTATAGAGTGCACGGAGTAAGTAATCAATTTCTATTCCCCAGATTGTTTAATGAGCTGGTACAACTTTTCATCAATCTACCATCCAAAACACGGCATAATAATGGAACAGTGAATTTTCCTATGCTTCAGTGGGGTGGGCTGTCATGGTTGATGAAATGCTCTACTTACTGGAAGTACAAAAGTCAGTTTGAGATCAAGCCTCCAGATTTAAATACACTCACTAATTCTTTTTTCAAGCTTTATATTGAACGCGTAGAGGTTACAAAAATAGAAAAATACAATTTCTTCGAGAAGAAAGAAGAAAAGGGGCTACCCCTATGGAGCGAGAAAATTGAAAGACTGGAATACATTGAATGGATTTATCCTATTTACTTCATTTATAAACAACAGAAGCTGAATAGTTTTCTTGAACCTCGATTTTATTTTGACTCCACTTCGGAATTCTACAATAAAGAGAATCATTTCACCGCTGATAAATTAAGAACTCACATTGGGGTATTGCTTCAAGTCCTTCGACAATTGGTGTTGCCAAGCATTCCTTACGGCTTTGAAAAAGATGAAATTCAGGAAATAAAATCAAGAGTAGAACAGCAGATTATTGATTATTTAAAAAGTCATATCAAGGATGTGCCGGAAGAAGGGCGTGTTGATCTGTTTGATTATAACAAAGAGTTGGCTTTTAAGAACTCTGAAAAAGAAGCGTTACTTCCACAAGTAGCCAGGGCGTTAAATTGGTTTTCCGGAAAAGAACAAATTATTCAGGCCATCATAGAAACGCAGGATATTGTCAAAATATTAACAATTGCAGAATGGGTAACTTCAGAAGGGGTAAAACAAAAACTTATAGAGAAGATACAACAATCAGATATTAAAGCCTTTTTAGAAGAGACTCGTTGGATTCCAGAGGTTCAACAGACCCTCCTTGAAATAAGCAAATATCCCCAATTGATTAATGAGATTAATCAGGTAGTTGAGTTTTGGGAAAAGAAAGTATCAAAAAAGAACAGGGAATATGAGGTTCAGCTTTATCAAACCAAGATGCTGTTGGCTTACTTTCAGAATGAGGAACAGGAACTGAATAGCATTAAAGAACCGGACTCACCAATCCATTCAGTAAGAGGACTGTCCTATCGTGATCACAAGCAGTTTTACAGGGCATTAATAAGGCTGGAAAAAGATCCGAAATCCTCATATGTCATATTCAAACAATTGAGTGAACAATATCCTCAATTTGCTGTTTTTGCATTAAATCAGATGGCAGCTAAAATTAATATAGCTAAAGTCAGCGATGATTCAAAAATCTATAAAGAAGCTCTAGAAGAGTGGAAAGTATATTCCTCCCAACAACAAGAACTAGACATAGAGGCTTTAGGGGCAACATTCTTTACTAATAAATTATATATACTGCTCAAACTGGACGAGCATGATGAATTGGATAGCGTTTTTTCTGAATTGGAGATGCCATATCAATTGTTACCGGATGTCCTTGAAGTGAAAATTGAAAGCCTCATTGAAAGAAAAAAAATAGAAGAGGCTTCAATGATTCTGGATGAAGCTGAAAATTATCATCAATTTTCAGGAGATGAAGGAATTGAGTTCATTAAAACACTTAAAGCTAAAGTTGGAGGTATTGACGATGTTCAATTACTCAATGCATACTACAAAAGAATTTTTACCAGTCCTCCCTCTAAGCTAATTGAGATATTTCCGGAATATGTAAATGGTAATAGGACTCTTGGAGCATTTCTGACTAAAGAAGTTGCGAGAGCTGCCAGTAGAATGCTCGACAAGGTTGTTTCTATATCTGATATAGGAAGTGAAGACAAGTACAACGATATAATTGAGCTGGGTTTGGATTCAAGAATAAATCCATGGGGTTGGTATGTTGGAGCACAATCTAGAGGAGCATTTTCCGATCCTAAAAACAAGACTACAAAAAAGCAACCAGGAGAAAGGGATTTGCCAATTCATGATGCTAATAAAGAACTGTTTTGTGTCTGTGAAGCTTTTGTATATAGAACTCCAGCTCCTGCAAAAAGTCATTTAGAAAAGATTTTTAATTATTACCACCAAAGAGAAAATTTCATTATTCTAGTTTATGATTTAGATCCAAAGGATAAGTCTAAAAAGAATTGGCAAAAATATATCAGTAGCATAATACCTAGTGCAGAATATCCAATCGGGTATGAGTATGAAGCTTGTGAGAACGTAACTTCATTGTTCAATTATCAGAATTCAGCCATTAGGATTGCACGATCTGTACATGAAAATGAAACTGTGATTCATCACGTGTTTGTTAATATAAATTACTTTGCAGCATAAACTATTAAGATCGGATATTAAGGTTATCCCTTTTTAAGGAGATTGACAGTCCGCCCATTCCCATCCTCCAGCCTGCTCATTCCGCTGCGCTGCACTTACAAGCCTCCAGGAACCCACAGCAAGAGTAGCCCGTTACTCCATTCCTCCCGATCTTTATCGGGATGCATTCCATACCGTGCCACACTTACTTTTTCCCACCGCACCCCAACACGCAGGAAAAGCGGTGTTCGTCTTTCGCCCTCGGCATAGCATCATTCCAGGCCATCACAGCACATTTTCTGGAAGAGTTATCTTTTTAAAAGGACAGAAAATAAGCTATGCCGCCTTGCAGGTCTCTGCTGAAGCTCCGAGCCTGTCATGCTGCTTGCATCTCGGTTGTCATCCTCACGGCAGCCTACTCTGTCTGCTTTTGCCGCCTCTCTACTCTTCGCTACGCTTCGTTCCGTTCAGCCGCAACGCATCCACCGGCTGCCAGTGTTTGTGCTCGCCTGCGGGTCGCTGCGGGCTGCAGGCTGTCATGCTTTTTGCATCAACCCTATGGTATCCATGGCACAATCCATCGCTTATACCAGGCCAATGCGCAAAAGGCAAAAAATCACGCCAGCCTTTGTGTAGTTCCGTTCCACTCCGGGCTTTTGTGAAGATTGAAAAAATTACAAAAGCCCTGCATTCCACTTCACACATAGCCAGTCCTTCATCCGCCATAAGCGGAATTCTCGGCCTGGCACCCTTGCTCCACTCGCAGGCGGCTCGCAAGCCTACGTTCACCTTCCTGCCCACATCCCCAACCAAAGGCTCTCTCCGGCTGGCTTGGTCGTTCGTCTATTACACTACGTTCCACAGCCTTCGCCCAGCCGTTTTTGGTTTTCCTGCGTTCCCGACCTAACTTAATACATACAGGAATTATCAATCAATATGAATTGCAGAACTAGAAAAAGAAAGGAAGAAATTTGTAGTCAGTACTATATCCAGCCAGTAAACTACATTCAACTTCTGGAAGGTCAAACCAAAGAAGGTTGTTGCGGGCCTTTGGATGACAAATACTACATTTTTTCGTATCGACCAAGAGGAGACTACAATATTAAACCGAAGTACTTCTTTGTCGGTACTCACTGTGCCAATGAATTTTTGGACATCATTAATCACAAAGCTCTTACTCTTTTTAATCCGTTAGCTATTGATAGCAATGGTTCTTCATCAAGTACAGGCTTATCCAAAGGCTCAGATAATTTTGGTAAACTCAACCCTTTTAACCAGGAACTACTATCAGCCATAAATATGCTATGCATTACCTGGGATATAATTCCAGAATCCGGATTGGTTGATATTATAACCTACACCAAGAAGTTTTCTGATACCCCCAATACAAACGGTCTAGAATGGTTTAACAATATGGTTTCTAAAGACGGGTTGAACAGATCATTAAGACAAATGATCGACACTTTAAGGCAGAAGAATAAGCTGAAAGACCTTAAATATGATCGATTAAATCAGTATTTAAATGATCATAAAATGGAGAACCACATTGGCTGATGATGAATGTCAAACAAAAAAGAGGCCGCCAAGTTAGGCTGTCACACAAACCAACCCGCATAGAAAAGCAAGGAACTACGGCATAAACCCTCAACCCATCACACAATCCATTTATTCCGTTCCTCCTTGCATTTCTTCCTTCCAGCCTGGGCAATCGCTTTCTCTTTTTTCTTTTTCTTGCCTGCTTCGGTGGGTTCTTTTTCTTTCTTCTCTTTTGGGAAATAATAATGATAGGGAATAAAAAAGGCAGAACCCTTTCGAATCCTGCCTTGATGCAATGCTGTGACCACCCTTACAAATTCTTGACGGCCTGATCAAGATTGAACTCCTCCTCATCCACCGTGGCCTGACTTACAGCTGTAAGCACTCCACCAGCGACCGCCACATAAGTAGCTGCCGTAACTAAAGCAGCAGGCAAAGCAATCGGAGCGGCTAACACTGCACCACTAGCTGCTGCCAATGCAAGACCAATATTCCTTAGTACCCGGAAGAATTTTGGAGTTGGGGATTTCATCCTTTGGACGATCCCTAAGTCTTTAATTGATTTTTTCATGATTCATTAAAAGTTTGATTTTCTAATCGATTGACCCTTCTTTCCAGAAAGTCAATCCGCTGATGTATGAGATCATTCATCCCCTTACTTTCAGTTCGGATGATCTCTGTTGTATTCTTCACTTGAGTGAGGTCACTTTCCACTTTCTTAAAATCGGAAACCAATTGCTTTAGAAAATAAGCAACCAGTCCAACCATAACAGTAAGAGCCCCACTCAGAATGATTTCCAGCTTAACTACCTCCATCACTAATAATTTTTAGGAACACATCTTCACGCAAGTGCTTGGCACTAAAAACATGAGCATTCAATTTGTCACAGGCGATTCGGGAAGAATCTCCAGTACCTGGACCAGTCAGCACACTGACTGGAGCAATACATCCTTCCAATTCTTTCAAAGCATTGTTTGCAGGGTGAAATAAAATTCCATCTCTTCCAGGAACATCTTTGACGATAATATGAAAACCATGCTTTTCTGAATGTCTCTTAGCCAACACGTAATCCCCTTCAGGGATACAAGAGATATTCCGTTGGTTATCCCACCAGGGAAGTTCTATTGTATAGCAAATGATAGCTGTACCAAAAGTCAACCTGCCATTTGTTCCTTTCGGGAAATACTTGCGTGTCAGTACCAGTTCCATAAAACAAATGATTAAGCAGCTGGAACCTGATCGATGGCCACTAATGCCAACGGGTTGAAACTCCCAGTTTTCAAAGGATACATTTCACCGTTCACCTCCTGGACGAATTCCAAGCCCAATACCATGAATAAGCCCAATTCGCTGTTAGCCGGAACAGCATTGACCAAATCAATAGCCTCTTCTTGTTGATTACTCAGTGCAATATCATTGGTCTTGGTGACGCTCACTTCAAAGGTCTCCGCTTCATAGTCAATGGCGGCACCAGCTGATACAATCTTAACATGGGTCGCTCCCTGAGGACCAATGATCGTATTGCCTGGCACGAATGCCGGAACATTCAAAGAAAGTTCACCAGCGACTCTATCCACATTCACCTGATACGGAGTAAAGAGTGTTGCACTCAGTTTACCATTAATATTGAAATCGAATCCTCTCAGTAAGCCCATATCCCCATCAGTGACAGTTCTTTTGCCACGCTCATTTGTAGGATCTGATTGGATCACCTTAATCATCTCCTTTGTCAGGCGACTAGTCACCTTCTTGTCAGCTGCATTCTGCAGCAACAACCTAAAGGCCGTTCGAAGCACACGCCCAGCTCGTCCGGCTCTGCCAAACTCACTGCCGTTTTCTCTGGTACGTTGAAAAGCTGGATCATTCTTGATCCGCTCTTTGTCCACACCTCCTTTTTCTCTAGCGAGAAAACCATCGGAGGTTTTGTAGAAAGAAACATCTCCGATGGTTCCTTCCAGTTTTACAATTCCTTTTTGTCTTGCCATTTTGAAAATATTTAGATTTCAGGCAAGATGCGGAAGTCCAGAAACCATGGTTCCCACTTTGGTACACTTTGGGAATGAGGAGGCTCAACATAGACAAAAGAAGCTGTCTACCTACGCTATGTGAGGTATAGTAGAAGCATACCAAAGCCATATACTAGGCATGGATAGTGCATGATTGCAGTATTTCAAAATCGATCCAACTACATAACTACAACAACTACTGCTACTACGTTTCAACTACACTTACTACTACATTCAATCTATTGATATTCAATTATTTAATATAAAAAGTAGTATTGTAGTAAAGAGATTTCAAGAATCTTAAAAGGAGAACCTCCTAATCGTGTAAATATGCTAATAATCAATCACTTACAAAAAGCAACTGATTTACTCATATGGAGGAATGACAGCTATGAAATGGTAGTAAAATGGAGTCGAAGCAACTACTAGACTTCTGAGCGAAGATCGTGTTGATATTGCGTGTCTGAGCCAGTCAGGTGTTCGATAACAGGATGGACGTATCGAGGTTGCCCGTGGATCCGCTTAGATACTTTGTTGGTAAAGCCTAGCTTTTCCATGGCCATGTTCAGCTTTCTGATCGAAAGCTTCATATTGGAGTAGGCATTGAGTTTGGTGAGGATTTCGGAGGGCATTAGAAAAGTAGCTTGTGGATTATCAGCTGTGCAAGGTTCATACAATCGGATCAGCCAGTCCTCCTCCGGAGAGCTTTGCCTGAACATATTGTTGACCACATTGAGTACTCGCATTTCCTCTTGCTGGAACCAATAGGTAAATCCTTGCTCCAGTAAATGCAAGGCCTGTGACCAGACTTTGACCATTTCCACTTTATGCTCAAAATGAACCTTTCTAACTTTAAAGACTAGGTATCTTCTATTCTCAGTATCTGTTAGAAATTGGGTATTGTTCACACTACCCATAAAGCTGCAGACCCGATCACGCTTTCGGCTGAACTTGTGCCAGGTCTTCCGATTTGTCACAAATGGAGCGGTGATGATGGCCTTCATACTGTTGAAGTCCTTGCCAAAGATCGTTTCCAGCTGGTCATCAATATTCACAAACCATTTTTCGGCCAGGTAATTGGCTGTAGTGTTATCAGTGAGAGAAGGATTGATATGCGAACAGACGAGAAAGTCTTCAAGCCCTTTAGGACAGAGCTTATTGAGCCAGGTCGTTTTCCCAACTCCCTGACCTCCGGCCAGAATCAAACAGAGTTGGTTCGTTCCTTTACCTAGTACAGTCGCTACGCTTCCTACCAGCCACTTTTCAAGATAAGGTTTCCAGAGATCCTTCAGATGAATATTCTCGACTGCAGCGTCATCTATTTCAATGCTATCTGCAAGTTTCTGAATGTAATCTATTCCGTCATGTTTAGGCAAGCTATCAAAATAGGACTTTAGCGGATGATGATTGTTAACCAGATGCGAGTTTAATATTTTGATAAGCACTGCATCCGATATTTTGAAACCATCTACCTGCAGCTCTATCCAGATCGAATTGATCCGTGCTTCATCAAGTACCTGAAATTTCTTATCCTCAACTTTTCGGTATTCTACCTCCAATGTGAGGTCGTTTCTTCGAAACTCATATTTCAGATCAAGGTAATCCTTGACTTCAAGAATCTGGTGTTTCTTCTTTTTGCCATTGACATTCTTTTGGACTTCCTGATGCTCAAGCATAGGCTTTGATTTCAATACCAAGCGCGCGGAGCTCACTTTCCCATTTGGCCTCAGCCTTCTTATTTAAAATACTCCACAGGAGATCACGTTCATGAGCTGGGAGCTCATTGACCAACTCCATAACAGTGGAGGAGAGTTGTGTTTCACCATTGCGATAATGACTTACTGCCTCGCAAATCAAGTACCTCTTTCCTTTCGCCAACCAACATGGAAAATCCATGATACCATGGATAATACAAATCGCTTCAAAGCTTTCTTTTGCATCAAGTAGCTTCTTGTATTCCATTGAGTTTTTCAAGGATAGATCAATGGCCAGCTGCTCATAGGCATTCAGAGTATTCATTACTTCATGTTGGTAGTTGATGAGTGTTTTCAAAATGTTATTTTGCATGTTTAGAAATCGATCGCTGACCTTGCCCTGGTCGGCCAGGTACTGTAGGTTTTCCTGGAGCTTCCTCACTGCTTTTTCAAAGTGTTCGTTTGCCTGATCGAAGCTTTTCATTTCACATCGAGATATGGAGGGTAGCCCAGGCATTCGTAGATCTTCATGACTTGTTTTGGCGTGTAAAGAATACCTACTCTTTTGCCAATCTCTTTTTGATAGGGAGCGAGCCACTTTTTCATAATCTTATTGCTGATATCATAGGCGTTGGCCAACTCTGATAAGCTCATAGGGGTTGCTATTATTTCGTCCATAGTTATATGCGCTTTTGGTAAGGTTAGGAAATGAAAAGGATCGTTTCAACCACTTGATTTCATCCTTACACATTACAGTAAAAACCGTTCTGAAAGCGGCTAAAGCTTAATGATTTGGTAAACTGAGTGGTTCATTAGATTCAAATCCTTTCATCCAGATTCAAACCATTACAAATACCTTCAAACCATTTGCAAGCTCATGACTTTCAGTATTCATTTAGTACCAAATCATTTATTCGTCCGGAGTGCAGTCTCATCCATGATTTGAGATTGGCTCTTGACTCTGCCTTCCTCGATCCATGCCAATAGCTCAGATTTTTTGAAATAGACCTTCTTACCACGCTTATAAAATGGGATTTCATTCTTGCTGGTCCGGCCATAGAGTGTGGCCACTGCATCGCCCAGGTAGCGTGCTGCCTCCCGAACATTCAACAGGCGCTCTTCTTCGTCTTCCGACTCAGAAGCTTTGTTGTCTTTGACAATTACCAGGAGGCCTTCGATCCTATCGAGGCGCTCATACAATTCTTGAAAAGGGTTATCCATTGCATACTTATTTTAGATTCTGTTTGCAATATTTCGAACTTGATTTTTATAGGTTCCTAGTTTGGGTAGGTTTGGGAAAAGGAAGGAAAAAGACAGCTTGAATTAGCTTATCTTGGCTATTAATAAAGGATAATCAGGCACCATGATTTTAGCCAAAAACACAGATTTCATATATTGTGCCAAAAAACGGCTGAAATCGGCCAAATCGAGGCAAAAACAAAGAAAAATAGTCAAAAATAGGAGTTCGCTTGTACCTCATTTGTACCCTAAGACTCTTAACTAATTGATAATCAAAAGAAAGAACTTTCTGTATCGGGAAGTGATCTTGTATTGATTACTTCTGAAGAATCACTTTTTTGATTTCCACAGTCCCATCATTCATAGCTATTTTAACATAATAGATCCCGTTGTTCAATTGGGTGAGATTCACTCTGATTACTTCAGCATCTTTGACATAATCCAGCTCATAGCTCTTTCCAGATACGTCCATTAACTCAAGCGAAGCTATCTCTGTTGATGAAATATTCAACTCTCCATAGTTTGGGTTAGGAAATAAATTAAGATTAGAACTGTTTTCTGGACTGACATCCAATACAGTGTTTGCCTTCTGTATAATTGTACAAGTGGCTGAAGCTTCACCAGCAGTCACTTCAATACTCGCATTTCTAGATGAAGTAGAGGAATTTATTGTAAAAGATACAATTACTTCATCCTGATGATTTTCGTACGCTATCCAGTTGCTAACTGATGAGACCTGAACGTCATATTGATTCGTTTCTATAGGTATGGTTACGTTTGTGACGGATGCCTCTACTTCAACTTGCTCATATCCTAGACGTAATATATTCTGGTTTGTCACTTCTAATTCCAGGTTGATCACTTCTAGTGGATTGCTTGGGTCATTAGAATAAATTAAAATTGAGGCATGATAGAATCCATTAATCAAATATCGAGCCTCTATCCCGATACCAATGCTCTTGTCGCTACCTGGAGATAATGAACCCGTTTGCTCAAATAAATATAACCATGAAGTATCATCACTAAGGAAGTCTAAAGTTGCCGTCCATTCAAGATCAGCTTGTCCAACATTTGAAAAGGTTAAATATTTTGCTTTGTAGTCACCTGGTAATATTACTGTCTCTATCACTGTGGTTTGCACCACTATTTCTGGAGGAACAACTCCTGAAGCTGATAACTCGACAGTGAGAGTTTCTTGATTAGGATCATTACTCTCAATATTCAAAATGGCACTATGGCTCCCCTCTGATTGTGGTTCATAAAATATTTCAATCATACTGGACTCACCAGGAGCAACAGAAAATGAATTTTCATCAGTACTATAATTTGCATCATTAATGATCAAATTGGAAACCTCAAGGGTTTCTGTTCCAGTATTGGTAATCTGCAGTAATAGACTGACTTCACGACCTACGAATACATCTCCAAAGTCAAGTTCGCTCGTATTGACTTCCATATTTGGTGATCCAGTCACAGTGAGTGTGTAAGGAATAGTTAAAGTAGGATTTTCTGGGTCATTACTTTCTATGACTATATCTGCAGAATACTCGCCGCCATTGAGCCCAGTAGCATCTGCGGTAATCGTGATTTCTTGTG
>NZ_FWYF01000007.1 GCF_900176375.1 Reichenbachiella faecimaris | reverse complement strand
GGCGGACTGGCCAATAATGGCATGGGCGGCTGGGACTTCTGGGGAGGTATCGCAGCAGGTTATGGAGATTCGTATAACTCAGGCAGTGCTTTTGGGTTTGGGTATGGGGGTGGTTACGCTACTCAGATGAGAAGGGCGTTAAGCGGTAATCTTAGTAGTTTCAAATCTGGAGCTACTACCTTGTCTAGAGGTAGAATTAGTTATAACAGCATGTACTATGGAGGGCCAACTGCGTATGGTGGCGGCGGTGGTACGGGTAGGAGTGCAGCTCAAAAAGGATTAGCCAAATTAGCTAGTGATTTTAAGAGCAATGCAGCAATTGCTTGGGCTAATATTGGAATTCTTAATCCAGCTCTTTCTGTGATACCTGAGGGGTTAGGAAATTGGGGATTTAATATAGCTAGTCTTTATGCAGGAATGATAAGTGTTGATGGCGATGGTTCGTTTAATCTGCTAGGACTTGATGGAAATGAAAGTTTATTAAATAATAGTTTTGCAATTGAGTTAGAGACGTTGGAAGGTCTTCCATATGAAACTGGTGCAGATGGTCCAGATCAATATGATTGTTCTGGTGCGGTTTGTCATGGATTGAGAACGGTTGCTAATAACAGCTTTGGTGATTACACAGCAGACGATCTATTTAATAATTTTTCAAATGCTGTTTCTGAATTGGAAACTGGAAATGTTATTTTTTACGATTACACATCAGATGGGACAATTGATCATATTACTACGGTCATTGGAGGTGGGGACATGGTGCATCCGTCCTCAGGTCAAGGGATAATCCAAATAGTCCCTACTACTTGGTTAGACAATTATACTGAAGACCTAGGTGGAACCATTTATTATAGAGAAATAGATTGGGATGCTGTTTTTGGAAATTAAAATTGATATTATGAAACACAAGAGTTTAAATTTTCTTTTTGTAGTAATTGTTTGCTTTAGCTGTTCGGGAAAAGAGAAGAGAGTGAATGTTGAGTCTGATTCGATGTCAACAGAAAAAAAAGTAATCTTGCAAGACAGTACTCTCACAAATAGTTTAAGCCAAAAAAGTAGAGTTGGGGGGTTGGTTAGGGACTATGAATTAATGAATAGACTAAATGAGTCAATTGGCAGTATTTATATAAAGCCAATAGATTCCTTAATATTTAGTCAATTATTTATATTGAAAGAGTCAGGAGTTACAGTTGATACCCTTTATAAAATAGAAGAAAATAGGTTGTTTAATCCTGAGGGCTTAGATGTTAAGGTGAATGGCGAGAATCATTATGGCTATCGTTTTGTGTTAAAGAAAAATAATTACTTCGTGATTATTGCTCTTAATGATGAAGGGAATGGAGTATCGGATAACATTAATATAATGTGGAATGAAAAAAAGAAATTATTTGAGGTTTTGAAGACTCCGTGAGAGTCACTCCCTCAGTCATGTACTCAATTATCAGGTTTTTGATAGGATTTAAGAAGTAGAATGTTAATAAAATGACTGACTGTGAGGTTGGTCATTTTTGTTTTATGAGGTAAAGAAATGAAATCCCAATACTGTAGAGGTGTTGGGATTTTTTGTTACTTATTAGTCATAAATGTGACCTGGTTATGGAGACTTTGAAAGAGCAACTTTCTGGGCTGGCGAAGGAGATGTAAGTAGGACAGTTTTATATGGTGCTTTAGCTATTAGTGATTTAACAGGACTCGCAGGTATTACAAAGAGCATCACTAAAGTTGGGGCAAAATTGTTCATGAGAAAAGGTGGATTGAACACCCCGTTCTTTTAAGTCTATTTTGAGACTTGAAAGAGGAAATGAGTAGTAGTGTCTTAGACACGGAGATGATGTTAGAGAAGATATTTAAAGCCACCGAGAGATCGGTGGTTTTTTTGTTTTAAAAGGCGGAAGCTTTTAGCTTTTAAGTTTCAAATCTTGGCATAAACCCGCTCGGTCGCATTTTTTAATGCGACTGTAAGTTTACGAGGCATTTGAAATGCCGTGAATGTACAATTGCAATTAGCGTAGCGTCTTGCGACTGTAATCTTGCCGAAGGAGCTGTAAAGCAGCATTTGTAATGCGGAGAAGAAGCGTAAAGCTAGACTGAGCCAAAGAAACAAAGAGCCATCCTAGTTGGGTGGTTTTTTAGCGTAAGGGATAGGAGCATTTTGTTTGAGTCCGAAGTGGGAGGTGCGAGGGCAGACGAGTGCGTATAGCCCGACCCGAAGGGAGACGCCCCAATAGATACCACCTGACTGATCAGCTGGGTAACGTGCGTATGCTGCTGACTACAGATGAGCAAACTACGGTGACTATAGCTACTATGGAAAGCAGTCAGGCGGAGGTGGAAGCCAATATTTTCTTCAACTACGAAGAGGCCGTGATCATAGACGCTGAACTGTTCGATCACACGGACAGCCCTACGGATACTACCCACCATGCCATGCTGCTCTATGGCGGACTGGGAGAAAATATCGGGCTGGTGCGTCAGCTCAAAGTAATGCCGGGTGACACCATCAAAATGGAAGTATTTGCCAAGTACTATCAGGAAGAAAACCCAGGGGATTTGTCCAACCTGATCAATACGATAGGGGCACAGTTGGCTACAGGTGGATCATTCTTAGGTGCAGAAAGTGGCGCGTTGGGCAGTTCAGTGCCCTGGGCAGACCTGACACGATCGGGCGTGAACTACACAGTGCCCGAAGCCTATCTCAATTTTATGGTCTTTGACAAAGACTTTCAGCTGATCAGTGCAAAGACAGGGTTCGAGCAGATATCGAGCGCAGCCCAAGAAAC
>NZ_FWYF01000006.1 GCF_900176375.1 Reichenbachiella faecimaris | reverse complement strand
CCTGATAGCCATAGTGCCAACAGTATCTGTGACCCAAGATGATTTTAGTTGTGATTTAGCTGACCCAACGGGACAAATCACAGCTAATATTACAAATTATGATGGTTCACCAGTGGTAGGCAATGCTGGTTTTACTATAGAATGGTTTGTTGGTACGAATACAATTGCTGCTAATTTAGTAACAACTATATATCCATCAGCCGGAGTTGTAACTGATGGACAGGGTAATCATCATATCATCAGTGATTTACCCAACGGAACTTATACGGCTAAAGTAACCAATGATGCCGCTGGATGTTTTGCAACAGAGCAAGTCACCATTCGTAGAGCTACGCCAGTCATGGCTTTGACTTTTGATGTAAATGATGATCAGACTGATTGTACACCTAATGGTGAAGTAGAGGTAACAGGAATAGGTTTAACCTACTCTGATGGAGGTGCAGCCCCAATCAACTTCACTCCTGCTTATACTTATGAATTCTATGAAGGACAAGATGAATTTGGAACGGTACTTCAAGCGAATAGCGCTAACCCAGTGTTAACAGGACAGGTTTCAGGTTATTATACTGTAATTGCTACAGAAACTAATTCAGGTTGTACCAGTAGTCCATTCACACAATTTATAGACGACTTAACTCCTGCAGCTCCTGCAGTTAATATTGCTTATGGAGTCTTGCCAACTGATTGTGCATCAGCAACAGGAACAATAGATGCAACAACAGGTGCAGATGCTAATATTACGTTTGAATGGTGGGAAGGCTCAGATGATTATACAGACGAAGTTCAAAACGGTATAGATGGTATATCTCCAATCAATCCTGCAGGTTATAATACAGATGGTAGTACAGGCGCAACCACGTTAACTAGTCTTGAATCCGGACTATACTCGTTGATTATTGACTATACTGGCTCCACTCAATGTAGATATCAAATCGTATATGACCTTCCATTTGTTGGGCAACAAGCTACAACAACTATCGCTGTAGAACACGTGGAAGAATGTCCTGATGATGGAAGTGCTGAAGTTGGAATTTCGGAGAGCATATTTATCACATATACAGCAACGAATGCCAGCAATTTTGTAGACGGAGAAACTGTTACAGCAAATCCAAGTGGAGCAACGGGTACTATCAGCAATAACACAGCTGGGGTTTCGATGCGTATATCAACGACATCTCCCTTAGCAGATTTTTTAGTCACAGATGATATTACTGGAGATATTTCAGGTGCAACAGCAGATATCGACGGAATAACTTCTGGCTATACAGATGGAAATTTTGATGACATATCTGAATATGATATTTATTTGTATGCTGGAGACGGCGTACCAGCAGATCCGCTAGCTAATTATACGGTAAATGGCATAACTTATCCATTAATTAATTTATCATCAAGTAGAGCTGTTGCGGACAATGAACCTGCAGATGTGGTTCAATTTACAGGACTGCCGGCAGGTGATTACACTGCGGTAGCCAGACAAATTAACAATCCGGCTTTTGCTCCAGCCAATACTGACAGGTGTTTCTCTGCAAGTGCAGTTGAAACCATTGAACAACGTGCTTATACTCCTTTCATTGATGGCTTTACAGTTACTGATAATACCGTTTGTGACGGAGATCCAGGTGATGGGGAAATAGAAGTGATAGCTAAAAAAGATGCAGAAGATACTTACGGACCATTCGATCATGCAACAGATTTTGAATTTAGATGGTTTGTAGTTGGTGCTGAAAATTATCCAGCTGATGCATTATTAGTAGAACAGCATGAAACGACTTCCACTCTATCTACAGCTAATGCGGCCGGATATTCTGGAGCTAATATCGGACCTGGTGATTATATAGTTAAAATCTTCAGAATAGTAGGTGGATCAGGACCAGCTTCGTACGTCTATTCAGGATGTTCGGTAGAAGGAACTTACACTATTAACACAGATCCGCAAGAACATACTTTAGCTGCTCTTACTTCTTTATCTCATATTGAAGATTGTGGTACGACAGGCGCTGCTACTATCGAAGATACAGACGTGACCTCTGGAGATAGAGACGATTATACTTTCACTTGGTATCAATCAGACGCTGCAACTCCTATTGCGACAGCTGCTAATGATTATGAATTACTTGGTTTAGCAGCAGGTACATACTTTGTGGAAGCTGAACATGACTTATTTGGCTGTACAACGTCAATGGTTGAATTTGAAATCGAAGACCAAACCACAGTACCAACCGTGAGTCTGACTCTAAATACAATCGATACCAGTTGTGATCCTGATGCGAACGAAGGAAATGGTGCTATTAATTGGTCTATTACCAATGACGATACAGGAGATTATTCTTATCAGTGGTATGCAGGTGCTTCTGTTGCAACTGGTACTGCCCTAGTCAATGGTGCTTCTATCAATGGAGCCGTTGGAACTGCTGCTACAGTATCCTCAGGAACACTAAGTGGCGTTGATGGTGGATTCTACACGCTAAGAGTTATTGACGAACAAAATACAAGTGCTGACTGCTTTGTCGATGCTACCTTCGAACTAGACGAAGAAATTCCGACCATTTCAATAGCTGCTGCAGGTACGATCAACACTCCTAACGACAACTGCTCAGGTGGTGGGTATAATGGTCAATTCCAAATAACTAATGTAGCTGTTAATGGCACGCCACAAGGTAATACTATAGGATTCAACTTCGCTTTCACTAAGGAAGGTGGAGCACATGGGGGTACGCAAACGGGTACTGATCCATTAATCACTGATTTGGAACCAGGTGATTATGAAGTCATTATTACAGATGCTACGGGATGTTCTAGCACTACTACTGACTTTACGATCGATGACGATTCTACTGATCCTATTGCTGAATTGAATAACAAAAACCCTGACACCAATTGTGTGTCGCCGGGTACTAACAT